>CAVYTF010000017.1:0-107935 GCA_963771435.1 uncultured Bacteroidota bacterium | reverse complement strand
ACCTGCGAACTGAAAAACGAGTAGACGTGGCAGAACAAGTACCAATTGCTTCCGTTGCATGTATACGCCACTCAGGCTCCCGGCCTCGAGGGCACCATTGTCTCGGCGAATGTGGCTGATAGTGCGGCTCAGGTGAAGGCGATCGCCATCAAGAAGGGCATTACGCTCATTTCGATGGATAGTCCGGGCATGTGGCATCAGGTGGGTTTCCTTGCGGACGCCTTTCAGGTGTTCAAGCAGCAGGGTCTGTCGGTCGACTTGGTCTCGACCTCGGAGACCAACGTGACCGTTTCGTTGGATCCGGCCGCCAATACCTTGGATCCCACGGCGCTATCGGGTCTGTCCACGGCCTTGGGTGAGTTGTGTCGCGTCGAGATCCTCGGGCCTTGCGCGTCGTTGAGTCTGCTGGGCCACAACATTCGCGGCATTCTGCACGAGCTGGGTGCGGCCTTTGAATTGTTCCAGGACCAGAAAATTTATCTGGTACCCAGGCGGCCAACGATTTGAATTTCACCTTTGTGATCGATGAGTCGCAGGGCGATCGACTGGTGCATCAGTTGCATGGCGTATGCCCTTGCCCGCCATAATAAGTTTCAAATACATATTGTCCAACCTTAAAAACAGTGTCTTTGTCCATCAAATATTCCGCTCTTTTTTCACCCCGCTCTTTGCATAGCGAATCCGTCAGTGTTGTAGTGTAAGTTTTAATTCCCCGTTCCCTGTAATATTCAAGCCCCGCAGTTCTGTCTTCATGAAAATGTGTAGCAAGGCACATTACAACGCTTTTATTATGTCTAAACTTTATGCTGTCAAGCAAAGGTTGAAATTGAGTGGTGTCCCAGGGTGTGTCAAATAATACAACGCCATTTTCCGTAACCACATACATTCCGTTTGCTGGTATCAGGTTTCCTTTATAAGAATTGTAAGTAGTATAAACATAAAAGTCACCCGTCAAATGGGTAATTTCAAGCTTTTGCTTTCCCGCCTGCCCTAAAACATTGGTCAAAAAAAGCAGGAAAATTATAGTTGTTGCAATTGTGCGCATATGTTATATCACCTGCTAAAATACCAACACTTCTTGATTATTTATGGGGTCAGCAGAAATGGTCAACCGAATTCAAGCATCCTCAGTGTCTTTTTTCTTACCACTTCCCCCTTTTTCTCTTTATCAATTACACAAATATTTTTCTCTTTCGCTATTTCAATATACTTTTGTACTGGTAACAATATAAAATTATACTCATGGCAAAGAATAACCATACTTCGGCAAAAAGCACTAACGAAGCCACAGCAATTGCAACCAGGAAACGGCCTAAGCAAACTTATACTGTCGGCATAGCTAAAGATATACCGCTAACCCGTAGTATAGGCTTTAGAACAGCCGGCGTATTTGAGGGTATGCATACCGGCATTTTAACCATCTCAGCAAACAAGCCCGAAAGCCACATGACTCCCCTCGAAAAGATGGCTATAGCAGACGGGGGCATCACCAAAAAAGATTTAGAACTGCTCAAGCTAAAGTCAGCCCTTGGTTACGACCAGCTTGCCAAAGTGCTTTCTGTCGCAAGGGCTACCCTAATAAACAAAAAGAAAGAAGAAAAGTTCAATCCCGCTCTTAGCGAACGCATCATGGGCCTTGCCGATATTTATTCTTACGGCTACGAGGTCTTTGAAGATGAAGAACGTTTTAACCAGTGGATGTCACGTCCAAACCAGGCACTGGGCGGCAAATCGCCTTACGAACTGATCAACAACCAGTTTGGAAGAGAAGAAGTAAGAAACATCATTGGCAGAATTGACTATGGCGTTTATTCTTAACCCTTAGCATGATACTTTACCGCGTAGGGAAAACAAGCCATGCCGCCGACCTGTCTGGCGAAGGCGCAAGGTTAAATGGCGGCCGTTGGAACCATAAAATGATAGCATGTATCTACACCTCAGAAAGCCGCGCTTTAGCAGTCCTTGAATACACCATGAACGTCAACATCAATGACATCCCAAGAGCCTTAAGCATAACTACATTCGAAATTTCTGGCCATTCCATTCACGAACCAAAAGAAGCAGGTCTCCCCGGTAATTGGAAAGAGGTTCCCGCGCCCTCCTCAACAAAAGACTTTGGCAGCGCCCTGTTAAAAGCCACAGAAACCCTTATAATTAAACTGCCCTCCACAGCCATCCCGCAGGAATACAACTACATATTAAATCCCGCACACCCCGCCGCTAAGAGCATTAAAATAATAGACATAAGCGATTTCATTTACCCCGTCCGCATCAAACTTGTATAATTTCGACAGAGATTAATTTAGGGCCAATACAGATGGTGACTGGACTCTTTCGATTTTAACTAGGATTATTTTATTGAAAGGGAGAACGAACTGGAACTTTATTTTTTTGTCTTAATAATGACACCTAATAGTTTACCATGAACTTTATAGTCTTCTTTTAATTTGTCTTTATTTATTATAGTTAGCTGTATGAAATTGCTATCGTTTACATCGAAGAGATCAGCTTCAATACCAGATTTTAAAACTTTATCATTTAATATATAAGCCACTTTTTCTTCAGTGGCAAGATCCGGAACTAACTTCTCATAATCGGGTGATCTTGACTTAAAATAATTCCAGTAATGGTTACGGGCAAATGATTTTGTAATAATGTAAACAATATCGTTTTTGGCGTTTGGCTCTTCTATCTTTAAAGAATCGGAGTTTTTATAAACATTAACGAAGGCAATGTCAGATGGCTGATACCCTTCTACTACACCTTTATTTACTCGTATACTATCAAGAAAAAATGCAGGCTCATCATCCGCAAATAAGGAAAAATGATCAGTTTTATTAAATATGCTGTAACAGGAAATAACAATGTCTATCCCCTCAATAGGTTTTTCTAAATAATACGCCTCATCCAAGGGATATCGGGGCTTTTTAGTTGAATCAATTCTTACAAAAAAGGAAAGTGTGTCATTATTTAAATTCCAATAGTTGGAACAACCGCGGGAACGCCACGATTTATCGTATGCGGGGTAAATATTTATAACATCTTTTGCGAGCAGTGTTTTCATATTTATAGGCGTTCCGTCAGGCAGGTTCCCTACAAAATCCTTTGTTAATCGAATTTTACTTATGAGATCATTATCATTATCTTTTTGGAAAATAATTCCCGGATATTTCTTTGAATAATATCCCTTTCCATTAATAAATCTTCCGTCTTGTGTAAACCCATCATTGCACATATCCATTTCTTCTACATTAATTTCTTGTAAATTACTGTCAAGTGCTTTTAATTCTGCTACGGTTGTCCTGCAAAGGCAAAATCCAGCAACAGTTATTTTTTTGGCTAATGCTGGATCAATGCTTGGTTGCTCCGTTTGATTTTGAGCATTTGCTATACCGTAATAGCCAAACCAGAATAAAATAAAAGCTATAGTAGATTTCATTGTATATTTATTGATGCGTTAAAGTTATAATATTGCTATTGCATCAACTATTTTTCAGGATCAACGATCACCTATTTACTCCTTTTCTCCCATCCCCATCCTCCATAGCTCCATTTATTCCTCACTCATGTAAGTATAAAAAACAATCCTAAAACTCGCCTTATACCGAACTTATACTGATGTTATACTGTAGTTATACTGAACTTATACTGATATAAAGCCGCCCAGGTCCTGCCACATCCCTGTCAACCACATGCAATTGCCCTCTTTAGTCACCTCGTTAGCAAAAACAATTATCTTCCCCCTGAGATATAACTATTATTATCTACTTTGATGATAGCCTTAATTTATTCCTTACCTTAGAAACCTAATTCTTTCACATGCAACTAATTCATCTCTCTAAACGGGCAGTCATTACATTGATCCTCTCATCCCTTTTTTATTATATACTTTCTGCCCAGCAATACGACCCCTCATATTACAACTCCATGCAGTGGCGTTGTATCGGCCCCTATCGTGGTGGTAGAACCGTTGGTGCAGCAGGTGTGCCGCAACAGCCTAATACATTCTACATTGGTGTAAACAACGGCGGCGTATGGAAAACCACCGACTATGGCCGCACCTGGTTCCCAATATTTGACAGCGAATCAACCGGCTCGATAGGCACTGTCGCTGTTGCCCCTTCTGACCCAAATGTCATTTATGTTGGCAGCGGCGAAGGGTTGCACCGCCCTGACCTTTCTGTCGGCAACGGCATCTACAGATCTGCGGATGCAGGCAAAACATGGATGCATCTTGGCTTAAGGGACGGGCAGCAGATCCTAAAATAGCGATAGACCCAACCAACCCCAATAGGGTCTTTGTGGCGGTGCTCGGCCATCCCTACGGCCCCAACCAAGAGCGCGGCATCTTTCGCTCGCTCGATGGCGGGAAGACTTTCGAAAAGGTCTTATACAAAGACGAAAACACGGGCGGTGACGATGTAGAGATTGACCCCTCTGATCCAAACACCATATACGCCACCCTTTGGGCATCCCGCGAAGGGCCATGGGAAAACGCTTCTTGGCAAACCACCAAAGGGGGCATCTTTAAATCTACTGACGGCGGCACCACCTGGCACCAATTAACGAACGGATTGACGGACAGCCTTGTGCAGGCGCATATTGCCATAGCTCCTTCCAACCCAAATATTGTTTACACGGTCATTGGCACGACCCAGCCCAATGAGTATGGCACTGGCATAGGAATGGCCTTGTACCGCTCAAATAATAAAGGCGAAACATGGCAGAGAATATCAGATGATGGCAGGCCTGAAGCCCGCATCGGTGGTGGCGACCTGCCTGAGATAGCCGTTGATCCTAAGAATGCCGAAACCATCTATACTGCAAGCATTGTTGTATGGAAGTCAATTGATGGTGCAAAAACATGGACGGGCATTCGCGGTGCCCCCGGCGGCGATGATTACCAGAATTTATGGATCAACCCAACCAACCCTGACATTCTTCTTATAACTGGCGACCAGGGAGCCACCATTACCGTGAACGGTGGCAACACATGGAGCTCCTGGTATAACCAACCTTCTGCTCAATTATACCACGTCAGCGCCGATAACGACTTCCCCTATAATGTATATAGCGGCCAGCAGGAAAGCGGCTCTGTAGGCATCGCTTCACGGGGAAATGATGGTCAAATAACGTTTCGGGAATGGCATCCCGTTGGCGCCGAAGAATATGGCTATGTGGTGCCGGATCCTTTAAACTCTGATATTGTATATGGCGGCAAACTCACCAGGTACAACAAAAAGACCGCACAAGTGCAGGACATTGACCCTGAAGCCATAAAGAGCGGCAAATACCGCTTTGTAAGAACCGCACCAATAGTGTTTTCGCCCATTGACCCGCATATATTATACTATGCAGGCAATGTCCTGTTCAAAACAACAAATGGCGGCGACAACTGGTCAGTCATCAGCCCCGACCTAACGAGAAAAAGTTATGATGTTCCGGCAAGTATCGGCGTTTATACCACTGATAAAATGAAGGCCATGCCGCCACGGGGAGTGATTTATACAGTAGCACCATCCCCTAAAGACATAAATACCATCTGGTGCGGCTCTAATGACGGGCTAATAAAAGTCACGCACGATGGAGGCACCACCTGGAACGATGTAACCCCGCCTGAGCTTACTTCCTGGAGCAAAGTTTCTATTTTGGACGCAGGGCATTTTGATGCTCAAACGGTCTATGCAGCTGTTAACCGCATTCGTTGCGATGATATGCACCCATATATTTACCGCACCCATGATGGCGGAAAGACTTGGCTAAAAATAATTACCGGCCTGCCTGATAATCCCATCAACACGGTTCGCGAAGACCCTAAACAAAAAGGCCTCTTATTTGCAGGCTCTGAAACCGCCGTTTATGTATCACTCGATGATGGGGATCATTGGCTGCCTTTGCGGTTAAATATGCCTGCCAGTTCCATCCGCGACCTCATTGTTAAAGATGATGATATTGTGGTAGCCACGCATGGCCGCGCTTTTTGGATATTGGACGATATAACCCCCCTCCGCCAACTTGTGGGTCAGGGCATCAACGCCGAAGCCACACTCTTCAAACCTGAAAACGCCATACGTGCCCGCTGGGATATGAACCCCGACACTCCGCTCCCTCCTGACGAACCTGCCGGTCAAAACCCTCCTGACGGGGCTATTATTGATTATTACCTCAAAAACAATTCTAATAACGAAGTAACACTGGAAATTCTTGATGCCGCAGGCAATTCCATCCGCAAATATTCCAGCAATGACAAGCCATACGAGATCCCCGCTGTGGATATTCCTTTATACTGGATAAGGCCGCAACAGATACTCTCAGCCGCAGCCGGGCCTCACCGTTTTATGTGGGATATGCACTATACTCCCCTTGAAGGACCGCCTTCTTTTCCTATTGCCGCAGTGTATAAAAATACGGTACCTGACCCTACTTCCCCCTGGGTAATGCCCGGCAATTATAAAGTAAAACTTACTGTGAACGGCAAAGCCTATACGCAAACATTCACCGTGCAAATAGATCCACGGGTGAAAACGCCTGTTGCCGGTTTGCAGCAACAATCTGATCTTTCATTGCTGTGCTATAACGGGCGGAAAACCTGTTTAAAGGCCTTAAAAGAGATCAGTGATTTTCGAGCTGCCCTCCAAAAACAACTCACAGGTGAACAGGGTGTCAAGGCAGATACCCTAAAAAAACTAGACTCACTTGCTGAACAATTAGCAAATAAACCGGCAGCAAATAAACAGGGTTTCGATAACCTGAACAACAACTTTACTGACCTGTTTGGCAGCTTACAGGCAGCAGATGTTGCACCCACAACGCAAACTATAGAAGCAGTTAAACAAACACAAAGCGAACTTGAGGCGCTTCAAAAAAAATGGGAGGCTTTAAAGCGGATCACATTTTAGGCTGAAGAAGCGAAACGCGGTTGCCTTCAGTATCATAGAAAGAAACATAGGAGCCAACGCCCGGTATATCCATCGGGTCGCCAAGAACGTTTCCGCCTGCGTCTTCCACTTCCTTCATAGATTGCTTGATATCATCCACAGAAATTACCACTGACGGATACTACGCGGGCATGTTTTCATTTTTTTGAAAAAAGCCTCCATTGATGCTGCCAGGTTTTATTGGCCAGCCGTTTTCATCGCACTCACTGGTGGCTACTTGTACATAATTACCCATTTCTTCGCCATGCATCTTTGCTTGCCAGCCAAACACTTTGGAGTAGAAATCAGCCATGCGCTGCCTGTTTTCAGCGGGCATTTCAAAGTGCACTACAGGATTCATTTTTTTCATATTTTTTTGATTTTTTGTCCTTTATTTTACGCAGAGATCATGCCACAATTAGGGAATTTTTTTTATTTATTTCTATTCATATTAATTTAATAGTGAAATAATTCCTTGTTAGGGTGCGCACTCCAGCGGCTTGAGTGCACACTCCAATGTTTAGAGTGCACACTCCCGCGGTTAGAGTGCACACTCCGGCAGTTAGAGTACACACTCCAATGGTTAGAGTACACACTCCAATGGTTAGAGTACACACTCCAGTGGTTAGAGTGCACACTCCCGCGGTTAGAGTGCACACTCCGGCAGTTAGAGTACACACTCCAATGGTTAGAGTACACACTCCAGTGGTTAGAGTGCACACTCCCGCGGTTAGAGTGCACACTCCAGTGGTTAGAATGATCTTTTAAATCTTTAGTTTTAATATTATAACAACTTGATTTAATAAATATTACAAATAAAAAAGCCATCCCGCAGTTGGCGGGATGGCTTTAAATACATCGGTCAAATGAATTACTTGGTCACAATGAACTTATTGCGCGCCACGATCTGGCCGTTTTGTTCAAGAACAACTAAATAATATCCTGAATTTAATTTACTTGTCACATTGTACAACAAATAATTGTGCTGCCCGGCATTCTGTATCCCAAGGCTTTGCGAGTAAACCATTCTTCCGGTTAGATCTACCACGCGCAGGGTAGTATTCCCTTCTTTTTCAAGGTTATAAACCGCTGTTGCGTTAGATGCACCTGCTATCGGGTTCGGAATTATAGAAAGTGTGCTGGCATTCAACTGCACATTATCCTGTGCAGCTTCTGCTGGCAGGGTAGGCTCAACAGGCTCAGAAGCGCCGCCGGTAATGGTTACAGTAAAGTCCTGCACATCACCATCTGCAATTGTAGCACATGGATTAGTTGGAGACGTTGTGCGTTGCAACTGTATCCGCAACCTTGTAGCCCCGTTTTTAGCAGTAGTAGGTACGGTAAAGCTAAAGTTTTTGGTAGTAGTGTTTCCTTTTGCTTCAGTGCCTGATGCCACAGCTTCCCCGGTGCCGGTGAGCGCGCCGTCCTGGTTGTAATCAATATATACGGTCCAGCCTTCTGTATACTTTGTGCTTGCAAATGTCCGCTGCAATTTGATCGTATATTTTTTGCCTGCCGTTAGGCTGGTGTTCACACTTGTGAAATTACCATAACCGCCATCATTTGTTGAAGTATGGCTGATCGTTCCAAGGACTACATCTGAAATATATTCCGCTGTAGAAGTTCCTGTAGAAGCACAATACGTGATCCCTGCAGTGGTAAATGAATCTGCTGCACTATAGCTGCTGCTATTACTTGCACACACAGTTTGCACTTCAAAATAATACTTGGTGCTTGCCGTAAGCCCTGTAAGCCCATAAGAATTAGAGGTCAACCCGCTTACAGTGGTCAAAGCAGTTAAAGAAGCACCCCATTTCAAATTGTAAGTTACCGCTCCTGATACCGCTCCCCAACCTGCTGTTGCGCTGCTGGAAGTAATAGCGCTTGCATTTAGCCCTGAAGGCACTGTGCATGGCGCTGCTGTAGTTGTAAAGGAATCTACCGTGCTGTAAGCGCTGGTACCGCCTGAACATGCTGTCGCTACCTCAAAGTAATATTTGGTTCCTGCAGTAAGGCTGCTAAGCCCGTAAGAATTAGTAATGATGCCTGTGACTGTTGTAAGGGCTGTTAAAGAAGTTCCATATTTAAGGTCATAGCTTAATTCCCCGGATACAGCTCCCCAACCTACTGTAGCGCTTGTGGTTGTAATAGCAGTTGCAGTAAGCGATGTTGGCACCCCGCATGCTGCTGCTGCCGTAGTGAATGAATCTACCGAGCTGTAACCGCTGTTGCTGCTGGCACATACTGTTTGCACTTCAAAGTAATATTTGGTATTTGCAGAAAGGCTGGTAAGGCCATAAGAATTAGTAGTTATACCTGTGACTGTTGTAAGGGCTGTTAATGAAGTCCCATATTCCAGGTTATAGCTGTTTGCGCCTGATACTGCGCCCCAGCCTGCTGTAGCGCTTGAAGTGGTGATGGCGCTTGCATTTAATCCCGACGGCATATTACATGTAGCCCCGGCATCAGGTATATGTGCGATCTGTGTTCCCCAGTTGCTGCCTGTATTAGCCCATTCCTGCAGGGTCCAGAAAGAATTATCAGTAGGGTCAAAAGCAGTTCCTGAATAATCGCCCCAACGGTTGCGGCCACCACCATACGTTTTGTAGTATCCGGCAACACCATTTACAAACTGTACCGGTGTTTCCAGTGTGTTTAGGGCATCAGTTGAAAGCCTTAAAGCATATTGAGCGCCTCCATAAGTAGTAGCGCTTGAAGAGGAGTAACCTATGAGCATATCGCCATTGGCATTTACATCAAGGCTTGGATAATAATACCAAATTAGTTTATTAGCATCTGCTATGCGGTCGAATTGGGTAACCGTTAAAGCAGAAGGATTGATCTGCCACCAGTCAACTGCGCAATTGGTAACGGTTCCCGAAGCAGGAAGGTAAACCCCATGCGTAAACCATAGTGAGCCATTGCGGTAAATAACGCTGTGTATACGTGTGTCACCTGCTTCCAGCCCATCAGCTTTGGATTCACCTTCCTGTGGTGCTTCTTCCAACGCTGAAGGATCCTGCCATGGCTGGTTAACGCCAAGCTGGCTGCCTGCTGCATAAACCGGCGCCGAAGTTGTTCCTGTAATTGTTCCAATATTTACATAGCCATTACCGCCAGAGTTGCCGTTAGAATTAGAAACCATGTATTCTGTATTCTGTGTAGCATCGTAGGTAGTGGCTGGTGAAATAAGAAGATTTTTAGTATCAACAAACGTAGTAGCAGTACCTGCCGAACCTGCATATAATGTAGCTCTTGGCCAAACATATATGTGACTGGTGTTCGCGCCTGATGAAGGGAAATCATTTCCGGTCATCACTATCCAGTTATTATTAAAACCCAACTGGTCATAATCCATAAAATCAGAAGGTGCAGATGGTGTGCAGGTAACGTCATATATGTACCAGTTGCCCGTCGGGTCGCCTGTTGCAGAAACAGCCAAAGCAAAGGCGCTTGGGGTGTTTCCTCCTGAACCCGTCAGCACATCAATGGCTATTATAAACCGTTGGTTATTGGGGTCATAAACAATATGGGGGTCATAATATTCATACGAAGCGCTGAACGGAGAAAAAAGCGTAGTAATGGCTACTGTACTTTTTAATGCACCAGTGCTTTTTGTATAAATATTAAATTGCTGGTTGGTAGTTTCCATTATATAAGTATTACCAACTGACCCATTAATATCCGGCGGTATCAGCGTACCGTTATCCAGTACACCCTGGAAGTTTTGACTTGCTGCAGGAGAATTTGCAACAAGTTTGCCCGTCAATTCCTTTGGGGTCGGCACTATTTCTGCCTTTGCTCCCGGTGTTACAGGAAGCGGATGAAAAATAAATTTGTCCCTGTCTTCTCCCTGTTCTATAAAACGGGGTTTGAGTATGACAGGATTCTTCTTTTCATTCTCTGCCAGGTCGTGGAAGTTTACCACCCTGGGAGGGCCGAAATTAAAAGTGCTTTTTGTAACCTGTGCTCGCAATTGGCTGCATAAAAGCAGCGCTGCAAAGCAGGGCACAAGCAATCGACGGTAATGTAGTGACTGTCTCATGATTGAAATTTTTGTTTAGTTAATAAAAAATTAAGGATATACAATTAGGAATTTTTTTAGCAATTCGTTTTTCTGTTTTCCTATACAATTATCAAAATCGAAACTAAAGAATATTTTAACACAAAATACCATTACGTATAAAAATAATTACCGTAAAGGATAAAAGTATTTTTTTTATACTAATTATTTTGATGATCAATTGAAGAAACACGAAGAATGAGGGGATGAACAAAAATTGGAACAGCTTAGAGATCTGGGCAACAAAAAACCATCCCGGTTAGGGGATGGTTTTAGAAAGTTCATCGATCAACTAATTACTTCGTCACAATAAACCTGTTGTGTGCCACAACCTGGTTGTTTTGCTCAAGCACAACTAAATAATACCCTGCATTTAGTTTGCCTGTCACATGGTTTAATGAATAGTTGTGTTGCCCCGCATTTTGTACTCCAAGGTTTTGTGAGTAAACCACCCTGCCCATAAGGTCTATCACACGCAGTGTAGTATTACCATCTTTTGCAAGATTATACATTGCTGTTGAGGCAGATCCACCTGACACAGGGTTTGGAACAATAGAAAGCGTACTGGTATTACCTGCTGCTTTATCCTCAGAAGCATCTGCTGTCATAGCTGATTCTTCAACCCCCGGCGTACCGCCTGTGATTGTTACAGTAAAGTCCTGCACATCTCCGTCCGTAATAGTTGCGCATGGATTAGTGCTGGCTGTTGTGCGCTGCAACTGTACCCTCATGCGTGTAGCCCCGTTTAATGCAGTGGTTGGCACCTTAAAGCTAAAGCTCTTGCTGGTTGCTGTTTTAGCCTCAGTACCTGCGACCACAGCTTCGCCTGTACCTGTGAACGAACCATCCTGGTTGTAATCAATATATACTGCCCAGCCTTCCTTAAACTTAGTACTCGTAAAAGACGGGCTGAGGGTAATTGTATATTTAGTACCTGCTGTAAGGCTTGTGCTCACACTCGTATAGTTGCCATAACCGCCGTCGTTTGTTGAGGTATGATTAATAGTACCAACCGCAACTGCTGAAATGTACTCTGCTGTAGAAGTTCCCTTTGAAGTGCAATAGGTAACACCTGAAGTAGTAAATGAATCAAGCGTGCTAAAACTGCTGCTGCTGCCTGAACATACTGTCTGTACTTCAAAATAATATTTAGTGCTTGCAGTAAGGCTGCTGAGCCCGTCAGAATTAGCAGTTAAACCACTTACCGTTGTCAACGCTGTTAATGAGGCACCGTATTTAAGCGTATAGCTTGATGCGCCTGAAACAGCACCCCAGCCTACTGTTGCTGATGAAGTTGTAATAGCTGATGCGTTAAGGCCTGTTGGCGTTGTGCACGGTGCTGCACTTGTTGTAAATGAATCTACAGTACTATAACTGCCTACCATCCCTGAGCATTGTGTAGCTACTTCAAAGTAATATTTGGTGCCTGCCGTAAGGCTGGTAAGGCCATAAGAATTAGTGGCTATGCCGGTAACTGTTGTGAGTGCTGTAAGCGAAGTTCCATATTTCAAATTATAAGCCGCAGCGCCGGATACAGCTCCCCATCCTAATGTTGCGCTTGAGGCAGTAATAGCACTTGCGTTAAGGCCCGTTGGCACCCCACAAGGTGCAGCGCTTGTAGTAAAGGAATCCAAAGTGCTGAAAGCGCTGGTGCTGCTTGCGCAAACTGTTTCCACTTCAAAGTAATATTTAGTGCTTGCGCTAAGCCCTGTCAGTGCATCTGAATTGGTAGTTAAACCCGTTACTACAGTGTAAGAAGGAGCTGTAGAAGCTTTGTACTGCAAGGTATAGCTGCTTGCGCCTGTTACTGCTGCCCAGCCTGTTGTTGCGCCGGTGCTTGTGATTGACGAAGCACTAAGTCCTGTTGGGACACCACAGGATGTTGGTATAGCCTCAACCGCCTGGATGGCCTGTATAATACCATACCCGCTGTTTATATCATATCCTGAACCTTCTATATCAAGCGCGCTCGAAGTAAGAATTGTTCTCACCTGTGCAGTTGTTAAGGAAGGGTTCGCAGACAAAATTAAAGCGGCAATAGCGCCTGCATGTGGCGCTGCGCAGGATGTCCCGAAGAAAGGGTTAAGTCCTGTAGATGAAGCAAACGTAGTCGACACGCCATCTGCCGCTGTCAGGTCAGGTTTGGAAAGTACTGTTCCGCCGTTGGTTCCGAATAGAAGGTTCCCTGCAGTTATTGGAGTACCGTTCTGGTTATAAAATATACGCCTCGGCCCGTCTGAAGAAAAGGGTTCCACTTTGTTTGTAGATACAAACAACCCGGGATAAGGTCCCGTCGGATAGCCTGATTCAAATGCAGTACTTGCCGGTGTTGCAGCCATACAGAATGCATTCGCAGCGCAGGCATGTCCAGTTGTTTGTCCATTGGTTACCACCGTGAGGGTACCCCGATTTGTGTTCAGGTGAAATGCCCTCACTGCCGCAGCAGTAGTTTTAAAAACAACCAGCCGGTCTCCGGAAACTACTCTAACCGGCGTAATTTGTTCGTATGCTTCTTGTGTGCCTGACTGAACATTTGTTGAGGACCCTTTCACTGTGCCGCTTGAACTCACTAAGAAAAGATCATAATCATTGCTTGATGCTCCAAAAGGGTCACTCCAGGTTAAGTTATACACTTCTCCTTCCGCTTTAATAATATCCCCGTTAACAGGAGAAGCCACTGTTCCAAAATTATGAACCGTTCCCGCCTTGGAACTGCCGGAAAAAGTAACAGAACCAGCATCATTAAAATCACCTTCAAAAACACCGGAAGTACCTTTTGCAAGGGAACCGGAGTTGCCTGCAGCAGAAAAGTACAAAGCGCCCTCAGCCGTTACCGTATCTACAGACAATGCTGATATCCCATCCTGGAAAGCAGGTTCATCAAAATAACCAACATCATCCAATATGATATTACAATTATAAGGAGCTGCCCGTAGTTTTTTAATGTTCGAGGCAAAGTCAGCTTCGCTCACATCAGCCGTTGCAAAGTACAGCAACGCTGCCGGTGCCAGGTCATGGATCACTTGCAGCATCGCTCTTCCTTCATCACTTCCGCCGGAAAATCCTCCAGTACGGTTACTGGTGTAGTATATCCATCTGGGTTTCCTGTACCGGGCAGATCGCCGCTGGTAACATCTGCCGCAGCCCCGCCGGTTGCATTATAACTGTCAGACAAAACACCAACCCGTATGCCTGCGCCTAAATATCCATACGTGCTTCTTACGTTAGCCGCACCATGGGTAGCATCGCCTTGGGAAGTAACTTTTCCAATGGCATCAACATGTGTGGCAAGATAAGCCATCAATTCAGCACGAACCCTTGCAACGCGGTCTGCAGAAACTGCTTTATTCCTTCCTGCATCAACCACCATGCTCTGCACGGCTGGTTCAATAAATTTAACTTCCGGGTAACCCGCAATAGTTTCAACCGCTTTCAGGTTAACTGTTGCGCGAACAGTATGATATTCCGGTGCCGCATGAATGATCTGTCCGCCAAGCGACTGGATCTTTGAAAGAAATGCATCAGTGATATCAGCCTTGATATCAACTTTCAGAGTGCCTGTTGCATCCGCTTTTACATCAACGCGGTCAAGGTCAACACCGGCGGCCATTTTCTCGCCACGGTTTTCCCTTACCGCCTGTAGCAAACGCGAATCAATTTTTTGTTGCGTTGGAGTACGGCTGTTTTTTTCCTGCAACAGCAATTGTATCTGCTGCATGGTTGCTGGCGTCACCTGCGCAAACAGCGAAAGCGAAGCCAAACTAAGCATTAAAAGAAAGAGGAGTTTTTGTTTCATTGTTTTCGTTTTTTATTTGTTTTTAATTTGTTTGTTTGATTTGTGTGTGAACCCTAAAAATCCTTCCCTTTCCCAAAATATCGCTTCAGAATAGCCAATGCTCGAAGAGGAGGGCATTCTGGTTGATTGCTCCAACGTCAGGGTTCATCTCTTGCCTTTTTTATTAAAATTTATAAAGCTTCTTATTTCTCTTTCACAAATCTCAACTCCGTTTCTCCGTCAGCATTAACCAGCCTCACATAATAAGTTCCGCTGCTCATCCCACCCACATTAATACTCTGTGTCGATATCCCTGCCACAACCGCCATTTGTTGTGTAGCAACCACCTTTCCGCCATTATCAACAACCGAAACCTGAACCGTCATCGCATTCGCACTGTTAAAGTTCAGTGACAGGTTATTTTGCACAGGGTTTGGATAAATGCTCACCCCAAAGCTTGCCACTTCAGTAATGCTCCTTATGGCGCTGTAACTAAACTGCCCGTCCTTATCGATCATTTTCAACCGGTAGTAGTTGATACCATTCACAGGTTTAGCATCTTTCAAAGAATAGCTTTTAGTTGCGCTGCTGTTCCCTGTCGCATTTACATTGCCTATCGCCGCAAAACTTACCCCGTCAATACTTCTCTCCACAGCAAAATAACTGCTGTTCAATTCCTGTGTTGTCGCCCATTGCAGCAGGTTTTGTCCGCCTTCTTTGGTAGCCGTAAAGGTCAGTAGTTTTATAGGCAAAGTACCTTCTTCTATCGCCTGTATCGCCTGCACAATGCCATAGCCGCTGTTTACATCATAACCTTTAGTCTGTATATCGAGTGCCGTCGTAGTAAGTATCTCTCTCACCTGCGCTTCGGTTAAAGTAGGGTTAGCAGATAAAAGCAATGCCGCAACGCCTCCTGCATGTGGTCCCGCGCAGGATGTACCAAAGAAAGGGTTCAGCCCCGTAGATGCAGCAAATGTTGTGGAAACGCCATCTGCCCCGGTCAGGTCAGGTTTGGATAGGGTTGTGCCCCCATTGGTACCAAAAAGAAAGTTACCGGGGGTTATTGCCGAACCGTCCGGGTTATAAAATATTTTCCTTGGCCCGTCTGAAGAATAAGGCTCCACTACATTTGTTGATATAAAAAGGCCTGGGTAAGGCCCTGACGGATAGCCTTGGCCGGCTGCAGCAGATGCTGGTGTTGCCGCCATGCAAAACGCCTTTATAGCACAGGGGTGCCCCGCCGTTTGCCCGTTGGTCGCTTTCGTTAATCCACCGCCGTTTGCGTTCAGGTGAAACGCTCTCACCGCCGCAGCGCTGTCTTTAAAAACAACCAGCCTGTCGCCGGAAACCAATCTCGGTGCAGAGGTCTCTTCGTATGGATCCTGCGTTCCCGTTTGCACATCAGTTGAAGATTCCTTCACTGTTCCGCTTGAACTCACCAAAAAAAGATCATAATCATTGCCTGAAGCTCCGTATGGATCGCTCCAGGTCAAATTATACACTTCCTCTCCCCTTACTGTAACAATATCCCCGTTAACAGGGGATGCAACAGTTCCGAAATTATGAACACTCCCCGCCTTGGAACTCCCGGCAAAAGCCAAAGAGCCAGCATCATTAAAATCCCCTTCAAAAACGCTGGATGTACCTTCTGCAAGTGCTCCCGAGTTGCCTGCTGCAGAAAAATACAAAGCGCCTGCATTCGTCACGCTGTCCACAGCTTGCGCCACAATACCATCCTGGAAAACAGCCTCATCAAAATAACCAAGATCATCAATAATGATATTGCAGTTATTGGGTGCTGCCTGCAATGCTTCAATATTAGAGGCAAACCCTGCTTCGCTTACATCACCGGTTGCAAAATACAAAAGGGCCCCGGGTGCCAGGTCATGCACCACTTGCAGCATCGCCCTGCCTTCATCTGTTGCCCCGGTAACGTCCTGCACTACCACTACCGGCGTAGTATATCCGTCAGGGTTCCCAGTCCCTGGCAGGTCTCCGCTGGTAACATCCGCCGCAGCTCCGCCCGTTGAGTTATAGCTGTCGCTCAAAACGCCAACCCTTATCCCTGTACCCAAATATCCGTCAGTGCTTCTTACAGTAGCAGCGCCATGCGCCTCATCACCTTGCGAGGTAACTTTTCCAATAGCATCAACATGGGTGATAAGGTATGTCATTAATTCAGCGCGAACCCTTAGGGCGCGCTCTTCAAAACCATTTTCTTTTATATTTTCTCCTGCATCCACAACCCTGCTTTTCACTGCCGGTCCGATAAACTTAACTTCCGCGTATCCCGCAATGGTTTCAACATCCTTCAGGTTTACCATTGCACGAACAGTATGGTATTGTACGGAAGGATAAATGATCGTTCCGCCAAGCGCTTTGATTTTTAAAAGCAACGACTCTGTCACATCAGCTTTAATATCCACTTTAAGCGCCCCGTTAGCATCTGCATTCACATCAGCAGGATCCAGGTCAACACCTGCAGCCATTTTCTCCCCCCTGTTTTCCCTCAGTGCCTGCAGCAGGCGTGAGCTTATTTTTTTCTGTGTGGGTGTGCGGCTGTTTTTTTCCTGCAAAAGAAGCTGTATCTGTTGCATGGTCTGGGGCGCCACCTGTGCAAACAGCGTCAGCGAAGCCAAACTAAACACCAAAAGAAAGAGTAATTTTTGTCTCATTGTTATTTGATTTTTTGCTTGATAATTTGGGAAAGTAAAAAATTCTTAGCTAAAAAGCATATTAAAATATCCTTAATCCTCTCAACTAACCAACTCATTATCAAGGTTTATACCCTAATATACTAACATTAAACACTTCCTGTCTTTATCCTTTAAGGTGTGCATTACAGATAACCTCCCCACATCCGCCTCCCTGATCCCCAATTTACTTTCTGTCTGCAGCACGGTCTGCGGAACGATTCTGCCTTCCAGGCTAGCTTTAGCAACCTGCCTTTATGCCCTCGTGTTTTAAAAATTAAACTAAGGAAAATTAATTTTTGCCGCCTCCCAACTTAAACCTAAATTGCAACCAACTTCACATTTCTCCCATTTCCAATTCTTATTTCCCTACCCTTATAGAGACCTTATAGAGACAATATAGAGACCTTATAGAGACCATACTCCCACTCAATGCCCACCCAAAGCCAAGCCAAAGGCATGGTAATGCCCACTCAGCACCCACTCAACGCCCAGCCGAAGGCATGGCAACCCTGGTAGATCTCCGTCAGCCCTATATACCTCCTTTCTGAGGTTAATGTAATAAAATGGATATGCAGTTAAAAAATGTTCAAGCTATTTTTGAGGCAAACAGGTTGCACTAAGCAAAAAAAGGCACTTACATTTCTTGTAAGTGCCTGTCTATTTGCTCCCGAAACTGGACTTGAACCAGTGACCCTCTGATTAACAGTCAGATGCTCTAACCAACTGAGCTATTCGGGATTATTAAAACGGGGTGCAAAAATAGGAGATTTTAGTTTTCATCCAACTGCTTTTTATTGGGGTCATAAATTAGCCCCAATTCAGCCAGCTTTTCTCCTCAAAACCAACATACAGGCCATCCACTCTTTTCTGTATCGGATAGGTTTTCAGGTAATAGCCCTCGCCGCTTGTGTTGCGCCCATTGGCGGGATTGAATTTGTAACGGTGAAGCGGGCAAACTATATTTCCAACCGCGTCAATTAGACCTTCCGCCAGTATGCCGCCGGCGTGGGGACATTGGTGTGCGCATGCAAAAACTTCAGCAGAGGACTTTACCAATATTATTTTTTTACCCTTTACTTCCACAATAGCCATATTGTTTTGCTGCCAGTTAATTTGTTCAATGTTGTCAGCTATTTTATACCAATTGTATTTTTTTGATGCGCTCACTAATAAAGGTATTCTGTTTTGTAAGGGTAGCGCACATTGTAGATCATGCGCACTTTATTCAATATGAAATTGCGCAACCCGTCAATATTAATCTGCTCTGTAGCGGAAATGAAGACGCAATTGCCTTCGGTAATGTGTTCCCATTTTTCACGCAGTTCTCGGAGTATCTCCTGCTTTACATCTTCTGAAAGCCATTCATCAAAACTGTTTTTTTCATATAGATCCATCTTATTAAAAACAGTGAATATCGGTTTATCAAACGCTTTCAGTTCTTGCAGAGTCTTATTTACTACGCCCATTTGTTCCTCGTATTGAGGATGCGAAATGTCTATTATATGCAATAAAATATCTGCCTCGCGCACTTCATCGAGTGTGCTTTTAAAACTTTCTACCAAATGATGCGGCAGCTTGCGGATGAAGCCTACCGTGTCGCTTAATAAAAAAGGAGTATTCTCAAAAACCACCTTGCGGGTAGTGGTGTCGAGCGTAGCAAATAGTTTATTCTCGGCAAACACACTGCTTTTGCTCAGCAAATTCATCAGGGTGCTTTTGCCTACGTTGGTATATCCTACAAGAGCTACGCGGATAAATTCACCTCTGTCTTTGCGTTGTGTGAAAGATTGTTTGTCTATAACTTCAAGGCGTTTGCGTAGCAAAGAAATTTTATCTTTTACAATACGGCGGTCTGTTTCTATTTCTGTTTCCCCCGGACCTCTCGTACCTATGCCGCCGCCCTGTCTTTCTAAGTGTTTCCACATCCCTTTGAGACGGGGAAGGAGGTATTGATACTGCGCGAGTTCTACCTGCGTCTTTGCCTGTGCGGTGCGGGCTCGGCGGGCGAAAATGTCAAGTATCAGATCACTGCGGTCAATAGTAAGTACACCTAATTCTTTTTCTATATTAGTTATTTGAGAGCCGGTTAATTCATCATCAAAAATGACAAGGGTGATGTTTTGATTTGCAACATAGCTTTTTATTTCCTGCAGTTTGCCACTGCCTACAAAGGTTTTGCTATCAGGATGGGGAAGTTTTTGGGTGAATCTTTTTACAGCAATTGCGCCGGCAGTTTCAGCGAGAAAAGCAAGCTCATCAAGATATTCGGTTACCTGTGCATCGGTATCTTCTTTTTTTACAACGGCTACGTAATATTGCCCTTTCATCGCTGCGTATCTTTTGATTTTTCTCGATCAAGAGTTGAGAGTTTTTGGGGCAAAGATAAGCGAGCGATGAACGATGAATTACAACCCTGCAACCGTGAGACCTATTGAATATGGGTTAATGGTAGGGCCTGCGCCGGATTTAATAAAACTGGTAAGCTGGTAAGAACCGTCGATTGAAAAATTGCCATAGCCAATGCGCGCGGTTACCGCAAAACGAGTGTTGTTGATAAATCTCACGTCGCTTATTTTTTCTATATAAGCCGGGCCATAAATGGTGGTTCCGGTACTTGTTTCCAGGTCTTTGCCTTTGGTGTGCGCATTAAGAAGGTAGCCAAGTTTGGCGCCTATGGCAAACTTAAACCCTTTTTCAGGATCTACGGGATTGGCAGAATAGCGAAATTCAACAGGCGCTTCCAGGTAAACAGTTGTGAGTTTGTATTTTTTAAAATGGTTTGCAGAACTGTCATTTATAAACTGAAGTGTTGAAGTTTGGTCTATCAGATCTACATAAGTGTCCTTAAAAAAGATATTGCTACTGCCAAGACCGGCACCAATGCCCAGGCTGAAATGGGGGCTGGCCTTAAAAGGCAGATCGTACATGAAATAGAAATTAAAATGCCTTGAAAAGCCGGAAGGTGAAATAGTGTCGTTCTTGCCACCCCAACCGTCGGCGCCATATTGTATCATAAAATGATCGTTGGCGCGATTGGAGAGGTCAATCTTTTTGTGCATTGGTTTGTTCATAGTGCTGTCGGTTTGCTGGGCGAATGAAAGGGCGACCGTGCAGAGTAAAGCAGAAAGTAACAGTAATTGTTTCATCAGAGCGTATTGATTAAGAAGAATGATCGCAAATAGTTGCGTGTGTGGGCAAAAATAAAAGAAATGGTAAAGCCGCTGGTTAAAAATAAGCCAAAACAATCAAAAGGCTGCATATTCTTTTTAAGAGTTGAATTTTGTCTACAAGGCTTTTAATGGCATCACAAGGGTTTTGATGCCGTCTACTAGAGTTTTGCTGGCGTCTATAAGGGGTTTTGGTGCCGCCTACAAGAGTTTTGGTGGGATCTACAAGGGTTTTGATGGCATCTACGAGGGTTTTGGTGGTGTCTACAAGCAAAAGAGCGGTTTCTATGGTGTGAGGAGTTGAGTTAACATCAAAATGTGTCATTTGCAGTCGAAATGCGTCATTTATGCAGTTGGAGGTGGTTTTGATAGATTGTTGCTTGCTTGAGGTCCAGTTGCTTGCAAATTTGAGGGTTGACTGTGGCTTGGAATTGTTCAATGGATGTACAACTGTTGAACGGAGCGTTGCCACTAAAGCCCAATTTGTGTGCAAAAGCTGGTAACCAAAAGAATTGACTTTATCAATTTTCGTCCCGATCTGAAGGAGTGGGTAAGAGAAAACGATATCTACTTCTCCTTTACAAACCTCAACTCTGTTTCTCCGTTAGCAGAAATACATCTTACATAATAAACCCCATTACTTAGCGAAGCAGAATTCATGCTTTGCGTTGATACTCCTGCCGCTACTTTTATTTGCTGTGACGATATTATTTTCCCTTCTCCACTCACAATTTCAACCTGGACAGTCATTGCTTTGTTACAATTAAAGTTGAGGTTTAAATCGTTTTGTACAGGATTTGGATAAATGTTTGCAGCAAAATTTATTGTCACGTTGATACTTCTTATTTCGCTGTATGTGTATTTCCCATCTTTATCAACCACCCGCAGACGATAATAGTTTATGCCATTTACAGGTTTGTTGTCTATAAATGAATAGGCTACTGTGGCAACGATATTTCCCTTGGCGCTTAGTTGTCCTATTGCTGTGAAGTTCACATCATCACTGCTTCTCTCAACAGTATAATAGCTGCTATTTATTTCCTGGGTAGTTGTCCATTGCAGGAGGGCTTGTGTGCCTTGTTTTTGGGCGGTAAAGCTTAGGAACTTTACAGGCAAAGATGATACATCAACTGTATCGCTGTATAGAGTAAGCTGGGTAGCTATTGTATTAGTTACAGCCACTGAATAATTGCCTGTTTCAGTAACAGGAAATACAGAATCACCAATATTTGTTGCTACTAGTAAACCACTATTATACCAGTAATAAGTATTATTGCTTAATGTGCCGCCTGCAGAAACCGAAAGCTGCCCGTCGTTATAATTGAGCGTAATATTAGCTTGCGGGGCATAGGTAACATAAGGGGAGAGAGCAGCGTAAGCAGTGGCAATTCCTTCCATGCCTGCAAACGTGAGCTGGTTGTTTGCCAGATTTAAAGCGTCCAGATCAGGCAAAGCATCCAACGTGGCGGGAATACTGTCGCTTAATTGGTTGTATGCAAGCACGAGCACGGTTAAATCAGAAAGATTGCCCAATGAGGAGGGGATGCTTCCGCTTAATATATTGGCCCCCAGATTCAAATAAGCTAAATTAGAAAGGTTGCCCAGCGAGGAAGGAATACTGCCGCTTAATTGATTTTCACCAAGATCAAGCTGTGTTAAATTGGAAAGGTTGCCCAGGGAAGAGGGAATGGTACTGCTTAGTAGATTGTCGTATAGCTCAAGATCGGTTAATTTAGAAAGGTTGCCGAGGGAGGAAGGGATGCTGTCGCTTAAATAACCAATAGCCAGGTCAAGTATAGTCAACTCAGAAAGGTTGCCAAGGGAAGAGGGGATGGTGCCGCTTAAATAATAACCATCTAAGTCAAGCCCAGTTACTCTTCCGGCGGTTACTGTGACGCCGCTCCAGGTGGCTACAGGGGTTGTGAGTACCCAACCGGGGCCTCCGCCGGTACTATTATACAGAATCCACCAGGGCCAGCGAATCCTGTACATTCACCTTTGCAAAGCTGGTTGTTGTTATTAAAAGAGATATAGCAATAAAAAGAGAGAGTATTATTGTTTTCATGGCCCATAGTTTGAATTGTATGCAAAATACAATATTAACAAGAAAGCTGCAAGGTTTTTCTGAGAAATAGTGGGGGCTCGTATGGAAAAAAAGGGAAATATTGCTGAAAACGCGATGGCCTTGTAAGGGGGTTGTAATGGCTTTGGGTGGGCTTTAAGTGGGCATTACCATGCCTTTGGCATGGCTTTGAGTGGGAGTACGGTCTCTATAAGGTCTCTGTAAGGTCTCTATAAGGGGGTAATTTTATTATTGGAAAGGCAAAAAGAGGGCGGTTGGTTGCTGCAGGGAAAGGAGTTTAATAACTACTGCAAAATAAATAAAAGTTGGTTAAAGGCAAAATATTTTCTTAAGGAGTTTGCTGTGTTGAACCACTAAGACACAAAGGCACAAAGAGACACAAAGAAGCAGTGTAAAGAATTGATGGCATGTTGAATTATGAAGTACCTTGTATTGTTGAGGGTGAAGAACACAATCAATGGCAAAATTATTTGCTACGGCTTGTATAGAATTTATGTGTTGTTTTTATTCTTTCGTGACTTGGTAAGTCGTCAAGCTCAAAATGTTGTTGCAAATGTCTTTCGTCAGAGTAGTTTCCATTGGATAAATGGCCTCTTTTGCTGCCTGAAGTTTTCAGCATACTGATCAACCATCTTTTACTATCCTCTCTCATTGGAATAAAATAGCAGTTTAAATTTACAACTAACTCTTTTGTTGGTGCAAGGTATTAAAATACCTGAGCAAAGCAATTCAGTTGCTGCTTTTTGTATAAGCGCAATCATGACAGCGGTATGGTTGCTACAAAGACCTATTTGACATTGGGAATTCGTACACTATCGAAGTTGATTGTGAAGAGCAGCATCAACGGCGAAAATGATACCAAGGCACAAAGAGACGCCAGATAGATCTTTAACCCAAAAGACGCAAGGGAAACACAGCGCAAGGGACCGCAAACAATAGTTGGTTGTTTCCGTTAGCTATGTTCTTTTACATTATCGATATACATCTTTGCGGTTGACTACGGAAATTACGTCTATGTTGAGTATTTTATCGATAATATCATAGATGATACGGTAATCGCCCTGCCGGATGCGATAGCCATCGCGCCCTTTGAGCTTTTTATATCCCTGCGGGCGAGGGTTACCAGCTAAGGCAGCAATGGCTTTAAGAAGTGGTTCGGCAGTGGCATCGGGGAATTTATCAAGCTGTTTTCGAGCGGTTTTGGAAAGGGTTATTTTATAGACGGGCATGCTTTCTTTTTTTGCGCTGCAACAAGTAGTCTTCCAAAGCTATGCGGGGCTCGTTGCGGCTTTTCACTGCATCGTATTGGCGGATGTCTTCTAACTCTTCAAGATCAGCAAGCATTTTTTCGTAGGCCTTTAAAGGCAGCACTACGCTTTGTTTTTCGCCTTTGTTGTTGGTAATAAATTGTGTGCCGGTCATAAAAAAGATATTTATTCTGCAAATTAGTAAAAAGAATAGAAAACAATAGGGGGACGAAAAGGATTTTACTACTAATTGGAAAATAAATGGAAGTTGGTTAAAGGCAAAATATTTTATTATGGAGTTTGCGGTGTTGAACCACTAAGACACAAAGGCACAAAGAGACACAAAGAAGCAGTGTAAAGAATTGATGGCATGCTGAATCATGAAGTACCTTGTATTGTTGAGGGTGAAGAACACAATCAATGGCAAAATTATTTGTTATGGCTTGTATGCTTTCTGCTCAATCCTTACTAATTTATTTGTGCCTGGGTGAACATAAAACTCGATATGTTGTGGTGCATTCTTAGACGTGTTATGATAGATAGGCCCATGAGCTTCTCCTGTCCAAATGAATTGTTGTGATCTCTTATTCCAAGGTTTACCGTCAATGAACTCTACTTTGTCGGCAACAAACCAAAATATCATTTCTTTATAATCAAGAAGTTTTGCAGGAATTCGACTAATAATTTCAGAATAAACATCGTCCCAATCATTACCAACTTGTCCCCGCAGGAACCTTACTAAAAGTCCGTAATTGATTTTACCATTATAGAATTTATGTGTTGTTTTTATTCTTTCGTGACTTGGTAAGTCGTCAAGCTCAAAATGTTGTTGCAAATGTCTTTCGTCAGAGTAGTTTCCATTGGATAAATGACCTCTTTTGCTGCCTGAAGTTTTCAGCATACTGATCAACCATCTTTTACTATCCTCTCTCATTGGAATAAAGTAAGAGTTTGAATTTACAGCTAACTCTTTTGTTGGTGCAAGTTATTAAAATACTTGAGCAAAGCAATTCAGTAGCTGCTTTTTGTATA
Organism: uncultured Bacteroidota bacterium; assembly: GCA_963771435.1. Taxonomy (GTDB): domain Bacteria; phylum Bacteroidota; class Bacteroidia; order Chitinophagales; family Chitinophagaceae; genus CAVYTF01. The sequence goes on along the minus strand of CAVYTF010000017.1, from coordinate 82,955 downwards.
AGCTCAATCATGACAGCGGTATGGTTGCTGCAAAGACCTATTTGACATTGGGAATTCGTACTCTATCGAAGTTGATGGTGAAGAACACCATCAATGGCTAAGGATCGCAAATTCTTTGATAGGAGTTCGAGATCGCAAATCTCGAACAGCGTGGGATACGCTGGACAAAAGCGGTTATGCTGGATACTTGATAAAGATTATTTATAGAAGTTAATGCAATCAGAGATTTGCTTACATTGTGACGTAGCCAGGAGACTACGCAAAGCAGAGGGTATGAGCAGCCGCAATGTCCTTTCCACGCGCAAGGCTAGGCTAAGAGACAATTGCGGAGAAGAGAGTATTAGTAACAGATATAATATTAGGTAAACCACAAAAATAAACCAATGAAATTTATTGATTATGTATTTTTTAATATTTATCGGTGGTACAATGCAATGAAAACTAATGGAAGAAATGTTAATCCTACAAGTGCAACTGCGATGATGTTTAGTATTTGTGTTGTTGGATGGTCTATATGTTTAATTCTTTTTTATTCTGATTTCATAACTAAAATAAATTATTTTCGAAATAGCAATAACAAATACATTTTTGCATTGATAGGATTATTAAGTTATGGCATAGTCAACAGTTATTACTCATCAAAGGATAGGTATTTAACAATTTATAATAAGTTTTCAGCTGGTGTTAGTAATAGAAAAAATACAATTTTATTATCCTTTATTTTTATTATTTTACCATATATAGTAATTTTATTGTTTTGTATATTAAAAGTGTTGGTGCCATTGCCTAGCTTCTAACCTGCCAATAATGCAGCTACGTTTCTTTAATATTTGGTCTTTTTAATCATTTAAAGCATCTTTTACCATCCGGCGTCTTTAAATAACAATTACTTAAAAAATAGGGATTATGAATGATTTTGCCAATACCTATACAAGCTGGACCGACCAGCAACTGCTGGAAGCTTATCAACAACGGGAGGATTACCAGGAAGAAGCGGTTAAAGCTATTTATGCAGCACTTAACAAACGAGGACTGGGTGGCGCTATAGAAAATATAGAAAAGAATGAACAGGTAAAAAGGCTTATACGGCAATCGGAGGATAAAAAGAGCTATGAAGAAAAGGTATTTGATGCTGTAATAACTGATGCAGCATACGCCATGAAGCATAAGCAAGCCGATGGCAGCTATTGGACAGGAATTTTGCGGAAGGGATCGCCGTTTGGACTGACAGGAGGCGGAAGCCTGGTTGCTTTGGGAATTGTAAGCCTTTCGTTTTTAATCATCCGCCTGTTTAGTTATGAACTTTTTGGGTATGACCTCTTTGTTTTTGCAGGATCGTGTGTAATATTCGGAGGTTGGGGGATTTATTTGATGATGAGGAATAAAATAAGCTGCCGCCTTTATGAAAATAAGGACCGAAAAATACTATTTGAGATAGCTGATAAAAATTCGCCGGCAGTGATCCCTTTTCCTTTTGAATATAAGTTCTATACCGGGAAGATGCTGCTGCGAAATGTTACGGTTTCTACTATGGGTTCTGTATCATCCAAGGTTAAAATACCTATGGTGTACCTGTTTATTAAAAGAAGCGCCGGCAGCAATATCATAATTGTGGAAAACCTGTCGGTATACGGAATACTGCCGGCAGATACTGAACAAATAGATGATAATATGCAGCAGATCGCGGGTAGTAAAGTGTATACGGGCAGGCATTTACGGGAGTTGCGAAAGATACTTAATGGGCTTAGGTAGCGATAACCAAGCTTAGCAAGGCACAAGTACCCTTGACACAAGGCTATGCTGCATACTTGCGCCAGTTGGGATTTGTACACTATCGAAGTTGATGGTGAAGAACACCATCAACGGCGAAGGATCGCAAATTCTTTGATAGGAGTTCGAGATCGCAAATCTTGAACAGGCAGGGACAGCGAGGGTTTTGGTAGGGGAAAAAGTTTTTTTGTTGCAAAATATTGTTTTGTTAATAAAATCTCCTACCTTGTTTTAAAATTAAAGCCATGAAAAAAATCTTATTTTTTGCAGCCCTGTTATTAGTAATAACACAGGCTTTGCATGCTCAAAGCTGGAGCCTGGCGGGTAATGCCGCCGTTAGCGGTAATGTGCTGGGCACTACTAACGCATTTCCATTAAACATTGTTCTTGCCGGAGCCAAAGGAGGTATTTTGGAGGGCACCTATACAGGCAGCCATTATAATACCGGGGTTGGGTACCTTAGCCTGCAAGCCGCTTCAGGCAATAATCCGCCGATCGAAAATACCGCACTTGGGTATGCCGCATTAGGGGGAGCCCAACTTACGGGATCGTTTAACGTTGCGAATGGTGCAACAACGTTGCAATACAACACGACGGGGCAATATAATACGGGAATCGGGCGCCAAACGCTTAATTTTAACACGACAGGGAGCTATAACCTTGCAAATGGCGGGCAGTCTCTTTTTACCAATGTAACGGGCAGCAACAATACTGCTGTTGGGTTCGGTTCGCTGTATAGCAGCACCGTGAGCAACCTTACGGCGGTAGGTTATGAATCGTTGTATTCGAATACAACGGGAACAGACAATGTCGCTACAGGTTACCAATCCCTTTATTTAAATACTGCGGGCATTAGCAATACAGCAAATGGCTACTATACACTTTTTCACAACAGTACCGGGGATTATAACACTGCAACCGGAGCACAGGCCCTTCAGGGGAACACTATAGGTAATAATAACACTGCAAATGGCTTTGAAGCATTAGTTACTAACACTACCGGGGGTAATAACACTGCAAATGGTTATGGATCCCTTATTTCTAATGTTACGGGAAATGATAATACTGCAGTTGGCTATGAGGCGCTCTACAATAATACTTCTCCTTATAATACTGCTGTAGGATACCAAGCGCTGTATAGTAATACAACCGGATATAATCTTACTGCTGTAGGATCAATGCGGATGTGAATACTCAAAATTTAGCAAATGTATCAGTTTTTGGACAGGGAGCAACAGGAACCGCTTCAGAGCAGGTACGTATTGGCAGCAATGCTGTTACAAGTATTGGTGGCTATGTGGACTGGACCAACATAAGTGACGGCAGGGTGAAGAAAAATATTCAACAGAATGTGCCCGGGCTGGCGTTTATTAACCAATTGCAACCGGTTACTTACAATCTTGACCTTGATGCTGCTGACAGAATAGTGCAACGGCCGGTGATAAAAGACAAGGATGGCAATGCTGTACAGCTTACGCAGGAAGAGTTGGCTGCAAGGACTGCAAAAGAAGGGGTCATTTATACTGGATTTATAGCGCAGGATGTGGAGAAAGCGGCGCAAAAAGTGAAGTATAATTTTAACGGTGTTGATGCTGCAAAGAACAGTAAGGACCTATATGGGTTAAGGTATGCGGAGTTTGTGGTGCCGCTGGTGAAGGCAGTGCAGGAGTTAAGCGTGAAGAATGATTCATTACAATCTGATAATACTTTACTTCACCAGCAATTGAATGATATAAAAAATACTATTGCCCAAATGCAATCAGCAATGAGCCAGTGCTGCAACAGTTATACCTCAGCTATGCAAGCACCCCTGAGCGATAAAGAGGTGACAACAACCTCAGACCAACCAAGGCTTGACCAGAATGTACCTAATCCTTTTAATGGCAGCTCTTATATAAGCTATTATATACCACAGGGTTTTCACAGTGCGCAGTTGATGATAACTGATATTTCAGGGCATTTGATGCAAAGCTATTCGCTTACTAACAGCGGATATGGCAAACAGGTGATCACAGGAAGCCAGATGTCATCAGGAATGTATCAGTATAGTTTGCTGATAGACGGGAGATCGATAGATACGAAGAAGATGGTGCTGGCGAAGTAGTGAGTGGTGAATAAGCTTAGACCTATAAGGTTTAAAAGACATTATAGGCCGGGTAGGTCACTCGTACAGAGTTTGTTGCAGGAGGTTGATAGGTTTCTATTAAGCTGTCAGCCGTACGGGCTTGTATTTCTATCAACTTCCATTCTGCATTTCCATCTTTAAATACTTTGCTGTGTGGCTTTCGGTGTTGGTGAGCATGGCTTCGGGGGTTCCTTCAAACAAAATTCTTCCGCCGCCGTCACCACCTTCGGGGCCGAAGTCTATGATGTGGTCGGCTACTTTTATTACGTCGAGATTGTGTTCTATTACGAGGACGGTATTGCCGCGGTCAACGAGTTTGTTCAGTACGTCGAGCAGGTGCTGTATGTCCTGGAAATGCAGGCCGGTTGTTGGCTCGTCGAGGATATAAAATGTTTTGCCGGTATCTCTTTTTGCAAGTTCGGTGCTGAGTTTTACGCGCTGTGCCTCGCCACCACTGAGGGTTACGGCCGATTGGCCGAGGGTGATATAACCAAGGCCGACATCCTGCAGCACTTTTATTTTGCGGTAGAAATAAGGCACGGCACGAAAAATTCTACGGCTTCGTCAACGGTCATATCCAGCACATCGCTGATGGATTTGCCTTTGTAGCGTATCTCCAGCGTTTCGCGGTTGTAACGTTTGCCATTGCATTTTTCGCAATGGACGTATACGTCGGGCAAAAAGTTCATTTCTATCACGCGCATACCGCCGCCTTCGCAGACATCGCAACGGCCGCCTTTTACATTGAAAGAAAACCTGCCGGCATTGTAGCCGCGTATCTTGGCTTCGGGAATCGGAGCAAAAAGGGTGCGGATATCGGTAAAGAAACCGCAGTAGGTGGCGGGGTTGCTGCGTGGGCGTTCTGCCGATTGGCGATTGGTCGATTTCAATCACTTTATCAATGTGTTCGAGGCCCTTTGATTCTTTGTAATCCAATGCGGGTCATGCGCGAGCCATAGCAATGTTTGATAAGAAAGGATACAAGGTTTCATTGATCAAGGTTGATTTGCCGCTGCCGCTAACGCCGGAAACAACAATGAGTTTCCCCAGGGGAAATTGTACGGTTACTTTCTTTAAGATTGTTGCCATCGGCGCCTACCAGTTCCAGTACTTTTCCATTGCCTTTTCTGCTCTCTGTTGGTATGGCAATGCTTTTTTTGCCGCTTAAATATCTGGCCGTTTCAGAGCCAGATTTGAACACCATTTTTGGCGTACCTGCGGCAACAATCACAGCCGCCATGTTTGCCCGCTCCAGGACCGATATCCACCAGGTGATCGGCTGCCAGCATAATGTCTTTATCATGTTCAACCACGAAAACGCTGTTGCCGATGTTGCGAAGATTTTGCAATGCCTTTATCAGCCGTTGATTATCTCTTTGATGAAGGCCGATAGAAGGTTCATCGAGGATATATGTGATGCCCTGCAATTGCGAGCCAATCTGTGTTGCCAGGCGGATGCGCTGGCTTCGCCGCCGCTTAAACGTGCGCGAAGCGCGATTGAGAGTAAGATATGTTAAACCCACGTCCAGCAAGAATTGCAGGCGTTCCCGAATTTCTTTAATGATGTCTTTGGCAATGAGTGTTTTGTTTCCTGTTCGATGAACGATTCTCGATGCCTTCAAACCATACAAATAGTTTATCCAAATCTTTATCGCTTAACTGCGATATTCTTTGATTATCTACGCGAAACCAAACGCTTTCTCGCTTAACCTTGTTCGCCGGCAGGTCGGGCAGGTCTTTAGCTCCATATACTTTTCCACCCATTCTCTCATGGATGGTGCTGTTCTCGACCTGCAACCACCGGTTAAGCATGGGAACGATGCCTTCAAACAAGCCAGCATAAGAGGCTGAAATGGGTACATTTCTGTAAGTCACATATCTTCAGCAGCTCCTGTTGCACTGCCCTATAATAAAATATTCAATGACGCCGTGAGGCAAGTTCTTTGAAGGGTTCATCAACGCTTATTTTGTACCTTTTTGGCAAGGCTGAGCCACGTTTTTATAAACATATAGGCTTCGCGCTCTTCACCGAAGGGGGCAATGCCGCCATCTTTTATGCTTTTACTGTAATCAGGAATAACAGAGTCGAGGCTGATGTTGTAAACTGCTACCCAGGCCTTTGCAGGTGGGGCAGGCGCCATAGGGAGAGTTGAATGAAAAAGCGTTGGGGGAGGGTTCTTCATAGCTGATACCGGTGTCTATGCACATGAGGTGCTTGGAATACTGTACCAGCTTTTGCTCCTGTGGCTGTCTTGCTGCAGCAATGGCTTCTTGCCTGGTGGCGGCGTGTCCGGGATGGTTTCAACCAATAAGAACATGAGGTCTTTGCCCATCTTTAAAGCCTGCTGGACGCTTTGACTAATGCGCACTTTAAATTCATCTTCCACCGGAAGCCGATCAATCACTACTTCTATATCGTGCAAGCGATAGCGGTCGAGCTGCATGCGTGGCATGATGTCTTTTATTTCACCATTAACACGCACTTTTACAAAGCCTTTCTTTCGTATTTCCTCAAACAATTCGCGGTAATGGCCTTTACGCCCGCGTACGATGGGTGCAAGTAAGGTGATGTTTTTATGAGGGAACTTTTGAAAGATATGTTCCGACTATTTGTTCTTCGCTGAACTTGACCATCTTCTTGCCTGTATTGTAACTGTACGCCTCGCCAATGCGGGCATACAAAAGGCGAAGGAAGTCGTACATCTCTGTAATGGTGCCAACAGTGGAACGCGGGTTTTTGTTGGTGGTTTTTTGTTCAATTGAAATAACGGGAGAGAGGCCGGTTATTTTGTCTACATCAGGGCGTTCCAGGTCGCCGATGAATTGCCTTGCATAAGCGCTGAAGCTTTCCATGTAGCGGCGCTGACCTTCGTTGTAAATGGTGTCAAATGCCAGGGAGGACTTGCCGCTGCCGCTGACGCCTGTGAAAACAACCAGCTTGTTCTTAGGAATGCTGATGCTGATGTTTTTAAGGTTATGCTCCCTTGCGCCGAATACCTCAATTTGTTCATCCTGGAAGATGGTGCCGTTCTTTGTTGTGTCCATTACTATAGAGAAAATCCGAAGGTAAAACAAAGCTATCTTAAAAATATCTGCAAAGTGCAATAAATTAACTCTATTGTGTTTTTTTGACTATCTTGTATAAATATGAAAAGTAGAAAAGGATTAAATATGGTTGTTGCAGGCATTTGTTTGCTTGCTGTTTCGTGCAGTACCAACAAGAATGTAGGCAAATCGCAGAAGGGGGTATCCGTAGGTTCAGGAGGGGGCGCTGTAGTGGGAGATGTTCTTGGTAGAATGTCGGGAGATAACGCACTGAGTTCACTGGTTGGTTCAGCAGTTGGCGGAACTACCGGTGCTGTTATCGGGCATACTATGGATAAACAGGCACAGGATATACAAGCTGATATACCTACTGCAAAAGTGAAAAGGGTTGCAGAAGGTATTGAGGTTGAATTCAACAGTAAAGTGCTTTTTGGTTTTAACAGTTACCAGCTTCTTGACTCTTCCAAAAGTTCACTGAACCAGCTTATTGCTGTGCTGAACAAATATGCTGAAACCAATATTGAAGTACAGGGGCATACCGATTCTTTAGGTTCACCTACTTACAACCAAAAGCTTTCAGAACAGCGGGCGCATGCAGTAGCTGATTATTTGCTTGCTAATAATATCGCTGCCGCCCGTATTACTACAAAAGGATATGGAATGCTTTATCCCAAATATCCTAATTCCACCGATGAGGGAAGGGCTCAAAACCGCCGTGTGGAGTTCTTAATATCAGCGAATAATAAAATGAAAACAGAGGCTCAAAAGGAAGCGGGCAACCCCTAAAAAAGTATAATTAACGCAAATTTTACTTCAATCGTAAACATGCATATCCAAAAGCCCCCTAATTTAGTGGAGAATTTAGTTATGCACAGAAACCAATTTATATATAAAGCTGTTTGTTGCAACATTTTCCGTTGTTGTATGCCGCAAGGCATATATAATTAATTACCTCGAAGGCCTCGCCTACATATTTTTCCAAATAATAATCATCAAAAAAATTAAAACCACGTTCTATGAGCAAACTACATTTTGAAACATTGCAATTGCACGCCGGTCAACAGATCGACCCAACCACGAAAGCCCGTGCCGTGCCTATTTATCAAACAACCTCTTATGGGTTTGATAATGCTGAACATGCTGCCAATCTATTTGGGTTAAGGCAGTTCGGAAATATCTATACCCGTATCATGAACCCCACAACAGATGTTTTTGAGCAACGCATTGCTGCCTTAGAAGGCGGTGTTGCGGCGCTTGCGACAGGTTCGGGGCAGGCGGCGCAGTTTCTTGCGCTGAATAATATCCTACAGGTTGGCGATAACTTTGTTTCCACCTCCTATTTATACGGCGGCACTTACAACCAGTTTAAAGTAGCCTTTAAAAGACTGGGTGTAGAAGTACGTTTTGCAGATGGTGATGATGTGGAAACCTTTGTGCCCCTGATCGATAAAAACACGAAAGCCATTTATCTTGAGACAATTGGCAACCCACGTTTGAATATTCCCGACTTTGAAAAATTTGCTGCTCTTGCAAAAGAGTATGACCTGCCTTTGATCGTTGACAATACTTTTGGAGCAGCCGGCTATTTATTCAAGCCATTTGAATGGGGCGCAAACGTGGTAGTTGAATCTGCTACAAAATGGATCGGCGGACATGGTACCACTATTGGCGGAGTGATCGTTGACGGAGGAAATTATAACTGGGGCAACGGGAAGTTCCCACAGTTCACAGAACCTTCCGAAGGTTATCATGGATTAAAATTCTGGGATGTTTTTGGAGAAGGCAACCCACTTGGCTTACCTAATATCGCTTTTGCTATTCGAGCAAGAGTTGAAGGCTTGCGCGATTTTGGCGCATCCCAGGCTCCTTTCAATTCCTTCCTCTTATTACAGGGCCTGGAAACATTATCGCTTCGTATGCAGCGCCACTCAGATAATGCGCTTGCACTTGCAGAATGGCTGGAAAATCATCACTTAGTAGATTTTGTATGGTATCCCGGCCTGGAGAGCAGCCCATATAATAATCTTGCAACAAAATATCTTACCAACGGGTTTGGCGGTGTTCTAAACTTCGGCATAAAAGGCGATAAAGCAAAGGCTGCCGAATTTATAGATGCTCTTAAATTGGCAAGCCACCTGGCAAATGTTGGCGATGCAAAAACGCTTGTTATTCATCCTTCTTCAACAACGCATGAACAATTAGGCGAAGAGGAACAAAAGGCTGCAGGTGTATTGCCAAACCTTGTGCGCGTTAGCGTTGGCATTGAACATATAGATGATATTAAAGCTGATTTTGAACAGGCATTTGAAAAGATCTTTGAAAAGGAGATCGCGTAGTGGCTCTTAGATATATTTGCATCCAAAAAATAATTCTTGAGCTACGAAATATTTGAATATCATGAACCTTTTGCACTCGAATCAGGTAAAACCCTTGATGGCTTTCATCTCGCGTACACAACGCATGGGGAACTGAACGAAGAAAAGGACAATGTGATATGGATATTTCATGCGCTTACAGCCAACAGTGATGCATCTGACTGGTGGAAAGGGCTGGTAGGAGAAGATAAATTATTTGACCTAGGGAAGTATTTTATTTTGTGTGTGAACATGCCTGGAAGTTGTTATGGAAGCCTCAGCCCGCTTGACGTTGACAGTCAAACGGGCGAGCCCTTCTATCACAACTTCCCTTTGTTTACAACGAGGGATATGATGCGTACGTATAAACATTTGCGTGCGAAACTGGACATCAATAAAATTCATATAGGCATCGGCGGTTCCATGGGTGGCCAGCAACTTTTAGAATGGGCAGTGGAAGAGCCTGAATTATTTGAATACATTATCCCGATCGCTACAAACGCACAGCATTCGCCATGGGGCATTGCCTTCAACGCCTCACAACGGTGGTGTATAGAAAGCGACCCAACCTGGCAGGAAAGTAATGAAGACGCAGGTTTGCAGGGAATGAAAGTGGCGCGTTCCATCGCTCTTCTTTCTTACCGCCATTATGAAACATACGAACAGGCACAACAGGGATTTACAAACGCAACAGAGAACCGCCCGGTTGCCAAACAGGTCTTTAAAGCAGAAAGCTACCAGCATTACCAGGGAGAAAAATTAGCCAAGCGGTTTAATGCTTTCAGCTATTATTTTTTAAGCAAAGGAATGGATACGCATAACATTAGCCGTGCACGTGGAACACTGAAAGATGTGTTAGGGGGCATCAAAGCAAAAACGCTTGTCATAGGCATTGCAACAGATATTTTATACCCCCCAAAAGAGCAGGAGTTTTTAGCGAAATACATTCACGGCGCTGAACTGACAGTGATAGATTCACTGTACGGGCATGATGGTTTTTTACTGGAATATGAAAAGATCACTAAGGTGATAGGTCACTTCCTGCACAGGAAAAAGATGGCAACAGCAAAAGAATTAAAACAATAAATAATTAAGAAAGGATGACAGCGCATAAAGAACTAACTATTGGTTTATTTGGTTTTGGCACAGTGGGAGAGGGCTTATACAAAATATTAAAGCAAACGCCCTCGCTCAAAGCGCAGATAAAAAAAGTATGTATCAAGCATGTTAACAAGAAAAGAAATGCTCCGCCTGAGTTGTTTACAACCGACAGAAATGAATTGCTGTTTGATGATACTATCAATGTAATTGTGGAAGTGATCGATGATTCAGAAGCCGCTTTTGAAATTGTTTCTACTGCGCTCCTGAACGGCAAGGCAGTGGTGAGCGCAAGCAAGAAGATGATAGCAGAACATTTGCCTGAAATTATTGCGTTACAGCAGCAAACTAACCTTCCTTTTCTGTGTGAAGCGTCTGCCTGTGCCTCCATTCCGGTCATACGGAACCTGGAAGAGTACTATGACAATGACCTGCTTCAATCCATCAGAGCAATTGTCAACGGCTCCACCAATTTCATCCTCACCAAGATGTTTGAGGAAAAGCTGCACTTTTCCGACGCCTTGTTGCTGGCTCAACAACTTGGTTTTGCAGAAAGCAACCCTGCACTGGATATTGAAGGTTTTGACGCAGTTAATAAGTGGTGTATTTTATTAAATCATGCCTATGGCATTGTGGAGCACCCTTCCCATATTTTATTTACCGGTATACAGAATATTCAACTAGGCGATGCAATTGCGGCAAAGGAAAAGAGCTATGAGATAAAACTGGTGGCCCAGGCAAAAAAGCTTACCAACGGAAAAGTCGCAGCCTTTGTGTTGCCCCAGTTTGTACAACACGATGACCAGCTTGCTTTTGTAAGAAACGAATACAACGGCGTTGTCATTGAAAGCAGTTTTGCTGACAAGCAATTTTTTTATGGCAAGGGCGCCGGCAGCTTTCCCACTGCCTCCGCAGTGTTGAGCGATATTTCTGCCCTGAGGTATGATTATAAGTATGAGTACAAAAAACTCTATTCACCCCAGCGTGCAGAATTAACCAACGACTTTTATGTGCAGCTTTATGTAAGCTTTGATGAGTTGGGAAAAGTGCGCAAAGAAGACTTTGAATGGATCGATGAATGGCACAGCGGGCAGGAACGCAGCTACTTATCAGGAGCCATACATTTTGAAAAATTAGTAAAAGATGATTGGTGGAAACAGCCCGGCGTATCGCTTATCTTAATGCCCGATGCCATTATTGAAAACATAGAAATAAGAAACCTTAAAAAGCGCAGCCTGGAACTTGCAGGCATTTTATAGAGGCCTCTTGCTTACTTTTGCAGCCTTTATTTTAAGAAGAATATGTTTAATAACCTCACAGAGCGGTTAGAATCTGCTTTTAAAAATATCAAAGGCGAAGGGCGTATCAACGAACTGAACATCGCCAATACGGTCAAAGATATACGCCGTGCCCTCATCGATGCGGACGTCAATTATAAGATCGCTAAAGAGTTTACAGACAAGGTAAAAGATAAAGCAACAGGCGCCAAAGTTATCAATGCCATCAGCCCCGGACAGTTGATGGTGAAGATCGTTAAAGATGAGCTTGCAGAGCTTATGGGCGGCAGCGAAGCAGAGTTTACACTGTCAGGAAACCCTGCTGTGGTGCTCGTGGCAGGCCTGCAGGGTAGTGGTAAAACCACCTTTACAGGCAAGCTTGCCAACTACCTTAAAACTAAAAAAGGCAAGTCTCCCCTGCTTGTTGCGGCAGATATTTATCGCCCCGCCGCCATCGACCAACTGGAAGTTCTTGGTGGACAGATCGGTGTGGCTGTCTATGCAGAACGGGAAAATAAAGATGCTGTAAGCATTGCCCTCAATGCCATTAAAGAGGCAAAAGCGAATAATAAGAACGTTGTCATCATTGATACTGCCGGCCGTTTAGCGATCGATGAGGCAATGATGACCGAAGTAGCCAATATCAAAAACGCTGTTAAACCTTCAGAGATCCTGTTTGTGGTTGACAGCATGACGGGGCAGGATGCAGTCAATACGGCAAAGGCTTTCAACGATAGGCTTGACTTCAGCGGTGTCGTACTCACAAAACTGGATGGCGACACACGCGGCGGCGCGGCGCTTTCCATCAAATACACGGTCAACAAACCCATCAAGTTCACCAGCAGCGGCGAAAAGATGGATACGCTGGATGTATTCTACCCTGAGCGTATGGCGCAGCGTATCCTGGGCATGGGCGACATTACCTCGCTGGTAGAAAAAGCGCAGGAACAGTTCAATGATGAGGAATCCCGCCGCATTGAAAAGAAGATCCGCAAGAACCAGTTCGATTTCCAGGACTTCCTCGACCAGATGCAGCAGATAAAAAAGATGGGCAACCTGAAAGACCTTGCAGGCATTATCCCGGCATGGGCAAAGCAATAAAAGATGTAGATATCAGCAATGATTCTTTCAAAGGCGTAGAATCCATTATCCAGTCCATGACCCCTTTTGAAAGAGCAAACCCAGACAGCATTGATTCCAGCCGCAAAGCCCGCATAGCCAAAGGTTGCGGCAAGAGTCTTAACGATGTCAACGGCCTCATGAAGCAGTTTGAACAGATACGCGGCATGATGAAAATGATGAACAAAATGCCCATGGGCGGCAAGATGCCAGGGATGAGGCGATAGCCAAAAGATGCAGGCTTTTTTTACTTTTTATTTTTCACTTTTTACTTCCCCATCCCCTAAACCACTAATAAGCAGCGATCAGTGTTTCCGCAGGTATATCTAATTTTTCGTGAAGTGCACGTATCATGTTCAGCGAAAGCTTTCTTTTCCCTGAAAGTATTTCAGATTTACGGCTCCTGCCTCCTAAAATTCTGTTCAGTTCCTTTTCATCCATACCGCTTTGTTCAAGCCGGTATTTAATAGCCTCAACCGGGTGTGGAGGCGGTACAGGATAATGCTTGTTCTCATAATTTTCCACCAAAATAGAAAGAATTTCCAGTTCATTAGCCTCCGTGGAATTAGATTTTAAGTTTTTCTGCATCAGGTCATAACAGCGCAGCAAAGCTGCTTCATGATCTTTTTTTGTTTTGATCGGTTTTATCATATGCTACTGTTTTTGCATCAATTTTATCATATTCTGCATGAGTACCTATCCATACTATAAAAATAATTTGTAAAAAATATTCTATATCAACGATCAATCTGTATTTGTTCCCATGAATATTGAATACAATTCTTTTATTACTTATTACTGACGCGTTCCCAAACTGCGCTTTCAATTCATTACTGTTTTTCCAATGAGCTTTACATGCTTCTTCATACCATAAGAACAATGCTTGCTCAGCCTCTTTTTTCTTTGCAGCATAGTTATGTAATGTTTTTACTGAAATTACCCTCATAGCAGTAGTGCAAAGATACAAAATCGTTACCAGATCGGTAACGTTTTGTTTTTTATAATAGTTTTTGATCAGTGTCAGCCACTCAACCTAATTACTAACAACCCAAGGGCAAAGTCATTTTGTCGCCATAGCGTCTGCGCAGCGAACTTGCGTTTTAAGCTTTTTTTGTTGGGATCGGGGTTTTGATCACAAGGACTTGCGCATGGGATGAATCCTACGTTGTCTAGTTTATTAAAGTCGGCTAAATGCACTTCTAACATTTTATTAAGTCCTCATCTTTGTTATTTAAATATTATATCTTAATTTTGTCGTCCGAATTAATATTCGTTAACCTTTTTTAATTAAGCCTTTAAATGTCAATTTAACATGGCAGTAAAACTAAGACTACAAAGACACGGCAGTAAAAAACGGCCATTCTACTTCATCGTAGTAGCCGATGCGCGTGCACCCCGGGATGGAAAGTTCATCCAGAAGATTGGGACATACAATCCTTTAACAGTTCCGGCAACAATTCAGTTAGACCGCCAGAAAGCCCTCGAATGGCTCCATAAAGGCGCCCAACCAACTGATACCGTGCGCAGGATACTTTCGTTCAAAGGCGTACTGTATTTAAAGCACTTATTACGTGGCGTAAAGCTTGGTTTGTTCGACGAAGCTACTGCAATGGTGAAATTCCAGGCATGGCACGAAGAGCATGAAGTAACAGTGCGCAAACGCAATGAAGAGCATAGGAAACAACAGCGTACCCGCCGCGTAAAACCGGTTATACGCAAAGTTGAGCCCGACGAGGCACAGCCTGAATAAGTTTGCTGAAGCGTAAATAATTCCCTGTTCCGTCATGATTATTTTGACGGAACTTTCTTGTTTGCAGCTATATTACAAGTGGATAATTATATCAACATAGGGAAGATCGTCGCCACCTTTGGCACAAAGGGTGAAATGATTTTGCTGCATGCCCTTGGCAAAAAAACTGCTTTGAAGAATGTAGAAGCCATTTTTATTGAGCAAACAAAGAATTCACGCCTGCCCTATTTTGTACAGTCATCAAAAGCAAAAACAGGAGAAGAAATATTTGTAAAGCTGGAGGGGATTGATACAAAAGAAAGCGCCCACAAATTACTCCACAAAAAAGTTTGGCTGCAGGAAGAAGACTTCCGTAGGCTTGCAGGCAAGTCTTCCCCCGTTGCCCTCATCGGTTTCGCCCTCATAAACGATGGCAGCCAATTGGGTATTATCGAAGAAGTGATTGAACAGCCGCACCAGGTTCTCCTGCGCATTGATTACAACGGAAAAGAAGCCCTGATCCCCCTCCACGAAGAAACCCTTCAAAAAGTTGACCACCAAAAAAGAGAAGTACACGTAACCCTCCCCGACGGCCTTCTTGAAATTTATCAATAAGCGCCTCAAAAACACCAACCAGAAGAAAAATTATTTAATTATCACAAAGCCAAACTGTTGGAATAATTGCATAAGCAACCTGACAATAATTCAGAAATATTTCCCCTTATTTTGATTTTTTTAATAAAAAACACGTTTTTACTTTTTATTTTTTACTTTTTACTTTCCTGCCACCTCCCTGCCGCATCCCTGCGTCCTTCCTGCCACCTTCACTGGAAGCCGCCACAACACCACCCCTTTTAAGGTTCACCCTCTTTCTGCCATAAATGCAGTTCTTGAATTAATTGGCGCTTTTTTGGTGCAACGCCATAAAAATATTCTCTTTGCATGCGTTTCTTAGTCCTGTTCAACCGATATTTACTCAATGGAATGGCTCTATAAATTCATCAAATTTGGCATTGTGGGCGTTGCCGGCACTATTATAGATTTTGGGTTTACTTGGCTGTTTAAAGAGAAATTTCGCTTCAACAAATACATTGCAAATGCCATCGGCTTCAGCATGGCTGTTATCAACAATTACCTGCTTAACCGTTTTTGGACCTTCCAGAGCAACAACCAGCAGTGGGGCACCGAATTCGGTAAGTTTGTGGCGTTCTCTATAGTTGGTTTAGGCCTAAACACCCTCTTCATTAGGCTATACAATGATAAGCTGAAAATCCCCTTTTACTACGCAAAAGGGCTCGCCATCATCTGCGTATTCTTTTGGAACTTCTTTGTTAATTACTTCTTCAATTTTCATCGTTAGTTTCATTAGCCTTCTTTTGAAATAATTGCTTCGGCTAAAGTGGTTTTGGTGCTATATTGCGTGATTAATTTCGTGAAGTATGGAACCTGTAAACCTGCACTCGTTCAGGCAAAAAGTACGGTATAACAAAAAAGCTTTCAAACGTTTTCTCACTAAGCTTGAAAAAAAGCCGCCCCGTGGTTTAGATAAAATAGCTGAACAGGTTGATGCCGAAGTATGGCAGCAGGTCGATTGCCTTAGCTGCGCTAATTGCTGCAAAAAAATGACACCCACCTTCACACCCAAAGACATGAAACGCATAGCCTCACACTTGGATATGACCGTTCCAGCTTTCAAAGAAAAGTGGTTGCATTATGAAAAGAAAGACAAAGATTGGGTCAACAACAAACTGCCCTGCCAATTCCTCAACCTTGAAAATAATATGTGTAGCATATATGAAGTGCGCCCGGCAAGCTGTGCGGGTTTCCCTCATTTTACAAAAAAGAAAATGGTCGAATATATACACGTGCACAAGCAAAATATTCTCTACTGTCCGGCAGCATATAAATTTGTTGAAACCCTTATAGAACGGATTGTTCCTCAAAAATAGTCACCCTTCTATGTTTAAGCCGTTTAATACAACCCCTACTTCAATCGTTAACGGCACACAAAGGCAGATATTTTGCTTTGATAATACTACTTCAAACAGAAACCTAAACCATGCAGTAATTAGGTCCTTCTCTGAAGAATGGAAAAAGTTTAATGCCTTCACTGATGAAGAAATTGATAGCTATGGCAGGATGTATTTTGATATTGTTGATGAAACCATGCTTAACAAAAATAGCTATGCCCTTGACATTGGTTGCGGTACAGGTAGGTGGACAAAATACCTTGCAGGCCGTACTGGTTTTATGGAAGCAATTGATCCCGGCGATACCATCCTTATTGCAGATAAGTTCCTGACACAATCAAATGTGCGCCTTTCCAAAGCCGCTACCGACAACATTCCGTTTGATGACGAAACCTTCGATTTTGTTATGACCGTAGGTGTTTTGCAGTTTATCCCCAATACACAACAAGCCATGAACGACTGTGTAAGAAAAGTAAAGCGTGGCGGGTATTTCTATACCTATTTATACTATGACCTTGAAAACAGGAACATAACGTTTAAATCGCTTTATGCAATTACTTCAGCAGTTAGAAGATTAACTAGTATTTTACCGATGACTATTAAGAAAGTTATTTGTGATATTATCGCTTTAGTAATATACATGCCTTTTATTATAACAGGTAGATTAATAAAAAATGTAGGTTTAAAAGATTTTGCTGATAAATTACCTCTAAGCACCTATCAGTCGCAAACTTTTTTTGTTATTAGAAACGATGCACTCGATAGATTTGGAACTCCTTTGGAAAAAAGGTTTGCAAAAAAAGAAGTAGAACTAATGATGCGAAATGCAGGCTTGGAAAATATCATCATAGCTAGCTCAAAGCCATACTGGCATGCAGTAGGAAAGCGTGTACAATGAAATATAATAAAGGAGAAAATACTGGCACGAAAAAAACACATCGTTCTGCAATAAATTATAGCACGATGTGATGTGTTAAGTAAGACCTACCCTTATAAACCATTCTAAAGATTGCTACTTAAAATAGTGTACCTGGCACCGGGTTTTAGTTCTGCTCCGTTGACTAAAAAGTTCATCACTTTTTGTATTAGCTTTTTCATGATAAAATGTTTTTGTAGTAATAAGATGCTGCATTCTATCTTGGGTTTATTCATTTTTGTTTATACAAATTCCTTAACAGTCATTACTAAATTTCTCTTCGTGTGAGGCACATTTAAAAATAAATATCCTCTATTAAAAAATATTCTTCGGGCCTATTGTAAAGCATGGTTATAGCCACAGCATCAAACTGTACATACTTCCATTCAGGATGCAGGTACTGGTACTCTTCTGCTGCATTTTTAAGGTTATTCATTTTCTGACTGCTGATACTTTCTTCAGGCTTGCCGTACTTATCAGAAGTTCTTGTTTTTATTTCAAAAAAGTGAAGCCGGTTGCTTTTACTAGCGATAATATCCACTTCTAATTGTTTGTACCGCCAGTTGCGTTCAACAATAGTGAAGCCTTTTTTTATCAGATAAGCAGCTGCCATTTCTTCTCCCTTAGCACCTGTGTTCTGGTTCCAATTCATTGCGATAATTTATAGCCAAATTTATTACTTAAATCAATTTCAAAAACTTATTCGTTAATTCGTGTATTTCTTTAAAGGCATGAATAAGCAGTATCAAATATTTAAATTAAAAGGCAAAGTCCAACACTATGCCTGGGGAGGCTTTCACTTCATTCCATCATGGTTGGGCATTGAAAATGCAGCTCAACAGCCTTTTGCGGAATACTGGATGGGTGCTCATTCTTCTGCGCCTTCCTATATCAATTACAACAATGAAGAGCAGTCGCTTGATAAGCTTATAGAAAAACACCCCGAGCATCTTCTCTCACAAAAAACATATCAACAGTTCGGCACACTGCCTTATTTGTTTAAGATACTGGATGTACATGATATGCTTTCGATACAGGTGCATCCCTCAAAAACAGAAGCAGAGAAAGGCTTTGCGCATGAGCAGGAAAAAGGGATTCATATTTCAGCCCTTCATCGAAACTACAAAGATAAAAACCACAAGCCCGAAATGATGGTCGCCTTAAGTGAATTTTGGCTATTGCACGGGTTCAAACAAAAAGAACAGATAAAACAAACCTTAAGCCACATAAAAGAATTTGAAGGCCTTATTCCTATTTTTAATGACGGAGATTACAAAGCCCTTTACAGCCATGTAATGCTCATGCCGCAACACCAGACAGATGCCATGTTGTTACCTTTGATTCAAAAGGAAATTCATTTAAAAGAAAAAAAGCAACTACACAAAAGCGACCCCGGCTGGTGGGTTTCAAAACTATTTGACCAAAAAGAAGTAAAAGATAATTTTGACAAAGGCATCTTCTCCATTTATTTTTTCAACATTGTAAACCTGCACTCCGGTCAAGCCATCTTCCAAGATGCAGGTCTGCCGCACGCTTACCTTGAAGGCCAGAATATAGAGTTGATGGCAAGCAGCGACAATGTGTTGCGTGGCGGCTTAACAAACAAGCACATTGATGTGCCCGAGTTAATAAAGCACACCCTCTTTGAAGGAATTGCTCCTGTCGTCATCAACGGAAGCGATAAATCCCATATCGAAAAAAATTATGCATCCTCCACTGTTGACTTTGGCCTCAGCAGCATCACTCTAAAAAAAGGCGAAGTATATGAATCCTCTTCTTCTTCTCTCGAAATTCTTTGCATCATGGATGGCGAGTTGCAGATCACCGGCACCAACCATTTGCAGGCCCTTAGAGGAGAGGCTATCGCCATACTACCCGCCGAAAAATATAAAATAGAAACACCATCTTTCGCCACCATCTACAAAGCCTTCGTTCCTTAATAATTAAAACTTATTTTTGTATTCTCAAAAGCAAAGCGCATATGAAAAATAAAAAAGCAGTTATCGTTTCCCTCGTATTAATGATACTTGTTGCCGCCCTCTACCGCATTATTCCCTACAGGCCCTGGGGTTTCGCGCCGCAAATAGCAATGGCCATTTTTGGAGGCGCCATCTTTATAAAAGACAAAAAATGGGCATTTGCTTTACCAATCATTTCCATGTTCCTAAGCGACCTCCTCTACCAGTTTTTATACAGCAAGGGGCTGTCAACGCTCTCCGGTTTTTACGAAGGCCAATGGCAAAATTATTTACTGTTTGCCGCCCTTACCATCATCGGTTTTTTCATCAAAAAAATAAACCTACTAAATGTCTTTCTCGCAGCCATCATCTCCCCTACCGTATATTTTCTCATCTCAAACTTTCTCGTTTGGGCAGGCACGGGAACCCGGGGGCTCGGCAGACCTAGAACTTTCAGCGGTTTAATACAATGCTACCAGGACGGCCTTCCCTTTTACCCAGGCAGCCTTGCCGCAACCATCCTCTTTTCCGCCCTCCTTTTTGGCAGCTACTATCTCGTTAAAAAAGGTTCATTGCAGCCTCAAACTGTCAACTATAAGTCGTAAAATCCCTACTTCTAATTCCTTGTGGGGCGCCCATCTTTCTCTCTCCAGCAGCTTTAGTTCGGGGGTGCCTGTTGTAAGTACACCATACAAAAAGGGCTATGCAAAACCTTTGCCTGAATAAATGGCAGAAAGCTTTGAAAGTAGCCCTGAGAAATTTCTGGATGTGCGAAGCAGTGGAGTCTAGTGAAGGTGGCAGGAAGGACGCAGGAATGAGGCATGAGGGTGAAAGGAGGGAAAATGGAGTTTTGGAAAATAAAAAAGTGGTTTGTTCCACAGAAATTCTGAATTTTTGACAGACCTCAAGTTTTGCTACATATTTTGAAAAGAAGTTTTTTATTGAAAACATGGAAATATATTTCAAATAGGGTGTAAAGGCTTTTTTCGAGTTAAAACATATCTTTTTATTATAGTGTGTAACTTAATTATTAACATAGGGTAGCATTATTTATGCACAGTTATCCACATTAATGCACATTAAAAGCAGCATAGTCTTACTTCTATTTTGACCTAAACCATTATCTACATTGCGTTTCAGCATATTTTTTAGTGTGGAAAAATAAGATAATAAATATTTTTTATTTAAAGTGGTAAAAAGTGTTATTTTGTGTCATTAAATGTTTTAATAATTAATAAAAGATGGGTTTTTTAGGTGAATATGAATCTACACTGGACGCTAAGGGGCGTTTTCTTCTTCCGACGGGGTTTAGGAAACAATTGGCGGAAGGGGAAACGCGCTTTGTGATAACGCGTGGATTTGAGAAATGCCTGACCCTGTATCCTGAAAAGATATGGAAGCCCATGTTTGAACAGATCTGTGCTTTAAATGACTTTGATAAAAAAATAAGGGATTTCAGGCGGGAGTTTTTGCGGGGGGCGACAGAGGTGGAATTAGACACTGCGGGGAGGTTGCTGCTGCCACCTATTCTTAAAGACTTTGCCGGTTTGCAAAAGGAAATTGTTCTGACCACGGCACTTAACAAAATAGAAATCTGGGATGCCGCCAGGTATAAACAGCTCTTTGAATTTGCACAGGAGGACACGTTCAGCAGAAATGCGCAGGAGGTGATGGCGAACATTAATTTGAACATTTGACTGACTGAATTGTATGACTAAAAACGCTATTCAGCCAGTTATAAAGCAAATGAATTTGCCTGCAGATTATCATATACCCGTTCTGTATAACGAAGCACTTGATGGGCTGCAAATAAAAGCCGACGGAGTGTATGTTGACTGTACTTATGGTGGTGGCGGGCATAGCCGGGGAATATTGGAGCGTTTGGGAGGGGGCGGTAAATTAATTGCTTTTGACCAGGACGAGGATGCAGAAAAGAATCTTATTGAAGACGAACGGTTGGTTTTTATCCCCCAAAACTTTCGGCACCTGGGACGGTTTTTACGATTGTACAAAATTGTTAAGGTGAATGGCATATTAGTAGACCTGGGAGTTAGCAGCCACCAGTTTGATGAGGGGGAACGTGGGTTTTCTACCAGGTTTGACGGACCGCTTGATATGCGCATGGATCAGCGAGCGGTAAAAACGGCACTGCAAGTTTTGATGAACTATACCGAGCCGCAGTTGCAAAAAGTGTTTGAGGAATTTGGCGAAGTGACGAATGCTAAAACGCTTGCAAAGCATATAGTTCAAAACAGGCCTCATGCGGGATTGCAAACGATATCGTCGTTCAAAAACCTTTTATCGCCGATGGTAAAAGGAAACCCGCATAAGTATTTTGCGCAGGTTTTCCAGGCGTTGCGGATGGAAGTGAACGAAGAGACAGAAGCGCTTAAGGAATTGCTGGAACAGGTTCCAGAGGTTTTGGAAGCAGGAGGAAGGGTTGCTGTAATTACTTTTCATTCTATTGAAGACAGACTTGTAAAAAACTTTTTTAGAGAAGGGAGCTTTGAGGAAACAATTGACAAACCTTTTGAAAGAAACAAAAAGATAAATCCGTTAAAAATAATCACACGCAAGCCAATCACTGCAAGTGAAGAAGAAATAAAAAAGAACCCAAGAAGCAGGAGTGCAAAATTGAGAGTTGCACAAAAAAACATGGTTGAATAACATAGAGAAAATTAAATGTAAGACAAAATTTAGTTAACGATACAGATGGGGGAAAAACAAAATAGTGATAATAAAACAGCAAAAAGTTCAAGGCTAACAGGCTTTGGGAGCAGTTTGTTCAGCTATAAATGGATAACAAAAAACATCCCCTTTTTTTTATTCATATCTGTACTTGCGGTGATCTATATAGCTAACGGGCACAAGGGGGACAATATGTTGCGGGATATTAATACGACTGGAAAGAATGTAAAGGAATTGCAGTACGAATATAAGACACTGAAAAGCGAAGTGATATTTAAGAGCCGCGAGGAGGAAGTATTGAAAGCTGTGCAGCCAATGGGTTTGCAATTGCCTTCGCAGCCGCCTATACGCATCATGCTGGAAAAAGAAGATAAAAAATAAAGTACGATAATAATAATCTTTTGAAAACGAATATTATATCATCAACAGAAGTGAAGCGGGACATTTTATGGCGCGTGTATGTCTGTTTTATAGCGATAGTTATGATATGTGTTTTCATATTATATAAAGCCTTTGTGATACAGCAGATCCAGGGGAAACATTGGCGGAGCATGAGTGACAGCCTTTATCAAAAGATACAGGAAGTGGATGCTGACCGCGGCACAATATATAGTGATGACGGGCATATGCTTAGCGGGAGTATTCCCCAGTTTGATATATATATAGATCTCCAGGCAGATGGGTTAACGGAAAATGGCGGTAAACTATTTAAGGAGAATGTTGATTCGCTTAGTTATTGCCTTGCTGGCCTTTTTAAGGACAGGACCTCGGGGGAATATAAGAAAGCACTGGAGGACGGATATGCTTCGCAGGACAGGTATTTTTTATTAAGGAAAAAGGTAGGTTTTGAAGAATATAAAACCATGAAACAATTTCCGCTTGTTCGTTTGGGAAGAAACAAAAGCGGCTTTATTGCTGAAACAAAAAATATTCGCCTTAACCCCTACCAATTACTTGCTTTCAGAACGATAGGGCTTGACAGAGATAATTTTCAAAAAGTGGGGTTGGAGCAGACGTACGATACTGCGCTGAAAGGCACGAACGGCAAGCGGTTGGTGAGATATATAGCAGGAGGGGTGGCTGTACCTATTAATGACAGCAACTTTAGTATCGATCCTGAAAACGGGAAAGATATTTTCACCACGCTTGACATGCATATACAGGATATAACAGAAAATGCTTTGATGAAAATGATGGTTGGTAACCAGGCACAACATGGTTGCGCAATCGTGATGGAAGTGAAAACAGGAAAAATTAAAGCTATTGCTAACCTAGGCGTGGAACGTGACGGTAGTTATTGGGAAAACTTCAATTATGCTTTAATGCCAACTGAGCCCGGCTCTACTTTTAAACTGGTTACGTTGTTGAGCGCGCTAAGAGACAATAAAGTTTCGTTGACTGATATGGTGAATCTTCAAGGAGGTGTTTGGCAGATCAATGGACGAACTGTTTATGACGTCGAGAAAAACGGATTAACCGATGTGACAGTTAAAAGAGCTTTTGAAATGAGCTCAAACGTAGGGTTAGGAAAAATTGCCTATCATGCTTACGCGAGCTACCCATCTCAATTTATCAATCATATTCATAAACTTGGACTCAATATTACAACGGGTGTTGACCTCGCGGGCGAGCGGCAGCCAATTGTACTTGCACCTGGTAACAGTTTGTGGAGCGCCACCACGCTGCCCTGGATGGGTTTTGGTTATAATATTGAGATAACACCTTTGCATACTGCTATGGTTTATAATGCGGTGGCAAATGGCGGCAAAATGATGAAGCCATATTTGGTGGAGAGTGAAAAAGAAGATGGTGAAATAATAAAGCAAATAAACCCTATTGTACTTCATGACTCCATTTGCAGGACTTCTACATTAAAACAACTGCAGGAATGCCTTTACGGTGTTTGCAATGATAGTTCCGGAACAGGGTTCAAATTGTTCAAGGGTTCCAAATACCATGTTGCGGGAAAGACAGGCACAGCGCTGGTTGCAGAAAAAGGTTTTGGTTATGCAAACCATATTTACCAGTCATCATTCGCGGGATTTTTTCCTGCTGAAGACCCACAATATACTTGTGTGGTGGTGATCGTAAATAAGGCTGGCGCTGTAAAGTTTTACGGTGCAGAAGTGGCAGGGCCCGTGTTTAAAGAGATAGCCGACCAGGTATATAATTTATATGTGCAGCAGGATAAACATGAAACAGTTTATTCGACCATAGCAAAAAATGACAGCAATGCTTACAGTTATAAAGGGATGGGAAAGGATATGAAACAGTTGTTGCATCAACTGGGGGTTGCCTATACTGATTCAACAACAGGGGACGGATGGATGAAATTGTATAAAGGACATGCAACCACGGTTGCAGGGAACCTGCATGTTTCGCCAAATCAAATGCCACAGTTGACGGGCATGGGTTTGAAGGATGCCATTTACCTGTGTGAAAATATGGGGTTGAAAGTGAATGTGAAAGGGATTGGCAGAGTAGCAGCGCAATCGATAGCAGCGGGAGAAGCTATAGCAAAGGGGCAATTGGTTAACCTTGAATTGAATTAAACGCAGTGAAAAAACTACAGGACATATTGTACAAGGTGCGTTTGCAATCTGTAAATGGCTCCATGGATATTAATGTGAAAGATATACAGATCGATTCGAGGAAAATTTCGCCCAATGCACTGTTTATTGCTATTCGCGGGGAAAAGACAGACGGGCATCAATTTATCGACAAGGCTATTGAACTTGGCGCTACAGCAATTGTATGCGAAACAATGCCTACTGTTTTGCAGAACGAAATTACTTATGCAGTTGTAAATAATACGCATGAAGCAGTTGCATATATAGCGCATAATTTTTATGATGCTCCTTCAGAGAAAATGAAATTGGTTGGCGTTACGGGAACAAACGGGAAGACAACTATTGCAACACTGTTGTTTAAATTGTTTTCCCAGCTTGGTTATAAATGCGGCCTGCTGAGCACGGTACAAAATCAAATTGAGGAAACAATTATTCCTGCGACACATACAACACCCGATGCCATTAGCCTGAATGCTTTGCTGAAACGTATGGTGGATGAAGGTTGCAGCCATGTGTTCATGGAATGCAGCAGCCACGCTATTCACCAACACCGTATTACTGCACTGCATTTTGAGGGAGCTATTTTCAGCAATATCACGCATGACCATTTGGACTATCATAAAACTTTTGATGAATATATACGGGTAAAGAAGTCATTTTTTGATAGCCTTTTATCTAATGCGTTCGCTATTTCAAACCTGGATGACAAAAGAGGAAGGGTGATGCTGCAAAATACGCTCGCAAAAAAATATTACTATAGCTTAAAAAGTGTTGCTGACTTCAAAGGTAAGATCTTGGAAAACCTACTTACCGGTTTGCTGATGATAGTGAATGATAAGGAAGTTCATTTTCGTTTGATAGGAGAATTCAATGCGTATAATTTACTGGCTGTGTACGGTGCAGCTATTTGCCTTGGTGAAAAAAATGATGAGGTGCTTCGCATATTAAGCTTGCTTACCGGCGCAGAAGGAAGGTTTGATCATTTCGTAAGCAAGAACAATATTATAGGTATAGTTGACTATGCCCATACACCTGACGCTTTGGAAAATGTATTGCTGACTATAAAAAAACTCCGAAAAGGAAACGAGCAGGTAATAACCGTTGTTGGCTGCGGTGGCGACAGAGATAAAACTAAACGGCCTGTGATGGCGGAGATCGCCTGCAAACTGAGCGACAGGGCGGTTTTTACAAGCGATAACCCACGTAGTGAGGATCCTAATGAAATATTAAAAGACATGGAAGCGGGGTTGAACAGCGCAGCAAAAAGAAAATCAATTTCAATCGTTGACAGAAGGGAAGCAATAAAGGTGGCAGTAAGCTTTGCCAAAAATGAGGACATTATTTTACTGGCGGGTAAAGGGCATGAGAAATACCAGGTGATCAACGGGAAGAATGAACATTTTGATGATAAAGAAACTTTAAAAGAAATGTTTGAACTGTTGCAGAAATAGATGTTGATGGTTGGTCGTTGATGGTTGGTTGTAAAGCACCAGCTACTAACTTTCGAACATCAACTAAAAATGAAATACATGTTGTATTATTTATTTACATGGCTTAAAAATTCATTCAACGTTCCGGGATCGGGATTGTTTCAGTTCATCACGTTCCGAATCACGATGGCCATTATTTTGTCGCTTTTTATTGCAACAGTATATGGCAAACGCCTCATTAATTTTTTAAGAAAAAAACAGATAGGTGAAAGCGTACGCGACCTGGGGCTTGCAGGCGAACAGCAAAAAAAGGGTACGCCTACCATGGGCGGCATCATTATTTTATTATCCGTTCTCATCCCCACCTTATTGTTTGCTGATCTGAATAAAGTGTATATCCGGTTGATGCTGCTTTGCACTGTTTGGCTTGGCGTTATTGGTTTCCTGGATGATTATTTCAAAATAAAAGCACGAAAATCAGCACAGCAGAAAGGCGAAAATTATCAGAAAAAAGATAAGGATGGATTGGCTGGGGTAATAAAAATTATCGGTCAAATTGGCCTTGGAATTATTATTGGGGCAACACTTTATTTCAACACGAATGTTACTGTAGAAAGAGAAATTATTCCGCAGAACAATGAAACGAGCGTGCAGAAAGGGGAAAGAAAATTAAATGAAGTGACCCGCAGAATAAATGGTGAAGATAAAAGGTTTGCCATTGTTAAAACACCTATCACAACTATACCGTTTGTAAAAAATCATGAATTTAATTACAGCAAACTGATCAGCTGGATAGGCGACGGCGCAGAAAAATATACCTGGATCATTTATATCCTCATTGTTACGTTCATCATTACTGCCGTTTCAAACGGTGCAAACCTTACCGATGGACTGGATGGTTTAGCTGCAGGCGTAAGCGCTATCATAGGGGCAGGTATAGGCGTGTTTGTATACGTGAGCGGCAACTATAAGTTCGCAGATTATTTAAATGTGATGTACATCCCCGACCTTGGCGAGCTATCTATTTTTATGGGAGCGTTTGTAGGGGCCTGTGTAGGCTTCCTTTGGTATAACGCTTACCCGGCGCAGGTTTTTATGGGTGATACTGGAAGCTTGGCGATCGGCGGTATTATTGCGTCACTGGCAATTATTGTGAGAAAAGAATTATTAATACCCATCTTTTGCGGGGTTTTTTTAGTTGAAAATCTCAGCGTTATTATGCAGGTGAGTTATTTCAAATACACAAAGAAAAAATATGGCGCCGGGCGAAGGATCTTTCTGATGAGCCCCCTGCACCATCATTTTCAAAAGAAAGGTTTTCATGAAAATAAAATAGTAGTGCGGTTCTGGATAGTGACCATTATTTGCGTAGTAGTGTCAATAGCAACGTTAAAAATACGATAGACATTTTTGGAGTATGGCTAAAAAAAGACAAAAATCGGGATTAACGGACGGCCCGTTAAGGTTAACGGAGAGCCCGTTAAGCATAACGAAGCGTCTGTTAGGTCTAACGGAGAACCCCTTAAACATGCTTTTACGTCTTAATGGCCCCTTTTTAAGCCTAGAATTCAGTTTTTAGAAGAAAAAGGCAGAATGAAATTAAGGATGGGATATAAAAGTTATTAAACAGATGAACAACAGGTTAGTGATACTTGGGGCGGGAGAAAGTGGGGTTGGCGCGGCATTGTTGGGCAGGCAGAGGGGTTATGCTGTTTTTGTGAGCGATGGGGGCAAAATAAAAGATAAATACAAACAGGAGCTTATTGAAAATGATATTGATTTTGAAGAAGGCGGTCACACGACAGAAAAAATTTTGGCAGCAGGCGAAATTGTAAAAAGTCCGGGCATTGGTGAGAAAAATGAAATAATGAAAATGGTTCGTGAAAAAAATATAAAGGTTATCAGCGAAATAGAGCTGGCATACCGATATAAAGGCAGCAGCAAAATTGCGGCGATCACGGGCAGCAATGGAAAAAGTACGACGACGGCTTTGCTTTATCAAATGTGCAAAAGAGGAGGGCTTGACTGCGCGCTGGTTGGCAATATTGGTTATTCATTCGCGGGGCAAATTGCAAAAGCGCCCAAGGAATTATATGTGGCAGAAATAAGTTCTTTCCAATTGGATGATATTGAAACGTTCAGGCCGGACATCGCTATTTTATTAAACATTACGGAAGACCATTTAGACAGGTACGATCACAAATTTGAAAATTATATCAACAGTAAATTCAAAATTATTCAGAATCAAACTGGCAGTGATCATTTCATTTACTGCCTGGATGATGAAGTAATAACAAATAAGTTGAAAACAATATCTATTAAAACTAACTTAATGCCATTCTCTATGAAAGAGGAAATAGTATCAAACGGAGCCTACATAAAAGGAAATCAAATGCTGCTGAAAGTAAATGACGAGCGCATAAGCATGAGCATTTATGATTTTGCTTTAAAAGGAAAACATAATCAATACAATACAATGGCAGCAGGCATTGCAGCGGCAACGTTGAGAATAAGAAAAGAAAAAATCCGCGAAGCTATAGAGCTATTTGAAAGCCTGGAACACAGAATGGAATATGTGGCAACCGTACGCGGCATTGAATTTATAAACGACAGTAAAGCAACTAATGTAAACAGCACCTGGTTTGCGCTTGAAAGTATGACGAAGCCTGTTGTGCTTATTCTCGGAGGAACTGACAAAGGCAATGATTATACGCTGCTCGAGGAATTGGTGAAAGAAAAAGTGAAAGCAATTATATGCATGGGAATAGATAATAAAAAAATTCACGAAGCATTTGAAAAACTTGTGCCGGTGATTATCAACACAAAAAGCTCGGCAGATGCTGTGAACAAAGGATTTCATATTGCCAAGAAAGGAGATGTTGTTTTATTAAGCCCTGCCTGCGCAAGTTTTGACTTATTTAAGAATTACGAAGACCGCGGGATGCAATTTAAACAAGCCGTAATAGATCTATGATAAAGGCGACTACTGATAAGCTGTTCTCTCAGATCCCTTCTGCAGAAAGGGTCAGCGGGCATTTGCTTAGCCGCACAAAAGGAGACCAGATAATCTGGGGCATCGTTGTGCTGCTGGCTTTAACGTCGTTGCTTGTAGTCTACAGTGCGACAGGCTCACTCGCTTATAAACTCTATAAAGGCAATACAAGCGTTTATTTGTTCAAGCAATTATCGTTTATCATTGTTGGTATTTTATTGATTTATTTTTTACACCGTGTTAATTATACTTTGTATTCTAGGGCTTCATTGATACTTTTTATTATCGCTGTTCCCTTATTGCTTTACACATTATTTTTTGGCGCTCAAATAAATGATGGAAGCAGGTGGATAAAACTGCCGGTCATTAACATGACCTTTCAAACAAGCGACTTTGCAAAATTGGCGCTGTTCATGTACCTCTCCCGCCAGCTCAGCCGCAAGCAGGAAGTGATAAAAGATTTCAAAAAGGGGTTTGTGCCGTTAATTGTTCCGGTGCTCATTACCTGCGTGTTTATTATGCCTGCAAATCTCTCAAATGCGCTGCTCACTGCAGCTACAGCGCTATTGCTTTTATTTATCGGGCGGGTCAGCATTAAACATATTTTACTGGTAATTGCTATAGCTCTTATTCCTATTTTAATTATTGTAAGTGTAGCAGTTTCTACCTATCATCCTGATACAACTACCGACATTGCCCAAACCAAAGCACCCGCTGCGCTTCGCTCTTTTGGCCGTTTTAATACCTGGGTAAGCCGTGTACAGGATTTTATGTATGCAAAAGATAGAGAAGCTCCGTACCAAGTGCAACAGGCAAAAATTGCCATTGCCAATGGGGGCATTTTATTTGGCCGGGGCCCGGGAAATAGCTTGCAGCGAAATTATTTGCCGCAGGCTTATAATGATTTTATTTATGCCATCATCATCGAAGAATATGGTTTGCTTGGAGGTGCGTTTGTCATTTTTATTTATCTATTGTTTTTGTTTCGCTGCATAAGAATTTTTAGAAGGTGTCCGTATGCTTTCGGTGCATTTCTGGCGCTGGGACTAAGTTTCACGCTAGTGATACAAGCTATCGCAAACATGGCGGTAAATGTAAATATCGTTCCTGTAACAGGCGTTACGTTGCCGCTTATAAGCATGGGAGGAAGCTCGTTTTTATTTACATGTGCGGCTATTGGCATTGTATTGAGTGTAGCAAGAAATGTTGAAAAAATGGAAGGGGCTAACCAACTGATAGATGCAAATGAAGGAACAAATATTAATACGGATTTGAATAAGACTATTGTTGGTGGAAGAGTTGCTATGCCTGCCTAAATTATTTGAGTAATGAAGAAAATGGATAATAATACTGTTTCAAATTTCCTTTCAGAAGTGAAGGCGCTTCGTATTATTATAGCGGGAGGAGGAACAGGCGGCCATATATTTCCTGCGATTGCGATTGCCAATGCAATAAAGCTCCTGCAGCCTTCTGCTGAATTTTTATTTGTAGGCGCCAAAGGAAAAATGGAAATGGAAAAAGTGCCACAGGCCGGCTACAATATAAGGGGAATAGACATTGCAGGTTATAACAGAAGTTCTTTGTTTAAAAATATTTTATTGCCGTTTAAGCTTATTAAAAGTTTCGGGCAGGTTAAAAAAATAGTGAATGAATTTAGCCCCGATGCTGTTATTGGAGTTGGAGGGTATTCAAGTTTTCCTATCTTAAAATTTGCACAGCAGAAAAGTATTCCAACGTTCATTCACGAAAGCAATTCATTTGCAGGCAAGAGCAATATTTTACTTGGTAAAAAGGCAACAAAAATTTTTGTTGCCACAAGTGGTATGGAAATATTTTTTCCCAAAGATAAAATAATGATTACGGGAAACCCAGTCAGGAAAAGCATCTCAGGTTCTGCTATTTCAAAAAAAGACGCTATAAAATTTTTTGAATTAGATGAAAATAAAAAGACAGTGCTTGCTTTTGGCGGCAGTCTGGGAGCAAGAAGCATCAATCAAATAATGGAGAAAAACCTGCCTCGTTTTGCTGAGTTAAATATTCAACTTATCTGGCAAACAGGAAAGGTAAATACAGAGATATATACAGAGCGTGGAAAACTTTGGAAAAATGTTTGGGTGAATGGATTTATTATTGATATGGATAAGGCATATTCTGCAGCAGATATAGTAATATCAAGGTCAGGAGCGATGACTGTTGCGGAGTTATGTGTTTCAAAAAAGCCAGTTGTTTTTGTTCCTTATCCTTTGGCAACAGAAGATCATCAAACAATGAATGCAAAATATTTGGTTGATAAGAATGCAGCGTTGATGATTCAGGATAATGAAGTGGAGGATAAATTATTTAAAACCATTACGAATTTAATCTTTGATGAAAAGAAACAAAAAGAAATGGAAACAAACATTGCAGCATTAGCAGTTAGAAACGCGGACGAAATAATTGCAAAAGAAATTTTAAAAGATATTGCTTGATCAGGTTAACAACCATAAAGAACATTTACTTCATAGGCATTGGTGGCATTGGCATGAGTGCGCTTGCGCGTTATTTCAAGAGCCGTGTTGTTATTGTATCAGGATATGACAGAGCGCAAAGCGATTTGACAAGAGAACTTGAAAGGGAAGGGATCGACATCCATTACGAAGAAAATATTTCTATGATCCCAAAAAATGCTGATACTGTAGTCTATACGCCTGCTATCCCTGAAAGCCATTCAGAACTTATTTATTACCGTAACAACAATTATGCAGTGTTGAAACGCAGCGACATCTTACAGATCATAACAGAAAACTCTTTCAATATTTGTGTTGGAGGCACTCATGGGAAAACGACCATTACAACAATGATCGCGCACATTTTGCGCCATAGCGGATTTGGCTGTAATGCATTTCTTGGAGGAATATCAGCAAATTATCATACCAATTTCTGGAACAGTGAAAATAATGTTTATGTAGTGGAAGCAGACGAATATGACAGAAGTTTTTTAAAGCTTTCGCCGGATGTTGCGGTTATTACTGCAATGGATCCTGACCACCTGGATATTTATGGAACAGGCAAAGAAGTTGAAAAAGCATTTATACATTTTTCTCAAAAAATAAAGAATAATGGCTGCCTTGTAAGTAAGTATGGTTTAAAAAGAAATGCTGAACTAAATGCGCCTGTTCATTTTACTTACAGTTTTGACAATAATAATGCAGATGCCTTCGCCTTAAATATTATCATAAGAAATGGCACTTATTCATTTGACATTGAAAGCAGAAACTGGAGTATAAAAAATATTCTATTCCACATGGGAGGCTTGCACAACGTTGAAAACGCTGTAGCGGCCATAACAGTAGCTAAATATTTAAATATAGGAATAGATAAAATCAAAGCTGCCGTTGAGTCTTTTAAAGGAGTAAAAAGAAGGTTTGAGTATATTTTAAAAAACAAAAGGCATATACTAATAGATGATTATGCGCATCATCCTGAAGAGCTAAAAGCGTTGATAAGCGGTATACGGAGTTTGTACATCGACAAAAAATGTACGGTTATTTTTCAGCCACATCTTTTCAGCAGAACTAATGATCTGGCTAAAGAATTTGCCAAAAGCCTTGACATGGCTGATGAAGTTATTCTACTGCCGATTTATCCTGCGCGCGAATTACCAATAGAAGGGGTCAGTAGTGAGTTAATCATCGATAATATGCAACTACCTCAAAGACAGCTTTTGAATAAGGACACAATGATAGAATGGGTGAAAGTTTATCAACCCGAATTACTTGTAATGTGTGGTGCCGGGGACATTGATGCATTAATAGAACCAGTAAAAAATATTTTAGTGAATAAATAAATGTTGAAACAACGCTTCATATTAATTAGTTGGTATATGCTGGGTCTTGCAACAGTGGCGTTGCTTATTGCAGCTATGAAGCAAAAAGAAAACAAATCTTGTGCAGGAGTGAATATAGAAATTATTGGGGCACATGATTATCTTTTTGTCGATGAAAATGATATAAAACAAATTTTAAAAGAAAACAACGCTTTAACAGGAAATGAAATTTCACAAATAAATTTAAATGCAATAGAAGAAGATTTGCAAAAAAATGTGTGGATAAAACAGACCAATCTATTCTTTGACAACAACCATTTATTGCAGATAAAGATCAATGAAAGGAATCCCTTAGCAAGGGTTTTTACTCTTCAGAATAATTCATTTTATATAGACAGCAGCGGGATGCGTTTACCGGTGAGTGAAGACCAAACTGCTAGGGTACCGGTATTTACATCTTTTACTTCAAACAAAAATATTTTATCAACTCCTGATAGTATATTACTAATAGACATAAAAAAGATCGCACAATTTATTTCAGTAGATTCATTTTGGACAGAGCAGATTTCGCAAATAAACATAACCCCTGAACGCACTTTTCAAATATTGCCTGTTCTGGGTGATCAAATTATTGAATTGGGAAATGCGGATAGTCTACAATCAAAATTTGACAGATTATATAGTTTTTATAAGCAGGTTTGGGCAAAAGCCGGTTTTGAAAAATATGAAAAAATTAATGTCCAATATGACGGGCAGATAGTAGCAACAATGCGTGGGGTTGCAACGCTGGCAATAGATTCGGTAAATGCTGCATTAAACAACACAATTTCTAACTCTGCTACAGTATCAATGGCAAAAGATTCAGCAGCTAAAAAGCCAATTACAAAAACAGCTCTAAAGCCCAGGCAAACAATTATCGCAAATCCAAAGGGGGCTCTTAAAAGAAGTAATAAAGCGAAAACAAAAAAATTAAACTTTAAAGATTTTAATTAAATACACACAACTAAAAATAGAATATCATGAACCCAAATGAAGCGCCCATTATTGTTGGCCTCGACATTGGTACAACCAAAATTGCTGCAATTGCCGGAAGAAAAAATGAATATGGCAAACTGGAGATTTTAGGCTTTGGCCGTGCCAATAGCAATGGTGTACAACATGGCCAGGTACTCAACATTGATCAAACGATCAAAGCCATTCAACAAGCCTTTACAAATTGTCGGGAAAGTAATCCTGAATTGGAAATTAATGAAGTCTATGTCGGTGTTGCAGGCCATCATATCAAGAGCCTCCAAACACGGGGAGATATAGTTAGGATGGATTCTGAAATTGAAATACAGCGAAGCGAAATTGACCAGTTAATAGAAAACCAGCGCAAAACTTTTATTCCTGCAGGCGATCAGATAATTGAAGTGATACCGCAGGATTTTCATGTTGATAATTTTCAAAATATCAAAGATCCTGTTGGCTATAACGGTGTAAAAGTTGGTGCGAACTTTCATATCATTACAGGGGATAGAAATGCTATAAGAAACATCAATCGTGCTGTGGAGCGCAGCTTCTAAAAACAAAAGACCTCGTGCTGCAACCCCTTGCTTCCGCTGCTGCTGTGATGAGTGAAATGGATATGGAAGCAGGCGTTGCCATTCTTGATATTGGTGGTGGCACAAGCGATCTGGCTGTTTTTTATGAAGGAATTTTAAAACATACAGCGGTCATTCCTTTTGGCGGAGAAAATATTACCAATGATATACGCATGGGTTTAGGTGTTCTAAAAGGTCAGGCGGAAGCAATGAAAGTTCAGTTTGGCAGTGCGTTAAGTGAAGAAGCAAAAGCAAATTCATTTATAACTATTCCTGGGTTAAAAGGAATGCATCCAAAGGAAATAAGTGTAAAAAACCTTGCAAGCATCATACAAGCAAGAATGAGCGAGATACTTGATTTTGTTACCTATCATTTAAAACAAGTCGGCCTTGATAGCCGCGCTTTAAATGGAGGCATTATATTAACTGGTGGCGGCTCGCAGCTTAAACATCTTATCCAGTTAACAGAATATGTCACTCAATTGAATGCGCGCATTGGTTTCCCTAATGAACATCTTGCGGCGAATCATATAGAAGAATTAAAAAAGCCAATGTATTCAACATGTATTGGGCTAATATTAAAAGGATATAGCGATTATGAGAATAAACACAAAGATTTTGAGCATGATTTCAAAAACGTAGTAGTTCCTGAAAATTTAAAAACACAGGGAACTGTTCCTGCAAAAAATGAAGTACCGGCTGAAGTTATCAATATATCAAAACGCAAAAGCCTTAGCAGTTTTTGGGAAAAATTCAAAGGAGGCCTTATTGATTTATTTAAAGAAGACGGAGACCTTGAAATAAAATAATTCATAATTAACTTACTAACCACTATTAAATTTTTAACCATGATTCATTTTGATTTGCCAAAGCAAAAATCGTCTATCATCAAAGTGATGGGTATAGGCGGCGGAGGGAGCAATGCAGTAAACTTTATGTTTGCTGATGATATTGCAGGTGTCGATTTTATTATTTGCAATACTGATGCAAAAGCGTTGGAACAAAGTGATGTTCCGAATAAAATTCAGCTTGGGCCTCACCTTACGCAAGGCCTCGGCGCGGGTGCCAATCCTGCGGTGGGCAAACAAGCCACCGAAGAATCGCTTGATGAAATAAAACGCATTCTTGAAGTAAACACAAAAATGGCTTTCATCTGTGCAGGCATGGGAGGCGGCACTGGCACTGGCGGCGCTCCTATAATTGCTAAAATTTGCCGCGACCTTAATATTCTCACAGTCGCCATCGTTACCACACCATTTGGTTTCGAAGGTCCGCGCAGGCATCAGCAGGCAGAAGAAGGAATTAATGAGTTAAAACCATTAGTAGATACACTCCTTGTTATAAACAATGATAAACTGCGCATCCAGTACGGCAATTTAAAAATGAAAGAGGCTTTTGGAAAGGCAGATAACGTGCTTGCTACCGCCGCTAAATGTATCACAGATATTATAAACAGCCGTGGCCACATCATTGTCGATTTTGCTGATGTTTGCACCGTCATGAAAAATGGAGGTGTTGCTATTCTTGGAAGCGCTGCTGTAGAAGGCGAAGACCGCGCCCAGCGTGCCATTGAAGATGCACTCAATTCGCCTTTGCTGAATGATAATGACATTCGCGGCGCTAAATGGATATTAATTAATATAAATAGTTCAGAAGGCGAATATGAATGCACCATGGATGAACTTGAGATCATTAACAACCACCTCCGCAGGCAGGCAGGCGAAAGCACTGATGTAATTGTAGGGATGGGCTACAATACTGCGCTTGGCAAAAAAATAGGCATCACTTTAGTAGCTACAGGTTTCGAACATAAAAATTCATTTATTCAGACGCCTGTCGTTGAGAAAAAAGAGCCGCCCAAAGAAGAAAAGGTTATACTGACTTTGTCTCTTGATGGGGATGAGAAAAAAGAATCACCAAAGAAACAATACAACCAATCTCCATTGCCATTTGACGACGTAGACATATATGCTCCAAGACTGGTAGAACCCGAAAAAGAAAAAAATTCTATAGCAGCAATTGCAGAAGAAAGAACGCAGGAGCCTCTTGCCGCATCCTTTCAAAACGAAAAAATGTCTTTTTCTTTTGGCCAAAATTCAAAACCTTCCAACGAAATAGTAGAAGAGCCCAAAGAAAAAGAGGTTTTCAAGCTCAACTTTGTTGAAGAACCAAAAGAAAATATATCTTTTGAAATGAAGCTTATTGAGAAACCTACTGCAATTGCACAGCCCGCCCCCATGAGTTTTTTAAGCAAGCCCTCCAATATTTATTCAAACATTTTTCCGGTGCAGGAAAATAACATCCCTACAATGCATGAATTAAAAAAAGAGAGCAATGGCATAACAAAAGAAACTACTCAAAAACCGGAAGTAGAAACGGAAAAACCACAGCCTGTTCTGGAACCACAGGAACCTGAAATGCAGTTAGTGATCAAGGAAGAGCCACCCATCGCCCCTGTCGTTGCAGCCACTTCCGCAACAGATATGAGCCAGGATGATGATGAAACACAACGCCGCCGCGCCGCCGAACGTTTACAAAAATTGCGCAATCTTTCATTCAATATGACCACCGGGGATTCTGGCGGAGAATTTGACACCGTGCCCGCCTATGTGCGTCGAAATATGGAGTTATTTGGCAGCACGCTCACCTCCGTTGAAAATTTTTACAGCAAATACACCGTAAAAAAAGATGAAAATGAGCAAACACAAATTTCTACCATCAACACCTTTTTAGACGGCAAAAAGCCCGATTGATTCTTACAAACACACTTTTAGTTCATCCCCGCGCCCTCCACAAAGACGCGGGGTTTTTTTGCCCGTCCATTTTTACTT
The DNA here is from genome assembly GCA_963771435.1 of uncultured Bacteroidota bacterium. Classification (GTDB taxonomy): domain Bacteria; phylum Bacteroidota; class Bacteroidia; order Chitinophagales; family Chitinophagaceae; genus CAVYTF01. Next base: position 45,695 of record CAVYTF010000017.1, on the reverse strand, counting down.
TTTACGTTTTAATTTTTTTAGCTACCAGATTTTGTGCACAAATGTGGCTTTAGTGGCGCTTCGTTCAACAGTTGTACACCCGTTGAGCGCTCAAATTCGAACTTTCCTCCCAAAATGAAACAGCAAAACCTCAAACTTCATCAAAAACCACCGCTGTTTAGCTACCCCGGCCGCTGTTTATGCATACCCTCCGCTGTGTAAAGTCAATTGAGCGTGGTCTAAAGTCAATCGAGGGCGGTGCAAGGTCAGTTTCGGGTGGTGCAAGATCAGTTTCGGGCAGTGCAAGGTCAGTTTCGGGCGGTGCAAAATCAGTTTCGGGCGGTCCAAGGTCAGTTTCAGGTGGTGCAAGATCAGTTTCGGGTGGTGCAAGGTCAGTTTCGGGCGGTCCAAGATTAGTTTCAGGCGTGTAAGGTCAGTTTCGGGCGGTACAAACTCAATTTCGTATGGTACAAGCCAGTTTCAGATGGTATAAGCTCAGTATTGAGTAGTATCACATGGTTTCACATCTGCCATTCTCTCATTTCCCTATTCTCTCATTTACATACCCCCACATTATACAACTCCAGGCAACTCCCTTTCGGAGAAACTTTTGCAAAAACCAGATGCTTATGTTCAGTTTGAAAAATATAATCCTCAAGCGCCTCATCAGGCTTTCCAATTAATAAAATATTTTTCGAAGAGCATAATGCACTGCTCACATCTTTTATCTTAAACTTTTTAAGTGTATTATCCCTCAACTCTGTATTAATAAAAAAAGGAAACAAAATATTATTAAATGGATATTTTGATGGCAACGCCAGCGCCGGAAAACTATTTGCAGGATAGCTTTCATTATACTCTACAAATAAATCATCAGGATGGCTGTTCAATATTTTATTAGCGCAGATAAAATTGTCGATCCCTTCTTTATTCTCCTTTTTTATTGTTGCAATTCTAATACCCTGGATAAAAAAGATCCCAATTGCCGCAATGCCACATAACAACTTTGTTCTATTGTTTACCTTATCCATTTGTAGCTCTTGTAAAGGATAATAAGTAATTAAAAAAAGTAATAAAAAAATAGGTAACCAAATTCTTTCCGGCAATCTCATATAAAGTAATAAATAAGCTGAAACAATCACTGCTGCCACGTTTGACAACAATATTACTACTTTTATTTTTTTATCTTTTGTATAAAAAGAAACCAGCCATATGCCAATAAAAAGTAAGATAAGAAACTGTTTAACATCAGTAAAAAGCCAGTATAGTTCGGCTTTATTACCTATTACAGGTGCAGCGGCCACAGTTTTCATTTCATGCAACAGCTTTTCATGCAGCAAAGTATCATCATACAAATACCCCTCTTTAATTACATTAAAAGCCGCCCTTTTAAAAATATCTTTTTCAAGATTTATTCTTTGTTCATCAAATCCATAATTGCCCAATTCGATCTCTGCATTCCCAACACCTTTAATACTTTGCCAGTTCTGAATATGATTTTCATAATCACTTTCATGTAATAAGAATGAACAAACTGTAACCATCGCAGCCCCTAAGAAACCAATCATCCATTTGCCCCAAAAAACATTCCTTTTCACCAACAATAAAAAAGGCACAATGATCGCAGCCAGCGGCAAAACAATATGTATCCTTAAACCCAATGCAATTATCATAAGCAAAAAAACAAACCATAATTTTCCGAAAGAAATTGGCTGCTTTTTTATGATGTTCACTATAAAAATAAAAAAGCAAGCTATGATGCAATGCGCAGCAACAACGGTGTAAGAAAGATTAGTAATAAAAGGAATAAAAAACAAAAACAAGTAGACCCCTATGAAGAATGCATTTATAAAATAACCTTTTCTTTCAAGCAATAAATAAACAACAGCGATCCCAGAAACTGAATGAAGTAAAATATAAAATGCCGTAAGCCAGTTAATAGATGGAAAATGCTGGTATAAAAAAGCAAAGGCTTTTTCATAAAACAAAAAGCCATATTCAAAATAAGTACCTCTAAGGTTCGCAGCACCAAAGCCTTTGCAAAGCATATATTCTGTAAAAACATCATCCTGGGTACTCAAAATAGGGCTGATAAAAAGATAAGAAATGAAAATTGTAATGACAATTACAAAAACACTTTTTATCAAATGCTTTTTATTCATGTGTACTTTACGGAGGCATCCAATATAATAAAAAAGTCCTGCAAAATATGCAGGACTTAAATAAGTTTACCAGGTTTGATCAGCAGGTTAATAGCGGTTGTAGCCACCACTACCGCTTCCGCCGCCTTCGCCGCGGTTACGGTTGTATCCACCACCACTGCCGCTTCCGCCACGGCTTCCGCCACCGCCATAGCCGCTTCCGCCGCCACCGCGATTGCCACCATAGCCTCCGCCACCGCCACCAAAACTTTTCTTCTTGTAACCGCCTGCACCGCCTTCGCCTTCAGCGCGTGGAGCAGATTCGTTTACAACGATCTTGCGGCCCATTACATCGCTTTCATTAAGCCCAGCAATGGCAGCGCGCGCAGCTTCATCGTCGCTCATTTCAACAAAACCAAAGCCTTTGCTGCGGTTGTTGTTAAATTTGTCGCTAACGATTTTTGCAGAGCCCACTTCTCCGTAAGTTGCGAAAAGATTGTACAGGTCGTCACTGGTCATACTCCAGTTCAGGTTTCCAACGTAAATGTTCATTGTTAAAAAATAAATTAAATAAATAAAACCAATTCAAAACAGTAAACCAAAACTAAAAACATTTATGTTCGAAACGTTTAGGAAGTATGGAAAAACTGCTATTGGACGCACAAATATAGAAATATATATTTTATATCAATTATTTTTTTTACCAGGCGGATAATTGAGTGCCTGGCTTATAACAATCGAGCGGGATCTATTATTGATGGCTAACACCTACTTTTGCGCCTTCATTTAAAAATAAAATAAAAAACACATGGCAAATACAGCAGACATTAGCCGCGGCATGATACTAAAACTTGATGGTAGCCTATACTCAGTAGTAGAGTTCGGCGAGAATAAAACAGCACGTGCAGCAGCAAAAGTGTGGGCAAAGCTAAAAGGAGTAGATAATAAGCGCACCATTGAAAAGACATGGAACAGCGGCGAAAACATATTCCCGGTGCGTGTGGAGAAGAAAACATATCAATATTTGTACAAAGATGTGAGCGGCTACAACCTCATGAATAATGAAACCTTTGAGCAGATCGCTTTGAATGAAGAGATGAATCGACGCACCCCAGTTCTTAAAAGAGGGGAGCGAGGTATTTGTTTTCATCAATACTGAAACGGAGCTACCTATTGGTGCGGAATTGCCAGAGAAGATAGTTGTGCAGGTTACTTACTGCGAACCAGGTGTGCGTGGCGACACTGCTACACGTGCTGTAAAGTCCGCTACCATAGAAACGGGAGCAACCGTGAATGTGCCTCTCTTTGTAAACGAAGGAGAGCTTATCCGCATTAATACCAAAACGGGAGATTACGTAGAAAGGGTAAAAGAATAAATCCAATGGACTATATTTAAAAGTGCAATAAAGCACACGTGCCTGTAATTATGACAGCGGCTTATACACGAGGCTAAATGTATACTGGTGCGAGTGGGAGTCTAGTGAAGGTGGCAGGAAGGACGCAGGGATGCGGCAGGAAGGAGAAAGGAGTTTAAAATGAGTAAAAACCCGCTTTTTAGAAGCGGAAAATGTAGAATGAGGAAATTGTGTTCGGAAATGTTGACAGTTTGGAGGTTCTGTTTTTGATAAAGCCATTCTTAGTTTTATTTGCAAAGAGATGTTTTTATTGGTTTGCCATCTGATATTCTCCAAAAGGGATATTTAAAAAAAACCTTGTTTTTGCCAAAAAATAACTACTTTGCTCTCCCTTTTAATAAAAAATTGCCTTAAATATTCAAAAAAACCTCAAAAATTGCCTTATGGACTTTAAGCAAATCCAGGAACTTATTAAAATCATTAATAAAACCAATATCGGCGAATTAACTATTGAAGAGAAGGAGTTTAAAATAACCATAAAACAAAAAGAAGAAAAGGTGCAAACGGTTTTTTCGGCACCTGCGCCTCCTGTTTATGCACAAGCTCCTGCTCCCTTAGCTATGACTGCCGCACCTGCTGCTTCAACGGTTGCTCCGCCTGCTGCTGAAATTACTGCGCCGAAAGCCGATAATTTAATTACTGTTAAAAGCCCGATGATCGGCACATTTTACAGGCGCCCTTCGCCAGACAAACCAATTTTAGCAGAAGTTGGCGACGAGATATCCCCAGGCACAGTGGTTTGTATCATTGAAGCAATGAAACTGTTCAATGAAATTGAAAGCGAAGTAAGCGGGCGAATTGTAAAAATTCTTGTGAATGATGCCAGCCCCGTGGAATATGATCAGCCTTTGTTTTTAGTAGAGCCAATGTAATTTGAAAATAAGGCAATTTGATAATTTGAAAATGAAAGGTGTTAAATCAGCTTTTCCTATTAACTAATTGTCGATCATCACATCATTAAATTGATTTAATGTTCAAAAAAATCCTTATAGCCAACCGCGGAGAAATTGCCTTACGTGTGATAAGAACATGCCGCGAAATGGGCATTAAAACGGTTGCCGTTTACTCAACTGCTGATAAAGACAGCTTGCATGTAAAGTTTGCCGACGAAGCGGTATGCATTGGCAAGCCTCAAAGCAGTGAGTCTTACCTGAACATACCGCACATTATGGCGGCGGCGGAAATTACCAATGCTGATGCGGTGCATCCCGGTTATGGTTTTCTTGCAGAGAACGCTAAGTTCTCACAGATATGCGCAGATCACGGCATTAAATTTATAGGCCCCAATGCGGATATGATCAACAGCATGGGGGATAAAATCACTGCCAAAGAAACGATGATAAAAGCGGGTGTGCCCGTCGTTCCCGGTGGTGAAGGTTTGCTGGAAAGTGTGGCACATGCGAAGGAACTGGCGAAAGAAGTTGGATACCCCGTTATCTTAAAAGCTACTGCCGGCGGCGGCGGCAAAGGGATGCGCGTGGTTTGGGAAGAAAGCGAAATAGAAAAGGCTTATAGCAACGCAAAAACAGAGGCCGGTGCATCCTTTAAAAATGATGGGATCTACATGGAAAAGTTTGTGGAAGAGCCACACCATATTGAGATACAAATAGCGGGCGACCAATATGGCAATGTTTGCCACCTGAGCGAAAGAGACTGCTCTATTCAGCGGAGGCACCAGAAACTGGTGGAAGAATCGCCGTCGCCTTTTATGACGCCGGAGTTACGGGAAAAAATGGGAGCAGCGGCTATAAAAGCAGCATCGGCCATTAACTATGAAAGCGTTGGTACCATTGAGTTCCTGGTGGATAAGCACCGCAACTTTTATTTCATGGAGATGAACACGCGCATACAGGTGGAGCATTGCGTGACGGAAGAAGTGATCAGTTTTGACCTGGTGAAAGAGCAGATAAAAATAGCGATGGGCGAAAAGATAACGGGCAAGGAGTACCTGCCCAAAATGCACGCTATTGAATGCCGCATAAATGCAGAAGACCCTTACAATGATTTCCGCCCGTCGCCAGGGAGAATAACAGAGCTTAATACGCCCGGGGGGCACGGTGTGCGCGTGGACAGCCATGTGTATGCCGGTTATGTGATACCGCCTTATTATGATTCCATGATCGGGAAACTTATAACTACTGCGCGCACACGTGATGAAGCTATTGACACCATGTACCGTGCGCTGAGCGAATATGTGATAGAAGGTGTGAAGACGACCATCCCCTTCCATTTGCAGCTTATGCAAAATGAGGATTTCCGCAAAGGAGAGTTCACGACTAAATTTTTAGAGACGTTTAAGATGCATTAAAATAAATTGTTGCAGTATATATTTTACCAGGCAATATTTATAACCCAAATTGAAAAATATAATCAAGTGACATCTTTATAATTGTTTAGTTTTATTACTAAAAAATCAAGCTATGCGTTTTTTAAAATGGTTGCTCGGCATTGTGATCGTTCTTGCCATCATTTATTTTATGGGGCCGCATCCTGCAACGCCTGTGTATAGTATGGATATGCCTGTGGTGCCCTCTAATGCGGACTCGCTTGAAGCATACATTAGAAATAATGAAGCACAACATAAACTAAAGCCGGACAATGAAGCCCGTATTGTTTGGGCAAATGATTCCCTGAAAAACAAAACAGATTACGCTATAGTGTACCTGCATGGCTTTTCTGCTTCGCAAGAAGAAGGTGCGCCAATACACACTAACATTGCAAAAGAATTTGGCTGTAACCTTTACCTGTCAAGGCTTGCAGAGCACGGTATCGACACAGTTGAAGAAATGATCAACCTTACGCCGGAGAAATATTGGGAGAGCGCTAAACAAGCGCTTGCTATTGGCAAACAGCTTGGCAAAAAAGTGATCTTAATGACCTGCTCCACCGGTGGCACGAATGCGCTGCAACTTGCGGCAGCATATCCCGATGATATTGCAGGCATGATATTAATGTCGCCCAATATTGCTATCAACAATGATAAAGCATGGATACTTAACCAACCATGGGGCTTGCAGATCGCGCGAAAGGTGAACAAGGGTAATTACATTATTGCTGATGATTCCACAGCACTTTACAAACAATACTGGTATTCCCGTTACCCGCTGGAAGCCACGGTGCAACTGCAGGAAATGCTGGCAACAACAATGACGCCGGAAACGTTTGCGAAAGTGAAGCAGCCCGTTTTGCTTTTGTATTATTATAAAGACGCTGTGCACCAGGATAGTGTTGTAAGCGTGCCTGCCATGCTGAAAATGTTTGATGAACTGGGAACGCCACGGAATATGCGCATTAAGGAATCTGTGCCCAATGCGGGCAATCATGTGATGTGCAGCTATATCAGGTCGCACGACCTGCTGACCGTACAAAACGATATAGAAGATTTTATGCAAAAGATACTGAAGATGCCTAAAGTGCAGGATAACAGTATTACCACCATTTCTAAATAATCACCTGTTAAACAGAGACCACGTTTGTGGTTAGCGTTTGTATTCTTCTCAATAATGCATCTTTATGCAAAAAATATTTCATTAAGGGACCTGCGATAACGATGCTAATAATGGTCATAACTGTTAGCCCAACAAATATTCTTTCATCAATGATCTTTGCCTGCAACGCAAGCAGGCCCAGCACCAGTTCCTGCGAGCCGCGAGCATTCATGCCAAACGCAACTGCATAAGATTCATTAGCGTTCATGCCACTCATGCGGCTGCCTATTATAGCGCCAGCCAGTTTGGCAAATGTTGCTATAAAGAGGATGATCAAAACAACCTGAAGGTTAAAATTGGTAACGAAATTGATCCGCAAACCTATAGATGCAAAAAACAAAGGGGCCATAATGTTTACTACAAACTGTTGCATTACATGCTTTGAGCGATCAGTAAAATATTTGGAATCACCCACTGCGATGCCCATTAAAAACGCTCCAAAAATGCCCCTTACACCAAGCCACTCTGTTGCGACAGAGGCAAGAAAACAAAGGCAAATGCTTATAGTGATGATGCCACCGGGTTTTGAAAGATATTTAGTGCCGAGCATTAATAATTTATCTACAAGCCATCTTCCGGCGGTCATTATCAGCAGGACAAAAAGCAAAACAAGGCCGATGGACTCGTAAGCGTTCATGCCTTTGTTTTGGTTCATTAAGGCAAGAATGATGGAGAAAAGTATCCACCCCAGGAAGTCGTCGATCATTGCGGCAGTAAGGACCATGTTGCCTATTTTGGTGCGTATAAGATTACTGTCCATCAGCACTTTTGCAATAACGGAAAGGGCTGTTATAGAAAGCGCTGTTCCTACAAACATTGCCGGGATAAGAATGTTGGTGCTTGGCGAGGAAAATAACTCATTGTAAAAAAACCAAACAGTCCCGAAGCCTAATACAAAGGGAAACAGCAAACCGGTAAGGCTTATAGCAGCAGCCTGTTTGCCCTGCAGCCGTATCTTTTTGAGGCTAACTTCACTGCCGGCAACGAACATGAGTAGGATAACGCCAAGGTTGGCAAGGCCGTCAAATGCCCCATAAGCGCGTGGCTGGCTTAAGAAAACGGTACTAAAAAAATGAGGGAACCAACTGCCTATTAAAGACGGGCCTATTATAATTCCTGCCAATATTTCACCAATAACTACCGGCTGTTTGAATTTACGGCAAAGCTCCCCCAGCAAGCGGCCAGCAATGAGAATTATGCTTATGATAACCAGGAAACTTAAAACCTCGGCAGAGCTTAGTTTAGAGACCATATTATTTTTCCAAAAGGTTGAAGTATAACAGAAACTTTAATAAATAACAGATGTAAAAAGCGCAAACCTAAAGAAAAAACTATTAGGCTACTAATTTAGTAGGAAAATAAGATAGTTTTATACGGAAAGCATGCATTGTGCATCTTTGCATTATCCATTTTATGAAAAAAATTGCTCTTATTCCGGCACGTTATGCGGCGTCACGCTTTCCAGGAAAGCTAATGCAGCTACTAGGGGATAAACCTGTTATCCGCCATACTTATGACAATACGGTAGCAACGAATCTATTTGACCTGGTAATTGTGGCAACCGACAGTGAGGTCATTTTTAATGAAATAACAAACAATGGCGGCAAGGCGGTGATGAGTAGAAAGAAGCATGAAAGCGGCAGCGACCGCATTGCTGAAGCTGTTGCTGAAATGGATGTTGATATTGTGGTGAACGTTCAGGGCGATGAACCGTTTGTGAAAAGAGAACCATTGAGAAAGTTGCTGGAAGTTTTTGAAGATGATGGAGATGAAAAGATAAAAGTGGCAAGCCTGATGCAGGTACTGAAAGAAGAACAGTTTATTCAGGATCCCAACTATGTGAAAGTGGCTATTGATAAATATTCCAATGCACTGCTTTTCAGCCGTTCAGTGATACCGTACCCGCGCAGCCAGGATATTCATATTAATTATTACGAACACATTGGTGTGTATGCTTTCCGGAAACAGGCGCTGTTGGATTTTACAAGCTGGCCAATGACGCCACTGGAAGCAGCAGAAAAAATAGAATGCCTGCGCTATCTTGAGAACGGTGTCGAGATAAAAATGGTAATAGTTGATTATATGGGTGTGGAAATAGACACGCCTGAAGACCTGCTTCGCGCAGCAAAATATTTATAATGGCCATGTCAACACTCACCTTTACTTTAATTCAAACCGACCTTTATTGGGAAGATAAGGCCGCTAACCTCTCCATGCTGGAACAAAAAATAAACAGTATACAAGAGAAAACAGAAATTATCGTTTTGCCGGAAATGTTCAGCACAGGGTTTACCATGCAGGCTGAACAATTAGCCGAAACGATGGATGGCAATACTGTTGCATGGATGAAAAGAATTGCTGCGGCAAGAAAGGTTGCGCTCACGGGAAGCATGATAATTGAAGAGGATGCGAAATATTACAACAGGCTGCTCTGGGTGCTGCCAACGGGAGAAATTGGTTATTACAACAAGCGCCATTTGTTTGCTTATGGAAGCGAAGACCTGCATTACAAGGCAGGCAACAAACGGCTGATAGCTTCGGCAAAAGGATGGAAAATAAATTTGCAGGTTTGTTATGACCTGCGTTTCCCTGTTTGGAGCAGGCAGCAAACACCGAACGAATATGATATTTTAGTGTATGTTGCCAATTGGCCTGAACGTCGCAACCATGCATGGAAAACCTTACTGCAGGCGCGGGCTATCGAAAACCAATGTTATGTAATTGGAGTGAACAGGGTTGGTAATGATGGCAATGATATTTACTGCAGCGGGGACAGCATGGTGGTTGATGCCACAGGGAAAATATTATATCACAAAGAACAGGGCGAAGATGTTTTTACTATAACCCTTCCAAAAGAGCATGTTGAAGAAACAAGAAATAAATTCCCTTTTTGGAAGGACGCTGACCATTTTTTTATCAATTAATGAATAATTTCATTAAATGAAAACTATCCTTATTCTTTTACTCCTCTCTACCTGTTTCAATGGATACGCACAGGATAATGCTTTAAAGTTTATTCCGGTAAGAACAACAGGTAAGTTTCCACAAGTTGCTTATAGCCTGGGAGAAGACCGTTTGGGCAGCGCAAAGATGGGTTATATTGATTCTGCAGTTTTACTAAAAGTAGTTGATTCAAGTAACAACTTATACAAGATACAGCTTTCAAAATACCATACTGCATTTATTGCAAAGTCTGATGTGCAAAGGGATTCAGCCTTTTATGCAAAACCATTTTATCTTGTAAACAACTGGACAGAAAAAGCAGGAAAAGATAATTATGATACACTTTCTATCAGCATGGATGAAAGGCTGCCCTATAAAAGCAGCATGGAAATTGACCCTTCCCAAATAATTATAGATGTGTACGGTGCGGAAAGCAACACGAACTGGATAACGCAATATTCTTCCATGAAAGAAATAAAGAATATTTATTTCGACCAGGTGGAAGATGACGTAGTGCGCATCATTATTGAGTTACAGCACAAACAGCACTGGGGTTATACTATTGAATATAATGGGGGAAAACATCTATTGATAATCGTAAAAAAACAACCTGCTCTTTTGCAGATACAAAAGTTAAAGATAGCTATTGATGCAGGCCATGGCGGCACAAACGTGGGCGCAGAAGGCATTACAAGCCATGTATCAGAAAAAGTATACACACTACAGTTCGCTAAAGCGTTACAGAAATATTTGAAAACAATGGGCGTGAAGAACACAATTATGACACGCACAACTGACACCACTTTTGGCAACACAGACCGTGTGCTTTGGCTGCAACAACAACAACCGGACCTGCTCGTAAGCCTCCATTGCAATTCCGCTGATGACAGCGCTACAAAAGGCTCCAGCACTTATTATAAACATATCGGCTTCCGCCCTTTAAGTGTAGCGCTTTTGAAGAAAATGACCGCAATAAACATGGAAGAATATGGCAACGTAGGCAACTTTAATTTCCTGCTTTTGCAACCAACAGATTTTCCCAGCGCCTTGCTGGAGAATCGGATTTTTAAGCAACAAAAGCGATGAGAAAAAGATAATGAGTTCTAAATTCCAAAACCTTGTAGCTAAACAGGTCTATCTTGGAATTGTCGATTTCTTAAACCAGCAGAAATAAGAATTATTTATTTAAAGCAGCCTCAGGAATTATGCTTGTATTTGCTTCTTCATTAGGGCTCGTTGCCTGTGGCAGGTCGGGCCATGCAAACTGAGCATTTATTATTTGGGAAGTCTGTTGATACCAGGCATCAGGGTTATAAATAAAGAAGCAACTGCCGCCTTTTATTACATCTATAATTTTAAATTGCTCTCCATAAGGCACTGCCGGGCAACCAAAGCTTCTGCCCATCAGTGTACCTTCATCAGCGCGTTTTTCATTTACATAACGGCTTCCGTGCATCACGATATTTCTTTTGCGTACATTATCGTTTATGCCCGGCTCCATTCCCTCCAGGTGCAGGCTATAGCCATCTCTCCCCCTGTATGTTTCAGCAGTAATTATAAAACCCAAAGAACTTTTTTCAGAGTTGACCGTGTTAGAAAAGCTTGTGGCATATTCTTCCCCTGAATATTTTCCGTGCGATACATAAGTATTAAACAACACTTCGCCTGCAGCCAGGTCTATCACATATAACCGCCTGTTGTGGCTGCTTTGGCTATAATCGCAGATGGTAAGCAGGTTTGTTTTCTGCAGCATACCTTTTGACAAAAGATATTCGTATCCCTTATATGCCTTAAAAAAAACATCACGCTCAAGGCCTAATGAATCTAAATTCGTTTTTTGATAGATGGAATCCACTACATGGTTTGCCAGTTCTGCTTCGGAAGAGTTTAACAATAAGGAAGAAAGATCATCCCCGCCGCCGCCACTCCCAAAAGCCGCTTTTCTGCCAGGAGTAAATGAACAAAACAACCCCATGCAGCACAATAACAAAAGTCTTTTCATTACTAAAACTATTTTGAAAAAAGATCGAACAAACGTAATAATGTATCTATAGCGGATTTATTGTGGCGCGAAGATAATTTTTTATCAATAAAAAAATATCGTTAAAGAAGTTATTAATGCAGTTTAGAATATACATCAAAGAAAGAAACCCACATTTTAAGGAAATATACAATTTGTTTTAAGGCAAATTAAATAATATTGGCCACAAAATACCTTTGCATAAATAAATATCTTTCTAAAAAACAACCTTCGCTTTAATAAAACTTCTACCTTTCCTTATGCATTTAGACGAACTACGTGAATACTGCCTCAGCAAGAAAGACACTGAAGAGGCATTGCCTTTTGGCCCCAATACATTGGTATATAAAATAAAAGGCAAAGCGTTTTTACTAACCGGTATGGATGCTTCTCCTCTACAGTTCAACGTAAAATGCGACCCTGATCACGCCATTGAATTGCGCGAACGCTATCCCTGCATCATCCCCGGCTACCACATGAATAAAAAGCACTGGAACACCATCATTGTGGATGGCACTTTAACTGCCAAACAACTAAAGCAATTCATTGATGATTCATACAACCTTGTGGCCGGCGCAAAGAAAAAATAGTTGCTTGTTCACGTTACAAAACTTTTTATCAGCCTGGATGTCTTAACTTCATAGGAATTATGTTGCTTCATATTCATCCTGATAACCCAAATCCGCGCCACATTAAAACAGTAACAGAGTGCTTGCTGGATGGCGGCGTTATCATTTATCCAACCGACACTATTTACGGTTTGGGTTGCGACATCTTTCAGCACAAAGCAATAGAAAGAATTTGCCGCATCAAGAATGTTGATCCGCAAAAAGCCCAGCTCAGCTTTGTGTGTTACGATCTGAGCGACTTAAGCCAATACACAAAAAGCATTTCCACACCCCTATACCGCCTGCTCAAAAGCCATCTTCCCGGGCCTTACACCTTCATTTTACCAGCCAGCAAAGAAGTGCCCAAAATATTACAAAGCAAAAAAAACACCATCGGCCTTCGTGTTCCCGATAACAATATTGCCCGCGGCATTGTACAGTCCCTCGCCCATCCGATTCTTTCCGCGTCGCTCCCCGGCGACATGGTGGAAGAATATACAGACCCCGAACTCATGTATTCCAACTTTGAAAACCTTGTGGACATTGTGATTGACGGCGGCATTGGCGGCATGGTGCCTTCCACTGTTATCGACTGCACCAAAGAAGAATATGAAGTTATCAGGATTGGCGCAGGGGTTTGGGAGGAATGACAATTAATAATAAATATCAAAAATATTGGTCCTGTTTTGCGTGCATTTTATTGAATCAACAGTTGTGATCGTATTGCCGAAAGAGAGATTTTTATCCCATTCTATTTTAGTAAAAATATTAGCTGCTGTTAAAACGCTGAGCGTTGTATCAGTGGGTACAGATTGCCCGGGGGCAAAATAATCCTCGGAACTCTGTGAACTTATGAAACCATGAGATACAGTAAAATAGGCAATGGAGTCAGTTGTGTTTTTATGAAGATGGATACTTAAATATGCTTTTTCATAAAAGTTTAAATTTACCGGATGCATACCAACTGTATCAAACGAAAAATAATATAGATAATAAACTTGGGGTGTGGGAGGATATGCAGGATTTAAAACATCAGGGGTAACAATATAGCCATTGGGTGCGTATACAATAACGTTTAAATAGTATTGTTTAAATGTTGTAGTGTCAACAGATCTGCTAAGATCAAAGGTTCCATCAGGCTTGGAATTCACAGATCCAACAACGTATGAATCACAAAGGATGCAATAATCTCTTTGAGAAAAAATGAGGCTAACCTTAACATCGCCCATTGGTTCGTTCGAAGAATTGTCAGTAATGGTTCCCGACATGGTCAAATTTCCGCAATTTGCAGCACAATTAGGTAGCTCTTTTTTACCACAGGAAACAAGTAATACAGTACAAATAATGCAGGTTAGTGTTATATGGCATTTTCTGTTAAACATGTAAGATCAGACATATACAGGAAAAAAATTGCTGCACTAAAACCCTTGTATTTTCAAATATATAACGGTGTTTCTCTCGGCACAATATCAAAACTCATCCGGTGATATTTGCACAAACCATGCTCCTCAATGGCCTGTCGGTGCTCGCGCGTGCCATACCCTTTGTTTTGTTTCCAGTTATATTGGGGGTATTCTTCATGAAGGTTACGCATAAAGTCGTCGCGGTAGGTTTTGGCTAAAATGCTTGCAGCAGCGATGCTAGCATAAATACCATCTCCTTCTACAATGCAATAGTGCTGCAGGTTTTGGTAAGCCACAAAACGGTTCCCGTCAATAAGCAACAACTCAGGAATTATTTTCAACCCATCCAAAGCCTTATGCATGGCTTTAAAAGAAGCCTGTAAAATATTAATGGCATCTATTTCATTATTACACACCATCGCCACCGAAAAACTCAATGCCTTCTCTTCTATCACAACCCTCAATTCCTCCCTCTTTTCGGGCAACACCTGTTTGCTGTCATTCAGGTCTTTATGCTTAAACTTTTTGGGTAAAATAACCGCCGCCGCAAACACAGGCCCTGCATAACATCCCCTGCCGGCTTCATCACAGCCAGCTTCCACATATATTTTATCATAAAACGCCTTCAGCATATTTATAACTCTCCAGTTGCAAATATGATAAAAAGTTATTTTATTAAGCCTTTACCTAAACTAATTTTATCCACTTTTAAAGTATAAAACTGCAACACCCCCATTTCCCCTTCCTGCCACTTTTTCCGAAATTCTTATTTCATATTACACTTTTCAGTCATCCCATCCCCCAAAGATCCAATTTTTACCTCATTCTAATGCCATAGCAACGTCGGGGTAATGCCCACTCAATTCCCACCTAATGTCCACTCACCCTCACTTATCCACAACCTGTATCTATATAAATGACTTTCTGCCATGAATTCCGTACTAATTTGCAACCGTAATTACATCACAATGTGGGATACCTATAAAAAGAGTTTTAAAGCCTACCTCCAGCTTGAAAAGTCCCTCAGCACTAACTCAGTAGAAGCCTACCTCCGCGACGTTGACAAGCTAACTGATTACCTGCTCATAGCAGGTATCCTCAAAACTCCCCAGGATGTTAACTTAAAACTACTACAGCAGTTTCTTAAATATATCAGCGAACTCGGATTAACAGCCGCTTCCCAGGCACGCATTATTTCCGGCATCAGAGCTTTTTATAAATACTGCTTAACTGAAAATATCATCGATGCTGACCCTTCCCTTCTTCTTGAACCTCCCAAACGAAAACAATCATTACCGGATGTACTCAGCTTTGAAGAGATAGAGCAAATGATCGCAGCAATTGACCTCAGCAAACCCGGGGGCACACGCAACAAAGCAATTCTCGAAACCCTTTATAGCTGTGGCCTCCGCGTTAGTGAACTGGTAAACCTAAAAATAAGCTGCCTTTATTTCAATGACGGTTTCATCCGCGTCATTGGCAAAGGCGATAAAGAAAGATTAATACCTATTGGTGACGATGCCATAAAATACATAGAGATATACCTGGAAACCATCAGAAGGCTTAACCCTATTGCTAAAGGCTTCGCAGATTTCCTATTCCTCAACAACCGGGGCAAAGGGCTAAGCCGCATTATGATATTTTACATAATCAAAGCCCTTGCAAAAACGGCAGGCATTACAAAGGTTATTTCGCCGCATACTTTCCGCCATTCCTTTGCCTCCCATCTTGTTGACGGCGGTGCAGACCTCCGCAGTGTGCAGATGATGCTCGGCCATGAAAGCATCACAACAACAGAGATCTATACCCATCTCAGCAATGATTATTTACGGGAAACCCTTCAGAGTTTTCACCCCGCGTATGGCAAGTATGAGCGTCACAGTACGGTATAATTTATAACATCTCATTTTAGCTAACAAATGTTAGCGCATTCATTATTTCTTTTACTTTTGCAGAAATATTTACCTGTTTAATGGATAGCATCTTCCAGGATAAAATAGATAAAGAAATAAAGATAGAACCGAAAGACTGGATGCCTGAAAAATACCGGCAGACCTTGATAAGGCAAATCAGCCAGCATGCCCACAGCGAAATTGTAGGCATGTTACCCGAAGCAAACTGGATTACCCGCGCCCCTTCTCTAAAACGAAAGGCCATGCTTTTAGCAAAAGTGCAGGATGAAGCAGGACACGGTTTATATCTGTACTCCGCCACAGAAACGCTGGAACATCACAAGAGACGAAATGTACAGCCAGCTGCACAGCGGCAAAGCAAAATATTCTTCCATTTTCAATTATCCAACGTTAACATGGGCAGACATGGGCGCCATTGGCTGGCTGGTTGACGGCGCAGCCATCATGAACCAGGTCCCCCTTTGCCGTTGCAGTTACGGCCCTTATGCACGGGCCATGGTGCGCATTTGCAAAGAAGAAAGTTTTCACCAACGCCAGGGATTTGAGATATTGCTAACCCTCAGCAAAGGCACAGAGGCGCAGCGCAACATGGCTCAGGATGCCATCAACCGCTGGTGGTGGCCAAGCATCATGATGTTCGGCCCGAATGACGATGCTTCCCCAACACAGTGCAAAGCATGCACTGGAAAATAAAACGCTTCACCAATGATGAACTTCGGCAGAAATTCATTGATGTATCCGCAGAGCAGGTAAAAATACTAGGACTGGCTTTGCCGGATAAAGAGTTAAAATGGAACGAAGAAACACAACATTATGATTTTGGTGAAATCAATTGGGACGAATTTTGGAACGTGGTCAAAGGGAACGGCCCATGCAACAAAGAGCGCCTGGAAGCGCGCAAACAGGCATGGGACAACGGTGCATGGGTTCGCGAAGCAGCATCTGCTTATGCAGACAAGAAAAATAATAGCGCAGCCGTAAAAGCTGCATAACATAACTGGTGGAGGATTATGACGGCCTTTTTCGATTGCTTGCCTGATGATTCTCCACCTTCTATTTTTTATACATTATGAACAAAGAATGGCCATTATGGGAAGTTTTTATCAGGAGCAAGCAGGGGCTTGATCACAAACATGCAGGCAGCCTTCATGCGGCTGATGCACAGATGGCCATTGAAAATGCGCGTGATGTGTATACACGAAGAATGGAGGGAGTAAGCATTTGGGTTGTCGAAAGCAAATACATCCACGCCAGCAACCCTGATGAAACCCACAGCATGTACGACCCAGCAAATGATAAGGCATACAGGCATCCTACTTTTTATGATTTGCCTGATGAATTAACACACATTTAATTAAAAAATTAAAAGTAAAAAGTAAAGCTTTTGATTTTTTACTTTTTACTTTTACTTATGACTCAACTAATCAACTATACGCTCCATTTGCAGATAACGCATTAATTATTGCACATCGAATAGCGAATGGACAGGCCATGGTCCTATACTAGAACAGGATATCGCCATTACAAATATCGCTTTAGATTTAATCGGCCAAGCAAGAAATTTTTATCAGTATGCAGCAGAACTGCTTGGTGGCAATACTACCGAAGACTCATTAGCTTATCTACGTGATACCCGTGAGTTTAAAAACTGTTTATTGGTAGAGCAGCCAAATGGTGATTGGGCAACAACCATTTTGAGGCAATTTTTCTTTAGCGCATATCAATATTTTTTATACAAAAAATTACAGGCAAGTACAGATACTCAATTATCCGCTATTGCAGAAAAATCATTAAAGGAAGTAACCTACCACTTGCGTTGGAGCAGCGAATGGGTTATTCGCCTAGGAGACGGAACGGAAGAAAGCCATGCTCGCATGAACGCTGCCGTTGATACCCTTTGGCCTTTCACAGGAGAGCTATTTGCAACTGCAGATTACGAAAAACAGGTAGCTTCTGAAGGTATCGGTATTGATGTTTGCTTAATTAAAGATAATTGGTTGCAAAAAATAAAAGATATTTTTGAAGAAGCAACCTTAACCGTTCCCGAAAATGTTTGGATGCAAACAGGCGGCAAGAACGGGTTACATTCTGAACACCTCGGCTATATTTTAGCAGAGATGCAGTTCCTCCAAAGGGCTTATCCTAACAGCGTTTGGTAACATGGTAGCTGAAACAAAAATATCAAAAGAGTATATCTGGCAGTTGCTGGAAACAGTCATGGACCCTGAAGTACCCGTATTATCTGTGCTTGATCTGGGCATTGTAAGGGATATAAAAATAAATAAAGAAAAAGTAGAGATAACCATTACGCCAACCTATTCAGGGTGCCCGGCAATGGATACCATCAGCATGAACATCAAAATGGTTTTGCTTGAGAATGGCATCAAAAACTTTGAAATAAAAACAACGCTTTCTCCCGCATGGACAACCGATTGGATGACTGCAAACGGAAAAGATAAACTAAAAGCCTTTGGCATTGCTCCGCCAAACTCTTCACAAACTGCTTGCACACCTGTAGCCTTTCAAAAAGAAAATGCCGTGCAATGCCCCCGTTGCAATTCTTATCACACCACTTTAATAAGCGCCTTTGGTTCCACCGCCTGCAAGTCCCTTTACAAATGCGAAGACTGCAAAGAACCTTTCGATTATTTTAAATGCCATTAATCAATCGACAATCATCAATCAAAAAACAGTCAATCAATGTCCTCCATCCTCTTCGAAATAAAAAACAACATTGCCTTCATCACTTTAAACCGTCCTGAAAAGTTCAATGCCTTCAACCGTGAAATGGCTTTATTGCTGCAGGAGAAATTAGATGAATGTGCGGCATCAACTAAAGTGCGTTGCGTTTACATCACCGGTGCAGGCAAAGCCTTTTGCGCAGGACAGGACCTGGCAGAAGTTGTTGACCCGCACGGCCCGGGCATGAACAACATTGTAAGCGGGCATTATAACCCCATCATTTCAAAAATTACTGCACTTCCCAAACCTGTTGTAGCCGCCATAAACGGTGTTGCAGCCGGTGCAGGAGCAAACATTGCCTTAGCCTGTGATATAGTAGTGGCAACCGCTTCTGCAAGTTTTATTCAGGCATTCAGCAAGATCGGTTTAATACCAGACAGCGGCGGCACTTATAATTTGCCTCGCTTAATTGGCAAACAAAAAGCCAGCGCCTTAATGATGCTCGGGGATAAAGTATCTGCCACTGATGCTGAAAAAATGGGAATGATATACAAAGTTTTTGAGGATGATGTTTTCACAACCGAAGCAATAAAAATAGCCGAAACACTCGCGCAAATGCCAACTAAAGCATTAGCGTTAACCAAACAAGCATTGAACGCTTCAGCAACCAATAATTTACAGCAACAATTAGCTTTGGAAGACCAATACCAGCAACAAGCCGCATCAACCAAAGACTTCGAAGAAGGCGTAAAAGCCTTTTTAGAAAAGAGAAAGCCAGTCTTTATGGGGGAATAATTTTCATCTTACTTATAAAAAAATACTATGAACGAAGAACAAAATATTCTTGCAATAAAAGTGGTCAACCAAATGATGCTCGATGACAAGTTCTCCCAATGGCTTGGCATCGAACTGCTGGAAATAGCAGAAGGCTATTCAAAAATTAAAATGACCGTCCGCGCTGAAATGATGAATGGCTTTGGCATTGCGCACGGAGGTATTGCTTTTTCCCTTGCCGACAGCGCCTTTGCCTTCGCCTGCAACAACAGGAATGTCCTATCAGTTGCGCTGGATACAAGCATCAACTTTATAAAACCTGTCCATACCGGCGATGTGCTTATCGCCGAAGCAAAAGAACTGCATAATGGAAGGTCAACAGGTTTGTATCATATCAATATCATCAACCAAAATGATCATTTAGTGGCCATGTTTAAAGGAACCTGTTTCCGGACGAACAAAGAACTTATATGATGCAACAGCTGCAGTTACCGGTAACGTGATCATTGGTAAAGATGTATATATTGCACCAGAAAGTTTATATAAAACATGGAATAAAATAAAATAAAAGTAATGAAAAATATCCTCCCGATATGCTTTGCAGTTCTCATTTTTGCTTCATGCAAAAGCCAGCAATTGCCGATCAAACAGACTGCAAATTATGATCTGCAACATGCAGCAGATGATTCAGTTTTAAATGTGCTGCGGCATACAAATGACCTGGTGTTGGTTTTTGCAGATGAAAAATTTGCATGGTCAAGGTCTTCCTCGTATTACATTCTCGCGCGAAATAAAAATAACTGGAGCGCTATATTATACGGCAAAAAAAATACGCTTCGCCCCGGTGCCGGATTAGCGCAAACGCCTGCCAGCTATGATAGTTTTGCGGTTTCTAAAAAAGACTGCGACTCTGTTTATGATTATTTTATGCAGCATGAGGTTTGGAAAATAAAAGGCGAAGATCCTGAACACGGTGGTGGTTGCAATGCTACAATTGATGATGCTGAAAACTGGAGGCTCATCATTTTTGCGCAAAATAATTATACCGATGCAGGTTATTACGCTCCTGAGTTTTACCAGCAGCATTGCCCAAATGCAGACAGGCAAACGTTTATAGAAGCTGCAAAAAAAATACAAACACTTATTAATAGAACGATGGGCCATTGAAGTGCTGTTGCCCGGCTCAAAAAATTACTCCGTTTTATTTTGACCGCTTACCATGCGCGCAGCTTCCTGCAAAATGGCCAGCGCCCTGGGCGTGAGGGTATATTGCTGGTAAGCCGTGCGCACGACGAATTGCCTTTTTTTAAGCATGGCTATTTGTTTGCTGATACCACTTTCGGTTAACCGAAGCATCCCGCTTAAATGTTTATGCGAATTGACCGGTTGGCCATAAAAGTGCATCAGCAGCGCAGAGGCATGGCTGATGGCAACAAATTTACAGGGCTTCATTTCTCTCCAAAGCACATTAAAAAGGGCATCATGGTATTGTTTTTCTGCAAAAAGAGTAGTATCCGCTTGGTTCATCCCATTGACAGCGGGGGTATAGGCAGTTGAGAGTCCCAACTGCCTATTATCCGTGAGAGTATGGGCAGTTGAGGGCTCCAACTGCCCGTTGTTAACGGGAGTATGGGTAGTTGAGAAATCCAACTGCCCATTGTCAGTGGTAGTATAGGCAATTGATGGCTCCAACATCCCGTTGTCAGTGGGAGTATGGGCAGTTGAGGCACTCTTCTGCCTGCCTTCAGCCATAAGATAGGCGATATCATTCTCCAACTGCTTATTTTTCTCCATCAAAAGGGATATAAATTTATTAAGCAGGTCAATTTGAGTAGTAAGACGGGCTATTTCGTCGTTCATAATGCAA
The DNA here is from genome assembly GCA_963771435.1 of uncultured Bacteroidota bacterium. Taxonomy (GTDB): domain Bacteria; phylum Bacteroidota; class Bacteroidia; order Chitinophagales; family Chitinophagaceae; genus CAVYTF01. The sequence continues at coordinate 24,462 of CAVYTF010000017.1, read as the reverse complement.
AATTAAAATTGAAAATTACTGATTTTACAAATATTTGAAAAGGTTGTGTGCGCAGCAAAGACCGTAAAACCGTTCCGCAGCGTACAAAACATATCTTCGCAGGCTATCAATGGAAAAATCAAACTTTATAGATTACATCAGGATATTTTGCCGCAGTGGCCATGGCGGCTTAGGTTGTAAGCATTTTATGCGCACTAAATATAATGCGCAAGCCGGGCCTGATGGTGGTGATGGCGGCCGTGGCGCGCATATTATTTTAAGAGGCAATAAACAATTGTGGACGCTGTTGCATTTACGTTATTATAAAAATGTGATCGCTGAAAATGGCGAGAGCGGCAGCAAAAACAACAGCAGCGGGCGCATGGGAAAAGATATAATTATTGAAGTTCCTCTTGGCACTATTGCGCGCGATGAAGAAACAGGAAAGCTGGAAGTGGAAATTCTCAGCGATGGCGAAGAATTTATTTTAATGCCCGGCGGCCGCGGTGGTTTAGGCAATGCGAATTTTGCAACGCCAACCAACCAGGCTCCTGAATATGCGCAACCTGGCGAAGAAGGCAAAGAAGGCTGTAAACTGCTTGAGCTGAAAGTGCTGGCAGACGTGGGTTTGGTAGGTTTTCCAAACGCGGGCAAATCAACATTGCTTTCTGTTATCACTGCTGCAAAACCAAAAATTGCTGATTATGCTTTTACTACTTTAATCCCTCAGTTAGGCATGGTGGAATACCGCGATGGCAGATCATTTTGCATTGCGGATCTGCCGGGCATTATTGAAGGCGCCGCAGAAGGCAAAGGCCTGGGCCATCGCTTTCTCCGCCATATAGAACGCAATTCCATTTTACTTTTTTTAATTCCTGCGGATAGCACTGATCATAAAAAAGAATTTGAGATTTTAATAAATGAATTGAGGGAATACAATCCTGAAATGTTGCAGAAACAATTTGTTATTGCCATCAGCAAAAGTGATATGCTGGATGATGAATTAAAACAGGAAATAGAACAGCAATTACCGGAACATATACCGCATGTTTTTATTTCATCTATCACTCAAAAGGGATTGCCCGAGCTAAAAGATCTGCTTTGGAAAACATTGAATAAACCTCTGTAAGCCTTACTATTACTACGTTTTACTAACGTTCGTTCTTTAAACTTTTTGTTTTCATTGGGTTACCTTTATTTAAAATCCGGTATAAATTTGCATACTGTGTAAAAAATACACATCCTCATTCTGAGGCTTACAGCGCCCGCTGTTGTTAGTGATCACAAACCTCGATTGTTTAGCCTTAACGATTCTTTCCACACGCGTTTGTATGCCTGCGAACAATTTTTTTTAAACATTTAAAAATTCAATTTTATGAAAAGAACATTTGTAAAGACCGCAAGCAAAAAATTTATGGCTGTTACTGCGATCGCAGCTTTATTAAGCCTGGCAAGTTTCACAAACGCCAACGCAAGTGCAACAGCAATACACAAATCAAAACCTGTAGCTGTTGAATATGCCGGAACAGTAAATAGCAGTGTTTCATTTAATATAAACTACAAAAATGAAACAGGTTCTGCTTTCAACCTTGTCGTTAAAAATGAAAGTGGCGACATCATTTATTCACATGCTTATAATGATAAAAATTTCAGCAAAAAGTTTGTGATCAATGAAGTTCCTGAAGATGGCGGCATTGTTACGTTCCTCATCAACGGCGCCGGTGCAAATCTGAAACAAACCTTCAACATCAGCACTACCACAAAAACAGTTTCTGACGTAGTTGTAACGAAAGAGTAATTTCAAAAAGCATTCAAACAAATTAAGATCTCTGCCGTGCACAGCAGGGATCTTTTATTTTAGTTCAGGTTTATTGTCTTTCCATTGCCACAAATACATGCAGGCATACGTGCGGTATGGGCTCCATTTGGCAGATAGTTTCAATATCTTTTCCCGCAGCAATTTCTTATCAGTGATCTTTATATTGTATAATTTGACGATTGCGTTCTGCAATCCCAGGTCGTCAGCGGCAAAAATATCTTCACGGCATAAAGCGAACATCAGCAACATTTCCACTGTCCATCTGCCCACCCCTTTTATCTGCGTCAGCAACGCAATTACGTCATCATTATCCATGGCATGAAGTTTTTCATCATCAATATTTTTTTCCTGGAAAAACTTCGCCACATTATGTACATACTTCACTTTAGCATTGCTCAGCCCAATGCTGCGTAGCGTTTCAGGCGATGTCTCCAATATTGCTTCAAGCGTTGGTTCTTTTGAATTATAGAGATCAAGAAACCTGTTATGTATGATAGTCGCCACCTTCGTATTCAACTGTTGGCTCATAATACTCCCGATCAAATACAGCGGAATATTCTTTTTCCTTACCAAAACATTCGGCTTATCAGAAAGAATACCCGCCATCTTTTTATCCTTTTGCAGATGTGCTATATGTTTCATTAAAACAAATTAAAGATTCTATTTACTCAGGCTCATCATTCTTCTCCAGCGGTTTTTTCCAAATGCGTATGCACAACCAAATTAAAAATGCAAGGCTCCCAAGAAACCAAACATAAAAAATAATATTGCCGATACTTATTTTATTTTCAGGAAAAGCAAACCCATACATGATACCAAAAGTAGAATTGATCGCAAGCCACGCCACCCCTGCAAAAAGAGAGTTCATCACCCGCGTCAAAAAATCTTTTATATCAGGCTCCATACTATCTATTTCATTCTTATTTCGCTAAGATCGGTCGAGTCGCCCTCAAAAACATCAAAGTCCACTTTAGGCACTATCCCGTCCACATGCCCCTCTTCGCTGTGCTGCCAGAATATCCAGTTGCGCCTCGCCACTTTTTTATCCCCGTCAGCCTGCGCTCTTTCCACATTATAATGCGCCACCCACAGCGGGTATTCGTCAAACGTCTTTCCCAAATAAGACTCATAAAAATCCGCATAACAATAAATAATAGGCTTCACTTTATATGCTGCCTCGATCGTTTGCAAATATGCCTGCAGCGACGCCCGCATCGAGTCCACCGGCTCCCCATACAATTCTTCAATATCCACTACCGGTGGCAGGTCCCCCTTTTCCAGTTTCACCGTGCTTATAAAATGTTGCGCCTGCAGCACTCCGCTTTTCGTCGCAATAAAAAAGTGATACGCGCCCCTTGCCACCCCCGAAGCCTTCGCCATTTCCCAATTCCGTTCAAATTGCTTATCCGTCCCCTCAAGCCCCTCCGTCGCCTTAATAAAAGCAAACCCGATCCTCACATTCTTCACCCGCATTTGCCCCACCAGTCCCCAGTCAATAAACTCTTGGTGCGTGCTCACATCGATCCCGTGTATCTCATACCCCGTCGGTATGCTTATTCCAAACGCCGGGTACAACGCAAAATGAGCCTGCCGCCGCTCCTCCAACTGATGTTCAACTACAACAGCAATATACCCAACAAGCGCCGCAATAATTAAGATCAGCAACAAAAACGGCTTACTCTTTTTCTTTTTTCTTTTTCCCATGAACAGCAAAAAATGATTTGCACCACAAAAATCATGGTTTATATCTAACTAAAATGGAAATTCTTTAAATAACTTTCCTTCTCCCCCAGCGATCCGTTTTAATTCTCAATAGTCAATTGTCAATTCTCAATTCTAGATTACAAGGTTTGTGGGTGCTTTGCAATCCCACAAAATAGGGTTATAAGATTCAGTAGCTACATTATGGTTTTTCATCCATATTGTCCGCATGTTTGGGATCAAATTTTCTATATGCCCAACCAAAAATAATAGGAAATACAAGCAATGAAAACATCATGGCGAAAAGGATGCCGCCGATAACTACCCTTGCCAAAGGCCTCGAACTCTCTGAACCAATGCCGTGCGATATAGCCGCAGGCAGCAAACCAAGGGCGGCCATAAAGGCTGTCATCATTACGGGCCTCACTTTTACCTGTACTCCCAGCTTGATAGCTTTATAAAGCCCATTTTTTTGTCGCCGGGTTTTCTCCAGGTTTTGTTTAAATTCAGAGATAAGAAGTACACCAAATAGGATACAAATGCCAAAAAGTGCGATAAAGCCGATGCCTGCCGAGATGCTGAAATTGGTTCCTGTAAGAAACAAAGCCGCCACACCGCCAACTATTGCGAAAGGAACGTTGAGGAAAACAAGCCCCGCATCCTTAAAATTGCCAAACATTATAAAAAGCAAGAGGAAGATAAGTAATAAACTTATTGGCACCACCTGTACAAGCCTTTTTGATGCCCTTTGCTGGTTTTCAAAATCGCCTTGCCAAACCATACGGTATCCTCTTTTTAATTTAATATTAGAATCAACTTTTGCCTGCGCTTCCGCAATTGCACTACCCATGTCGCGGCCGCGAACGGAAAATTTCAAGGCAGAATAACGTTCATTATCATCGCGGAAAATGAGACATGGCCCTGTTTTTTCAGTAATGTTTGCTATTTCCTTCACGGGCACTTTAGATCCGCTTTGCGTGGGAACCATCAGGTTGCCAATATCATCTGCATTTTTCCTGAATTGCTCAGGGAACCGTATCCTTACATCAAATTGTCTGATGCCTTCATATAAAGTAGTTGCTGCTTTCCCTCCAATTGCCATTTCTATCACTGCATTTGCATCTGCAGTTGCCACACCGTATAATGCCATTTTTTGCTGGTCAAGGTCAATATCCAGTTCCGGCTGTCCAATATTCTTTATAACACCAAGGTCTCCGATGCCACGCACTGTTTTTAAAATAGTATACACATCTGTGACCTTATCTTCCATATAATTTAGCGAGTCGCCAAATATTTTTACACAGATGGAACCCTTAACCCCTGAAACTGCTTCTTCAATATTATCCATGATAGGCTGGGAAAAATTTAGGTCTGCTCCCGGTATCTTGGACAACTTTTTGTTCATCGTGTCTATCAGTTCATCCTTGGTTATTTGAGGCTTCCAGTCAGCTTGGGGATATAGAATTACGTCAAATTCGTTATTGTAAAACCCGGCAACATCAGTCCCATCGTCAGGGCGGCCTGTTTGAGAGGCAATGGTTTTTACTTGTGAAAAGGACATCATGTCGGCTCTTACCTGGTTTGCAATTTGAACGGATTTGTCAAGAGAAATGCTGTAAGGCAACTGCACCCTTAACCATATAGAGCCTTCATCCAGCTCCGGCAAAAATTCTGTACCGAGAAATTTAAAGGAATATAACCCCACAAGGACTATTATCAAAGAACTAATAAGCGCTAACTGTTTGTTTCTTAGCGTGAAAGTAAAGATGGCTGTCATTATGTTTGTGAGAAATGCAACAATTGGATTGTGTTTTTCACGTACATTCTTTCTTAATAATAGGTTGATAAGCACTGGAACCAATGTTAAAGTAGTAAGTAATGCGCCAAGCAGAGCGAATCCAAGAGTATAAGCAAGCGGGGAAAACATTTTACCTTCCACTTTCTGAAAAGAAAAAATGGGTAATAATGCAGCTATTATGATGAGCTTCGCAAAGAAGATTGCCTTTCCAAGCTCGGCCCCTTTTTGCTTTATTAATCCCATTTTTGCCAGCTTGTTAAATCGCTCCATGCCTACCTCTTTTGCTTTTTGATCTAGCACAACAAACATGCCTTCCACCATCACGACTGCCCCGTCAATGATAATTCCAAAATCTACCGCTCCCAATGAAAGCAGGTTGGCAGACATGCCCATCAGCCTGAGGCATATAAATGCAAATAATAATGCCAACGGAATAATGATAGAAACGATCAGTGTAGTGCGCCAGTTAAACATGAAAAGCGATACTACAAGGGTAACCAACAGAATGCCTTCCACAAGATTGTGCAGTACCGTTTCCGTTGCAAAATTTACAAGGTCCTCCCTATCATAATACGGAACTATTTTAGTGTCTGCAGGCAACACATCCCTGTTTATCTTTTCAACCTCAGCTTTAACCGCTTGCACCACTTCAGTTGGGTTCGCACCTTTACGCATCACAACAATAGCTTCTACCACATCATCTTCATTTGCAATAGTTCTGTGACCCGATTTATCAACGATAGCATCCGTGCGTCCTACATGTCCCAGCCTCGGTAGGTTAGATATTTCAACTTCTGCAACGTCTTTTACCAAGACAGGTATGCCGTTTACATTTTGAATAATGATGTTTTTTATTTCGTTGATGTCATTTATAAGGCCTATACCCCTTACCACATAAGCCTGGTTATTCTGATCGATTACGTCTCCCCCTATATTAATGTTGCTTTTGGTTACAGCATTATATACATCTAAAGGTGTTATGCCTAGGTTAGTAAGTTTTCCTGGATCCACCCTTATTTCATAAGTTTTTGCTTCGCCTCCAAAACTGTTGATATCCGCAACTCCAGGAACCGACTTTAGCCGCCTGTCTATTACCCAATCCTGCATAGTTTTTAACTCCCTGACATCACGAAAAGTACTTCTCAATGTGTAACGGTAAATTTCGCCTGTTGGTCCCGTTGGTGGCTGCACATCTGGATTGATGCCGTCCGGCAAATTAGCATTGCCAAGCAAGCTGTTTACCTGCATACGAGCATCTTTATCTACCATTCCGTCTTCAAAAATGATTTTTACATAAGAAAGCCCAAAGATGCTGGTAGAGCGCAAACTGGTTTTGCCCTGCACAGGGTTCATCGCAATTTCTATTGGTATGGTAACAAATTTTTCAACTTCTTCTGCACTACGTCCCGGCCATTGGGTGATGATAGTGATCTCGGTATTGGTGACATCTGGAAAAGCTTCAATGGGCATATTCAAAAATGTGATAATGCCGCTGACTAAGAGCATAAGGGCAGCAAAAAAAATAAAATATTTATTTTTCAGAGAAAAGGCAATAACATTTTTAAGAAATTTATTCATCTATAGATGATTTAATTTTTTGAATTTTAAGAGTTTAATGCCTGGTAGATTAAAAGCGCCTGCGAACCAATTATAACATCCCCTTCATTAACTCCGCTTGAAATAAATGTTTTGTCTCCAATTGCATTTATTACTCTCACAGGTTTTATTTCAATATCAGAATTACTTTTGTAAACAAGCAGGTAATACTGGCTGTTATCAAAAATCAACGCTGACGAAGGAACACAAAGTGCTTCTTGGTTTTCTTTTGTCGAAAGTGTAACACTTGCAAACATCTCAGGTTTCAATAAATAACCAGGGTTAGGAAGCACAACACGCACTTTCATAACTTTATTCGTTGGGTCAAGTACATTTAATATCTTATCTATTTTGCCTCTGAAGACCTTATCTGGATAAGATAAGGTAGTTATACTTACACTGTCTCCTAACCGAACACTCATAATATTGGATTCATACACATTCGCCATAACCCAAACATCGCTTAAGTCTGATATTGTAAAAAGGTTAGTGCCGTTATCAGAGCGTATCGCCATATCATTAGTAGCAAATTTCTCTACCACAAACCCGCTTATCGGTGATTTTATAATATACTGGCCTTTTGTATTGCCGCCATTGATATTTAGTACACTGTTTACTCTGTTCAATTCAGATTGTGCCTGTGTATATGCGGCTTGGGCAGCTAAAACGTCAGATTGAGATGCTAATCCATCTTTAGCCATATCCTCTTTCGCATCAAGGTTCTTCTTTGTTACTTGCAGGTTGGTTTGTGCATTAACAAGGTCATTACTGTAACCTGCCATTTCAGAGCTTCTTATCACCCCAAGTTCCTCACCGGCAGTCACATAATCTCCAAGCATCACCTTTATGTCAGTGATAGTCCCGCTTACCATAGGGTATATCTTGGCTACTTTATCGTCATTAAAGGCCACCTGCCCTGTAAGGGTAATAGAGTTCACCAACGGGCATTTCATTACAGTGTCTATCTTAAGTGTTCTGAAAAGCGAATCAGGCATTACATATTTTTCAGACATTCCGGGATCAACATTTTCCTTGCCCTTGCAGGATTGAAGAAAAGCTGCGGCTGAAAATAATAAGGTGCCACTCACAAATATTGTTTTTATCATTTTTTTCATAAGATCAATTAATTTACCTTTCATTGAAAAAATTTGTTCCTGTATAAAAATTAAGGTCTTCAAACGCTTGTATTCTGTTATATTTTATACTGTTCATTTGAAGAATATTTTGTTTGTAAGAATCGTAAAAATCCAGGAAATCAAGCAAGCTGAGGTTTCTTTTTTCATAATTGGATAATACACCCTGCAACAGCCTTTCAAAATCACTATAAAATTGTGGGTCTATATTTTTATATAGCCTGTCTTCATCGATTGCTTTCTGTAATGAGCGGTATACGTTTTCTTCCACCGTGGCTGCCGTGTTTTGCTGCGAGAACTCATTCACCTTTATAAGTGTTTTAGTATTTTTTATATTACCTTGATTTCTGTTAAAAAAAGGCAGGTCTATTGAAGCGCCAACGCTGTAAAAATTAGTAAGAAAGCTTCCCGCTTCGTCATATCCAACCGAAAGTGTAAGATCCGGTACAGCTAACGCTTTTTGATAGGAATAATTAAGCTTACTGATATCTGTGTTTGCTTTGGCAATTTGCAGGTCTGTCCTGTTATTGTACGCAGAATCCAACAACGTGCTTAATACATATTCTGTTGGATTAAGAGCCGAGATCATAGTTGTATCGGCTACAGGATTGATATATGATTGATTGATACGAAGATCGATACGCATATTGCTTTGCGCATCATTGATCTGGTTGATCAGGTCATTATATTCGCTTTGAAGGCTGTAAAGTTGTGCCTTTATACGCACCACTTCTTTTTCAGCAATATATCCTTTCCCTTCTTGCTCATTAAACGCTTTAACTACCTTCTGAAGAGAAGTTATTTCTTCATTGTACACTTTTGCAGATTGTTGCAGGTAATAAATATTAAAGAAATCCGTGCGAAGCGAATATTTCAATGTTCGTATAAGGTCATAAAACTGGTACTCTGCCAGTTTTACATTTGCATCAGCGATCTTTATTTGCTTGTTGCGCTTCCCGGCAAGCAGGATAAGTTGGGATAATTGGGCAGTCGTTTCATCATTCATGCCAACAGGGAAAAACTGGTTAAGTGCCCCTGAATAAAGCCCGTGTGAGATACTGAAATTAGGATTAGGCCATAGTTTTGCCTGCAACACCAATGCCCTGTTGGCATCAATATTATACCGCTGTGCCAGTAATGAAAAATTGCTGTCCAGGAACCTTTCTTCAGTCTGTGGAAGCGTTAAAGAAACTGTGTCTGCAATACTCGTCTGCGAATAAGAATGAAATGTGCTCAGGCACAGTATCAAAACTATAAATTTTCTATGCTCCTTACTAAACGTAAGTTTTACCATGTTTTATGTATTAAGAGGATGAAATGCAGAGTTATAAAACAATACTATAAAAATATTAAGACTTGGGCGGGGGCGGGTTTATTTCTTTGCAAAAAAGACAAATATAGTTTTCAGGTATAGCTAATGGAAGATCATTTTTTAAGTCAGTATAAGTAACTAATTTCTTATCCTCAACAGTAATATGCTTAATGATACAATCCTTATGCAACTGTAGGTTATCATGTGAAGATTTTTCATATTCAGGCAACGCATTTGTATACTGTAAAACTATCTCTGCAACGTACTCTACAAATGAATTTATCTCGTTAAAATATCCAATGTTCTGTCTTGTCTGAATAAAATCAAAGGACTGCGTATCAATACTTAAATTAAGTACCTGTATTGCTACTATAAAAGCAAAGAAACGGGCGATATGTATTCTTTTTAATTTCAATTCACGCTTTGACGCTGTTCGGGTTGCGAAATTACCTACTGTGCTTTTATTCTATTATTATTTAACAATTAATTTCTCTACTAAAAATAAAAATGCCCGCCGTTTCCGGCAGGCATTCGTTATTGCAATATTATGAATAGAATAATTAAATTAGCTACTTTTTCTTCTCCTCTGTGGGGCCTAATGGTCTGTTCCTTCCGAAGTCAACTAATATTGGTGCCGCCACAAATATGGATGAATAGGTGCCGGTAATAACCCCTATCAGCATAGCGAATGCAAAGCCGCGCGTCACCTCACCCCCAAAAATAAACAGGATCAATATGGTCAGAAATACCGTTAATGATGTCATTACTGTACGGCTCAATGTCTGGTTAATAGCCTTATTAATAATGTTTGCTTTGGTATCCCCTTTCATCAGCCTGGAATCTTCACGGATACGGTCATACACAATTACAGTATCATTCATGGAGAACCCTATCACGGTTAGCACTGCCGCAATAAAATACTGGTCAATTTCCAAAGCAAAAGGCAGCCCCACATTCTTTAAGAAACTAAATACCGCAAGTGTTACAAACACATCATGCAGCAACGAAACAATGGTACCAAGAGAATACCGCCAGTCACGGAAGCGGATAAATATATAAAAGCAAATAACAATAATAGCAATAATTGTCGCCTTTGCAGCGCCGTTCTTTAGGTCTTGAGAAATGGTCGGCAACACTGTTTGCGAACTCTGTTTGTTTTTAGTATCAAAATCATTATATGTGGTTCCTGTAGGCAGGAATTTCTGCAACCCTTGGTACAAAGTGTGTTCTACGGTAGAATCAACTTCATTTCCTGTCTGTTGTATTTTATAGGATGTAGTAATATTCAGCTGGGTTGGTTTATCAACTGTTTTAATGGTGGGGTAATTCTCCAAAAACTGTTTTCAGTTGATTCCCTATTTCATCCTGGTTATAAACCTTGTCAAAGAGTATAGTATAGCTTCTTCCGCCTTCAAAATCAACGCCCTTATTAAACCCGTTTATAAAAGAACCAACCCCAAGAAAGAGCACCACAACTGAAATGCCGTAAGCTATTTTTCTATATTCAATGAATTTAAAGTTCGCATGTTGAAATATCTTTTTTGATAGGCCCGTAAAATATTCAAAATGCCTTTTTTTATTGGTATAAAAATCAGTGATCATCCTTGATACCAGTATGCCGCAAAACAATGACAGGATAATACCGATCATCTGTGTAGTTGCAAAACCAAGCACCGGTCCAAGCCCAAACGAGAAAAGGATAGCCGCCGTTAGGAATGTGGTAACGTGCGCATCCAAAATAGGCGCATAAGAACGTTTATAACCATCCCCTACAGCCAGTACATAACTCTTTCCCTTGGTTAATTCTTCCTTTATCCTCTCAAAAATAATTACGTTCGTATCCACAGCCATACCGATGGTCAAAACCAACCCTGCGATACCCGGTGCGGTAAGTGTAAAGCCAAGCGAACTCAGTATACCGATTGTGAAAAGTAAGTTTAACATCAATGCAATATTCGCCACCCATCCCGCCGTATTATAATAAATAAGCATCAGGACAAATATTACAACAAACGATATGATGAATGATGTTGCACCACCTTGCACTGCTTTACTGCCAAGCGTCGGCCCGACAACTTGCTCCTGCACGATTTTCGCCGGCGCTGGCAACTTTCCTGTTTGAAGGATTTTTGCCAAATCTTGTGCTTCTGCAGCAGTAAAATTTCCTGATATTTCTGAAGAGCCATTTGGTATTGGGCCGTTTACAAAGGGTGCACTATACACAAAATTATCCAATACAATGGCTATAGGCTTTCCCCTGTTATCATTAGCAGCGCTTGGTGCATTTTTGGTGGTCAGATCAGCCCATATTCTTGTACCCACACCATCCATATTCATACGGATGATTACTTTCCCCCTTTCATCATTATCTTGCCTCGCATCACTCACGTGTTCACCCTCAAGTGGCGCCGCGCCATTATCCAATGTCTTAATGGCGTATAATGGGAGAGCATTTTTTGCTTTAGGGTCAGGGTCTTCCTGCTTGCCATACATAAACACAAGGTTGGATGGAAATTTATTTTGAACAAGATCCATCCTTAAATAATCACCCAGTAAGCCTGTATCCTTCACCAGTACAAAACAAATATTAGAACCTTTTGTATCCACTTGCCCCTGCTTATCTCTCTGGAAATGTAGCAGGTTAAGTATTGGATTCTGATTCTTTTGATTTGCAGATGTATCTTTTGTTTTGGCAACATTTTTAGAAGTATCCCCAGAACCCGAAAAACCATAAGACTTAGTAGTATCAATATTTTTAGACTTTGCTGCCGTTTTTAATTTCGTGCTGTCACTTGCTTTTTTTGTACTATCACTTGCATTGATCCCATTCAGGTAATCGCTGACACTTTTGTCTGCACCTTGTAAAGCCTGTCCTATATCAGCAAGGTTATACATTTCGAAAAATTGCAGGTTGGCAGTAGATTGCAGATAGTGTCTCACTCTTTCAGGGTCATTAACACCCGCAAGTTCAATACTGATAGTACCTTTTGAAGGGTTCGGGTTTATAGTAGGAGAAGCAACTCCAAACCTGTCGATCCTTGTAGTTAATATATTTACAGTGTTCTTAAAAGCATCATCCCCCTGTGCTCTCAAATAGCTCAAAACATCCTCGTCAGATGCATCATATTTTAGACGGCCGTCGCTCCTCGAAACAAAAAATGGCGCAAGCTTTTCTCCGTTGCTTACTTTTTTAAATTCTTCACCGAACAAGGTTACCAGGTCAGCGCCGCCATTCGCTTTAATAGCAACCGCATTGCTAAGCGCTTTGTTTATAGCAGGGTCTTTAGTATAATTCGCTAAAGACTTTATTAACCCGTCCAAACCCACCTGCATCGTCACGCTCATGCCCCCTTGAAGATCCAGTCCCAGTTTTAGTTCATTATCTTTTGCATTTTGATACGTCGTCAAGCCGAAAAGCCCCACTTTCACGTCATTGGAGCTGTCCAGCAAACGTTTCAGTCTTTGCTCCTTCAGTTCTTTTAAGGTATCCGCATACGCATCCTGCAATTCCTTATTGCCTTCATACTTTACTTGAGCAGGTGTATAATGGGCTTTCAGCCACAGCCCTGCTTTTTCATCCATGCTGCTTTCATAGCTATGAACGATCCATGTAAATGACAATTGATAGAGGCAGATCAGTATCAAAGCAGCCGTAAAAAAACGCACTAAACCTTTCAGTTGCATACAAAAAAGTGGTTTACTAAATTTTTAAGAGCGGCAAAGATAGGGGTTTGAACATGAAATGCAGGCACAAAAAAACTATCGTTCATTTGTAATTAAAACTTACACTAAATAGCAGTTTTATTATAGAGTTGTGGATTTCGCTTTCAAACAAATGCAACGTAAAAGTACAGAAAGTCAGGTTGTCGTTAGTAAAATATATATTAACTCTCCGGTTTGGCTCGTATTCCTACCGATCAAAAGGGGATTTCTCCTTGATTCATGGCCGCGGGCCAAAGCATTGTTTTATTATAAAGTATACCCGAATGACAGCCGCAAAAATCGGAATTGTGAAACCGTTAAAAAACATTGGGCCGGCGTGGATACTGCCAAAAAAACTTTTAGTAGGCTTCGTGTACCGGTAACCGATATGAGGGAAAATAAATACAGAGCTTATTTCTTTATCATTGAATTTGGCATTGGTCGAAGTAAGAAATGTGTCTGTAACTTCTGCTTCGAAATGGCTGGAGTGTTTGTCGGTTATATAATTCAACCCTTTTGGAATGGTCAAAATTTTAGCTCCTGTTAAGGGCACAAAACAAATACAAATATTAAAAAATCCTTCTTTTTTTTAAATAAAGAACTCCATTTCTTTAGGTAATAATACCTGATTATTCCCGGTTAAATATTACTTTAATCAACAAAATAGGCAGGCAAAAACCCCTGCATCGGCATACCGTAAATATAATTTCATTCCAAATGGGCTTGACAATAAACTCAGGCTCATCTTATAAGCACCACCGTCCCTTTCTGAGTCATTGCTGTTTGCTGGTATAGTTGATAAGAACATATCCATACATAAGTGCCGGAAGGCTGAGGGTGGCCATTAATAGTCCCGTCCCAGCCATTTGCAATATTGTTGCTTGAAAATATTTTTTGTCCCAAGCGGTTGTAAATAGAAAAGCTGCATTCTGTCACCAGGCCTGCAAACACTGGTTTGAATATATCATTTTTCCCGTCCCCGTTTGGAGTGAACGCCGTAGGTATATAAAAATACTCCTTGCAGGCTGAATCACGTATGCTGATGGAGTCCTGGCCGATGCACCCGTTTGCATCTGTAACCTGTAAGGTATAAGTGCCAGGCGTCATTATATTAATAGCAGGTGTTGTTGCGCCGGTATTCCAAGAATACTTGTCAAAAGAAGAATTAGGTTGAACAGTGACCGTACTGTAAAAACATTTAACCAACTGGGAAGGCAAAAAATTAGTAGGTAAAGGCGTCGCATTAAATGCCATACTTTCAGGCAATTGCAGTTGGTTATTGCATAAATTTATTAAAGTGTTGCCATCCGTGCCCTGCTTCGCATTGACGATATAATTTCCTTTACTTAACGGTGCTGGAAAGTTTATTATTACTTCATGTGTATAACCTGTATTACTATCGCAGTTCAGGCCCGCTGCGCTGCTGATAGGAACAAATGGAGTAGTAAAAAAATCACTTCCGTCTGACGCTATGGAACTGCACAGCACAGGCTCCGTCAAATGAAGGGTAACAAAAGAATTAGTCCCGTTACATGTCAATGGATCAATACTACCGAAAGCAGGCGGAGTACTTTGGTAAAATGTAGCTGTGGACCCTGTAAAATCAATAGTAAACCCTTTACTTGTTGCGTCCGTATGATAATCTCCGTAATTATTGATCATGATAAGATAGGTTTCACCTACAGCCGCAGCAATATATTGACAAAAAGAACCCCCGTAAGCGCCATCTTGAACATATTGCAAATTAGATGTTAGGTTAAGTCCAACAATACCACCAAAGCTGCTGCCTGGCAAATTACCATTAAAATTACAGCGCACAACATCATCCGGTGATAAATCACTACAGGTAGTATTGCTGATATTAAGTACCGCAAAATCATAGTCATCAAAAGAGTCGATCGGGGTAATACTAAATACAATTGCCCCCGCTGTCATTATTTTTAGTTTAAGCCATAAAGAATTAACCTCCCCTCCATCAACAGAATCATTGCACGGAGTTATTGAAAGATCAAGAACCTTTCCTGTTCCCTTATAACTATATGGGGTAAAGAATGGATTGCCGCACAGTATAAGAGCATTGCATGCGTCCTGCTCAAGTTGGTCTGGTGGCAGCAAATGCTGCCCCTGCGCAATAGGCGCACTAAAAATACAACATAAAAAGAAACAAAACTGTAAAACTTGCTTTTTCATTTCACTACAGTAATGCATTACAGCCAAGGTTAACGGCTGCTGCGGTTAAGAGGCGAATGATAACTATATTTTATTCCTTGTTGCCCGGATATTTTGAGCCATTTCCAAAAATACTTCAATGGATTTTATCTTCCCCGCACTGCTAAAACTATAAACATCAACGTTGCGGACAACTTTGCCGTCTGTCGTAGTTATCTCAACAAGCAGCATCAGGTCATCGTCACTTTCAGCTCATTTAATGTAGGTAACCTTTTTAATAAATTGGGCTGTTCCCCAGCATTTCTCTTTGAATTTGTCTGCGGAGATATGGTCATCGTTGTTGGGGCTCGTGAAGGTGAAACCATCAGCAAACTGGGATGCCCACAGCATTCCAGTCCTTTTTTTCAAAGCCCGAATAGTAGGCCTTCACTACTTTTTCTTTCTCTGTGTTTTGTGCATGACTGCGGTCAGCCATGCAGATCAGGAGGATGCATATGACAAGATGTTTCATTGTTATGTTTTTTTTATGACCTAATTTTATATATGCTCAGTAAAGTTATGCTTTCCTTCCTGGAATATCACTTTCTTTGTTCATTTTCCCGTTGAATATTAATACTTTTATCAATAAAACATTACACTAATACATCGGGTATGCATAAAATGAAACCACTTTCCCTTGTTTTAAGCTTCTCACTTTACTGTTTTAGCCTAGTTGCCCAGGAAATAAATATTATTCCAAAGCCCGCTTCTGTCATTAATGGCACGGGGCATTTTGAAATTAGTTCTCATGCAACTATAATCTACCACCAGTCTGCAATTAAAAAAAGTATATTATTCCTTAACACATACCTTGAAAAATATTATCATTTTCAATTGGCTTCAACACAAAAAAACCTTTACCCGGAAGACAAGATATTTTTATCTTACGATTCAACTGATCATCTTCCCGTAAATGCTTACAAGCTAACAGTTGAATACAGTCATATTTCAATCGTTGCCCATGACCCCACAGGTGTCTTTTATGGCATACAATCTCTTATACAACTTTTGCCAACAACCGTTTCAACCACTTTAAACATACCATGCGTCACCATTGTTGATTCACCGCGTTTTGCTTACCGTGGCCTCCACCTTGATTGCGGCAGGCATTTCTTCAGTGTTGATTTCATTAAAAAATATATCGATCTCATTGCGCTCCATAAGATGAATACATTTCACTGGCACCTCACAGAAGACCAGGGGTGGCGGATTGAAATAAAAAGATACCCTCGCCTCACACAGGTTGGCGGTTGCAGAAGCGGCACCGCTGTGGGCAAGGCCAATGAACAAACCACTGTTACTGACAGTATAAAATATTGTGGCCATTACACGCAAGATCAGGTACGGGATATTGTACAATATGCCGAAGACAGGTACATCACCATTATTCCCGAAATAGAAATGCCTGGGCACTCCTCTGCTGCAATTGCCGCCTACCCTCAGTTAAGTTGTTTCCCCGGCGAGCCAAAAAAGGTCATCGGCACTTGGGGAGTGTTTAACGACGTGCTTTGCCCTGATGACTACACTTTTAAGTTTTTATACACTGTGTTAGACGAAGTGATACAATTATTCCCGTCAAAATACATACACATCGGCGGCGATGAATGTCCTAAGATCGATTGGCAAAAGTCTCCATTCTGCCAGCAATTGATGAAAGATAGCGGCTTGGCAAATGAAGAACAATTGCAAAGCTATTTCATCCGGAAAATAGAAAGATATCTTAATAGCAAAGGGCGTGAAATAATAGGCTGGGATGAGATTTTAGAGGGTGGCATCGCTCCCCACGCCACCATAATGAGCTGGCGTGGGGAAGATGGCGGCATTGCAGCAGCCAAACAACAGCATACCGTGGTCATGACACCTGGTGATTATTGTTATCTTGACCATTCACAATTAAAAAACGAAGACAGCCTCACTATCGGCGGCTACTTGCCACTCAAAACAGTCTATGATTATGATCCCGTATCAAAAAAGTTTACTGCCGCTGAGGCCAAATATGTTTTAGGCGCCCAGGGAAATGTTTGGACAGAATATATGGCAAATGAAAGCAAAGTGGAGTATATGCTATTTCCCCGTTTAAGCGCATTAAGCGAAGTGTTCTGGAGTCAACCATCCAATAAAGATTGGGGTGATTTTCAAAAAAGATTATTAGTACAATACAAAAGATATGATCTTTGGAAAGTGACTTATTGCAAAAAAGCGCTTGCTGAAGCGATTCCAAAATGAAAAGGTAGAGCAAGGTCATTCAAAAAGAAGCTGAGCGGCAGGTAGGCCTGCCGCATTTGTTTTATGCTTCTTCCCGCCTAAAAACTCATTTTGTTTTGTAACAAATCATTAAAAGCCGTAGAAGTTAATTGGCATAAAAAATGTTTTACCTTTTTTTTGAAAAACACTAAAATTTTAATTTATGAAAAAGACAATTTTTTTATTAGCTCTTGCAATTTGTACGGGCTCTTTATTTGCTCAAAATATTGACAGCGCAAGCGCGGGCAACAACAATTTGGATAACACCACGAATGTTGGTGGTCCGGCAAGAGCAAACCATTCTAAAATGGATAAAATGAAAGACGGCTTTTACATGAAGGATGGTACTGTATGGCAAGTCATGAACGGGCAAAAAATGACACTTACACAGGACAAGACTCTAAATAATGGCGCCATACTTAAAACAGACGGCACCATTAAAATGTCTGATGGCTCTACAAAAACATTGAAAAACGGTCAGTACGTGGACATGGATGGCAATATTTCCACCAGCCACCGCGCGAAAACGGATAACAACGCGGGGGGCAGGTAGCAGGATTTACATATTTACATTGATTTATGGAAAACCAAGCGATGGGCAAACTCCCTATCGCTTTTTTATTTGCTGAGTTTTCCGTGGTGGTGTTCCCTTCTTACGAACAGAGATGAAGGATTTTGTTAACCTATTGAATGCTCATAATGATAACACTGGTTCTTCGGGATGTTAGCGCAGCATATCTCTTAAGCAGCATACTTCCATAGGGGGATCAGTTTCTGTGACCCTACGCATCTTTGTGTCTCAAATCATATCTCGGCTCTCAAAGCCTGCTGTGTACGCCAAAGTTGTCTCTCGTTTCACATAAAATATCTGTATCGCACAAAACTCTCTCTGCATTTTCCACAAGCCTTGCAGTATCTCACATACGCTTCTCTTCCTTTTACAAGGGTTATTTCTGTATGTTTTCTTTTAATTTATGCTGTATTAATCATCAATGATAATTATTAGCAGAAAAAATTCTACAGAAATCCCTATTTTTTTATTTTAAACTAAGCAATTCCTTCACTTTTCCTTTAAAAAAAAATGGGACTTAAAGTTGATTCATTAGAAAAAAATAAAACATTGAATTATGAAAAAGACGTTCTTGATCCTGGTTACAGGAATTATTTGTATGGCTTCTGCAAAAGCTCAACTTCAAAAAGGCAATGTACTGGTGGGCAGTGACATAGCAAATTTTAGTTTTGATTTAAACAGCGGCAGTAGCTTTAATATTGACATTGACCCTAAAGCTGCCTGGTTTGTAAAAGATAACCTGGCTTTTGGCGGGTATGTTAATTTGGACTTTGTCGGGGCAAAAGGCAGTTCCACTACTACAAATTATGGAGTGGGTCCCCTGCTGCGCTATTATGTGAACGACCCAAGTATTGAACCAATGAGGCACATTAGGTTTTTTGTGGAAGCAAATGCAGGTATTGAAGGTACAGACAATTCAGGCAGTGGTGGCAATACCAATGGGCTGGGTATTGGTTTTGGCCCTGGTATAGCATATTTCATTACGAATACTATTGGGCTGGAAGGTTTGTTGAAATATAACGGTATTGTTGGTTTTGGATCTGATCCTTATACAAGTGCTTTGAATTTCAATTTTGGTTTCCAGATTTATCTACCTGGCAAAAGCACTCTCAGGAATGTGAAAAATAATATGAAACATTAGAAATGATCTGGTTTTTCGGGGGTGTTGCACCGACACCCCGAAAAACTTGAAGTTTCATGTACTGCACGTATTGTGCAATACAGATCCTGCTCCGATAGAAAATGTCCGTCTATAAATTAAATTTAGTTTTGCAAAGACGGACATTTTTGAGGAGAATAGTATGGGCCAGTTATTATTTCAGAAGTTATCATTAGCCCCTGCTCACGATTTCAAAAACCGCAGCAACGGCTGAATAAATCTATCAAACGCTTCGATGTGCGGCACATGCCCAACCCCATCCAGTTCAACAAGCTGGGATCCTTTTATTTTTTTATGCGTCAATTTTCCTAATACGGGATAATTGCCTAATGTCTTTCTTACGTCTTCGCTTACTAAGTTTTTCCCCATCGCTGTTCTGTCTAATTGGCCAATGATCAACAACGTCAGCGCTTTTATATTTTCAAATTCATAACACACCGGCTGTGTATAGATCATGTCGTAAGTAAGGGCAGAATTCCATGCGATTCTGGGATAGTCTTTGCTCAAGGTCCACCCTGCTTCCACTTTCAGCCATTCATCATATTCAGGTTTCCATTCACCATGATAATAGCTCTCCTGCTCATATTTTTTAAATGAATTATAATCTTGTTTCAATTCAATTTGATACCATTGATCAACAGGTAAATAAGGCACTTTTACTTTCCAGTCTTCCAGGCCAATTGGGTTTTCTAAAATAAATTTTTCAACCAATTCCAGGGTACATCAATGCAAACCGTGTTGCCACCATTCCACCCATTGAATGGCCAAGCAAGTAAATTTTTTGTATGCCAAGTGAATCCAGTATTGCTTTTGTGTTTTCGCAAAGCAACTGAAACGAATACTGTAAGTGTTGCGGCTTTGATGATTTTCCAAAACCGATCTGATCAGGAATGATAACCCTGTATCCATTTTCAGCTAACACTTTGCAGTTTGTCCCCAATAAGCGCCATTGAAATTTTTTCCATGCAACAACATTACCACATGCCCGTTTGCATTTGCAGGCTTCACATCCATATAAGCCATTTTTAAAGCTTCGCCCTGGATATTTAATGTAATAAATTGAACGGGGTAAGGATATTCATAATTTGTAAGATCAATATCGTAAGTTGTAACAGATAGCTGTTGTGCGTGAAGAACTGAGCCGATCAATAAAGAGCTCATAATTATCAATTTGATTAGTAACTTCATTGAATTAATTTGAAACTACAAGAATTATTATTTTTATTATCATTATTCCACCTATTCAAAAATAATGATTCTTTATAATGTAAGCGCAACCAACCTCAAAGCATTATAAAAAAGGATTCTCTTCTGCATTCATGCCGCATCCCTGCGTCCTCCTGCCACCTTCACCACCCCCCCACTTATTTGCAACCGCCCTACCCCACTGTAAGGCCTTTGTCATTA
The DNA here is from genome assembly GCA_963771435.1 of uncultured Bacteroidota bacterium. Taxonomy (GTDB): domain Bacteria; phylum Bacteroidota; class Bacteroidia; order Chitinophagales; family Chitinophagaceae; genus CAVYTF01. Next base: position 3,833 of record CAVYTF010000017.1, on the reverse strand, counting down.
TTGCCACAATTAACCTCCTCCAAACAATCGTTAACCTTATCTCCAGATCCCACCGGATCCCCTACATTTGCGAAGCTCTCAAATCCTCATTCATGATAGAAACAGTAAAGTCCCCGCGGCGCAGCAAACCCGGCTATGTGTACAGCATCATTGGTGTCTCTCTTGTGTTGCTTATCATGGGCATCATGGGCTGGTTCTTCCTCAACATCCAGCAAATGAGCAACACCTTCAAAGAAGATATACGCTTTAGCGCTTACCTGCGCACGCAGAACAAAGACACCATCTCCCGGATACAGCGCTTCATTACCGCACAGCCCTTTGCAAAAGACGTCCAGTACATCAACAAGGAATCCGCCAAAGCCATTTGGAACAAAGACAACAACGAAGACTGGAGCAACGTCCTCGCCGATAACCCCCTTCCCGAAAGCATTGATTTTTATACCAAAGCAACTTACGTAAATGCAGACAGCCTGCGCAAAATTTCCAACATCATCATGCGCGCTTATGGCGACCAGATCACCGGCCTTCAATACCCAAAAATGCTGGTGAGCAACATAAACCAGCGGGCATCCCAATTAGGAATCATATTCTTGGTTGTAGCCATTCTTCTTTGCATTATTGTTATCGTCAGTATCGACAATACCATCCGCCTCGCCATGTTCAGCAATCGCTTCCTGATCAAAACAATGCAAATGGTCGGCGCAACACGCAGTTTTATTTCCAAGCCAATGACTACAAGAGCAGTTGTCAACGGCCTCATCAGTAGCGTCATTGCCATCGCCATTTTGTTCGGCTTGATCCAGTGGGCAGAAAGCGAATTCCCTCAATTAAAACTGATCCAGAACCTCGAGTTCACCTTGCTCCTTTTTGGAGGCATGGCCATTATCGGCGTGGCCATTTCAGTCTATAGTACACACCGCAGCGTAATAAAATACCTTAAAACAAAGCTGGACGATCTGTATTGATCCCGTTCTCACCCATTGGCAACTATGCAGCATAGCCCGTGCACAACGTACTTGTGCCTTACAGGTTACTCCTTCACAAACCTCTTCTCCATTTCCCCCTCATTACTGCTTTCTTCGCCGTATATCTCTTATTCATAACATCCCTCCCTGCTGTGCAAACATGTTACTTGATTTCTCTTATTAGAGGCTCCACTGGTGAATGGATAAATTTTAACCTATTCTTTTTCCAATTCCTTTATATGGCGGATAAGGTTGTCAAGGCACGTATTCTTCCATCTTCCCACCATAGCTTTTCTGAGCCATTCTCGTGCCCTTTGGTATAATGGAATATTTTGTACAGAAAGCCGGCGCGATTCCATTCCTTCGCTTCGCCATCATATTCATCATTTAAAAAATGATACTCAAATTTAGGCTTCCCGTTCTCCTACCATCCCCGCAACAAACCCCTCTTACTGCCATTTACAAAATATCTTTCCTCTGCCAATTTCCTGTTAGGGTACCATCGCCTGTAAATGCCTTGCACAACACCATTGTAGTAGCTCATTGACAGGGCAGTATCTTTTTTGTTATAGAAGTCTGCCACATGGCCGCTGTATGGTCTGCCGCCTTCATAAGGCTTGCCATTAACAATGTGCAAAGCAGTATCATTATTGGAAAACTATATGTTTGGTATTTCTATGCTCTCTCTTTTACAACATATAAAAGATATACTGCAACATAGCACCAGCAATTGTTTCAGCAGTTTCATCTATTGGGATACTGTTCCCGCTGTTCCATAAAATCCACTTCCGTTGATATAAAGGTCTGCAGCAGTAATATGATAATGATAGATGCCCTGCGGGAAATCCGCTGTAGGCGTGAAATGGCCATGATAGGCATCCAACTCTGCATTGGTAATAGTATCTCCCATTTTCAACAGGGCCATACACAGGAAATCCATCCAATAAAAAACCAAGCAATGCATCTTCGCCCTTGTTGGCAGTTAAGTAATAAGGCTCTGCGTAATAATGATATTGTCCTTGCATTTGCGGATGTCCATCGTACTGATCAAAACTGTTTATCTCGGTAGTAAGCGCCGAACCTCCGGCAGCATATTGGTTAAAGAATGGAACCCCGTTGATTGCTACGCCAATTGGCCCGAGTGGTGTCGCTTCATGTGTAGAAGCCTCCGCAGGATGCAACGGTATCTTAAAAGTAAGCGGCACTTCTTCGATCACATTTGGGTTTTGAGCCCATTCAGGATTTGTTCCGTTATAAGCTTCATACAAAGTGGCAGCCCATTGAGTGCCTTCATAGTAAGGAGTTAGCTGCACTCTTGCGCAGGCCGCCGGCCTGTGCAAACCTATTACCCGATCTCTCCCATTCCGGAAACCATTCCCATAAGCTCCCTTCCTTTGGCTAATACATAGCTAAAGAATGCAAACATTCTTTGCATTCTTTGCGACGCCACCCTCTGCGTGCTTTCCGGTCGGCTACTTGTTAGTGCCTGAAATACATTGACCGTTTTAAAGAGTTTATTAAACATTTAAAACAGCAAAAAAGATGGCCACAAGACAACAATTTAAGCAGAGTGAAGCCGAACGCAGGCGAAGGCATTTCAGCGAAGAGTTCAAACAGAAAAAAGTAAGGGAAATTGAACAAAAGTCAACTACCATTGCCGAAGTAAGCCGCCAGTACGATGTAAGGCAAAACAACGTTTCCGGGTGGATGGCCAAATACGGAAAAAACTATATGAAAGGAGCTCGCATCATTGTAGAATCAGACAGCGATACCACTAAAATACTGTTACTAAAAACACAGGTAGCTGAACTGGAGCGTATTATTGGCCAAAAACAGGTACAGCTTGATTTTAAAGACAAGATGATAGAATTAGCCGAAGAAGCCTACGGCGTGGACATCAAAAAAAAATTCGATCCCAAACCCTCCTCTGGTACTGGCAGCACCGGGAACAACTCCAATGCAGCCTGAATATGTTCTACCAAAGCACCTCCACCAGCAAACAAGCCATCCACCAACTTATAGCCCGGCGCATGCACGAAAGGGAACAAACCGCCTACCTGCTGCAGCTCATCATTCAGATAAGGGCAGACCATCCCACCCTCAGTTGCAGGGCCATGTATTTCAAACTGAGCCCCGCAGGCATCGGAAGAGACAACTTTGAACGCCTCTGCAAACAACAGGGCTTCAGCAGCATAAACAAACGCAACCTTTCCCGAACCACCGACAGCAGCGGCGTCATCCGCTTTGACGACCTGCTCATAACCACCCACCTCACCCATATCAACCAGGCCTGGAGCAGCGATATCACCTACTTTGAAATAAAAGGACACTTCTACTACATCACCTTCATCATAGATTGCTACTCCCGCCGGATACTCGGACACAAAGCCTCCGGCAGGCTCACCACCGAACAAACCACCCTGGCAGCATTACAACAGGCCGTAAAAGCAAGAGGCGGCACAGTGCCCCCACAAATGATATTCCATTCAGACGGCGGCGGCCAGTATTATGACAAAGCTTTCCTCCAATACACAGCCAAACATCACATACGCAACAGCATGTGCGAGTTTGCATACGAAAACGGAAAAGCCGAACGCCTCAACGGAACCATTAAAAACAATTACCTCATCCATTTTAACATCAACAGCCTCGAAGAACTACAAAAAAACGTTGACCGTGCAGTCTCCCTTTACAACAACGAAAGGCCCCACAAAGCACTAAAATATCAAACCCCAGCAGCATATGAAAATAGTAGCGTAATATTACAGCAGCAAACAGTACCATTAGTTCCTGTTGCAGCACACACATTTATACAACAACTAAGAGACCAATAACGGTCAACGTATTTTAGGCATCAACTACTTCACC
>CAVYTF010000016.1:0-74290 GCA_963771435.1 uncultured Bacteroidota bacterium | reverse complement strand
GTAGTGGAGTCTAGTGAAGGTGGCAGGAAGGACGCAGGGATGCGGCAGGAGTGTGGAAGGGGGTTGGCGAGGGATAAAGTGGGGGGATTTATGAATAAAAAAAGGAATAAAAGGGCAGTAGTTCGGAAATTTTGGCAGTTTAAGGGTTATCACCCCAAACAAGAAATCTATGTTTTCTCTATCGGTCGGTGAGATATCAACCAATTGGGGTAAGGGGGATGATGGGGAGAAATGTAGCGAGTTTGCTTTTTCTATCTTTTATATACTAATGAGTTTTCTATGTTTCGAATTGACTGATACCAATCTTCGGTTTCTATAAAAAATAAATCAAGAAGCTGGTCTATGGTTTCTCCTTGCAAGGCATTTTGAACTGCATTGATAGTTGCCGTTTTTGCATTGTCTGAAATGGTTGAAAGCTTAAACCCTAAGACAAGACTGAACTCATTATTTTTTGTTTGTGCATACTGATAAACTTCTTTAATTGTTTCAATCCTTTTAAAATTCTCAATTAATTTTTGAATGATTTTATTTTCTAAAGGTTTGTTAGGTGTGCCAATTTGAACAGTTGTATTTTCTTTTATTGTTTCTGTTTTTAAGTTTTGCCTGTTGCGTTCCAAAACAAACATATTAGGCAAGTTGTTATTAATAACAATTCTCTCTATTAACTGTTCTTCACATAATTTTAAAATATCCTTTGAAGTAACAGCCGTGTATTTTGTTGGTTGTTTTTTCGCATTAAACAAAGATTGTTCATCAGTATATGCGCCTAAAACTTTCAATCCATCAAGGTTATAAATACAAGTAAGCTTTAGAGTTGTTTCTGTTTTGACAATTGTCCAATTTGTAGGTAATTCATTGTCGTTTTGAGATGGAAGAAGCAAAAATGAATTTCCATTCATGAGTTCTAAAACAACATTTTGATAACTGTCGCCTTTGCCATTTTGGTCTATATAAATTTCAAGTAATTCAAACAGCTTTGAGTTGTCAGGATTTGTTGGCTTTTTATCACCTCTAAATAATTTATCAAAAAGTCCCATTTATTACTTTATTATTTTGAAAAAAAGATCAATGCAAAGTGGCACGTTGCACGAAGATTTATGATATTAGCTGACATTCCAAATTTATTTAAATGAATGCCCTAATGAATTTAATATCGCTTCTACGAAGCTTCGGGTGTGGGAATTGTTCTTGCTATTAAGATGTCAGCCCTACGGGCTTTGGAGAATTATGGATTATGCATTATAGATGACGAATGATCAGGGATGGTTGATGAATTGGAGGCTTGGCTGTTTCATACTGTGAGAGAGGTTGTGGTTTAGGATGCTGCCCGATGGAGTGAAGTAACAAGAGTGCGACGCAACTAAAGCTGAACAGAGATTCAATCGCTGGGTTCAAAAGAAAAAGTAAAAAGGGAAAAGTAAAAAGTAAAAATCAAGCGGGATTATTGGGCGGTGGCGGTTTTGTTTAACTGTGACCAAAGGATGGAAACGGGAGATGGAAAGGAAGATGATGGCGAGGGATATGAGAATTTGGAGGGTGCTGTTTAGCCATTCGTCCAGCCAATGCTGCCCAAGCATTTTCAGGCCGATAAAAAGTAGGATAACGGCAATGCCTTTGGGGAGGTAGCGGAACCTGTCGACGGCGTTTTTGAGGAGGAAAAACAAGGAGCGGAGGCCGAGGACGGCGAAGATGTTGGAGGTGTAGATGACGAGGGGGTTGCGGGAAATGCCGAGGACGGCGGGGATGGAATCGAGGGCGAAAACGAGGTCGATGGAGGCGAGGAGTACGACGGTGACGAACAATACAGTGTAAACGCGGCGGCCGTTTTCTTTGATGACGAACCTGCCGTGGGCGTTTTGCGGGGTGAGGGGCAGCAGTTTTTGGAGGAAGAGGTATGCTTTGTTTTGCTGCGGGCGGAACTGTTTTTGTTGTTTTTCTGTGAACATTTTGTAGCCTGTGTATAGGAGGAAGGCGCCGAAAATATAGAGCACCCAACTGAAACTTTCAACCATGGCGACGCCTGCGGTGATGAACAGAACACGGAGTATGAGGGCAATGAGAATGCCGATGAGGAGGACGCGGGAGTAATCTTTTTCCTGTATGCTGAAGGCGGTGAAAATGAGGATGAAGACAAAGATGTTGTCTACGCTGAGGCTCCACTCCATTAGATAGGCGCTGATGTATTCAAGGGCGGCTTTTCGGCCTTGTTCGAGCCAGAGAAAAGCGAAAAATTCAAAGGCGAGGGAGACCCAGAAAAGGGTGAGAATGAGGGCTTGGGTTATGGTGATGGTTTTGTTTTTCTTGCTTAGCAGGCCCAGGTCGAACGCCAGCGCTGCCAAAAGGACGATGAAGAAAGTGAGATAGACGAGCTGGTTGGAGGTCATGAGGTCAAAAATAAAGATTTTTTGGTGCAGAGAGGTTGAACCAACAAGGGCGCGAAGGGCACTAAGGGATATAAGAAGAAAAGAAAACTAAGAAGCATATTTAAGCTTTCTTCTCCACTGGAAGAATATGCCAAACAGGATGACGAGGGCGATGGGGGCAGCAATGTTGATGAGTTGCCATTGGGTTCTTTGCTCTGCTACTTTTTTATTGTCGAGAAGGCGAAGGACGATGTCTTTGTTGCGGGTTTCAATGATGCTTTGTTTGTTGGTGAGGTATTCCATGCAGTTTTGGAGAAACTCTTTGTTGGCAAACTGATATTCGTATTGGGAGCCGACGGTGAAGAGGTTTGAGCCCATTGGCAGGGGGCCGTCTTTTTGGGAGAAGTCGTTGAGGACGATGTCACCGTCGGAGACGATGATCATTTTGTTGGGGTTGGTGCATTCGGCCTGGTAAGGAACGCCCATGGCGGAGAGAGAATCAATGCTTTCGCGGGATATACGGTTGCGGTAAAAGGAGGTGAAGCTACCTTCGAGGAGGACGGCTACAGGGATGTTCTTTTGGTGGAAAAGAGCATCTTCGGGGGCGTTGCGGTTTTCGTTGAGGCTTATTAAAGCGGGCGTGCCGATGCGCCTTGAGTTGGCGGAGGAACTGAGGAGGATGGTTTTTGTGATGCCGGGGCTTTTGACGGTGTCAATGGAATTTACGAAGCGGCCTTCCACAAGGCCAAGGTTTTTGTTGATGGGGTTGTTGTTGGGTGATTCAAAGAGGGGGTAATAATTCCAATGGAGGAAATCGTACTGGGGGTTATCGCTTGAACCGCCGGTGCCGAAGGGCATGAAATCACACTGGAGGTCCATGACCAGATCGGGGTTGATACGGACACCATAATGAAAGAGAAGGTCTGTTAAATTAAGGCTGCGGCTGTAGGCAACGATTTGGGGCTGAAACTGGAGGCTGTCCTGCTCGGCGTTGAGTTCATCAATGAAACAGAGGAGCTTGCCGCCACGCATAACGTACTGGTCAATCTTCAGCTTTTCGGCATCAGTGAATGGGGTGGCTGGCTTGACTATTATAACGACTTTGAAAGTATCAGGAATGAAGGGTTGTGTGCTGATATTGAATGTATGCAACTCATAATCTTTTTGAAGCGTTTGCTGCATGGAATAGGTGTTGGGACCAGTGGGTTCACCGTTGCCTGTTGCGTAGGCCACTAAAGGTTTTACTGGGTTGACAAGCGCATCAAATGTTTTTGCAAACTGGTATTCCAGCATTGCTTCGGCGCTGTTGAGTTCGTTGTAAGAGATGAGGCGGCTGCTGCCGGGGTATAAGTTTATGACCGACTGGCGGCCCTTGTACTTAACTAATGCAACAGGAAAAAGCAGTTTGCTTTGCTGACCCTGCTTTATCTGGACAGTAAGGTTGATGGGGCTAACGCCAAGGGAAGCGAGCGTGTCTGCATAGGTTTTGCCCCCGCTGTTGGGAATCTCTTCATCAGGAGAAATGAAACGATAGACAATTTTTGAACTGTTGTTTTCTTTAAGTAAATCCAAGAAATCAGCCGTGCTGTTAGCGAGGTTTTGAAAACCGGAAGGAATATCACCTTTTAAGAAAACATCTATTTCAGCTCTATCATCAAGTTGGTGCAATACTTCTTTGGTGGCGTTGCTGATGGTATAGCGTTTTTCTTGCGTGAGGTCAATGCGTGTATGCAATATGGAGGCAATAAAAATGATAGTAGCAATCGTTATTAACGGCAAAAACCACCAGTATTTAGACGCCATTATATTGTTGACGAGTTGTTTCATTTCTTATCCTTTATGTTTTGATAAAAAATGATGTGTGAAAGAAAAGAACAACCCGATTACACTGAAAAAGTAAATGATATCCCTTGTGTCAATAACACCTCTGCTGATGCTTCGGTAATGAAAATCAATACCTGCCATTTCAATATAATAATCAGCACCGTTTGCAAAGGGTGATAGTTTGCTGATGGCGTTAAAACCATAATAAAGCAAAGCGCAACCGACAAGGCTAAGCATAAATGCCACTACTGAGTTAGAAGTGAGGCTGCTTGTAAAGATCCCGATGGCGATGAACACAGCAGCAAGTAAAACAAGCCCGATATAGGAACCAATTGTTGCGCCCATGTCAAGGCCCTGACCTGCTGCAAGTGACTGAATGGATATTATATAAATAAGTGAGGGAAGCAATGCCATAATTGCAATGAAAAGGCAGCCTAAGTATTTGCCGAATATAATATCCCAGCGGATTAAAGGAAGGGTTTGAAGAACTTCGTAAGTACCGGATTTAAATTCGTCTGAAAAACTCCGCATTGTTATAGCTGGCGTCAGAAACAGCAAAACCCATGGAGCTAATTGAAAAAACTGGTCGAGTGTGGCATATCCGTAATCGAAAATATTGTTTTCAAAAACAAACAGGACTATGCCATTCACCAGCAAAAAAACAATGATGATAATATATCCCGTAAGGCTGCTGAAAAACTGTTGCCATTCCTTTTTGCAAACTATCCACATGGCTTCAAAGCTAAAGGTTTAGGTATGTTGAAAAGCAAGAGTTGAAAACATTTATGTTTTATTTCAAAAAAAATCCCGCCGTTGGCGGGAAAATTATTTAATGTGATGAAAGGATTTATACTGCAAAACTTTCTCCGCAGCCACAACTCCTGCTAGCATTGGGGTTTTTAAAGTAAAATCCTTTGCCGTTCAATCCATCAGAAAAATCAAGCTCTGTATTAACTAAGTATAGAAAGCTCTTTAAATCAGTCACAAGCTTTAATCCATTATCTTCAAATACCTGATCCATAGGCCTTGTTTCGTTGTCAAAATCAAGTTTATAACTTAATCCTGAACAGCCGCCACCAACCACAGAAACACGCAAAAAATAAGAAGAGTCATTTGTAACCCCTGATTCATCCATCAGTTTCACCACCTTGCTTTTTGCTTTGTCACTTACATAAATACCATTATCTGTTGCTACCATATTATTTCTCAGATATGTTAGTTAAGTCTTTTAAGAAAAGGCCTAATGAATTCTTTCTTCAAAAACCAATTGCTCCAGACCCTGTTTCTTGCGGTAATCATTGATGGCTGCTTTAATAGCGTCTTCTGCAAGGACAGAACAATGAATTTTTACAGGGGGGAGGTTTAGTTCTTCCACGATGTCCATGTTGTCAATGGTTAAAGCGTCTTCTACCGATCTGCCTTTAAGCCATTCAGTAGCCAAAGATGAAGAAGCAATAGCAGAGCCACAACCAAAGGTTTTGAACTTAGCATCTTTAATAATACCTGTAGCGTCGTCCACTTCTATCTGCAGGCGCATTACATCACCGCATTCAGGAGCGCCAACAAGCCCTGTACCTACATTTCTGCTGCTTTTATCAAGCGTGCCAACGTTTTTGGGGTTGCTGTAATGGTCAATCACTTTTTCTGAGTATGCCATAAAGTTTTATTTTAATTGTTTATGTTTAAATTAATGTGCTGCCCATTCTATTTTATCCAAGTCCATTCCTTCTTTAAACATTTCCCAGAGGGGACTCATTTCTCTCAGCTTTAATACTGTTTCTGATATTTGTTCAATCGTATAATCTATTTGTTCTTCCGTTGTGAACCTACTTAAGCCAAAACGTAGCGAACTGTGTGCCAAGTCATCACCCAAACCCAAGGCTTTTAAAACATAGCTTGGTTCAAGAGATGCAGATGTGCATGCAGAACCAGACGAAACAGCAATATTTTTATTAAAGCCCATCATTAATCCTTCGCCTTCAACATATTTGAAAGAAATATTGCTTACATGGGGCAGCCGGTGTTCAGTGCTTCCGTTCACGTATGCTTCTTCCAGTTTCAATAAAGATGTTTCCAATTTATCCCTTAGGTGGCTGATGCGCTTAGTATCTTCTTCCATATCCAACCTGCAAAGTTCGCAAGCCTTGCCAAAGCCAACAATGCCAGGTACATTAAGTGTTCCGCTTCTCATGCCGCGTTCATGACCACCACCATCCATTTGTGAGGTTACTTTCACACGAGGATTTTTACGGCGCACATACAATGCACCAACGCCCTTAGGGCCGTACATTTTGTGCCCGCTGAAAGCCATTAGGTCAATACCGTCTTTGTTTACATCAACCGGTATTTTTCCTACCGCCTGGGTACCATCCGTAAAGAATAGAACACCATGCTTACGTGCAATAGCACTTATTTCTCTTACAGGCTGAATTACCCCAACTTCATTGTTTGCATACATTATGGCAATCAGTACAGTGGTTGGCTTAATGGCTGCTTCTAGTTGTTTTAAATCAATCAAGCCATCAGAACCAACATGGAGATAAGTAACTTCTCCACCTGTTTTCTCAATGTGCTTGCAGGTATCTAAAACGGCCTTGTGTTCGGTCACACAGGTGATGATATGGTTGCCCTTGCTGGCATACATTTCATATACACCTTTAATAGCGAGGTTATCTCCTTCGGTAGCGCCCGAAGTGAATATGATCTCTTTAGGGTCGGCGCCAATGAGTTTAGCAACCTGCTCACGGGCATAATCAACAGCCTCTTCCGCCTCCCATCCAAAGGGGTGGTTACGGCTTGCAGCATTACCAAAATGTTCAGTAAAATAAGGCAGCATTGCCTCCAGCACCCGAGGGTCCATTGGTGTTGTAGCGTTATTGTCTAAGTACACAGGCAACTTTAGCATAAGATAAGTTTTCCTTTTAATTAAATGCAAATTTACGCCAAATCGATCTACTTTAGTCCGCGCATTAAAGTTAGTACACCTATTTTCTCATATCGAAACCAAACATCATGCTAAAGATAGAGCATATTGGCATTGCCGTAAATAGTATTGCTGCATCAGTTCCTTTGTTTGAGAAACTGTTGGCAGCGCCCTGTTATAAAACTGAGCTTGTAGAGTCAGAAAATGTAAATACTGCTTTCTTCAGGCAGGGAGACGGCAAGGTAGAGTTGCTGGAAAGCGCAGATGCAGAAGGTGTTATTGCAAAGTTCATAGAGAAAAAGGGAGAAGGGATGCACCATATTGCGTTTGAAACGGAGGATATTTTAGCCGAAATGGAACGCCTATCGGCTGAGGGCTTTGAGTTATTGAGCGCTACACCAAAGCGGGGAGCGGATAATAAGCTGGTGTGTTTCCTGCATCCTAAGACGACCAATGGAGTGTTGATAGAGTTATGCCAGGAGATAAAATAGCCATGTGGCAAGTTGGCAGCGGAGGAAAACGCAGTAGGGGATATGGTGGAGTCCAGTGAAGGTGGCAGGAAGGACGCAGGGATGTGGCAGGGAGGCGGAAGGGGGTAAGGGGCAAGTAAAAAGTAAAAAATAAAAAGTAAAAATGGTTAGAAGAGGAATGTATCGGAAATATTGGCAGAGGAAATTTGCTTGTTGATCAGGGCTTGTATTTCTGAGACAACCACCGATAGAAAAAATTAAAATAGTTGTTGGGGAGAAGAGTACTAACAACGGCGAAAAAATAAATAACTTCAACGCCTGCATTTGCAGCCTTTATTATTATCTTTAATTCTCGAATGAAGTTCTTTAAAACGATATACTTTCAAGTTGGTTTGTTGTCGGTTGCGCTCTTTATAGTATCACAAGTTTTCTTTGTACCCATTTTTGAATTTTTTGAACCACATGTTGACGGTATTTTATTTCACGTTATTGAATTGCCCGGAAACTTTAAAACATCGATATTATTTTCATTGATTCTTTTTCTTATACCTTTTCTTCTTTTATTTACCTGGCGGCTTGCTCCAATTGCCTCGCCAACTAAAAGAATTGCTTCACTTTTGACTATTTTAATTTGCATAACAATAGGGATCTTTTCACGACATGAAGGTGTTAAAAGCTATTTCAACAGAATAGCAAAAAATCTCGTTTTGCGTAACCACAATATGCCTGTGAATTATCCACTTGACCCTGTAAATTTTGTTTACCGAATATTTATAGGACTTTGTGTTGGTTGCATAATTTCCTATTTTTTATTCAGACAAAAAAAATTAAAGCTGAATTATAGCCCTTAACTCACCTCCTTGCCCCAACTGATATTAGTTGCCTTAATTAATACAAATGAGAAGAAATATAATAATGTTGGTTGCGTTGTTTTTTGTGGCAATAAACCTATCTGCACAAAGGAACATGTATCATTAAAACGACGCTGGGAAATATTGGCAGAGTAAGTTTGCTTGTTGTTGATTGTAAATCGCATTTGGGTAGGTGAGACATTCATTGATAAGTAAAAACCTAAATAAATATAAAATGAAAAGTAAATTTATACTTTGTAATATCCTATTTCTTATTATAATGAAATGCAGTGCTCAATCATTGAATTTATCTATTGATAGAATTGAGGAAAGCTCTCAAAGTATAATTTTTGAGATAAGCCTGAACAACAATACAGATAGTTTATTAATACTTCCGTATGTACCAACTGCGTATAGTTTTGAACCAAAATTTATCAATAATCTTTATTTTCAGATCGATAAAGAGAAAAGGAGCGCTTCCTACTATTTTACTGTTGGCGAACATTCTTTGGCGCATTGGTTATTGTATTATGTTGTAAAACCTAAGCAGACCACGACTTTTAAAATCCAACTGCGTAAGTCTATCTATCATGATAAGTATTTTTTTTGCCCGGCATTTGGATATTTAAATAAAGACTCACTTAATGTAAAAGAAAAATATCTAACAAGCAGGCCAAAAGGCCTAATATCTGATTGCAGTTGTTTTTTAATCTTTTCCGATAATAATTTTGCAGAATAGTGTTGTTTTTTTGGTTTGAGACTTCATAAGGAGGAAAATTTCATTCTGCTGAAAACCTCACTTATCATAGGAGAAATAAAGTATAAAACTTAGATAGATGAAAAGAAGTATACTAATGTTGGTTGCAGGGTTCTTTTTGGTAACAAACCTCTATGCACAAAGGGATGATACATGTATTATTAAAACAACGTTGGGCGATATCAGCATAGTATTGTATGCCAAGAAAGCGCCGGTTACTGTTGCTAATTTCTTAAGATATGTGGATGCGCATTTGTATGACAGCACGAGTTTTTTTCGCGCGGTGAGGCTGAACAACCAGCCGAATAATGCTGTGAAGATAGAAGTGATACAGGGAGGCGAAGTAGACTCTACGAAACAGTTTGCACCTATCCCGCTGGAAACTACAACACAAACCGGGCTGCACCATGTAAATGGTACTATATCAATGGCGAGATCAGAGCCTGCATCTGCAACGTGCGATTTCTTTATCTGCATCAATGATCAGCCAGCACTTGACTACGGCGGAAAGCGAAACCCTGATGGGCAGGGCTTTGCAGCCTTTGGCAAAGTGACCGATGGAATGGATGTTGTGAAAAAGATACAACAACTTTACCCGGATCAGGCCCAGTATTTTACGCCTGTGGTGACTATTTTATCTATCCGAAGAAAATAGTGGACAACAAATATAGTTAGTGCCTGCAAAAAATGTTACGCAAGGCACATGTTGGAAGTACCTCAAAATGAGAATTAAGTAACAAGTTGGGTACAACTGCTGCGAAAAATAAAGCTGTAATAAATTTATGCATAGCTTAAAAACAGTAGCTTTGCTGAAGCCTTTTGGAATTTATACATTATGGTTTTTTTCTTAATTTAATCCTGCACCTAAGAATTTTACTATTTTAATTTAGGCGCCCCTGAATTTCTATAAGCATATAAATCATATTAGAATGAAATTGAAAAATACCCCCATACTGCTGTTTACATTGATATGCGGACAGGTTTACTCACAAGATACTATTGCAATAGATTCAACTATAAAGTTTCAGACTATGGTTGGCTGGGGTGATGGAGGCGGAATTTTGGGGCCGCTGGGTGGAGCTTACTCGATGCTGGATTCGAACATTGCTAACCCAGTAAACTATGAAATACTTGATTATCTTCTTGGCGATCTTGGGCTGACAGGCAGCCGTGTAACAGAAGTGGGGCCGCGTACAGATGGTACGGGTATGGATAATGGCAATTGTGACAGTATTGACTGGAGCAGGTTTGACTCCTCAAGCTTGCCTATTGGCTTAGCGAATTACCTTATGTATTTCAATAACCGCATTCTCGCTGAAGGCTATCAACCGTCCTTTTATTCCAGCACCGGATACCCAACAAATGCGACGCTTTCAAAACCGTGGGTGATGAATGACCCGGGAGAACGTGCCCAGCAGATATGGGCGAATGCCTACTTTATGAAGGATGCTTATGGAATTAATATAAATTATGACGTAATTTATAACGAACCTTCTGGTCCTATTACCCCAAGTTTAATTTCAGACGATATTAAGGCGTTAGCACCGCGATTGCTTTCGCACGGATTAAATACAAAAACGCAATATGCAGAAGCGGTGGCGCCGGAAACAGACTGGGGTTTTATTACGCCAGTGGAAGGCGATACAGCTTTGTGGCCTTTAATAGGGCGGCTTTCTTATCATAATTACGGTACGGCTGACCCTTACCGCTCCTACATATATAATTTCGGGCTTACGAAGGGGCTCACTACAGCACAGACGGAAATGGGGAACCCAACTTTTGATGACCTGTACAGCGACCTGACGCTTGCTAATGTATCTTACTGGGAGGTGGCCTATAGTGGATCTAATACCGTGGTACCTGCAAGCGGGTTGACGGCATTTACCCCATCCGGTACTTTTTTTCGACTACGGCAGGTGTTGCATTATGTGAGGCCAGGTTCTGTTAGAATAAATACTACAACGAATGATTCTTTGCTTCATATACTGGCATTTGTCAATAATGGCAAACAAACTACTATCGTTGATAATACATCAAGCACCATAAAAACTGTTCACCTGACGGGAGTGCCGGCAGGTACTTATGGACTTTCGCAATCCATATCAGGCGCCACAGGATACCAGGAATTTGGCCTGCATACAGTTGGGACAACGGACACGCTTGATCTAAGTGTAAACCCCGGAGGAACTGTTACCACATTATACCCCTATGCCGGCCCTAATAACGCTCCGGATGTTATGACGTGGGTAGCGAAGCCGGGCTACTTAGTTTTGCCTGCAAGCACTGCAACCATTTCTACTACAGCGAGCGATGCAGAACTTAACAGCTTAACTTATGAATGGACTGTTTTCAGCCAACCTGCGGGGGCGAATACTGTGATCGCTACGCCTAATGCCGCATCTTCCTCAGTGAGCGGGCTTACTGTTGCAGGCACATACATATTTAATGTGAATGTAAGTGACGGGGTAAATATCTCGTCAAAAAAACTGTATTTGATCTCCTACAGTTCCAACCCTCCACCCGTTTTAGGCAGTGCGGGGTTCAGATTTGCTGCCCCTTATGGCCTTGTTTTCGATAACCCGGGTGTTACTACTCATGCGAATGTTGAACTACCTACGTCATCCGGCACCTTACAAATACAAATCTCTGATCTTGCAAACAGCGATTTTACCGGCAGAGGGAAGTGGAGCCTTGTGCAACAGCCTGCGGGCGCTAATATTACTTTGGACACTACTTCGTATATATTTGTAAGTATTCGAGCCAATGTAAGCGGGATGACAGTACCTGGCGACTACATCTTCCAGGTAAATGTTACTAACCCAGGGCAACCTGACCTGACAGCGCAAATAATATGTACGGTACACCCCGCAACATTGCCTCCTATGATCAGTTCTATCACATCGTACCCCACAGACCTTACATTACCTGCGAGCACTGCAGAATTATCTGCAGTAGCGTCCGATCCGCAAGGCGACCTGCTGAGGTATTGGTGGGCGGTGACTGCTGCACCAGCTGGAGCAAACCCGATGTTTGACCATCAAGGCTTAGCGGTTAGTAATGTGAGCGGGTTAACAATAGTAGGGACTTATATCTTTACGTTAAGGTGTTTTGACGATATTCATGAGACGGACGCCAAAGATACTATACATGTGGATAGTTGCATTTGCCTCCCGTTGACTTTGGAAAACTTCCAGGGGACAATAGTTGACCAATTTGCCGATCTGTCGTGGACGACGTTTGATGAAGTGAATGCCGCCTCTGATGTTGTTGAAAGAAGTTATGACGGAATTCATTTTTCATCAGTAAGCTCTTTAACGGCGAAAGGCTCTGCAGCGCAGAATAAATACCAGTTTGCTGATCAGCCTTCCTTTACATATAGCAAGGTTTTTTACAGACTTAAATTTGTTAGTAAAAACGGAAAATATACTTACAGTAATATATTAGAATTCCCACTTGGCGATGGAACTTCCGTTGATGTAAAGTTATTTCCAAACCCAGCCAAGAACTATGTGCAGTTAACTTATTCCTCTGATAAAGCTGAAACGACGACAATCAAAGTGTCTGATATTTCCGGGAAAACAATTATTATACAACCATGCTTTACAAACGTGGGGGTGAATTCGGTTGAAGTGAGTTTGCTTAACAGATTACCGGCAGGAACTTATATTTTACAATTAATGATCAATGGAAAAAATATAGTGAGTAAATTAGAGGTGGAGTAAGACATGCACTGATGAGGAATTTTTGAAACATAAAAACACGAAAATACATGTTATACTAGGTTTTATTAGAATTGCAAATGAGGCAAAAAAAGGAAGGTTTTGATAAGGCCCAAGTACGTTACACACAAAAGCGGTATGACATACTTGAGCCAAACTCTGTTAAGGCAAATGTTATTGACAGACCAGTTATTATTTCTAAACCAATGCCTGATCGCGGAAGGATCTAATTTCGTCGTGTGAGCCTTTGAGGGATTTTTGCTGTTCTGCAATTAATTCCCGGAGATAGGCAGGAATGTCTTCACGAAGCGCTTCTGAATAAGCTTTTTGGGCAGCATCTTCCCCATATTCACAACTTGCGAGTAGAGAATGCCTGTCATGGCCGGTGAAAGTGTTCTTTACTTCCATCCATGCGCGGTAAAGTTTACCGCTTGCGGTTGTAGTGCTGTCCATTGTGCCGCCCATGTTCTGGACCTCGTCGCCCAATTCAATTTTCAGGGTGCGGCTTTGGTCTATGCATGTCATAAATATAGGCTTCAAGTCTAAGTCTTCAGCTTTTAAATCTTTAAGAGCGCGTTCGTAGCCAACGATGCGGTCGTTGTTGATCTGTATGAGGTCATTAAGTACCTCTACTGTTTCATTAGTTGTTTTCATGTGTGTTTTTTAAACGAAGTGTTAGAAATTTCGTGCCAGAGTATTAGGAGGTGATTAGTGGTTGGTGATTAAATGAATCCGACAACTGCAGAAAATCTTCTCCTTTTAACCATAATGCTTTACCAATCATCCCATTTAGCCAAGAGGCTTTTTTAATAATTCTATTTTTAGATAATGAAATATAACATGATCAAAGCGTTGGTTCTTATAAGCACCCTGGCAATCACAACATATTCGTTTGCACAAACTAATATTCCTCTATCTAAAAAAATTGCTCCTTCTTTGATAAGAAGCGACTTTTTATTGTTGCGGGATACCCTGCAAAAAATCCATCCCGGCTTATACAGGTATCAAAATAAAGAAACGATGGACCATATTTTTGACAGTTGCTTTGCATCAATACAGGACAGCATGACCGTAACGGATCTTTATGCATTGACAAGCTTTATAATAGGATCCATTGGTGACGGGCATACAAACTGTAAACTTCCTGAGCAGTTTGTGAAAGAGTATTACAGTAGTGTAAAGATATTTCCTGCGATGGTTATGTTTATACATAACAAGGCTTTTGTTTTTTGCTGCAAGCAAAATAATGGACTTGAAGGGGCAGAATTATTATCTATAAACGGCCATTCTATGGATGAGATCACCCAACGGTTGTTTAGTTATATACAATCTGACGGGTTTATTCAATCGCATAAGAACTGGGAAATACTGAATGAATTTCAATTGTTGTTCAGCATAGTGTATGGCGAAGAAAGTAATTATAAGGTGACTTATAAAACCCAATCGGGGGGCATAGAAAGCACAAGTTTGCAAGCAGATATTTTAAAGAATGTTATTTGCGGAAGCCCGTTTCCCCAACCTGATAAATACCTGCAATTGACTTATGAAGGGAATGGCGTTGCGGTGCTTTCGATAAAAACATTCTTTAATGGGTTTTTAGATAAAACGGGTGAAAATTTCAGCAAGTTTTTGGACTCTGCTTTTACTAACCTGAAAAATAAAAAGGTACGAACACTCTTATTGATATAAGAGGCAACCAAGGTGGTAATGACGGCAACGGCGAACTGCTTTATTCATACCTTACAGCAAAACCGTTTATGTATTATGCGAGCCAAGAAACAGTGAATGAAGTATTTTCTGTAAAAGACCATCCTAATTTGGCTATGCAGCAGCCTCAAACCAATAACTTTAAAGGTAAAATATTTGTTCTTGCTAATGGGCGCAGCTTTTCAGCGAGTGCAGAATTTTCTGCGATAGTTAAAACAAATAAACGGGGTAAGTTTATTGGGGAAGAATGTGGTGGTGGCTATTATGGTAATACTTCCGGGGATGAGGCTTTTGTGACATTGCCAAATAGTAAAATCACTGTAAGAGTTCCTATGGTTAAGTATTCGTCTGCAGTAAAAGAAAGAAATAATAAAGGATGGGGAATAGAACCTGACTATCCTGTTTATTTAACCATTGGTGATCTTATTCAGAAGAGGGATGGGCAATTGGAGGAGGCGATCAGGATGTGCAAAGAGTGAGATGGATCTTGTTTGAATACGGATTTAAAAAGGATTTAAGGATTGAATTGATCAGAGGCTTTATTTACCTATTTCAATCCAAACGGGGGCATGATCGCTGGTTTTCTCCCAACCGCGGACGTTACGGTCAACACCCGCGGCGATGAGGCGGGCGCTGAGGTAAGGGTTGAGAAGGAAATGGTCTATGCGTAAGCCTGCATTGCGCTGGTAAGCATTGCGAAAATAATCCCAAAAGGTATATATTATTTCATCGGGATAGAGCTTTCGGATAGCATCGGTCCAGCCCTGGTCTACCAGGGTTTTGAAGGCAGCACGGGTTTCCGGGCGAAAGAGGGCATCGTCTACCCAACGCTCTGGTTTGTAGACATCTATTTCGGTTGGCATTACGTTATAATCCCCACACAAGACCACGGGCTTATCAGACTTATATAAGCCTGCTGCATGAGCAGTTAACCGTTCGAACCAACTTAGCTTATAATCGAATTTTGGGCCGGGGGCAGGGTTGCCATTTGGCAGGTAAAGGCAACCAACAATAATGCCGTTGACAGTGGCTTCGATGTAACGGCTGTGGACATCTTCAGGGTCACCGGGAAGCGCCCTGCGTATCTCTTCGGGCTGTGCGCTGCGGGCCAGGATGGCTACACCGTTCCAGCTCTTTTGCCCATGCCAGATAGCGTTATATCCTGCATCCTGTATGGCCTGCAAGGGGAAGTTTTCCTGGGGGGCTTTTAGTTCCTGCAGGCACACGATATCGGGAGTGGTTTCGGAGAGCCAACGGAGGAGGATGGGTAAACGCGCGTTGATGCTATTGACATTGTAAGTGGCTATTTTCATGATATAAAAGTAAGGTTTAGTTTAATACAATGGTTCTATTTCGGTTAGTGACATACTGACTGATGGAAGAAAGGGAGGGCAGATAGGTGGGACTTTGGTGAAGGTGGCAGGAAGGAGGCAGGGATGCGGCAGGAAGGTGGAAGGGCCTTGGCGAAGGGTTTAAGTGGGAGTTTATGACTTAAAAGTTTAATTAAAGAGAGGTATTTCGGAAATATTGGCAGAGCAAGTGTTGCTTATTGTTTGTTAAGAAGTTATATTTCGGTTGTTGGGGAGGCTGACAGCCAATAGTTTTGAAAGCCGTGAGAATTGAATAAATGGCATTTAGTCTCCGTCCCCTTATCTGAGAGGCCTTGTATTCTCGGCAGATAAGGATCATTTATGAATGTATTGGAGAACCACTTGAAATGGACCGAGAACAGGGCGACCTGTAAAAAAGGGTGCTAAAAGAAGGTATATAAACTACGCACTCTTTATTTATTTAAAACACCGGGTTCTGATGAAATGACTATGTCTGAATGATATTTCTTATAGTTGTTTTCGGGCAGGTCTTTTGCGGGAATGCCGTCGCCATAATATACATTGGTGCCATCGTCAGAAATGAGTTGCAACCTGTCGGTCATTAGTTTGCCATTTGCATCATCCACTTCCATTATGCCTTCGGCATTCAGGAGCGTTATGTCAAAACTGCTGAGTAAAACGGCGGTATCAGTTGCATTACCGGTCCATTTATACAAAGCACCGGGAAGATAAAGAGAAGACTCTCCATAGGAGCCTGCTATGATAACGTAAACGCCGTTTGAAAGGCGGGTAATATCACGTATGCTCCTGCCGCCGAGGCCTAATTCAATAGGCGGCCCGAAGGAAGGACGAGATGAAGGATTGCCTTTATTGAACCAGCTTTCAAAGTTTAAGAGCGGGACAATGAGAGCATGGGTGCGGTTGCTGACTGGAACGAGCGGAGCCCGCATGCCTATGTAAAGTGTAGTGCTGTCAGGTCCAAAAACCGTTCCTTCTGCATTAAATCCTTCAATAGCTTTAGGATCCTGCCCTGTAGCGGCACTTGCCCCGAGGCGATACCCGTATTTATTGCCCCAATCAATGACCTGGCTGCGCAGGCCTTCGTAGGCGCCAATAAAAGAGATAGAAGCGCCTGATCCCCTACCGCTTACCGTAGTTGCAAAAATCCTGTCGCGGTTTGGCTTTACATGAAACTTACTGTTGTTACTCATGGAGCCAAACCAATAGAGGATATTGGTGCGCGGGCTTTTGGCTACCGCTTCAACGTCTACTTCTTTGTAACTTCCGGGTAGGCCATCTTCCAGGTGCAACAGGTTGCTGTAATCAAATACTACCACAGGCAGGCCTGACTCATTACGATGATGAACATAGAGTTTGTTCATTTCATCATCGCCAACGACCATATAGCTGTTGTCCAGGGCAATGGCATCAGAAGCATCTGAGTTGCCGGTATGCCAGCGGGTACCTTCACTTTCATAAAGGCCGCCCTGGGAGACTGCATAGTTAATGGTGATGCTGTCTGATGAAGTGGCTGATCTGGCAATAAGTGTTATAGTTGTATAGCCAGTGCCGTAAGGCTTTATTTTTATAATGATCTTGCTTTCAGCATCGGCAATCAGAATATTATCGTCTGACACAACTGAGATGTTGCTGCTGGTTGCTTTTAAGGTATAGGAGCCATCATGAGCAAGCTGGCCATTCTCATTTATATCAACTACGACGCCGTAAAGAGATGCAGGGTCATCAGAGTCATTTACGACCATACTTACATTTGGCGGCTTAATAAGGGCGGTAGTGAGATCATAATCAAAGCTTAGACTCAGAGCGTTGGTTGTTTTTTTTTGCTGCGCTAAGATAGCCTCAGAAGCGAAGCAAAGAAGGAAGGTAATAACTAAAAAGCAATTTTTATTCATAAAGGGTGAAATTAAAGAAACTACTCAAACTAAAAACTGCCCTGTTCAAAGGGCAGCTTTATTATGATCTATCAGTTAAAAAATTATTGTACGTCACTTGTGTTCCTTATTTGAAATTGTGGTGTAGTGTTATAATAACTTGGATAACCAGTCCAGTTATGTGCGCCTGTAGGCATTGTTGTGGCCTCAAAAGTTGCTGAGGAAGAGGTATACAATTCTATATTCCCCGTAGCATCGGTAAGTGTCTTTGTTCCTTTGTACGTTCCGCTTGGGCTGCTTGTTGCATCAAGTATCTGCACTAAGGCATACTCATACAACGTTAAGTTTGCATTCAACTGGCTGATGGTTACTACCTGGGGAACTACAGTCCTGCCTGTTGCTACCGCTGCAGGCTGAGCTGTCCCATAGGAAGGTTCTATTTCAAAAGAACCTTTATACTGCACAAGCGAATCACCGGTAACGTCCAAAACAATAGAATCCCCAAGATTATATGCGATTGTGCCGCCAAAATAAATCTCAACACCCCTGTTGCTTCCATCTTCTATTATTACAGAACCGCTGGAAACATTTTTATTGGCAACATCTGAAATAACAGTTCCGCTGATCTTGTAAGAACCCAACTTTATGCCCGAGCCTGAATATAAAGCAAGGATATTGGATATGCTCGTTAATGCACCTGTGCCACCGCCTCCGCCACCACCATTGCAACGGGTTCCGGTAAATTGTACATCAGAAGTATCACGTATTTCTATTTGTTTTGTGCTGTTGTAGGGCACATAAATGCCTGTTAATACACCATTGCCGGAAGGCACAATTAAGCTTGCGAAAGTAGCATAGCCGCTATTGTAGAGGGTTATGTTGTCACTTGAGCAATCCTGTAAATTAAAGCCTACAGATGCAGGTGAAGTACCGGCTGTTGCATATGTTTTACCGGTATCAGTACTTGCAAACTGGAAATTATCCAACTGTACCAGTGTGCTTTGATAAGGGTCCTGTACATTTGTGCTTAGTTGTGAAACAGTTACTACATGTGGCACCACCACATTACCTAATGTTCCTGCCACGATGTATTGGCTAAAAAGTGCAGACGCAAGTCCGGTTACTTCAGGGGCGCCTGAGCTTGAAGTGCCGATGCCCCCACCTAATTCTACCCAGCCATCATAATCGCCAAGATAAAGCCCTTTAGCTTTAACAGCAACACGGCAGCCTATCGGGTAGGTTGTATAAAGATCATATCCGTTCAAAGCCACCATGATACCTCCGGTAGAGTCTTCTATCACTATCTGTTTGTAAAAGTTTCCGCTTTTATCATCGGCTACTACTACACCGCTGATCACGTCAGAGTCGGAAACCTGTTCCATACCACCGGCGCTATGCAATAATTTTAACTGTGCTATGCTTGTGTTTGCCACTAAGTTTACAGCTACAGATGTTGGCGGCTCGTCAAACTTCTTGTTACAGGAGAATGAAACAACACACGCGGCTACTACCGCAATTGTAAAACACAGCCAGGTAAGTGATTTATTTTTCATATTATAATTTTCTTTGTTTATTGTATTTTTAATTAAAGCGGATAACTGCGCTCACGTAATAGTTAATGCCGTAAGCATAATAATATTTCGGGGGATAGGTATTTGGCGTTTGGTTGGTAAAATCATACCTGAGCTGCTCATAACCCCCATTAATAATATTCTGGTTGTTAAGCAAATTCATAACACCGGCATTTAAAACCAGGAAAGTCCTTCTTTTCAAACCCATTGATTTTGGTAGTTTCCACGAATATCCTCCATAAAAATCAACCGTAAATTGGGCTGGTAATTCTGTTTCGTCAATGACATCCTGGTATTGTGCGCTTTTAGGATCCAATCCCAGCACAGCTTCAGTAGTTCTGCGTATGGGGTTCATTTCAAGCCATATTTGATCAAAGTAATTACCCGTTAAGCTAATAAACCAATATTTGCGGGAGCGGTAAGTAAGCCCTAAGCTATACGCCTCCTGCGGTGTGGAAGGCACCCGGTAGTTTTTAGAATAAACAACATCGTTTTCCAGAACTGCAGCGCTGTTGTCTAACGTAACAACTGCGTTCTGCCTGCTGGTATAGTAATAGCGTCCAACGGATGCTGCACCTGTAAGGGAAAGGGTCGGTGTTAAGTTTGCTTCAAAGCCAAACTCTCCGCCAAAATGAAGCTTATCAATATTGCTTAATGCATAGTTTACATAGTTGTCATATTGGTTATCATAAAAAGAAAGTACCTGGAATTCATTATTAAATTGTGTGTAGTAACCGCTCAGTCTCGCTCTCAACTTTGGCCCGTTCAAAATATAACCGCCTTCAGCGCTTTCTATGGTTTCGCTTGTTAGGCCGCTTTGTTCCACATCCCTTGTGGAAGGTGATTCATACGCATTTTGAAAATAAGGCGCATGTGTAATATAAGCTCCGTTTACATAGAGGTAATTCTTCCCGTCAATTTTATAAGTAAATCCTCCCTTACCGCCAAAATTAGTAAAGCTGTTAACTGTTGATTTTCCAAAGGAACTGTCAGGGAACAAACCATTTACTACATTGCCTACACGCCAGAATTCAGTTTGTGATACCTGCCCTGCTACAAAGAAATCGAACTTCTTAAAGGAGAAAGCGGCCTGTGCCCAACCCTGCGCTTTTCCCAGGTCAATATCATAATCATAGCCATATTTATCTCCCACATGCAATATACGGTTAGGGTCGTTCAGGTTGTTTTGATAAGCACTTTGGTTGTTAGGAAAATCCTGTTGTGCGAACTCGTTGAGGTCAACATAAAACTGGCCGCCAAGCAGGTCATCTACTTTTTCATAATCATGATCTTTTTGTGCTTCAAAAGAAGCGCCTGCTGTAAAATGCATATGCCCAACAACTGTATTAAAAGTTGTGTTTAAGGTAAATCTTTGCGTATTAGTAACCCTGTCAGATATAATATACAGCGACCTCACACCGGTTACAGAGTTTCCGGCAATACCATCTACATCATTTATGGTTTCAATATTATTCCGGTTAATATTATACAGTTGTTGCCAGTTAATTTGCCTTACACTTTCATTGGTTGAATAAAGTTGTTGAAGCTGCTGTTGCTGTATAGGGTCGCTGCTGAAGTTGCTTGGCAGGTAGCCGTAATAATCCGGGTATGGGTCAGGCGCATTATAATAATCTATACCTGAAGTGCTCTTTGTTCCAAATGTAAAGCTTGCAGCAGTCTTTAAACTGGTAGTAGTATTAATGTGCAGCTCATGCGTAAGTATGGCAACCGGTTGGTTCGTTTTGGAAACATTAGCATCCCTCATCTTTCCATCCTGGTAACCCCAGTCCGGGTTGTAATAATGAGTACCCGCCAGGCCAAACATTTCCGCTGTAGCTGCTCCCGCTAAGCCTTCTTCCTTAGGCGCACCAAAAACAACAAGGGAAAGCAGGTTCTTCTTTCCTAAGCGTTTATCAACCCCTACAAAATAACTCCATGCGTTTATATATGTTCCTGCTACATACCCTTCGTTTGACCAGCGGCGGCTTCCTGAGAAAGTAAAAGCCCATCCTTTTTTGGTTAAGCCAGTGCTATGCGAAAATGTCCATCTGTCTGTATAACTGCGGTTGCTGTAAGAATAACCGAAACTTGTTTGCGGCCTTTGGTAACTGGCACGTGTATCAATATTAAGGCTGTTGCCCACATCTCCAAAGCTAAAATTATTGTTGGCTAATCCAATGGTTATCTGGCGGTCATGCAGAACATCAGTAAGGCCGCCCCACAACGTATATGGTGTATATCCATTATCAAGATTGGCCATCGGAACGCCGTTAATATAGGTTTCGGATACATCTGCGTCATAACCGCGCGATTTAAAACGTAGCGGGCTGAAGTTGTAATAAGAAGCTGCATAAAAGGGGTCGCGGCCGGCGCTCAAAGGAATAGAAACGTTTTCGGAGCTGCTGCTATTGAGAGAATTATCATCAAGCGTAATGGTTGGAATATCATCTAATTCGGCATCCTTAAAGTTACGTATTTCTGCGGAATCTCTTTTTATTACAGAAGAGTCCAGTGCAGGCTTTTTACCGGCCTGTGCTGATACAAAAGAATAGATAATTATTGTAGAAATAAGCAGTATCGATTTTCTCATCATTGATATCAATTTTAAATCGGCGGCAAAAGTAAGGAGGTTTGCAAAAATATTAAGGTCTGCAAAAGATAGGTAATGATTTGTTAACACGGTGGGATTGCTGATAGTGTAAGTTTGCGCTTTAATAATTTATCAGGTATGAAAAGGATATTATTAAGTGGTTTAACAACAATACTCCTTGTTGCTCTCCTCCCAAACCATTCCTATGCATGGGGAAGAAAGGGGCATCAAATTGTGGCTGATATTGCTTATCACTATTTAGATAGCGCCACAAGGCAAAAAGTACTGCACTATCTTCATAAAACAAGCTTTGAGGACGCGGCTACATGGATGGATGAAATGCGCTCCTATAGTTATTATTATTACCAGAGGCCCTGGCACTATATTGATGTTGATTCCGGCAAAACCTATGTGCCAACCCCCGACTATAATTTGATGACCGTATTAAACAGCGCGATCATAGAGCTTGAGAATAAACAAAACCTGAGCAATAAAAAGATCAAAGAAGATCTGCTATTGGTATTCCATTTAACGGGCGACATGACACAGCCTTTACATGTGGGCTATCCTGTTGACAAAGGAGGAAATTCAATAGACGTTTCCTTTGTCCACAAAAGTGAGCATACCAACCTCCATGCAGTTTGGGATGATGAAATTATTGATTCAAAAGATATAAATGTAGATAGCTGTGTTAATCAATACGGCAACTTTACATCAGATCAGGTCACTGCCATCCAGAAAATAAGCGTTTTACAGTGGTTTAATGACAGTCGCTCATACCTTCCTGAAGTCTACAATTTTCAGAACGGTTTTATTGACCAGGCTTATGTTGATAAGAATTATACATTAGTCGAACAGCAACTTTTGAAAGGCGGCCTGCGGTTGGCGAGTGTGTTAGAAAGAGTTTTTGGAGAATAAATCATCTTCAGGGTGTCCAATTCCAGCAATTACCGGCTTATAGCAGGAAAAACTATCTTTGAAAAATGGACAGGATAGCAAAGCTGAAAGAGTTTTTACAGGCAACACCCTCAGATAACTTCCTCCGGCACGCCCTTGCTTTGGAATATGTAAAAGTGGGGGATGACGCACAGGCAAAGGCCTTATTTGAAAATATATTGAACGAAAATCCCAACTATATAGGTTCTTATTACCACCTTGCAAAGCTGCTGGAGCGTAATGGCGAAACAGACGCCGCCATAAACTGGTACGAAAAAGGCATGGCCGCCGCAAAAAAAGCGCAGGATAACCATGCCTATGGCGAACTGAGGGGCGCTTTTGAGGAATTGACGATGTGAAAGTGCTGATGTCTGACATCCGACATCCGACATTCCCACATCAGCAATCTGCGCATTATTCCTTTATTTTGCACCTTATGCGGAAATAGCTCAGTTGGTAGAGCATCAGTTTCCCAAACTGAAGGCCGCGGGTTCGAGTCCCGTTTTCCGCTCCAAACAGGCAATTTCAAACAAGGCGGCACCAAACAACTGTGCCGCTATTTTTTTTCAATTAACTTCGCACCCGAAAGCTCAAAGATGAAAACAATACACATTATTGCACTGGTTTTAATAGCTGCTTCCATCGCAGTGCTCATCAGTTTTATGGGCGATGTTACCACCAACGATAACATTGCTTCAGCAGAAAGATCGACCCGGCAAATATGTGCACCTTATCGTAAAGATTGACAAGAGCCAGCCCATAGAATATAACCCTGTAAAAGATCCGAACTACCTTAGTTTTATGGCGATGGATACTTTGGGTAATAAGATACAGGTGGTGTACCGCAAAGGCAAACCGGCAGACATGGACAAGAGCGAAAGGCTTGGGCTGATGGGGCGGGTAGAGAATGGCCGGTTTGACTGCCAGGAGATATTATTAAAATGCCCTTCCAAATACAAAGACGACCCGAACGCTGCAAAACAGGCTTTAAAAGAGACAACAGGTAAATACTGACCACTGACCACTGACTACTGACCAAAAATGAATTATCCAGGCGAACACTTATTACCCGGCGAACTTGGCCATTTTGCGGCAGTTCTTTCGCTGGTAGTTTCGCTCTTTGCCAGCATCTCTTTTTTTAAAGCAAACAAATCAACCCTCCCCGCGGAAAAGCAAAGCTGGCTGCGGCTTGCACGCGGTGCATTCTTTATTGAAACGGTTTGCGTTATCACCACCATTGGCTGCATTTATTATATTTTATCTAATCATTTGTTTGAGTACCATTACGCCTGGGAGCATAGCGATAAAACCCTGCAGGTGCAGTATATTTTCAGTTGCCTTTGGGAAGGGCAGGAGGGGAGTTTCCTGCTATGGACCTTCTGGCATTGTGTGCTTGGCTGTGTATTAATTGCTACCGCAAAACAGTGGGAAGCGCCCGTAATGACGGTCATCAGCTTCGCCCAGTTTTGCCTCGCTACTATGATCATCGGTATTTATTTCTTTGGGCAAAAGGTCGGCAGCAACCCGTTTATTTTACTGCGTGATGAGGGCACCCTCTACCGCGCGCCTATCTTTATAGATGCCGTTTCCGGCAATATCCGCTCTGATTATTTATCATTATTAAAAGATGGTTCGGGGTTAAACGCGCTTTTGCAGAACTACTGGATGGTTATCCATCCACCCGTATTGTTTTTAGGTTTTGCATCCACCATTGTTCCCTTCTCCTTTGCTTTTGCAGGCTTAATGAACAAAGACCATGAATGGACAAGAAAGGCGTTGCCATGGGCTGCTTTTTCAGGCGCAGTGCTAGGTACCGGCATTACCATGGGTGCTGCCTGGGCATACGAAAGCCTCACCTTCGGCGGTTATTGGGCATGGGATCCCGTAGAAAATGCCTCCCTTGTTCCATGGCTTATTCTAATTGCAGGCCTTCACATGAACCTTATTTACAACAGCACAAAATATTCTTTAAAGAGTGTCTATCTTTTCTACATCCTCTCTTTTGTGCTTACTTTATATTCCACTTTTTTAACACGCAGCGGCATTCTTGGCGATTCATCTGTTCATGCATTCACCGGTGCGGACATGACAGCCCAACTCCTGCTTTTTATACTCATCTTTTTCTTTCCTGCTATTATACTTTTTATAAAAGAAAACAAGAATATTCCATCCATAAAAAAAGAAGAGAGCAGCTATAGCCGCGAGTTCTGGATGTTTATCGGGTCGCTGGTTATTTTTTTATCAGCCATCATTATTATAGCCCAAACATCCTTGCCTGTTTTCAATAAAATATTCAACACAAAGATAGCAGACCCTGCCGACAGGGAGTTTTCTTACAACCAGATACAGGTCTTTATTTGCATCATCATCGGCATATTAACTGCCGTCACACAATACTTAAAATTCAAAGACACGCCATCCGCTTACTTCAGGAAAAGAATATGGCTGCCTACTTTGATAGCCCTTGTAATTTCTGTTGCCATCAGCGTTTTCGGCGCTATCAATTTTGATAAAAAGGGTTACGGCTTTCTGGCAGCCATCCACGTAGCCATTTTTGCTGCAGTTTACTCCATCATTGCAAATGGCTTCTACATTTGGGTGGGTATGAAAGGGAAAATGAAGGCTGCAGGCGCTTCCATTGCGCATGTTGGCTTTGGCATAGTGTTGCTGGCAATACTCATTTCCTCCAGCAAAAAAGAAGTGCTTAGCTGGAACACTACGGGCTTCTCTACTTTAAAAAGCGACAGCAAAGAAAACCCTGCTGAAAACATCACCTTGTTCAAAGGCGTCGCAACAGACATGGGCAAGTACATGGTCACCTATGTTCGCGATACCCTCAATAGCGACAACCATAAAAAGTATTTTGAGCTTCAGTTTAAAAGCAAGGACGGCAAATACAATTTCAACCTTTATCCTGATGTAATTAAAAACAACAAAGGCAATGAGGGTTTCTCACCAAACCCCGATTCAAAGCATTTCCTCGACAGGGATATTTTTGCTTATGTAACATCCTGGCTGGAAAGTGAACAAACCGACACCGCTACTTTCCGCGAAGAAAGCGCACGTGTTGGCGACACATTGTTTTATTCTAACGGCATCATCATCTTAAATAAGGTTGATGTAAACAAACCTGTTGAAAACAGAGTTATTGCCCCCGGCGAAACATCCCTAATGCTGGACATGACAATTATAACCAAAGACGGCAGGCACTACGAAGCAAACCCCGGCATGGCCATCCGTGACACTACCATCCGAAACCTCTCTGACAGTGTTATAGCCCAAAGCCTCATCCTCCGCTTCAACAAAGTGATAGACACCAAGACCGGCACGCTTGATATTGGTGTAAAAGAGAGCAGCGTACTCACAGACCTGCTTACTTTAAAAGTCTACCAATTCCCCTTCATCACCCTGCTATGGATCGGCGTTATGATAATGGTCATCGGCTTTGTAACGAGTATTTTTTACAGGAATAAAATAAATCGTTTAAGCGTTAAATAAACAATTCTCAAAAGAATAACGTGCCAACGGTTATTTAAACGGACCTCAAAGCATTAATAGAACAGATATTTATTTATTTTTACATTATAATGTTCCGCTTCAAAAAAATACTTTCTTTTATTCTCATTGCAATGCTTTCTGTTGCAGCCCAAAAAGCTGTAGCGCAGAAACATGGTGTCTATGATACTATAAAAGTCTACGCAAGTATTGGAGCCAACGGAGACACCATTCCCTGTTCTTTCCTCCCATATGTATATATTTATGGCAGGATGAACGCCAAACAGCGCCGTTATTACGCTGAATGGACTCGTCTCCGAAACGCCGTTTATGTTACCTATCCTTATGCCGTAAAAGCTTCTGTCATTATAAACCAGATCAACGCACAGCTTGTCGGTGTAACTGATAAAGCCAAACGCAAAGCCATCATCCATGCACGCGAGAAAGACATCAAGACCCAATTTGCAGATAAGATAACCCAGCTTTCTGTTTATCAGGGAAAAGTGCTGATGAAATTAATTTACCGCCAAACGGGCAACAACTGCTACGAAATTATTGATGAATACAAAGGCAGTTTCAACGCGGCCTTCTGGCAAACGGTGGCCGTTCTTTTCGGCTCCAGCCTCAAACAAAACTACGACCCCAACGGTGATGACCGCGCCATCGAATCCATTGTAAAAGACGTAGAAAAAATGTATGGGGTAAGAGGTTGATCTTTCCATAACAAACAAACTAAAAATGGAACAAAACACAGCCCTTCTTGTAATGGACATGCAGGTAGGCATAGTTGCGATGCTTCCCGATGCCTCCGTAGTTAAAACCAATGTTGCCAAAGCCATCGCACACGCGCGCAGCAGTAAGATACCCATCATCTATGTTGTTGTAGGCTTCCGTCAGGGCACCCCGGAAATAAGCATGAACAATAAAGGCTTCAGCGCCAGCAAAGAAAGGTTTGCAGGCATGAACATGGCCGAGTTTATGAAAGTTCATCCCGACTTAGAGCCGCAGGCAGGCGAACTCATCGTTATCAAACGCCGCGTAAGCGCTTTTACAGGCAGCGACCTAGAAGTTGTTTTAAGAGCTTTCGGCATTCAGCACATCATACTAACCGGTATTGCCACCAGCGGTGTAGTACTGTCAACGCTGCGCGAAGCAGCAGACAAAGACTACCGCATAACTGTACTATCTGATGCCTGTGCCGATGGCGACGAAGAAGTACACCGTGTCCTCACCACCAAGGTCTTCCCCCGCCAGGCAGACGTTATGACTGTAGAAGAATGGACTAGGCCGTAAAGCAATTTGGCAGAGATTCTCCCTTTGCAAAATACAAACGACAGGGAGTATATCTTGGCGTTTGTATATATTATGGCTTCTTTATTAATTTATAGTATAAATATATTTTATGATTGGAACACAATTCATCGCCAACAGCAGAGGCGAAAAGCAAAGTGTAATGCTGCCTTTAAAAGCTTACGAAAAAATGCTTGCCGGCCTGGAATAATTGGTAGACATCCGCCAATAAGATGCCCATTTTTTATGCCATTCCATCCTTTATCACGAACTGTAAAGATTTTGTATTCAGCAAAATCAAGTTTGAGTCTTTTGGGTAAGTTCTCGTCAAGCAACAGTCGCATACACCTGTTCTATATTTTTTGCAGCAAAGATCTTACTGGCAGCATTTAACAATGCAATTGCCTGATCTCTTGAAACAGTAGGAAAATCATCTAAAAATTCATCAAGTGGCACACCCGCTTCTAAATGGTCAAACAAACTTTCAACAGGAACCCGTGTTCCCTTAAAAACAGGCTGTCCTCCTAGAATATCATTATCAACATTTATGATTTCTTGTATGTTCATAATAGTAAAATTAAGAAATTATTGTTCTAAAAAGCTACCCCCTGCCTTGGTTTCTGTCCCCACTGATCATTCGCTATCTTTCGCAACGCTAAAAATCTATCCATCACGCAAGCACACTCCCCGGCACACGCATCCCCCTTTCATCATCCAATACTTTTTTCATTACTTTTTTAAGCTTTTCCGGAAGCGTTGCTTCTTGCCCGGTGCTTAAGGGTTCTGCAGTTTCTATAAACTCGTCATCTTCGTCATAATAGCCAATATTCACATCATACACGCCATCTAAGTGCAGTCTTAGTGAAAGTTCATTATCGCCCTTATAATCATACATCGTAACAACAGCACAACAATCGTCATCGAGGTCAACAAACCTTATTTCAACCGGTGCTTTGCCCGTAGCCCATTTTATCAGATCAGTGATCAACCCATCGGACTGTTCTTTTACTGAAATTCCTGTTGCCATAATATATTTTGTTTTTAAAAGATAAAGTTAGAAATATTGATTTATTTGTAAGGTACATCAACTATAGCCGCACAATATTTAAGATCTCAATTGGTTGTTGCAACTGGTCGCCATTGGTAGGTTGTGTATAAAATTGTTTTATAAGGTGCATGCCTTTTACGACCTTCCCAAATGCTGCATAGCCTTGCCCGTCGGCATTATTAGAGCCACCGTGATCAAAACCTTTTTGATCGCCGATGCAAATAAAGAATTCAGTGCTGGCTGTTCCCGGCTCTTGCCGGGCAAGCGAAATAGTCCCGTTTTCATGCGTCAGTTTTGTTTGCAAGGTGCTTTCATGCGGTATGCCGGCAGGTTTTATCGTCGGTTTTGTTTGCCATATGCCACCTTGTAATATTGCAATTCCACCACTCCCTGTAACCTGGTTGTCATCATTTAAAGCCCTGTAAAAAGAAGCATTTTTATAATAGCCGGAATCAACATACGATAAAAAAGCCGCCACACTTTTAGGGGCATTGTCAGGATAAAGTTCCACTTCAATATCTCCATATCTTGTCTGTATTTCTACATGGGGGTTTTTATATTTTTTGTGCGAGCAGGAAATACACACACAAACTATAACAATAGCCAGGCAAAAATATCGCATAAACGAATGTTGATATAAAGGTAATATTTTTCTTTTTTTAGCCCCTCTTGATTCTTATCACACGAAACCAAGGACTACGATTGATATGCACTTCAACAAAAGCTCAATAAAGACAGTGGTATAGTAGTAATACGATATTGCCAGTTCTCAGTTCTTCGGGGTGTTAGCGCAGCGCACCTCGAAACAGTGAAAAATTAATTCTTCAGAATTATAGTCTTTATTCTTTACAGACAACAACCGGTGCAATTACACATTTTTCCTTTTTATTTTTTCCCAAACAAATATTTTGCCTCCAACCAACTTTAATCTAAATTGCAAACAACCTCACATTTTTCGCATTTCCAATTCCAACTTTCCTACCCTTATAGAGACCTTATAGAGACTTTATAGAGACCTTACTCCCACCCAAAGCCCACTCAATGTCCACCTCAAGCCCACTTAATGCCCACCCAAAGCCAAGCCGAAGGCATGGTAAAGCCATGCTAACCCTATCCCAACCCTATTACCACCTTAATTTAGCCCTAAGGCTTTATCCACCCCTCCCTCTTCAGAAAACCAACCAAATTCGGGTCATCAACCGACATAGCCGGCAACCAAAAGCTCACCCGCTCTCTCCTCCACCACAAACCCTCTCCATTACTCGGCTTTGCAAACCTATAGTTATACAGCACCGCCCTGACATATCGCGGTGGCTTTCCCGGAAAAGGGTTCGCAGCAAAAAGCCCAACGGCATTAGGGTCGTTATGCAGTAACTTCCACACAAGGTTCAGCGTCCACGGATAATCCTCAGCGTTCGCCATAGAAGCAAACCACATCTGCCAGTCTAAATGCAGTTGGTAAGGAGCTATTTGAGGGGGCATTTTGTCAAGCGCTACAGGCAGGCCCTTATAAATATAGGGTTTCCAGTGCGCGCTGTCGGTGGAGTCTTCATCCATCGTTCCTTCAAACACCACATTCGGGCGTTCCTGCCCCACAGTACCGAATGCCCCGTAAGTGTTCACCAGTTCCAATGGGTCGTAAGATGTGTTCATCACCTGCCCTTCGGAAAGCAAATTCAGTGCAGGTTGAATACTCAGCAATACAACGGCAACAGCAACCACCCATGCGGTGGTTAACATAGGCCGCGATGGCTCCGCATATTCCTCAGCAACCTTCGCCTTACGAACAAACGCCCTCGGCAGCAGCCTAGACCAAAAGCCATCATCAAAACAAGCCAGTGCAGGCACAATAGTTAGCCAGTTCAGGAACGATAAGTTGCCGCTAAGGATAATAACCAGTTGAAACAACACGATCACTATCCCCGCAATATGCCGCCCAACACGTGGCCAGAAAACAAACAGGGGTGCAGCAAGTTCAGCTATGAAATTGAACCATACACCTATCTTTAATAACCAACGTGGCAGAAAATGAAACCACCTGCTCAGCGGCCCGGGTATCGGTTGTGTTTCAAAATGATAATAAAGAGCCGTCCCGTTCCGCCATATTTCATCCCCGCGGAACTTGATTAACCCGGAGCCTAGCATAATTCTAAAGATAAGCCATCGAAACAGCACAATAATGACAACCGGCGGTGCACGCCTTGGGAACGGGCGCATATCAACCAGCGGGCAAAGAAAGATAGCTAGGAACCCCGTTTCGCAAAGTTGAATTTCCCACCCATACCCATACCATTCCTGTCCCACATGAACAAACGACATATAAAGAAACCAAAGCACAGTAAGCAACGGCGCATTTGCATACCCCGCAACCACAACACACGAAAGCACAAACCCTATCCAAGCCCACGCAACCAGTGCACTATCCGAATGCCCGAACCAAAAGATAGATGGCAGTCGGATAAACCCGGTATCTGTTGAACCAAGCGCCTTAATAATTTGCTGTAAAAAATTCCCTACGGGCAGCAACCCATCAGACCCTATCAGCGGAACCACTTGGTTTATAAGCACAAGAAAAGCAACGGCATATATCACTCCCAGCAGCCTCAGTATAACAAAGCGCGTAAGCCAGTAACTCGGCACCTTCTTAAGTGCATCACCCACTTCTTCATATGCTATGTTACCATTGTCCATTTCCTTTCCGCAAAATAAACTTCTTTTTAATAAAAACAGAGTACAAAGCCCTCTCATTTGGAGAAGATTTGGCTGGGGCCAACCAACCAATAACCGATCAACAAATATTCCTTTCCTTTGCTATTTACTTAACACAATGAAAACAGACATACTCGCCTTTGGTGTCCACCCTGATGATGTAGAGCTTGGCTGTGCAGGCACCCTAATTGCCGCTGTCGCACAAGGCAAAAAAGTTGCCATAGTTGACTTAACACAGGGTGAGCTTGGCACCCGTGGCAGTGCCGCAACCCGTATGCAGGAAGCTACAAACGCAGCCATAGCAATGGGCGTTCATGCCCGCGAAAACCTTGAAATGGCAGACGGCTTCTTCCAAAATGATGAGGCCCACATAAAGAAGATCATCACCGCAATAAGAAAGTACCAGCCCGAGATAGTCCTTTGCAATGCCCCCGAAGACCGCCACCCCGACCACGGCCGTAGCTCTAAACTCGTTTCAGATGCATGTTTCTTCTCTGGCCTCAGAAAGATTGAAACCAGCCTCGATAATGTTTCCCAGGAACAATGGCGCCCCAAATATGTCTTTCACTATATACAGGACAGGTACCTAAAGCCTGATTTTGTCTTTGATATATCCGCCGCAATGGAGCAAAAAATGCAGGCCATCCTTGCCTACACTACCCAGTTTAATACCACAGATAACTCTGAGCCTCAAACCTATATCTCCAATCCCGACTTCCTTGATGTCGTAAAAGGCCGCGCCTTAATGTTCGGCAAACGCATTGGCGTTCAGTACGCCGAAGGATACATCACCACGAAAATGCTCGGCATCAATTCTTTTGATGCCTTTATCCAAAATGTTACTTAATTAACATTAAGGGAGGGTTAAATCTCTAATAATCTTTTTTTCATTCGTTTATTAAGTGCAACTTGCGTAGGATTTTCATTTAGTTACCAATCATTTTCAGTTCTTTTTATGCAAACTCCCAAATTCGCTCACGTAAAACAGTCCTTTCACGTTGAGTTGAAAAAGCGCATCAGCGAATATTTCACCCTCACGGGCAAATCAACAACAGGTGGCTCCAGGATTTTTACCAAGGCACTCTTCCTTTCTATAGGCTTCATTTACACTTACGTCCAGTTGGTATTTTTCACTCCCCCTGCTTTCTGGGCAATTCTTTTAAGCATTTTGCTTGGGGCATTCACAGCGGCCATTGGTTTCAACATTATGCATGATGGTGGCCACGGTAGCTTCAGCAAGTATCCATTCTTGAATAAGCTGGCGGCCTATTCCGCTGGCGTCATGGGTGCAAGCCATTTTATGTGGAACATAAAACATAATGTCATTCACCATGCATACACCAACATTGACGGCATTGATGATGATATTGATGCAAAACCTTTCTTACGCATGGCTTCCACCCAAAAGAAATATAAGATGCACCGTTTTCAGCATTGGTATTTCTGGATGTTTTACTGCGTGCTTCACCTCTATTGGGCAATGGTAAGCGATTACCGCAAATACTTCTCCCGCAAGATTGGCGAAACCACTTTAAAAACCATGACCGTGCGCGACCATATCAGCTTCTGGTCTTTTAAAGTGTTGCATTATTCTTTGTTTATCGTCATCCCAATTTTCACTGCAGGCTTCATTCCCTGGCTCATAGGCTTTCTTTCCTTTTCAGTTACTGCCGGGTTCATTTTAAGCATCGTTTTCCAGTTAGCACATACGGTGGAGCACACAGAATTCCCTGTAATGCAGGAAGACACAGGAAGAATGGAAGATGAATGGGCTATTCACCAGTTAAAAACCACTGCCAATTTCGCCACCCGCAACAAATTCATTTCATGGTATGTCGGCGGATTGAACTTCCAGATCGAACATCATTTATTCCCCAAAATATCACACATACATTATCCCGCCATCAGCAAGATAATCAAACAGGCATGCATGGAGTACGGCGTTGTTTATGTTGAGTACAACAAGATGCACCAGGCAGTTCATTCACACGTGGCCTTTCTTAGAGAAATGGGCAGGTAATGGTGCAAACACCCATCGCGAGTTCTTATCTTAAATTTTATAAGAAATTACCTCTAATTCCTTATAAATAAAATCTCTGCTGTTTTCTGTTAGCGTGGTATTTTATTAGATATGGCTATAGATGCTATTAAAAAGTCTTTGCTATGTTTTGCCCCAACCCTGTACCGCATAGCCATACCGGAAGCTATTGCAGCAGCTTTTTTGTCAAACTCTAATACAGGAAAAGGCTGTAGAAATTTTCTTGCCACCGCTTTGCCATTTTCGCTTGTTCCCGCCAGTAGTTCCAGGTAATTGATACGTGTAATATACAACTGCTTCACACCCTTCTCGTCAATGATTCTTCTCATCTTTATATATTGGTAGTTAAGATGAAAAAGAACGGTACTGTCGGCTACAACTACCATCTATTAAGGTCTTAAAAAGGAAAGGTCCAAATTTTCTTTGCGGGCAATTTTCACAGCCTTTTCAATTGCAGGTAAAGAACCCTTTATTATTTTTTTTTCAGGAACTTTTTTCGAAGGGTGTCTGTTTGTTTTTATTTCGGCTTTTTTGTGTTGCATAACTATTATTTCCACAAAAATAAAACTAATTTCCTTTTTGCACATTCTCCCCTCTCCGCGAGGAGAGAGGCAGGAGTGAGGCGAATCTATTCCTTCACAAATCTCACACTGTTGCAAATATGCCGCGTAGCTCGTGTAAAGCGTACGTATGGCTTATAAGCTACTCCTTCACAAACTTCAGAGCGCTCTACAATCCGCCTGAAAATTTCCTCGATCAACCAGTCAACCATCCTTTGCGGTTCATTTCTTTGCTTCAACAATGCAGTTGTACTTATTTTTGCAAAAACCTTTGTATGGCGATAGTTAAAACCGGGCTTGTGCAGATGAGCTGTGTTGTGGAGAAAAGCGCTAATGTGCAGAAAGCCATAGAAAAAGTAAAAGAAGCCGCTGCCAAAGGCGCACAAATAATTTGTTTACAGGAATTATTCACTTCGCAATACTTCTGTGATGCGGAAGACTATGACAACTTTCAGCTTGCTGAGCCAATTCCCGGCCCTTCCACTGATGCTTTAAGCGAACTTGCAAAAGAACTCAACGTTGTTATTATTGCTTCCCTTTTTGAAAAAAGAACGCAGGGCATTTATCACAACACAACAGCAGTTATTGATGCAGATGGAACCTATCTTGGCAAGTACCGCAAAATGCATATCCCTGACGACCCTTCATTCTATGAGAAATTTTACTTCACCCCCGGTGACTTGGGTTATAAGGTCTTTAAAACAAAATATGCAACAGTTGGCGTTCTCATTTGCTGGGACCAGTGGTATCCCGAAGCAGCACGGATCACTGCTCTAATGGGTGCAGAGATTTTATTTTATCCTACTGCCATCGGATGGGCAACTGCCCAGGATGAAGCCACCAACACAGAGCAATACAACGCTTGGCAAACCATTCAGCGCAGTCATGCAGTTGCCAACGGAGTGCATGTTGTAAGCGTCAACAGGGTCGGGTTCGAGCAGGATGGAAGAATGAAATTCTGGGGCGCTTCCTTTGTAACCAACCCCTTTGGAACTGTTCTATACAAGGCTTCGCACGATGAAGAAGAGATCGCTATTGTTGAAATCGATACCTCAAAAACTGACAGCTACCGTATACACTGGCCATTTCTCCGCGACAGGCGGATCGACTCTTATCAACCAATTACCAAACGTTTTATAGACGAGTAAGTAGCCGGAAAAGTCCGAAAGCTGGAAAGTCCAAAAGCCAAAAACATTATATTCGTCAGCGTTTTAAATGAAAATATACAAACATGCCTTTTAAATTTGAAAAATTGCTTGTATGGCAAAAGGCAGTTGAACTTTCCGATATAATTCACCAATTGGCCAAAACCTTTCCAAAAGACGAATTATTTATTCTTTCATCACAGATAAAAAGAGCTGCAGATTCTGTATCACTTAACATTGCAGAGGGTTCAACGGGGCAATCCAATGCTGAATTTGCAAGATTTCTTGGGATTGCCCTTAGGTCAAATATTGAGGTAGTTGGCTGTATCTTTCTTGCGAAACGCAGAGGATACATACATGAAGAGGAGTTCAATAAAATATATAAAATGTCCGAAGAGATATTGGTAATGATAAATGGATTACGCAATTCTTTAAAACAAAAGATTCAACTTTGAAAACTACTTTCCGACTTTCCGACTCGCAGTTTTCCAGTCTTCCGGACATCCGGACATCCGGACTTTCCGACTTTCCGACTCCTTCCCGACTCGGTTATCACTTTCCAGCAGAATTTGCTCCGCACGAAGCCACTTGGCTTAGTTGGCCGCACAAAGAGGAAAGTTGGCCTGGGAAGATTGAGAAGATATTTGAGCCTTATAGTTTGTTCGTCAAATATTTATCCCAAAGCGAAAAAGTGCGCATCAATGTCTTTAATGAAGCCATGAAAACCTTTGCTGTAATGCATTTGCAACAGGCAGGCGTCGTTATGGATAATATAGAATTCTTCTTTAATCCTACAAACGACGCATGGTGCAGAGACCATGGCCCTGCTTTTCTCATCAATACCAATGGTGAACAAAAGAAAGTAATTGTTGATTGGGATTATAACGCATGGGGAAATAAATATCCCCCTTTTGATTTGGATGATGTTATACCAACTCTCATTGCAAAGCAGTTCAATCTTCCCGTTTTTCATCCGGGCATCATCATGGAAGGCGGCTCAGTAGATTTCAATGGAAACGGCACCGTCATCACTTCCACGGCCTGTTTGCTCAACAAGAACCGCAACCCTCAATTATCGCAGCATCAAATAGAAGAATACTTGGTCAACTACTATGGCGTTCAGCAAGTACTTTGGGTCGATGAAGGCATTGTCGGCGACGATACCGATGGCCATATTGATGATACCGTTCGTTTTGTAAATGAAGACACCGTCATCACCGTCATTGAGGAAGACCCACACGATCATAACTATACTTTGCTCCAAACAAACCTTGCCCAATTACAGCAAATGCGTTTACCCAACGGCAAACCTTTGAACATCATTGAACTCCCCATGCCCGACGCAGTAATATACGAAGGCCAGCGCCTGCCCGCTTCATACGCCAACTTTTACATCTGCAACAAATATGTCATTGTCCCCACCTTCCGTAGCAAAAAAGATGAGCGCGCTTTACACATCATTCAAAGCTGCTTCCCAACTCGTGAAGTAGCTGGCATAGATTCTACAGACATCATCTGGGGCCTCGGCAGCTTCCATTGCCTCAGCCAGCAGGAACCTGCAGTATAGTTTCCCTGCATCTGCATCCCATTTCAGTCATATACCCCTCATTAAATATATCAAGATCCATCTGCCAATATTTCCGAACCCCTCCAATTCTTATTGCTATTTTATTACATAACTATCCAATTTTTCCCTTTCCGCACCCTTTCCTCCTCCCTGCCTCCTCCCTGCGTCCTTCCTGCCACATTCACTAGACTCCCTGATATTCTACTTGCACTAGTAACAATTACTCCCCTCTGTCATATTGCCACTCTGCGCCGGTTATTAAAAGAAGACTCATGAGCCTATCTTAGTTTGCCTCTTTCAAAGTATTTTTACACCATGATCACCTTCATGAAAAGAATATTCTTTGCCATTGCTGTGCTCCTCTTAACAGAGGCAAACGCGCAAACACCTGCCACCTATACCAGCGGCGATATTTACTTGCAGATAAAGAAACTGAACGTGCTGGGCAGCGTGCTCTACATAGCCGCACATCCGGACGATGAGAATACGAGGCTGCTGGCTTATTTCTCCAAAGGGGCGCAGTATAGAACGGGCTACCTGAGCCTTACCCGTGGTGATGGCGGCCAGAACCTTTTGGGCGATGAACAAGGCATCGAGCTTGGGCTGATACGTACACAGGAACTCCTTGCTGCCCGCAGAATAGACGGTGCAGAACAGTTCTTTTCCCGCGCCTTTGACTTTGGTTTCTGCAAAACTCCGCAGGAGGCTTTGGAGACATGGGGACATGAAAAAATACTGAGCGATGTGGTGTGGGTGATAAGAAAGTTTCAGCCGGATATTATCATAACACGTTTCCCCCCCGACGCAAGGGCTGGGCATGGGCACCATGCGGCGTCTGCAATTCTTGCAAAAGAAGCATTTGCTGCTGCGGCTGACCCAACGAGGTTCCCCGAACAATTTGCATACGACGTAAAGCCATGGCAGGCGACAAGGCTGCTGTGGAACACATATAATTTCGGGAGCATTAATACTACGGACAGTACACAATTCAAGATGGATATTGGTACCTATAACCCATTGCTGGGAAAGAGCTATGGCGAGCTTGCCGCTGAAAGCCGGAGCCAACATAAAAGCCAGGGATTTGGCGTATCGGCACAAAGAGGAGAGGCGATGGAGTATTTCCAGTTAACGGCAGGAGAAGGGGTGAGGAATGACCTGGTGAACAATGTGGACACGGGCTGGCAAAGGCTGGCAGGTGGAGCGAAGATTGAAGGACAGGTGAACGCAGTGCTTTCGCAATACAATTTTGAGCACCCTGAAAACTCTGTTGCGGCTTTGGTGGAACTGTATAAGGCGATAAAACAACTGCCTGAAAGTTACTGGAGAAATAAAAAGCTGGATGAGGTGCAGCGTATTATTGTGGAATGTGCGGGGATTTTTGCAGAGGCGATCTCAACACAACAATACGCGGTGCAGGGCGATAAAATACAGGTAAGTTTTTTTGTAAATAAAAGGAATAATGCAGGGGTGGTGCTGAAAAAGGTTGTCTTTCCATCGTTTGATTCATCTTTCAATAATGAACTGAAAACAAATAAGAATTTCAGTTATTCTACAACATTCGATGTGGCTATGGATAAGCCGGTTTCGCAACCTTACTGGCTTGTGAAACCTTTGATAGGCGGTAGCTTTAATGTGACTGATCAAAACCTGATAGGGAAAACACAGAATGATCCGGCCTATGAAGCGGAATTTGTTTTTACCATTGGCGGAGAAGATTTAGCTGTAAAGAAGCCTTTGCAGTATAAATACACAGACCCGGTGAAAGGTGAAATATATGAGCCTTTGTTTGTAGTGCCTGCGATTACTGCGCGCTTAACACAGGATGTATATG
Organism: uncultured Bacteroidota bacterium; assembly: GCA_963771435.1. Classification (GTDB taxonomy): domain Bacteria; phylum Bacteroidota; class Bacteroidia; order Chitinophagales; family Chitinophagaceae; genus CAVYTF01. The sequence goes on along the minus strand of CAVYTF010000016.1, from coordinate 35,673 downwards.
TGCTGGGCGGCCAAGCTGTTAAACCAGTAGCAGCAGAACTATTTACTCAAAGAAATATGCCGGTTGTAGATGTGCATTTGAACGCGACAAATGACTGGAAAATGAATGGAGGTAAGCTTGATACATCAATTGGCAAAGGTGGTGGCAAGAATGTTAATGGGATGGTTGCTCCATCTTCTTCCGGAGAGAAAGGCGAACTGAGTTTGGTGGTTGATAAAATAGCTGATGACAAAGGATTGGAATACAAAGCGCAGCTATTAGACGAACGAAAAATCAGTTATGACCATATCCCCAATATCATTTATTTTAAGCCTGTTGAGGCTGAGCTGGAAAAGATCGACATAGTGGTGAAAGGAACCAGCATTGGGTATATAGCAGGCGCCGGAGATAAAGTGCCGCAGGCGTTGCAGCAGATGGGATATGACGTGAAGATGCTGACGGAAGCTGATATTTCTGATGAAAAACTTAAACAATTTAATGCTATTATAACAGGCGTTCGTGCTTATGATGTGGATGCTTTTCTTGCATCAAAATATGATGTGCTGATGCGATATATAAATAACGGCGGCAACCTGATAGTTCAGTATAACCGTAACACCACGTCCGATAAAATGGCGCCTTATCCATTTTCTATTACAGGCACACGAGTGACAAATGAGAATGCCGAAGTGCATGTGCTTCTCCCAGATAACGAGGCAATAAATTACCCCAACAAAATAACTCAAAAAGATTTTGAAGGATGGATACAGGAGCGCAGCACTTACCAGGCATCTAACCTTGACGGACATTATGCTGCGCTGTTTGGGATGAACGATGCAAATGAACCACAAAGCAACGGTAGCCTGATCATCGCCCCTTATGGCAAAGGAAATTTTGTCTATACAGGATTGGTTTTCTTTAGAGAATTGCCGGCGGGCGTTGCAGGAGCTTATAGGTTGATGGCTAATTTAATTGCGTTGCCGCAACATTAGTTTTAGCAATCAGCTTTGAGCGATCAGCCATGAGCTCAAAGCTCATTGCTAATGGCTGATCACTCCTAATTCTTTCCCGACTTTTGTAAAGGCTGCGATGGCTTTATCAAGATGCTCTTGCTCATGTGCTGCACTTAGCTGCACACGAATACGTGCTAAACCCTTTGCCACAACGGGATAGAAGAAGCCAATTACATAAATATTCTCTTCTAAAAGCTTTGCAGCAAAGTTTTGTGCCACGACTGCATCATAGAGCATTATGGGAACAATAGGATGGTCGCCGGGCTTGATATCGAAGCCTGCTTCTGTCATTTTAGTGCGGAAGTACTTGGTGTTATATTCCAGTTTATCTCTTAACTCCGTGGTCTCTGTCAACATATCCAGCACGGCAATGGAAGCGCCTGCAATGCTTGGTGCAAGCGTGTTTGAGAACAAATAGGGGCGCGAACGCTGACGCAATATTTCAATAATTTCTTTTCTTCCTGAAGTAAAGCCGCCACTGGCGCCTCCAAGCGCTTTGCCAAGCGTGCCCGTAATAATATCAACCCTGCCCATCACGCCACGGTATTCGTGCGTGCCTCTTCCTGTTTTGCCAAGAAAGCCGGAGGAGTGGCAATCATCGATCAACACAATAGAGTCGTATTTATCTGCGAGTTCACATATCTTATCAAGCTGGGCAATGGTTCCATCCATGCTGAAACTGCCATCAGTAACGATTATCCGGCTGCGAAGGGCCTGCGTTTCTTTAAGCTTTGCTTCCAGATCCTCCATATTATTATGCTCATAACGATAACGTTGCGCCTTGCATAAACGCACACCGTCAATAATGGAGGCATGATTCAACGCATCACTTATAATGGCATCTTCTTCATTGAACAAAGGCTCGAACACACCGCCATTGGCATCGAAAGCGGCGGCGTATAAGATCGTGTCTTCCGTACCCAAGAACTGCGACAGCTTTTGCTCCAGCTCTTTGTGTATGTCCTGCGTGCCGCAAATAAACCGCACACTGCTCATGCCGTAGCCATGCGTGTCAATGGCTTTGTGAGCAGCTTCAATAACTTTGGGGTGGGATGACAGCCCGAGATAATTATTAGCGCAGAAATTCAGCACTTTTTTTCCATTCACTATTATTTCAGCGCCCTGTTCGCTGGTGATGATGCGCTCTTTTTTATAGAGCCCTGCGCTTTCTATTTCGGCAACTTCGTTTTTTATACGGGAAACAAATTTTTCATTCATGGCGATCTGTTTTAGAAGGTGGCAAAGATAAGCGCCAGCCAGTTTGTACTATTTTATTAAGTGTAACCCCATAAAAATTCCACGTGCCTTTCATTCAGGCGAAAGGCACGCGGACAATAAATTCCCCTCATTACTTGATCGCCAGAAGATCCACCTTCTCGATCACAGGGTCTTTCGCCAAAAGTGCAGAAGCATTTGCCATCAGCGCTTCAGCGATCTTGCCGCCAAGATGCGCCTCCCTGCCTGCCTCCGTTTCAAACGTGTCAAAAATGCCAAAGGTAGATGGCCCTAACTGCAGCGCATACCACCGCACCGTGCCATCCTCAGCCTCCGCCAAAGGCAGCGCACTCTTTAAAAAAGCGAGCACATCATTTTCTTTTCCGGGTTTAGCTTCCACCCGTGCCAGCAATGCAAATTTTTCCATGATCATTATTTTTAGGTTTATAAATTAACGTTGCGAAGTGTAGGAAAGTTTTGGCGAATAGCTATTTCACATAAAAAATTATTTTGATCCGGCAGCGAAATGCCAAATAGGTCATATACCCCCATTCCTCCTAATTCCCTACAAACTTCCGCACCGGCGGCGCCCACACCAACGCGTCTTTGTCCCTCCCTTTGTAAGCGGCAGTGAAAAAATATTCTGCGCCCGCGGGCAGGCCTGAGATCACTGCTTTGTGGCCGTTTGAAGGGTGCAGCGTCCATGAATTTGGGTTGGTGGAGGTGTTGGTTACGGGTGTATAGGCAAACACAGTTCCGCGGTCGCCCACCGGCGATTTTGCCACGCTCACAAGCATGCCGCCGTTGAATCCGTATCCTACTTTCAGGTTCACGGGCAGCGGTTGCTGGTGGTGCTGTTTATGTTTTGCCAGCCTGATGCCGCTGGTTTGTAATTTCTCCAAATTGCCGCCGGCTTGCAGGTTCACGGCCACGGCGATGGCAGAAAAGAGCGGTATCAACGTTTTTCGTGCCTCGTTTTTCTCAGCCACGGCAGGCTTTCCGCCGGTTGCCAGTGAGCCCCTCCATCCGTGGTATGCATTTGCTGCGGTTTCAAAATCGGTAAATGAAGTTCCGGCAAAACTAAAGTTGCCGTTGCCCTTCAAACCGGTTAAAGCTTTTGCGGCAGCAAGGTCCAGGGCTCCGTCTTTATGATGCGTAAACCCAGTGATGACGCGGTTGGCCATTGAATAAAATTTTATGGTTCAATTAATAACATCTCTTGATCCAAAACCTAATATTTTGCCCAAAACTAAGCTATTTGAGCATACAGGCCAATAATTAGTTACTGGTTATTTTAAATATCCTATAAGAAAATAAATATATCTTATATGTAATATAATATACCCTATATGTTATTTTTATTTTCTTATAAGCTATCAAATATATACTACAGGAAATTATAAATATACTACAAGTAATTTTTATTAGCTTATAGGTTATTTAAAATATCCTATTGGTTTATTTATATTTCTTACAAGCTATTTTAAATATCCTATTATAGATATTGCCTCATTAATTACAAATTACCAATTTTTTGCCCCGAATTTTTGATTTGGAAGTTATGAATTACTGACTGGGAAACTGTTGATCGTTTTCTCCAATCATGGCAAACTTTTTCTTATGCAGAACGAAAAGAAATAGATGATTTTTCTTACAGAATGATCGCCTTTTATCCTTCTTATTGAACCACGATCGTTCCCTTCATCATGGTGTGAATGCTGCAGTGGTAGGTAAATGTGCCTTTGGTGGCAAACTTTAAAGAATAGGTGGAGCCGGGCGTAACGTTGCCGCTGTTAAAGCTGTTGTCGTCTGCGGTAACAGTATGTGTAACGCCATCGTTGTTTGTCCATACTACGGTTGCGCCGGCCGTTACCGTTAGCGATGCAGCCGAGAAAGAATAATTCTGTATGCTCACCGTATTTCCCGTACCCGTTCCTCCACCGGTATAATTGCTACCGCTGCTGGATTTGCTGCAACTCGCTGTAACAGAAATAACAATTGCAAGGATCAATAACCTGCTGAAAAAAAATTTAGTTTTCATAATTTGTTTAAGAAGTAGAAACGTAAGCAAAGGCGTAAGGGTTGCTTTGTGTATCGTTAAAACAAAATTTTGGAACAAACTTGCTGCACCGCTATTTTTGCACCCCAATCAATAAAATGATTGCCTGATAGTATAAGGGCAGTACGACTGATTTTGGTTCAGTAGGTCTAGGTTCGAATCCTGGTCGGGCAACAAAAAGGCTGAAGTTTTGGCTTCGGCTTTTTTATTCTTTATTTTCGCGTCCGCATTGCCCGATAGTATAACGGTAGTACTGCAGATTCTGGTTCTGCCTGTCTTGGTTCGAATCCAGGTCGGGTAACAAAGAGGTTGTTTCGAAAGAGGCAGCCTCTTTTTATTTTCAGCGTATCGAATCAGATCTTTCAGGTAAGCCTCAAGCTGGTATTGCACCAAACTGTGATTATAAAACTGGCGATAGTGTTTGGTATTATTGATCATTAATATCGCAGGAATTTTTCCAACCCAGTTGCTGTCGATCCGATGAAAAAATGTTGATACGTTGCCCTCATCAAGCCAATATATTTTTGAAGTATAGCCGTGCAGCTTTACAAAATCAGCAAGCTTTTGAGGGTAAGCGTTTGCGCCGTCAAGGCTGATGAGGATCAATTGAGCGCCATTGTTTTTATATTGGGCAATATTTTCTTCCAGCCTCGGAATTTCTTCCACGCAGGGATGGCACCAGGTAGCCCAGAAATTGAAAACGAGAGGAGCTTTACTGGTGTCGATCATTTTCACAATATCGTCTGCCTTTATTTTTTCAATAGTTTGGGCAAAAGAAAAAAGAGCAGACAATAAAATGGTAGAAGTAAGAATTATTTTTTTCATGATCATTTATATTTATTCCAATCCCCATTCTTTCTTTAATTGCTCAAATTGTGGATCCGCCAGTGAATTATTTTCATAATGCTTCGCAATATTCTTTTGCCTGAAAGCCTCGTAAATGCTCACGGCACATGCCACAGAAATATTTAAACTTCTAATAATTCCCACCTGCGGAATAATAAAATTGCCATCAGCCAGCATTCTTATTTCTTCACTAACGCCATCGTGTTCATTGCCAAAAACAAGCGCAATATTTTCTGTGAGATCAATATCATATAAGCTAACAGCATCGCTGCTTAAATGGGTAGTAAAGATCTTATTGTAATGCTGTCTTAGTTCTTCAAAACATTTTTCAGCATCGTCAAACTCATGAATAGTGAGCCACTTTGCCGCGCTGCTGCTGCTCTTGCTTCCCCATTTTTTATGGCGTGGAATTGTTGTGTTTAGGATATAAATATTTTGAATGCCCACAGCGTCGCAGGTGCGCATAACGGCAGAAATATTGTGCGGGTCGTGCACATTCTCCATCACAATGGTGATGTTGTTTTGCCTTTGTTGTAACACAGCGGTAAGCTTTTGCTTGCGTTCTGGGGTCATATTTTCTTCCTCAATTTCGTTCAAAGATGGGATTAAGTTTTATAAAGAAAATTATTTTAGAGAATGACTCATCCCCTTTTAATAAAAAACAATTGCTTTATAAATGGTAAATGGCAATTATCAAATCGATTATCTTCGCCGCACAAATTTTTAATGTATGAATTTGCACGAATACCAGGCAAAAGAATTATTGAAAAAATACAATGTTCCCGTTCAGGAAGGTATTGCGGTAGATACAGTAATGGCTGCTGAAGAAGCATACCGGCAGATAAAAAGCCAAAACGATAACAACTTTGCTGTTGTTAAGGCGCAGATACATGCCGGCGGCCGCGGCAAGGGCAAGATCGTTGGCACCGAACAACGCGGTGTGGCTGTAGGTAAAAGTGCGGAGGATATTAGCACAATTGCAAAGAATATATTAGGGCAACCTTGTAACAATTCAAACGGGTGCCGCTGGTAAAAAAGTAAACAAAATTTTAGTAGCACAGGATGTATATTATCCCGGCCCAAACCCAGTAAAAGAATTTTATCTTTCCATTTTGCTTGACCGCGCCAAAGGACAAAACGTAATAATGTACAGCACAGAAGGCGGTGTGAACATTGAAGATGTGGCACATGATACTCCCGAAAAAATTTTTAAAGAGTGGGTGCACCCTTCGGCGGCCTGCAGCCTTTCCAGGCAAGTAAAATTGCTTTTAATTTTGGGCTTAAGCGGCGAGGCGTTTAAAAACTGCGTAAAGTTTGTAACGAATCTTATACAATGCTTATGTTGGGCTTGATTGCAGTATGCTTGAAATAAATCCTCTTTTAAAACAAGCGATGAAAAAATGATTGCGGTTGACTGCAAAATGAATCTTGATGATAATGCCCTGATGCGCCATGCAGATCTTGCCGCCATGCGCGATATTACTGAAGAAGACCCTACAGAAGTGGAAGCCGGACAATACAATTTAAACTTTGTAAAACTTGATGGCAATGTGGGTTGTATGGTAAATGGAGCTGGGCTTGCAATGGCAACGATGGATATGATAAAACTAAGTGGTGGCGAGCCTGCAAACTTTCTTGATGTTGGCGGCACTGCTAATGCGCAAACCGTTGAAGCCGGCTTTCGTATTATTATGAAAGACCCTAATGTAAAGGCTATTCTTATAAATATTTTTGGTGGTATTGTTCGTTGCGATAGGGTTGCTGCTGGTGTTATTGAAGCTTATAATAAACTTGGGAATATTTCCATTCCGATCATCGTTCGCTTACAAGGAACCAACGCTACTGAAGCAAAAAAATTGATCGACGAAAGCGGTCTTAAAGTGGAAAGTGCGATAAAATTAAGTGAGGCTGCAGAGTTGGTAAAGAAAGCTGTTGCATAAGGCGATTTGAGAATGCCTTTATTTTCTTAATTGTTTATTTAGCTCAATCATTTTTAATGCTGTAATTGCAGCTTCTTCACCTTTATGCCCATGCTTGCCGCCTACTCTTTCAAAAGCCTGTTCTTCATTCTCTACTGTTAATACCCCAAAAATAACTGGCACTTCCAGTATAAGATTTAGAGATAGAACACCATCAGTAACAAATTTGCACACATATTCAAAATGTGGTGTATCGCCGCGTATAATTGTGCCGAGCGTAATGAAAGCATCGGCTTTTTGTTTACTACTTTCTGAGTAAGCTTTTATTGCAAAAGGAATTTCAACTGCACCAGGAACGGTCAGCACTTTGAATTTTATATCCTGTTTCTCAAATATTTTTTTACATCCCTCCTCCAGCTTGTCAACAATATGAGTGTTCCATTCTGTTTTTACAATAATCACAAAGGCATCCTTTATTTTGGGGATGCCTTTGTTTAATGAGCTATTTCCTTTTGAAGCCATTTATTTTACGCTGAAGTCATTTGGTTCTATACTTAACCGATAGATATATTTATCAACTTCCAAAGCATGTTGAGACTTTGGAAATTTATCTTTCAATTCTTTATACAGATCAAGCGCATCCTGTGTTTTTCCAATTGTTTCGTCCAGTAATGCAGCGCGAAAAAGATATTCTGAAGAATTAGCTGCATCGCTTTCAAAAGTGGATGCTGCTTTTTTATAATAATCAACTGCATCCTCATTTTTCTTCAATTCACTATAAGCATCACCAAGACAACCGTACGCCATCATCTGCACCTGCTTTGCATCAGTGCTGAATCCTTTTAAATCATCAACCGCCTTGCTGAAATTGCCCAGCCGCAAGTAGCAAACACCTGCATAATATTTTGCAATGTTGCCGGTTTTTGTGCCGTCATAATTCTTAATAACATATACAAAACCTTTACTGCTTCCATCACCGTTTAAAGCGTAATTAAGGGAATCTATGGCAAAATATTGCTGTGCTTTAGAAATAACATCTTCAGCCTGTAACTCTTTGGGTTCAAGAAACCAGTTTTGATAAGCATACCATCCGCCAAATATGACTACAATGGCTATAACTGCTATTATTATTGGCCTTTGAAATTTGTTCCATAGATTTTGCGCTTGTGCTAAAAGATCATTTGAAGCAACCGCATGCAATTTTTGTTCAGCCATATTTTTTATTTATTCTTGAAAATTATTATTCTAATTGAATTGATTTTTTATCTAATCAGTAATGAAAGGATAATTCGCGTCCATATATACATCCTTTAGCAACTCGCTGTCAGCCGGCCATGGGCTTTCTTCAGCAAATTTTACAGATTCTTCAACAACGCCTGCAATGCGGTCATCAATAACTTTTATATCCTCATCTGTTGCAAAATTATTTTCCTTGATGGTTTGCAATACTAGAGTAATGGGATCCTTGTGCTTGTATTCATCCACTTCTTCTTTGCTGCGATATTTCTGTGGATCTGAAATGGAATGACCTTTATAACGATAGGTTTTCATCTCCAGCAGCGTAGGGCCGCCTTTTTCTCTTGCTCTCTTTATAGCGCGTGAAACAGCGTCATGCACTGCTTCTGCGCTCATGCCGTCAACTTTGTCTCCCGGCATATCGTAAGAATCGGCCAACTTATAAATATCAACCACATTCGATGTTCTTTCCACGGAAGTTCCCATTGCATAGTTGTTGTTTTCACAGATAAATACGATCGGCAATTTCCAAAGCATTGCAAGGTTAAAAGTTTCATGAAGTATGCCCTGCCTCGCTGCACCGTCCCCAAAAAAACAAAGCACCGCATTCTCAGTCCCAAGATATTGTTCTGCAAAAGCCAGCCCGGCACCTGCACCTATCTGCGCACCAACGATCCCATGGCCACCATAAAAATGATTGTCCTTACTAAAAAAGTGCATGCTTCCGCCCTTTCCCTTGGCAATGCCGGTCGCCTTGCCATATAATTCGGCCATGCAGGCCTTGGGGTCAGCACCTTTTGCGAGCGCCAAACCATGGTCGCGGTAGCCAGTAATAAAAGGATCTTCAGAGCGCGTCGCCGTCATGCAGCCTGCAGCAATGGCTTCCTGGCCTACATACGCATGAAAAAACCCGCGTATTTTGCCGGCCATCTTATACATTTCCTCAGCCTTTAGTTCAAACTGCCGGATTAGCTGCATCAATCCATACCAGTATAAATATGTTTCTTTTGAAAACCTTGTAGGCACGATGGTTAAAATTTGAGCGGCAAATATAGTATAATACCGCAATCATCCAAACGATGATCCTATCCTTTCATATTCGTAAACTGCAGCGGGAAATCCAGGCCGCCACTTTTGCAAAGTGCTATTACATCCTGCAAGTCGTCGATCTTTTTTCCGGTCACGCGCACTATTTCGTCCATTATCTGCACCTGCACTTTCAGTCCTGAATCTTTTATCAATTTCACAATTTTTTTTGCATCTTCCTGTTTCAGGCCATTGGTTACGGCTACTTCTTTTTTTATTGATTTGCCGCTGGGATAAGCGTCCTTGTCAAAATTAAATGCGTTGGCGTCGATTCCCTGTTTCATAGCGCGGCCGATGATCACGTCAATTACTTGTTTCATTTTCATTTCGCTTTCCACTTCGATCGTTACCAAATAATCTTTTTTATTCAAATCAACCGAAACATGCGAATCTTTAAAATCAAAACGGTTGCTGATCTCTTTTTTCACTGTGTTGATGGTGTTGTCCAACGTTTGCAGATCCACTTTGCTGGCAATATCAAATGATGGCATATAAGTTTATAATTTAACTGGGTTAAGATTGTTTGTTACGTTATTCAAAGTTAAGATTGTTTTTCTTATCTTTTTAAAAGCAAATTCGATCAAAACGTAGCGTCCGTTAGACTTAACGAAACTTCTGTTAGACTTAACGGAGTTCCTGTTGGACTTAACGGAGCTTCCGGCAAACACCATTTTATATCTGAAATAGTCTTTTAGGCTTAATATTTATTATTTATACACCAAGTTCCTTCAAACATTCCCGTAAACTCTGCTCCCATGGTTTTATAGCGATGCCGTAAGTTTCGATGATCTTATTTTTATTCATCACAGAATAATGTGGCCTTTTGGCAGGTGTGGGATATTGGGATGTTGGTATGCCGTTCACTTTGCAGGGCGAATGGGTGTTGTTTTTAATGGCTTCGGCAAACTGAAACCAGCTTATTTCGCCGCCGTTGCTGAAATGGTAAATGCCGGCATGTACTGCCTGCTGCTTTATTATTTCTAAAATAACTTCCGCCAGGTCTTTTGCATAAGTGGGCGAGCCAAACTGGTCGTTAACCACGTTTATTTCTGGGCGCTCCTTCATCAGGCGCAGCATAGTTTTTACAAAATTGTTCCCGAAAGGGCTGTAAACCCACGAAGTGCGAATGATGATCGTTTCTGCATTGTTTTCTAACGCCAGCTTTTCCCCCATCCATTTAGAGTAGCCATAATAATTTACCGGATTGGTTTCGTCATCGGGTTCATAAGGCTTATCAGCATTGCCGTTAAAAACATAATCCGTGGAAATATGAATGAGTTTTGTTTGATGTATTGAGCAATGTTTTGCAATAGTTTTTACAGCCTCTGCATTTATTTTATATGCAGTTTCCTTTTCAGTTTCCGCTTTGTCAACAGCAGTGTACGCCGCGCAATTGATAAAAAAAGCTGGCTTATTTTGTTTAAAAAAAGATTCAATTGAATGTTCATCCGCCAGGTTCAACGTTTCTCTATCTACAAATACAAGATCCATTTCGCTAAAAGAAGGGGCAAGTAATTGCAACTCGCTGCCCAACTGCCCGTTCTTTCCCGAAACTGCAATTATTTTTTGCATTAATTATTCATATTAATGGCCACCGTTTGGCGCAGGAGAATTCCCGGGCGGCGGTGGGGGCATACCCGGAGGGGGCGGTGAATCTCTATGCTCATCATTTCCCATTTGTTCGGATTCAGGATGCGGGTTCCCCCTGTGACAGGTAACACAGCTAACCACTTTGATCGTGTCGGGCTGATTAGAGCCATTAAAGTTAAAATAAGTTGTATTAATGTACGCTGTCATGCGCATCATGTGGCGCGCAATATCTTTTTCAGGTTTATCGTCGCTTGCAAAGTCAAGGTGGCCGGAAGGGTCATCTTTATTGGGGGCATGACAAAAAGTGCAATGTACTCCTAAAGCATGGCTATATTGATGCATTAAACCCATCAAACTATCGTGGCTTATATCTTTGGGCAAAACCTGTAAATTTTTAAAACCATCTCCAGGTTGTAATTGGGGCTTGTGAGCAGCAATACCTGCTATCACCAAAACAGCCATTGCTAGGATAACAGACAATTTCTTTTTATGGGTCATTTTTTTATTTTGAGTGTAAATTAATTAAAAAGCTTGAGTAATTAGCAAAAATAAAAAAGCGCCTCCCTGGACGAGAGCCGCTTTTTATAGGTGTTGTTTTCATGATTTAGTTTGCCATTGCTTCATCTTTTACATGGCTGTAGCTTATTTTAGATGATTCAATAAGCTTTAATATCTTTGAGCGAACATCATCTTTTAGGCCGCTCACTTCGTTTTCAAAAATTTCCTGCAATTGATCTAGTTCGTCTGAGGCTCTGCCCCGGATATTGCGCAATTTATTCCGCAAATGATCAGTTGATTCCGCAATTTTTTGGCGTGTTTCGCTACCTTTTGCTGGCGCAAGAAGTAAGCCTACTGCTACTCCTGCTAATATACCGGATACTGTTCCGATCAAAACTTTTTGTAAACTCATGATTATAATTTTTAGTTGGTTAAATATAAATTTGGAGTATAAATTTCAAGAATCCTGCCAAAAGGGGTCTTTAAAAAAATATAACAAATAAAAAAAGTTCCGCAGCGATGCGGAACTTAAAAAAATTAAAGCAATATTTATTATTTATAAAATAAAAGTTTTGCGTGTAGCAATACCCTTTTTCATCTTCTGAATATGCCAAAGATCTGCTGTGCCGAATACAGTTTGTTTGGCAGGTTTTTTTTCTAGGCTGATGCCTGATGCTACTGTCTCTTTTACTTCCATAACCAATTGCTTTAGATCATCTTCTTCCATTTGAAGAATGGATTCTTTGAAATTGCTGTTCATACTTCTGTTTTTTGTTTAAAAAATATTTCAACAGCAAGCGGCGAAGTGTAATTACTTCTTTCGTCAGAGGAGGCTAAGTTTCTTTTCAGGAAACTTTTATTGAGGATAATTATCTCTAATTGCGCCGCAAAGGTACGGCACAATTAGGTTCCAGCCAAACATTTTGAAAATAACGGCCATGATGACCTTCATTATTAACCATTTGTCTTAAACAAAAAACTCATGCATTGCAGGAGGTTCTGGTTAAATATTTTAAATTGATTGATCCGCATCAGGATTGATGACCCTGTATACAATTCCTGCAACTGCTCCGCCAATAAAGGTACCTGCAAAATATATCCAGAAACCACTCCATGCAAAGCCTCCGAAAATAGTATTGCCAAATGCTACTGCTGTATTAAATGCACCTCCTGAAATAGGGCCTAAAATATAAGCCATTGCCACAACAGTGAAGCCGATCGCAAGGCCATAATTACTATTACCGGCAGTCTTTGTAGAAGTGGCTGTGTTAAGCACAACATAAGCCAAAGCAAACGTACCAAGCATTTCAGCAGCTATTTCTCTTTTTGGAAAGTCATTTGAATGGGCCGTTGTAGCATACATAAAAACTTTAGATGCTACTAAAGCTGCCAACGCCGCCCCTGCAATCTGCACGATCCAATACCCAACCATTTCCATAGCAGGAAGTTTACCTCTTATGTATACTGCAAGCGATACAGCAGGATTATAATGTCCTCCTGAAACATAGCCTCCCGCATAAACCATTACCATCAATGTAACACCGATCGCGATAGGCGCAAAATTGCCGGCTTTGCTGCCAGCCATACAAACAGCAAGCACGAGAAAAAATGTGCCGATAAATTCAACCAAATACTTTTTCATAATTAACTTTTGTTTTGAAGGTTTTTATTTGATGCAATATAAATTTTTTCTTTTCAATAAATAAAAATAATCAGTACAAACTATGGAAACGGAAAAATATCGGTCGATCAGGCGGAACTATTTTATAAAAAAAGCCATCGTCTTTTAAGGCGATGGCTCTCCGCTTTGCGGAGCAGATTATTTCTTATGGAGTGAGCCCGGTTAAACGAAACTAACCGAAAGCTTCCATGATATATCTGTTAATTGCATGAATACCTCCTTTTCTTTGGTGAAACATAAAGTTAGAACTTTTTTTAGAAGAATAATAATTATTTGATAAAAACTCTTTTATCATCTTTTCTATCACTAACAACAATAAGTTATTTATGCGGCGGCATCACAGCTTTTGGCTGTGGCTTGGTATTGTTTGCAGGCTGTGTGTTAATAGGTTTCGGTTTGGACGGAACATTGTTTTCATCGTTGTTTGGCTCTGTGTTATCAGTCGGCAACTGGCTTTCGGGGGCAATATTATTATTCTTTTCTTTTGCAGGATCGGGCAGTGCTTTGATATCTGCGGTATCCCCATTTATATCCTGCCCTTCGGGGCCAAGGGTTTTGGGTACATTGTTCACCCAATCGTATGATATATCATTAGGCATTACGTCAGGCCTCACAAATTTGGTTTTTTCATCCAGGGCTAGGTTTTTATCGTTCACAGATTGGTTATAAAAATAAGCCCAAACAGGCAATGCAACAGAAGATCCCTGCCCCACTGCTGTGGTATTGAATCTTATGAACCTGTCATCGCAGCCCGTCCACACGCCGCACAACAATTGTGGTGTATAACCAATAAACCATGCATCGCTGTTATCGTTAGTAGTGCCTGTTTTGCCTGCAATGTCCCCGTTTACATCATAATTCCAGATGCGGCGTCCGGTACCAAACTGCATTACACCTTCCATCATCGTAATTAGTGAATATGCCGTTACATCACTTATCACATGTTTCCTTTGTGGAATATTTGTTTGCAGCACATTCCCGTTTTTATCCTCTATACGGGTTATGTACATTGGTTTTGCATCAAAACCTCTGCCTGGGAACATACTATATGCCTGCATCATCTCATACAAAGAAATTTCTTCGCTGCCCAGCGCAATGGAAGGATATGCTTCCAACGGGCTGCTCACATTACAACTCCGTAAAAAAGTAATAAACTTCTCGGCGCTTACACCTCCGTCGCCCATTTGCTTCATAACGTAGGCAGTTGCACAGTTTCTGGACAAAGCAAGCGCTTGCGACAGCGGCATGGTCTCTCCTGTGCAGCTTGTTGCCGTCGCAGGCACGTTTCCATAGCCTTTAAAATCCTGCTGTTCGTCTTCTACGGGCGTGTTTGGCGTGAAAGAATTATCTTCAATGGCAAGGCTGTAGAGCAATGGCTTAATGGTAGAACCAACCTGCCTTTTTGTGTTCACATTCACGTGATCGAACTTGAATGTTTTAAAATCAATGCCTCCAACCCATGCTTTCACCTCCCCGCTGATGGGGTCCATCGCCATAAAACCCGCCTGCAGCATCTGTTTGCAATATTTTATTGAGTCATAAGGGCTCATCACCGTGTCTTTCGAACGGTTATTGTTCCACGCAAATATCTTCATGGGCACTTTTTCATGAAATGCCAGTTTTACCGCATCATCATCCATGCCTTCTTTCTTCATTGCCTTCCAGCGGTCGCTTTGTTTCATCGCCGCCAGGATGATATTCTCGTGGCCCTTCCAAACACTCCCCTTTTTCACATCGTCCTGCACGTTCAGCAGCCCCTGCATGTAGCTCATATGTTTCGCCACGGCCTCTTCAGCGTATAATTGCATCCGCGGGTTGATGGTTGTGTAGATCTTCAGCCCGTCTTTGAATAAATTATACTGCGTTCCGTCCTGCTTCGTGTGCGTTTTGCACCATTGTTTCATCTCTTCGCCCAGCACCATCCTGAAATAAGGCGCCAGCCCCGATGCTTCGTCCAGTTTTTTATAACTCAGCACGATCGGCCTTGTTTTTATATCGTTCCCCTGCGCCTGCGTCAGGTAATTATTGCGCACCATCTGCGTTATCACGAGATTTCTTCTCTCCTGCGCCAGCATTGGGTTGCGCCGCGGGTTATAAAGCGTGGGCGCGTTCACCATTCCCACCAAAACTGCCGCCTCTTCCACGTTTAGCTGGTCAGGTTCTTTCTGAAAAAACGTTTTTGCAGCGTTGCGGATGCCATAAACGTTGTCACTAAAAGCCACTGTGTTCAAATAAATATCCAGTATTTCCGGCTTTGTAAAATTTCGCTCCAGCTTTATGGCGATAATACATTCTTTCACCTTTTGTATCAACCTAACCAGCCGGTTTGAGCTGATATTCGTGAACAAATTCTTCGCCGTTTGCATCGTTATCGTGCTTGCGCCGCCCTTTCCACCCAGCGTAAAAAATGCGCGCCCCAGCGATCGCGGATCAATGCCGCTATGGTGATAAAAACGCTCGTCTTCCGTGGCCACAAGCGCGTCGATCACGTAGGGGCTGATGTCTTTATACTCAACATTCACGCGGTCCTGCAAAAAATATTTGCCCATCATGGTGCCGTCGTCCGCAATTACCTGGCTTGCCAGGCTTGCCGACGGGTTTTGCAACTCTTCAATGGAAGGCATGCTGCCGAGCAGGCCATAATTGGCCATTAAAATAATGGCGACGATGATACCAAGCCCGATAAAGAACGCACGCCACAGCAATTTTACCGCAAACTTCGTCTTTGTTGCGGGGGCTTTCTTTTTTGCAGCGGCAGCTTTCATGATAACTTAGTTAAGAGATGATGTTTAATTGATGGCGGCACTCGATCGCCACGCAATGCGCAAATTTATCCTGTAATAAGCACAGTAATTCTAAAATATTTTGGTAATAATTCTTTTGTGCTTGCCGCGTTCGGGCGGGCGGAACTGCCTGCTCCAAGTTCCCGCACTGTTTTGCGTGGTTGTAAGCTTCTTTATACTCTTATCTTTCATGATACCACCCATTTTCTTGAATATTTCACCCAAAAACTTCTATTTTTCACAGGGATAATTCCCGGTTATTCCCATTTATCCCAAAATTCCGCCTGTATACCCCAAAACTTCTCTTATATAACCCAAAATTATGCCCTTGATTATGGCAATTTCACCTACAAGTATCGAAATTTCACTCCTTTATTCAAAAATTTCACTCCCTTCTTCGGAAATTTCACTCCCTTCTCTCCAAATTTCACTCCTGCCTTCGTAAATTCCACTCCTTTCTTTCAAATTTTCACTCCGGTCTACTAAATTTTCGCCCCCTTCTTCTAAATTTTCACTCCTTTTTTCCAAAATTCCACTCCTTTTGTGAAACATTCCTGCCTCTTTTGTGGAACATTGTGCCCGTTTTATGAAAATAATGCCCGCATTCCTTCTTCCGGACTTCCTGTCTTTCTAACTTCCGAACTCTATTTTGACGAATGGGGCTAATTAAAACTCTTGCGGCAGCGCCTGGTGGAGTATTTTCTTGTATCCCTCGATGTCTTTGTTGCTTTTTAGCAGGTCTATGTTGCTTTGGCTTATCATTGAGTAGCTGAACTTGTTGCCATGCAGCCATGGAAGGATGCTTCCGGCCGTTTTTGGGCGGGTTTTGTCAATATATTGAGTGGCTTCCAGCGCGCTGGGGAAGGGGCCGACCAAAACGAGGTTGTACCTGTCGCTTAATTTGGTGGTTGACACCGGGATGCGCTGGTTGTAGAAATAATTTCCGTTATATCTCGTGAAGGCGTTGCCTGCCTCGCTCGCAAACACGGGCGCAACACTGTCAAGCACGATGAGAACGTATTGCGGCTCGGCGGAATTGAAGCTAAATGTTTTTGGGCCTGCCACAACTGCCACGGTATCTTTAGGAATAAGCGGCGCAATGGGCTTAACCACTTTGCTGATGGTGGAATCGTTGCGTACCAGCGGCTTTTGTGTGGGCGTGGCGGTTACGTTGTCGATGGTTGTCACCGGGCTGGCCTCGTCTTCATTGCGTTTTATTTTCAGCGCGGACAGGTAATTCTCAATGTCCTTGCGGCGCTTCAGAACGCTGATCATTGTGTTCGCTTTTTCAGCCAAAGGCGACTTTGGATAGAGCGAAGCGAGGCTGTGCAGGCGGTTTATGGCGGCGCTGTCCTCCCTTTTTGACACGTAATAAACTGCTTCTATGTAAAGTAGCTGCGGTGTCCAGTAAGTTTTGCCGTAAAGGCTGTCTGCCCTTTGTTTTTCTGCGCGGGCGCTGTCAAAATTGCCGTTCAAAAACAGGTCATAAATGTGGTCATAGATCTTTGTGGCGGGGTTTGCCTCGCTTGAAGGCGCAACTGCGACCGTTGAATCGAGCCCATGAGCCAGTTTTCCCTTGCTGTAAAGAGCTTTCAGGGCTCTTTCGCATGAATCGGCGGAAGGAATGTTCTTTACTGCCGTATAACAGTATATTTCGTTGAACAAGGTCTTCTCGGTGAGGTCATTTTTGCCAAAACGATGGTTCAATTCGTTGTAAGAATCAAGGGCTGCGGGATAATTTTCAAGCTGGTTCTCAAAAGTCTGCCCATTTCCGAACAATGCTTTGGCGATATTGTTATTTGATGCGTTTATTTTCTCCGGAGTGAGGGGAATTTTGGCGAGTAATGTGTTATAAATGGCAAGCCTTGTGCCCCCAAGGGACGATTGGCTGGTTGAATCCGTGCCCTTGCTCACTGCTTTCAGCGTTCCGGCCTTATCCAGAGCAGATTTTAGGTTCCAGTTGTCAACATTTGGCCTGGTTCCCCATGTTTGCTGGAAAGATGTGTAGCCGGTGGCTTTAAGGCTGCTGTTATTAAAGTACCATCCGCCCGAACTGGATGCAGAATTGCCAAAAAGATTGCCCGGTGTCGCTGCTCTTGACGCAGGGTTCAATGGATTTTGGGCATTATTGGCTAAAGTAGCGGCATCCTTTTCTAATTGCCTCGCTAATTTCCTCAAAAAAGCCTCCCTGTCGGCCTTACTCATGGCAGCGATTTTCTGAAGGCTGTCTTCAAGATGAATGGTAGTGAGGTTCGCGGCAATTATTTTTAAGGCTGTCTGGCGAAGTTTGGCGCGGTCGTAATCTTGCTGTACACTTATCTGGCCAAGCAGGATGCTGTCGTAATAATTATGGGCGAGAATGTAAGATCTGTTGTCATAAGTGATGTCAGCCAGCATTAAAAAGGACAGGCTTTTTTGTTTTGGGTTAATAACGCTGGCGGCAATGCTCTTTTTAAGCAAAGAAACGGCAGCAGTATTGTCATTCAACAGCAATTCCACCTTGGCGGCGGCGTAATAGATGATGTCGCGGTATTGTGCGTACCGGTCTTTCCTGCCAAGCCTCAACAAAGCGTCCAGCCTTTGCTGCATCACGTTGCCTTTACTGGTGCCGCTGATGTCTATAAGGTTCAAATTTGCATAAACCTGCATAACAGGGTCCGGCGAACGGTTAACAACCTTGTTATAATAAGTGATCGCGTCCGTGCTGTCGTGAGATTTCTCATACATCTGCGCGATCAGGAACTGCCAGCGGCTTTCTTCAAGATTAGACTGTGCATCTCCCAATGCCTTGCTCAAAAAAGAGGCTGCACTGTTAAAATTATTTTGTTTATAAGCCAGGTAAGCGAGCGTTTCCTGCAACTGGCTTTGCAATCTTTTGGGAAAATTGGGGTCATTGCGCAGTATTTCCAGCAGGCTCGATGCCTGGGTGTAATGAGAGGTCTCAATATAATTACGGCAAAGCGCAAGAAGAGCATCATTTCGTGCAGGCGGTTTTGAAATTATTTTTTTTACGATAGAACTTTTTTCTTTTGTGGCAATACTGAACTCACCATCCGTAGCGCTGGCATTGCTCCCTATGGGAATGTCGTACCCATCATCCTTTGGCGCCCACGCATAGTTGATATAACGAAAGCAATTAGTGGACGAATCAAAGTTTTTACGCAAAAAGTAAGCCCTTCCCAACACATAATACATGTCGTCGATCCAGTCATTTCTCAGGTCGTGCAGCAGCACACCTTCTGCGCAACGGTAAATAATAGAGTCAATATCCCCTTTATTACTTGCGGTAACGTCAAGGCTGTAATTGTAAAAAGGAAGCAAAGGCTGGGTATAATCATCGCGGAAAGAGGCTTTTGCATTATTTATGATCGTGTTAAGCCTGTTGTTTGCGTTGAAATAATAATTGTAATGCGTCACCATGTTCTGGTATAGCCTGCGTTCCGCATTAAAACCCTTATTACCTGTTTTTTCAGACTTTAAAACCCTGTTTTCAAAGGGTTTTGGTTTATTAGGAAGTTCAATGCTTGAACCCGGCTGGGCAGAAACGCTGGCAGCTTGTGCTAAATAGAAAACAATCGGTAAGAGATATATCCAGGTTCGCTTCATGCAAAAAGATTCTTCGTAATATAAACTGCAATATCAGTCAAAATATTTTTTTGCGTACAGATATTTTTTCTGCCCTTCGGTAAACAGGCAATTTATTTGGTATAAGAGCATGTAAATATGAGAGAAAGAAATTCAAATTGGCGTAATAAAATAGCATTCTCAAAACAGGATTAACACAACAGTTATTATCTTTAGCCCGTTTAAGATACGCCATGGCAAAAAATAAAATGAACTCTTCATTAAAAACGCTTCGAAACCGCTATCGTTTGGTGGTTATGAACGATGACACCTATGAAGAGGTCGTTACTTTTAAATTATCACGCCTCAGTGTATATTTTGGGCTATGTACTGTGTTCGTTTTATTGGTAGGGTTCACAATTGCTTTATTCGTTTATACGCCTTTGAAATATTACATACCCGGTTTGGAAAACAATGAACAGAGCAGGACGGAACTGCAGCTATTAAAGATCCGCGCAGATTCATTACAACAGGCCATTCTCTACAAAGACCAATATTTTAGCGATCTGAAGAAAACATTAAGTGGAAATATTCCCGACAAGAGGGATACAACAACGCTTAAAATACCGGTTGTGCCAACATCCAAACAGTGACCACGCCATGATTGAAAACAAAAAGCCCGGAAATCAGAAACTACTGCTGCAATATGCAGGCCTTACGGTGCAATTGCTCGCAGCCCTCGGTATTGCTGTGTTTGCGGGCATTAAGCTGGATGATTGGCTACACATTCGGTTCCCTGTTTTCGTCTGCGCACTACCTTTGGCCGTCTTAATTATACTAATGATAAAAGTCATAAAAGATACTTCAAACAAATAAGGCATGTATAATAAAAAATTGCCCAAAATTTTTCTCTCCGTTATCCTTCTTTTTACTTTCGTCAATGCATTTTGCCTCTTGTTTGCCGGTGTTCTTGATACACATAAGATAAACCATCTTGTTTTAATGGTTTCAAATCTCTTACTCTTTTTACTCAGTATCATAAGCCTTACTATGCATTATAAAGCCATGAAAAATACCAATCCCAACGTATTCATAAGAAGCGTGATGGGTGGCTCTTTTATGAAGTTGATGGTCATTGCAGCCGCCATTGTCGCATACTTATCTCTCGCTGGCGCAAACCGCAGTTTATATGCGGTTTTGTGCACCATGGTCTTATATGTTTTTTACACTATTATTGAAGTGCGCAACGCACTTAAAATGAACAGGAAGGTTAATGGCGGCAGTTGAACATCCCATGCAGGCGCTTGCAGCATTTTTGCCCAACGGCTCTTTTGAAGACGTGGCGCAATACCTGCATCAATACAAAGTACACCTGAGTGTAACCAAAGAACGCAGCACGGTGCTCGGCGATTACCGCAATGCAGTTCGCGGTAAGAACCATCGCATCAGCGTGAACGGGAATCTTAACAAATACTCCTTTCTCATCACCCTTATCCATGAACTGGCACATCTCCTAACGTATGAAAAATATGGGCACAAGGTAAATGCCCACGGCAAAGAATGGAAGCAGTTATACAGCGAAATGCTTGTGGTGTTTGCCAATAAAAATATCTTTCCCGGTGATATAAAAAAGGCTTTGCATAAGTCATTTCACAACCCCGCCGCAAGCAGTTGTGCCGAAGAAGGCCTCACAAGGGTATTAAAGAATTATGATGTAAGAAAAGAAGGCATTATTTTGATAGAAGACCTTCCCCCCGCCGCTCTTTTTATGACCAAAGACAAAAGAATATTTACAAAAGGCCAGAAACTCCGCAAACGTTTCCGCTGCACCGAAGTAAAAACCGGTCTGGTCTATCTTTTCAGCCCCGTATATGAAGTAAAGCTGATTGAAAACAAGCACTAAACCCTTAGTGACGTTACTCATAAACTTCTCCAAAGAAGCAGCAAAATCAAAGACAGCATCTCTCTTCTCTCAAAATATCTTTTAGCCGGCAATGCTCAATAGCCCATCCTGTTCCCTGCCACCTTCATGGATACTCTACTGCAAACTATAGGCGATCCCCATGCACCTCCGTTGGTATTACGTCAACCCTTCGTTCATCCTTCGTCTTTTATCTATATATTACTGGGGGAAATAAACTGCTCAGGCAGGAAAAATGGCATATCAGTTTGGGCAGTAAATGTACCATATTATTACTTTAATAGCTCTCTTATTTATCACCTTTTTTTGCTGCGCTTATCCTGAGATCAGGTTAAGTAGTTGGCACTATCCTTTTTTAAAGTTCCTTACTGCAAGCAGTGTTGAGATGATCGATAGCACAGCACCTAATAAAAACGGCGCGCCTGGAAAGTAAACCGGGGCATTTGATGCGGTAAAAAAAGCAAATAGGCCTGTCATCAGGGGAGGGCCAACAATAGCTGCAAGGCTCATCAATAAGGTAAACGCACCTTGCAGCTCTCCCTGTTCATTTGACTGCACATGCACCGACATAAAGCTCTGCATAGAAGGCCCTGCAATCCCTGCCAGTGCATAAGGGATTATAAAGGCAAACATCATCCACCCTTGTGAAGCAAATGCAAACAAAGTGAAGCCGATACAGAACAAAAACAACCCAACCAAAATGCTTTTTTGCTGCCCGAGCTTTGGTATTATTACCCTTATCAATAGTCCCTGCACAAGGCCAACCATTATGCCAACAAAGCCTAAAGAATATCCAACCATCTTCTCATTCCAGCTAAACTTTTGCATAGTATAAAAGGCCCAGATGCTCTGTGTTGACTGCCCTGCCAATGATAACAAAAAGAAAGAGACTGCGAGGCTTGTAATGGTGCGGTGTTTTTTTAACTGAACCAACGAGCCTAAAGGATTTGCTCGTTTCAGCTCAAACTTGCGGCGGTTTTCTTTGGGCAAAGATTCAGGCAAAATAAAAAACCCATACAACCAGTTCAGCAAGCTTAAACAAGCGGCTGCAATAAAGGGCACCCTCGCTCCAAATTGACCCAGTAAGCCACCCAGCACAGGCCCGATTATAAAGCCAATGCCAAAAGCCGCACCGACCAATCCAAAGTTTTGCGCTCTTTTTTCCGGTGTGCTGATGTCTGCAATATATGCCGATGCAGTTGTGAAGCTTGAACCTGTAATGCCCGCAATGGTCCTTCCAACAAATAGCCACCAAATGCTGGGTGCGAACGCAAGAAAAAGATAATCGATGCCGAAACCAAACAAAGAGCCAAGCAGCACAGGCCTTCTGCCAAAACGGTCGCTGAGGTTGCCCAGCACAGGAGCAAAAAAGAACTGAGTGATGGCATACATGAACGTAAGCCAGCCGCCATAGACAGAAGCGGTGCTAAGGTTGCCGTGAATGAGTTGGGCAATGAGCTTTGGAATAACAGGTATGATGATGCCAAAGCCCATCACATCGATCAACAGCGTGATGAATATGAACCCAAGAGCAGCTTCTTTTTTCGACCGCATTTTTTTATAAATAAGGCGCAAAGTAAATGCAGTTTTATTGGATAATATTTGCGTATTTATTACACAATCTTTACTTTCGCCAACTTAACATTGCTTATATACTTACTTAATTGTTAATGCCTAATTTTTTATCTCATAAAACATTTGAATTTTGATAACCAATAAAAACAACGATACCAACTTGCCCGTTGAAAACTTATTAAACGGCGGCCCTTCAACTGAAGGAGAAACAAACCTATTGAAAATTGACCATGAAACTCCTTCCTCCGCAGAGCATAACGGCATTCAAACTGTAAAAAGAAGCGCTGTAAAAAAAACAACATTAAAGCCCGCTGCTCAAAAAAATAAAAAGGCCGCCGCAACAGCAAAAAAAGCTGCTACACCTGCAAAAAAAGCGCCTGCTAAGAAAGCTGCTGCAAAAAAATCAACAACTAAAAAAAGAGAGATAACGAAAGCCATTGCAGATATGCCTGTTGCAGAAAAGAAAGCAGAATTGGTTGCAGTGAAAGTGACCCTCAACATCCGGTTTAACACAAAAATGGGGCAGGCATTGTTCATAACCGGCAACCATCCGGTGTTTGGCGATAATGATATAGAACAAGCATTGCCAATGCAGTACCGCGACAATGAAAACTGGATAGCAGATATCTCATTTGAAGGAGAAAATTTCCCCAAACAATCCATCACTTATAATTATTTTTTAAAAAATGACGACGGCTCTGTCAGTTATGATTGGGGCAAGGATAAAACCCTGAATTTTAAAAACAATAAATTCGTTGAGATACTCATTATTGACTCATGGAACCATGCAGGCTACTTTGAGAACGCCTTTTACACAAAGCCTTTCCGGAATGTTTTATTAAGATCAACTACCACCACTTTACAATCTAATCCTCCTAAAACATATACCCATACTTTTCGTGTGAAAGCGCCGCTTCTTGGCAAAGATCAAACGGTTTGTATGCTTGGGAATACTGAAATTCTGGGTGATTGGAACGGCTCGGACGCTGTGCTGATGGGCAAAGCAGCAGGAGAGGAGTATTATACCGCAAAACTGAATCTTGATAAAGTTTCCTTCCCGCTTGTTTATAAATATGGGGTTTATGATACAGCAAAACAGCAGTTCCTTGGTTTTGAGAGCGTGAACAATCATGTGCTGTATGACATGCCTGCCAAAAACAAGCAAACCATTGTGAATGATGGGTTCGCCGGGCTTCCAAATACCGGTTGGAAAGGTGCAGGTGTGGCCATTCCCGTGTTCAGTTTGCGCAGCAACAACAGTTTTGGCGTTGGTGAATTTAATGACCTGAAGCTTTTTGCTGATTGGGCAAAGAGAACCGGCCTGAAACTGATTCAGATACTGCCGGTAAACGATACTACCGCTTCTAAAACATGGATGGACTCGTATCCTTACGGCGCTATTTCCGCTTTTGCGCTGCACCCCATGTATTTGCACCTGGAAGATGTAGTGAACGAAGAAAACAAACATTTTTTAGATGCTGTTAAAGATGAAAAAACGCGCCTGAATGCTTTAGACAGCATGGATTATGAAGCGGCGAACAGCATCAAATGGAAAATTATCCGCCAAATTTATCCTTCTCAAAAAGAAGAAATTTTTTCTTCAAAAGGGTACAAACAATTTTTTGAGAACAACAAACACTGGCTGGTGGCTTATGCCGTGTTTTGCTATTTAAGGGATAAAAATAACACCGCTGACCTCAGCTTTTGGCGCACCCACAAAGAATATAAAGAGAAAGAAATAGAAAAACTGTTAGCTGATGAAACAGCTGCCAACGAAATTTCAATACATTTTTTCGTCCAGTATCATTTGCATGTGCAGTTGCAGGCAGCAACGGCTTATGCGCATGAAAACAACGTCGTTATTAAAGGCGATATACCCATTGGCATTGGTCGGAACAGTGCAGACGCATGGCAGCAACCGCACTTGTTTCATATGACGCTGCAATCAGGTGCGCCGCCCGACGCCTTCACCGTAAAAGGGCAGAACTGGGGCTTCCCAACCTACAACTGGGCTGCTATGCGCGAGGATGGCTTTGCATGGTGGAAGCAACGCTTCGCGCAGATGGACTACTACTTCGATGCTTTCCGCATTGACCATATATTGGGCTTCTTCCGCATATGGAGCATACCCATCTCCGACACAGAAGGCATCATGGGCCATTTTGACCCCGCCATTCCCGTGCATATTAACGAGTTTAATGAACGGGGGATATGGTTTGATTACGCGCGTTACTGCAAGCCTTACATAACAGAAGATATATTGGGCCAACTGTTTGGCGAAAGGAAAGAAGAAACGAAAAACATTTTCCTGTACCTGACCTATTACGGGCAATATGAGGTGAAACCCGAATTTAATACGCAGCAAAAAGTAGCGAATTATTTCAATAACCTGCGGGAGGAGAACCAAATTGGCCTGAAAGAAGGCATACTCAGCCTGTTGAGCAACGTCATTTTATTTGAAGCGGAAAACAGCAACGGCCAGCAGTTCCATTTCAGGTTTGGGATGGATGGCACTTCTTCATTTCAGCATCTTGAACATGGCACGCAGCAGCAATTGCGCGAGTTGTATGTAAATTATTATTTCAGGAGGCAGGACAGTTTTTGGGAGAAGGAAGCAATGCAAAAGCTGCCGGCACTCAAACGCGGAACAGACATGCTTGTTTGCGGGGAAGACCTAGGTTTGGTACCTGCTTGTGTGCCGGACGTGATGAAAGAGTTAGGCATCCTTAGCCTGGAGATACAACGCATGCCCAAAGACCCCAAAAAGGAATTTTTTCACCCCAACGATGCGCCCTACCTGAGCGTGGTGACACCGTCAACGCACGACATGAGTACTATTCGCACCTGGTGGGAGGAAGACCGCGCCAAAACGCAGCGTTTCTTCAACAACGAACTCGGCCAGTGGGGTGAAGCGCCTTTCTTTTGCGAGGACTGGATAAACAAAGCTATCGTAATTCAGCATTTATATTCCACCGCCATGTGGAGCATATTTCAATTGCAGGACCTGCTGGGCATTGACAAACAAATAAGGCGCAACAACCCGCACGAAGAGCGCATCAACCAGCCGGCAGACCCCAAACATTACTGGAAATACCGCATGCACCTAACGCTTGAAGACCTTTTGGCAGCGGATGCTTACAACGAAGAACTGAAAAAGAATATTGAAGCCTGCGGGAGAGGATAATTCATTTAAAAATATAGTAAAAGCCACTTTATGCAACCGTAAAGTGGCTTTTTGTTGGGTGACAATGGAGTATTGTCACCCAACAATGGAGCATTGTCACCCAACAATGGAGCATTGTTGCCCAACAATAGAGCATTGTTACCCAACAATGGAATATTGTCACCCAACAATGAAGCATTGTTACCCAACGAAGGAGCATTGTTGCCCAACAATGGAGTATTGCTGCCGAACAATGGAGTATTGCTGACCAGAAATGCTCCATTTCTCCCCAGAAACGTTCCATTTATGACCAGAAAAATAGCCTTGAAAGCTCACAAAAAAAAAGGTTAGTTCGCTACGTTTGCAATTAAGAGGGCAGTTAGTCTATGGATATTTAAAAATTGACATTTACCTTTAAATAAATAATCCCCTTTGAAACTCTCTTACAAAAAAATAAACCTCCCTTTTCAATATCCTTTCACCATTTCGGGTGGAAGAACCAAAACACACCAGCCTTCGTTGGTTGTTTCGTTGTCGCTGGGCAATTTTGTTGGGTTTGGAGAAGCGCCTGCCATTGCATATTACAATATTACCGTGGAAGAAATGATCGCCGATTTGGAAGCCAAAAGGAATTTCGTGGAGAAGTTCGCACTTACGGATCCGGAGCGCTACTGGCATTATTTGCACCATCTTTTCCCAAAAAACCCGTTCCTTGTTTGTGCGCTTGACATGGCTTGCTGGGACCTGTTTGGTAAAATGACCGGCAAACCGCTCTACAAAATGTGGAACACGGAATGGAAGGATGCACCGCTGACGGACTATACCATCGGCTTGGACAGCATTGACAAAATGATCAGTAAAATAAAGGCCAAACCATGGCCTATTTATAAAATAAAAGCCGGCGCAGAAGATGATTTAGCCATGGTTGCGGCATTGAGGGCGCACACTGATGCGGTATTCCGAATAGATGCCAACGGCGCATGGAACTTAGATGAAGCTTTGGATAAAATTGACGCCATGAAGGCGCTTGGCGTAGAATTGATAGAGCAACCTTTAGCAAAAGATGATTGGGAAGGGATGAAAATATTGTATGAAATATCGTCACTGCCGCTTTTTGCAGATGAAAGCTGTGTGTTTGAAAGCGATGTGGATAAATGCGCAGGATCTTTCCACGGTATTAATATCAAGCTCACTAAATGCAGCGGCATCACGCCCGCTTTGCGCATGATAAAGAAGGCAAGAGAACTGAATTTAAAAGTAATGATGGGCAGCATGAACGAATCCACCATCGGCTCCGCCGCCATCGCCCATTTTATTCCCCAAATAGATCATCTTGACATGGATGGCCCGTTGCTGTTGTGCGAAGACATTGCAATGGGAGTGGAATATGATCTTGGAAAAGTGAGCATTAAGGGAAGAATAGGACTGGGGGTACTAATGATGAGTGATGAGTGATGAAAGATGAATGCTCACTGATTCGTACAGTCCCATAATTCATCATTCATCACTCATCATTCATCATTATCGCCTTACCAAATCCTCGCTCTCAGACTATCCGGCAGATACATCTTGTTTCCCGGCTTCACATTGAATGCTTCGTAAAAGGCATCCACATCTCTTAGCGGCCCGTTCACACGAAATTTTGCAGGGCTGTGCACATCTGTAAGCACTTCGTTGCGAATTTGTTCAGACCGCTGGTTCTCCTGCCAACTGTAGGCGTATCCTAAAAAGAAACGCTGTGTAGGCGTAAAGCCCGCTATTTTTTTTCCTTCTTTATACTCGTCTGTTTGTTTGAAAGCGTCGAAGCCCAGCAATATTCCGCCGAGGTCTGCAATGTTTTCGCCCATGGTTGCTTTGCCGTTAATTTTAAAAGTATCAACAGCAATATAACTGCTGAACTGGTTGCCCAGCACGGTGGCACGTTGTGCAAACTGCGCTGAGTCTTTGGGAGTCCACCATTCTTTTAAGTTCCCTTGTCCGTCATAATCCCTCCCCTGGTCATCAAAACCATGCGTCATTTCGTGCCCGATGGTGGAAGCCGCCATGTATCCATACACCACCGCATCATCAAGCTCGTTATCTGCATAGCCCGGGATGATAAACGCTGCGGCAGGCAGCACGATTTCGTTATTGGAGGGGTCATAATAGGCATTGTAGGTTTGCGGGTACATGCCCCATTCTGTTTTGTCAACAGGTTTGCCCAGCTTATTAAAATAGAAGTTGTGCCAAAAGATATTTGCGTTCACCATATTTTGAAAGTAGCTGTCCGTCGCGATGTTGAGCGCTGAAAAATCTTTCCATTTGTCAGGATAACCTACTTTTTTATTCACTACTGCCAGCTTTTGCAGCGCCTTTTGTTTGGTGCTGTCCGTCATCCACGAAAGGTTTTCTATCCTGTTCTTCAAAGCGGTGCGGATGTTCTCAACAAGCTGCGCATATCTTGCTTTAGCGGTGTCGTTAAAGTATTTTTTCACATATATCTGCCCCAATAGCTCGCCCATTACGCCCTCTTCGGCACGTATCACTCTTTTCCAGCGCACCTTTCTTTGTGGTGTGCCTGAAAACAATTTATTAAAGCTGAAATCTTCCTTGCCAAAGGCATCAGGCAGTGAGCCTGCGAATGCATTTGCCAAATTAAAGCGCAGGTAATCTTTCCAGGTATCCAGCGGCACGCTGTGAAACAACATACCTGCTGCCTTGTAGTATTCAGGCTGGCCGATGATTACAGAGTCTGCGCTCTTTACCCCAAGAATTGACATATAATTGTTCCAATCAATTTCAGGAGAAACTTTGTTCAGGTCCTTTACAGCGAACTTGTTATAATTAGCGTACGGGTCGCGCAGGTCTTCTATCTTCCTGCTTGCTTTTGCAAACTGCGTTTCCATAGCAAGAATGTTTTTTGCTGAAGCAAGGGTTTTGGTTGAGTCGCTGCCGATCATGTTCAGCACGTTAGCGATATGTTTTACATAAGCATTGCGGATCGCTACAGAAGTGCTGTCTATTTTAAAATAAAATTCACGCTCTGGTAACCCGATGCCGGCCTGCCATAGTTGCAAAGCTTCCAGCGAACTGTTCTTTGCGTCCTGCCCAACGGAAAAACCAATCGCAGTGCCCACGCCCATCTTATCTAACTGCGCCATGATGGCCTGCAAAGAAGCTGCATCTTTTATAGATGCGATCATGTCAAGATAAGGCTGCAAAGGCTTGGTGCCCTGCTGCTCAATGTTTACCGTATCCATCGCCGCTTTGTAGAAGTCGCCGATCTTTTGTTCAGGAGTTCCTGGAGCAGCCGCAGTTTTTGAAACCTCATCATTTATATCTTTCAGGCGGTTAAGTGTTTCGTTAGGTATCACCTGGAACAAACCCCATGCGCCCTCATCAGAAGGTATAGGGTTCTTCTTTATCCAGCCGCCATTCGCGTAGTCAAAAAAATCATCGGCAGGGTTCACGGTGCTGTCAATGCCAGCAGCCAGTACATCAGGCTTTGATGAAGTGTTGTTGTTCGTTTTGCAACCGGCAACTATCAAAACCGCGAGGAAATAAAAAGGAATTTTTTTATACATGGCAAATATTTTCGGCTAATGTAATACATAGTAAGTATCAGTCTCTTGAATTTTGATGAATGAAAGGAAGAAAATAAATTTGTGTTGTAAAATCGTAACTATTTTCGGGATATTGAGGAGCCGGGTAGGGAGCTTTATTAGGGATCAAAAGGCCGCTGGTTCGAATCCGGTCATCCCGACTGAATAGAAGGATCTTTTCCATCAAATAGAAGATACTTGCAAAAAAAGTGTATCATTACAATAAACAATAAGGCTATGAAAAATTTTAAATATTATATGTTAAGGATAATTTCAGTGAATGTTTTTCTGCTAACATTAATTTATTCAGCAACTGAATGCAGTGCGCAAACCTTGCCACACCGATCATTACTTGCGCTTTCAAAAACCGATCACACTTTGGCAGTTATAGATCCTATTACATTAAAAGTCACGGCACGTATCCCTGTTGGAGAGGATACCTCACGAGGTCATTGCCTCTACTGACGGCAAGACGGCTTACGTTTCTAATTATGGTGGGGGAAGCTTACACGAACTAAACGTAATTGATCTTGTTTCCAAAAAGCCTTTGGCCAACATTGATACAAGGCCACTCTTTGGGCCACATGGGCTGACTTTCGTTAACGGAAAAGTGTGGTTTACTGCTGAAGGTTCAAAATCTGTTGGCCGCTATGACCCTGCAACAGGTAAACTTGACTGGAGTATGGGAACAGGTCAGGACAGGACTCACATGATCTACGTTACTGCCGATGGGAAGAAGGTCTATACGACAAACGTTTCTTCAGGACCAGTGAGCATACTTGTCGATACACTTATTAAACCCGGGCGTTTTGGGCCACCGCCAAACTCAATGCCGCCGGTTATGGCTCATCCTCCAAATAATTTTCCTCCTCCCGGTGCAAAACCGCATGAAGATTGGATGCAGACCATTGTTCCTACTGCAAAGGGTTCAGAAGGATTTGATGTATCGCCTGACAGCAGCGAATTATGGACTGCATCAAGTGAGGATGGAACAATTTCCATCATTGATCTGGCAGCAAAAAAATTAGCGACGAAAATTGATGCAAAGGTTTTTGGCGCCAACCGGCTTAAATTCACTCCAGACGGAAAGATGGTATTTATTTCGAGCCTTCAATCAGGTGACCTTGTGATTTTTGACGCCAGATCGCATACGGAAATAAAACGATTAAAAATTGGCCACGGCGCTGCGGGAATACTTATGGACACTGATGGTTCAAGAGCGTTTGTTGCCTGTTCGGCTGATAATTACGTAGTCGTTATTGATCTTAAAACTTTAGAGATCACAGGCCACATTGATGTTGGTGGAGTTCCTGATGGTCTTGCGTGGGCCATTCGGCCTTAACCTAATAGCAAAGGTGTTTGTTATTAAATTACCTGGATGGCATTTACATAGAAAACAGGAAGCAGGTCAGTTAGTATTTGATCATTCTTTTTTGAGGATCGGTTTAGGCCCTTCCATTATAATAATCACTTGTTGGCTAATGCTTAAATTATTCGCTTCTTCCGAAGAAGTTTCGATGGGGATAATGGTATTATTAAATAAAACAATCACTGTAAACCCATGATTGTTGGCCTTTATATCAATAACTTCTCCTGTCAACTCAAATGCGCCATTGTTTTGCGAGGCAAAAACTTCATAAGGTGTTCCATTTTTACTGATTTTGCCGCGCTCGATCACTATTACTTCATCTGCCATTCTGAGTACTTCAGGTAAATGATGGGTTACGAGGATGGTAGTAAGGTTATATTCAGCATGAATTCTTTTTATGTAATTCTCAAGATTAGTTCGCATCCTGTTGTCAAGAGAAGAGAGGGGTTCATCAAGCAATAATATTTTTGGCTTACGTAAAATGGCTCTTGCTATAGCGACCCGTTGTTTCTGGCCACCGGAAAGCATATCGGGCTTGCTTTTTTCCACGCCTTTCAGTTCCATTATTTCTATTATATTATCCACTTCATTTGCATTAGCGTTCTTAGGCAAAGCAAAAGAAATGTTTTGCCTTATGTCCATATTGGGAAATAAAGCAAGATCCTGGAACACGAACCCAATAGAGCGCTGCTGAGGAGGTTTATATATTTTTTTGGCGGTATCGTACCACACTTCACCGTCCACTTCTATAAAGGCTTTATCACAATCAGTAAGGCCTGCTAAAATGCGCAGTATAGTTGTTTTGCCTACTCCTGATTCTCCGTAAAGCGCTAAGATCTTTCCTTTTTCAACAGTAAAAGAAACAGAAAGCATTTGTTTTCCTTCGGA
The DNA here is from genome assembly GCA_963771435.1 of uncultured Bacteroidota bacterium. Taxonomy (GTDB): domain Bacteria; phylum Bacteroidota; class Bacteroidia; order Chitinophagales; family Chitinophagaceae; genus CAVYTF01. Next base: position 3,707 of record CAVYTF010000016.1, on the reverse strand, counting down.
AGTAAGCAGCAATTTATTTGCAGAGAATTGTATCATCAAGAATTAAATTAGGTTAACCTTATTTATTCTTTGATTAAAAAGATAAACAGAAATTAAAATAGCAAATGTGAAGACGAACAGGATAGCCGCATACATGTTTGCATTATGATAATTCATTGATTGCACTTCATCAAATACAGCGATGGAAGCAACACGCGTTTCCCCGGGAATGTTGCCGCCGATTATCAGCACAACGCCAAACTCACCGATGGTATGCGCAAAGGTCAGTACTAAACCAGTAAGTAACGAGGCGCGCATATTCGGTAATAATATTTTTATCAATGTAACCCACTTTGATTTGCCCAAAGTATAGGAAGCTTCTTTTAAGAGATAGTTGTATATTCTTAAAGCCTGACTGTAATGGATGAACCATAAAGGGTAAACTGTACAACAAAGAACCAATCACAATTCCGGGAAAGGAAAATACCAGCCGAAGGTTTAAATAATGTTCGAGGAATTTGCCAAAAGCGTTGCCGGGACTGAAAGCAAGCAACAAATAAAAACCTAAAACAGAAGGCGGAAGCACCAAAGGCAAACTAACTATCGCCTCGACAACCGGTTTTAACTTGAACCTGCTGTAAGCAAGCCAGTAAGCCAAAGGCAGGCAGATGATAAATAACAATAAAGCAGTAATAAAAGCCAGCTTAAAAGTAAGTATTAAGGGATTTAGGTCAATACCGGCCATGATGCTTTCAGTTTTATTATCTAATTGCTGCCAATTCCAAAGTGTTCAAGTATTTTCTTTGCTTTAACTGACGAAAAGAAAGTAGCAAACTGTTTTGCCGTATTGTTTTCACCGGCATGTGTAAGCATTACAAAGCCCTGCACTAAGGGCTGGTGTGTATTATCAGGGATAACCCAGTATTTACCGCCCTGGTCTTGCATATTTGGTGAACGGGCTAATGATAAAGCAATGATGCCAATATCCGCTGCGCCGCTTGTAATATATTGCGCCGCCTGTGCAATGTTTTCTCCTACCACAAGTTTGTCTTTTATTTTATTATACAAGCCATAATGTACAAGGCTTTCCTGCGCACGCTTGCCATACGGTGCATGTTCAGGATTGGCTATAGAGATCTTTGTAACAGAAGCATCAAGCAGTGAATTTATTTTTGCTTTATTCGGGTCAAGCTTCTTACTCCACACAACTATTTGCCCTTTTCCATAAATGATGTCATCACCCTCCACATGGCCTTTAGCTTTTAATTGTTGCGGGTAAGATGTATTAGCCGAAAAAAACAGATCAAACGGTGCTCCGTTCTCGATCTGCTGGGTAAACTGCCCAGAAGAGCCATAAGTTATATTAATTACTGCACCTGCATTCGATTGCTTAAATACTGATACAATAGAATCCATCGCAAATCTCAGATCTGCGGCCGCGGCTATGTTCATAGGTTGTTGCGCATTTGTTTTTATAAACAGAGATAAAATAACCGTAATAATTAAAATTGATTCCTTCACTACTTTATTTCTCATGGCAATTGAAGTTATGGCTATTCTTATAATGATGAATAAACTAAGCGGAGCTCTTGTAAAAATCTATATTTAAAAATACGCATCACCACCATCCGAACAAAATTATTGTTTAAATCTTGCCTTAGATTTTTTTCTCCGTTCGTAAATCAACTTTCTTTTGGCTTTCTTTGCCGAACAAAATCATCAAATGGCTGCTTCCTGCAGAAAAAAAGTTCTTGCTTTGATCATTATCGGGTTTATGGTAAGGCTTTTTATCGCTTCTTCCATAGAACTCGGTAATGATGAAGTGTATTACTGGACATACAGCCAGTACCTGCAATGGAATTATTTTGACCATCCCCCCATGATTGCCTTGTTCATCCGTTTTTTTACAGGAAACCTCAGCCTGCAGCACTACGAGATTTTTGTAAGGCTTGGAAGCATCGTAAGCTGCGCCATTGCCACATGGATTCTCTATGATTTGGGGAGAAAACTACATTCAGAAAAAGCCGGGTGGTTTATCGCCTGCCTGTACAACGCTTCCATTTACGCAGGCATACTTGCAGGTGTTTTCGCCCTGCCCGATTCGCCGCAAATGGTGTTCTGGTGCTTGAGCCTTTGGCTTATCGTAAAAATATTAAAGGAGGACAAAAGCTATGTTTCCTGGCTTTTGTTCGGCATAAGTACTGGTTTGTGCATCATGAGCAAAGTACACGGCATTTTTCTCTGGTTTGGTTTAGGCTTATTTATTCTTGTGAGAAAAAGAGAGTGGTTAAAGCTGCCTCAACTTTATCTTGCCATATTCACCAGCATCATTATTGCAAGCCCCATATTGTTCTGGAATATTTCCAACAATTTCATTACCTACAAATTTCACAGTAGCCGTGTAGCTATCCATTCCTTTTCCATTGATACCGATGGGATACTAAGGGAATTTTTTGGCCAGCTATTATATAACAACCCCGTCATCGTAATATTAACCATCATTGCTTTAATTGCCCTCTATCGCAACAAGACTTTCCGCCATCCCGCCTTATCTGTTTACGCATTCATCGGCATTCCTATGGCACTGCTCCTGCTCGCCATCTCTTTGTTCCGGGATACGCTCCCACATTGGAGCGGCCCCGCTTATGTTTCCCTGTTACCCATCGCAGCCATTTATTTAAGCGAAAGAAATAAATTCTTTTTTCCTGCGGTAATAAAGGCAGCCTTTGGCATAATATTATTTGCGGCGATCGCAGGCATTTTATTGATAAATTATTACCCGGGCACGCTCAACAAAAAATCCTCCCCGAACATCGGCGAAGGTGATTTTACTTTAGACATATATGGCTGGCGACAGGCTGGCGAAAAGTTTCAAAACATTTATCAAAAAGAAATAAAAGACAGCTTTATGCCTGCCGATGCGCCGATGGTTTGCTACAAATGGTTCCCGGCAGCGCATGAAGAATACTATTTCTGCCAGCCTGTAGGCATCACCATGATTGGCCTTGGCGAGCCTTTCGACCTCCATGAATATTTGTGGTACAATGCCTACCACAAAACCAACGCTCCAATGGATAAAGCCTGGTGTGTTGTTCCCTCAAATGAACAATATAACGTTCAGGAAACTTACGCTGCCTATTACACCCATATTGATTTCGTTGGTGCTATCCCATCCTGGCGCGGAAGCAAATTAGCTCGCGTTTTTTACATCTATATCCTCAGCGGATGGAAAGGAGCAGTGCCTTCTTTCTAAACCTTTTCCCCGCCATTGATCATCTTAAAAAGCAACTTTTTTATTTTTTTCGCTATCGCGGGATGATTTTCCGTTAGCGCGGAGTGTTTTGGCGTTAGCGCCGAGCAGTTCCCCATTAACCGGGAATCACAGGGTGCTGCTTGTTTTTTATCTGCTTCTAAAAAATGATTTCCGCGTAGAGATTGGCGATCTCAGCCTATTTTTTAAACGTTTGCAGCTAAATACGCTTCGAAATAAGAGAGCTCAGAAGCAGAGCAGCGACATATTTAAATTACTTTTTCCAAACTTTTTGTTCCAAACTCACGTTAATAAACTATAATATCATTTGTATGTGCTTTTAATTTATTTACCTTTACCTTCTAAATTATTTATTATGTTAGTGTTTAACGAAATTTCAGTGATATTGTCAATACTTCAACCCGAACACATGATATTTATCCTGTTAGCCATCCTTTTATTGTTTGGAGGCAAAAAA
>CAVYTF010000015.1:0-22553 GCA_963771435.1 uncultured Bacteroidota bacterium | reverse complement strand
GAGTTGGTCGTTACCAACACGGCTCCTTCGAAAGACGCGATAGTTATAACGGACAGCCTTGTGATGGATGTTGCGCAAAAGATGATCGCCCTCTACGACAAGCAGGGCGAACAGCATTATGATATTATTTCGGCCTTTATCAAAAGCATGCGTGGCAGTGACCCGAACGCTGCCGTGTACTGGCTTGCCCGCATGATAGAGGGTGGAGAGGACGTTAAGTTCATTGCGCGGCGCATGGTCATTTTCTCAAGTGAGGATATTGGCAATGCTAACCCTAACGCGCTATTGCTTGCCAACGCCAGTTTTGATGCCGTGAACAAGATAGGTTACCCCGAAAGCAGCCTTATACTTTCCCAGTGCGCGGTTTATTTGGCGTCAAGCGTTAAAAGCAATGCCTCTACAGTGGCTATCGGCAAAGCTATGGAAGCGGTAAAACAACATGGCGACCTGCCTGTGCCGCTGCATATCCGCAACGCCCCTACAAGGTTGATGAAAGATATGGATTATGGCAAGGGTTATAAATATAGCCATGCTTTTGAGGGCAATTTTGCCGAGCAGGAGTACCTGCCGGACAAGATAGTTGGAACCGCGTTTTTTGAGCCCGGCCAAAATCCCAAAGAAGAAGAACTGCGGAAGTTTTTAAGAAGTTTATGGAAAGAAAAATATGGATATTGATAGTCGGAAAGTCGGGAAAGACGGAAAGTCCGAGAGACAGTACCGCATCTTTCAGGCTTTCTGACATTCGGACTTTCGGACTATCTTCATAAAAAATGAAACAAAAACCCATTCATCCTGCCCTGCAGCCATACCTCGATGGTAAAGTGTTGCTTTTAAATAAGCCCCTGCACTGGACCTCGTTTGATGTTATAAAAAAGATACGCATCATCACCAAGGTCTCCAAAGTAGGCCATGCGGGCACACTTGACCCGCTTGCTACAGGGTTGTTGATCATCTGTACTGGTAAGTTCACCAAAAAGATAACGGAATATATGGGGATGGAAAAGGAATATACAGGCAGCTTTACGCTTGGCGCAACCACCTTGAGTTATGACCTGGAACAAATTCCGCAGGACTTGAAGGATATTTCCCATCTTACTAAAGAAGAGATAGTTGCTGCTACAAAGCCTTTTACAGGCAATATTATGCAGGTGCCGCCACAGCATTCTGCCATAAAAAAAGATGGGGAACGGGTATATGTTTCCGCCCGCAAGGGAGAGTATGTTGAAATAGAAGCAAGGCCTGTTACCGTTCATTCATTTGACATAACAAAGATCGAATTCCCCAATATTTATTTCAAAATAGTTTGCTCCACGGGCACTTATATACGCAGTATTGCCAATGATCTTGGGCAACATTTGGGCGTTGGTGCTTATTTAAGCAGCCTTTGCCGGACAAGGATTGGAACGTTTAAACTGGAGGATGCAGAAACAGTAGAGCAGTTTTATGATAATATCCAGGCTTTGAAGCTGTCAATAGGAGGTTAAAACAGGCAGTCGGAGGCTCCAACAAGGCATCGGGGCTTCCCCAACGGGTAGTTGGAGGCTCCAACAAGGCATCGGGGTTCCCCCAACAGGCAGTTGGAGGCTCCAACAAGGCATCGGGGCTCCCCCAACGGGCAGTTGGAGGCTCCAACAAGGCATTGGGGCTTCCCCAACGGGCAGTTGGAGGCTCCAACAAGGCATCGGGGCTCCCCCAACAGGCAGTTGGAGGCTCCAACAAGGCATCGGGGCTCCCCAACAGGCAGTTGGAGGCTCCAACAGGTCATCGGGGCATCCCCAACGGGCAGTTTAAATAACAAACAAATTGGAAATCTTAAAATGGCAGCCCTATCCCTAACTGGAAAGCATAATTGTCCTGTGGTATGGGTTCGCCGGTAACGGCGTCCTTTACATTAAACTCGTCGTTGCGCCAAGAGAAATGGCTAACGTCGAGCCATCCATTGTTTTCAAGACGGGCGGGGTCTTTTAGCTTCAACCCAAAATCAACCCTTATTAAAAAGTAGCTGAAGTCTAAACGAATGCCAGTTCCTACTGCAATGGCTACATCATGCCCAAGAGTGTTTAAGGCAAAAGTGCCATTGGGGTTATTCGGATCGTTGCGAACATTCCAAACATTGCCCATGTCTGTGAAAAAACAACTGTTTATGTTCACGCCGCCAATGGTTGCGATTGGGAAACGGTACTCAAAATTATATTCAAGCTCCATATCCCCATACCTGTCGCGGAATGTGCTGGATGCCGTGTCGCTTAGCAGCGAAGACCCAAGGCCCAGTTGTCTTAAAGCCCAGCCACGCATACTGTTTGGCCCCCCCTCCGCAAATTGTTTAAAGAAAGGCATGGTGATACCAAAGCGCGAACTGCCAGAATAATTTACTCCAAACCCCTCAGCAAAGCGCATAGCAAGCTGTGTATGCCTCAAATTATAAGTGCGCACCCATTGCGCCTGTTCTTTTGCAAACTGGTAGAGGTTTGGCACTTTTGCTATATCGGTTATGATCGTTCCTAAATAGGTCCATTCAACACCGGCACTAATGTAATTACTTATGCCCGAATGCCGCCTATCAGGAAAGGTTGTTGATAAGTTAACCTGCAAACTCATAACTGAACCTGTATTAAATGCAGTGCGTAAAAAGGGGTTGGTGATAAATGCAGTGTCCAGCAAGGGTAAGGTATCCAAAGAGTATAATTCTATATTGACCGGCGTGATCTGCCATACAAGGTTTTTGTTTTTAAACTGAATGCCGGTATTAGCAACAAAGGATTTGAGGATAAAGAAATCGCTTCTGTCCGTATAAGCTGCATTAAGGCTAAAGAAGGTTCTTTTATTTTCCCAGTTATTTTTTTTATCCCATAATTTTTCAAGCAGTGTGAACGGCGGCAAAATTCTTGGAAAAGTATAGGTGTGGCCTAAAGAACTTTGAATGGTTTGCAGCAGCGGGATATCGGGTTCAAAGCTTAGTTCAACGCCATTGCTAAGGGTAGTGGTAGATTGAATAGCCCTTTGCCACACATCCCTGTCACGGTAAGTAGTGTTTACTGTAAGCCCGAATAAATTATTGGAGGTAAGAAAATCGCCTGTATTGCGGCTTGCTTCCAGGTCAATACTAAAGTTTTGTTTAATGGTAGGCACGAGGAAAATATGGAAGTCAACCGTGTCATTATCAATATGGGAACGGCTGTCAACCTGCTGCCATGCGCCTATCAGCGATAAACTGTTCACCGTTTTATAGAATTTATATTCATCGTAAGGCTTGCCAAAATTCAAATAAGTATGGTACTTAAGGGGCTGCAAAACAAACTTGCCGGTATTATAATACATAGTGATACGCCGCAAGCTATCATTATAGCTTATTGCCCTGAATTGCGAGCTGTCTTTCAACAGGCTGTCAGGATTTTGGGAGATGGTTGTTTCGGGGTAATAATAAATATTGCCCGTATAATACACCCTTGTGCTTTTTGCAGAATCATAAGCCTTTAAAGAATCAGCGTTTGGCCTCAGTTTTATAATGATGGAGCAGGTAGGTGGCCATCTTTTCTTTGCCGATGTATCAGCCATCATGTGCGCTCTTTCCAAAGAGTCTTTTGCAAACCGTAGGTCAGAGGTATCTGCCTCTGCAATAAGGTTGTCGCGGGTCAATAAAAAATAGCCGCTGTTCCTGTAAATATTAACAAGCCTGTCCAGTTCGTTGGCAATAAGGTCTTTTGCAAAATAGCTTTTATGGGGCTTTAAGAGGCTCCCTCTTTCCCACTTTTTTGCAAGGGCTTGCAGCATTGTGTCCTTAAGGCCATAGCTGACAGAATCAATAATGGTAGGCGTTCCCGGGGTCACGTACATGGTCACGGTGACTAAGCGTTGCCCTTTTACGTAAGCGGTATCTATCTTGTCTCTAAAGCTGCTGTAAAAATACCCCTGCGACTTCAGGTAGGCTCTCATGAATTGAACGCTTTTGCTTATGTTCACGCTATCAAAAATGGGCGGGTTCTTTATCCTGTAAAATATCACAACTACCTGCTGCTTCAAAGCCTGGAGGCTGTCGTCCCAGTAATTGGGAAGTGTATTGGTAAAATTCTTTGTTACATCTTTTGATAACTTACCTTGCAATACTATTTTATTGTTGTAAACAAAGGGCGTATCAGCCGGGTAGTCAATTACCTTGACCCTTTTGTAGGAAATATGCCTTTCGTTGGTGCAGGCCGAAAAGAGCAATAACAGCAGTGAAACAAAGAGAAGAAAGGATAACAGCCTGCCGGTTAATTTCATGAATATGATCAGTAAGAATGAGGTCAAATATATTCAAAGTTTGCACCACAAAAAAACAAGGGAGGAAGAACGACTGTTTATTGCGGAAGGCCCAAAGCTGATTGAAGAGCTATTGCACAGCAATTTCAGGATAAAAAAGATATATGGGCTTGCAGAATGGGCTCAGCAGCACGGGGGGATAAACACTATAGAAGTTACTGCTGAAGAATTGCAGCGCATCAGTGGGCAGCCTTCGCCGAACAGCGTGGTGGCTATTGTGGAAGAAAGAGAGCTACCTGTGTTGCATATTGAAGACAAGCTGGTATTGATGCTGGATGCTATACGCGACCCGGGTAACCTTGGCACCATTATCAGGATAGCGGACTGGTTTGGATTGGATACTATTATTGCCAGTCCTGATACTGCTGAGGTGTATAATCCCAAAGTAGTGCAGGCAAGCATGGGGAGTATTGCAAGGGTGAATGTATATTATCTTGATTTAATAGCAACGCTAAGCGCCTGTCCGCTACCCATATATGGCGCTATGCTTAGTGGGAAAAACGTGCAGGATGTTGGGAAGATAGAACAGGGTATTATTATAATTGGCAACGAGGCTACTGGCATCAGTGGGAACATTGCAGGGTATATTCAGACGGCTATTACTATCCCTCAGAAAGGGAGGGCGGAGTCGTTGAATGCGGCAGTGGCGGCGGGGATAATACTTTCGCATGTGGTTTGACCTTAGCTGAAGGAATGGCAGGAAGAGTGGCTTAACGGCTATGAGTGGGCTTGAGTGGACATTGAGTGGGAATTACGTGCGCATTGAGTGGGAGTTGGCAGGAAGGCCGCAGGGATGTGGCAGGGAGGAGAAATGGGATAAAAAGGGAGTTTATGAGGGAAAGGTGTAATATGAAATGGGAAATTTTCTGAAGTATTGGCAGGTTGGAATTTATTTTGGTATTTAGAGAGCCTTGTTGTTAAAAAAGAAATAGTATGGAAACAGCAGTAGATGAAGTAAAGATGTTACTTCCTTATTTTATGAAACATAAAAATGTCTGGTCTTCTTATGACGAGGAAGCAGATACGTTGTATATGCATTTTAAGAAACCTAACCATGCGGACAATTCTGAACTGACAGATGATGATATTATTGTCCGTTATGAAAATAATGAAATAATAGGGTTTACAGTTCTTAATGCAAGTAAGAAACGCTGAACTGCTGCAGCAGTAACCTAATGTAGTTCAGTTATTCTATCTCACTTTCCTTTAGGGAAGGGCCCGATATGGCAACAACAGCCAAGGTATTTCACTTACCTTAGCCCATCACAATCCTCTTCATGCAGCCGTTAGCTAAATGTGTAAGTATCAAATTCAGGTTTTGGGTGTTTGTGTCTATGGTTATGATAGTGTTTATACATGGGTATAACCTTAGAGAGCGTTACCTGCAGCCGTGGACGATGCCTAATGAAAGACTTACGCCTACTTCTTTTACGGAATACTTTTTTGCTAATGGCATTTTTCGGTTTTTGATACCTATGCTGTTTGCTATATCGGGGTATTTGTATGCGATGCGGGACGAACAGGTTTACGGGCAGCGTATCAAGAAGCGGCTGAGGGTGCTGCTTATTCCTTATCTTGTATGGAGCGCTGCGGGGTTGGCTTTTGTGTATGGGCTTGAAATGTTTCCACTGACGCGGAGCCTTGTGGAGAACTCTCATTTGGTGCAGGTGAGTAAGACGCGTTTACTTGTGCACGACTATTACTGGTATGAGCTGCTTGTAAGATGGATACTTATTCCGGTGGCGTACCAGTTGTGGTTTGTGCGTGTGCTTATTGTTTATAACCTTGCTTACCCCGCGCTGCGGTGGTGTGTGATGCATAAAACAGTAAGATGGTTGTTCTTTGGCGTGGCTGTTTTACTGTGGGTTGGGACTTTTGGGACATTGCTGGTAGAAGGGGAAGGGCTGCTGTTCTTTTCGCTGGGGATATGGTTGCAGAAAACGAATTATGACCTGCAAGAGCGGCCGCGGTGGTTACACCCTTTGCTATGGGGTATTACATTCCTGTTGCTCTGTGCGGGCAAAACATGGCTGGCGTTTAAAGGGAAAATTCTTTTTGGATACGAGCCTACTTTATTGCTTGCGCTGCTGCATAAACTTGCAATAGGCTGGGGGCTTATTGCTGCATGGTATGGGAGCAACCGCATTGCAGACTGGTGTATGGGCAGGCGGTGGTTTGTATGGCTTAGCGCTTTTTCGTTTATTATTTATGCTATGCATGCGCCTGCAGTAGCTATTGCCATTGACGGTGTGTTTGGATTGCTGCATTATGGTTATGGATACCGTATAGTGACTTACCTGTTATTGCCGACCGCTATGATTGTTGCCTGTGTTGGGTTTGGAGCGTTGTTGCGGTGGGTTGCTCCAAAACTATATGGTGTGGTAACGGGAGGGAGGGGGTTTTGATTGGGTGGGTGAAGAAATGCAGGAGGCAGGTGTCTTATACTGAAAAAAACTTTACTAGGGACTGGTGGTGTGGAAAGGGAGGCGTTTGATGAGATGGGGATACTTATCGTTGGAGCACCGCCGTTGCATAGCAATCAATTTATCTGAATACCATTTGGCAACAGGTAAATGACAGTTCAAATATTATATTGAAAAAATGCATTTTTATCAATTGCCTCAATAATCATGGTTTCTTTTCTTAATTCATCCTCTGATAAACTATCTTGGAAAGTATCATCGATTTCATTATGAACATCAAATCTATTACTCTTCTTATCATACCGAATTCGTTTTGAACTTCTGGCTAAACCACCGCCAAGAACGATAAAGAAATCTACATAGTCATCCTTTTTCTTGAGACATTCTGATTTTAACTGGTCAATAGTCTTTATTATTTTATATTCCATAAAATGATTATTTTGTACCCGAAATTAAAAATAAAAATGGCTGAATTTCCGAAAAGAGAATATTTTTTTAAACCTGTATTGCAAGCAATCCAACAACTTGGTGGTTCAGGTACTAATGAAGAGATAAATGATAAAGTCATTGCTATTTTGAAAATATCAGATGACCTTTTGGCCATTCCTCATAAGAATACAAATCAATCAGAATTTGAGTATGAAATGGCATGGGTGAGAACTATGCTTAAAAATCAAGGCTTATTAGAGAATTCTCAAAGAGGAATTTGGTCTATAAATGCTAATAGCGAATTATCGTCAATAAAAGTTGTTTGGGATACAAAAATGGAGAATCGAGTTAATGAAGAAGTTTTTGAAGAAGAGGATTGGAAAGAAAAAGTCATTAGTGTAATAATAGAAACTCTATCCCCTTCGGCTTTTGAAAGACTAATTCAACGAATACTTCGAGAAAAAGGTTTTACTCAGGTTGAAGTTACAGGCAGGACTGGTGACGGCGGAATTGACGGAAGAGGAATTGCAAAAATAAATGGCATTTTAAGTTTTCATATAATCTTTCAATGTAAGAGATACAAGGGTAAGGTTGGCTCTAAAGAAATCAGGGATTTTAGAGGTGCTATGGTGGGAAGAACAGATAAAGGATTATTCATCACAACTGGAACATTTAGCCGCGATGCCATATTGGAAGCTACAAGAGATGGAGCACCAGCAATTGATTTCATGGATGGAGAAAAATTAGCAGAAAAGCTTAAAGAATTAAATCTTGGGTTGAAAGTGGAATTGAAAGAAACAGTTCGTGTAGATGAAGAATGGTTTAAAAGTTTCGAGCAGAACAAATAGCTCGGTTTTTAGTTAGGTTATGTCGGTTGATGTTTTTTGTGTTTTCCATGTTCTTTCAACAACTGCTTTAATTGTTCGTTTTAATAATAATTGTATTTAAAACTAAGAAATACAGAATAGCAACCATCTTTGTAGTAATTCTATTTAACTACTTACCATGCCGTTGTGACTTTTACACAGTTATCTAAACACTACCATTTTGGAGATTAATAAATCTTGATGTTAATCTTTAAAGCTATCGTTATGAAGTTTTAAAAATTCTTTCGATGGCAAGAATTTATCTGGGAGATTAATTATCTTCCCTTCTAAGTTTATAAAGTTCAAAGCAATGCTCTCTGGTACTTCTTTTAATTTAAGCCTTGATGATACTTTTATCTTGTAATCTTCGGCGGCAATAGTAATTAATCCATTATCGAATGCCTTGTCGTGTAAGGCGTTTAAGCAAATGCCGTTGGTTGGGTTGAGCCTATTTTTTTCATCTTTACTCCATCCTGAAATGTGACTTGCAATTAGAAGATTTACATTGTTGATGCCTGTAATGGCGCAAGTATTATTATAAGCTGCTAAAATCATTGTTCGAAAAATAGATTGATTAACCCTTGTTTTAATCAATCTTTCTTTTACTAAACCTTGCTTTAAATCAGATAAGTCAATGTTATTTAATTCCTCAATGGTTGTATGTTTCGCCTTAGCTAATAACTTTTCACTTTCAATCAAAGCAGAATCCCAATTGTTATAAAACTCATTCCATATTTCTTTATCTAACTTACTTGCATTAGAAGCGCCTTTAATTCCACGCGCTTTTAGTGTAGGGTCAAAGCTGGCAAAGTTGCCAAGTTTTAATGCAATGGAGGAGGGCGTTCGGTTAATTAACGCAGCAAGGTTTCTTACTTCTTCATTTCTTGAGTGCATTTTTCCAAAAGGTATTTTGCAGTAAAGATTGATCGCAAGGATTAATTCTTCTCTTGTCCAAAGTTGTTGTCCTTCTTTCATATACTACGCCATTGGTTTATTTTAAACATAGCAAAGTAGTATATGGAATCTATATAATCTAATTCACTATTTACTACCCATTGAATGTCCTTATGAAGGGATTCAAAATCCTTTGCCCATTCAATGAATTGAGCAAATTTTTGTCTTGTGTCGTTGGTTTCATACTGCTCATTTGCTGCGATGAATGCAATATCTGCAACAGCTTCGCAGAGAGAATAGATTTTAGTTGTGGTCATATTTAGAGTTAAACAAGATTAGTATTTATTTCTGTACGGATGCGGCCCGTGTTTTAGTTGCGCCATTGGTTGTTATATCTCTCCTACGGAGCTATCGTTGCTTGTCGATGTTGCTTCTATTACTATACCGGCTCTATGAGCCTGTGTGAGGAGCTATTGTTGTTTGGCAGCGTATACAGGGCTACAACCTGTGTTGATACCTGATGCCCTTTCAGGGCTTTGTAATGAGCAGTTTTATGGCTGGACGTAAGCTTATTTCAGTGCGACCCCTACAGGGCCGAGGTGCAATTTCGATATTTTTTCTATAAATATTTGATGCCGATGGCATGATGGGCGTTAGATATATGCGTATGTTATAAAACAACATCCTTATCTAAACTGTATAGCCTTTACGGGTTTTATGCTTCGGACAAAGAGGACGGGTAATGCGAGGGCTAAAAAGCAAACTACCAACGCTATGCCGCAGACAAGGAATACCTGCCACCAGATGATGTGGACGGGGGCGGTGGCTACGTAGTAGTTGGCCTCGTCCATCTTTAGGAAGCCTGTGTATTGCTGGAGGAGGCAAATGCCTACGCCAAAGAGGAACCCAATGAGTATGCCCCGCCCGGCAATGAGGGTGGCATAGTAGAGGAATATCTCTTCTATGCTGCCGTTGCTGCTGCCTACGGCTTTGAGGACGCCTACCATTCTTGTGCGCTCCAGCACGAGTATGAGCAGGCAGGTGATGAGGTTGATGATGGCGACGGCTGCCATGACGACGAATATGACCAGCTTGTTGGTGTCCTGCAGGTTTAGCCAGTCGAAGATGTTGGGGTATTCCTGCCGTATAGTCTTGCTGACCCAGGCGCCGGGCAGTTCTTCATAAATCTTGTTGTTGATGGTGTCCATCTGTTTGTAATCGTTCAGAAAGAGCTCGTAACCGCCTATTTCTGTTGGTTGCCAGTTGTTGATGCGGCGCAGGAGGCGGAGGTCGCAAATGGCAAAGAGGTTGTCGTATTCTTCAATGCCGGTTTTGTATATGCCGCAAACCTTTAGCTTCCTGAAGCTTGACCTGCCTTCTGCGGCGGAGATGAAATATGTATTTACGGTGTCGTTGAGGCGTATGTTGAGTTCGTTTGCCACCTGCTGGGAAAGGACGAGGTCTTTGCTATAGAGGGTGTCACTGAAACTTAGCCACCTGCCCTGTTTTAAGAAGGGCTGCAGGTTGGTGAAGCCGTAATCGCTTTCGACGCCTTTAAAAAGGAGGCCTTCAATCTCTTTGTTCTTCTCCACTACTGCGCTTTTGGTGGCGAAGGCCTGCACCTGTTTTACGCCGTTTGTGTGGCGGAGTATGTTGAGGATGGTATCGTTTTTCAGGAGTGGCGTTTGTTCTGCTACCAACGCTTTTTGCGGTTGGTATTTCTGCACACGTATATGGCCCCAAAAGCTAAAGACCTTGTTGGCAACGGCTTCCTGGAAGCCTGTGACAAACGAGAGGGTGATGATCATGGCGGCGACGCTTAGAGCTGTTGCAGCAGTGGCGAGCCTGATAATGAAGCGCGAAAAGGACCTCTGCCGGTTGAAGGCTATGCGTTGGGCTATGAAATAAGCTGTATTCATTTTAAGGCAATAAAACTACGGTTTGAAAAGTTTATTGAACAAAAACAATTTTTTCTTTTGGTAATTCCATGATTTTACCGACCTTCGCCGTCCGAAAAAAATGTGTTATGGCAAGAGTATGTCAGGTTACAGGTAAAAAACCAGTTGTTGGCAATAGTGTTTCTCACTCAAACATTAAGACCAAGCGCCGTTTTTTGCCCAATTTACAAACCAAACGTTTTTATTTTCCTGAAGAAGAACGCTGGATAACGCTAAAAGTGTCTACGGATGCTTTGCGGACCATTAACAAGAACGGGCTGGCATCAGTTATTAAAGGAATGCGTGCAGAAGGCGCGAAAGTATAAATATTAAAATTGCTTACAAATGGCAAAGAAAGGCAACAGGGTACAGGTTATTTTAGAATGCACGGAGCATAAGGCAAGCGGGCTACCCGGCACGAGCCGTTATATTACCAAAAAGAATAAGAAGAACACTCCTGAGCGTATAGAGTTGAAGAAATTTAACCCTATCATGAAAAAAGTTACGCTTCACAAAGAAATAAAGTAACTTTTGCACCTGTTAGAAGTCTATAGGTTCTATAACTAACAAAAATGAAACTATTTAAAGTATTTATGGTTCTTGCAGTATTGGGTGTTTGTGCGTTTGCGTGCAAGAAAAGTGATTCAACGCCTGCTGTAACAATTGGCGGCAACTGGACCTTTGTTAATGAAATAGGAATAGTGTACTTTGATGGCCTTAACGTTGAAACTGATACGATCCCTGCCAGTTCAGGCGATTATTTTAATTTTAGTTCAAACGGAATGTTGTATTCGCAGGTAACGGGCGAGAAGGATACTTCTACTTACAGCCAAACGGGAAATAATCTTATAGTGACATCGAGTGGTATAATAGATACTTTTGCAATAGCTACGTTGGCACAACACAATTGTTCATTATTTTACAAATCACCAACGGTAGATACTACGATAAATAGTGTTACGGGTACTTTTTATGAAAGTGTGAATATTAATTTAAGCAGATAAATTATTTTATATGGCAAAATCAGCAAAAACCGCGATCAAGACAAAAGACCAGAAGGCAGCATCCGATGCGAAGAACTGGACCAAAGTTGTTAAAGCTATACGCAGCCCTAAATCAGGCGCATACACTTTTAAAGAGGCAATTATCCATAAGGATAAGATAAAAGATTTTCTGGCTGCCAAATAAATTGGTGGCAACTGATATTTGAAAGCTTTCATATTGTATGAAGGCTTTTTGTATTTTTAGGAAGGAAAGTAAAAAATAAAAAGTAAAAAGGCATAGGGGTATGAGTTTTTTAGGAAAATTGTTTGGCAAAAAAGAGAAGGAAAGTCTTAATGAAGGCTTGCAAAAGACCAAGGAAGGTTTTTTGAGTAAGATAACGAAGGCCATTGCAGGGAAAAGCACAGTGGATGAAGAGGTGCTGGATAATCTTGAAGATGCGTTGGTGAGTGCGGATGTTGGTATTGATACTACTATTGAAATAATTAAACGTATTGAGCAAAGGGTAGCGAAAGATAAATACGTTGGCACTTCAGAGCTTAACAGACTGTTGCAGGAAGAAATAGAGTCGTTGCTGGTGGATGGAGCTGATGATTCTCATAAAGACTTTACCGTTCCCGCAGGTAAAAAGCCTTATGTTATTTTGGTTGTTGGTGTAAATGGGGCTGGCAAAACAACAACAATCGGCAAGCTGGCGCATAATTATAAAAAGGCCGGGAATTCAGTGATGCTGGGGGCGGCAGATACTTTTAGGGCGGCGGCAGTGGAGCAGTTGACCATCTGGAGCGAGCGGGTTGGAGTGCCTATTGTGAAACAAGCGATGGGTTCAGACCCTGCTTCTGTAGCTTTTGATGCTGTGCAGAGCGCGGTGGCGAAAAGCGCTGATGTGCTTATTATTGACACGGCAGGGAGGCTGCATAATAAAGTACATTTGATGGAAGAGCTGAGCAAGATAAAACGTGTTATTAAGAAAGTAATCCCTGAAGCACCGCACGAGGTATTGCTGGTGCTGGATGGTTCAACAGGGCAGAATGCGCTGGAGCAGGCAAAACAGTTTACGACAGCTACAGATGTTTCTGCCATTGCAGTTACCAAACTTGACGGTACTGCAAAGGGGGGCGTGGTACTTGCTATTGCAAGCCAGTTAAAAATACCTGTGAAGTTTATTGGAGTAGGAGAGAAAATGGATGACCTGATTATTTTTGACAAGCATGAATTTGTTGATACTTTGTTTAACCTGGAAGGTAAATAACGCGCTTGTGTATAATTGAATGCCAGAAAAACAGCTAATACCCCTTTTTTGTACTAACATTGTGTTTTATAGAAATCAGACCCTGTATGTACCCGAACCTGTATTATGTCTTCAAAGAACTTTTTCATCTTGACCTGCCATTTTTAAAGATAGCAAACACATTTGGCTTTTGTGTGGCCATTGCTTTTTTAGGTGCCGCTTGGTTTCAGACCATAGAACTAAGACGTAAGCAGGGACAGGGTTTATTTACTTATGAAGAAGAAACGGTAACAGTTGGTAAGCCGGCCTCTATTATGGACCTGCTGCTAAATTTTGTATTTGGGTTTGTATTTGGGTTTAAGATAATAGGCGTTTTCTTTACTGCCGGTGCGCTGGATGACCCCCAGAGTTATATTTTTTCTTCGCAGGGCAACTGGATAACAGGCATTGTGCTGGGGTTGTTCTTTGCAGGTTTGAAATGGTGGGAAGAAAATAAGAATAAGTTGGCAAAGCCTGAACAAAAGACAAGGCGTATCTGGCCGAGCGACAGGGTAGGCACATTTGTGATCATTGCGGCAGTGTTTGGTTTTATAGGGGCGAAGATCTTTGATAACCTTGAAAACTGGGATAGGTTTATACAGGACCCAATTGGTAATTTATTTTCAGCAAGCGGGCTTACATTTTATGGAGGGTTAATCTGTGCTACTATTGCTTTGATCGTTTATTTTAAAAGACACCATATCAGCGTTATCAATATGTGCGATGCTACTGCGCCGTCGTTGATGTTTGCATATGGTTTTGGAAGAATTGGCTGCCAGGTGGCAGGTGATGGGGACTGGGGGATAGTGAATACAAGCCCTAAACCAATATCATGGATGCCGGACTGGCTTTGGGCTTATGATTACCCACACAATGTGAACAGGGAAGGTGTGCCTATACCTCATTGCACCTGGAATGACTACTGTATGCACTTATCGCCGCCTGTTTTTCCTACGCCGCTGTATGAAATAATAACCTGCCTTTTATTGTTTGCTTTTTTATGGTCGATCAGGAAAAAGATAAATATACCCGGAAGGATGTTTGCTATTTACCTGATGCTGAATGGTATTGAACGTTTCTTTATTGAAAAAATACGCGTGAACACGAGGCCATATAATATTTTCGGGTATCATCCTACACAGGCGGAGATCATTTCTACTTTATTATTCTTCGCAGGGCTTATTTTGTATTTTGTTGCACCAAGGGCCTTTAAGAAAAAGGCAGTGACGCCTGCATGATCTTTATTCATCCCTGTTATTTTCCATTCATCATGGTTGAGGAAAAATCAATTCCCGATAAAAATTGTTAATCTCCGTTTATCACTTTTGTAACAAAGCTGCTTTTTAAAACGTCTCAAATTTGCCTACGAAACAAAATCGTAGAAGAAGTACAATAATTTGACCGTTATGAGAACAGCAATACAAGTTTTAACCGTTACTGCAGCAATCCTTTTTTGTGTTAGTGCGAAGGCACAGCAAACCGGCAAGATATCCGGCGCAGTGAAATCTTCAGACAATAAGCCTATTGAAGCAGCCACATTATCCCTGCTAAAGGCAAAAGATTCCTCGTTGGTGAAACTTTCCGTAAGTGATAAAACGGGGATCTACGAGTTTGAAAAGATAAAACCCGGCGCTTATATAATTAAGACCGAAGCTATTGGCTTTGCTCTATTCTTTAGCAAGCCGGTTAAACTAAATGATACTGCTGCTACCGTACAAATTCCTGATATAAAAATGGCTGCGTCAAGTGGCGAGCTTGGTAATGTCAGCGTTGTATCGCACAGGCCGCTGATAGAAAATAAAATTGACAGGACGGTAGTGAATGTTGACGCATCGCCGACTAACGGAGGTATCTCTGCACTAGAAGTTTTGGAAAAATCGCCGGGTGTGACGGTTGATAACGACGGAAATGTGAGCTTGAAAGGAAAGCCTAACGTAACGATACTTATTGACGGTAAACAAACCTACCTGGGCGCAGCGGACCTCGCTAATTACCTGCGTAATCTTCCAGCTAATCAACTTGACCAGATAGAAATAATGACCCAGCCGCCCGCTAAATATGATGCGTCCGGCAATGCGGGTATTATAAATATTATTACTAAGAAAAATAGATCTAACGGGTTTAACGGGACTTTTACTACCAGCGCCATTGTTGCCATCTATTTTAAAAACACGAACAGCCTTAACCTGAACTGGCGCAAAGGGAAGGTGAACCTTTATGGCAGCTACGGCTATTCCTACTGGCAGGGTTTTAATAATATCACCATCAACCGCAGCCTGCGTGACAGCGCCAATCTTCCTTTTAACCAGTATGTGAATCAAAACACATATGGCCGTTACCTGCAGCATGCACAGAACTTTAAAGCAGGGATCGACTTCTTCCCTAATAAAAAAACAACCTGGGGTTTTGTTACAACAGGCACCATTAACAACCAAAGTTTTACACCTACAGGTGTAGCGAATATTTACGACAGCCTGCACAATTTCTCCCAATACAATACTGCCAATTCTCAAAACCATACACCACTTACCAACCTGGGGTACACGGTTACGTTTGATAGAAAGCTTAACGACAAGGGGGCTGATATATCCGCCGAAGGCGATTATATTTTTTACAATACTCCCGGCGTTGATTACTCAGATAATTACCTTTACAATGCTGATGGCACACCAGCAGAGCCACCTTACCTTCTGAACGGCCTGTTGCCTTCTAAGATCAATATCGGCATTTTTAAAGCGGATTATAGCCAACCGCTTAAAAAGGGGTTTACGTTTGAAGCCGGTCTTAAAACGAGCATCGTGAAAAGTGATAATGATGCTGAATATTCGCTCTATAACCCTACCGATGGAAAGTGGGAGGCAGACGACACACTGAGCAATCATTTTATTTACAATGAAAACATCAACGCTGCCTACGTGAACCTGAAAAAGCAATGGAAAAAGTTTGGCATGCAGACAGGCCTTCGTGCAGAGCAGACGGTTTCAAACGGGATGCAGCAAGTGAACGATACGGCGCTGCATAAAAATTACCTACAGCTTTTTCCCACCACTTATTTCACTTACCAGTTGAATGATAAAAATACGTTCAGCCTGTCCTACGGCAGAAGGATCGACCGCCCAGCTTACCAGGACCTGAATCCTTTCCAGTTGCAGCTTGACCGTTATACTTACCAACAAGGCAACCCGAACCTGCAACCGCAATTCAGTAATAATATTGAAGCGAGCTATAATTATAATTCTCATTTGAACGTAACGCTGAATTACACTACCATTTCGGACATTATCAATGATGTTCTTATTACCTCAAAAGATGCGTTCGACTCCAATTACACCACATATCAAACAAAAGAAAACCTTGCGAGCAACCGAAATATTGGGCTGGCCGTTAGCTACAACAAGCAACTGAACAAATGGTGGTCACTGAACGTGTATGGCAGCGTTTATAATAATAAATATGAAGGGCAAATAACAGACGACAGTATTAATGAAGCCATCACAGCGTTCAGCGGGAACATGAGTAACGAATTTACGTTTAACAAAGGATGGACAGGAGAAATAAGTGGTTGGTACAACTCTAAGAATTTCGTTACCGGCGGATTGCTGGCGCAACCAATGGGGATGTTTTCGCTGGCCGCTGGCAAAACATTTATGAAAGGCAAAGCCTCGCTTAAACTGAACATCCGCGATCCGTTTTACCTATTGCATTTCCAAGCAGTTTCCACGACCGACCAAGCGGTGACCATGATACACAGTACCTGGGACAATCGCCGCGCTATACTCACCTTCACCTACCGGTTTGGCAAAACGACCAGCCAGGTGGAACATAAAGACACCGGGGCGAGCGACGAACAAAACCGCGTGAAAACAGGAAGCCAGAATTAGTTTAGGCACTTCACATATCTCATATAGTTAAAAAACAAATAGAATAGTTTTGTGTAAAGATCTTTCTTTACCAAAATATTCTTATGAATAAAATTATCCTGATCACGGGCGCTACCTCCGGCTTTGGAAAAGCTATTGCGGAAAAATTTGCAGCAGCGGGATGGCATTGCATTATAACCGGCAGAAGAAAGGGCAGGCTGGACGCGCTTGCTGCTTCTTTGTCCTTATTATATAAAATAAAAACATTAGCACTTGTGTTTGACGTTCAGCAAAAAGAGGAAGTATTCGGAACGCTTAACAATCTGCCTCTGGAATGGCAGGCGATAGATGTGCTGGTGAATAATGCCGGCCTTGCTTTGGGGAGGGATAGCTTTGACAAGGCTTCGCTGCAGGATTGGGAAACAATGATAGACACTAACATAAAGGGGTTGCTGTATGTGTCTAAAGCCGTGATCCCTTATCTGATCAAGAATAAAAAAGGGCATATCGTGAACATCGGCTCTACGGCTGCAAAAGAAGTATATCAGAATGGGAATGTTTATTGTGCAAGCAAAAGTGCAGTGGATGCCATTAGTAAAGCGCAGCGAATCGATCTGTTGCCGCATGCTATAAAAGTTACGGCACTGCATCCTGGGGCGGCAGAAACTGAGTTTTCGGTTACACGGTTTAAAGGCGATGAAGCGAAGGCAAAGGCAGTTTATGATGGTTATGAACCTCTTCATGCAGAGGATATTGCAGATGCGGTGTTTTACTGTGCTAACCTGCCGCTGCATGTTTGCATAAACGAAATGGTGATGACCTGCACGGCCCAGGCAAATTCTTTCTATACTTTTAAGGAGTGAGTAAAAAATAAAAAGGGGAAATAAAAAAGCCTGTAAATTATTACAAGCTTTCTTTTTATTAAACAACAACTATACTTTATCTTCTTCCTCTTCCGCCACTGCTGCTGTGGCCTGCAGTTGCATAACTTCTTGCACCGCCTCCACCACTGTAACTTCTTGTGCTTTGCTGGCGTGGTGCAGGGCTATAGCTTCTTGCAGGCGCTGCTGCCGACCTGTAACTTGTAGTTGGCCTGCTGTAATTAGGAGTAGCAATCCTTTGATAAGAATTATTGTAATGCTGTGTTTGAACATTCCTGTTAACAGCGGGCTGCCTGTTTGAAACATTGTTCTGACTATAATTCCTGTAATTACTATAGTTATTTGCTGTTGTATTTACCCGTTGCTGGGGTGCGTTGAAATGCTGTTGTACGGCTGCCCCTTGATGAAAATTATTATTAGTAACCCTATTATTAATGCTCCTGTTTATTGTTGTGTTGCTCCTGACAGAACCACGATACATATTTACCCTGTTTGCTGAAGCTATTGTTGCCCCCGGCCTTACTGCGTTTGCTATGTGCGCTGCTTCTATCCGGCTGCCACTATATCTTTCCACTTCGGCCCTGTTAGGCCCGGCAACATAAGACCTGCGGTTGTAAATATTTGTGTTATTAATAATGGTCGTACTCCTGAAGATCTCATTATTGCGATAACCGGCTGCAAAGTACCTACCGAGGTAAGGACTGCCAAGAAAACCACGTTGAACAAAAGCCCATCTTTCTGCAGAAAGATAACCATAACCCCCTAAACCAATACCAATGCGGGGTGCTGAAGGTGCCCATCCATAATATGCTCCACCGCTACGCCAATCTACCCAAGCTGGACCCCATTGATAGCCTGGGATCCACATCCATGCTGCGTTTGTGCCATAAGCCCAGCGGCCATAGTGAAAAGGCGCCCAGCCCCATGCATAGTCAGATACCCAAGTCCATCCATAATCAGTATAAACCCAATGCCCTGCTGAATAATATGGCCTGAAACCTGCGACATTGCAAATCCAAACCCTGCCATAGGTGGCATCGTCTACCCATGTGCCATAAGGGCTGAGTGCATCATTAAATGTATTGATATTTACATCCTGATCGGGTTGGCTATTGGCATCGCCGTTACTATAATTATTGTTATCCTGATCAGTACCATCCTGGTAATTGCCGTCGTTGTCATTGTTGGCATCACCATTATTATAATTCGGATCAGTGTTATTGTCCTGGTTGCTGTTATTATCATAATAGCCTCCCTGGTCTGACTGGGCAGTTGCAGGTTTGGAAATGCCGAATGACAATACAATAAAGGCTATTACCGCAAATAGTGTTATGTTGAATTTCTTTTTCATGATCTTTAATTTGAAGTGAAGAATTTTAATTACAACATTTGACTGCTGTATTACAGCCTGAGTTTGTTAACGTGCAGTGAAGTTTGTGTGTGATTAAGGAATCATGCATATTGCCTATAAAGCAACATAAAGCCTTATTGATACAATGGTGACGGAAGACCCGTTGCCTTTATTATATAATTATAAGTGGGGTCGAAAGAGTGTAAATTATTCTACCGTTATCATTTTGTCCATCTGCAAACCAATGCCAATAAGTTTTACATGGTATTCTCCCTTAGCAGTACCGGAAGGCAGGTAAACAGGTGCAGAGGCAGAACCTCCTGCATGATTTATCTGTTGGTTTAGTATCTGCTGCCCAATTGAATTATAAACAGCGAGGGTATATTTCCCTGCAGGTATATTACTTAATTGTAAGGTGAAAGTAGATCGTGTTACAGGGTTAGGGAATATGTTGATGCCTGATGCGCTGCCGCCTATAACAACCACCTGTGTGTTGGAATAACTGATGCTGCCGTTCTTGCCAATAATTTTGAGGCGATAATAATTATCCCCCTGTAAAGGATGGCTATCATAAAATAAATAATTGAGGGATGGTTGGTTGTTATTCAAAGCTGCAACACTGCCGATAAAAGTAAAATCAACAGCATCAGCCGAACGCTGTACTTCATAACTGGCCATGTCTTCCTCATTAAGGCTTGTCCACGCTGTCTGCACGCCGCTGCCTTGCAGATAAGCACGGAAGTTAATGACTTTTACAGGAAGAATGATGCCCGAAGGGCCGGTTATAGAAAACCGATTGAACTGGTAAATGCCATTTTTAGCGCCTGAGACATCGGGGCTTACTCCTATTGAATATTGTGCATAAACTTCCTGGTTATTGTTTGCTCCCTGGGGGAAATCTTGTATATCTCCCGGATAAGGAGTGCCGCCAGAAATGGATATAAAATTAGGATTCCCCCCATTGTAATCTCTTTCCACTAAAGCAATATTAGTATAATCAAATGTGTTAGGTTCATTTTCTACTTCATTCTCAGTTGCAGGCCAGCCTGTATAAGAACGGTCTACAAAAAACAATTTCATTGTAACCTTGTCAGGTGCGCTCGTGGCCGTAGAATTAGCTGAATTGATATACCAAATACGGTTCACTCTTGCATCAGGGGTATTGTCTATATCACCATAATTGACAACTATATTAAAGTTATCAGCAGGCCCCTGGTTGTTTATAGATACCCGGTTTGGCGTTGGTGCAAAGCCTGTTGCTGCTGGTGAGAAACTTGCCCCGACAGGGAAGTAAACCTCACCAGTAGTTCCTCCTGTTCCGATATTATTTATACGAAAGCCATAACTGCCTGTGAGAGGTGTAGTATTTCCTGCAACAGCGATCGGAGTGCCCGAAGTATCACAAGTAGCTACATAACTGTTGCCAAAGGTAGTGGAGCCCGATGCCCACGGGATACTTGGCGCATTAAGATTGGCATAAGAGCTAACCGTTAAAAGGTTATACCCTGTGGAGAATACACCATAAGTTAAGTTGAGATTTGCAACAGTTAAATTTGTTCCCAACGTTACTGCATTTCCCGGAGTGGTACCATTCCAGCGATTTATTGTAATTGTTTTAAGTAACTGGCTGCCTGGTGTAAAATTGACTATACCTGCATTTACAGAAAGATTGCCACCAATAGTCATCACAGAAGATGCAGATCCGGTAAAAGTGCCTGGCCCTGTTACATACCCATTTAAGTTTAAAGTATCCCCATTCAGCACAAGTTGACCGGCCGTCATGGTGGCTGTGCCTGAATTGCTTGTGGCCGTGGTACCCCCGATGGAAAGATTGCTGCCTAACGTAGCAATTCCTGAAGAAGTGCGGTTTAGTGTAAAGTTTTGCACTGCCTGGTTTCCACTAGTGAAAGTCAGGTTCCCAAGTAAATTACCCGTGCCATTAATAGTTAATTGTGATGTTCCTGTAGTTGAGGTGGTTGCATCACCCGTGAGTGTACCGGTATTTCCTACTGTATTGTCCAGTATGCTATCGAGAGTAAGCGAATATCCATTAATAGCAAGTTGGCCGGCTGTAAGTTTTGCTGTATCAGTAATGATAAGGTCACTGCCCATGGTTGCGGTTGCGGTGCCGGTACGGTTTAGCGTGAAATTATTAAGCTTATTCGCAGAGCTGCCTGCAAAAATAAGATTTCCCGTAAGATTCCCCGCTCCGTTGATGGTCAGGTTAGATGTACTGCTACCCGTGAAAGTACCATAGCCGTTATTGGCTAAGTCTCCATTTATGCTAAGGGTTTTGCCATTGATAGTAAGAGTTGCAATGGTTGGGCTGCCCTCTATGGTTAATTCTGTAGTTATTGTAATGCTGTTTGTTAAACTGGTATTGGAAGTGTTGCTGATAGTAAGATCATTAACAGTGCCTGGAACACCATCGCCTGTAATTTGGTTTCCTGTGCCTTCATACACATAATTCCCACCAGCACTATAGGTTCGCGTAGAGCATGTTTGTATAGAACCCGTATTAGAAGTTGCAGCAAGGCCGTTTGCTTCAGCACTCATCACTGTTCCGCCTGATTGCAGATTAAATAGTGATTGAAAATCGGGAGTACTTAAAACATGGTAAGTGCTGCAGTCCAACGTGCCGCCGCTGTTTACAGTTACGGTACCTAATACTGTAATATCGCCGCTCAGGGTAGCATAGCCGCCACTGTTAATAGTAATATTTCTGTAAGTTCCGGCCGGAATAGTTTGACCGCCTGTGCTTATAGTTGTATCGGGCATCGGCGTAAAGCAAACGCCCCCAAAAGCGTAATTGGTAGGTAAGGCAGCGGAAAGCGTAGTTGTTGTATAGCTTGGGGCAGCATTATAGGCAGCAGCATCAGTAAGCTTTGCAAGGATCGTTGGTTTAACATTGTTTGTAGCGGAATACGTAACATACAGATCAACCGTACCACTACAGTTAACTGTACCTGTAATACCAAAATAACTATAGGTTAAATTGATAGAACCCGCATTTATCCAGTTGCCTAATGCGTTCTTGTAGAATTTGTACAAACCTCCTCCAGTAGCACTATTGGTATTGGTCACGTATAATAGATCTACACCGGCAATTGTTGCACTTCTGTCAAAAAAAATGTAGCCATAAGGAGAGAGCGGGGTAGTAGGGAAATTTTGTATATCAGTTATAGTTACGGGTGCCGAAGTGGGCGCAGTATTAACCCCGTTAACTACTGTAGATAAAAAAGCTGTGGTAGGGCTGGAACCTGTTAAATATGACACATATAATTGGTTATTGAACACTGAGATCCCCCTTGTGTTTTGACTGCTTAATTGTGCCGCCGTTG
>CAVYTF010000014.1:0-89405 GCA_963771435.1 uncultured Bacteroidota bacterium | reverse complement strand
CGCTCAGGTTCAGCAGGCTGCCCAAGTTCTCGCTCAGTACCCCTGTTGCTGTACCCGTTGCTGTATGTGCATTGCCGTCATAAGTAACGCTGTATCCTGTTACATTGATGGTGGCTGTTGCTTTGGCTATCGTGAATGGATAAGGCGCTGAAGTTCCTCCGCTATAGTTTGCATCTGCTGCTACTGTTGCAATAGCTGTATAGCTGCCTGCACCTGTCGGCGCTGTGGCGCTTGGGCCGTAGGTCGTACCACTTACACCAACATAGCTGAACGTTACTGCTCCGGTTGAACCACTTTCTGTATAAGTAGAAGGCCCCTGTGCTGCTCCGTTATAAGTGTATGTCGTTGCTCCGGTTACTGTGATGCTGGAACTTGCTGCACTAATAAGGTCATTTACCGTTCCTGATGCAGAATTGTAATTCGTGTTCCCTGCAAATGTCCATGCATCTCCGTTATAGGTGCCTGCTGCTGTATGTGTTGTTCCGCTAAGGTTCAGCAGGCTGGCCAAGTTCTCGCTCAGTACCCCTGTTGCTGTTCCTGTTGCTGTATGTGCATTGCCATCATAAGTAACACTGTATCCTGTTACATTTATGGTAGCGTTTGCCTTACTTATTGTAAACCCATAAGCTGCTGAGGTTTGACCGTTATAGTTTGCATCTGCTGCCACCGTTGCTGTAGCCGTATAGCTGCCTGCACCTGTCGGCGCTGTGGCGCTTGGGCCGTAGGTCGTGCCGCTTACCCCAACATAGCTGAATGTTACCGCTCCTGTTGAACCACTTTCTGTATATGTGGATGGCCCTTGCGCTGTACCGTTATAAGTGTACGTTGTTGCTCCGGTTACTGTGATACTGGAACTTGCTGCACTAATAAGGTCATTTACCGTTCCTGATGCAGAATTGTAATTCGTGTTCCCTGCAAACGTCCATACATCTCCGTTATAGGTCCCTGCTGCAGTATGTGTTGTTCCGCTCAGGTTCAGCAGGCTGGCCAAGTTCTCGCTCAGTACCCCTGTTGCTGTACCCGTTGCTGTATGTGCATTGCCGTCATAAGTAACGCTGTATCCTGTTACATTGATGGTGGCAGTTGCTTTGGCTATCGTGAATGGATAAGGCGCTGAAGTTCCTCCGCTATAGTTTGCATCTGCTGCTACTGTTGCAGTAGCTGTATAGCTGCCTGCACCTGTCGGTGCTGTTGCGCTTGGCCCGTATGTCGTGCCGCTTACCCCAACATAGCTGAATGTTACCGCTCCCGTTGAACCACTCTCTGTATAAGTGGATGGCCCCTGTGCTGCTCCGTTATAAGTGTATGTCGTTGCTCCTGTTACTGTGATGCTGGAACTTGCAGCGCTTATCAGGTCATTAACTGTTCCTGATGCAGAATTGTAATTCGTGTTCCCTGTAAATGTCCATGCATCTCCGTTATAGGTTCCTGCTGCCGTATGTGTTGTGCCTGTTAAGTTAAGAAGGCTGCTCAGGTCTTCGCTATTCACGCCTGTTGCCGTTCCTGTTGCTGTATGTGCATTGCCATCATAAGTAACACTGTATCCTGTTACATTGATGGTGGCGTTTGCCTTACTTATTGTAAACCCATAAGCTGCTGAGGTTTGACCGTTATAGTTTGCATCTGCTGCTACTGTTGCAGTAGCTGTATAGCTGCCTGCACCTGTCGGCGCTGTGGCGCTTGGGCCGTAGGTAGTACCGCTCACTCCTCCATAACTGAACGTTACCGCTCCTGTTGAGCCGGTCTCTGTATAAGTAGACGGCCCCTGTGGATTGCCGCTATAAGTGTATGCCGTTGCTCCTGTTACTGCTATTGTTGAACTTGCTGCGCTTATCGCGTCATTCACCGTTCCTGATGCTGCATTGTAATTGCTGTTGCCTGCAAAGGTCCAGGCATCTCCGTTATACGTGCCTGCTGCTGTATGTGTTGTACCTGTTAAGTTCAGCAGGCTGCTCAGGTCTTCGCTGTTCACGCCTGTTGCCGTGCCTGTGGCTGTATGGGCATTGCCGTCATAAGTAACACTATATCCTGTTACATTAATAGTGGCTGTTGCTTGTGCTATCGTAAACCCGTAAGCTGCTGATGTTGCCCCGTTATAGTTGGCATCTGCTGCTACCGTCGCTGTAGCTGTATAGCTGCCTGCATTGGTTGGCGCGGTTGCGCTCGGGCCATAAACAGTGCCGCTCACTCCAACATAGCTGATAGATTGTGCACCGGTTGAGCCTGTTTCACTGATGCCTGATGGCCCCTGTGCCGCTCCGTTATAAGTATATGTCGTTGCTCCTGTTACGCTGATGGTTGAGCTTGCTGCGCTTATCAGGTCATTAACTGTTCCTGATGCTGAACTGTAATTGGTATTGCCTGCAAATGTCCATGCATCCCCGTTATAGGTGCCTGCTGCCGTATGTGTTGTTCCTGTTAAGTTCAGCAGGCTGCTCAGGTCTTCGCTGTTCACGCCTGTTGCTGTTCCTGTGGCTGTATGTGCATTGCCATCGTAGGTAACACTGTATCCTGTTACATTAATAGTGGCTGTTGCCTGTGCTATCGTAAACCCGTAAGCTGCTGAGGTTGCTCCGTTATAGTTTGCATCCGCCGCTACCGTCGCCGTGGCTGTATAGCTGCCTGCATTGGTTGGCGCGGTTGCGCTCGGGCCATAAACAGTGCCGCTCACTCCAACATAGCTGATAGATTGTGCACCGGTTGAGCCTGTTTCACTGATGCCTGATGGCCCCTGTGCTGCTCCGGTATAAGTGTAGGTAGTGGCTCCTGTTACTGATATTGTTGAACTTGCTGTGCTGATCAGGTCATTTACTGTTCCTGATGCTGCATTGTAGTTAGCATTGCCTGCAAACGTCCATGCATCTCCGTTATACGTTCCTGCTGCTGTATGTGTTGTTCCGCTTAAGTTCAGCAGGCTGCTCAGGTCTTCGCTCTGCACTCCTGTTGCTGTGCCTGTAGCTGTATGTGCATTGCCGTCATAAGTAACACTGTATCCTGTTACATTGATCGTGGCGTTTGCCTGTGCTATGGTAAACCCGTATGCTGCTGAAGTTGCTCCGTTATAATTAGCATCGGCTGCTACCGTTGCAGTGGCTGTATAGCTGCCTGCTCCCGTTGGCGCTGTTGCACTTGGGCCGTAGGTCGTGCCGCTTACCCCAACATAACTGAACGTTACCGCTCCGGTTGAGCCTGTCTCTGTATAAGTAGATGGCCCCTGTGCCGCTCCGTTATAAGTATATGTCGTTGCTCCTGTTACGCTGATGCTTGAGCTTGCAGTACTGATCAGGTCATTCACAGTTCCCGATGCTGAACTGTAATTGGTGTTGCCTGCAAATGTCCATGCATCTCCGTTATAGGTTCCTGCTGCCGTATGTGTTGTGCCTGTTAAGTTAAGGAGGCTGCTCAGGTCTTCGCTGTTCACACCTGTTGCTGTTCCTGTTGCCGTATGTGCATTGCCGTCATAAGTAACACTGTATCCTGTTACATTAATGGTGGCTGTTGCCTGTGCTATAGTGAACGGATAAGGTGCTGATGTTGCCCCGCTGTAGTTCGCGTCTGCCGCTACTGTTGCAGTAGCTGTATAGCTGCCTGCATTAGTTGGTGCAGTTGCACTTGGCCCATAAGGATTACTTCCATCATCAGTACCTGAGTAGCTGATAGATTGTGCTCCTGTGGAACCTGTTTCACTGATGCCTGATGGCCCCTGTGCTGCTCCGTTATAAGTATATGTCATTGCTCCTGTTACGCTGATGGTTGAGCTTGCTGCGCTTATCAGGTCATTAACCGTTCCTGATGCTGAACTGTAATTGGTATTGCCTGCAAATGTCCATGCATCTCCATTATAGGTTCCTGCTGCTGTATGTGTTGTGCCTGTTAAGTTAAGGAGGCTGCTCAGGTCTTCGCTGTTCACACCTGTTGCTGTCCCTGTTGCCGTATGTGCATTGCCGTCATAAGTAACACTGTATGCTGTTACATTGATGGTGGCTGTCGCCTTCCCTATTGTAAATGCTGTAGCTGATGAGCTCGCTGATGTCCAGTTACCGTCTGAACTTGCTACTACCGTGGCCGTTACCGTGTAACTGCCACTACTGATTGGCTGGGTTGCACTTGGCCCGTAACTGGTACCGCTTACGCCAACGTAGCTGAACGTATAGCTTGTACCTGTACCCGTGTTGCTGGTCACACTTGCACCAGGTCCCTGTGATGACCCATTATACGTATAAGTACCTGGCGTTACAGTCACTACTGGTGTAGCCTGTCCTATTGTCAACGCTGTCGCATTGCCTGCTGCCTGTACAAAAGTATAGTTGCCGTTATTTGCAGTCAGTCCTGAGCCGTTGATCGGGTATTGGCCTACAGGGCTTGTGGAAGTCGCTGTTGATGTGAATGCCAGTGTACCGGTTGTTGCGTTAGACTGGTTATCACTACCCACAAATCCCGTCACCGTTCCGCTAAAGGCAGGGTTGGCCACTCCATAAGCCCGGCTTGCCGTATTAGCTGTATATGTCAGTTGTGCTGCTGTTATATTCGCCGTCAATCCTGTTGGCTGCGTAAGGGTATATGCACCCGCATTTGTCCCGCTTACCGTAAAGCCTGCCGCTGTTATGGCTATACCGGTATTTACATTTTTGTTTGCAAAGGTTTCCGTTGCTGCTGAACTAACAAGCGTTAAGGCATCTCCGCCTACAGCACCTGAGAAAACAACCGTTCCTACCGTATATCCTGCACCTGAGCCCGGGCCATTTACTGTGCCGTCATAAACCTTATTATTAGCTGTAACGCCGCTTGTTATCGTCAACGGTATATTCGTCTGTCCCAGCGCAAACTGGCTGTTCGTTGAGCCAATTGTTGTAAAGGCTGTCGAATTGGTATAAGTTCCTGTTGTAGCATTTGAAGTAGCCGTTGCGCTGTTATCTGATTTAAGTATCACTACAGTACCTGTAGGCGTAAAACCGCTCGCCGGAATAGTAAGTGAATAACTAGCAACAGTAGCTGTCTTCGAAAGCGTCCAGTATGCCCCTGCATACAACCTCACGTTCGTCGGTATAGCATCCGGGTAAGACCCCGCAGTTGCCGCTATCGTTATCGTGTTGATGGCAGGTGTAGGGTAAGTAAAAGTGATGGGCAGATAAGTACCGCCGTTACCCACAGGGAATACATGGTTCGTAGCCCCTGAAACCGCAAACCCCCAGCTTAAATTACCATTTACATAAGCATTGGCAGATGGCGTGCTGATAGTAGCTGCTGCATTCATCACCACCGCATTGCTCCCCGTAGTGATTAAACCGCTCGCAGGGAAGGTAAGCGTATGGTTAACTCCTTCGCTGGTTGACAAGCTCAATCCCGAGCTATTACTAAACGTAAGGTTATAAAATAGGGTTGTCGCCGATCCGCCCAAAGTCTGCGCCGAACCACTGCCGTTAAACGTAATAGTATTGGCTGTTGTAAAACTAAATGTTCCGTTGTTGGTCCAGCTACCAGCAACAGTGTGTGAAAGGGATGTACCGCCTTTAAAAGTTGCCCCGCTGTTTATCAGTATATTTCCGGCAATGGTCAATGCACCTCCTGCAGTAGCAACTGTTGCAGGTGTTGTAGTTGCATCTCCTATTGTCAGGTTGCCGTAAGTTGGCGTTGCATATACCGTTTGAGCCCCCCCAAGATAATATTCTACTGTACTTCCCGTAGCTAAACTATAAGTAGTAAATCCGCCTGGGAAATTACTTCCTGTCACACTATTGGTTCCCGTGGTAGTGGAGGAAGCAAGTTTTAATATGCTTCCCGCTCCTAAACCAAATTTTCCTCCGGCAGTAGCCTTGTTAAAATAATTACTTGTAAGGTCAAGGGTGCTGCCTGCGCCTATTATTAAAGAATCAGTTGCATTGTACATATACATTCCTACAGCAGGAGAAGCGGCAAGTACCACAGTTGGTGTATTGGCGCTGCCTATCAAAACAGGGCTGCTGAACTCAAAAGCATAACTTGCATTGGTAGTAATTGTTTGTGTACCACTACCGTCAAATAAATACTTGCTGAATTTATAAGTTGAACTTACGGAACCGGCTGCAGCTCCAAAATTTACATTGCCATTAAACTGTACAGTCCCCGTTGTAGTTGCCGAGCCTGAACCAACAAAATAAACTGTTGTAGCTGCGTATGAATTAACCCCAATATTGGCAGTTCCTCCAATTTTTAACGATCCACCATTCCCTACGGCAGCATAAGAAGAATTAGTGTTACTCGCTGAAGGATTATCAATAGTAAACGACTGGTTAACAGTAAATGAGTTTGTAGTTACATCAAAAATACTCGTAGTAGCTGAGCCATTATTGAGGAAGTATAAGGCATTCACAGTCGTTGTAGCAGAAACCGTAACCGTAGCCGCCGATGTCAACACTATCACCGCACTGTCACTCGATCCCGGCACCCTCGCAGGGCTCCAGTTAGAAGCAGTATTAAAATCAGATGTACCTGTTGTACCTGCCGTGCCGGCACCGATCCAGTTTAGATAAACTAAAGTGGTCGTGCTCAGTGTTAAAGGATTGGTGGTATAATATACATTGCTGTTGACACATGCGCTGCTGTTATAAGCAAACACCCAATACCAGTACTGCGTTCCTGTAGTTAAACTGTAATTATCAGTAAAGGTTGTTAATGACCCTGAATATACAATGGTACCTCCCAATGCTGTTGAGCCCGCGGTATAAGTGGTGTTATTAGAAGGGTTTGTCGGTGCTGATGATGTAGCGGTCCTCACAACCAAATAACCATTTGCAGAAGCAGAAGCAGTAAAGCTGCCATTTACAAAAGTATTACCAGGGGTCAGAACCAAAACAGTCGCCTGTGCTGTCGGAGCCAAATTATAAGGAACACCGTCAAATTCATCCGCACCTATATCAGTAGAGCATGCGCCACCGTTCACAGAACCCGCCGGGCCCGGGCGTGCCTGACCGTCATAGTCTGTTGTGATGCCTGTTATTGCCGTACCGCCTGATTCAATATGCGTAGGCGTTGTGCCCATATTCATATGAAGGTCACCCGTGGACGGGCTTGTGAAGGTTGTGGTTATGAAGGCATAGCTATGCCCATCTCCGTTATTACCTGCATTTTGCCATGCACTAAGTGTAGATTCAGTAGTGCCGTTGAAATATCCCAGCGTAGATGCATTGAATACATTGTAATCTGATGCATTGGCAACCCAGTTACCTTTACCCGCGTTACTATATATAGCATATTGAACACCCGTTCCGCCTGTCCTTACATTATTTAAAATATTATTTTTAAAAGTTAGTGCTGTTGCAAGATTTCTATACAACCCATAGGAACTTCCTGCACCTGACGATGCCGTTCCCCCAATATTTACCGAATTATAATAGTAATTAAATATTGAATTAGCCGTTCCTCCGTCATATATCCCATAAATGTTTACAGCATTCGTGTTGCTCCCATTGGTCAGAGAGATCATATTGTTATAAATACTAAACCCAGTACCGGTAGTTGAAGCGGCGCTGAAATATAACCCCCAAAGTCCTCCTGTACCCGTTGCAGTTGTCGTAATCCCATAAATTTTATTGGTTGCTATTGTGCCCGAACTGGTTAGATTAGATACAATTATTCCGGCACCACCTGTAGCCGTGGCCCCTGTAGTAGTAGCGCCAATATTAGAAATAGTATTTCCGTTTATTGACAGCGTTGTAGTTGTACCGCTTGTAGAAATACCAATGGATACCAATCCGGCGTATGCACACGGACTTGATATATTAGAAATGGTATTAGAATTTATGGTCTGTGAATTACTTACTGCCCCCGGCGATGCAAGAATTCCGTAGGCAGTATAGCCTGTTGCACTTGTTCCATATTGAGCAAGATTATTGATTGTATTTGAGTTACAGGTTTGCGCACCTGTATTGGTTAATTCTATACCTGTTACTTCAGTAGTTGTTGTAGTGGTACCGCTAACACCCGCAGAAATAGATGCTGTGGTAGAGCTGCCGATATTGTTAGAAGATACTGTAAATATACCTGCGGTTCCCGCAGTGGCAACCCCGAAAACATACATTGGAATAGTAGCTCCGCCGGTAGCCGCAATAGAAGCAATGGTGTTATTTTGTATTGAGATCGTGTTGGTAGATGTTGCATAAATTCCGCAAACAACACTGCCGCTTGTACTTGTTGCAATTACTGAAATAGCGCTTGTGCCGCTTGAAGCGCCGATCGTATTTCCTGTTGTGGTTCCTATATTCACAGCGCCCGCAGTTACATACATACCGGCAAATACCCCCGGAAATGTTGTTATACCGCCTACCGTAGTAAATGAAATAGCAGTAATAGTATTCCCCTGTACAGATGTTGCGGTGGTAGTACCTACTGTTAATTCAATACCATAAAAAGTACTGGCAACCGCACCTGTATAGGTCATAGTTCCTGTACCTGCTGCTGCCGAGTAACCGATTATGTTATTGCTAACGGTAAATCCATTACCCGAACCTAACACTTCAATGCCGCCATAAGCAGAAGCAGTCGTTGAAGTACGGCTTGCAGCCTGGAATATTTTATTGCCTGTTATCGTCCATGTGTTGCTGTTTGTGCTTACCAATATACCAACGGAAGCCGTTGCTGCCGCAAAGAAGTCTTGTATGCTGTTGTTGGTAATGCTGTTTGTTGCGTTTGGATTTGCTGAAGTACCCGCTGAATAAATACCATTAGTAGGCAAATTGCTTCCCGCCGCGTTAATAACATTCGCGTTTATAGTATTGCTACTGTTACCTGTTCCTGATGTGGCCGTTGAAAAGAATACAGTACCAGAGGTCGTGCTCACACTCGAACCCGATAGGGTACAGTTTTGCACCGTATTGCTTTGCGCGCTTAATAAGAATTGAATCGTGGATGCGCTCGCGCTAACACTTGTATTGGAAATGGTCAGCGCATTGCTGCCTGTATTTAAACCATCAATTGTTACATTCTTAGCGCCGTTCAGTTCAACTAACGGCCCCGCAACAGAACCCGAAATAGTTCTTGTCGCGCCACCACTCGGGTTGATAGCAATAGAAGTATAAGACGCGCTCCCTGATCCGCTTGCGTTTAAAACACTTGAAGCGGTTTCCGTTGTATTTCCCAAAATAGCTATAGTAATAGCGCCTGTATGCGTTCCTGCATTTATTGCGGTAAAGGCTGTGCTAAGTGTAGCATAATAGGCATCATTTGCAGATGAACCCGAAGACTGAACCAATACAGCGCCCGTTCCGGCTATAACAGTATAGGAGCCGCCCGAACTAAGGTTCAAAGTAGCCATATCATTCGCGGACTGACCATTAGCTGAAACATCGCTGTTGATCCCGCTCAAAGACTTGTTGCTTGAGAACGCATAGTATAAAACATTTGCTGCTGCAGCTTGGGCCGGGATAACCGCCGTGCCGGTAGAGCCATTAAAAACAAATTGAACAAGGGTTGAAGTAGAATAAGTGTTTGTTGTATATCTTAAAAATACATTTTCACCTGTCGAAGGGGCCGCCGAAGTGGTGATGGTTACAGTTACTGCCGCTCCTGCATTAACCAAACTTGCTTTAGGATATTGGGTAGGCGCACCAATTGTAACAGGGTTAAAACTGGTTTCCAAAAGCTCCATTACATTATTAGCGTTTGAACTGTTTCCTACGTTAAATGTATAATAATTGCCGCTTGTTATTGTTGGCAGGATACCGTCCGACCCGCCCCCTGAAGCGTTATAATTTGCGCCATTGGCAAAATTGGTAGGGATAAAATTATTGGCAGATAATGTATTATTAGGATTATTAGGCCTCCAGTTAGGGCTGTAACTTGGCGAAGCCGGTGTGCCCGTAGAAAATGCCCAGGTATAAGAAGACCCCGTGGTGCCGTTAAATTGAAAGCGGTATTGATAAAATGAACCCGATGGGCCATACAGCGCATACCTGGAATTTGTGGACGAAGGCGTTGTATTCGTAGGGCTGCTGCTTGGGGCCAGGCTCGTGTACAATACAGTCGGTTGTGCTTTCGCTGCTCCGCTGATAAGCATTATTCCCAAAACAAAAAAGGCGGCCATCAATTGCTGGCTCGCTTTTGTAAAAGAAAGTATTGACGTGAAAAAATTGCTTTTCGCGGCCGTGGGTTGTGTTGACACGCGGGAAGAGTTAACTCTCATAATGGCAGTATTTATAGTTTTTATATCCTGAAAAGGTTTATTACCCAAAAGGGCATTATGCGAAATGCCCAGGGGGGATTCATTGTTGGTTTGATGCCCCTGATTTTCTTTTTGCTTTCGCACTATGTAAACTTTTTTCATTATTCTTATTAAGAGGTAAAAAATTATTCTTTTTAATTTAATGATCTATCTCTGCGGTGGCGTAGCATTTGTAGTTGTACCTATTGGTGCAACGTTCGCCTTTGCTGGTGCCGGAACAGGCGCAGGGGCATTACCATCCTGCGTTGTTTTGCTTAATGCAAGCGCCTTAGCAACTTGTGGTACAGGTGCCACAGGAGCAACCTTGCCTTGCGCTGCTGAAACAGGGGGGACAGTAACCGGCGCAGCAACAACAGGCGCATGAGTTATATGTTTCACACTAAGTGGCATCGCAGGAACGCCGGGCTTCAGTGTCTCAGCCGGTACAGCAGCAGGGGTAGCAGGTGCCGCAACTTTAGCCGCGGGAGCCTGCGCGTTCACCTTGCCTGCAACAGACAATAACAATACAATGGCCATCGCCATTGCTTTAAGCATTACATTATTCTTCATACTATATTTTTTAGAAATAGAAAAACAGGAGTGTATTACCCCATTGGTAAAAAGTAGATTTTTAAGATATGGCATTGTATAAGGCATTTATATAGACAAACAATACAAAAGGCTTCTCCCTCCCTCACCAACCATTCAACATCTCAACCTTTCCGCCGTTGTTTGGTGTTCTTCACCAGCAACCATTCAACATGTCAACCATTCAACCTCAACCCACAAACCCCTCCCCCACAACTGGCGCAAGTATGCAGTATAGCCTTGTGCCAAGCGTACTTGTGCCTTGCAAGTCACTCCTTTCACCGCCGTTGTTTGGTGTTCTTCACCAACAACCATTCAACATGTCAACCATTCACCCTCAAACCACAAACCCCTCCCTCCAAAAGAGCTTTTCAGCCACTTTAGAAAACCATTTCAAAAAGTATATTTCAATTAGTTAAACAAAAGCCAGATGTGACATATATGGCATTGCTTTAAAAAACTAATAGCTTTTTTAAAGCGGCGGTAAAAGTATACGTAATTATTTAACACCTCGTTATGTTTCCCTTAAAGTAAAATTAATAAACCATTAATGGCTAGGCAAATTAGCGCCATTGCTCCATGATTATTCCTCAACCAATTGATAATCAGCAGCAACAAAACGCCACCCTTCTCCAGGTAGCCTTTTTATAACCTTCACCCCCATACACCCTCATTTTCCTGCTTTATCTGCAATACCCACACCGCTATCCACGCCTTATACCGTACTTATACTGTAGTTATACTGTACTTATACTGAACTTATACTGTACTTATACTGGTTCAGTGTCATGCCACATTCACTACAGATCCATGCCAAAGCCATCCTCCCCCCATAGCAAGTCCATCGCTACTACACTACCCCTTTATTGGATAAACAAAAAAAGGCCACCCCTTCTCAGGGTGGCCCTCAATTCTCAATTATCAATTATAAATTCTCAATTCCTCTAATTCCCCTTCACCAGCTTCACCGTATGCACCTCATTGCCCTGCCTTACCTGCAATAAATATATGCCGTCTTTAAACTCTGCCCCAAAAGCATAAGCAGCGCTTATCCCACCTTTAGTCTCATACATTTTAATGCCCAGCATGTTCATCACCACCAATTCAACCTTCTCCTTGCTGGTACTCTCCATCTTAAGGTGAAAAGCTCCCTGTGCAGGGTTCGGCTCAACATGCGCTTTGAACATTGACCCTAAAGGCGCCACCTTCTGAAGTTCCTCTGCACCTCCTGCAAGAGTTGCTGCACAACTCGCCGAAGAGGTGTCGATTGTTATCGAAAGTGGCCCGTAAGTACAGCTCACATTATCTTTCACCGTTATCGTATGCATTCCTTCAGGTACATAAAAGTAACGGCCGTTACTGGGCACATAAATTAACCCGTCAAGGCTGTAAGAATAAGGCGGTGTTCCTCCGTTTGGCACAGTATAAATGGTTGTGCCTGAGCCAGGGCATATCGGGTTCTTCGCCGCTGCGATAGCAGAAGAGGTCAGCGTCGTAAATTTAACAACAGATGAACCCCCTGCACACCCGTTCTGGTCCTTTACTGCAACAGTATAGCTGCCGTAAGCTAACCCGCTGAACAGGCCACTTGACTGGTAACTACCGCCATTGTTATCGCTGTAGCTGTAGCCTCCGTAACCGCCATTAGCTGTTACGGATATTCCTCCCAGGGTATTACACGGCTGACCGCCGGTGGTGCTGGTAAATGATACTGGCGTTGATGGCTGCGTAATACTGATGGTGTCGGTATTGTAAATACAGCCCGCATTGTCTTTAACAGTAATATAATAAGTACCGGCTAATACGGTAAAGTACCGGCTCGAACTTGCAACAAATGGTCCGCTAACGCCGTTTGAATTAAGGCTGTAGGTATACGGCGAGGTCCCGCCTGTCGATATGGTATTGATTGTTTTAGAAGTTCCATAACATACAGCTATTGTACTGGAGGCAGGTGTGCTTCCTATTAGGACTACCGATCGTGCCAACGCATTCACGCTCAGCCTTTGTGCCGTCACCAAACATCCTGCTGCATCGGTCGCTGAGTAAGTATAATAACCAGGTGCTGCAGGGCTATAAAGTGGCGTGGTGCTCGGCCCGTATACAATTGGCCCCGAACCATAGGTCAGGCCGCTGTTCACTTCATACAAATAAGGTGCGGTACCTCCTATTACTGATCCTGACAGCGAGCCCGGGTCGCCATAACAATCAGGGTTTACCTGTGTTATAGTTAACATTAATGCCGTTTCCACAGTTAAGGTGCCGTTTACATAATTGAGAATATAATTACTGAATCCCGT
This sequence comes from uncultured Bacteroidota bacterium, assembly GCA_963771435.1. GTDB lineage: Bacteria > Bacteroidota > Bacteroidia > Chitinophagales > Chitinophagaceae > CAVYTF01. The sequence goes on along the minus strand of CAVYTF010000014.1, from coordinate 76,346 downwards.
ACCAACCGCTGTCGATATTAATATTGGGTAACTATTAGCAGTTGCTCCTGCTGCTGCTCCGCTGCTGCTTAAGCTCACACTGCTCACCGATGAACCATCTCCGTTCACCAGCCCGGTGGTTGTGAACTCTGTCCCCGCAAAAACATAAGTTGCGCCGTTACATTTAATGATATTATTTGCCGTAATGGTCAGGGTAGCCGGATTGATAACAAAGCTATAGGCTGCTGATGTCGCCCCGGTATTATTCGCATCGGCTGCAACAGTTGCTGTGGCTGTATAGTTACCCGCATTCGTCGGCGCTGTGGCGCTTGGCCCGTATGTCGTGCCGCTTGTACCGGCGTAACTGTAAGTTATTGCCCCGGTTGACCCGTTTTCCATTGACGTTGATGGTCCCTGTGGCATCCCGTTATACGTATAGCCCGTTGCTCCTGTTACCGTGATGCTTGAACTTCCTGCACCTATCGCGAATGCTGTCGCTGCTGAACTGGCCGCTGTCCAGTTGCCATCCCCGCTTGCAGCCACCGTTGCTGTCACCGTATAACTCCCTGCATTCGTCGGCTGTGTTACGCTCGGGCCGTAGGTCGTACCGCCCGTTCCCAAATAGCTGAAAGTATAGCTTGTTCCTGTTCCCGTGTTGCTGGCCGTGTTAGGCCCCTGTGGGTTGCCATTATAAGTATAAGTGCCAACATTCGTTACGGTCACTATCGGCGTAGCTTGCCCTATCGTCAACGCTGTGGCATTCGCCGCAGCCTGCGCAAAAACATAATTGCCGTTATTTGCCGTCAGTCCTGAACCATTGATAGCATATTGGCCCACAGGGCTTGATACAGTTGCTGTTGTAGTGAACGTTAAGGTACCTGTAGTGGCATTACTCTGGTTATCAGTACCTGTAAATCCCGTTACTGTTCCGCTAAAAGCCGGGTTTGCTGCACCGTAAACACGGCTTGCGGCATTGGCTGTATAAGTCAGTGTTGCTGCGCTTACCGTGCTGCTTGAAATAGCTACATTTACAGTATTTGCCCCCAAACTGGTAAGCGCTATATTCCCTGAATAAGCCCCTAATGCATCACTGGCTTTTAAACGCACATAGACAGGCGTGCTGGCAACAGTGCCTGAACTTCCAACTGTTATTGTCGTCGTATAAGTGCCCCCTGCTGTTAAGGATACTTCAAAACCCGTAGGCGCTGTTACCAGGATGCCCCCTGTAATATTTGCACCGCTTACGCTAAAGCCCATATTGGAAGATGCAGTGCCATAAGTTGTATTGATCGAGGTAGGCGATAAGGCGCTTGCTACAGTTATGGCCGGCAAATAAGAAACTGCCTGTATCGCCTGTACAATTCCATAGCCGCTGTTATACTCATAACCGGCCCCTTCTATATCAAGTGCGCTGGAAGTAAGCACTGTCCTCATCTGTGTTGTGGTCAGGCTGGGGTTGGCAGATAAAAGTAATGCTGCTATAGCACCTGCATGTGGCCCCGAACAAGATGTGCCAAAGAAGGGGTTAAGCCCTGTTGCTGAGCTAAAAGTAGTTGACACACCATCAGCTGCTGTCAGGTCTGGCTTGGCAAGCGAAGTTCCTCCACTAGTGCCAAAAAGAAAATTCCCCGGAGTTATTGCTGCACCAGTTGAATTATAGAATATTTGCCTTGGCCCGTCAGAAGAAAATGGCTCTACTTTGTCTGTTGACACAAAAAGGCCTGGGTAAGGCCCTGTCGGGTAGCCTGTGGTGAACGCTGTAGCCGCTGGTGTTGCAGCCATGCAAAAGGCACTGGCCGCACAGGCATGTCCTGATGTTTGCCCATTGGTTGCCACCGTTAACGTGCCTCGGTTTGTATTTAGGTGAAACGCCCGTACTGCAGCAGTCTTAGTTTTAAAAACAACGAGCCGGTCTCCGGATGACAGGCTTGACACACCTAAAGATTCATACGGGTTCTGTGTCCCTGACTGAACATTCGTCGAAGAGGATTTAACAGTGCCTGCTGAATTAACATAAAAAAGGTCATAGTCATTCCCCGATGCTCCATAAGCGTCGCTCCAGGTTAAATTATATGCTTCACCAATTGACTTAATAATATCACCGTTAACAGGTGAGGTTGGTGTCCCAAAATTGTGAATGGTACCCGCCTTGGAGCCACCTGAAAAAGCTCCTGAACCTGTACTGTCGTAATCACCTTCATAAACCCCCGAAGTGCCTTTTACAAGAGAACCCGAATTGCCTGCGGCAGAAAAATACAAAGCGCCCGCAGCAGTCACAGCATCCACTGCCTTGGCCACCGTGCCATCCTGGAAAACAGCTTCGTCAAAATAACCAACATCGTCAATAATGATATTACACCCATAAGTATTGCGTAATGCTTGAATATTAGTTGCAAAACCCGCTTCACTTATATCCGCAGTAGCAAAATACAGCAATGCAGCAGGTGCCAGGTCGTGCACCACCTGCAGCATCGCCCTCCCCTCATCCGATGCGCCGGAAACATCCTGCACATCTACTACGGGTGTAGTATATCCCTGCGGGTTTCCCGTGCCGGGCAGGTCACCACTGGCTACATCTGCTGCAGCTCCTCCTTGTGCGTTATAACTGTCGCTTATCACACCCACTTTTATCCCTGCTCCCAAATAGCCATAAGTGGTCCTTACATTAGCAGCGCCATGGGCCGCATCCCCTTGAGAGGTCACACTTCCTATTGCATCAACATGCGTGATAAGATAAGCCATTATTTCAGCGCGCACAGCAGCAATACGCTCTGGGGACATTGCTTTGTTCATGCCTGCATCCACCACCCTATACTTCACCGCAGGCTGAATAAATTTCACCTCCTTGTAACCGGCAATAGTTTCCACTGCAGCTAGGTTCACCCTTGCACGCACAGTATGATATTCTGCAGAAGGATAGATAATTTCTCCACCAAGCGCCTTAATTTTTGCAAGAAAGGCATCAGTTATAGCAGCGTCAATATCCACTTTCAGCATGCCTTTAGCATCTGCATCCACATTAGCGCGGTCCAGGTCAACCCCCTCCACCATTTTCTGGCCACGGTTTTCTCGCACTGCTTGCAACAACCGCGAATCTATCTTTTGCTGCGCTGGGGTACGGCTGTTTTTTTCTTGCTGAAGCAGGTTTATCTGCCGCATGGTTTCCGGCGTCACCTGTGCAAACAAAGAGCTGCAGCACATGGCAAACGCTAAAAGAAAGAGTAGTTTTTGTTGCATATGATTTAATTAATAAATGACAATATTTGTTAGTAGCAATATAATTCCGGCAATACTTTATTGTGGGATTTAATAGTTAATACTTATTGCGAATTTACTTTCAATATTTTAAAGCAGCCAAAATATTCTTTAACAAAGCTACAACTTACCATTTCTCATTCGGTAAGGCAAAAAAAGCCACCCCTTCCAGGATGGCTTTCAATTTATCTGTCATCTATCCTCTCACATCTGTCATCTCCCATCTGTCATCTCTTTTGTCGGAGCAGCTTTCAATTTATCTGTCATCTATCCTTTCCCATCTGCATCTGTCATCTCCCATCTATTCTCTCCCATCTGCATCTCCCATCTGCCATCTGTCATCTCCCATCTGTCATCTGTCATCTCCCATCTGTCATCTCCCATCTCCCATCTTCCATCTGTCATCTGTCATCTCCCATCTGTCATCTCTAATTCCCCTTCACCAATTTCACCGCATGCACCTCATTGCCCTGCATTATCTGCAGTATATACATGCCGCCTTTAAGATTACCACCAAATTCATATGTATTATCTATGCCTCCTTTAGCCTCATACACCTTCACTCCCTGCATATTCGTTACCACCAACGCTACATCTTCCCTGCTGTTGCTCTGTATCTGCAAATGGAATGATGCCATCGTTGGGTTTGGTGATAAATGTGCTTCAAACACTTTTCCCGCAGGCTGCACTTTCTGCAGTTCTTCCGTACCTTCTTCAAGGCTTGCACAGCTTCCTGTATTAATAGTTATCGAAACTGGGCCATAAGTGCAGCTCACATTATCTTGCACTGTTATCGCATGCGTCCCTGGAGTTACATTAAAGTAACGGTCATTACTTGGCACATACGCTAATCCGTCAAGGCTATAAGAGTAAGGAGGCGTTCCTCCTGATGGCACAGTGTAGATAGTTGTCGTCCCATTCGGGCATATTGGGTTCTTCGCGGCTGTGATTGCAGAAGATATCAACGGTGTGAATTTAACCACCGAGGAGGAAGAAACACACCCGTTTTCATCCTGTACCTTAACTGTATAATTGCCATAAGCTAACCCGCTGAACATATTATTTGACTGGTAACTGCTCCCGTTGTTATCACTGTAAGTATATCCGCCATAACCACCTGCTGCTGTCACTACTATTCCTCCGAGAGTGGCACATGCCTGCCCACCGATACTGGTAGTAAAGGATACCCCGGCTGAAGGTTGGGTTATGTTCATGGTATTAGTAATGTACGTACAACCCACATTATCTTTTACAGTGATGTAGTAAGTACCTGCCGGTACATTAAAATACCTGCTGGCACTTGCCACGAACGGCCCGCTAACCCCATTACTGTTTAAGCTATAAGTATAAGGAGTGGCCCCTCCAATTGGTATGGTAGTTATAGTTTTTGTATTTCCATAGCAAATGGCCAACGTAGACGGCGCAGTAGCAGCCCCCAAAAGTAGTGGCGTTTGCGTAAGAGCGTTTACGCTCAGCCGCTCTGCTTTTGCAAAACAACCCGCTGCGTCCGTTACAGAGTAAGTATAGTAACCTGGTGCCGCAGGGCTATACAATGGAGTGGTGCTTGGTCCATAAACTATTGGCCCCGATAAATAAGTTAAGCCGCTGTTTACTTCATACATATATGGAGCTGTTCCTCCTGTTACTGAGCCTGACAGTGAGCCCGGGTCACTATAACAATCAGGGTTTACCTGTGTTATCATTAGTGTCAGTGTTTCCACAGTCATCAAACCAAGATTGTAATTAATATTGTAATTGCTCAATCCAGTGCCCACCGCTGCACTCGGTGTAATACTGTAAACTCCTGTTGTAGCAGCAGCTGGTGCTCCCGCACTCATCAAAGTAACGCTGCTTACTGCATCTCCGTTAACCAGTCCCAAACTGCTGAACTCTGTACCAGCAAACGTATAGGTCGCGCCGCTGCACTTGGTTATATTATTGGCGGTGATAGTTAAGCTTGCCTTGTTTATAGTAAAGGTTAATGTACCTGTTCCTGTCCCGCTTCCATTAGTTGCAGAAACTCCTACAACAGACGAGGTAGCCAATGCAGTAGGGGTGCCCGTTATAGCGCCTGAACCGGTATTTAAGCTAAGCCCGGCAGGTAAGCTGCCACTGGTAATAGCATAGCTTGATGGAGTATTGGTAGCGCTGATATTGTAGCTGAATGATTGCCCATAAGTACCTGTAGGTGATGCAGAAGAGATAACAGGCGCAGCGCCTGCAGTAAAGCTGTAATCATTTCCTGAATTATCTGCATAATTAAGGCACTCATATCCTACATCCGCAAAGGGATCGCTTTGTATGTTCGAAAGTGATCTCGTTGAGCTGAAGATATAATAATAATAGGTGGTACCGGATGTTAAGCCCGAAATAGTAGCGCTTCCGGAAGTCCCAGCCATTGTAGCCTGCGCAAAACTTGTTCCTGCTACATCAAAATTACTCGATGAAGCAAGGTATCGGATATAAAAATTCTCCTGTGAGGAAGGAGTTCCGCTTACAGTAAAATTAATAGTAGCGCTGTTGGCGCTGCTGTAAGTATTATTTGAAACATTATGCGAGATCGTCACAGGGGCATTCGTTGTTAACCCTACATAAAAACCTGTTCCGCCATACCCTGCATCTTTCATTACAAAAGTATAATACCCTGTAGCGCTCATATTCAGCCCCATATCAGTGCTGCCCTGGTAACTCATTCCATTCACACCATCCACTGCACCTTGCGCTACACCACCAAAACACCATTTATTGCCAAATTGGTTACCGCTTGGGCCGGAAGTAAATAAAAACCCGTTTCCGCCACCGCCCGTCATATTATATGGCGCAAAATTTCCACCACTGGTCTGTACATTTATTGTTGTAACCCACTGCCCGCGCCCATCTCCCGGGTTTGAGGTAGTAGTACTTACTTCTCTATATTTAAGCACCCTGTAATCTCCGGTAGCTCCGTTTGTTGGTTGACTATATCCTTCAGGTACGCCTACCCAGTTTACGCCCTCAGGGCCATAAATATTCTGGGCCTTAACAGCAACATCTCCCATAACAATAAAAACCAGCAAAAGAGTGATTGGTATTTTACAGGATATTTTTTTCCTTGGGATCCTGCCACCAGCTTCCTTAATAGTAAATAAACTTTTCATACGGCGATCGATTTAATTTTTTAAAATATCGTTATTATAAAAACTCGATAACACTCTCTCGGTAAAAGAAAAAGGTATCTGTAAAAAATATCAAAAGCACTTTTGCGTACTTTTAACACATTCGATACACGAACATAGTTAAACTTTTAAACACTACAAATTTTTTTGCCTATAAATACATCCCGGGTTGCCTTCATCAACCGCCAACCATCCTTAATGCCTTAAGGCTCAACAAAAAGCCACCCCTTTCAGGATGGCCTTCAATTTATCATTCATCTGTCATCTATCATCTGTCATCTCCTATCTGTCATCTGTCATCTCCTATCTGTCATCTCCCATCTCCCATCTCCCATCTGTCATCTGTCATCTCCCATCTGTCATCTATCATCTCCCATCTGTCATCTGTCATCTCCTATCTGTCATCTGTCATCTCCCATCTCCCATCTCCCATCTGTCATCTCCCATCTCCCATCTCCCATCTGTCATCTCCCATCTTCCATCTATCATCTCCCATCTCCCTTCTGTCATCTGTCATCGCCCATCTGTCATCCCTAATTCCCCTTCACCAGCTTCATCGTATGAACCTCATTGCCCTGCCTTACCTGCAGGATGTACACGCCACTGATAAAGCCTCCTCCAAATTCATAAGTATTGTCTATACCCCCCTTGCTTTCATACACTTTCACACCCAGCATATTCATCACCAACAGTTCCACATCTTCCCTGCTGCTGCTTTGCAGTTGCAGGTGGAAGGTTGACTGCGTGGGGTTGGGCATTAATCGTGCCTCAAACATTGGCCCTGAAGGTGACAGTTTCTTCAGTTCTTCCGTACCTCCTTCTCTAAGAGTTGGTGCGCAACTTGCCGAAGAGGTATCGATTGTTATTGAAAGCGGCCCGTAAGTGCAGCTTACATTATCCTTAACCGTTATGGTATGCTGCCCCCCCGGTACGTAAAAGTAACGGCTGTTGCTTGGCACATATAGCAGCCCGTCAAGGCTGTAAGAATAAGGGGCCGTTCCACCGCTGGGTACTGTATAAATAGTTGTGCCTGAGCCGGGACATATAGGGTTCTTCGCTGCTGCAATAGAAGAAGAAGTGAGTGGCGAAAACTTAACCACGGCAGGAGTCGCCGCACATCCGTTTTGGTCTTTTACTGCTATAGTATAACTGCCGTAGGCTAACCCGCTGAACATATTCTCCGTCTGGTATGTACTGCCGCCGTCATCGCTATACGTATATCCTCCATACCCTCCTGCTGCTGTCACAACTATTCCTGCCAGTGTGTTACATGCCTGCCCGCCAATGCTTGTTGTGAAGGATACACCCGCCGAAGGTTGGGTGATGCTGATAGTGTCTGTATTGTAAGTGCATCCCACATTGTCTTTAACAGTAATATAATAAGTGCCTGCAGGCACATAAAAATACCTGTTGGCGCTTGCTACGAACGGCCCGCTAACGCCGTTTGTATTAAGGCTGTAAGTATAAGGAGTAGCTCCGCCGATAGGTGTGGTACTGATCGTTTTTGAGCCGCCATAACATACCTGGGTTGTAACAGGTGCGGTATTGGTGCCCATAAGAACAGGTGTTTGTGTCAGCGCATTTATGCTCAGCCTTGCTGCTATTGCCAAACACCCTGCGGAGTCTGTTGCCGAGTAGGTATAGTACCCCGGCGCCACAGGGCTGTAAAGTGGATTAGCGCTTGGGCCATAAACTATCGCTCCTGTATTATAGGTTAAACCAGTATTCACAGTGTACATATACGGAGCCGTGCCACCTGTTACTGCTCCTGAAAGTGACCCTGGATTGTTATAACAGTCAGGGTTCACCTGTGTCATGGTTAATATAAGCGTTTCTACTGCTAAAGTGCCGTTTGTATAACTGATAACATAATTGCTTAACCCTGTGCCAACTGCTGCGGATGCAGTAATGGTATAAGTTCCTGTTGTAGCGTCTGCTGCCGATCCTGCACTTGTTAAGCTTACACTGCTTACTGCATCGCTACCGAATAAACCATTTGTTGTGAACTCAGTTCCTGTAAACAAGTAAGCTGCTCCGGTACACTTGCCTAAATTATTTGCAGCAATGGTCAATGGCGCTGTATTAATGGCAAAGTCAGTAGGCGCCGAACTTGCCTGGATATTAGTGCCGTCTGCCGCCACGGTTGCTATTACAGTGTAAGTGCCTGCATTGGTTGGTTGTGCGGCGCTCGGTCCATAGGTGGTAGAGCCAGTGCCCGTATAGCTAAATGTATAACTCGTTCCTGTTCCGGTGTTGGTGGCAGTGTTTGGCCCTTGTGGCGTTCCGTTATAGATATAAGTTCCCACAATTACCGTTACAGTTGGCTGAGGGGAATAAAGCAGGTCTATATTAGTGGCCTGGAAAGCTATACTGAATTTTCCGTAACCGGCATATGTATTGGTAAGCCCCGTGGTATTAACTATAGTGTTTGAAGCAGAAGGAGCGGTACCTGTAAAAGTACCGATCGGCCAGGTATAAGAAGCAGTATTACTAAACCCCGCAAGCGTACCGTTTAATGAGACAGTGAACGGAGAGCCGCTTGTGGCGTTGTTGGTTATGGCACCTGCCGCCAGTTCATCCCAATTTGTGCCTGCTGTACCACCCGAAGGGATGGCATTAATATCAACATAATAAGTACCTCCTGCTGACAGCGTCAAAGCACCCGTGGTAAGCACACCAATGCTCCCCGCCCCTGCAGGGCTGATAGTCCCCTCAACAGATACAGTACCGTTAACCGTACCCGTACCGGACAATAAGCCTCCTGCAGTTATATCCGTTGCAGCGTTCAGTACACCATTGACTATATCCGTTCCGCCCGAATTGATACTCACACTACTGTACGTGTCAGTAATGCCACTGCCGGTGGTATATGTCGTCCCCGAACTAACCGTCAGCACTTGCCCTCGCGCGTAGTTGCCGGCAACAAACAACAGCAATGCTGCAAGCAGGGCAACGCGCCCATATACCTTTTTACGGGTAGTAGCACTTTGGTTTATTACTACCCTTTCTGATCTAAAACTCTTGTTCATGATCATTCTTTATATTGTTAAAGCCAGCCTTATAATTTCTACTTTACTACTCACCATTCACCACTCACCATTCACTCACTTCCCCGCCGCCTTCATCAGCAACGCGATCTTCTCCTCCATCGCCTTCATCCTTGCTTCATTTTCTGTTTTCAAACGTTCATTCTCTGCCTTCAGCTCCGCTATCTCCATCTGCTGCTCCTGCATCGCTTTCACTAAATACACCGGCAGGTTGCTCAGGTTAAGGTCATAATAGTCAGTTCCCTTCGTTTTGCCAACCATTTCAGGGAAAACTTCCTTTATATCCTGCGCTATAAACCCTCTGTATGTTTTGGTCAGCGCCGAAGGGTCATTATATAGTTTCAAATAATCTTTATTATACTGGAAGGTCACCGGCCGCAGCTTCATTATCTTATCCAAACTATTGTCTATATCCTTAATATTTGTTTTCAGCCTTGCATCGCTGTAATTGGTGAAGGCGGTATATCCATTCGCTGCCGGTTGCCCGTTTACAGTCAGTAAATACCCGGGCGTTGCTGTGCCAATACCCACATTGCCGCCATTATTATTATATATATTACTGCCACTGCCCGTCCATGCTAAAGGGGTAGCTACAGTAGTCCCTGTAAATGGGTTTACAGATACAGCAGTATTTCCACCACCATTGCAGGACAGAAGGACTGATAGCATTGCATTACTGCCGTTAGTGTTCGTCACATAAGCATAATTTCCTGAAACTGCTACTGAATTAGATTGATTTCCTGTACTAATTGAGCCTGCTACTACAGGCGATAAAGGATTACTGATATTGATTACCTGCATTGTTTTGCTGCCCTCATTCACCACGTATGCATAGTTGCCCGAAACGGCTACTGAAGAAGGATGAATTCCCGTACCCACAGAAGCTACCACTGCCGGTGATACAGGATTGCTGACATCAATTACCTGCAGGGTATTGCTAGTAATATTCGCCACATAAGCATAGTTGCCCGAAACTGCTACTGATTCAGGACCGCTTCCTGTACCAACTGACCCGGCAGTTGTAGGTGAAGATGGGTTGCTGATATTAATTACCTGTAAGGTAGCGCTGCCAAAATTCGCCACGTATGCATAGTTGCCCGAAACTGCTACTGATGAAGGTTCGATTCCTGTACTAACAGTACCTACCACTGCTGGTGATGCATGATTACTGATATTGATCACCTGGAGTGTATTGCCAACCTGATTCACTACATAGGCATAGTTGCCCGAAACCGCTACTGATGTGGGGCCGCTTCCTGTACCCACAGAACCTGCCACTGCCGGTGCAGCAGGATTGCTGATATTAATTACCTGGAAGGTACTGCTATTATAATTCACAACATAGGCATAGCTGCCCGAAACCGCTACTGATGCAGGTTCGCCACCTGTCCCTGTACTAACCGAACCCGCCACTGTTGGTAATACAGGGTTGCTGATATTAATTACCTGGAAGGTATAGCTGGCAAAATTCACCACGTATGCATAGTTGCCCGAAACTGCTATTGAAAAAGGTTCTGTGCCGGTAGTAACAGCGCCTATAACAGAAAGGCAGGAGAAATTTGGAGAAACACTACCTACCAAACTGCTTGCAGTCAGGGAATCCCAGCTCGCCTTACCATTAGCGTCAGAAGTAAGCACCTTGCCTGCCCCCTGCGTCCCGTTAACAATTTTCACCGAATCCACATTAAGTCCTGTCGCCGTCAGCACACCTGTGCTGCTCATCGTTCCAACAGCCGCTCCCCCGTTCACATTCCATTCCTGCAGGTTCGCCGTTTGTCCCGCAGCTCCCTGCGTAAGCACAACCTTTGTCCCCGGCGCGCTGCCCTGTGTAATTGCCTGCCCAAATGCCTGCTGCGCAAATAAGCCAATGGCAAAAAACAATATAACCACAATTCGAAACATCATTGTGGATCGGTTCAGTCTCTGTATAGTTTCCATAATAAAGTTTATTTAGATGGCAATTTACTTTTTCCTTTTTATTTTTTTAATTTTCCCTTTTTATTTTTTCCTTTTTAATTTTTACTTTTTAATTTTTACTTCCCCGCCGCCTTCAGCAGCAACGCCATTTTCTCCTCCAGCGCCTTCATCCTCGCTTCGTTATCCTTTTTCAATTGTTCTATAGCCGCTTTCAACTCTCCATTTTCCGTTTTCAATTCTCCCATTGCCACTTTCAATTCTCCATTCTCCGTTTTCAATTCTCCTATCTCCTTCTGCTGCTCCTGCATTGCTTTCACTAAGTACACTGGCAGGTTGCTCAGGTTAAGGTCATAATAGTCGGTCCCCTTTGTTTTGCCAACCATTTCAGGGAAAACTTCTTTTATATCCTGCGCAATAAAGCCCCTGTATGTTTTGATCAGGGCAGTGGGGTCATTGTATAGTTTCAAATAATCTTTATTATACTGAAAGGTCACCGGTCTTAACTTCATTATCTTATCTAAACTGTTGTCAATGTCCTTAATATTTGTTTTTAGCCTTGCATCGCTGTAATTGGTGAAGGCAGTATAGCCATTCGCTGCCGGCTGCCCGTTTACACTCAGTAAATACGCTGGTGATGCTGTGCCTATGCCCACATTGCCACCATTATTGTTGTATATATTACTGCCGCTGCCAGTCCATTCTAAAGAGGTAGCCGTAGTTGCACCTGTAAATGGGTTAACACTTACAGCAGTATTACCACTATTACAGGACAGAAGTATTGATTGCATTGAATTAATGCTAATGTTCGTTACATAAGCATAATTCCCTGAAACTGCTACTGAATTAGGCTGAAATGCTGTAGCAATTGAGCCTGCTACTACAGGCAATAAAGGAGCACTGATATTGATTACCTGCATTGTTTGGTTGTTCTCATTCACCACGTATGCATAGTTACCTGAAACTGTTACTGAACGAGGGCCGTTTCCTGTACCAATTGAGCCTGCTACTACAGGCGATAAAGGATTACTGATATTGATTACCTGCATTGTTTTGCTGATTTTATTCACCACATAAGCATAGCTGCCCGAAACTGCTACTGATTCAGGACCGCTTCCCGTATAAACGGAGCCCGCCACAGTGGGTGACGACGGGCTGCTGATATCAATTACTTGCAGGATATTGGAGCCGAAATTCACAACATAAGCATAGTTGCCCGAAACGGCTACTGATGAAGGTTCGCTGCTCGTACTAACAGAACCTACCACTGCCGGTGATGCAAGATTACTGATATTGATCACCTGGAGTGTATTGCCAAGCTGATTCACTACATAGGCATAGTTGCCTGAAACTGCTACTGATGTGGGGCCGCTTCCTGTACCCACAGAACCTGACAGTGTCGGTGCAGCAGGATTGCTGATATTAATTACCTGGAAAGTACTGCTGCTATAATTCACGATATATGCATAGTTGCCCAAAACAGCTACTGATGCAGGTTCGCTGCCACTGCCTGTACTAACCGAACCCGCCACTGTTGGCAATAGGGGATTGCTGATATTAATTACCTGGAAGGTAGCGCTGCCAAAATTCACCACGTATGCATAGTTACCCGAAACTGCTATTGAATAAGGCCCTGTGCCGGTAGCAACAGAACCTTTAACAGCAAGGCAGGAAAAATCAGGAGTAACACTACCCACTAAACTATTTGCGCTCAGGGAGTCCCAACTCGCCACTCCGTTCGCATCGCTTGTTAACACCTTACCTGCAGCCTGTGTCCCATCAGCAATTTTCACCTTGCCTTCCACATCTAATTTTGCAGCTGGCGCCGTAGTGCCAATACCCACGTTTCCGCTATTATTGTTATATATATTACTGCCGCTGCCTGTCCATTCTAAAGGAGTGGCTGTGGTAGCGCCGGTAAATGGGTTCACAGCCACAGCGCTATTGCCACCGTTACAACTCAGGAGGATTGATTGCATGGTAGAGCTTACCATATTCACCACATAAGCATAATTGCCCGAAACGGCAACAACAACTGGTTGCGTTCCGGTAGCTACATCACCCGCCACGGTAGGTGATGCCGGGTTGCTGATATTGATTATGTCCATTGTGCTGCTCACATAATTCACCACACAGGCATAATTGCCCAAAACAGCTACTGAATAGGGGCCGGTTCCGGTAGCTACCGAACCTGCCACAGTAGGCGATGCAGGGTTACTGATATTGATTATTTGCATCGTGTTGCTTTGATAATCCGTCACGTAGGCATAATTGCCCGAAACAGCAACTGAATAGGGGCTGTTTCCTGTACCAACGGAGCCTGCCACAGTAGGCGAAGACGGGCTGCTGATATTAATTACTTGCAGTGTATTGCTGCCGGCATTCGCCACATAAGCATAGTTGCCCGAAACAGCTACCGCAAATGGACTGGTTCCTGTACCAACAGAACCTGCCACAGTAGGTGACGATGGGCTGCTGACATCGATTACCTGCATGGTGTTATCTGAATTATTCACCACATACGCATAGTTTCCCGAAACAGCCACTGATTGAGGCCCGTTTCCCGTATAAACGAAGCCCGCCACAGTGGGTGACGATGGGCTGCTGATATTAATTACTTGCAGTGTATTGCTGCCGGCATTGGCTACATAAGCATAGTTGCCCCAAACAGCTACCGCAAATGGAAAATTTCCTGTACCCACCGATCCCGCCACAGTAGGCAATGCAGGGTTGCTGATATTCATTACCTGCATGGTATTCGTATTCCGGTTCACCACATACGCATAATTGCCAGAAACAGCCACTGATTGAGGCACTCCTTGCGTACCGATAGAGCCTGCGACAGAAAGGCAGGAAAGATCAGGGTTAACATTACCCACCAAACTGCTTGCACTAAGGGAGTCCCAACTCGCCACCCCATTCGCGTCAGAAGTAAGCACTTTACCTAAAGCCTGCGTTCCGTTAACAATTTTCACCGAATCAACATTAAGCCCCGTCGCAGTCAGCACACCCGTGGGGCTCATCGCTCCCACGGCCGCCCCCCCGTTCACATTCCATTCCTGCAAGTTCGCCGTTTGTCCCGCCGCCCCCTGCGTAACTACCACTTTTGTCCCTGGCGCACTGCCCTGCGTAATAGCCTGACCAAATGCCTGCTGCGCAAATGCACCCATTGCAAAAAGTAATACCCCCGCAATATGAAAAAGCATTTTCATGCTGCTCATTTTCTGTATAGTTTTCATAATAAAAATTGTTTTATACCTTTATTGTTCCTCCACCAACCACCAACCACCAACCACCAACCACCAACCACCAACCACCAACCACCAACCACCAACCACCAACCACCAACCACCAACCACCAACCACCAACCACCAACCACCAACCACCACCACCAACCAACAACCACCAACCAACAACCACCAACCACCAACCACCAACCAACAACCACCAACCACCAACCACCAACCACCAACCAACAACCACCAACCACCAACCACCAACCAACAACCAACAACCAACAACCAACAACCACCAACCACCAACCAACAACCAACAACCAACAAAACCATGTGCTTTACAAGTACACCTGCTCCAAAAGCCAATTAAAATACAAATACAAAAAAGAAACAAGTACCCCCTAAACTTCAAACAAGGAACAAAAAATTCATATAAGAAACAAGCCGTTATTTTTATGATCTAAGCATGAAAATGCAGTAGCAATTACTACAAACAAAATTAAAAGGAAGTTAAAAAAGAGGGATATTATTAATAAAATGCTCTGTTAAATTATTGTTAATAGGGTATTGATTCCGTAAACAATTAACTGCTTTGTTTCCTTACAGCTATCACCTATCCAATACAATGCACAGCGCCTGCGAATCAGGTATATGATACCGTGACCGGCCCCGGGAAAGAGCCTTCAGAGATCACCTTGTTCTTTGAGTCCACCATGTTGATCCTGTTGCCGCTGTTGGGCATCACTACTTTATCCTTAACTGTAACTGCAGTGCACTGGTTGAAATACACAGGGCTGTATGGGGCAAGTTCAGGTGCGCCTTTCGGGCCTGTCCCCAACGTCTCAACGATCCACTCTGCGCAGTTTCCTTTTAATGATACATGGGTTGGCGCCGTTGCAATAAATGGCATAATAGTACCTTTTGTAATATTGCCCAGGGTAATAAGAGCTGAGTTGGGATTGGCCATTCCCTTTGACGCATCCGCCTCATAGAGAAAAAATACCAATACAACTATTGGATAAAGCACAAACCAGCCTCCCCTAAGAGCCTAATCCACCCAAAAATTCCCCCTTATACCGTACTTATACTGATGTTATACTGTAGTTATACTGATGTTATACTGAAGTTATACTGTACTTATACTGATATAACTCCCACCCAAAGCCGGGCCAAAGCCATGGTAATGCCCACTCAAAGCCATTACAACCACCTCAGGAACTAAGCTGTAAGCCCTCGGTAACACAATATTCATCTTACCCGCCTTGCCATCCCGCTCCCTTTCCGTACCTTCGCGCCTCAATAAAATTAGGAATGAACATTAGGAACATAGCCATTATAGCCCACGTTGACCATGGAAAAACCACATTGGTAGACCGTATCTTACACGCTACCAAGGTATTCCGTGACAACCAGGATACCGGTGAGCTTATCATGGACAGCAATGACCTGGAGCGTGAGCGTGGCATCACCATCTTCTCAAAGAATGCAGCAGTTATCTATAAAGATGTTAAGATAAACGTAATAGATACCCCCGGCCATAGTGATTTTGGCGGCGAAGTAGAACGTGTACTCAAAATGGCTGACGGCGTTGTACTACTGGTTGATGCCTTCGAAGGCCCTATGCCCCAGACCCGTTTTGTACTCCAAAAAGCCCTGCAACTCCACCTGAAGCCCATCGTAGTTATCAATAAGGTTGATAAACCCAATTGCCGCCCTGACGAAGTGCACGATGCGGTCTTCGAACTCTTCTTTAACCTGGACGCTACAGAAGAGCAGCTTGACTTCCCTACCTTCTTCGGTAGCGGCAAGAATGGCTGGTTCAATGACTCACTTACTCAGTCTGAAGACATTACCCCCCTGCTCGACGGTATTCTCAAATATGTCCCCGAACCCAAAGTCAACGAAGGCCCCTTGCAAATGCAGATCACCTCGCTTGACTATTCATCCTTTTTGGGGCGTATCGCCATTGGCAAAGTAGCCCGCGGCAGTATAAAAGAAAATATGCTTATAGCTTTAATGCAGGCTGATGGCACCGTGAAGAAAATGCGCATTAAAGAGCTCTATGTCTTTGAAGGAATGGGCAAGAAAAAGGTAACAGAAGTAATAGCGGGTGACTTATGCGCCGTTGTTGGCCTCGAGGGCTTCAATATAGGTGACACTATTTCCGACCCTGACAACCTTGAAGCCTTGGCAGTGATAAGTGTTGATGAACCAACCATGAGCATGTTGTTCAGTATCAACAACTCGCCTTTCTTTGGCAGGGATGGAAAATTTGTTACCTCCCGCCACCTGCGGGACAGGCTGATGAAGGAAACAGAAAAGAACCTCGCCCTCCGTGTGGAGGATACCGATAGTGCTGATAGTTTCCTCGTTTATGGTAGAGGTATTCTCCATCTCGGCATTTTGGTTGAAACCATGCGTCGCGAGGGTTATGAATTAACCGTTGGCCAGCCGCAGGTTCTGGTTAAATACGTAGACGGCAAAAAACATGAGCCTTTTGAAATATTAGTAGTAGATGTTCCGCAGGAATTTAGCGGCAAAGTAATAGACCTTGTAACACAGCGGAAGGGCGAAATGCACGTTATGGAAACCAAGGGCGAAATGCAGCACCTTGAGTTCGATATTCCCTCAAGAGGATTGATCGGGCTGCGTTCAACAATGCTTACCGGCACTGCCGGTGAAGCAGTTATGGCGCATCGCTTCAACGAATACAAGCCATGGAAGGGCCCTATCCCCGGCAGGAACAATGGCGTACTTTTATCCAAGAACCAGGAACGTACCACCGGGTATTCTATCGATAAACTGCAAGACCGTGGCCGTTTCTTTGTTGACCCGGGCGAAGAAGTTTACGTTGGCCAGATCATCGCCGAACATATCAAACCAGGTGACCTTGTCGTAAATGCTACTGAGCCTAAAAAACTCACCAACCATCGCGCAAGCGGAAGTGACGATGCCTCCCGAATTGCCCCAAAAACCCTGATGACGCTTGAAGAGTGTATGGAATACATTCAGCAAGATGAATGTATTGAAGTAACGCCCAAGAACGTGAGAATGCGCAAAGTGATACTGAACGAAGACGACAGGAAAAGGGTGCAGAAAAGCATGAGCACAGAAGCAGTCGCCTAAACAGGACCTATTTTATAACGCAAAGATCCCTTCATCCTGTGAAGGGATTTTTTATTTTACCTTTGTTCCAGAAAAAGCCGCGCATGAACAAGAAACTCATCTTCCTATTTTACTTTTTACTTTTTACTTTTTATTTCTCCCCGTCATTTTCCCAATGTTCCATCTGCTCTAAAACAGCCCAGCAAATGGGCGAAGGCCCTGCAAAAGGTTTGAACGCAGGTATCTTATACCTCGCCCTGATGCCATTCGCTATTGTTGGTTTTATTGGCTACCAATGGTGGAAAAGGGAAAAGCAATTAAAGCGCCAGGAGGAAATTACCCGATAACTCCTTTGCCACCATCGGCAAAATGTTCATAAACCATTCCTTTGAAACTATTATTTGCCTGGAGATATTTCAAATCAAAGAAAACCACCAATGCCATCAATGTTATTGCATGGATAAGCGTTGCTGCCATTGCCGTGGGAACGGCTTCGCTCATCATAATTCTGAGTGTTTTTAACGGCTTTGAGGATTTAGTCAAGAATCTGTACGGCGACTTCTACGCTGATATAAAAATAGCGCCGGCTCATGGAAAATTTATGCAACTGCCAACCGCGCAAATACAAAAAATTGCAGCGGTGCGCGGGGTTAAACAAATAAGCCTTGTCGCGGAAGAAAAAGCCCTGCTCGTAAACGGCGATGATCAGTCCATCATTTATTTAAAAGGGGTGGACAGCAACTTTACCGCCGTTACCCGCGTGGGCGACCCCAGCCATATTGAACGCGGCCAATACAACCTCGGTTCAGTTGATTCCCCATTGCTTGTTATTGGGGAAGGCATTGAGAACGCTGTGGAAATTGATCCTGCAAAAACCAGCACACCGCTTATTTTATACCTCCCGAACCGCGATGCAAAAAACTTCAACAGCGCGGATGCCATGAATTCCTACAACGTCGGTGTCTCCGGAGCGTTCAGCATACAGGAGGAGTTCGACAACAAATATGCTTTCACCAATATCGGCTTTGTTCAATACATGCTGAACCTGCAGGCGGACGAAGTCAGCAGCGTGGAACTGTCGGTCATCAACACAAATGAAACAGATAAAGTAAAACAAAACCTTCAGCAGGCGCTTGGCGGCAATTTCCTGGTGCAGACCCGTTTTCAGCAGAACCAAAGCCTGTTCACTGTTATGGAAATTGAACGGTGGGTCATTTACGCCATCCTTACCCTCATATTGCTCATCGCGTCCTTCAACATGGTGGGCGCCATCACCATGCTTGTCCTGGAAAAACAAAAAGACATTGCCGTGCTCAAGGCCATGGGCGCCAACAACGGCCTCGTTCAGCAAATTTTCCTCAGCGAAGGCGTTTTGCTGGGCGGCGTGGGCGGCGTGGCGGGCATCCTGCTTGCGCTTGCCGTGTGCGAAGCGCAGTTGCATTTCCATTTGATACCGTTGCAGGGCGGCTCGTTCATCATTGATTATTACCCCGTAAAAATGGCCGCGTTCGATTTTGTGCTCGTCGCCGCCACCGTCTTTATAGTTGCGCTGCTTTCCGCCTGGATCCCATCCCGCAAAGCGGCAACCCAGTCTTTTTCGCTAAAAAGTTAGGGCGGTTTAACAACGCTATTGTTAATTAAAATTATTTTTATAACCTTTGGGCACTTAATTTGTCTTACTAAAAAATAAAAAATTTTATGAAAAAAGTATTCTTTAATCTCATGCTCGCTTTCGCATTGACAGCGGGCTTTGCAACCGTTACCCAGGCGCAGGTTTACGTTACCGTTAGGCCTGTTGACCCCGTTATTGTTCGCCCCGCAGCGCCATCGCCCCGCCACATTTGGGTTGAAGGCGAATATGTTACGCGCGGCGGCGCTTATGTTTGGCAGCCCGGCTATTGGGCGCTTCCTCCACGCGGAAGAAGGGAATGGGTTCGCGGCTATTGGGCAACCGGGCCACGCGGCCGTTATTTCTGGAAAGCGGGCCATTGGAGATAAGTTGCAAAAAGATCGCATAAAAACTGCCGCCTCAACCACGATTGAGGCGGTTTTTTATGCGCATGATATTTTGGAAAAAAATTTTGGCTTATTCAAATGGAGAATTATTTATATTCGCTTTGCAATTAATGAAAAAACAAACGGCTTGCTGCAACTTCACTTAAATAATATGATCCCAACGAGCGTTTCCGTCGCAAAAAGTAGCATGGAAATGATCCCAACGAGCGTTTCCGCCATAAAAAGTAGCATGGAAATGATCCCAACGAGCGTTTCCGTCACAAAAAGTAGCATGGAAATGATCTCAACGAGCGTTTCCGCCGCAAAAAGTAGCATGGAAACGATCCCAACGAGCGTTTCCGCCGCAAAAAGTAGCATGGAAACGATCCCAACGAGCGTTTCCGCCGCAAAAAGTAGCACGGAAATGATCTCAACGAGCGTTTTAAACCGGGTAGTAATTTATGATCTTGATCAATAACACTTAAAATTTACAATTATGAGTAATTACAAAATCATCACGGATTACAGCAATTATCCTGACGCCAAGTTAGACGAAACCGCCACCGCAGGTATCAAAGGCACCACTGCCAGCAAAGCTTTCACGTTTCTGAATGGGGAATTAACGAGCGTAACCAGCGGCCAGGGTGTCTTTCATGATCTATTGGGCAATGTTGCCACCGGCAACAATGTATCTGTAACGGAAAAAAATACGGCAAGGGAGGCGCTGATAAAGTCATTAGGCATTCTAGGCGACCAGATCAATATTCAATCGGGCGGCGACCTGGCAACTTTGCAGGGCACCGGCTTCCCGCTGGCAAAAGAACCGGCGCACCATGAAATGGGCGTAACGACAGGTTTCACGGTAGAACGGGGGCAAAAAGCAGGCAGTTTTGTTTTAGCCGTTGATAAACCAGGTTACTACGACCACGGCGCTGTGTTCTCCTTTTGGAACCCGTTTTATGGCCCTGCGCCTGCCAGCCCGGACGATTGGTTTCATCGCAGTTGCAACGGGCACACCATGACGCTTACCGGTTTTGTTCCGGGAACAAACTATCCATTTTCTTCCGCTTACAAAGGCAACGACAGCGACGCGCTGGTCTGGAGCCCGATCGTGACAAAGATGGCAGGGGATTAAAGTATTAAATAAGATCTTTTATAAGCCGTTGGTAAGTTTATCAACGGCTTTAATTTTTGGGGGTTATGAAAAAGATGAACACAATTAAACTAAACAAATTCATATCCCGCATTAACTGGCGGCTGATATTACTTCACTTAATAGCCGCATGGTTTTTTATTGAAGCGTTTAAGGAGCTTTCCTATTTACATGATTTAAAATGGCGTGAGGTATTTACTCAAAAATGGCTAAGAGAATCATATGATAAATCAAGACTTATAGCTGCTATTGATTATCCTTATTATTTTGCATCATTAGGTCTACTTGTGGCTTTTATTATTTCTTTGGGTATATCTATTAAGCAACATTGGTTTTGGGTAAATTCCTTAATTGTTTTTATTATTGGCTATCTGCTTTATAGGCTTGGTTTTCTTGGCTGGAATTTCTTTAAATATATTTTTTTGCAACAGGGAAAATTGTTCCCCTTCGATTCCGCAGCCCATTATCTTGCTGATTGTTTGCCAATGTTAGCATTAGGGCTTATCATATTTTTTTCAGGGTTTACAAACCGGTTTATAAAAGAGGGATTCAAAACTAAATCTCAACTGGAGGTTGTAACGTGAATATTTCACTCTAACTTATATTTGCATAAATGAGCGCCATGGGTTTAGTATATTCAAATATCACGCTTTCAAATCCCGTTAAACCAGATCTGCAATCCTTGCCAACAAAATGTTTGGTTGATACGGGCGCTACCTATTTGGTATTACCGCAGCATATCGCAACACAACTGCAACTCGCCACGCTGGAAACAAGAGAAGCCACAACTGCCGATGGCGGCTCGCACACCGTTCCTTATGCAGGCCCCGTAAAAGTGAGTTTTGAAAACAGGAGTTGTTTTGTGGGCGCAATTATTATGGGAGATAAAGTGTTGCTTGGCGCCGTTCCCATGGAAGACATGGATCTGATCGTGCAGCCTAAATTATTAAAGTTGAGTGTAAACCCCGAAAGTCCCAATATTCCCAGAGGGCTGGCAAAATAATTTTCGCTTTATTGATCGCTTTCCTTATCCATTAGCTTATTATAAGCAATGATAAACACAGCGCCGAGGTTTTTGTAAGGGGGAATATAATCTTCAAACAGTGAGTTTTTTCCAAAAATGCCATTGAACTTTTTCCACATTTCAGGCCAGTTAAGATCCTTCCCTTCTCTCAAAGTTTCCATCATGATGTTTATCATTGGCTGGTTAATGCTGCCGCTGCCTGTTTGTTTGGAGGCAATGATCTGCGCTTCGGGGCAGGTGCCAAGAACTTTATTCAGGCTTTGATAGCCACCGCAACTGCCAAGCAAAACAACTTTTGCAGAACCCGCTAATTTTTCCAAAGTAGAGTTGAGATGATAACTATGGCCACGGTGTATCACAAAAGTAGGGTCATATTCATTTTCCCTTAAATAAGCGCAAAGGTCTTTTTGTGCGTCCTCATCTTTGTTCTCAAATTCACCCCCCAAAGGTTTGTTTGCATAAATAACCACGGGTGTGCCATGTTTGGAAGAAACCGTGATCCATTCCTTATCGTCCGATATTTTCCAGTTGGCATTATCAAAGCTGTTCACAAAATCCTGGTACACCTGTTTGCCGTCTTTATCGCTGTAAAAAAATTGTTGAACGATTATTTTGCCCGCACTGTCCTGCAGCGATTTGTTGGGCATAATATAAACCGGCTGAATACCCAACTCTTTTGAAACATCAACATGGTTGCTGTCATTCATTGAAATAAACAAGATATTGAGTATGTTGTAAATATTTGTCGCCCTTTCGTTACTGTCATTTCTTGCGATGCGTAAGTTTTTCTGCACCTCGCTTAAAATAAGATGCTGCACGGCTTTGTCTGAAATGCTTGAGTAGGCATCGGCCACGTCCACAGCATCTTCAAGGCTTTCTGTCTTGTCCAGCCTGTCTACAAATGCCTTCATCAGCAATTCAGCATTTCCTTTGTCCATCCGCTTTAAAAAATCGTCAAGTTCATTATAATCAGCCGCCATTCTTATCCATTTTTTAAAATGGTCAAAACAAACGCTGAGAAGCAAAGAATCTCCGCGTGGAGGTTTCAGTTTTTTAAAAATATCCGGATAAACCCCCCGGACATAACTGGATGTATAAATTATTTCCTCCTCCATAACTGCCAGGTAATATAATTGTTGGGGAGTTAGAGGTTTTAATATTTTAAAGCGTATTTCATCGGGCGATTCGTGCAGCCCGTTAATTACATTTACAAATAAAGAAGCAGTGATGGTGAGCTTATAATCCAGCGCTTTAAGGCCCATCGGGGTGTCATGTTTTCTTATCCTGTTGGCGTAATCTATTTCTGTCTGCACCAGTAAATTAAAATATTTCAGGCTGTCGCCCATCACGGAATCTACTTCCTTATAGCTCAGCCTGCCCCTGTAAAGATTATCAAGAAATGGAAAATATTGCCTGCCCGATTTTAAACCGGCCATATAAGCAATTGTTTTTACAAGCGAGTCGGTATTTGCCCTTATGGTGTCGCTTAGGGCATTTGGAGCGGCGGCATAATCATAAAGCGCTTCGGGATATTTGTAAGCTGCGGCAACAATAAGGCTGTCTGCATAGGGTATTTCGGGATGTTCGCTTAAAATAGTCAAGGCTTTTTCAGGATGCCGTTTACAATCTTTCATAACCAGGATCGCTTTGCAATTGTCCGCGTCAACATTATTGTCGTAAGCAATTGTGCGGATCAATATATTTCCAATATCCAGGTCATATTTTTGAATTATCGGGGTAATGGGTTCATTCTTTTTTTCCAATACAATTCCTTCACCAAATGCTTTTATAAGGTCACCAAATAAAATGGGCTTTATTGTTCTGAACTTATATTCTCTTAAGAAGATAACCATTGCTTCGTTCAGCCCCCGCAGAAATTTTATTTTATTGTTGTTAGTAAGAGAAGTATCAGTTTCAATGGCATTTTGTAAACTGTCTACGCTTAGAGTAACAGCATAGGTAACTTTTGCATTTAAAACAGAGTCATTTGACATGGCAAACTGGCCATCCGCTACTCCGTCAGCATCCAGAATTGCCTGTTGCGTCTTATTGATGTTTTCGTGAAAGATCTGCCGCATCAAAGGTATTTCAGGGGAATTGCCTGCTTGTGCATTAACTATACATGAAAAACTAATGGTGTAGGTAATGAAGAAAAGAATGGCAAATACTCTCACGCTGTTTTTCAAAATATTTATTTTATCAAAAATACATATACTATGCTTAACAATTATATAATGCCGTGTTAGCATAAACTGACAATAGTAAAATTAATTTTGTGTAAACATATTGTTAATGGAAATAAGGCATAAAAAAGTTTTAATTGCTGACGACGAGCCGGATATACTCGAAATAATAAACTATAATTTAACAAAAGAAGGATACGAGGTTCACAATGCAAAAGACGGCAACGAAGCCATTGACAAGGCAAAAAAGCTAAATCCCGATCTTATCATTCTTGATATAATGATGCCCCATAAAAACGGGAACGAAGTATGCCAGGAGCTTCGGGAACAACCTGCTTTTGAAAAAACACTTATTATTTTCCTTACTGCATTAAACGATGAAACTTCTCACATTAAAGGGCTTGAAGTAGGTGCTGATGATTATGTTACCAAACCCATCAGCCCTAAAGTTTTAGTTAGCCGTGTAAATGCACTGTTCAGAAGAGTAAACAAAGATGATGCTGATGACAAGGTCCTTAAGATCGGAGAAGTAACAATTGACCCGGTAAAATTTATCATTACTATCAAGGGCAATGATATCATGCTTGCAAAAAAAGAATTTGAGTTGCTCTATCTGCTTGCTTCAAAACCGGGGCGCGTTTTTTTAAGGAACGAAATACTAAGCCAGGTCTGGGGCAATGAAGTGATAGTAGGCGATAGAACTATTGATGTTCATATACGCAAAATACGGCAAAAATTAGGCATAGACTGTGTTACTACAGTTAAAGGCGTCGGATATAAATTTGATTTGTAAGCCGTTTCGTATTAAGTTTCCTGCAACCGGAAACTCGAAATTTGTATCTTTCACCTATGTTTAAAACAAAAAATCTATCTCCAAATCAGTTATCAGCATTTATTTCAATGATTCTGGCTGTTATTACTGCGATCGGTTTTTATTTGTTACGCAATAATTGGACACGATCTTTAGTTATCGGCTCCTTCTATTTTTTAATGGCGTTTTTCTTTATCCGCTATGCTTTCGATTCATTTATTTACCGGAAAATAAAGCTCATCTATAAGATCATTTATCAAACAAAAGCCAGCAAAAAGGAAGAAATGTTTTATAAATATATTCTTCCAAAAAAGGGCATCGATGAGGTAAAGGAAGATGTGGAACAATGGGCTTCACAAAGAAAAGAAGAAATAGAAATTTTACGAAGCAACGAGGTGTATAGGAAGGAGTTTTTACAAAACCTCGCCCATGAATTTAAAACACCCATTTTTGCGATACAAGGCTATGTTGATACCCTACTCAATGGCGCTCTTGACAATCCTGAAGTGAACATGAAGTTTCTTGAAAACACCTCCCGGAATGTACAGCGTATGGTGAATTTAGTGAACGATCTGGACGAAATTTCAAAACTGGAAAGCGGCGAGCAGCCTTTGTATAAACAAAATTTCATTATCCAGGATCTGATAAAAGAGGTTTTTGAGACACTTTCAATTAAAACATCTAAAAAAAATATCAAATGCAGCATTAAAAAGGGCTGCGAACAGCCGGTTACTGTTTTTGCCGATAAAGAGAAGATCTTACAGGTTTTAGTAAACCTTGTAGATAATGCCATTAAATATGGAAAGGTAAACGGCATAATAACAGCCAGTATTTACAAAACCGATGACCGGCATGTTTTGATAGAAATAAGTGATGATGGGATTGGTATTTCTGAAGAACATTTACCAAGAATATTCGAACGCTTTTATCGCACCGACCGTGGGCGAAGCCGCAACATTGGCGGCACAGGACTCGGCCTATCTATTTGCAAGCACATTATAGAAGCGCATGATCAAAGCATTCATGTACGCAGCAAAATTAATATTGGAACAACAGTTGGTTTTTTGTTGGAAGCAAGAAAAGATTAATCGCAATTACCCCAAATTCTCCATTTTCAATTCTCCATTATAAATTATCCATTACATCTTTTGGTGTTTAAGAACCTTTGCCTCTATATAGAAAATGATTTCCTCCGCAATGTTAGTGCATTGATCTCCTACCCTTTCCAGCTTACGTATCATTGATAATATATAGATAGCCTCCTCGGTAAAATCAGGGTTTTGCCTTATTAATTCCGCAATACTTTTATTAGATCTCAGATTTATCTCGTTCAGGGCCTCATCTCTTTTAAATATAGTGCGGGCAAGTGTAGTATCTTCATTTTCAAAAGCCACCATAGCATCTTCCATGATACTGATGGAGTTTTCATACATGTCCAGCAACTGCGATTTTTCCAGCATTGCCGTGTTAAATGCCACAGGCGAGTCTATCACATAGCGCGCGATCCCTTCCGCAATGTCCCCGATCCGCTCCAGGTTAGTATTTATTTTTAGTGCAGCAAGCAAAAACCTCAGGTCAACAGCAACAGGGGTATATAGAGCGAAGATGTTTTCACAATCGCGGTCTATTTTTATTTCATATGCATTCACACGCTTTTCTTTTAAAGCTACTTCCCGGGCCAGGTCTTTATCAAACAATATCATTGCATTCCGCGCTTTGCTTAACTGGCTTTGAACCAGCATCCACATGTTCACTACTTCGCCTTTAAGCTCTTTAATTTCAAGTTCCAATTGTGTCATTGCGTATATTTTTACTTGGCAAATCTATTTATTAAAACAACAAACGTTAACTAAACCTTCCTGTAATATAATTCTGTGTTCTTGAATCTTTCGGATTGGTGAACATTTGTTTTGTAACATCATACTCAACCAGTTCCCCCAGGTAGAAAAAAGCTGTTTTGTCGCTCACCCTGGCCGCCTGCTGCATATTATGGGTAACAACGATCAACGTATAGTTTTTCTTCAGTTCGTGAAATAATTCCTCAATGCTTGATGTGGAAATAGGGTCAAGTGCCGAAGTTGGCTCATCAAACAAAATGACCTCCGGCTCCATAGCAATGGCACGGGCAATACACAAACGCTGTTGCTGGCCGCCGGACAAAAATGTACCTTTTTTATGTAGCGAATCTTTTACCTCATTCCATAATGCCGCGCTGGACAATGATTTTTCCACTATTGCATCCTTCTCAGCCTTTGGAAGCCGCATACCGTTCAGTTTATACCCTGCGATCACATTATCGTAAATGCTAAGGTTAGGGAAAGGGTTTGGGCGCTGGAACACCATTCCTATTTTCAAACGGACAAAAATGGGATGCATTTCATATACGTCTTCATTATCAAGCATCATTTTCCCTTTAGAGGTAGCGTTAGGAATTAATTCATGCATGCGGTTAATACAACGCAAAAAAGTAGTTTTACCGCAACCGGATGGCCCCATTACAGCAACCACTTTGTTTCGCGGTATGCTTATGTTTACGTTTTTTACCACATGGTTGTCTCCAAACCATGCGTTAAAGGCTGTTGAACTTACAACTGTACTCTCCATTTTCGTGTAATTAGCTTAGTAGTTACGTTTAATATTAAAACCCAGAGCAATAATATGAGTGATGCTCCCCAGGCAAGATCATGCCAGTCGTCATAAGGGCTGGTGGCATAGTTAAATATAAGTAGGGGCAGGCTTTGCATTGGCTTTAAAACATTCGTACTGAGGTATGGGTTTCCGAACGCAGTAAAAAGCAGGGGAGCGGTTTCGCCTGCAACACGTGCAACAGAAAGCATAACGCCTGACAGTACGCCGCTGATACCGCAGGGCAATAATATTTTTAAGATAACGCGGTGGTAAGGCACCCCTAAAGCAAAGCCGGCTTCTCTTAACGAATCAGGCAATAATTTTAATGTTTCTTCTGTTGAACGGATGATGATCGGCAGCATCATGATGGCCAGCGCAACACTACCTGATACTGCCGAAAACTGCCCAAGTGGTTTCACGATCCAGAAGTAAATAACAATACCGACAACAATGGAAGGGATGCCCTGCAAAACATCCACAGCAAGGCGGCTCCAGTAAGCCAGTTTGCTTTTGTTCTCGCTTAAATAAATGCCGCACAAAATGCCAATGGGTATGGCGATTACTGCTGCCATAAGCACAATTAACAAACTTCCCACCAGTGCGTTGGCAATACCACCGCCTGCTTCCCCAACAGGCTTCGGTATATTTACAAGAAAATGCCAGTTGATCTTTGTAATGCCTTCTTTTATGATATAAAAAAATATAGCAAGCAATGGCAATACACAGGCAAGCGCCAATACAGTAATAACACCTTTGGCAAATAAGCTTGAACCTATCCTGAATTTTATATTTGTGTCTGGTCTATTCATTTGCAAAACGCTTGATTATCCTTTTACCAATTAAGTTTATAACCACTGTTACAAAAATAAAAGCAATCCAAGCTCTATCAATGCCGATAAATAAACAGTGCCTGCTGCTTCCGTAAATTCATTCGCAATAACACTCGCCATAGTATTGCCGGGCGCAAAAATATTCGTAGGAATAATGCTGGTATTACCTATAACCATGGTGACAGCCATAGTTTCACCCAGTGCCCTGCCAAGCGATAATAACACACCTGCAAATAACCCTGATTTTGCATAAGGCAGGATAACATTTCTTATCACTTCAAACCTTGTTGCACCCAAAGAATAAGCAGCTTCTTTTAACGAAGAAGGCACCATGCGCACTACCTCCCTTCCCAGCGAAGCAGCATAAGGAATGATCATTACTGCCAATATCAACGATGCTGTGAAAATACCGATGCCATAAGGAAGTACACCTAATTTCATTTCCAGGTCGCGTACCAGCGGAACCAAAACAAACAACCCCCAAAAACCATAAATAACGGATGGAACAGCAGCAATTAGTTCAATTACATTTTTTAGAAATTCAGACAACCATCCCTTCGGATAATATTCTCCCAGGTAAATGGCAATTGCAAATGAAAAGGGAATGGAAATGATCAGGGCAAGGAACGAAGTAAGCAAAGTACCTATCAAAAAAGGCAACGCTCCAAAAACATTATTTACAGGATCCCATGTCTTCCCTGTCAGGAAATTAAAACCCAAAGCCTTGATCGAAGGTAATGACTGGAGAATAAGCGTGAACAATACAGCCAGTACAATATCACCATGGTAAGTGCTATTAATACCAGCGTCTGTTTAAAAACCCTTTCTACACGTATTTGCCCGTTAGATCGCCTGGCAGCTCTATTAATCCGTGTTTTTATTTAAAGCAGTACCCGCAAAATGTTCTTGCGGGTACTGCTTTGACTCAATATTGTCCATTCATTCAGATTTTCTATTGCAAATTCTCAACCATTTTCCTTTCTCAATTACAATATTGCTTTGCCATTATAAGTAGCAGATTTTAAAATAACTTCTGCTGTTTTTTGTGCAGCCTTTGATAATGGAGCATAAGTCAACGGTTGGCAAAATTGCTGCCCGTCATGTATATTCCACCAAAGCAGGTCAAGTAATTTCTTTGCACGTGCTGCAGAACGGCCACTGTAATTCTGTTCTTTATAGATCAAAGCCCACGTAAATCCCGCAATGGGGTAACCATCGGGAACGCTTGTGTTTACAATAAATATCTTTGAATCAGCAGGCAAAGCCATATTACTAGCAGCTATTGTTGATGCAACTGAAGGCGTAATAAATTTTCCTGTGCTGTTTTGTACTTGTGCAATAGACATTTTATTTTGATTGGCGTAAGCTAATTCAACATAGCCAATTGTACCTGGCGTTTGCTTTACTAAACCGGCAACACCTTCGCTTCCTTTTCCTCCCAAACCTGCTGGCCAGTTTACAGCGCCACCGCTGCCAACTTTTGCTGCCCACAGTGGAGATACTGCTGATAAGTAATGTGTAAAGATATTAGTAGTACCACTACCATCGCTTCTGTGTGCAATAATAATAGGGAATGCAGGAATGTTAACACCTTTGTTTAAGGCAACAATACTCGCATCGTTCCACATTTTCACTGTACCCAAAAATATATTTGCTAATACAGTAGGTGTAAATTTCAAACCTGCTGTCACTCCTGGCAAATTATAAGTAATAACAACCGCACCTGCACACATTGGAATATGCAATGCTGGGCCGCTCATTTTCTTTGCCTGGTCGTCTGCAAGAGGCGCATCAGAATCACCAAAGTCAACAGTTTTGTTTGTCAACTGTAAAATGCCGCCACCGGAACCGATAGATTGATAATTTACCTGCAACCCTGTTTTCTGGTTATAAACAGAGAACTGTTTAGAGAAAAGTGGATACACAAAAGTGCTTCCTGCACCAAGTATGGTATTGTCATCACTTTGTGCTAGAACCGGGTTTGAAGCAGCAACTAAAAGGGCCAGCGCTGCTAATGCAAGTCTTCCGGTAAGTTTAATTAAATTGTTCATGTAAAACTTATTTTTATTAATGATTGATAAATATTGTCTGAATTATTTTCCAAAAGTATAATAGAACGTCATTCTATATACCAGGTCATGATCTGTATTAGAAGTAGCCAACTGTGTTTCATATCTTTCATACCAAATGTTAGGCATAAAATGAACATTGTGTGCAGGTGTAAAATCTAAACCTGCAGTAATGAACATTTGCTTATAAGTTTCATCACCTGTTGCTGTAGGCGGTGTAGCAGTGCCTGTATAAGAGTTGTCATTATAATTTCCGGTATTGCCAACATATTTGCTGTACATAGAATTATTAATACCATTCATTGGTTTGTACAGGTCTACACGGGCAAAGTATCTTAACTTGGTCTTGATAATATCCCCATGCATATACATTGAAATTCCTGATGCAGTTGTGCTCATGGTATCTACACCACCTGCTATTTTCGTAGCGAAATTATCATTCTTTAAGTTATTAACAAATGCCTCAACACCAATTGTATATCCTGTTCCTGGATCCATGCCTTTAGCATTAGCAGAACTATTATAAGCAATATATCCTTTCAGCATTTGACGTGAGTGATGCCATGTTGGTACCCAGTTTAGTTTTTCATAATCTGCATATGCATCAAGTACCACATGTCTTTTTAAACAAATAAGCATATATATCACCATAGAACCATTTAAAATTATCGCCTTCTGGTTTTGCACTGCTTCCGTTGCCAACCATCAGGTCATAACCAACATTTTTTGTTTTAGGATCAAATGTCCCTTGCAAGCTTACACCCATGTCATATGATGGTGTACGGCGTATATCACTGATCGTTCTTTCAATTGACCTGTAATTCCAGATTTTTTCAGAGAGCAAAGGGAAGGCTGGTGTAGCAACCTGTCCAACAATAAGGTCAGTTCCGTTCCAGATATTCTTCCAGCGGATGTTCATCAACTTGATATAGAAGCTCAATTTATTATTCAACAATTGGTCTCCGCTTGGAGAAGTAGATGTTGGTGGATTGCCAGCAGGAAAATCATCTTCTGCTGCTAACAAAAGTTCCGCAGAGAATTTTTTCGTGATGTTATAATCATATCCCAAATAGATACGGCGAAATTGAAAGTTTGTTCTGGTCTGTGGAATACCTGTGTATTCATTGCTTCCGCCGCGTTTTAATGAATCGCTGTGCGCTTTGTAGGAATAGTCGCCAAAAGCATACCCCCAGATTCTGCCTGAATTTGCCGCGCCAGCTTTATAAGCTGAATCAGAGTTCCAGAGATACTGTGCTTTTAGTCCGGATACAGAAAACAATAAGATCCCGATGAATAAAAGCAATTTTCTTGTTGTCAATAGTTTCATAAGAAGTGATTAATTAGTTTAAAAAATAAACAGGTGATTAGTTTTTATTGCCGCAAAGGACGTTTTCCAATGTTACCGGAATGTTACGCCAATGTTACCAAAATGTGAAAGCGTGTTAACAAATCGGTGGGGCCGTTGTAGGAATAAGCCGTTTAGCAGCACCAAAATGCCACTTTTGCCTTGAAGAATTCTAGGATATGAACTTAATTAAAAATAAACCCTATCTGCAGGTTACCGCCGATAGAAGGCAATTCGTCATTGCCAAACCGAAGTGGAGTGGACACCGCTACAAAATAGTTCACTGCTTTTGTCCTCGCAATTATCTTATTAAATACCGGTGTGCCGCCATATCGCCCGCTGGTTTCAAAAGCAAGCCGGGTTATAATGGTAAAACCGTGCTTGAACCGGAACATTGGCCCTGGATCGATCAAAATTTTGCTTGTTTTGGTAGTGTGGTTTTCTGCCTGAATGGTGGGTGTAATTTCAAAACTGAAGCCAAACCTGTCGCTATACAATACATTCACACCAACGGGGAAACCAATGGAAAAGCCATTGCTGAAGTTTGAAAAGTCGTTGGTGGTTTCATCTTTATTAATGGTAACAATAGGGAGTATAAAACTCATATAGCCTACTGTTTTCGGATAAACGGTTGCAGGCGGCGCGGTCGGCGATTGAGCCACAGCATGCACTCCTGATAATAAGATACTTGCAATGGCAATGAGGATACTTTTTTTCATGGTGTTTCCTTTTTAATTGATTGATTTGATAATGATATAGTTGATTATAGCTGTATTATTTTAGATTGATTTTCAGCAAGTTCTTTATTTTTTGCTCTTTACATACCAGTACTTTATTTACCACCTTCATTATTTTTCCTTTCGCTAAGTATTTCTAATTAATATTTCATAAAAAGCCTTATTTATATATATCTTTTCTTTCCCTAATTTGACGGATTCCAAAACTTTATTTTTTTCTAATTGAGTCAAATAATTGCTAACCGTTTTTCTTGTTCCTAATCCCGCCTCCTCAAGAAATTTTATTTTACAATACGGCAATCCATACAGTACTTCCACTAGATCTTTACTATAGATCTTTGGTATTGTTTTTCTTATATCCTTTGCTGTACTTTGCATTAACTCATAAATATCATCTATCTTTTTTTGTGTAAAAAAGGCCATCTTTTCAATAGCATCTAACATAAATAAGATCCAGCTTTCCCAATCTCCTTCTTCTGTAACGCAGCGTAATAACTTATAATAATCGCTTTTGTGTTCTATTATATACTTACTTAAATACAAAATAGGTATATCTAATACCCCTTTTTGTATAAGATATAAAATATTAATTATTCTCCCCGTTCTGCCGTTCCCGTCAGGGAAAGGATGAATAGCTTCAAACTGGTAATGTATAATAGCCATTTTGATTAAATGATCTATATCATCCCCGTCAGTATTTATAAATTCTTCCAGGTTTTGTAATTTATCTCTTATCAATTCTACTCCCTCGGGAGGAGTATAAATGATCTGGTAATTTTTATTCTCTATCCTTGTGCCTGGTATATTTCTTATGCCGCCATCATTTTCTTTGATCTTATTTACAATAGTAATAAAGGAATTAGTAGTTAATAATGAGGTTTGTTTCATATCAATATATCCTTGCCAAAGTGCTTCTTGATAATGCAATACTTCTTTCGTATTCACATCTATATTTTTTAATTCTGAACTGAACGCTCTATATAGTAAATCATTTGTTGTAACAATATTTTCTATTTCAGAGCTCAGCTTAGCTTCCTGCAATGAAATTGCATTTATTAAAACACTCTGATTGGGTATATTTTTTCCACTTCCTTTTAAATTAGCCAATGCTTTATTTGCAGAAATAGCCTTTTTTAATATTGCTTTACTCTCAACTTCCTTCTTTGGAGGCAAAAGGGGCAAGCTATTGTACGGTTTATCTCGGAAATATTTCTCTGTTTTCATGAGTAATGATTTCTTATATCACAAATATATAGGTAAATTCCGCAATTAATTACCTGCGTTATCAAGATATGGGTAACTCCTACCTATGATAAAAGTGTATAAATTGTGCCAACTCATTGACATATTCCTTTACCCCACATTAGCTTTAAATGAATTTGCAGCATGGCTCTGTTACACCGGTTAAATGATATTTTTGGCACAACCAACTATATCATTACCACGAAGTAAAAAATATATTTCTAAAACAGAAAAAAGAAAGTCATCCGCCAAACGAGGTCATAATCATGTGCGGAAGCGCCTGTTTGATTTGCCAGTTGGCTTGCATAGCGTACATACCAGATATTTGGCTCAAAGTGAACATTTTTTGCCGGTGTAAAATCCAATCCGGCAGAAACGAACTGCGTTTTTGTGTTTGGGTTATATACATTGTTAGCGGGAAGTATGTAAGTGGTGTAAGCAACATTATTGTATTTAGTATCAGGGTTAAAATTATCATACCGCGCAAAATAACCCAGTTTGCCCTTTATAATACTGCCACGGGCATAAACAGATATTGCCTCTGCCACAGCATTTAATGTAGCCGTGTCTTTGGTAGTTCCGTTTACTGATACGCCCTGCACATCATTATTGTTATAATTGATATATGCTTCCACCCCTATAGTAAATGGCTCCGTAACATAAGCCACTGTGCCTTTAAACATATTTCTTGAATGGGGATAGTTAATGTTGCCCGTATAGCCCATTTTATTATGATCAACATAAACATCAAGCCAAAGCTTTTTGTGCACCAGCTTAGCCCAAACATCTGCGTATAGCCACTTGTAGCTGTCGTTCTCTGGCGTCGATTGTGTGCCGTTCCCCGCCATCAGGTCATAACCCAAAATATCTTTTGTGGGGATGAGCTTTCCCTGCAATGATGCACCCACATCGTAGTTATTTCCCTTTATCAGGTCAGCCAAAGTCTTCTCTATATTTCTATAACCCCACGCAGGTTCTGATAGTTGAAACGCCAACGGGGTGCTTAATTCCCCAACAACAAGGTCAGTTCCCTTCCAGATATTTTTCCAGCGGATGTTTGCAAATTTTATATAAGGGGCAAACTTATTGTTCTGCAGCACATCGCCTGCACTGCCCGTGCTTACACCTGTGGTAGAAGAAGACGTGTAATCATTTTCAGCGGCTAATACAAGTTCAACAGAAAACTTGGGACTGATGTTATAATTATACCCCAAATAAATACGCCTGTATTGAAACGCATTGGTGTTCTTGGCAACCTTAGAGTATTGGTAGCTTCCCCTTCCCAAAGAATCAGCATGTGATTTATAAAAATAATCCCCAAAAACCAGCCCCCATATTTTGCCACTGGGTTTAAAAGTTGTGTCCTGAGCAAAAGTTTTTTGAACGTAAAACGGTAAAGTTGTAAGAGTTAGTAATAGCAATAAGCTTGCTTTAGTTGTCAATTTTCTCATAGAAACTCGTCTTTTTTAATAGTTAATTATTGATTTTCTGTGCGAAAATAATAAACCCTACTAATTTTATAGACAATTAACTATAAAATAATTTTCCTCCCTCTTTTTTGAGTTGATAACAACTATTTCTGCTAAATAAAAAGTACTCTTCCGGCATGCCGCAATTCCCTGCATAAACAATGCTTTAAGCAACTAAATAAAAGGGCCAATAAACTTCGCAGAAACAAAACAGGATATCTATCTTCTATCATTAAACCTAAGCAGTAAAAAGCCAAACTAACGTAGCTTTAGGGGTGCATTTCTCATTAAACTTTTATGCGGCATTATCGCTTCTTATATTATTAGTTTCATGGTTATCTGCCAACAATCTAACCCTTATTCACCAACGGTCCCGTTTCAGCTCACCAACCAGTCGCCCTTATTCCATACTTATCCCATGGATACTTCATGCCAAAGTCAGGGCAATCCCCACTTACTTTCGTCATGCCTTCGTTCATCCTTCGTCTTTTATATAGGAAATACTGGTAAAAATTAGCCTCAGAATAGGAAAAAAATAGCAGTAGAATTGGGTCAACAAATATACAAATCCTATTTCGTTTCCCTTAAAATAAGCAAAGAAAAACACTCTATTTTACAGTCATCCCCTCCTGCGTTTCGCCCGAAGGGGCTTTTAATATCTGCATATTATCCTGGAGGCTTCCAAACACCTCGGTACTGTCGCCGGAAACGATGCCTTCATTTATGGTGATGAAATGGGTTTTATTCTGCCCGTCGACCGAAACGACATAATTGCCGGAGGGAGCATGGACGATGGCGGAGTTTGGAATGACAAAGGTTTTGGCGGAGGTGAGTAGCGGAATTTTTACTTCGGCATACATGCCGGGTTTGATGGTTCCGTCAGTTTGCACGTCCATTTCAATGGCTTCTGAGCGCACTTCTGTGCTGATGGCGCCGGAACTGCGGTCAATTACAGCGTTAAATTCTTTTCCCGGCAGGGCATTTATCTCAAAAGTTACGTTTCCTTTGGTGATGATGTTGTCGGTGGCGGTTTCGGGGACATTAACCACGAGGCGCAGATGATGTTCCTGCTCCAAAACGAGCATGGGGGCGTTGTTATTGGTGGTGGCGGGGCCGACCAAAGCGCCGGGATGGATATTGCGCTGGGTAATGACGCCGTCAAAAGGGGCTTTTACCACGAGATAATCCTGCATGTCCATGGCGGACTGGAGATTTGACCTTGCGGCATCGAGGTTGGCTTCGTCGGACTGCATAGCGCCTTTTGCATTGGCAAGGTCGAAGGGGGAAACAGTGCCGGGCGTTTTGCTGGTTTCGAGGAAGCGTGTGTATTTATCCTTGCTGACCAAATACATTTCGTTTGCCTTGGCCACCTGTGCTTTACTTGCAGCTACCTGCTGGTCAATTTCGGGAGCTTCGAGGGTCATCAACACCTGCCCCTGGCTAACGACGCTGCCACGGTCCACATTGACCGTTTTAATAAAGCCATTTACTTTAGGATAAATATTCACCATTTCAAAAGGGCGGAACTCGCCGGGCAACTGGATATAAGAAGAGAGCGGCCGCTGAACAACGGGGATGAGTTCTGTTTTAGAGGAGTCAGCCTTAGCAGTTGTGGATGGGCCGTTGGTTAAATCCACAGGCTTCTCTTTGGAGCCGCAGGAAACAGCGCCGAGGCTGATGATGATAAAAAGGACAAGGAGGGCTTGAGGAATGGATATATTTTTCATGAAAAATCTTTTAGGAAGTAAAGAAGGAGGTTGAAAAGAAGTTTTGTTTTGAACCCAGGCGAAGGTGAGCGGAAGGATGAAAAGCGCCGCTAAAGTGGAAGCGATGAGGCCGCCAATGACGGCACGGCCCAAAGGAGCGGTTTGTTCGCCGGCTTCGCCGAGGCCGGAAGCCATGGGTATCATGCCGGCAATCATAGCGAGGCTGGTCATTAATATCGGTCGCAAACGGATGCCTGCGGCAATGATGGCTGCCCGGGGAACATCACGATATTCACGGCGCAGTTTTTCTGCATTGGTGACGATAAGGATGGCGTTGGCAACCGATACGCCGATGGACATGATAATGCCCATATATGACTGAAGGTTAAGCGTGGAACCGGTGGCTAAAAGCATGAGAAGCGAGCCTAAGATAACCGCGGGAACGGTGACCAAGACGGTAAAGCCGAGCTTAAATGATTCATAAGTGGCGGAAAGCAGGAGGAGAATTACGACAACGGCAAAGAGAAGGCCTGTTTGCAGACTGCCGAGGGTGTCAATGAGCAAACTGCTCATGCCTTTTACGCTGATGGCAACACCTTTGGCGGGTTCGCCGAGGTTTTTTACTACTTTTTCAACGGCATTGGTGGCGGTGCCGAGGTCTTTTTTGTACAAATTGGCTCCAACTGTGAGGAAACGGCGGGGGCCGCTGCGGTCATATTCGCCGGGTTCATTTACGATATTAAAAGTCGCCACATCAGATAACACAGGCCGGTTCTGCCCGGGGATAATGGGTATTTCTTTTAGCTCATCCATATCGGTCATGGCGGATTCGGGCACTTCTACCTGCGTTTGGTAGGTATAAGATGTTTTTTTGTCAAGCCATAAATTCTTCTCTGTAAAACGGCTGGAAGAAGTGCTTGCAGTAACAGACTTCGCCACTTCAGCAACGGATAAACCAAAGAGGCCTGCTTTAAAGCGGTCAATGGTGATATTGATGGTCGGGTATGCAAGCGGCTCTTCTATCTGCACATCGCGGAGGTAAGTGATGTGTTTTAATTTATTGACCAAAGTATCTGCATAGCCTTCAATTTGGGCCATGTCTTTTCCTGCAACCCGCACTTCAATGGGTGTTGAAGCGCCGCCGCTCATAATTTTATCCGTCAGGTCAATTGGCTCAAATACTATTCTTAACTCTGGCATTTTATAAGCAATATTCTTACGCAACGCATCTTTCAGTTCATCCATATTTACTTTATAATTATCATCTAAGTTCACCTGTAACACGGCTTCCTGTGTGCCGCTGTTGAAAACATATAAGTTACTTGTGCCGTAACTGCTGGGCACCAAACCAACATAGGCAGAAGTTATTTTCACCTGGTTATCAACGGTGCTGTCAATGATGCCAAGCACTTTCTTAACAGCGGCTTCGGTTGTTGAAAGCCTTGTGCCGTCGGGTTCTTTGATGCGAACCTGGAACTGTGTGCCGTTTGTGCGCGGCATCATGTCTTCCCCAATAAGGCTCACACAAACAGCAATAAGCGCAACCACAACTACGCCATAAAGAATAACTACAAGCTTACTCCGTTTCATCAGAAAACGCAGGCTGCCTATAAAACGCACCTTCACTCTTTCAAAGAAATCGTTTTTCTCCGGCTCTTTCCTTTCTTCCTCCATGTGCTTATCTACCTGCATTTCTTCGGCCCTGTCAAGCGCTTCACCCGCATGAGCATGAAACTTTCCATGCTTATAAGCAAACATATCTTCTTTCAGAAGCCAGTTGCAGATAACCGGCACCAAGGATTGCGCAAGAAAATAAGAAATAATCATAGCAAAGCCAATGGACAGCGATAGGGGCAGGAACATTGCTTTAGGAACGCCTGTCATCATAAACGAAGGCGCAAACACAGCAAGAATGCAAAGCAGGATGAGCAATAAAGGGAAGGATATTTCCTCGCACCCATCAAAGACCGCGTCACGCAAAGGTTTGCCCATTTCTAAGATGCTGGTGAATATTTTCAATGGTTACCGTCGCCTGGTCAACCAATATACCAACGGCCAAAGCAAGACCGCTCAAAGTCATGATGTTGATGGTTTGCCCCGCAAGTTTAAGCAACAATAATGCAGATAAAATAGACACCGGGATAGTAATAACAACGACCAAACTGCTTCGCCAGTCCCGCAGGAAAAGAAGCACCATCAGCCCTGTAAGCAAAGCTCCAAGCGCCCCTTCGGTGATAAGGCTTTTAACGGCATTGATAACAAACACGGACTGGTCAAATTCATAACTTATTTTCACATCATCCGGCAACAGGCTTTGCATTTGTGGAATAGTAGCGCGCAGCTTTTGCACCACATCCCATGTGGATGCATCCGCTGTCTTGACCACAGGAATATAAACCGACCTTTTGCCATTCACCAACGCATAGCCAACCGTAATGTCAGCAGCATCTTCCACTTTAGCCAAATCACTCATAAAGACAGTGGCGCCATCTTTTGTTTTAAGCGGTATATGCGAAAAGTCATCTATGGTGTTTTCCAACGTATTGATAGACGTTATATACATAAGTGCTGCCTGCCCGTAAATTCCCTGACGGCGACATGATGTTTGACTTCACAATTTGCTGCACCACTTCGTCAGGCGAAATATTATAACTGCGTAGTTTATCAGGGTCAACACTTACTACCACAGAGCGGGCATTAGAACCAAAAGGCGGCGGCGCAGACAAACCGGGCACCAGCGCAAACATCGGCCGCACGCGGGTTACAGCCAGGTCAAAAATATCTTTTAACGATTTATCAGGGCTGGAGAATACCAATTGCCCAACCGGCAGCGAAGAAGCATCAAACCGTATCACCTGCGGCGGCAAAGCCCCCGGCGGAAAAAACCCCGATGCCCTGTTCACCTGCAACGCCACTTCTGCAGAGGCTTCAGCCATATCAGTATTCTCATAAAAGCTGAGCTTCAAAATAGTCAGCCCCTGTATGTTCTTGCTCTCTATTGTTTGAATGCCGTTTATGTACAGGAACTGGTCCTGCATACGTGTAGCAAAAAAGCCTTCCATTTGCTGCGCAGACATCCCTCCGTAAGATTCAATCACATAAATAGTTGGCGAGTTCAGTTTTGGGAAAATATCAATTGGGATAGTCCTTATAGCTACTATTGCAAATAAAAGAAAGCTGCCCGTCAGCACTATTACTGTGATAGGCCGTTTTAATGCTCCTGATACAAGACTCATAAATATTTTTTTAGTATGGGTTATCTGGGTAGTTGTTGTAAAAAAACAGGCAGGTTACCTGTGGCTGCGGCTTGTTGCAGCAGTGCCCGCCAAACATTATTGTTGGCAACAGCAACATTCACCTCCGCTTGGTTCAGGCCATAGAGCGCATCTATCAATTCCGGCAAAGTAGCTAGCCCTGCCTGGTACCGCGCATTAGATTGTGTATATGCTTGCAATGCCGACTGGTATTGCGCAGGCGCAAGCTTGGTCTGCTGCAAAGCATACTGGTACTGCAGCTTTGCCTCTTGCAGTTCGCTCTGTAGTTTAATAACCTCTTCATTCAGGTCAGATTGTGAGGACAATACCACCTGCTGCTGCGCCTTATATTGCTCGCTTTGTTTTTGCTAAAGAGGTAATATTCCATCTCAGTGCCAGCGCAGCCATATAGTTATAGGTTTGATAAGGAATGCCGTCAGTTATTTTACTGCTGTAATCGCCTGTAACGTCACTTATTCCTGAACCCCTCGCCCACCCCATTCCTAAAATATTCACGGTCGGCAAAAGGGACTTTTTTATCACCAGCGAATTTTCCTGTTGCACTTGCACCTGCTGCTTTGCAAAATTCACAGCAGGGTTATTCGTTATCGAAGCAGAATCAGCAAACCCTCCAGCCGGCACCGATTGCAGGAACACTGTTGTATCTGCTTCCATGTCTTCTGCCGGTATCCCCGCAAGTGAGGCAAGCGCCACCTTTTGCTGCTCTACCTGTTCCTTACTTTGCAGCAACGCCAACTGTGCATTCGCCACCTGCGCATTCGCATACGAAGTATCCACGCCCGCTACCAAACCGTTCAAAGCTCTTGCATTAACAAACTGGTGAAAGGTCATTGCTCTTTGCAAATTCTCTTGCTGCACAGAAACCAGCTTCTCAGTCAGGCTCAGCAGCAGGTATATATCCGCAGCCTTCACCTGTTGTTGAAATATTTCATTTACATAATCGTCACTGTACAGTTGCTCCTGCGCTTTTGCAAACGCAACATTCTGCCGCACCTTGCCAAAATCAAACGCATGCCAGTTCACCATCAGCGTGGTAAAGCTTCCAAAAGCTCCCTGGTAATTATTAGTAGCATGAACCCCACCCGATGTAGAAATAGCAGTTTCCCCATTTGAATAATAAGAACCAACCAGCCCGTTACTAGTCGAATATTGGTACTCATCACCAACAATAAGGTCAGGCAAATAATCCTTCCTTGCAGCCGCAGTTGAATACGCAGAAGCCTTCACCAGCGCCGCTTTTGCCTTGATAGAAGGATAGTTGGCAACAACATCTTGCAGCACCTGTTGAAAGCTGGTAACCTTTGACTGGCTATAACAGGCTATCGCAACGAACAAGAAAACAGGCAGGCATAAAACAGGTTTCATAATAGTACTATTAACTTATAAGAATGAATTAAAGTTTGCAGGGAGAACATAGATTCATAGAGGCTTTCAATACCTATGAACCAATACCCCGTATAAAAAAGATGATTTAAATAGAAGGAGGCCCTCGTAAGCTAATACTCCGGTCAGCCAAAGAAGAAAGGTAAGCAGTGCTTGTAAAGAACACTATCCTGGAACACAACGAGGAAGGCACGCTAAATAGCACCGGCGATACATCAGCAATTAATTTATTCCTGTCCAATCTCTGCCGCATCGCAGGATATACCTCCCGATTCTTATTTTCAAAAGAGTAATTGAACGATAAAGATTGTACACGTTGGCAGCTTTGATAAACCGAATGCTCATTCAGTGAGATAGGCTTGCAAGCTGATGCAGTAGAAAACGAACAGCATAAGAAACATACTGCTGCAAGAAGAAAACCAGGAAAGAATATTTTTTTTATTATCGTCATCAGCAACGCAAAGCTATATTTTATTCCTTACCTAAATGATTAACCAGTGTGTCTTTATTATAACTTTATAAAATAAACAGTCTTAAATGAGAAAGATTCTTTTGATTATTTTTATTCTAAACGGACCTTTAAGTCATTGTCAGGATTTAAAATTTGCCCCTATTTTATGTGCTGTGTTCGATTCATCACAAGGGAAGGAACTTCTTCATCAATGTTCAAGAAGTTCACCTAAAAATGTAAGCGGTTTTTGGATGCCAACGGCAGGTGACATTTCTATACTGGAAAATAATTTTAGAAGTATTTATAAAATATCCTCCAATGCCTGCTGTATGTATGGTGAATATTTTTCTGATAGCTTAAAAAACTATGGATTCCAATACCTTGGTGTAATTATAAAAGGTCAAAAATTTATTTACATAGATGCTTTTCATCTTGCCGAAGATTCTTTTTTTAGACAAGAAGAATATCGAAGTGCTTGCGATGGGGGAAAGTGGTTTTGGGGAGTGTTATTTAATGAACAGAAAAAAAAGTTTAGTGATTTGGCTTTTAATAGTCTTTAAAATACAACGCTTCTACTTAAATAATCAAGAAAACCCTCCCCATATTCAAAAAACATTTACTTTAGCCGCCAATTATTGCTTTTGAGAAAACTGCTCGCCATACTGCTGCTTTCGTTGCTGCTTTTTAATCTTGTAGGTTATAGGCTTTTCTTTAGCCACCTGCAACACAATGCACAGGTACAAATGGAAGCACTGCTCGATAAAAAACCACTCAACACTACCGGCCTCTTCGAAATAAAAGTACCCCTCGATTTACCCTACATAACAAACACTGCCTCCTTCGAGCGCTACGATGGTTCCATAGAAGTAAAAGGTTGTTTTTACAATTATGTAGCAAGGATAGTAACAAACGATACCCTCATCCTCGTCTGCATTCCCAACAACGAACAGAACAAAATAAGCACTGCCAAAAATGAATATGCCGGCTTGGTCAGCATCCAGAACAGGTCAACACCAAAAAACAACTCTGCTACCTTATTGCTTCGCTTATTAAAGTCAGAATACAACCAGCAAATCATTCCCTATACTTCTTTTCCGGTAAATATTACAACCAACAGCATTAGTGCATCCAACGACAACACTGTCTGCGATGCTACTGTCTCCTCCCCCGAACAACCTCCCGAAACAATCTAACCATCCTGCTTTAGTGCCATCGGCATCACATATTTACAGTAACTGATTACTTAATATTCGGCTTCTCATGGGTAGCCGTCTACATACATTTATTAACATGGCAAAACCATTCTTAATGAATGAAACCAGTGTAAATAAACATTTGATACAAATACTCAATAATTAATATTACCTACAATTATCAATTTATATATCATGAAAAAAATCATCTTCGCAACTATAATA
The DNA here is from genome assembly GCA_963771435.1 of uncultured Bacteroidota bacterium. Classification (GTDB taxonomy): domain Bacteria; phylum Bacteroidota; class Bacteroidia; order Chitinophagales; family Chitinophagaceae; genus CAVYTF01. The sequence goes on along the minus strand of CAVYTF010000014.1, from coordinate 32,935 downwards.
ATTCTTACATCTGCCATCAGCGCCTTCGCCCAAAAAAATAGTGTTTTATTATATGGTAATCTGAATGTCACTTCAAATACAAACGCTTCAGGTGCGAAAAACACCTTGTTCGGCATCACACCGGGCATCGGTTACCAGTTTAGCAATCACATCACACTCGGTGTAAACATTGGCTATACCACCACAACAGCCACTCCCGCAGGAGGTTCAAGTTTACCCTCAGTGAATACGTTCTCAACAGGGCCTTTCATTCGTTATTCCTGCCCTATTGCAGGTGTATTTTCTTTCTTCACACAGTTCAATACTGACTATACAAATGTTTCTCAAAGCAACGCCCCAACGGTTTCAGGCTTTGATGCCAAACTATATCCTGCCTTTTGCGCAAACATCAAAAACGGTATAGCCCTCATTTTCTCTTTTGCCAGTGTAAGTTACGCATCAAACAAAGCAAGCGGTGCAAGCGCTTCAAACAGCAATTTCGGTTTAAATTTTGGCAGTGGAGCCACCTTCGGCATCTCCAAACATTTCGGGGGCAAATGATCTGATAACGGTCTCTAATACAGAAAAAAGGAGAGCATGTATAAATAACATGCTCTCCTTTTCGTGTCTGATTGAGAACCTTACATGGCTTTCAATTTATCCTGGACATCCAGATTCCCTGCTGGTGCTTTAGTTTTCCCTCCAATAGGGAATATCACCTTAAAACCAACATTCCTTCCCATATTATAGATTCCCTCACTTTGCTTTGTAACCACAGCAGCATTAACCCCGAAGTTGGTTGGGTCATTAATACCGTTATAAGCCCAAAAATACTGGGTACGGGATGTATGGTCAACATAAGCAAGATTCATCAGGTTAGTACAGCTAAGTATCAACGAGCATACAACCTTATTCGTCTTCCTGTTCACAAAATTCGTCCCGATGCCCGCATTAAACAAAGTATAGGCAAAAGAAGGGAGTTCATTATATAGAGCACTGTAAATATCATTCTGAGGCCAATCATGTTCCAGTCCAAACTCAAAATATGTTCCCTTAAAGATAGAACTACGTTTGTCAGCCAATTTGAACTTAAGTGTAGAAGTCAAACGCGGGGCAGGAGTGAACGGTACATGCTGTGTAGAATCTGTTTGCCCCGGCAAAAAAGAGTAGATATAAGTAAACCCATTATCCAGTTCAAACCATTTTGTAGCGGCAGGATGTATATTTAAGTACGCAGTAACCCCCGCAATAATAGCAATATTCTCTCCCGTATATTTATACACAGGCGCCCCCAACTGCATAGAATCCCCACCACTGGCGCTCGCAAGCCTGTCTGCAAAAATGAAGTTATTTACATAGTTGTAAAACCCGTCCACTTCAAAGTTAACATCCCTTCCGTTATTGCCATAAGCAGCGTCCACTTCATACCCTTGTTCAGCTTTAAGATTAGGGTCGCCTATTTTATAAATAGTGGATGGGTCCAGTTCATTAGCCGTCAATTCATTTATGGCAGGCGCACGGTAACTTCTTGCCATGTTCAGCTTCACATAGTTATTTTTTGGCAACTGGTAGGTCGCCCCTATGCTTCCCGAAAACCCTGTATATGTTTGGCTGAACGGGGAGAATTGTGTGTAGGCCCCCGGTGTTCCTGCAGGAACCTGTTGCTGTTGCGGCGTGTCGTAATTGGCAAGGTACATTGCTTGTCCCGTTATGGTTCTCAGGTCATAACGCAACCCGCCGCTCAGCGTAAGGTTTGCAAGATCTTTTTCTACAATGCCATACCCTCCAATATCAAACAGATGGTAGTTCGGTATCTCATAATCACCCACATAAGGAGCCGGAGGTTCAGGATAATTATTCTCAAACTCATACATGCCGTTAAAGCCCGTTGTAAGTTTCAACCCGGTATTAAAGTCTTCTAGTTGGTACTTAAAAGAATACGGTATATCGTGTACGATCAAATTCTCCTGCCCAACATTACCCGTGTCTATCTCATGGCGTATGCTCTGTGTATAACCAATATCAGCTCCTATTTTCCCTCTGCCAACATTAATACTGTTTTGCCACCAAACTGCGTCATGATCCAGAATTTGGTAACCGGCAATGTTAGGATTATACGACTGAAAATTAGCTTTCGTGGGATATATCTGCCCGCTTCCCTGCACGTATTGCCCGTTTATATATTGGGCATTTAAAGGCACATCAAACTCAAAGCGCCCTGTTGCGCTGTCCCGGTTACCGTCAGGTATTTCAATTTGGTGGTGCAGCAAGCTTACTGACAAACTGGAAAACCCCCATTTTCTGTTCCATTTTAATAAAGCCCTCACATTACTCTGGTTGAATGCAGTTCCCCACACATAGCCATCATGAGGATCCTGGTAACTGTGTGCGGCTTCATAACTCCCCCTCACATCCCATACAAAACCCTTATTGTTTCCATTAATATCGATAGTGTTTCCAATAAGCCCGTTATTGGTTTGATATTCTGACTGCACACCGCCCTGTATCGTGCCGGCTTGAGCAGGCGGCTGCGATTTAAAGCTAACCACTCCGCCCACCGCATTAGCTCCATATTGCAGCGAAGCTGGCCCCCTGATTATTTCAGCATCATATACAGCATAAGGGTCTATCAGGATACCATGTTCATCCCCCCATTGAAAATCCTCCTGCCTTTCACCGTCAAAAAGCGTTAATACACGGTTATACCCCAGCCCGTTTATTTCAGGCTTGGATACCCCCGGGCCCGTAGTAATGGCTGTAATACCCGGTTGTTTGGCTATTGCGTCTATCACATTGGTCGATGCCTGTTGAAGAAGCATATCATGCGTAACCAGTGTAACAGGTACAGGCGCTCGCTGAATGATCATCCTGTTGCCAAGTGATGTAATGATAATTTCTCTCAGGGATGTTGAAGAAGCAGCCATTGCAACATCAAGCGTCACATCTCCGTTTATGGTCACTTGCTTGTCCATTGTGGCATACCCCGTCATGTGTAGCTCCATATCATATGTGCCGTTTGGCAGGGAGCCTATCTTATAATTTCCTTTTATGTCCGTTACCGCCCCCTTTTTAAGCTTGGGAAAATAAACTGCTGCGCCGTCTAATGCTTGGTGCGTGGCAGAGTCTGTAACAGTACCGCTCAGCGACTGCGCGCTTAGGTAAAGTCCTGAAACTAATGATATAAATAAGAATAATATTTTTTGCATGGTTGCTTTTAAAAATTGTAACGTGCGCTCATTTGATAAACCCGCACACATCGCAAATAATGCAATTACCAACTAAGCAGTATAGCAAGATCCTGTGAGGGGAAACTAAAGTAAATTAGGAAAGTTGAGGAGGCCCTCTCAGGCAAGTAAAGTGTTTTTCAGCAGAAACAAAATAGGCGGTGTAATGGTCTCTCAGGGGTTCAAAATGCTTTTCCGGCAATGCCACTTCCACTTGTGTAGAAGGCGACATAGGCGTAAAAACATCATTAAGACAGGAACAATGAACCTTGAACTGTACAGCAGCAGTGTTAGCAGAATTACCCTCGTGCAAACAATTATGCACCAGCAACTCCAGCCCCATGTTTTGAACAAACAGAAGCAGAAGTACAACCGAAGCTATCTTTAAGTTTATTTTCCGCATCTCTGTTGCAAAACTATATAATTATAATATAGGTTGTCAGGAGTAAATTGTTAATTATGTCGTCCTTTTTACCAACAATTCTTTTCATTCGTAATATTCTGCTCATATAGCACTAGCATTTTTCCCATTGTTGGGTTCTTCACCAACAATTCTTATAATATTACTCACTCCTTAGTAATAGCATTACGAAGTCATTCAATAGCAATACCGGTCTTTTCCAACAAAACACTCGCCATCCTTTCCGCCTGAACCCTCAACTCAGGCACCGCAGTACTTTCCCAAAGCACGCCTTTCAGGTTGCTGCCCAGGGTAAACATATTATTGCTTATCCTCCCGTCATGTATGATACGCCCCGTTGAAGCGTCTGCATTGATTCCCGCTTGCAGTTCATCAGGCTCTATCATTCGTTTATTCGCAAGCTCTGCAGCAGGCCATTAGCGCAGCTAAAAATATTTGTTTCAGGCCCCGTACAGTTAATAACTCTGTCAACGGCAAGCCTCTTTTCCTCCTTTAAATGCTTATCATAAAAACCCACCTCAATTCCTTCAGGCTTTTCTTCCGCTCCTGTAATTTCACCTTTATAAACCACCAGTTCCGTTTCGATCCGCATGTTTTGAATACGCTCAAAAATATGCAGCGGTATCCTGTGCCGCAGCCCGTTCCAGTAAGGGCTTAACCTATCAATGAACACCCTCTTTTCCTCCAAAGAAAAAGATTGCCATATCTTTTGTACATACGGCCTTAACGCATCAACAACAAGGTGCTCGCCAATACCTATTCCAGCAAGATTTTTTGCATGTTTTTTTACCAGGGAAAACAACTTAAGCAAAGAACCCTCTGACTGCAGTTCCTCCAGTATTTTTTCATACACCAGCAAATTATGTTTATGAGGAAGGAGATGATACCCATTAGGCGAAACAGTATAAACCACTCCTTTAAAGCCCTTCTCTTTTAACCCAAGAACCGTATCGATCATTGTCAAACCATTCCCGGCTATAAAAACGCTTTTTAACTGCCGCACATCTTCTATACACTCAGTGCACCATGGGTTTGCAAAATATCTTTTGCTTGCGCCTATACCAAATGCCCGTAAAATATCCTTCGGCACATTATTTCCCGTGGCCAAAACAATATAGTCTGCAGCCACGTCGGCATGTCTGTCAAACTGTATCCTGTACCCCTGCTCATTTGTACTAATATCATTCGCGTTATCATTAATGATGTCCACCTCAACCCCTTCTTTTTTATGCTCCAAAGCATGCTCCAGTATCTCGCTCAAATATTCACCATATAAAAGTCTTGGCATATACACATTAGCAAGCAGGCTTCGGTGTACATCCCTGTATTTTTCCTTTGCAGACACCCAGTCAAGAAAATGTTCTCTTTCTGCTGCAAAAGCGCTCATATTAATTACCCGGACATTCAGCAAAAACCCATCTGCTGCCTCCCCGTACGCAATGCCCCGCGCCAGCGGATAACCTTTATTAATAAGAATTATTTTTACAGGCCCTGTAGCTTTTTTACACAAATGCACAGCCACCATTACACCGCAAAACCCACCCCCGATTATAGCAATTGTTTTAGCTTGTTGTTTACTCATTCAGTTAAAATAAAACAAAAGGGTAAAGTTACCAAAGACGTGAATTATAATAATAATACTTTTTTACTTATTTCCCAAACTGCGTCAAGTATGTAGTCCAAGCTCACATAAAGCGTATTTGTGCCTTGCACCATTCTCTCATTACTTCACAAACCTCAACTCTTCCTCCCCTTCTGCACTAACCAGCTCACATAATACGCCCCGGTACTCAATGCCCCCACATTAATAAGCTGCTCGGACACCCCTGCCCCCATCTCTATCAATAGTTGGCACACTTTTACTACTCAAACAAATATTTAGGCAGCATCCCTTCTCCTCATGTTTCTTAGCATAGCCCATGCGTGCAGGAAGAACATTGCGGTTGTTTAATGCAATTTACTTTCCTTCCCCCACAATCTTTTTACTTTTTATTTTTTATTTTTTACTTCCTCCCCAAACAAATATTTAGGCAGCATTTGTATAAAAAAATACCTTTGACAAAATCTGGCGCGTTATTCTATGCAAAAAATTCTTGTTACAGGTGGTTGCGGCTACATAGGATCCCACACAATAGTTGATTTAATAGAGAACGGGTATGCCGTAATTTCCATCGACGATAACTCCCGCTCTACCCCCTACCTCCTCGACGGCATAGATAAGATCACTGGCAAAAAAGTAAAAAACTACAAGGTAGACCTCAAGAACTTTGATGAGACCCGCGCCGTTTTCCAGGAAAATGACGACATCACTGGAGTAATACATTTCGCCGCTTTTAAATCAGTGGGAGAATCCGTAGCAAACCCCTTAGATTATTATGAGAACAATCTCTATTCCCTTCTCAACCTGTTAAGATGCGTAGAGGAATTCAAAGTACCGCATTTTGTCTTTTCCTCTTCCTGCACAGTATATGGCAATCCCGATTCAATTCCTGTAACAGAATCCTCGCCTATTAAGAAACCCGAATCTCCTTATGGTGCCACCAAACAAATGGGTGAGCAAATGATACACGATTTTACCAAAACAGTATCCACCAACTTTATCTTATTAAGATATTTTAATCCGGTTGGTGCGCATCCTTCCATTTTAATAGGAGAATTGCCCTTAGGCAAACCTCAGAATCTCGTTCCCGCCATCACGCAAACTGCTATCGGCAAACTAAAGCAAATGCAGGTTTATGGTAGTGATTATCCTACCCGCGATGGCAGTTGCATTCGTGATTATATCCATGTTTCAGATATTGCACACGCCCATACACTAGCATTAGAATACCTGGTAAAACAAAAGAATAAAACCAATTGCGATATATTTAACCTGGGTTCAGGTCACGGTGTTACTGTTCTGGAAGCCATACATGCTTTTGAAAAAGTAAGTGGCATAAAACTTAACTATAAATTAGGCCCCCGCCGTTCCGGCGATGTAGTAGCCATTTACGCCAATAATCAATTGGCCGTAGATGAATTGAACTGGCAGCTAAAATATAGTTTGGATGATATGATGGATACAGCATGGAAATGGGAACTTAAAGTAAAGGAGGATGAAGAATTGATGAAAAAACAAAACCCGGTCTTAAATTGATTACTATTTATGTGCTTCTTTTTGCTCAATAATGAAGAATACAATTTATATAAATATAACATAACACATTTTAAAATAATTCTATGCTGAAAGACATCCAGGTACTAAACGAAAAAGAAACACGCGCAGGTTTTGGCGAAGGCATCTTTGAAGTAGGCAAAAACAACCCCAAAGTAGTTGTATTAACTGCAGACCTGGCAGGTTCGCTCAAGATCGCTCCCTTTATAAAAGCTTTTCCCGAACGCTTTGTTCAATGCGGCATTGCTGAAGCCAACATGATGGGCATTGCAGCCGGCTTAACTATTGGCGGCCATATTCCCTATACAACAACATTTGCAAATTTCAGCACGGGCCGCGTATATGACCAGATTCGCCAAAGCATTGCATACAGCAATAAAAATGTAAAAATATGCGCCAGTCATGCAGGATTAACATTGGGTGAAGATGGTGCAACACACCAGATACTCGAAGACATTGGTTTAATGAAGATGCTGCCAGGCATGACAGTCATTGTGCCTTGCGACTTTAACCAGACAAAAGCTGCAACTATTGCCATTGCTGATTACATAGGGCCTGTCTATCTTCGCTTTGGCCGCCCCAAATGGCCAAATTTCACAGCCGAAGACGGGAGTGATTTTCATATTGGAAAAGCACAGGTATTATGTGAAGGGACTGATATTACTTTGTTTGCTTGCGGCCATTTAGTTTGGAAGGCCATTGAAGCCGGAAGAATTTTAGAAGGCCAGGGATTAAGCGTCGAACTCATTAATATACACACTATAAAACCATTAGATACTGAAGCTATTCTTAAGTCTATTAAGAAAACTAAGTGCGCAGTAAGTTGTGAGGAGCATAACATTTGGGGAGGCCTCGGGGACAGTATAGCGCACGTGGCTTCAACTAACTTTCCGATACCATTAGAATACATTGGCACCAAAGATACTTTTGGCGAGAGCGGCAAGCCCGATGAGTTACTTACAAAGTATGGTTTGGATGTTGCTGATATTGTTCTCGCAGCGCAAAAAGCCATGCAAAGAAAAAATGCAGTACAATAATATTATTTTACATACGCCTTTAACATTCATAATTAAACTCGTAGCAATAAAACCTATCCTATTAATGAGTTTGTTTAAATTGAAAATCTCTGCTGCATGCATTTAGACGATCAGGAATTGCTTCACCAGTTCAGGCAGAAAAGTACCCGTGAGAGCGCATTTACAGCAATTGTAAAAAAGTATCAGGAGAAGTTATACTGGCACATACGAAGAATGGTTGTTGATCACGATGATGCAAATGATGTAGTCCAGAATGTTTTTATAAAAGTGTGGAAAGCGCTTGATAATTTTAGGGAGGATAGCAAACTTTATACGTGGTTGTATCGGATCGCTACAAATGAATCCCTTACTTTCCTGGAGCAGCAAAAGAAAAAAGCTTCTGTAAGTTTAAGTGCTGTAGAAACAGGATTATCAAACAGAGTAAAAGCAGATACTAACTTTGATGCTAATAAATTAGAATGGAAACTTCAACTTGCAATTCAGGAGTTGCCTGAAAAACAAAGAATAGTTTTTAATCTTCGTTATTATGATGAAATGCCTTACGAACAAATGAGCAGAGTTTTAGACACAAGCGAAGGCGCGTTAAAAGCAAGCTATCATCATGCAGCTAAAAAGATTGAGGAATTTGTTAAAAATAATTAAACTACCGGGTGTTACTGTTGTCAAAAGGAGGTGATCATGGATACAAAAAAAAATATATTAGATGAGCTTTTAGAAGTAAGCCCCCTGCTTGCCACCATTGGAAACCATAATGTCTACACTGTTCCCGATGGATATTTCATCCGCCTCCCAAACGAAATAACAGAACAGGTTAATGCAGAATATCTTTTCCAAACCAATATTTCCACACCGTTTAATGTTCCGGCAGGGTATTTTGATGGCTTGGCAAATAACATTTTGCTTAAAATAAAAACAGGAACAGGGAACGAAGTTTTTGCAGAACTAAAAGAAATTGCCCCCCTCTTAACTACCATTGACAAAAGGAATGTTTATACCGTTCCCCCTTCATATTTTGAAAATTTCTCTCCACAGGTTAATGCTGAAAAGGCGGCACAGGCAAAGGTTTTCAATATTTTTTCAGGGCCACGTAAAAGGTTTTCTTATGCCGTGGCTGCTGCTGTCATTGGTATTTTGTTAACAGTCGCTTTATTTAATAAGGATAATAATAATGGCTCAACAGCTACGCAGTCTGTCTCCGATCCCTATGCTGCCACAAGCAAAATAGATGTAAAAGAACGGATCTCTGATTTAAGCGATGGCGAGATAGCTGACTATCTTGATACGCATTCCTCTGGAAATGAAATAATTACTTCTCCTTCTGCTACTGCTCCTGCCGATGATGCCACACAGCATTCTCTTAACAATGCCAGCGACGATGATATACAGCAATACCTCGATAGTACTAAGATCTCCGGCGAAAAATCACCAAAGGGCATATAAATTTGCTTAAAAATGAAAAATTTTTTATTTTTTTTGGTAATTTCGCTAACATCTCATTACATTTGTCACGGCCAAAATAATAACGGAAATTTAAACAGGGTCCAAGCAGCTAAAATGGCTTATATCACAACCCAGTTAAATTTAACCCCGGAAGAAGCTCAAAGATTTTGGCCCGTATACAACGCTTACAACGCCGAAATAAAGAATGCAAGGTTTAGTTATTATAATGATGAGATTGGTTACGAATCCAAGATAGTAGAGATAAGAAAAAGATACCAGGAACAGTTTAGGGTTATATTGAATAATGATGGAAGAGCAAATAAAGTTTTTATATCTGAAAATAATTTCAGAGATTTGCTAAAAGCTGAGATGATAAGGAGGCAGCAAGTGAGGCGAATGAACGGAGGCCCGATGAGGCAGCCAAGGTTTTAAATAAAAATATTTACCGCATTATAAAATAGGTGTTTTTCATAGGTTAGCAACGGCCAGCTCTTTCTAGGGCGGGCCTTTTTTCTTTTTAGTACTTCTGTCAGAAAAAAATAAATCATATAAGAAAATGCCCCACAAAACTGTGAGGCATTTATTCAATGTGTCTCCGCAGAGACTCGAACTCTGGGCCCGCTGATTAAGAGTCAGCTGCTCTACCAACTGAGCTACGAAGACATAAACGGGTGCAAAAATAAACGAAACCAATAAACGCACATTTTTATTTCTGCCTTTTATCTTTGCGCGGTATGATTCAAAAACCATCGCTTGTAACTGTCTTATCCCCGCACCTCATTAATTTGTACGATTTAGACAATTCCCTCCTCGTGGTCATCGACGTTTTCCGCGCCACATCTACCATTGCTGCAGCGTTGTACAACGGCGCTTCAAAAATTATTCCAGTCGCTGATGTGGAAGAATGCAAAAAAATAGGGCGGCAGCTTAATGCCATTACAGCAGGCGAAAGAGATGGCAAAATAATAGAAGGCCTGCAATACGGCAATTCTCCTTCAGAATATCCCCGTAATTTTATTCAGGGAAAAACAATAGTGCTCACCACAACCAACGGCACTAAGCTATTACACCTCGCTGTTCAAAAAGGCATTGATGAAATTATCACTGGCTCATTTCCCAATTTATCAGCAATATGCGAACATTTAAAAACCACAAATAAAAACGTAATACTAGCCTGCTCCGGCTGGAAGGGGAAATTCAATCTGGAAGATACCTTATTTGCAGGGGCGGTTATTAATAATGTTAGCAAGCACTTCACCATCCACTGCGATTCAAGTTTTATGGCAGAAGAAATGTACATGCTCCATCAACATGACATGTACAGTTTCATTCGCAAAACCACCCATTGGCACCGCCTCGCATCCTACGGCCTGGAAAAAGATTTAGAATACTGCATCACAGAAAACCTGGCAAATGTACTTCCTTCCTATAAAGATGGAGCCTTAACTTCTATCTGATTACCTAATGTTCAGCCTAACCGGCAAAACACAGTTAAAAGTCGGCCTCGCCCTTCTCCCAAAACACCTCCTTCACCAACTATACATCACTAACCCATCCATAATTCCTTCAACCTTTATGGATATTTTACCCTAAATTAATAGCAATACCCTCATACTCTCGTTGGTCTTACGTCAACCCTTCGTTCATCCTTCGTCTTTTATACCTGTATTAATTAGGAAAACCAGCCGCGCAGTAAGGAAAAATAGCAACTACAATTAGCTTGACAAATATACAAGTTCTATTCAGTACTTATGATCTGGTGCATGCATTATCTTCTATTTTGCTCTATATCTCCGTAAGATTTATATTTGCCCACTTATGAGTATCAACAGGAAAACAAGTTCCAGGCAATTATATCTCACGCCAAAGAATATGGTTTTGTATTTCAAAGCAGTGAAATTTACGACGGACTAAGCGCTGTGTACGATTATGGCCCTTATGGCAGCGAACTGAAAAAGAATATCCGCGATTATTGGTGGAAAAGCATGACGCAGCTGCATGAAAATATTGTGGGTATTGACGCCGCCATATTTATGCACCCCACCACATGGAAAGCCAGCGGACACGTTGACAATTTCAGCGATCCGATGATTGACAACAAAGACAGCAAAAAACGATATCGTGTTGATCATTTGATTGAAGGCTTTGCTGAGATTATCCAAATACGAGGACGGTCAAGCTAAAGCATTTGTTCTTTTAAATAGAATGAACGCAATGCTAGCTTCAGATGATTACGAAGGGCTTAAAGATTTAATTGAAGAAAACAAAATAGCCTGCGCTACAAGCAGCACTTGCAACTGGACAGACATACGCCAGTTCAATCTGATGTTCTCTACTCAGCTTGGTTCCGTGGCAGAAGAATCAGACACCATTTATCTAAGACCCGAAACAGCACAAGGCATTTTTGTAAACTTTCTGAACGTGCAAAAAACTGCTCGAATGAAAATTCCTTTTGGCATTGCACAAACAGGTAAAGCATTTCGCAATGAAATTGTGGCAAGACAGTTTATTTTTCGCATGAGAGAATTTGAACAAATGGAAATGCAGTTTTTCGTACGCCCCGGAACACAAAAAGAATGGTACCAATATTGGAAAGAAGAAAGATTGAAATGGCACCTGAGTCTGGGTACACCTCCGGAAAAATATCGCTTTCATGACCATGTAAAACTTGCACATTATGCTGACGCGGCCCTGGACATTGAATATGAGTTCCCCATCGGCTTTAAAGAAGTGGAGGGCATACATTCTAGAACAGATTTTGATTTAATCAGTCATCAAAAATACAGCGGAAAAAAACTCACCTATTTTGATGCCGAAATAAACGAGCATTATGTGCCCTATGTAATTGAGACCTCAATAGGTCTGGACAGGATGTTCCTCTTAATTTTATCTTCCAGCTACAAAGAAGAAACGATTGCTAAGGAAGATGGCTTAACTGATTCCCGGGTGGTTATGCGCATCCCCCCCATACTTGCCCCAGTTAAATTAGGGATATTCCCACTTACAAAAAAAGACGGCCTACCTCAAATAGCCAAAGCATTAATGAACGAATGCAAAAAAGATTTTCGCTGTTTCTATGAGGAAAAAGACACAATTGGTAAGCGTTACCGCCGACAGGATGCCATCGGCACACCCTTCTGCGTTACTATAGATCATCAAAGCAAAATGGACAATACAGTCACAATTCGTTATAGGGACACCATGCACCAAGAAAGGGTAAAGCTAGAAGAGGTCAGCTCCCTGATAAAAAATTTGTTAATTAACATCACTTGTTTACCTTTGACTGCTAGTTTTTGACTATATTGATGCCTTGCTATTTTAAATTTTTTAGTTTCTTAATACGGACTTGCCATGATATTTTTAAAAATCCACTTTTTCATACCCTATTCTTATTCCATTTTTTCCGTTTCTTCTCATAGCCCTTAGTTCTGTATTTATGGGTATGCTTTTTAAACGGAGCGAACTTAAAAAAGGAAGGTCCAAGATTTTACGGTTGGAGAATGAAAAGCTTTCTAATCATTCGCGTATCCTTAAATTAGAAAGGAAATTAGCCGAACTACAAAATGAAAACACAAACGACAATATGGGTCTTTCAGACGATTTGCAGGAAAAAAAAATCAGGACAGAGTAGCAACGTAGCTTAATCGGTCATTATCCGTACAATTCAAAATGGATGTCTTTTTTATTACAGCCTAAAGAAGTTAATTTTTCCCTCGCATCATCAATCATGTTCTTCCAGCCGCACAGCATAAAGTTGGCAGTTTGTTTATTTTGTAACAACTCTTCATATATTTTATGCACATAGCCCATTCTTATTCCGTCTACAGCGGTTTCTCTTGAATAGGTAGGCAAATAAAAAAAGTTAGGAAGTTCTTTTTCCAGTGCCTCCATTTCATTAGCATACAATGCATCGGCAAATTTGCGGCAGCCGAATATCAGGTAAATATTTTGATGGTGCAGCCCATGCGCTTTTATATAATGAACCATACTCCTGAATGGCGCTATACCCGTTCCCGTACATATAAGGTACAGATCTTTATCAATTGAATCGGGTAGTGTAAAGACACCCTGAGGGCCGCGCAAAATAAGTTCACTGCCTTCTTTCACCTCGTTGAAGAGGTAAGTGGTACCGCTGCCTCCTTCCAATAGCACAATAATAAGCTCAATAACGTTACTTCCATCGGGGTGGGAGGCAATGGAATAGCTACGCCACCTTTTGTTTTTCTTTTCGTGGATGGGCAGGTCGAGGGTTACAAACTGGCCTGGTTTGAAGTCAAACCGCTCTAATTCAGGGATCTGTATCCAGAAACGTTTGGTATTGGTAGTAGCATCCTCAATGCGTATTACTTTTCCTGTTCGCCATGGCTCAAGCATTTTGTGAATTTTATATCAAATACAAATGTATTTCTTTTTAATTTTCCACAAGAACATGATAATAGGGACCAATGCCGGGAAGAGCCCTTGTTCCAGAGAGGGGGCTTTTGGGGATAGGGTTGCTATGCCTTTGGATGGGGGCTTATATGGCTTTGCCATGGATGTGGCATGAAGTTACATCAGTATAAGTTCAGTATAACATCAGTATAAGTTCAGTATAAGTACTGTATAAGCCCAAAATTTGGGTGGTTGGTTTGCGGAAAAAAGCTTTGGCATTTTGACAGTAAGGTGAATTTTGTATAATGGCGTTGCTGATGATCAGAAGAGTTAGCTTGTTGTTGTTGTGGTGTTTCTGTCATTAAGACATAGATCTTATTTCTTTTTTGAGATAGTGACAAATGTTTAAGCTGTTTTTTGAAACTTAAATTAATCTTTAGTTATCCTGTTTGTGAAGAAATACATTTACAATCACTTGCTTGAGAGATGGGGCAAATGTGAATGACGATCTTAGAAAAATTCAATTAGATAGCTTACCTTGTATTTTCAATTGCAGCTTATGGGAAAGAAGCTCTCATTTTTTATTCTTCTTTGTACGATCATATTTTTTGCAAAATGCAAGTGTAATAAAGATGTGGCTACCCCTAATGATGGGTTGCCACCTGTTACACAGACGGGAGCAAATACATTAGGTTTCTTATTAAATGGGCAACCATGGATACCTGCGGGAAGTAATGGCACACCTAATTTATCATGGTATTATGACCCCACTTATGCAAATGGGAACTTAAGTATTTCTGCTTACCACATAAACAGTACTACTGATAAGCAATATTTTATTATAGGTGGAGGGGCCATTAAAAGTGTGGGAGTATATCCCATTGGGTATAATTATACCATAGGAGTTCAATTTAGTTCATTAATTGATTCATGCGAAATACGTTCCGATAGTACTACTTATTGTTCCGGTAATTTGACCATAACAAAATTTGATACTGCTAATTCCATAATCTCAGGTACCTTTTATGCTACACTATATAATTCTTCTTCTCATTGTGGTGACACTTTAAAAATAACTGATGGAAGATTTGATCTGGGGCCATGAAATTGAATTAGCGGATATAAGAATAAATATTTCAGATAAATTAAATTAGATACTGTTTTCAATTGCAGCTTATGAGAAAGAGATTCTCATTTTTTATTGTTGTTTGTACTATTCTTTTTTGCACAAAGTGCAACTGCAATAAAAGCGTTACAAGCCCTGAAAATCAATTACCGCCTGCTACACAGACAGGGGCTAATACATTTGGGTGTTTGATAAATGGACAGGCTTTTTTGCCGGGAGGTAATGTGGGTGGTTTAACAGGATTACATCCGGTGTATTGTTCATATGGAAATAATATCACGATTGGAGGTTTACATAATTACATATCTGTACAAAGTGTTAGCCTAATTACGGACAGCTTAAAAATAGAAGAAGGACAAACATATACTCTTAAAGAAAATATACCAGGGGAAGCCTCTGCAGCTTATTTTTTTGGTGAAGATGGCATTGGACAAAATAATTACGCTACAAATAATTCATCTAATTGGTCCGGCCAATTAATCATAAGCAAATTAGATACTATTAATCAATTTATTAGTGGCACTTTTTGGTTTAAGGCCATTGATAGCAATGGCGATTCGGTTAATGTAACAGATGGCAGATTTGATCTGCGCTATACGCAATAATATCAAATAGGTTATGAAACACAAGTATTCTATACAGGAGATGTGCTGGAAAGGAAAAAGTTGATGGTGAAGAACACCATCAACGGCGAGAATCTGTCAGTAAACTTCATTAATCTTTAGTTATCATGTTTATGAAGAAATATATTTGCAGTCTCAATTCTATAAATTGCAGTTTCTTTTATAAAAACATACCTCATGGAAAATAAATTATATGACTTTGGAATGATCGGCTTAGGCGTGATGGGACGCAACCTGTTGCTGAATATGGCTGACCACGGGTTTGCCGTTATAGGCTTCGACCTTGATGCTCAAAAGGGCACAGCATTGGAATCTTCAGCGACGCCGAATACAACAGTGAAAGGTGTTTCTACTCTTGCAGAGATGGTGCAGCAACTGCAGCCGCCACGCAAAATGATGATGCTGGTGCCGGCTGGAAAGCCTGTGGATGATGTTATCAATAGTTTGACACCGTTGCTTGAAAAGGATGATATAGTTATTGATGGTGGTAATTCTCATTATGTTGATACGTTGCGGCGGGTGAAGCTGCTGGAAGAAAAGGGAATCCATTTTATGGGTATGGGTGTGAGCGGTGGTGAAGAAGGTGCGCGGAAGGGGCCGAGCATTATGCCCGGCGGGGATATGGATGCGTGGCATAACGTGCAACCCTTGCTGGAAGCGGTTTCTGCGAAAGTGAACGGGGAACCCTGTGTTGCTTATATGGGTAAGGATGCGGCAGGGCATTACGTGAAGATGGTGCATAATGGTATTGAATACGCCATTATGCAACTGATAAGCGAAGTGTATGACCTGCTGAAACGCGGGCTGGACCTGAACGATGAAGCGTTGCATAATGTGTTTGCGAAATGGAATGAAGGCGAGCTTCAATCTTTCTTAATTGATATTACGAAAGATATTTTCCTGAAGAAAGATGATGTGACCGGGAATATACTGGTTGATATGATACTTGATAAAGCGGGCAGCAAAGGCACGGGGAAATGGACCAGCCAGGATGCTATGGACCTGCCGGTTTCTATACCGACGATAGATATGGCAGTGGCGATGCGCGACCTGTCTTCTTATAAAAGCGAACGGGTGAAGGCTGCGAAAGTTTATAAGCCTTTAGTGGTGGCCGTTTCAAGCGATAAGAATAAGTTTATTGACCAGGTTGGCGATGCGCTGTATTTTGCTACGCTGATGTGTTATGCACAGGGGCTGGCTATGCTTAGAAAGGGTTCTGCGGAACTGAAGATGGATATTCTTTTGCAGGATGTGGTGAAAATATGGCGCGGGGGTTGCATTATACGTTCGACATCATTAGAAGATTTTTATAAGGCATATACCAAGAACCCTCAGCTTGAGAATATTTTGCTGGATGAAGGTATTGCGGGTATTGTGAAAGGGAAAGAAGAAAGCCTGAGAGCGGTTATTGCTCAAGCCGCACAAAGCAAAATTGCTGCAGGCGGTTTAATGAGTGCGCTTGCTTATTTTGATGCTTACACGAGTGAAAAAATGCCGGTGAACCTGATACAGGCGCAGCGGGATTATTTTGGCGCCCATACTTATCAGCGTATTGATAAGGAGGGGAGTTTTCATACGCAATGGGACTGAAAAGAATGATGAATTATGAATGATGAATTATAAATTGCATGCATTCATTGTTTATTATTCATCATTCATAAACTTATACCTAATTATTATACTTAGAACATGTCAATACAAACAAAACTGCCGGCGCCTTCGGTGATATTTATTTTTGGAGGAAGCGGTGACCTGAACAAAAGAAAACTTACTCCTGCGCTGTTCAATTTATTTATTGATAAATGGATGCCTGAGAAATTTGAAATTGTCGGGCTGGGGAGGACAAATTACGATGATAATACTTTCCGGGGGCATTTACTGGATGCTGTAAAACAATTCTCGAGGCGTAAAATGGGTGAGAACGGGCAGTGGGATAAGTTCTCTCAGCATGTA
This sequence comes from uncultured Bacteroidota bacterium, assembly GCA_963771435.1. Taxonomy (GTDB): domain Bacteria; phylum Bacteroidota; class Bacteroidia; order Chitinophagales; family Chitinophagaceae; genus CAVYTF01. The sequence continues at coordinate 15,607 of CAVYTF010000014.1, read as the reverse complement.
TCTTATCTTGAAATGGATGCGGAAGATGAGGCTTCTTATACCAAAATAACTGATGTGGTAAAGAAATATGAAGCTGAATGGAACATTCACCCCAATGTGATCTTTTACCTTGCCGTTGCGCCGCAACTTGTGCCCGATATTGCAAAGAAATTAGGCAATACAAAATTGTGTGCTGATAAAAATTGTACGCGTATTGTAATAGAAAAACCATTTGGGCACGACTTGAAGAGTGCGCTTGACCTGAATAGTTTGTTGGGTGAATTATTTTCGGAAGACCAGATATACCGTATTGACCATTACCTTGGTAAAGAGACTGTGCAGAATATATTGGCGCTGCGGTTTGCGAATGCATTGTTTGAGCCAATCTGGAACCGGAATTATATTGACCATGTGCAGATAACCGTTGCTGAAACTGTTGGCGTTGAAGGACGTGGTGGCTATTATGAACAAAGCGGTGCTTTGCGTGATATGGTACAGAACCATATACTGCAATTGCTTTGTATGGTTGGCATGGAACCGCCTGTGAACTTTGATGCCAATGAAATACGCAATAAGAAAGTGGATGTGCTAAATGCGCTGAAAGTAATAACCAAGGAGGAAGTACACGCATACGCCGTTCGCGGGCAATACACGGGAGGGTGGATGAAGGGGGAAAAGGTGAAATCGTACAGACAGGAGGATAAAGTGAGCCCGACATCCAATGTAGAAACTTTTGCTGCGGTGAAGTTTTATATTGATAACTGGCGCTGGCAGAATGTGCCTTTTTATGTGCGCACGGGAAAATACCTGCACCAAAAAACGACGGTCATTACTGTACAGTTCAAGTTGCCGCCACATTCGGCTTTTCCGGAAGAGGCTGCCGAAACAATGCGTCCAAACCGTTTGGTTATAAGCATTCAGCCGGAGATGGATATACGCCTGCGTTTCCAGGCAAAGCGCCCGGGGCAAAGTATGACGCTGAACCCTGTTGATATGGTCTTCAATTACAAAGACGCTTATGATGACAGCCATGAACCTGAAGCGTACGAAACTTTGTTGCTGGACGTGATGGAGGGGAATGCTACACAGTTTATGCGTGCAGACCAGGTGGAAGCTGCATGGAAGGTGGTGATGCCCATTATTGAGGCATGGGAACAACGTGAGCCAATAGACTTTCCTAATTATGCGCCGGACAGTTGGGGGCCGGAGGATGCGGAGGCGTTGATAGCAAGGGATGGTAAAAACTGGATGACGCTGCCGGCAGTGGAGTAGTATCTCATAAAATAAGGTGGCGACCAGTAAATTATTCAGTTAACTTTGAATATCTATAAAAACTAAAAACTACCGATATGCGCAACAGTCACAAAGGCATCATTTATTCCCTTCTTGGAATTTATACACTGCTGATAAGCTGGTATTACAACCATTCTATATTGCTGCTGATAGTGCATTATATTTTCTGGCCTATCTATTTGATATGGGAATTGCTACAGGGGCATCTTGCGCATGACCTGTGGAGGACGATACCGCAGAGCTATTTTAAGTAGGGCTGAATCACGGATTTTACGGATCATAGGATTCCACGGAATGAAGACGTGCGCTGACTGAAATATGGTCTGAATCACGGATTATTCGGATTTAAGGATTTCACAGAATGAAGAACTTGCGCTAACTGAACTTGGTCTGAATTACGGATTATTCGGATCATAGGATCGCACGGATCGGGGAGTGACGAACAATCAACGGAGGGTGTTATGCCATACACGGGGCTGTGCAATGAAGAGCCTGCGGCGACTAAAGTCTGAATCACGGATTTTACGGATTATAGGATCGCACGGATCAGGGAGTGACGAACTACCAACGGAGGGTGTTATGCCATACACGGGCTGTGCAATGAAGAGCCTGCGGCGACTAAAGTCTGAATCACGGATTAAACGGATCATAGGATCGCACGGATCAGGGAGTGACGAACAACCAACGGAGGGTGTTATGCCATACACGGGGCTGTGCAATGAAGAGCCTGCGGCGACCGAAAGGAAGCCAGGCAGAAGGATTTAATTGTTTTCAAAGAATGTACTATCTTAGTGGAAATTTGGTTATGGAAATAATTTCGAAAAAGAAACCGGCAAAGGGGGGGCAAAAAACCAACAGAAGAAAACAAAAAGCCGAGAAAGATAGATACCGCAATATTCTCGGGAAGTGTTGGTGCATTTAAAGATATAGATGCGCTTGCCTACCAACGTTTAGTAAGAGGAAAATAACAATGGATGAAACTTGTGTTTTAGACTCAAACACTATTATATACCTGCTTGGCGGCAACCAAAGTGCCGCAGTAATTTGTAATAATAAAGAGCATTATGTTTCTGAAATATCTGAGATAGAGGTGCTGGGTTTTGACTATAAGAATGCCGAAGACATAAAAAATGCCACTTATTATTTTTCCTTTACAAGAAATATTGCGCTGAACAGTTTTATAAAAGAAATAGCCATCGGCTTTCGCAGAAAATACAAGCTGAAATTGGGCGATTCGATCATATGTGCAACAGCCGTTTATCCTGATTATCCTCTTATTTCTGCCGATACACAGTTTAAGAAGGTAAAAGAACTGAAGTTAATTCCGTTTAAACCCTGATCTTAGCATTTGACCTATCGGCCAGGCAATCTAACAAACAAATTGTTGGGTTGGCAACCCAACAATTGCAGCCCAAGCTTATTTTATTTGGATAACCAAGGAACAATACTTACTGCCTCAATAGAAAGGGTGCAAATTAAAGAAGGAAACAAGTAATGGATAGGCTTTACACGGATTGTTGTGGGCCTGGCTCAACAATATAGAAAACAAGGGAGACCTGCGCCAGATCGAGTTTCTCAATCACGGATCAACCGGATCAAAGGATCGCACGGAATGAAGATCCTGCGACGACCGAAGGCACGAACCTTAAGTTGACAGTTTAGGCCAATATTTCAATATTCACATGGTTTGTTTTAATTTGCTTTAACTTGTCTAATTGCCAAGTATTGCAGCAATGAATCAAAACCCTGAACAACTTGCCCGTGATGAAATTGACAAGCAACTTAAAGCTTGCGGATGGGTTATTCAGAATAAAAATCAAATTAATTTAAATGCAGGTTTGGGTATTGCCATAAGAGAATATCAAACGGATATTGGGCCTGCTGACTATGTGTTATTCGTTGATAAAAACCCTGTTGGAATTATTGAGGCGAAACGTGCAGAAGAAGGTGTTCATCTTAGTGCACATGAAGATCAGAGCGAAGGTTATGCCACTGCTAAGCTTAAATATTTTATTAATGGAAAACGGCCTTTTGTATATCAAAGCACTGGTGGTGCAACAAAGTTTACTGATTTTCGTGACCCAAAACCTAGAAGCAGACAAGTTTTCACTTTTCACAGGCCTGAAACTTTTTTTGAATCAGTGTAAACAACCTGCCTCACTAAGAACAAGGTTACTTGATATTCCTGCGCTTCCTGAGAATGGCTTGAGGGACTGCCAAATTATTGCCATCAATAATGTAGAAAAATCTTTTAAAGACAACCATTCAAAAGCCCTGATACAAATGGCAACAGGTTCGGGTAAGACTTATACTGCCATTACGTTTATTTACCGCTTATTGAAATACGCCAAAGCAAAACGCATCTTGTTTTTAGTTGATACAAAGAACTTAGGTGAACAGGCTGAACAGGAATTTATGGCTTTTGTGCCTAATGATGATAACAGGAAGTTTACAGAACTGTACGGCGTAACAAGACTAAAAAGCAGCTATATACCAGATGATAACCAGGTGTATATATCTACGATACAGCGTATGTATTCCATCTTGCAAGGCAAAGAAATGGATGAAAGCGCTGAAGAAATAAACCCGAATGAGTATAAAGAAAGAGAGCCTGCGCCTGTAGTTTACAATCAGAAAGTACCTATAGAGTTTTTTGACTTTATTGTAATTGATGAATGCCACCGCAGTATTTATAACCTTTGGAAACAGGTACTGGATTATTTTGATGTATTCCAGATCGGATTAACTGCTACGCCGGATAACAGGACCTTTGGATATTTTAATCAAAACCTTGTAAGTGACTATGGTTATGAAAAAGCAGTAATTGATGGTGTGCTTGTTCCTTACAATGTATTTACCATTGATACAAAAATCACTAAAGAAGGAGCTACAATTGCTCTTGGTGAAAAAGTAGATAAGCGCCAACGGTTAACAAGGATAAAGTTTTGGGAATCTGTAGATGAAGATATTGAATACAGTGGCAAACAATTGGACAGGGATATTGTAAACCCCAGTACTATAAGAACTATCGTCCGTGCCATAAGAGATAATATTCCTTCTATGTTCCCCGACAGGGTTGATAAGGATGGCAGGTTTGAAATTCCTAAAACACTCATCTTCGCCAAAACAGATTCCCATGCAGAAGATATTATTGAAATTGTGAGGAACGAATTTGCAGAGGAAAATAAATTCTGTAAGAAAATAACCTACCGAAGCGAAGAAGACCCTAAGACAATACTAAGCCAGTTCCGTAATGATTATTACCCGCGGATAGCTGTAACTGTGGATATGATCGCCACAGGCACTGATATTCGGCCGCTTGAAGTGCTGGTTTTTATGCGGGATGTAAAAAGCCGCAGCTATTACGAACAGATGAAAGGGCGGGGTACCCGAACCTGTTCTTTAGAAGACCTGAAAGCCAAAGGAACGCCATCAGCAAAGTTCACAAAAGACCATTTTGTAATTATTGATGCTATCGGTGTGGAAAGCTCACAGAAAACGGATAGCCGCCCTTTAGAGAAAAAGCCGGGCATGAGTTTGAAAGACCTGTTGCAAAATGTAGCGATGGGCAACAGGCAGGAAGATATTTTAAGTTCATTGGCTAACCGATTATTAACCCTTAACAAACAGATCAACGAAAAGGAAAAGGACAAACTTTGAAGAACAGGCAAACGGGCAAACCATACAATCATGTGGTAAAACAATTGCTGAATGCTTATGACCCTGACACAATTGAAAATTTAAAGTCAGAAATAAAAAGTGAAAATCCTGATGCATCACCTGATCAAATTAATTCATCATTCAGCACTCTTCACTCATCGTTAATAGAAGAAGCTGTTGCTGTTTTCCATAACCCTGACCTGAGGAATTATATAGTTGACGTACGCAAAAAATATGACCAGGTAATTGACGGCATAAACATAGACGAAGTGATCAATATTGGCTGGGTGAAGGACCAGCAGGCTGCTGCTTCGTTGACCATCAGTAACTTTACTGCATGGATAGAAGGGCATAAAGATGAAATAACCGCCCTGCAAATATTCTATGCACAACCTTACCGGAGAAGGGAACTTACTTTTAAAATGATCAAAGACCTGTATGATATAATAAGTACACAACAACCTTTGCTTGCACCGATGCAGGTTTGGAAATCTTACGAGCAATTGAAACAAGTAAGTGTCTCGCCAAAGAACGAACTGATTGCATTGGTAAGTCTGATACGTAAAGTAAGCGGCATTGATACTACATTAACGCCGTATGATAAAACAGTTGACAAAAATTTCCAGGATTGGGTATTTAAAAAACAAGCAGGGACTTTAAAGTTACCGAAGAGCAAATGCAATGGCTGCGCATGATAAAAGATTATGTAGCCAGCAGCTTTCATGTGGAGAAAGAAGACTTTGAACTTGACCCTTTTAATAAAAATGGCGGACTTGGAAAGATGTGGCAATTGTTTGGGGACAAGACGGATGAAATAATCAATGAATTAAATGAAGTATTAGCAGCATAATTCTAGTTAATGACGCAGCATGAACTTGATACGATATTACAAAGTGGCGAAGGCTATAAGACCGAGTTTAAACGTAACCTAAACACGGATCTTTCAAAAGAATTAGTGGCTTTTGCAAATGCTTCGGGTGGTATAATATTACTGGGTATTGAAGATAACGGAACAATAAGCAGTGTTCATATTGATAATACCCTTAAATCAAAAGTTGCCATGATGGCGCATGAATGCGACCCTTCAGTTGAGGTTGAGTTAGAAACTTTTAACAATATTCTTATTGTGCATGTGCCTGAAGGGAAAAATAAGCCTTACCGCTGTACGAATGGATTTTATACCCGTAACGGTGCCAGCAGCATTAAATTAAGTACACAGGAAATTATTGCATTCATACAATCAGAAGGCAAAGTAAAATTTGATGAATTAACGAATAAGGCGGCAAAATATCCCGATGAACTGGATAAGCTTACTATAAACAGGTATAAACAATTATCCGGCATAACCGGCAATATAAATGATGATGAATTATTAACGAATCTCGGCCTGGTTTATAAGGATGAAAATCATTATACTTGTAACAATACTGCAGTTTTATTTTTTATAAAAGACCCGTTCTTACACATTCCTCAAAGTGCCGTAAACTGTGTGGCTTACAGCGGCAACACAAAGGTGAATATACTGGACAGGAAAACCTTTAATCTTGATATTATCTCAAATATTGACGAATCCATTACTTTTTTAAAAAGGCATCTGAACCTTTCGTACGAAATAACGGGGAAACAGCGCAAAGAAAAGCTCGAAATACCTGAAGTTGCTTTGCGTGAAGCTGTGGTGAATGCGGTGGCGCACCGCGATTATTTTGAAAAGGGCGCCGGTGTAATGATAGAGGTCTTTGACAACCGCGTTGAAATAAGTAACCCGGGAGGATTACCCAAAGGTTTGAAGCCGGAGGATCTTGGTAAACGCACATTAGCCCGTAACCCGCTTATAGCCGCGTTATTGAACAGGGCAAAATATATTGAGAAATTGGGTACCGGTATACAGCGTATAAGACAGGAAATGAGTGCTGCAGGGTTGCCTGAACCCGATTTTCAATTTGCTGATTTTTTTACCGTTGTTTTAAACCGTGTTCATATACCGGAAAAAGCAATTGCCTTATCTATTGGTGCAGGCAGCAAAAGACTTGAGCGAATCATGTATCTGCTGGAACAACTCCGGACAGGAGTTAACCCCAATATAAAAGCCATTAGTATTAAATTAAATACAACTGATAAAAGCATTCGCAGAGACCTACTTTTGCTTGAAAAAAAAGGTTGGATAATTTCCAGCGGAACTACCAGTAATAGAACATATAAACTCTCAGAAACGGCTGTTGAACAATTAGGCTCTTTTTAAAATTGGGCGAGAGTGTCCAAGAATGTCCAAGAGTGTCCAAAATGTTCCAAGATGTTCCAAGATGTTCCGAGAGCAGGAGGTTTTTCCGAAAAAAGCAGGATAAGGATCGTTGAGTAGTTAAAATGATGATCATCAATCTTTATGATTTTTAAAGCAATGAAAGCAAATTTCCGAATAATGGGAAAAATTTCCGAATGGAGCCTTAATATGATACCGTACCAACGCCGTATTAAGGCCGTTATGAGGCCGATGCTTTCAGTTGTTGACCTGGTGTTGTACCGTCGTTGTTCAAATGTTGTAAGATAAAAATGAATGAAAAAAATAATCATATTGTAAAACAACTACCAAAAGACTGGAAGTGGGTGAAAGTTGGAGAATATGTTATTTCCGTAAAAGGAAAAAAGCCGAAGCATACTTCTAAAGAAAAAACAAAAGAATGTTCAATCCCTTATGTAAATATTAAAGCTTTTGAACAAAACATAGTTGATGAATATACTGATGGCATTGGTTGTGCATTATGTGATGATGGAGATTTCTTAATGGTATGGGATGGTTCACGTTCTGGCTATGTTGGGAAAGCAATTAAAGGCGCGTTAGGAAGCACATTGGTTAAATTGAATTTTCCTGATATTGAAAATAACTATGCTTATTATTTTTTGCAATCAAAGTTTCTTGATATAAATACAAGAGCTAAGGGTGTTGGTATTCCACATGTTGACCCAAACATACTTTGGAATTATGATTTATTAATTCCTCCCAAGCCCACACAACAAGCAATTGTTTCAAAAATAGAAGAACTCTTTAGTGAGTTAGACAAGGGCATAGAACAATTAAAAACTGCAAAGCAGCAATTATTGATATATCGTAAGGCTATTATAATGGAAGGAGTTACAGGGAAACTTACAACGGATTGGAGAAATGAGAACCCTAATGCCTATACTTCAGAAAAGGTATTTATGGAAATACAAAAACAACTTGATAAGTCTTTTAAAGTAGCAAGCGAAGACGCAATTTCGAAAGGGAAAAGAAAACCTAAAGACCAAAGAAAAAATAAAAAGACACTTAATGTTGAAAATGATTTACCAGAATTACCACTCAATTGGAATTACTACAGATTAGAGGATCTTACTTATTTAGTAACAGATGGAACACACTTTACACCTAAGTATCAAGAAAGTGGCGTAAAGTTCTTATCAGTAAAGAACGTTCGACCTTTCTATTTTAGAGAAGAAAATGTAAAATACATTTCCAAAGAAGAACACAAGGAACTAATTGAAAGGTGTAATCCTCAAAAAGATGATATTCTTTATACAAAAGTTGGTGCAACGTTTGGGTATGCAGCAAAAGTGACTATGGCTTATGAATTTAGTATTTTTGTTAGCCTTTGTTTAATTAAACCAGTATACGAATGTTTTTCCAGTGACTTTCTTGAAATACTTATGAATTCTGAATTAGTATTCCAGCAAGCTAGAAAGAGAGTGAGTGGTAGTGGAGTACCAGACTTGCACTTAATCGAAATTAGAGATTTTAAAATTCCGCTTCCTTCAACTGAAGAACAAAATGAAATTGTACAAATTATCGAGAGTCGTCTTAGCATAGCAGATAAAATGGAAGAAAGTATAAGCCAAAGCCTGCAACAGGCAGAGGCATTAAGACAAAGTATTTTAAAGAAAGCGTTTGAAGGAAAATTATTATACTAAGATGGAAATTGCTGTTAATCGAAATATTAAACTAGAAGATATAGAATCTCTATATAAAAAACTTCAGAAAGTTGATGACGGAAAATTTATTGACGTTTTGTTATCCTCTAAATTAACCTATCCTAATCTTGGACTGATACCATTGCTTTATCAATTTGTTGTTACATGGTCAAGAAATAAAAATTCAGGTAAACTCCTGTTAACTATAGATCAATTTGATGAACAAATATTAGAAGAGCTTTATGAAAATGAACTTTTATTTCCAGCGATATCTTTTGTTTGGAATAAAAATCAAGTATATGATACTAAAGGCGAAATGAATCTTCGAAGCGAACTAAGGAAAAAAAATTCAGAGATTTTTGAAAGAATGAAGAGAGTAAAGCCCCTCAAGGGGAATAAATTACTGTTAACTGACTTCGATCATTTGCCGGCGGATAGAGGATTGTTACCGTGTTTTGAAGTAAATAATGAGTTTGTCAAAGATGAATTTATTCTATCAAACTCTTTACGTAACGCATTATCAGAATTATTGAGTTATTCAAACTTAGCAAAGAGCCTATTTCACATAGTCTTTAAAGAGTTAATCGGTATAATCTATGAATTAATGAAAAACACTTTTGAATGGGCAAGAACGGATAAAGACAAAATTCCTTTAGATCCAAATATGCGAGGGCTCTTAATAAAATTTCTCAAAAGAAGTAGAAGTAATTATTTGAAGGAGTCGAAAGAACATCAAGGCTTTTTAAGTTATTTCAGCAGCGAATCATTCAAAGAAAATTCGAAAGGTGAATTATATTTTCTTGAGTTATCTGTTTTCGACAGCGGAATAGGATTTGTTGACAAATACAAATCTTTAAATCCACAGGAAAAATATTTGACATCAATTGATGTCCTAAAAAAATGCTTAGTCAAGCATATGACTTCCGCCAAAGGGTTAAACAAGGATGATAAAGGAGTAGGTTTAGACAGAATATTATCCTTATTAGATAAAAAAGGTTTTTTAAAAATTAGAACAGAGACCCTTTCAGTATACAGAAATTTAGTTACTCACGAATATAAATCTGTGCAGGAGGTAACAAATATGGAATTGTTTGACTGGTATACAAATAAAAACGATGAATATACCAAATGTGAAAAAGTAGAAGGGGCTGTTATAACAATCTTGTATCCCCTCTCATTACCTTATATTCAAACATTACCTTTTAATGAGTAATTTTTTTATCTACCGATATAACTATAAAGAACGAAGTAGTATAATTTCTGCTACTGTTATTTTTTGTGATAAAAACGAAATAAATGAAGACCAACTAAAAACCGAAATCAGAATTTTTTACGAAGAAAATTATCAAAGCGACAAAATATTTATTATTGGAGGGGAATATATTAAAGAGAGGTTGAAAAATGTTTTTATCGATAGACAAGATGAAATTTTTATAGGAATTCCTAAACGTCAAGATACCTTTTTACAGGAAAATCTATACATAATAACCTTCGGTAAAAGTGGTGAACTCGCTTTTTTAAATAAGAAGCCTACAAAAAGTTTTATTGATTCGTTTCTTAATGAAGGCCTGCAAAACATATTTATAAAAAGAGGGGGATTAATTACTTCACAGGGTTCCCATCATTTTGTTTTTCCATCTGGAAAGCATTGCAACAAATTTCTCCGCACTGGTAATATTCTTTTATATAGTGCTGAAATTCATTTTATCGCCTTTTCATTATTAGGACATTTTGATGAGTTAAAGCATACACAGATATATTGTGATACTTCGTCAATAAATGCCATTGCATTTTCTTTAATCGAATTGAAAAACAGATTTTTACCACACGACGAACAAAAGCAATTATCAATTGAAAGCTTTAGTTCTTATGAAGGTCTTTATAAAAATACTTATTCGTATAGCCCAAATTCTTTGCTATTAATATCTGCTTCAACTTCGGCAAACATTATTAATTACATTCTTGCTAAGCATAAAATGATTGACAGGGGTAATGTGATTATACTATACTTTTTGGGCGAGGAAAAAAACTACATAAATATTAAAGACAAGGTTTTATGTAATCTTACATTTTCAGAAAGCAACACAACCGGTATACCTTTTTACCAAACTTATAAAGAAGAAAATTGTGAGTTTTGTAAGAGAGGATCGTATCCTGTTGAGGTATCTGGAGATGTATTTTTACTGGAAAAACCTAAAATAAACAGAATTGTACTCGGAATAAAAGATGCTGAGAAATATCTGTCAGGATTTGTAAATCAATTCAAATCTAAAGCGAGGACTCAAAGCGTATTAAAGGTAAATTATAAAGAAAACTCTGATTTTAAATATGAAATTTACATTGATTATTATGAAATACTGAAGGGTATAAACGAACACGGTAGGTACGAAAAATATAAAGAGAAACTAAACAATCATATAAATCAATTTGTACCTAGCAATACTAGATACGTATTGTCACTAAATGATAAAGCATCCGAAGAGTTATCAACTTATATTATAAATCATATTAGTCAAAACTATCAATCTGGAAAAGAGCCAAAACAAAAGAATCAAGAAAATTTAAATGATATTCAAAACATTGAAGGAACTATTCTAGTTGTAGGTTCTTGTATAGCTAACGGAAAAAATTTGCTCTATATCAGCAGAGCATTGAGGAGATTTGATAAATTAAGAATCGTATATTTCATCGGGATATGCCGAACAAAGAATAGTGATTATTTGGGCTTCTTAAAAAGCAATCTAAAGCAGGGACTTTATGGAAGTGAGACAAATACTTTTATTGAAGTACAAAACATTTTCTGTAATAATTCTTCAAAAAACACTCCTTGGACAGTTGAGATTGAATTTTTAAAAGAATTTGTTGATTACATCCGTGATGAGATTCCAGATGCACATACATCTATCCATTATTTAGAAAATAGAAAGCAATTACTACAAAGAAGTTTTAGCGATACTGAACGAGGCTTGGTAAATAATCTTTTTTACCCAAGAGTTTCAGTTTATCCTTATGAGGAATTGACTATAAGAAAAAATTTTGCTTTTTTCGACTTTGACAATTATGCTGATGATGTAGCTCAATCCGACATATATTTTACTATTTCTAACATAGTAAATTTTCTAAGAAACACAAACAAATCTGACAAATCATTGAAGCAAACAGTATTCGTTAGAAATCTATTAGATCCGGGAAACTTTAATAGATTCAATGACGGTATTATACAGGCGTGTATTTTAAGAACTGGATGCTCTGATGAATTATCCTACTCCATTGATTCGGAGCTATCGCAAGAAATGTATAATCTTTTAGAAACACTAATTAAGTATCATAAAAGAAGAACAGGGTGAAGCGTTGATAGAATTTTTATACGCAATAGCTATAAAGAAACTTTCTCTTAAGGATATCCACTTAGACAATTTAGTTGATTTACTAGATACCAAATGCGAAGAGGAGTTAATAAAGTGTTTTTCAAAGTATATTAAAACAAAACTAATTCAAGGTTAAGATAATGAGCAATAATACCTCCTCCATCGTCTCCAAAGTCTGGGCCTTCTGCAACACCCTTCGTGATGATGGTGTAGGATATGGAGATTATTTAGAGCAGCTTACTTATCTGCTGTTTTTAAAAATGGCAGATGAGTATAATAAGCCGCCGTATAACCGCACCATGCCTATCCCAACTGCTTATACACTGGGAAACGCTCACCAATAAAAGCGGGGATGAACTGGAAGTGCATTATAATAACCTGTTGAGGGAACTGGGAAAAGAAAAAGGCATACTCGGGCAGATATTTACCAAGAGCCAGAACAAGATAACAGACCCTGCCAAACTGTATAAACTGATTGCCCTCATTAATGCAGAGCAATGGGTGCTGATGGGTGTAAAAGACAAGGGCGATATTTATGAAGGCCTGCTGGAGAAAAACGCAGAAGATACCAAGAGCGGCGCGGGGCAGTACTTTACGCCAAGGGCGTTGATCAAGGCAATGGTGGCCTGTTTGCGCCCTGAGCCAATGCGCACCATTGCAGATCCTGCATGTGGTACCGGTGGTTTCTTTTTAGCTGCTTATGATTTTATTACTGATGAAAACAACTACACGCTTAACCAGGAGCAAAAGAAATTCCTGAAATATGATACTTTCTTTGGTAATGAAATTGTAGCAGGCACGAGAAGGCTTGCGCTGATGAACCTGTTCCTGCATAATATTGGTGATATAGACAGCGAGAATATTTTTATCTCGCCAAATGATTCGCTGATTGCGGCAAGTCGAAACGAGGTATGATTATGTGCTAGCGAACCCACCCTTTGGTAAAAAGAGCAGCATGACCTTTACCAACGAAGAAGGCGAACAGGAAAAAGAAGACCTCACCTATAACCGCCAGGATTTTTGGGTAACCACCAGCAACAAGCAACTGAACTTTGTTCAGCATATAAAGAGCATGCTGAAAACAACAGGCCTTGCCGCAGTGGTTCTGCCGGATAATGTGCTGTTTGAAGGCGGGGCCGGAGAAACCGTGAGAAAAAAATTGCTGGAGACAACAGACCTGCATACGATACTTCGCTTGCCAACAGGAATATTTTATGCCAATGGTGTAAAAGCAAATGTGCTGTTCTTTGATGGCAAACCATCCAGCAAAGACCCGTGGACAAAGGAAGTGTGGGTATACGATTACCGAACCAATATTCATCATACGCTAAAAAAGAATCCGCTAAAGCTGGAAGACCTAAAAGATTTTATAGACATGCTATAACCCAACGAACCGGCACAAACGGAAAGAAACTTTCAGTGAAACTAATCCAGAAGGGCGATGGAGAAAATTTACTTATGAAGACATTATTGCAAGAGACAAAACCTCTTTAGACATAACCTGGCTGAAAGATAAATCACTAGCTGATTTGGATAACCTTCCCGATCCGGATGAACTGGCGTTGGAGATTGTGGAGAATTTGGAAGCGGGGCTGGAAAGCTTTAAGGCGATCATTGCGGCATTGAATAAGTAGGTTTGATGAAAACAAAAATGAATGATTTATGAATTAATGATGATTCTTTATGACTTCCAGATGCTGTCATTTTTTATTTCTTTTTACTGCTTTGCACACACCCTTAATCTTATGGGGTTAAGGTCACCCCAAGACAGGTTACTTATTTCCAATTACTTATAGCTTGTAATGTTCCTTAGTGTGCCGTAGTGTTCCTTAGTGTGCCTTACTGTGCCTTAGTGTTCCTTAGTGTGCCTTACTGTGCCGTAATGGGAAATGCAGGAAAAAGGGCATTGTAATGTTGCATTCTGAATCGCAGCGCTGTTAGAAAGACCCTGATCAGGTCGAGATTCAAGTAAAAAAAAGTAAAAAAGAAAAAGTAAAAAGTAAAAAAGAAAAAGTGAAAAAAGTAAACAATTTAAAAACAATTTAAAAATTAAAAAAAATGGCAAAACAAGCAGGCATTATCAGATTAATCGGGACGGTAGGTAACATTACCTTTTTACATGGCCCGGACGGGTATTTGGCAAGGGATAAAAGCAGCCTAACCAAAGAAAGAATTGAAACGGACCCCAGCTTTCAGCGTACCAGGGAAAACGGTGCTGAGTTTGGGAATGCGGCAACGAGCGGTAAGTTGCTGCGGTTATCTATCAACAATTTACTGAGCAACGGGAAGGACAACAGGCTGGTGCCAAGGTTGCTGAAGCACATGCTGCAGGTGGTGAAGAGCGACACGACGGACATGCGCGGGGAACGCAATGCCGCGAACGGGGACAGCACTATTTTGCAGGGGTTTGACTTTAATGCTAAGTCACAGCTTACAAGAGTGTTTACCGCGCCATACAGTACGGCGGTGGACAGGATCGCGGGAACTCTGGATGTAACTATCCCGGCATTTGTTCCTGTAAACAGTATTGTTGCTCCTGAAGGCGCTACTCATTTTATGATCGTGAGCGCCGGGATGGAACTGGATTTTGCAGGGAACACTTATGTTTCTGCATACAGCAGTTCGGATGTGATAGCATACGACGGGACAGAGACTGATGAAATCGACCTTAGCAATGCAGTGACGGGGGCGAGTACGAACCCGCTGTTCTTAGTGCTGGGGATACAGTTCTTTGAACAGGTGAACGATGTTAACTATAGCCTTAAGAACGGGAAGTATAACCCGCTTAGCGTGGTGGAGGTGAGTGGGGAGTAGTTGGTGGTTGATAGTTGATGGTTGGTGGTGGTTAGAACCTGCGGGATGTATTTTTCCGCAGGTTCTTTTTGTTTGAATGAAGTAAAAAGTAAAAAAGAAAAAGGGAAAAAAGTGCATGAGGTGTAGAAGTGGCAAAGGGTGTATAATTGTTTGATCACCAGGTTGCTAAAAAAGTGGATAAAAAAAGATGGCTGTGGATGTTGAAAAGCTAAAATAGTTAGCTAAATTTACTTCCTGTAAAAGTAAAAAGACATGAATACTATAAACACAGAGGAAAAGGAATTACCGTTAAGGCCCTGTAACCTGAAAGAACTGGCAGAACAATATAGTGTGAGCACAAAGACGTTGCGTACATGGCTGGAGCCACATTTGACAAGGATAGGCAAGCGGAGAAGCCGCTACTTTACTGCGCTGCAGATGAGGATCATTTATGAATGTATTGGTGAGCCACTTGAAAAGGATTAGCATGGAGTTTCAAAGGCATACTTTATATAAATCATTTATAACTGGTAAATGCAAATCGGAGATTTGCTTACATTATGACGTAGTCAGGA
>CAVYTF010000013.1:0-157381 GCA_963771435.1 uncultured Bacteroidota bacterium | reverse complement strand
TCCTGCCAGGGCACACTTGGAGCACCCGTTGTAGATATTACATTTGGTAGTGGCGCTACTAACCCCGGGCCAGCACTTCCGGTTGCTGTTCCAGGAGCAAGCACTACCTATATTTATGATGCTGATGCCACAGGAACACCTCCAGCAGTTATTGATGACGGTTATTATGCACTTGTAAATGAAGTGCCTGTTAACGCTGGGGGCGCATGGTTCTCCGTGCTACAGACCATACAGGGGATCCGAATGGTTATATGGCATTTTTTAATGCATCCCCATCGCCAGGACAATTCTATAAGCAAAATGTCATTGGTTTGGTCCCGGGCACAACTTATCAATTTTCTGCTTGGGTTGCCAATGTGATAAACTCAAATGTTTTGCCGCAGGGGGTTTTGCCAAATATCACCTTTCAAATTCTTGATACTACTACACAGGATACATTAGGAACGTATAATACCGGCGATATACCTAATTCAACATCCATGACATGGAACCAATATAGTTTTTTGTTTACAGTTCCTGATGGTTTAACCACAGCTACTTTAGAATTGACTAATAATAATATAGGTGGAACAGAAAACCCTGGTAATGACCTCGCCATCGATGACATTACCTTTAGTCCCTGCATGGCAACTACACCAGTGGTGCTCAAAGGCTTTCAGGGAGCTATTATTAACAAGTCAGCAATCTTGTCATGGACAACTTTTGATGAGGTCAATACAGCCTTTGACATAGTGCAAAGAAGTTATGATGGCTCTAGCTTTGTTACTGTAGGGTCTTTGCCTGCAAAAAGCTCATTGCAACTAAATAATTACGGGTTTACAGATCATCCTTCCTTTGTAGATCCCACTGTTTTCTACAGGTTAAAACTGATAGACAAAGACGGGAAATATACTTACAGTAATACATTGGCATTCCCATTGGGTAAACAAACCCCGGGCAGTATAAAACTATTTCCAAACCCTGCCAGCAACTATGTTCAGCTAACTTATAGCTCCACTAAATATGAAACAACAACAATTAAAGTAACAGATATTTCCGGTAAGACGATCATGACCCAAACAGCTCCTACAACACCTGGAACAAACGCTGTAACGATTAATTTCCAAAACAAATTAGTAAGCGGTACTTATATCATACAGTTCATGGTTAACGGGCAAAACCAGGTAAATAAAGTAGTTGTCAACTAATTACATCTAAAAGTATATTCAATAAAAAAGCTGCGCAAATTGCGCAGCTTTTTTTATAACAAATAAATCATCTTACTGGCCATTGCCGTTGTTCTCATTCTCATCATCATTACCATTCAAATTAAGAGGGTAAACATAATTACCTTCATAACCGGGGTAAAACCCATTCAACTGCACGGCTCCGTGTGCGCTCGTTAATATACTCGTCAAGTCATCAATGTTCTTAATTGCTTGTCCATTCACGCTGGTGATTATGAAACCTTCCTGCATACGTGTATTTTTTAATGGTCCATCACCGATTTTTTTAACTATAACACCGCCTGCAATATTGTTTTTCTTCGCAGTAGCTGCATCAACATTAGCAAGCTCTCCACCTATTTTATCCATAAGTGTTTGTGCTTTTACAATGCTGGTGTTCCCCGCATCATTTTTAAGTATTGCATCAACAACATTTTCTTTGCCATTTCTGATGTAGGTTACAGCTACTTTATCGCCTGGCTTATAACCCACTATTTGTTCCTGTAGTTCTGGCCCGCTGTTCACAGCAACCCCATTTATCTTGGTAATAAAATCACCACTTTGCAATCCCGCTGCTTTTGCAGAACTGCCAGGCATGACATCCTCTACATAAACACCTGTACCATCCTTATCTCCATTCATTCTTACACCTAAATAAGCACGTTGTACTGCGCCGTATTTAATAAGGTCATTCACTATCTTCTTTACAATATTAACTGGTATAGCATATGAATAGCCGGCATAAGAACCTGTTGGGGAAGCAATAGCAGAGTTAATACCTATCAACTGTCCATCAGTATTGATCAATGCACCGCCGCTGTTCCCGGGGTTCACTGCTGCGTCGGTTTGAAGAAATGATTCAATTGGATGTTCTGCCCTGTTTAATTGAAGTGAGCGCGCTTTTGCACTTATAATGCCAGCAGTAACAGTAACATCAAGGTTAAGTGGATACCCAATAGCAAGCACCCATTGCCCAAGCCTTGCGTCATCGCTATTGCCATAAACAAGATAAGGGAAATTATTGCCTTCAATTTTTACAACAGCAAGGTCTGTGCTTGGGTCAGTACCCACTACCACTCCTTTGTAAGTCTTTCTATCTGCAGTTGTAATAGCTATTTCATCTGCATCTTCTATCACGTGGTTATTGGTAACAATATAACCATCATCACTTATAAGAACCCCGCTCCCACTGGCGCGTTGCTCCGGTATCATTTGCGTTTGAGGGCCATTAAAAAATTGGGAAAAGGGATCGTCTTGTCCAAAAAATTGGGAGAATGGATTATTTTGTTTGGGCAAATTATTGGTCACTTTTCGTGCATTGGTTTTTGTTTTAATATGCACCACTGCAGGAGTAGCCGAAGTAGCCGCTGAAGTAAAATCTACAGGGCCGCCACTGTTTCCTTTATCGCCAAAAAAACCTGCATAATTTACAGGCAATTTCCCCGGGGCCTGTGATGAATCATAATGATTTTGCATCCACTTTCCATAGCCCCATACACTCAAAAAAGCAGTAGAAGCGCTTATCGCAACTACCATTAAAATGTTCTTGAATTTCATTTCTATTATTTTTTTTAATTAATACATATTTTAAAATACTTCAACGGTCAAATTATATGCCTTCCCATCGCAAATTAACGACCCTATTCAAAATGTCAGGTTAATACACATTACTTTTAACACATGTTTGACGAAGCTTGTCGTACACCTGACATTATTACAAAGTTCATCAATTGATTTATTACTTTTTGTCAAAAGCCAATTAAAAATTCTTATAGGTCATTTAAAGTTCTGTCAGAAAATTCATTGTATCTCTTCCATCTGCATAATCAGTTAAAGAAGGCCGCTGCGTTTTGCCAAACGGTATAAAACCATTGCCAACTATACATTGCACATCTTCAGAATTCTCAAAAAAAGCAGCTATTTTTTGCTTATCATCATAATATTCATAATGCACACAGCTTACAGCAGAGAATATTGAACTATTCTCTGAAAGAAGCACAGCGCCACTATTCATGTAAACCTTATTATTTAGCAGCAGCAAAGCAAGTTGGTAATCAAAATTGTGTTTGTATTTATGAAGATCCAGGAAATAGTCATACTTTTTCAATGCATCAATTAAAGACAGGAAATCATAGTTTTGTGGCACATATAATTTAGTGATATTTCTGCAACCAAGCCCGAAATACAATTGTATATCATCAGCAAGTAATTTCAATTGCTCTTTGGTTTCCGTCCCATCTAAAACCGCAACAGATGTACAATTCCGGCGAATTATGTGCGGATATTTCGCAAAATAATATTCAAAATATCTTCCTGAATTATTACTGCCGGTCACAATATAAGCATCGCAACTTTTAAGCATCTCCGCAAAAGCAAAGTACTGTTCAGCATCTTCATCCCATTCACCCATTTTGATTAATAAATGATTGATAAGTACCTTATCTTTTGAGGACGGTTTGATAGTGATTTTATTTCCCGAAATAAACACGCATAAGAGATCATGAAAACCAACAAGGGGGATATTTCCAGCCATCACAACGCCTATATTTTTGGGCGAATTATTGTTTTCTTCAAGTATTGTATTGATTCGCCCATGCCTGCAATTTTTCCTGTTGTAAAAATTCTGTTGCAATATTTTTAACGGCCAGGTCTATAAACTCAGGGATAAACCATGCGTTCACCTCATAAGCCCGAGCCTTTGTCATTACCCATTCATCATCATCGCCCAGCATATATTCACCCAAACGGGCAAGGCAACCAATTCGTTCTTGTAAATTCATGTTTACTTATTATTTTTGAAGCGTAAAATTATCTTACAATACTTAAACAGAATTTTTATGGCTATTAAAATAACAGAAGAATGTATCAATTGCGGTGCATGCGAACCCGAATGCCCAAACAACGCCATCTATGAAGGCGGCGTAGAATGGGCCATTGCAGACGGCACAAGTGTAAAGGGCTCTGTAACATTAATGGATGGAAGCGCGGTAGACGCAAACGAGCATTTTGAGCCTATAAGCGTAGACGTTTATTATATTACTCCTAATAAATGTACCGAGTGCCAGGGCTTTCACGAAGAGCCTCAATGCGCTGCCGTATGCCCTGTAGATTGCTGCATACCGGACGAAATGTACCGCGAAACAGTTGATGAATTGCTTGCTAAAAAAGAAAAATTACACGTATAATTTTTTGCTTTTTTCTTTAATAAAAAATTTTGCAAATAAAACTTGCAGAATATAAAAAAGTGTTTTAGTTTTATGCTAAATAAATGTTGCTGCAACTGGCGACATCAGTAACGGCGGGTGATATTTTCCGTCAACAAAAGTGAAGAATTAATTATTCTTCACTTTTATTTTTATCTCAACTGAAATTATTAATACACAATTTTTTATTTTTATTGTTGATAAAAAAGAAATTGCCTGCCTGCATCAAAGTTTTGACGTACCTTACACGTAGATTAATTAATTGATATTCCCCCCGAAACAAACCTTCCTTTTTCCCATTTTATTTATGTAACTATCCCACCTTATAGGGACCCTATAGAGACAATATAGAGACCTTATAGAGATGTTTATTCCCACTCAATGCCCACTTAATTCCCACTCAAAGCCATGCTAAAGGCATCGTAAAGCTATTCCAAGGTCATAATTAACACCACGTAATATGCTCTTTTTAAAGTGCCACAATTAAGAGAACACCAATTAATTTCTTACTCAATCCTAACCTGAACTCAGTTTTTATAGATTCCTAAACTTAATTTTCTCTTTCTTTGCCATACAATTACTTGCATGAAGAAAAGAATAGCACTTGTTACAGGCGGTTACAGTGGCGAAGCAGAAATAAGCTACAAAAGCGCTATTTCCGTATGGAATAATCTTGACCATGACAAATATGATGTTTATAAGATTGACATTACCTCAAACGGCTGGTGGTATGAAAACGAAGACAACGAAAAGTCAGCAGTAAAGAGGGAAGACTTCTCAATTATAAATAAAGAAAAGAAGCTCCATTTTGATGCTATACTAATGTGCATTCACGGAACACCGGGTGAAGACGGCAAGCTGCAGGGATACTTTGATATGCTCCATATTCCTTACACCAGTTGTGATGCAGCCACTTCTGCACTTACCTTCAATAAAAGATATACAGTTGCTGTGGCAGCTTTTGGAGGAATAAATGTAGCGCGCTCTGTTTTGCTTGTAAAGAACAGCTTTACTAATGCTGAAGAACAGATAAAGCATTTGACCTTTCCAGTGTTTGTAAAGCCCAACAATGGCGGCTCCAGCATTGGAATGTCTAAAGTAAATTTGCCATTAGAAGAGATCGGCATTGCATTGGACAAAGCTTTTAAGGAAGATACACAAGTGCTGGTGGAAGAATATATTAAAGGGCGCGAATTCACCATTGGGGTATTTAAAACAAAGAATAATATTATAACCTTGCCTATAACAGAAATTCTTACCAAAAAAGAATTCTTTGACTATGAAGCAAAATATCTTGGGGCAAGCGAAGAAATTACGCCGGCGAATGTGGATGAACCCATAGCTGAAAAAATTCGCCATGCTGCAAAAGAAATTTATAACATGCTTAATTGCCGTGGCATAGTGCGCATAGATTTTATTTATGACGAAGCAAAACAAGAACCTTTCATGCTGGAAGTCAATACAGTTCCCGGCCAAAGCGAGGCAAGCATTATTCCGCAGCAGGTGAAAGCGAAGGGCTGGACGCTAAAGGATTTTTATACCGCCGTGATAGAAGAAGCATTTGTTTAATTGTGGTTCATAGATTATAGTTCATATTTATTTTTACCTTGGTTTTATTTTTTACTATGCTTACAAAACTCACACAGAGGTCTTTTATCGTAAATCTTCTCGTAGCAGTAGTTATTGGGTTGTTGCTGCTTGTTGGTTTTTTTCTTTCTCTTTCATGGCTCACTAATCATGGCGATGAAAAACGAGTGCCTTCTGTATTAGGGATGAATATTGATTCCGCTACAAACCTGTTGCATTCGCAGGGCTTTGATGTGTTGGTGCAGGATTTGGTTTATATTGATACCGCTGCGCGTGCCTCCATAGTGCGCCAGTCGCCGGAAGCAGATGTTGCAGTAAAAAGAGGGCGCACTGTTTATCTCACCATCAACCGCACAGTAGCGCCGCTCGTAGAGATGCCCGACCTGCACAACTTTTCTTTTCTCAGCGCGCAATTATATTTAAAGACCATCGGCTTAAAAGTGGGCGATACCAGCTATACACCCGACATTTCCCGCAATGCCGTGAAGCAGCAATTATATAACGGCCAGCCTATCGCCGCAGGCACAAAAATAGATATGGGCAGTTCCATCAGCCTGGTGCTTGGCGATGGTGTTAGCGATGATGATGCTATGGACATGCCCGAAATTATCGGGATGTCTTTTGCCGATGCGCAGCAATATTTATCCACGATGAACATTGCCATCGGGCAGGTGATGCCTAACCCTGATGTTAAAGACACTGCGAATGCCTTTGTATTTCGGCAAAACCCTGCCGTATATTCTACTGATTCAACCGGAGCAAACACAAGAAATAAGATACGCGAAGGGCAGTTGATCGACGTATGGCTCAGCGTGGCAGCGCCTGTTTTGGATACCTCAAAAAGAAATCCCTCACCAAACTAAATTTACAAAAGATGAAAAATATATCTGTTGATGAATTGAAGGCGCGAATAGATGCCGGCGAAAAAGTGAACCTCCTCGATGTGCGCGAAGACCATGAACGCGTGGAATATAATATCGGCGGCACTCACCTGCCCCTTGGCAAAGTGCAATCTTTTATGCTTGATGATATTGAGGATTGGAAAAATGAAGAAATAATTATTTATTGCCGAAGCGGCGTTCGAAGTGCCAGCGCTGCCCTTTTCCTGGAACAGGTGGGCTTCAAGGATACCATCAATCTTGTTGGGGGCGTGAAGGCCTGGCAGGAGAAATTTGGGAAATAAGTATATTTCATATTTATAGTGTATTAACAGGCCATTCTCCCCAAAAATATCCCAGTTTAAACCTAAATACCGCCCATACTCCCGCTGAGAATGAGCAATTAATAACCCCAACTCCTCAACTCCCCATTGGGCCCCCCCAATTGCCTGTCGGAGCCTCCAACTACCCATTGGGGCTCCCCCGATTACCTGTTGGAGCCCCCAACTACCCGTTGGGACTTCCCCAATTGCCTGTTGTAGCCTCCGACTACCCATTGGGGCTCCCCCAATTACCTGTTGGAGCCTCCGACTACCCGTTGGGGCTTCCCCAATTGCCTGTTGGAGCCTCCAACTACCCGTTGGGGCTTCCCCAATTGCCTGTTGGAGCCTCCGACTACCTGTTGGGACTTCCCCAATTGCCTGTTGGAGCCTCCAACTACCCGTTGGGGTTTCCCCAATTGCCTGTTGGAGCCTCCGACTACCTGTTGGGGCTCCCCCGATGCCTGGTTGGAGGCTCCAACTGCCCATTTCGCCCCAAAAGCCTCCTAGTGTCTAACTGTTCTATAATTCCCTTCTTTTCTTCAAACTCCCCGCTTTCATTTATCTTCGCACACTTCAACAAGAATTAGGATAATTTCCTTCAAACAACAGGTTATCCGCCCTTATTTGTATAAAAAACCGCTTTTTGAACTTATGACAGAAAAAATACTCATTCTCGACTTCGGAAGCCAATATACCCAGTTGATAGCGCGCGCCGTGAGGGAGGCGAATGTGTTTTGCGAGATCATTCCTTTCCATAAACGTTTTGAGATCGACAACTCATTGAAAGGGGTTATTCTAAGTGGCTCTCCTTTTAGCGTAAATGAAGCCAATGCGCCTTCTGTTGATGTGGCCTCGCTTATTAAAAAGGTGCCTGTTCTTGGCATTTGTTATGGCGCACAGTTGACCGCGAAATTATTTGGCGGAATAGTGGACAAAAGCAATAAGCGTGAATTCGGGCGGGCCAAACTGCACATACAAAAAGAGAATATCCTGCTGGATAATGTTGCCAATGACTCGCAGGTTTGGATGAGTCACAGTGATTCCATAACCCAACTACCCGCAGACTTTGAACTGCTTGCAACAACACAAAACATTCCCATTGCCGCGTTTAGGAAGATCGGGAATTTGGAAGGCGATCAACCTCTTTACTGCATCCAGTTTCATCCTGAAGTATATCATTCCACCGAGGGCAAAAAAATCATTCATAATTTTCTTGTCAGCATTTGCGGCTGCAAACAGGATTGGACACCCGCTTCGTTCGTGCATGAAACGGTTGAGCAGTTAAAAGAAAAGATCGGCGATGCGCATGTAATAATGGCTTTAAGCGGCGGCGTGGACAGTACAGTGGCCGCAACGCTTATCAGCAAGGCAATTGGAGAAAGGTTGCACGGCATTTTTGTGGACAATGGTGTGCTGCGCAAAGATGAGTTTCAGCAGGTGCTGGATACCTATAAAACGATCGGCCTGAACGTGACAGGCATTGATGCAAAACAAATTTTTTATGCTGCGCTAAAAGACAGAACTGACCCCGAACAAAAACGAAAAGCTATTGGCAGCGCTTTCATTGATGTGTTTCACGACGAAGCGCTGAAAGTGAAAGAAGCAAAGTTTCTTGGGCAGGGAACCATTTATCCTGATGTAATTGAAAGCCTGAGTGTGCATGGGCCTTCGCAAACCATAAAGTCGCACCATAATGTTGGCGGCCTTCCTGAGATCATGCATCTTGACCTGGTTGAGCCTTTGCGTTTTTTATTTAAGGATGAAGTGAGAAAAGTGGGTGCGGAACTTGGCATTCCTAAGGAGATGATCGCTCGTCATCCATTTCCCGGCCCCGGGTTAGCAATAAGAATTTTGGGAGATATAACAGTAGAAAAAGTAAAGTTGTTGCAGGAGGCTGACAGTATTTATATCAACGCACTTAAAGAATATAATTTATATGATAAAGTTTGGCAGGCAGGCGCAATATTGCTTCCTGTAAAAAGCGTTGGAGTTATGGGCGATGAAAGAACCTATGAGTTTACTGTTGCGTTGCGGGCCGTTACTTCTGTAGATGGGATGACGGCTGATTGGGCATATCTGCCTTATGAGTTTCTTGCGCATGTTTCCAGTGAGATCATCAACAATGTTCGGGGTATAAACCGTGTGGTGTATGATATCAGCAGCAAGCCACCTGCAACAATTGAATGGGAATAATTAAGTGATTTATTTTATAAACCTTGCAAAGCCTGTTCAAGATCGTTTAAAATATCAGCAACGTTTTCAATGCCAACGCTCAGCCGTATCAAACCATCACTAATACCAAACTTTATTCTTTCTTCTTTTGCCACGCTGAAATGAGACATGCTTGCAGGATGAGAAAGCAAAGTATCAACCGTGCCTAGTGAGACAGCACGTACACACATTTGCAGTTTGTCAATAAACTTTTTTCCAGCTCCTAATCCGCCTTTTAATTCAAAGCTCATCATTGGGCCTGAATGGCTCATTTGTTTTTTTGCTAATTCAAAGTCGGGGTGAGATGCCAGCCCCGTGTAATTAACTTTCGCTACTGCAACATGCGAATCTAAATATTTAGCTACTTCCATTCCATTACTGCAATGCCTATCCATCCTAAGTTCCAGCGTTTTCATGCCATTTATTAGCAGGAACGCATCAAAAGGGTTTCCGTTGCCGCCAAGCAATGCATGCCATTTCCATGCTTTTGTTTTCATGAATTCTATATCCTTTCCAATTAAAACACCGCCAATAGCATTGCCATGTCCATTAAGGAATTTTGTAGTTGAATGAATAACAAAGTCAACACCATATTTAAAAGGCTGTTGCAAACAAGGGGTGGCAAAAGTGTTGTCAACTGTAACGATGATATTATGCTGTTTTGCAAGTTTTGTTACTGCCTCAATATCGACACACTGAATGGTTGGGTTAGCCGGTGTTTCAATATGAATAAGTTTGATGGAAGGATTTCTTTTGATGGTATCTTCTGCCAAATTCAAATCACGCAAATCAGCAATAATTGGCGTAATGCCTGTTTGCTCAAGCACTTTATGCAGCAATTCATAAGTGCCGCCATACAATGAATAATGTGACAACACTGCATCACCAGACTTGAGGTTACTCATAAAAGTAGTTGTGAGAGCTGCCTGCCCGCTTGCATGCAGTAAGGCTTTTAGCTTAAGAGGGTCGTTATTCTCATCTTTTAAATTAAAGGCTTCCAGTGCAGCAATTGTTTCTTCAGCAGCTTTAAAGGTCGGATTGCCCCAACGGGAATAAATATTTTGCTTATCCTTGCCGGCAAAGCGTTCCATACCTTGCTGTGCAGTATCAAAAGTAAAAGTCGAAGTAGCATAAATGGGGGTAATATGTGCGTCTTGGGCATTGTCATTCTCCGAAGCATGAATGGCGATAGAACTTATCCCTGATAAAGGAAAATTATTTGTTGGCATACTTATAATTAAATGAAATAGAAAATTATGCAGCAGTTAAATATCTTTCAAAAGTAATAATTATGATGGTATAATTTTACAGACTTAAGAAAAATGCGGCTACAAAACTCAAAAGGCTATCAAGTCATCTCAAAGTTCCTTTCCCGCAAAGGCTTCCAGGCATTTGACTTCCAGGAAAAAACATGGCAACAAATAATTGATCAAAAAAGCGGCCTCGTGAATGCACCAACAGGCTGTGGCAAAACTTATTCTGTTTTTCTTGGCAGCCTGATCCAATTCATCAATGAACATCCAACCGATTATAAAGCAAGCGCAAAGAATGGCCTGCAATTATTGTGGATAACGCCATTACGTGCTTTAGCAAAGGATATAGGAAGGGCAATGGAAGAAGTGTTTTTTGAACTTAATATACAATGGAAGGTTGGCATACGCAATGGGGATACTGATATTGCTGAACGTGCAAAGCAAAAACGAAACATGCCCGAAGTGCTTATTATAACGCCGGAGAGCCTCCACCTGTTGCTTGCACAAAAAGGCAATCCTGATATCTTTAAAACACTTCGCACCATTGCTGTTGACGAGTGGCATGAGCTGCTTGGCAGCAAACGCGGAGTACAGGTAGAGCTTGCTTTAAGCC
This sequence comes from uncultured Bacteroidota bacterium, assembly GCA_963771435.1. Taxonomy (GTDB): domain Bacteria; phylum Bacteroidota; class Bacteroidia; order Chitinophagales; family Chitinophagaceae; genus CAVYTF01. Next base: position 146,108 of record CAVYTF010000013.1, on the reverse strand, counting down.
GAATAATAAATATTGTTGACGGATGGCAGAAGGCAGATGCTTTCACAAACCATAAACTACAAACTCCAAACTATAAACTATCCCTCTGGGGCATCAGCGCTACTATCGGCAACCTTGAACAAGCAAAAGATGTGTTATTAAAACCTTTAGCGCAGGATGGTGTGATCATCAAAGCCAGGCTTGATAAAAAAATAGACATCCTTTCAGTTATTCCTGAAGAAATTGAAAAATATCCATGGGCTGGCCATCTTGGAATTAAGCTTGCTCAAAACATAATACCGATCATTGAACAAAGCAACACCACGCTCATTTTTATCAATACCCGTGGCATGAGCGAACGCTGGTACCAAACCCTTTTGGATATTGCTCCTCAGTTCGCAGGTGCTATTGCTTTGCATCACGGAAGCATAGAACGGGAACTCCGCAACTGGGTAGAAGAAGCCCTGCACAAACAAAAGTTAAAGGCCGTTGTATGTACTGCAAGCCTTGACCTTGGTGTTGATTTCCGCCCTGTTGATACCGTGATACAGGTTGGCTCGCCTAAAGGTGTGTCACGATTTCTGCAACGGGCTGGCAGAAGCGGTCACCGGCCCGGTGATACAAGCAAGATTTACTTTGTTCCTACGCATTCATTAGAATTAGTGGAAGCTGCCGCGCTAAAAAAAGCAACTAAAAAAAATCTTATTGAAAGTAAGGAACCCATGTCTCTCTGCTTTGATGTGCTCATTCAATATCTCTGCACACTGGCTGTAGGCGATGGTTTCAGGGCAAAAGATACTTTGAAAGAAATAAGATCGACCTACTGTTTCTGTGACATCAACGACAATGAATGGAATGAAGTATTGCTGCATTTAACCAACGGCGGCAGCGCTCTCCAGCAATATGACGAATATAAAAAAGTAGAAGTTGAAAATGATATTTATAAAATAAAAAACCGTCGTATTGCCATGCGCCATCGCATGCATATCGGAACTATTGTGAGTGAGGCCATGCTGAAAGTAAAATTTTTATCGGGCGGTTACATTGGTGTAATTGAAGAATGGTTTATCAGCCGCCTTGAACCGGGCGATGTTTTCACCCTTGCGGGACGAAATGTAGAACTGGTGATGATAAAGGATATGGATGTCTTAGTAAGAAAATCTACTTCTAAAAAATCTTTAGTACCAAGCTGGCAAGGTGGCCGGATGAGCCTTACAGCCAACCTTGGCCATGTACTGCGCGAAACTTTCACCACCGCTTTACAGAACAATACCGATCCTGAGTTGAAAGCCTTGAGGCATTTATTCAAACTACAGGAAACCTTATCCCGTGTTCCCAAAGAAAACGAATTGCTCATAGAGCAAATTGAGGATAAGGACGGCTTTCATTTAATGGTCTATCCTTTTGAAGGGCGGCAGGTGCACGAAGCCATGAGCGCTATTCTGGCGTACCGTATAAGCCGTATCACGCCTATTACTTTTTCAATAGCTATGAACGATTATGGGTTTGAATTATTAAGCGACCAGCCCGTTCCGGTTGATGATACCAACGCAGCAGGACTCTTCACGGCTGATAACCTTTTAACAGATATTCAAAAAAGTGTCAACAGCAGTGAGATGGCTGCCCGTAAATTCCGCGACATTGCCGTCATAGGCGGGTTGATCTTCCAGGGTTATCCCGGCGAACACAAGAAAGCCAGGCACCTGCAAGCCTCCGCAGGACTGATCTTCAGGGTATTGAGCGAATACGATCCTAAAAATATTTTGCTTCGGCAAGCTTACAAAGAAGTGTTGGAACAACAGATGGAAGAAGCCCGCCTGCGCAATGCCCTCGAGCGCATCAGGCAAAGCAATATCATCATCACCTTCCCTCAAAAATTAACACCCCTCTCCTTTCCTATCATTGTGGATGGCTTAAGCAGGAATAACTTATCCTCTGAAAAACTCGAAGACCGTATTCACAAAATACAGCAACAATTAGAAAAAAATTAAGCAACCAACCCTCAAACTTAAAACTACAAACCACAAACTACCTTTGCCTCCATGGAAGAAGATGTAGAATTGGTAATTGACGAGCCCACTGAAGACCTCTACGAGCGGAAGACATTTAAAGTAGATCGGGGGCAGGAGCCTCTGCGCATTGATAAATTTATACAACAACGCCTTGAGAACGCAACGCGCAATAAAGTGCAGCAAAGCATTGAAGCTGGTTTTATAACGGTCAACGCTAAGGTTGTAAAGAACAATTATAAAATTAAAGCGGGCGATGAAATTGTAATGCTCAGCTTTATTAATCCTGAGCACACTGAAGTAAAACCCGAACCCATACCTCTAAATATCATCTATGAAGATGATGCGGTGCTGGTGCTCCACAAGCATGCGAACATGGTCGTGCATCCCGGCGTAGGCAATTATACAGGCACTTTGCTTAACGGAATTGCATATCATTTTATCCAGCAAAACCCCACGCTTGACGATGAACAACTGCCCCGTTACGGCCTCGTGCACCGCATTGATAAAAACACAACAGGCCTGCTGGTAGTAGCAAAAACTGCCGCAGCCGCTTCCAATCTCGCCAAACAATTCTTCAACCATACTGTTTCGCGCAAGTATGTGGCGCTTGTTTGGGGTAACCTGGAAAAGGATGAAGGCACCATAGAAGCCCATGTGGGCAGACACGAACGTTTCCGCAAAATGTTCACTGCATACCCCGAGGGCGAACTGGGCAAACACGCCATCACGCACTACAAAGTGTTGCAACGCTTTCATTATGTAACGCTTGTAGAGTGCGTGCTTGAAACAGGGCGAACACACCAGATACGCGTGCACATGAAACACATAGGCCACACGCTTTTTGACGATTGGGAATATGGCGGCGACAAAATTTTAAAAGGCACTGTTTACGCAAAATACAAGCAGTTTGTTGACAATTGTTTCGCCCTTTGCCCACGCTGCGCCCTTCATGCAAAAACGCTTGGCTTCAAACATCCCGTCACCAACCAGCAAATGAATTTTGAAAGCCCTCTCCCTGAGGATATGACTTTACTCATCGATAAATGGAGCGCCTACATTCAAAACAAAAACGATTAACAGTAGCAATTCATTTTTTTTTGGTTATAAGCAGTTGTACACGCATTAAGCTTTAGTGGCAATGCTCCGTTCAACAGTTGTACATCCATTGAGCATCCTAACATTCAAATTCTTCCCCTTAAATGGAACAGCTAAAACATGTCAACCTAAACCCCTCTTAAAGTGCCCCCATAATAGAAATCTGCGCTTTAACTCATCTTAATACTGCTTAATAACCTAAAAGCACTCCTTTTCATCTATTTTCCATTGCCCCCGACCTTCTCAGGGGCGCCTCCGAATAATCCCGATGCGCCCCAGAACTCTTCCGATGCACCTCGGAACTCTCGCGGGGCAGGCCTTTCTTGTCTTTTTCCAATAAAATGAGTGTATTATGCCAACAGGAGCCTTTAGCTGCCAATCATCTTCAAAAACTTCGCCATCCCTTTCCTCTTTTCTTCGTCCAAAATATAGCTGATGTTTTTTCGGTAATAAGTATTCAGGTCATAAATGACATAAGGGTTCTCCTCAATTACTTTGTCAAGCTGCTGAAGGCCGGCTCTGTTGGCTTCATTAAATAATTCAAGAAAATCCTCCGGAAGATTTTTATTTGCTATCCATGCCGCAAACACGAAGGGCAGCCCTGTGAAACTTTTCCATGCTGCGGCGAGGTCATATATATATGTGTGCTTTTTTCTTTGCGCTAAGGCCCGGTCGCCAATAACTACGCCCGCAGTAGCCCCTTTTATTTCTGCAATATAATTTTCGTCAGCATCCACCAACTCCGGCGATATCTTCCAATAATCGCGCAGCAATATTTTGGCAAGGGTCACCGATGTCCTGCTTTGATAATCCAGTAAAACCCTTTGTATTTTATCCATTTCCACCTCGCTAAACAGGCAAACCGACGCCACCTCCCCCACCGCGCCAATGCAATGATCGCTCACAATATGATATTCGCCCAGTTTTGGTATCACTGCCACGGGCACCAATCCAATGTCAATGCTTCCATCCACCAGCATTGCCGCAATTTTTGAAGGGTATTCTTCCACCAAATCTATTTGCTGCAACAATTTTTCAGAACGTTTAATGCCATATAGCAGAGGCTTTGTGTTCAAATAACTTACGGCGCCAACCTTAATCTTCCTCAATTAGTTTAATTTTGCGTGCAAAGAAAAGGATATTGTCTCATTCAACTCCCAACCCCTCTCCCACATGGAATTAAACAACCTCACAGCCATCTCCCCCATTGACGGGCGCTACCGAAAGCAGGTTTCCCATCTTGACGAATATTTTTCTGAGTATGCGTTGATAAAATACCGTGTGCAGGTGGAAGTGGCGTATTTTATTTTTTTGGCTGATAAAAAGTTTTTTAAGCTTTCTGCAAAAGCAAAACAGCAGCTAAAAACCGCAGCAGAAAATTTTAGTTTGAACGATGCCCAGCAAGTGAAGCAAACTGAGGCAACCACCAACCATGACGTGAAGGCGGTAGAATATTTTTTAAAAGAATTGCTGGCTAAAGCAAAAGCAGAAGGCCTGAAAGAATGGATGCATTTTGGGCTTACCTCGCAGGATATTAATAACACGGCCATCCCCCTAAGTTGGAAAAATTGCATGGAGCATGAATATTTGCCTATGCTTACTAATCTGCAAAGTCACCTGCATACGCTCGCTTCAGGTTGGAAAAACATTTCCATGCTTGCCAGAACGCATGGGCAGCCGGCATCCCCCACTTCGCTGGGCAAGGAAATAATGATTTTTGTGGAAAGGATAGAAAACCAGGTAAAATTGTTTTCACATATTCCTTACGCAGCGAAATTTGGCGGCGCGACAGGAAATTTTAATGCGCATCATGTGGCATTTCCGAAAAAAGACTGGGTAAAACTTGGGAATGAATTTGTGGAAGAGCGGCTTGGTTTGCAGCGTTTGCAGTTTACAACTCAAATTGAGCATTATGATAATCTTGCCGCACATTTTGACGCGATAAAACGCATCAATAATATTTTGACCAACCTATGCCGCGATATTTGGACGTATATCAGCATGGATTATTTTAAACAAAAAACAGTGGAAAGCGAAATAGGCTCCAGCGCCATGCCACATAAAGTGAACCCCATAGATTTTGAAAATGCAGAAGGAAATTTTGGCATTGCGAATGCGCTTTTGGAACATCTTTCGGCCAAACTTCCAGTTTCAAGGCTGCAAAGAGATCTAACAGATTCCACTGTGCTGCGCAATTTAGGTGTGCCCGTTGCGCATACTTTGATCGCCATAAGATCCTTAGAAAAGGGTTTGAGTAAATTAGTATTGAATGAAACAAAACTTAAAGAAGACCTTGAAAATAATTGGGCCGTCGTGACCGAAGCGATACAAACCATTTTGCGCCGAGAGAACTATTCCAACCCTTATGAAGCTTTAAAAGAGTTAACCCGTGGAAAAACATCTGTTACCAAGGAAGATATTCATTCATTTATATCAACACTTAAAGTAACCGGAGCAATAAAAAAAGAATTGAAAGCCATAACACCGCATAATTACACTGGTGTATATGCCGACTTTTAAAAAGACTGTAATAATAACTCACTTGTAGTCTTTTTTTCTATCAATTACTTATGGATCTCGCTTGTAAAATGAAACTCAATTTCAGGGTTGTTCTTGATCTCTGTATTTAAGAACCATTCGCTTTGGGCAAGGTAAACAGGATTGCCATCTTTATCTTCTGCTGAATTTTGTTGCTTGAACCGAAGGAACTCTTCTAATTTTTTACTGTCTTTACTGGTGAGCCAGCAAGCTTTATAAAAAGGCAATGTCCTGAATTCACATGCAGCGCTGTATTCATGCAGCAAGCGGTATTGTATGACTTCAAACTGCAATTCACCTACGCAACCGATTATCTTTTTCGTTCCTCCAAACTGAGTAAACAACTGCGCCACGCCTTCATCAGTTAACTGGCTGATACCTTTTTCCAGTTGTTTTGTTTTCATAGGGTCTTTATTCACCAGTTCTTTAAATATTTCTGGAGAGAAAGAAGGAATACCAATAAAATAAAAATCTTCACCTTCAGTTAATGTGTCGCCTATCTTAAAATTGCCTGTATCAAACAAACCAACCACATCGCCTGGATAAGCATCGTCAATCACGTCCTTATTGCGTGCCATAAAAGAATAAGGATTGCTGAAACGAACGTCTTTTTCCAAACGCACATGATGGAAATATCTATTGCGCTCGAATCTGCCGCTACAAACACGAAGAAACGCGATCCTGTCCCTGTGCTTTGGATCAAGGTTGGCATGTATTTTAAAAATGAATCCGCTGAATTTATCTTCCTCTACACTTACTTCCCGTTTGTTTGTTTCCCTGTCGCGGGGGATCGGGGCAATGCGGATGAACGTATCAAGCATTTCTTTTACCCCGAAATTATTAACTGCACTTCCAAAAAACACCGGCGCCATCTTTCCGCTTAAATAATCATTCACGTCCAGCTCGCCATAAACACCATCAATCAGTTCCACATCTTCCCGCAAAGCGGCAGCATCCCTCTCTCCTATTTTAACGTCAAGCACTTCTTCATTCAGATCGCTTATTGAAACCGTATCTTCCTCTTCCGCTTTTGTGCTTGCAGCAAACAACCGAAGGCTTTTTTCATGCAGGTCATAAACCCCTTTAAATTCTTTCCCGCTGTTTATCGGCCAGGTCATCGGGTGAAGGGAGATTTTCAATTCTTTTTCAATTTCTTCCAGCAGATCAAAACGGTTCTTTCCGTCGCGATCCATTTTATTTATGAAAACAATTACCGGCGTATCGCGCATACGGCATACTTCCATCAGGCGGCGTGTTTGTTCTTCCACGCCGTTTACGCTGTCTACCACCAACACCACACTATCCACAGCAGTTAATGTTCGGTAAGTATCTTCTGCAAAGTCTTTATGGCCGGGGGTATCAAGTAGGTTAATAAGGAAATTCTTATACTCAAAAGTCATCACGCTGGTAGCAACCGAGATACCGCGTTGCCTTTCGATTTCCATAAAATCGCTGGTGGCGTGTTTCTTTATCTTGTTACTTTTCACAGCGCCAGCCACCTGGATCGCACCGCCAAACAGGAGGAACTTTTCGGTCAGGGTTGTTTTGCCCGCATCTGGGTGAGAGATGATGGCAAATGTTTTGCGGCGGCTTATTTCCTTTTCGTATTTCATCGGGCGCAAAAGTAAGGCTTAGAAATTCTTCATCTGCCCATAAACAAAGCCTTATTCCCTAATTCGCTTATTTACTAATTGCCTTATGTATAATTTTGCACTCAAATAAAAAACATGCTGGATACCATCGAGAGTGCCATTGAAGATATTAAACTTGGAAAATTAGTAATTGTAGTTGATGATGAAGACCGGGAAAACGAGGGCGATTTTATCACTGCCGCCAGGAATGTGACGCCCGAGATTATCAACTTTATGAGCAAGGAAGGACGTGGGCTTATCTGTGCGCCCATTACCGAAAGCCGTGCCGATGCTTTGCAACTTGAGCTGATGGTCAATAATAATACCGCTCTTCACGGCACGCCGTTCACCGTTAGTGTTGACCTGCTCGGGCATGGTTGCACAACAGGTATTAGTGCTCATGACCGCGCCAAGACTGTGCAGGCGTTGATCGATCATACCACAAAACCCGAAGACCTCGGCAGGCCGGGACATATTTTCCCGCTTCGCGCAAAGGAAAGCGGTGTGCTGCGCCGTACCGGCCATACTGAAGCAACTGTTGACCTCGCGAGGCTGGCGGGCTTTGAACCCGTTGGCGTGCTGGTGGAAATAATGAATGAGGACGGCTCCATGGCAAGACTGCCGCAGTTGAAGGAGATCGCTAAAAAGTTCTCGCTGAAGGTCATCTCGATAAAAGACCTGATCGAATATCGCCTGAAAACAGATTCGCTTATTGAAGAGATCGTTCGCGTGGATATGCCCACCAAGTACGGCCATTTCAAACTCGTTGCCTTTAAAGAAAAGAATACCCACAACGAGCATCTTGCGCTCATGAAAGGCGAATGGCAGAAGGACGAACCCGTGCTTGCCCGCATACATTCAAGCTGTTTCACGGGCGACATACTCGGCAGCCTGCGATGCGACTGCGGCGAGCAACTGCACAAGGCCATGCAAATGGTGGAGCGCGAAGGCAAGGGCCTTATTCTCTACATGAACCAGGAGGGCCGCGGCATTGGCCTCGTGAACAAATTGAAAGCTTACAAACTCCAGGAAGAAGGCATGGACACCGTGGAGGCAAACCTGCACCTTGGCTTTAAAATGGACGAGCGAGATTACGGCGTTGGCGCACAGATCCTCCGCTACCTTGGCGTTACCAAACTGAAGTTGATGAGTAATAACCCCCGCAAACGCGCCGGCCTGCGCGGTTATGGCATTGAAATAACCGAAACCCTGCCTATAGAAACGATCCCCAACTCTCATAATAAAAAATACCTGCAAACAAAACGCGACAAGCTCGGGCACGAAATAATGCATGAGCAGTAGTTAATAATCAATGAGCAAAAAATTATATCTTTATGCAACAAAAAGGTAAATATGAATAACCCAAGAGATCTGATCATTGACTCCATCGCTACCATGACAGCAGACGAAATGGAAGACCTGAACGAGCAATTGCAAAAAGCCTACTCGGAAAAAAGGCGCGAAAAAATAAAACAAAATATAACCGAAGCAAAATTGCTTTCTGCCAGCGGAAGCCTGTATCGCAGCAATAATATTACTGATATTAACACCTGGTTAAACAGCAATGATTAATATCCAGTTTGCCCCTTCTTTTAGAAAGGCTTATAAAAAGCTGGTGCGCAAAAACCCCGAGCTTGCGTTGCTTTTTGTAGAAAAGTTGCTGTTCTTTTTGAATGATCCTCACGATGCCAAACTATCCACACACAAACTAACGGGCGTTCTTGCAGGTTCCTATGCTTTTAGTGTTGAATATGATTGCAGGGTTGTATTTTATTTTGAGAAAAACGGCGATGCGGTTTTTGTTGACATCGGAACCCATAACGAAGTGTACTAGACGCCTCCAAACCAAACGCGTTTTCCATAACCCAAAACCAAAAGCTTACTTCCTCTTCGGCCCTGGCTTTATTTTATAAACAGGGCTTTTTGTTTGGCTGACCACTACGTTATATCCATATTCCCCCAGCGCCTCTTCGTTGCCCTTGTACGTTTTTAGCAATGTTTTTTTGATCAGATCCACCTGGCAATACAGCGTGCCCGGCGTGTTAATGCTTTGCCCGGGTGCCGTGCCGTAAAGCGTTTTTGCCTGCTGCATCAGGTCTTCACTTTGCGCCTTCAATGCCTCGCTCTGCGCCCGCAAACTGTCTGCCTTGGTCAGGTTATTTGCAAACGCAGTCATGTCGATGGAAGGGTCTGCCTGCAATATGCTCTTCGCGCCCAGGCTGTTGTCAAACTTTACGATCTGGTTCAGCAGCCTGCTGAAGTTATTGGGTTTATTTATCGGAATTGTTGCTCTAACTGTTTCTTCTTGCCATGATCTTTCTTGTTTTAATGACCTGTTTTAATGAAAAAATCGATTATATATTTAAAAAATGGCCTTATTCTTTTGCAAAAATAGGCCATTCTTTTAAAGTAAATAAGTGATATGTTTATATATCTGCCTAATATGTTTATGTATTTACTATATATATTCACACATCTATTTGATATGTTTATATATATAACTTATATGTATTTATATCTATATCATATATTTGTATATCTATGTTAGATGTTAGTATATCTATTTTAGATGTTAATATATCTTAGCTATATATTCGTATATCTTACTAATATTTATAAACAATTATAGGAAATTATCCAGAAATATACCCACCAGATCAGGCAGGTAACAGAAGAAATAAAAGAAGAATATGGGGTTATGAAGAACAGGCCTTGCAACCTCATTTTTCTATAAGAAAAATGTGTCAGTTAGATAAAAAGCAGTGTCAATGAAGTAAGGAATATTGTTGCGGAACAACACATTTTCGTCGTGCAGATCCTCCAGGATAATTCCCAGGCTCCTGTTAATAAAATCGCAGTTTCGGTTGTTTTCAAAACCATTAAACTCTAAGAAATTTTTGATGATCTCAAAATCATAAGGTTGATCAGCTTCAACAAACCTTTGTTTTACAACAGCAAAAAGAATGTCGTTATCTTTTCTGAATCCCAATAATTGATAACAAGTATCTGGAAAAAAGAAATTGTGAAGTAAAAGATTGTTTAAATAATCTGTCCAGGAGAGATAGAAAATAGCATCATTTAATTTTATTACACTTTTCCCGTCTTCAGTATAATAAACAATTTGCTCTGCGCCTTGGCCGATCTTTAATTCCTCCTTCATCAGCAACGTGTGCCATAATTGATCTTGCTCAACAAATTCGATCAGCTTTTCTTTTTCCTGTTCTTTGATGAACTCGTTTTTTTCAGGCGTTGCACCTGGTGTTTTGCTTCCTGTAAGGTAACGGGTGATTGATGCGATAAGGCTTCCATGGCCATCACTGCTCTTTCCCGAAAGGATATTTTGTAATTCATATTTTAATTCTTTCAAGATGATCAAATATTCTGCTGTACAAAATTATTATTTTCTATCATTGGAAAATATTTGCCCCTGCATCCTTTCACCAATTATCCATTTCGTGCTCCACGATCCGTTCGGGCGTTGCGGCATCATGAATTTCCCAATCGGGGTCATATTTCACGAACCAGCTTATCCAAAGCGAGCGCGAGTGGCGCATAAAGAGAGGCTGCAGGGCTATCATGGCGAAAGCATTAACGCCAAGCCACCAAAAGATGCGGTTGTCGTCCAGCGAGAAGCCGAGAAGCAGCCACCACAGCACAAAAGTGATGGCCGAAAAAGCAACCGTGAGCCCATAACTAACGAAAGAAGTGCCGTAGTAGAAACCAACTTCCAGTTCAGTTGGCTGCCCGCAAACAGGGCATTTCGGGTTCATCTTCATGTATTCGTTGTGCCTGAAAGCATACGCCCTTTTGCTCACAAAGAGGTTGCCTTCGCGGCAACGCGGGCATTTGTTCGCGAACACGCTCAACACATAAGAGGGCTTGGCTTTAGGGTCACTCATGGCTTGTTTTTATTGCACAAAGCTACTCCTTTGCAGGAATAGCTTTGCGCATAAATTAAGGAAGAATAAAATAGGATCTAAGGCTTATCCCTTAAAATTCCCCTTGAAAGTTTTCTTAAATTCAAGGTAATCGGGGATGGAAACGTTTTGCACGTAAGAATTTTCGGGATGATAATAAATATATTCCTGGTGATATGCTTCCGCGGGATAAAACTTAGTGAAAGGCAACACCTGCGTCGCGATCTTCGCATGATATTTTTTACTGTCCGTTAAGTTTTTTATGGCAGCCATGATGATCTGCTTTTCATTTTCATTCCTGAAAAAAGCGATGGAGCGGTACTGAGTGCCTTCGTCATTGCCCTGCCCGTCCACCTGCGTTGGGTCCTGGCTCGCAAAGAAAGCAGCCACCAGTGTTTGATAAGATATTTTGGAAGGATCGTAATACACCTGCACGGTTTCTGCGTGGCCTGTTGTGCCGCTGCCCACTTTTTCATAAGTAGGGTTAGGGTCGGTTCCGCCGGCATAACCGGAAACGGCATCACGCACGCCAACAAGGCTTTGAAAAACGATCTCTGCGTGCCAGAAGCAACCTTCGGAGAAAGTAGCAACGGCTTCGTTAGGCGTTGCCCCGGTTTTGATCGAAGAAAAACGCCTGCGGGTGGTTTAGTTTGCTGCTGCGCGCAGGATGCGAGAGTTAAGATGGATAACAGGCTTACGATAAAAGTTTTCATTGTTTTATTTTATTGTTTTATGATATACGGTTTCAAGACGAACAATGTTTCAATACTTTACAGCACGGATGAACTTTACAATATCTTTTCCATCTGCATAAGCCGCGAACCTTTGATAAGGATGTACGCATTTTCAAAATGTTGCTGCTCCAGCCAAACTTTAGCTTCGGCCGTATTACTGAAATAATGATACGCGTGTTTTGTTTTGGCAAAATCCCCACCCACAAGCGCCACCTCCTTCCATGGATGCTGATCAATGATATGAACGATGTGCTGATGCTCTGCTACACTTTCATCTCCAAGTTCCATCATGCCGCCAAGCATAAGTATTTTCTGCTCCGCAGGAATAGTAGCAAAACTTTCAATAGCCACTTTCATGCTTGTGGGGTTTGCATTGTAAGCGTCGAGAATTATTTTGTTATTCCCTTTCTCGATCAACTGCGAGCGGCTATTAGTTGGGGTATAATTTTCAATAGCAGCTTTTATTTTATCTTCCGGAACATTAAAATATTTCCCTAGACAAACAGCGCATAAGATATTCGGCAGGTTATAAGCCCCAACCAATTGCGTCTTTATTGATTGAAAAGAAACTCCCTTTGTAAAAACCACTTCAAGGAATGGAGCAACTGCTTTTATATTTCCGGCTACAACTCCATTCTCTGTTCCATACCAAACAGTTTCAGTAATGCCTTTGCTCATATCGTGCAAATAATCATAATCGTCAAAGGCAAAGGCAACACCTCTATGCCCACGGATATAATCATACAATTCCCCCTTGCCCTTGCGAACTCCTTCTATACTGCCAAACCCTTCCAAATGCGCCTTCCCGCAATTCGTGATGATGCCGTGTGTTGGTTCTGTATATACACAATAACCTTCAATTTCTTTTTGATGATTCGCTCCCATTTCTATAACTGCCATTTCTGCATCGCCTTTCACTTTTAAAATGGTCAGCGGAATACCGATATGATTATTAAGGTTTCCTTCCGTTGTGTAAGTCCTGTAATGTGAAGAAAGCACTGCGTGTATCAATTCTTTAGTAGTCGTTTTGCCATTGCTTCCTGTTATGCCGATAAAAGGTATTGTAAACTGTTCGCGGTGATGCTTTGCAAGGTTTTGCAAAGAGGTTAATACATCATAAACCTTTATGATTCTGTCATCTTTGGCGTCAGCATCTTCATCAACTATAGAATAAGCAGCCCCGCTATCAAGTGCTTGCAAGGCGAAAGCATTTCCGTTATAGTTTGGCCCTTTAAGCGCAAAGAACAGATCATCTTTTTTAGTTTGCGGGTGTCTGTCTGAATAGATGGGTATTGCTGAAATATTTTGTAGAGCTCTTCAATTGTCACAGTGAAAGTTTTTTGCAAATTACAAACTTTGTACTCTTCGCCTCTTCAAGCTTTGTGGCTGAAACAAAAAAAATCCCGCTATTGCGGGAGATCATTTAGTTAATTCTTATATTGGTAATGACGACGTCGTCGCCTTTTTCCTTCATCATTACCGTCAGTTGGTAAGTCTTTGTGCTGCTCTGAAGTTTACCGGCAACATACATTAATCCCCCCAGTTCGCGTTGTGAAGCTGCATCAAACCCTTTAATATTATTTTCATTAAAAAAGCTCTTGATCGTGACGGCCGCCTGCGTTTTACCAATATTTTTTATTTCATCTTTATCAGGAAGTTTTACATCCAGGATATTATCAAAATATTTGCTAAGCTGGTCGGCATTGCCCTGTTTCAAAGCGTCAATAATATCCTTTGTATCACTTTTAATACTGAACGACATCAGTGCCAAGCCTAAAAACAGTAGCGAAATGAACTTTTTCATAACTTTTTTTGTTGCTGTTCAATAGCGAAAAATATGCCAACTGTTTTTCAACATATTAGCTTTGTGATGCAATATTAAGAATAACGGGTTATTATGCAATAACAATTATCGTAGTTTTAGCGCATGAAAAATAATAAAGTAATTCTAATTATCATGGATGGATGGGGGCTCGGCAAAAACAAAAATGCCGATGCGATCCAAAATGCAAAGACTCCTTTTGTAACCTCGCTTTATGAGAAATATCCAAATACAACACTTGTTACCTGCGGCGAAGCTGTTGGCTTGCCAGATGGGCAAATGGGTAATAGTGAGGTCGGCCATCTGAATATTGGCGCCGGAAGAATAGTTTACCAGGAACTACAGCGAATCAATGTTGCCATCAAAACTGGCGAACTTAAAACAAACAAAGAACTGCTTGCATCCATCAATCATGCAAAAGAAAATAAAAAGCCTTTGCATTTATTAGGATTAGTAAGCGATGGCGGTGTGCATTCGCATATCAATCACCTTAAAGCGATCATTGATATATGTAAAGCAGAAGGCTTGGTTGATGTATATGTACATGCGTTCACTGATGGGCGCGATTGTGATCCCAAAAGCGGCCTTAGTTTCATAAAAGAATTGCAGGAGCATCTTGAAAAGAACGTAGGCGAGATCGCAACGATCACAGGGAGATATTATGCAATGGATCGCGACAAGCGCTGGGAACGCGTAAAAATCGCTTATGACGCCATGGTAAATGGTATTGGTGAACAATCAACTGACCTTTTGAAGTCAATTGAAGATTCTTACACTAATAATGTAACAGATGAATTTATAAAGCCGATCATCAATTCATCAATCAATAATCCCCAATCAACAATCAAGGAAGATGATGCAGTCATTTGCTTTAATTTCCGCACAGACCGTTGCCGCGAAATAACGCATGTACTTACGCAGGAAGACCATCCCGATTTTGGCATGCACAAAATGGATCTTCATTATACTACAATGACTGATTATGATAAAACATTCAACAATGTTCATGTAATTTTTGAGAACGATAACCTAAATAATACCCTTGGCGAAGTGCTTGCAGCGCAGGGTAAAAAACAAATACGCATTGCTGAAACAGAAAAATATCCCCATGTAACTTTCTTTTTCAGTGGCGGCAGGGAGAAGGAATTTGATGGTGAAAAAAGAATTATGGTACCATCGCCAAAAGTTGCTACATACGACCTGCAGCCGGAAATGAGTGCCTACGAAATAACTGCCAAACTGGTTCCTGAAATTGAAAACGAAACAGCCGACTTCATTTGCCTCAATTTCGCAAATGCAGACATGGTTGGCCATACAGGTGTTTTCAGTGCAGTGGTGAAAGCAGTGGAAACAGTGGATACATGTGTTGAAAGAATTGTTACCAGTGCATTGAAGCATGGCTACACCATTTTTTTAACTGCTGACCATGGCAATGCCGATCACATGATAAATGATGATGGCAGCCCTAATACCCAACATTCACTAAACCTCGTTCCCCTGTTCATTATCAGCAACGATTATAAAGGAGCCATCAAAGCCGGTAAACTAGGCGACCTTGCGCCGACTATTTTGCATGTAATGCAGTTGCCGGTACCAAAAGAAATGACAGGGAATATTTTGACTGAATAAATAATTCCTCATGAGTGTAAAAACAATAACCCTTATAACAGTTATTATTCTTGTTGGCATCCAGTTCATACGCCCTAAAAAAAACATTTCGGCAACGCCTTCCTCTTTAAATATCTCCACACTTTATCCTGTTCCTGAAACAGTGGATACGTTGTTTAGAAAAGCCTGTTATGATTGTCATAGTAACAATACTAAGTATCCCTGGTATGCTAACTATCAACCCGTTTACTGGTGGCTTAATAACCACATTGAAGAAGGCAAACGCCACCTGAACTTTGATGAATTTGCCTCATACAAAATAGCACGGCAATATAAAAAGCTGGATGATATTGCGGATGAAATAAGGGAGGGGGATATGCCTTTGCCTACCTACGCTTTCGAACATAAGGAAGCGCGCCTTACGGCTACAGAAAAAGAAGTAATCTACAATTGGTGTAACGCCGTCGGCGACAGTATACGGTTAAAATACCCGGCGGATAGTTTGGGTGTGAAGAAAAAGGTTTGACTTGAAAGACGGATGCTCAATCTTCCACCATCCGAAACTGACCTTGCACCATCCGAAACTGACCTTAGACCACCCGAAACCGATTTTCCACCACCCGAAACTGACCCTGTACCATCTGAAACTGAGCTTGCACCATCCCAAACTGACCTTGCACCACCCGAAACTGATCTTCCACCACCTGAAACTGACCTTACACCATCTGAAACTACCTTGCACCATCTGAAACTAACCTTGCACTACCTGAAACTAACCTTGCACCATCCGAAACTGATCTTTCACCACCTGAAACTGACCTTTCACGGCGGAGGGTATGCATAAACAGCGGTGGGTATGCATAAACAGCGGCCTGGGTAGCTAAACAGCGGTGGTTTTTGCTGAATTTTGAGGTTTTGCTGTTGAATTTTGGGAGGAAGGCTTGAATTTGAGTGCTCAATGTGTGTTCTACTGTTGAACGGAGCGTCGCCACTAAAGCTTAATTTGTGTACAAAAGCTGGTAACCAAAAAATCTCCTACATCATTTAAAGTGAACTCCAAATGAAGATATTGTGCTCATTTAGGCCTAATCCCCATTGTTTTTTAATGAAGAAGGGCAAAAACTCCTCTAAAGTGCCCCGAATACCTTCCTTAGGGTTTGGGTGAAAAGGCGGGGGCAGTGATTTTTTCCCGGAGGCCCAACCTTCTGTTATAAATGCCGGCCATAGCGTAACCGATAAGACTGCCTGCAATGGCGCCGCCAATAATATCCAGCGGATAATGTACTCCTACATACACCTGGCCGTAGCTAATGGTGGCCGCCCAAAGGAAAAGGAAGTAGCCCCATTTCTTGATATAATTTTTCAAAGTGGCGTATATAAAAACGGCTGCGCCAAAATGATTGGTGGCATGAGAGGAGGTGAAACTGGCATTGCCGGGGCAATGTGTTAACAAAAGGCGCACGTAATAAACCATGAAGGGGTCGTTGCAGGGGCGAAGGCGATGGACCCAGTTCTTGAAAACTGAGCTGCTTAACTGGTCGGTAATAGCAACAGTTAGGATGACAAAAAAGATCCAAGCCCAGGCTTTTTTTCCAAAATTCATCAGCATAAAAAGAAGGAGGAAAAGATAGAGTGGTGTCCAGGTTTGTGCATCTCTCCACCAGGGATAATTGTCATCGAGGAGGGAATTGGTCCAGTCGCGGTTTATTTTTAAAAAAAGGGTTTGGTCCCAAAAATTAACGACTTGCCAAAGATGTTGCCAAAAGCCAATTGCGGGATAATGAAATAAAAACATTTGATAAAGATAAGGGCAGTTTATTTATAACATTCAGCTACGTCGTAATCCTGGCAGGCGGCATTGCGGGTGGCTTTGTTTATAAACTTGCCGGTGAGCATACTTATGTGAAATTCCTTAAAGGTGCGGAGTATTTTTATTGTATGGCCTTCGTTCATAAACTTTTTTACCTCATTGTCATTGGCATAAAGCAAGAAAGGCAACGAGGGTTTATTTTGAAAGGAGGTATCGATTGTATGCAGCGGTTCTTTTAGATAAAACTCCAGGGCATATGAAAGTTCACTGTCCATACGCACAACAGGCAAACCGGGTTCATATTTATTTATCCAGAAAGCAGCTTCGCTACCGGATTGATAAGTGAGTATCTGAGGATAAATAACAATGTTGAGCAGTAGGTTTACAAAAAAGGAAGCGAGCAAAGACATTATGATAGTGTTTGTTTTGGAGGTTGTTTTTATGAAGAATAAAACCCTGAAGAGAGCCAAAAGTAATACTGTCAGCATTATTATTTGCGCTGCTGAAAAGGAAGGCTTAAAGAAATAAATAAGGATGCCGCTAATTAATAAAATTAAAACGGCAATTACTTTCTGGGTAATATTTACAACGCGGATGGTTTTATTACTTAGGATAGAAAAAAAATATTCTGCTACAATAATTGCAAACAAGGGGAATATAAAATTGAGGTAGTATGGCAATTGAAACTTTGAAACTGAGAAAATAACAAATGTCAACAGGCTGCCACTCACACAAATCCAGGAATATTCCTTTGCGGTTTTTGTTCTTTTTCTAAAGATATAAAAGGACGCTGCATACAACAACAGGCTCCATGGAAGGAAAGCCCACAATAGGGTATGAAAGAAGAAGAAAATATCACCCTGCCCCTTAATAGGGCCCGTGTTCATAAAGCGGCCAAACTGGCTATCCCAAAAGAAGAACTTGATGCCCGAAACATGCTGCATACCCCATACTGTTTTTTCAGGGTGCAGGTCGAATTGGACATAGAGGCAATAGAGTTCGGGGATAATAAATATTAATATTAGCAGGGCAGCGAGCAACCATCTTAAATTAAATAGTTCTTTCCAGTTTTTCTTAATGATCAATTCTCCTGCAATTGCCCCTCCTATCGGTATTACAGCAAATAATCCCTTCGTCATCATCGCACACGCAGTAAAAAGGCAAGCCGCTAAAAGATGATAGAATTTTTTTGCAGTATATGCCTTATAAAAATAATAAATAGCAGCAATTGTCAGCCCTGTTAAATAAGGCTCTGCCCGCACGTCACTGTTTGAAATAACAATATGCTCTGCGGTGAGCAAAATGAGGGCAGCCCAAATGGCTACTTGTTTATTATAGAGCGTCTTTGCTAAAAGATAAGTATAATAAACGCCCATCATCATAAACAAAACGGCTGGCAGCTTATAAGCCCAATTGGTGAAGCCGAATAGCTTAAAAGAGAACGCAGTTATCCAAAAAGGGAAGTGGGGTTTATCCAGCCAGTCCTTGCCTTCATTGTAAAGGTTCACGAGATCATTGTTCTTCGCCATGGTTTTGGCAACGCAGGCGTATAATGTGCCGTCGGTGCCGAGGATAGTATTAAAAAGCGCGCTGAAATTAACCAGCACTGCAGCACAAAGCAGAAGCTGCCATTTATGTTCAGAAAGATATTTGGAGAAAGGGTTCATAGCTCTATACTAAAGTTCATTTTTCTTTGCGACGATTATCATTCTTGGTGAAGTTTTTTCATCATACTTTTCCAATTGATAATCTCCAAAAACCTCTTTTACCTGCATTTGTTGCTTGGTCAGCATCGTTCCAAAATCATCCAGCGAAAACTTTGATACTTTCTCGGTAGAGATATATTCAGCCCTACCCCTTTCGTCTTCTGTTTCCACTTTCTTATAAAAATGCTGCTTATCCTGCCACCGGGTGATCTTAAAGTTGATGCCGTCAATGGTTTGCCGTTCGGTTTCCACGAAATTATTTTCTACATACTGCACGTTCAGGTAATCTATTACCAAAATGCCGTTGCTTCTGAGGCTTTGTGCCATGGTGCGCATGGCATCGTCATCTTCGCGGCGCGTATTGAAATATCCAAAGCTGGTAAAGAAGTTAAAAGCATATTCAAAGTAGTTGATCCAAAAAGTGCTGCGCATATCGTGAAGGTAAAAATGCAGCCGTTCATTCTCAAACTTTTTGGCAGCTTCAATTGATGAGGCAGACAGGTCAAAACCCGTTACATCATAGCCCATATCTGCCAAACATTTGCTGTGCCTGCCTTTGCCGCAGGCCACATCCAGCATGGTGGCACCGGCGCGGGGCTGCAAATGCGCAATAAGCAGGTCAATAAATCCGCGCGCCTCATGCTCATCCCGGTGGTGGTAGAGCAGATCATAATAAGGCGAATCGAACCAATGCTTAAACCAATCTTTTATTATCATAATTGAAAAATCTTTTATCAAAACATTCCTCAAAAAAAAGCAAAATATTTCGTCTGGCACGTTTAATTTCCATTACATCCTGACACTCTAACAGCAAACAACGTTTTTTGAGTTAAGTTTGCCGTCACGAAAATTGTAAGAATGGCGTTGATAAAAAGCATTTCAGGAATAAGAGGAACAATTGGGGGAAAGCCGGGCGAAACACTCAGCCCCCTTGATGTGGTGAAGTTCACCGCGGCTTACTGCGCGTGGATCTTGCAGCAGTCCGACAACAAAAAGGTGATTGTTGGCCGCGATGGGCGATCAAGCGGCGAAATGGTGCAGCAAATGGTGGTAAGCGCCTTGAACGCAATGGGCCTTGACGTGGTTGATATCGGATTAACGACTACACCTACGGTTGAAATGATGGTGTTATCCGAAAACGCAGCAGGGGGCATCATTATTACTGCAAGCCATAACCCAAAAGAATGGAATGCATTGAAACTGCTTAATAACAAGGGCGAATTTCTTAGCGCAGCAGACGGCGAAGTGATCTTGAAGATCGCTGAAGAAGAAAGTTTCATTTTTGCGCCTGTTGATAAGCTCGGGACTACTACTAAAAACGAGCACGCTCTTGCTCAGCACATCAAAGCAATACTGGATCATGAGCTGGTTGATATTGAATCTATCAAAAAAAGAAAATTCAAGATTATTGTTGATGCTATCAATAGCAGCGGTGCGATCGCTGTGCCTGAATTGCTGAAAGCCTTGGGCGTGAAAGAAACGAATGTCATCGTACTGAACGGTGAGGTAAACGGAAAATTCTCTCATAACCCTGAACCTTTACCACAACACCTTACAGAACTTTGCAGCGAAGTAAATAAACAAAAAGCCGACCTTGGCATTGCGGTTGATCCTGATGTGGATCGCCTTTGTTTTGCCTGTGAGGATGGCAGTTTGTTTGGCGAAGAATATACGCTTGTCGCTGTTGCAGATTATATATTACAACATACAAAAGGCAATACGGTCAGCAACCTTTCCTCAACGCAGGCGCTGAAAGATATTACGCTGAAGCATGGCAGTGAATACTTCCCCAGTGCTGTTGGCGAGGTAAACGTGGTACAGAAAATGAAAGATGTACATGCTGTTATTGGCGGGGAAGGCAACGGGGGCATAATTGTTCCGGAGTTGCATTACGGCCGCGACGCCCTCATCGGTATTGCGCTATTCCTCACTTATCTTGCCCAAAGCAACAAGAGCGCTAAACAGCTGCGCGGCCAGTATCCTGATTATTTTATCAGCAAAAACAAGATAGCACTGGGCGATGGCTTTAATGCCGCCAAAATATTTGATGCCATCAAGGTCAAATATAAAAACCAGCCTATAAACTCGGAGGATGGTCTGCGCATTGAGTTTGACAAAGACTGGGTTCACCTGCGGCCAAGCAACACAGAGCCCATCATCCGCATTTATGCCGAAAGCAATTTCGAAACTACTGCGGCAAACATTGCCAAACGCATCATGACCGATATCAATGAGTGTATGTAAACCCTGTCACCTGCAGGCGCAAATATGTTTTTATGAACCGTATCTATTTTGACAATGCCGCCACCACTGCGCTTGACGCTGAAGTGCTGGCTGCCATGATGCCCTACCTCACTTCCCATTTCGGCAACCCGTCTTCAATTTACAGTTACGGACGCGAAAGCCGCATGGCTATTGAGAACGCGCGCAAGACCGTCGCCAAAATACTTCATGCTCATCCCGCTGAAATATTCTTTACTAGTGGAGGCACCGAGAGCAGCAACACGGCCATCAACGCTGCCATCAAAGATCTAGGCTGCAGGCATATTATTTCCTCGCCGCTGGAGCACCACGCCACTTTACACACCGTTCATCATCATCACAAAAGTCATGAAATACCCATGACCGAGGTTAAGATATTGCCGAACGGCCACATTGATATGAACGACCTGGAGCGTCTGCTTGCGGGAAGTACGGAGAAATGCCTCGTGACTTTGATGCACGCCAACAATGAAACCGGTAACATGCTGGACATTGTTGCAGTAGGCGAGCTTTGCAAAAAATACAACGCCATTTTTCATAGCGACACGGTCCAAACTGTCGGGCATTTCCCGTTCGACCTGCGCAATACGCCCGTACATTTCATCACCGGCGCCAGCCATAAGTTTCACGGGCCAAAAGGGGTGGGCATTTTATATGTAAATGAGAACGTGAAGATAAAACCATTCATGAACGGCGGCTCGCAGGAACGCAACATGCGCGCAGGCACTGAAAATGTTTATGGCATTGTTGGCTTCGCCAAAGCACTTGAACTGGCAACCGCCCGTTATGAACAGGACCGCCAGCACATACAAAGCATGAAACTGCACATGATGCGTCAGCTCGAAACCCATTTTGCAGGCATCAGCTTCAACGGCGACCCGCTTGGCAACAGCCTCTACACTGTGCTTAGCGTCAGTTTCCCCAAAACGGACAAAAGCGAAATGCTGCTCTTCAGCCTTGACATTAACCATATTTGTGCTAGCGGCGGCAGCGCCTGCACCAGTGGTGCCGATCAGGGCAGTCACGTGATTCGCGCCATCAGCCCAAACAGTAACCGCGTCACCGTTCGCTTTAGTTTCAGCCGTCATAATACAAAAGAAGAAGTGGACCAAGTCGTGGAGAAATTGAAGGAATTGGTGTAAGATTTGACAGCGCCCTGCTGTATTTGCTATTAACATATTTAATACAAGCTGTTTTTAGAGTTCTAAACCATGATTAGATCCCGGCGAAGCTTTAGTAATTTCTATTAATTTAAAATCCACTCATTACCATAATATAAATCCCTCTAGACGCATTGCTGGCAAAACAATTTATCTATTAAATAACCTGCCCTCACCTTTCTTAACAAACAAAAGGCCACCCCTTTTCAGGATGGCCTTCATTATCAATTGTCAATTATAAATTATCAATTACTCTAGTTCCCCTTCACCAGCTTAACCGTATGCACTTCATTGCCCTGCCTTATCTGCAATATATACATACCGCTTGTAAAGCCTGACCCGAACTCATACAGGTTAGCTACTCCTCCCCTCCCTTCATACACTTTCACTCCCTGCATATTCGTCACCGTCAGTTCTACCTCTTCCCTGCTGCTGCTCTCCATATGCAGATGGAAGGTTGACTGCGTTGGGTTAGGTGATAAATGCGCTGCAAACATTGATGATGCTGATTGTACCTTCTGCTCTCCCCCGCCTTCAACAAGCCCCATACAGCTCATCGATGTAACTGTTACCACTGCAGGTGTATATGTACAGCTCAGGTTATCCTTCACCGTTATCGTATGCACTCCCGCAGGTACGCTGAAATAACGCTCGCTGCTCGGAACATACACTGAACTGTCAAGGTTATAGGAATATGGTGCTACCCCGCCTGAAGGGATCGTATATATCGTCGTCGTGCCGCCGGGGCATACCGTCAGCGTTCCCTGTATGGCCGATGAGCTAAGGGCGCTTAATTTAACTACCGATGTCGGCGCTGCGCAACCATTCGTATCTTTTACCGCTACCGTATAGTTGCCGTAGGATAACCCGCTGAAGCTGTTGTTCTCTGCCTGGTAACTGCTTCCTCCGTTATCGCTGTAGCTGTAATGGCCATAACCACCTGACGCTGTTATCACTATTCCTGCATTGCCCGTACAGCCCTGCCCGCCCTGTACTGTTGTAAAGCTTACCGGTGTTGATGGCTGTGTCACCGTTGCAGGTGCCGTAGTCACCTTGCATCCTGCGTTATCCATTACCGTGATGGAATCTGTCCCCGCTCCTACTGTGAAGTAACGGTTGGCGCTGCTCACAAAGTTATTGGTAGCATTCAGGCTGTACAGGTATGGTGATACGCCGCCGGACGGTACCGTAGATATAGAAGTGGTCCCTCCGTAACATACCTTTAAGTTCCCTGTGATCGCTGAGGTTGTGAACGTCGGCGCTTTTACTGTAGCTGTGCTGTATGCTGTGCAGCCGTTCATGTCTTTTACCACAATGTTATACGTCCCTGCTCCAAGCCCTGTAAAGCTGTTGGATGACTGGTAGGTGCTGCCGTTGTTCACGCTGTAGCTGAAGCCTCCGTAGCCTCCTGCTGCTGTTATTGTAATGCTGCCTGTGCTGCTCGCACAGCTCGCATTCGTTGTTGCTGCCGTAAAGCTTACTGCTGCTGATGGCTGTGTGATAACTATTGCAGGTGGCGTATAAGTACAGCCTATATTGTCTTTTACCGTTATAGTATGGCTACCCGGTGTCACTGTAGCAAAGTAGCGCTGTGAACTGGATACATAACTGCCGTTGTCAAGGTTGTACAGGTATGGTGGTGTCCCCCCTGATGGTGTGGTAGTAATTGTTGTTGTACCTCCATAGCAGGCCTGTGTATTCCCTGTGATAGCTGAGGAGCTCAGCACATACTGTGACGTTGCCTGTACTGTCGCTGAACCCGTTACCGAGCATCCGTTCCCATCTTTTACCACAAGATTATATACAGTCTGTGTGGCAGGCGCAAGGCCGGTAAAGCTGCTGGAAGACTGGTAGTTGCTGCCGTTATTGTCACTGTAAATATAGCTGCTGCTGTAGCCTCCTGTTGCAGTCACTTTTATCGTGGATGAACTGCTCGTACAGCTTACTATGCTTGTCGTTACTGCTGAACTCAGGCTCAGCGCTCCAGAAGGTTGTGTCACCGTTATAGTATTTGTATTATAGTTACAGCCATGGCTGTCCGTCACAACAATATAATAGCTTCCCGCCCCTATTGCAAAGTACCTGTTGGCTGACTGCTGTGGAGAGCCGTTCACACCATTGGTGTTCAGAGTATAGGTGAATGGTGCATTACCGCCTTGCACTGTGGTCTCAATAGTCATGGTCGCTCCGTAACATATCGACACTGAGGACGGGGCTGCAACATTATTGATCAGTACAGGTTCTTGCGTCAGTTGGGAAAGTATTGCCCCCTGTGTACCTATACAACCGTAAGCATCTTTTACCGCATAGGTATATCCACCTGTGCTTAATGAACCGATCAGCGCGTTGCTTACGTATGTTCCTGATGGATTAAAGGCTCCTGAATTTACCTTGTAAGTATACGGTGATGTCCCGCCTGTTACCGTGTTCGTCGTCAGTGAGCCTGGATTGCCATGACAATCAGGGTTAACCTGTGTCAGCGTCACTGCTATAGGCACTTCTATTGTCATTGTGCCGTTCACATAATTGATACTGTAATCGCTCAATCCTGTTCCTGATGCTGCTGAAGCCGTTATAGGATAAGTACCGGATCCGGCACCTGCAGCTGCGCCCGCACTTGTTAGCGTAACACTGTTCACCTCATCTCCCAATACTAATCCTGCTGTCATAAACTCCGTGCCTGCAAATGCATACGTCGCTCCATAACACTTCGTGATGTTATTTGCTGTAATGGTCAGGCTGGCTGTAGTGATCGTCCCAACTGCACCGCTCACAGATGTCGCATTGCTTAGCATATAGTTTCCTGCTGCTGAACCGCCTAATACAAGGCCGGTCACTGTTACGATCTTGTTTGTACCCACATCCTTTGTATCATACGTTCCGCTTATGTTTGTTACTGTAACATTACCTGCATCCGCATCTACTAGACCGCTCAAACTATAGTTGGCCGTCGTTAAGGCGGCTGTTGTTGTGCCGTCGTATGGCCTGGATACAGGTGCAGCCAGGCTCGCTGTTATACTTGCTGCACTAACAGTATTCCCCGACGCAGCAGTAGTTATTGTTGCATTTGCTGCCCCCGTCGATGATATGGTGATTGTCTGGTTATCATATGAACCTGAAACAGTTGCTGTAGCTGCTAAACGGATATATAAAGTTCCGCTCGCGTTGCCGCCTGACTGTGTGAACGTTGCTGTACTTCCATAAGTACTTCCGTCAGTTGAAACCTCGAATCCTGTAGGCGCTGTTGCGGTAGTGATATTACCTGTTAGCGCACTGCCCGTAATAGCCACAGTTTGCGCAGCAGAAGCTGTACCATAAGTAGTAGTGAATGCGGTCAATGTCGTACTTGCAGGTGTAATTGCAGGTCCCTGCGCCATCACATAGAACTGTGCTGTACCGCCTCCTGCATTGCTCGAATTATTGATAGATGGGCTGCTTGGCGTTCCCCCTATGGATGTATAAGCGCCTCCCTGCGAACTGCTCTGCCCGATCACATTCAGTCCGTTAAGCGCAGCCTGTCTTGTCAGGCTTATTGACGCATTGCTGTAAGACCCTGATAACAAAGTCGAGCTCCAGAATTCAGTGGTGCTCAAGCTTGCAGTTGCCAGTGTATTGCCATCTCCCTGTACCGCCGGAAGATCCGGTAAATGCCTGGATTTGCAGTGTAGGTCCCGTTCCTCCAGTAGTAAGTGAAGTTACTGAATAAGGCAAATAAGTAGTGCCTGCGCCCACTGGGAATGCATAAACATTTGCGCTTGTTGACAAACCTGCAGGCAGTGCCCAGCTAACTGGCCCGTTAATAAATGAAGTGGTCGTGCCGCCGCTTATACTACCTGTTGTCGTATTGGTAACGGAAGGTAAGTTAGTAGCAGTAGTGTTAAGTAGCCCGCTGGTTAAAGTAAGTACATTTTGTACAGTGATCGGGCTTGCTAAAGTCACACCTCCCGAAGTATTGCTGATAGTAAGATAGCCAAAAGTAGTAGCTCCTGTTATGGTCTGTAGGCTATTCCCGCTAAAGGTAACAAGGCGGCCATTGTTATTAAATATTCCTGTTGAAATTGTCCAGTTGCCTTTTACAACAATGTCGCCGCCAGAAATGGTGCTCATTGTCATTATACCACCTAAAGACACATTGCCCCCTATGGTAAGTGGGCCGTTTGCACCATATGCTGTCGGCATATTGTTGTATCCATAATCAAGATACAGGCTGGAGTTCTGGTCAACTGTTAAATTGCCTGCAATCGCCAGTGCACCAACCACGGTGCTGTTTGGATAGTTTATAATAGTAGAGTTACTAACCTGTACGTTGTATGGATAACCCGCCCCGCTCGAAGTGCTCCACTCTGTATTTCTTCCAAATGTATTGGCGCTGTTGTACTGCAGTAATGAACCTGTGGCATAAGTAACAGGATGATTGTTTGCCACATATCCGCCTGTGTTCAGTTGAAGGGTGCCGTTTGTGCCTCCCCCAATAGTGGAAAGGCCGGAACCAAAATCCATTCCGTTAGTAAGCCCCACTAACACATTATTGCCAAATACAAGTGTCCCGCCGGCACTGGTAGTAACTGTTAAGTAATTCGAAACCGCAAAAGTGCCTGCTCCCGATGAGCTTATTATTTTTTTTGCTCCTGATGTGCCCAATGTCATGTTACCACCGCCTGAGATTGTCATCGTCTGGCCATTCAGGTCAATATTACTTGTAGCGTTGGATGAACTAAGCGTCATGCCACTTGCACTGCTGATAGTTACACTTGTCAAAGAGCCTACAGTCGCAGAAAGTTGCACACTACTGCTTCCTCCTATGGTCACAAAGGCAAACGTTTCTGTACCACCACCCGTAACTGTTACTGTTTGTGTTCCGCTGCCTACAAAGTTCACAACGCGGCCGCTATTTGTAAAAGTCGCGCCGGAAGCTCTTGACCAATTACCTCCAAGATAAAAGTCATATCCACTGGTAGTACTTAGTGTTAGCCCGCCGGTGCCCAATATGGTAACATTCCCCGGCACACCAACTGCCACAGCATGAGTACTACCTGAATTAGGCAGAGTTACAGTACTGCCGCTATTGATGGTCACATTTCCCGGAACGCCAACACCTGCTGTAGGATTGGTAGTTCCACCTCCTGTCCACTCATTATAAACGCCATAGTTGCTGTTATATACTAACGTGGAGCTGCTTGTATAAGCCGGGGCTGTTCCATTAATATATCCGCCTCCATTCAATTGGAAAATACCGGAAACTGAAAGAGTACCATTATTTGTTATTCCGTTGCCTAAGATTATTGAGCCTCCGCTTGACACTGTCATGGTTGAGCTGTTAGTTGCACCTCCATTTAATGTCAGCGTACCGCCAATAGTCATTGTACCGCTATTGCTAAATGTAGTGCTTGATGTTAATGCGCCACTAATTGTCATTCCCCCGCTATTATTAAGAGTAGAGCTTGCTGTTAACATGCCGCCGCTTGACACATTTAAAGTCCCCGTTGCGCCATTAGTTGATGTAGAAGTACTTACTGCCATCGTACCGCCGTCGGTTAATAAACCATTATTGGTAAGCCCGCCGCTTACATTCAATACACCGCCGCTTGATACAGTTATAGTAGCTCCGGACGCATTGGTTGATGCCCCATTCAGGGTCAGTGTGCCACCAACTGTTATAGTCCCGTTATTGGTAACAGCGCCGGTAGGTGATAATACCCCTGTTGATGCGCCTATTGAAATGCTGTTTCCAGAATTTACTAATACCGTTCCGGGTTGGTTTGTCACTGTATTGTTAACCGTAACGGCAGTGCTGACCGTAGTGGTAGCATTAGCCACTGGCACAGCATTTCCCACCCACGTGCTGCCCGTGTTCCAGTCCGCAGAACTTGGGTTAACAGTAATATAACCAAGATATGCGAAAGCGTGTGAAGCGCCCCCGTTAGCGGTGGTCACCACTATATTTCCTGTTGAAGCAGCACCTCCATTAGCCACAACAGCCGTAAGTTGTGTAGAACTTGAAACCGTAACTGATGTGGCAGCTACTCCGTTAATACTAACCGTCGTTCCGCTTAAAAAGTTCGTACCGGTGATAGTTAAAGTTTGGCCTGTATATCCTGAATCATTTAGCTCTCCGGTAATTGTAGGTGTACCGGGAGTAACACTGGTGATAGTAGGAACCGGCCCTGCAGATACCGACACCATTCCTGTCGTCGTATTGAGGCTTGCAGTTTGCCCTCCTCCAAGTCCGGTTGCGCTAAAAGCAAGTGTGCCATTAACAGTAAGAGCCCCCGGCACAATAGCGTATGAACCATTTGCGGGAGCAGGAGAAAAAGCAACCACCACAGTAGTATTGCCGCTCGGGTTGGTAATGGTAGCAGTATATCCTGAAGTTGTTAAAGTAAGGGTTCCTCCGTTTACAGTTGTCGTACCGGTACCCAACGCAGCAGCGGTATTTATATTTAATGCTCCTGCAGATAAGGTAGTACCGCTGGAATAAGTATTGGTACCGCTCAGTGTTAAGGTCCCTGCGCCAGCTTTAGTTATCGAATGGGCGCCACCGCCAATAACACCACCAATTGATAAATTATTAGCGCTTACTGTTATGGTAGGGTTACCGGTAAGTGTGATCGCCCCTGTTGTCTGCGATAAATTATGAACGCTCCCTGCATAAGTAAAGTTGCCTCCCCAGCTTTCCGCGTTAGCAATTGTTATATCCCCTGTGCTCTTATTATCTATCGTGCCCGTCGTTATAGTAAAAGTGCCTGTCCCTAACGCTGCAGCATTATTAATATCTATCGTTCCCGCAGTCAGGGTAACTCCTCCGGAAAAGGTATTTGCTGCATTTAGTATCGTAGTATTGAACGAACCTACCTGTACTAATGAAACCGTTGTGGCCGGGGAGTTTGTGCCATTACTGATTACACCATTAAAGGTTACAGGGCCGGCATAGCTTGAAGTATTTCCGCCAGTAGCGATCTGAAATATACGCGCTCCTCCGTTACCACCATTAAGGCCTCCGCTGATTGTGGCGCTGGTGCCAAATATTAATGCCCCGCCGGTACTTGAAGCTTGCCCATTGATATTAAAAACATCGCTTTCGTTGGTATTGCTGTGTACGATAGGAAAATTGACTGTCTGTGTGTTTGAACTTTGATTGCCTATATTTGGTGCATTGCCGCCGTAATCATAAAACGTAATTGAATTACCTCCCAAAGTAAACGCACCGGCACCGGCTGTAAAGTAAATTTTAAACCCTGCCGAACCCGCGCTAAAATTGTTGCTTGGAGCAAGTCTGGTACTGCCGCCAAAATTCAAAAAAGCTTGTGGAGACCCGGGGGCTGTACCACCCCAATTCGCCGCTGTCGTCCAGTTATTGTCAGTGCCGCCACCATTCCATGTGTAGGTGGATTGCGCAAGCAACCCGCTGCTCACAGTAAATGATAAAAAGGCAAACAATAATAGCTTTACAAAAAGCTGTGATCTCTTTTGAAGCAATTGCATAGTAACATTTCTCAATTGGCGTAAAGAACCGTTCATGATAGGGGATTTTATTTTTATTATAGTAAAATAATTATGGATGATCTTCAGTGAAGAGCGTAAAGTTTGAAACATATATGGCAATTTTATTTTAACTAAATACCGTTTAGCCAACAGTCTTATTTAATTAATATACAAAACATTCTAGCGATCGTGATCGGTTCTTTTTTTGACAAACTGCTATGGTGATTGCATGTTTATCAGCACAGTATTATTTATAGTATTAGGCAAGTCTCATGCGTTCGTTAGTCGGCTGAGTATATAAAAAAATTATCGTGTATTTTCAACACATTTAAAGTGCGAACGTAGTTAAATTTCTTTAACAACCAAATTTTTTTTAAATAATTTCAAAAAAAATATTTTGCCTTTACAAAATAACATCGGCACTCCCATTGCAGGTATAAAAAAATCATCTCTTTCCTTCCTGGTAAAGAGCAGTAAATTCATTAATTGCCGTTCTGGAGCATTGGTCATTCTTTTCTTTTTTCATTGTACAAAAAATCTTTTGTGGTCAAGCATATTTGATTTACCTTAGCCATATAAAGCCGCTATCATGCTTTTTTTGTCCTAACAATAGCTTTTCCAACATCCGTATTTTCTAAAATTAACCACCTTATAGAGACCTTATAGAGATCTTATAGAGACTTTATAGAGACCTTATAGAGACCCTACTCCCACCCAAAGCTATAATAAAGCCCTTCCAAAGCTATTAAAGTTCCCTGTCTTGGTTCATCTGTATATATTACTTTGGCATTAAGTCCCTACTGTAGCCACTCCGCCAACTGAATAAAAACTACTTTAAGTAGATATATCACGCTAAATTTGCCCCATAAATTGCCAATTATAAATCAATAAATCATATATACATTATGGCTGCTAGGACAGACTTATTTCAATCTCCCGATTACTATTTAGTGGATGAACTACTCAGTGAAGAACAAAAATTGATACGTGAAACAGTGCGCATTTATGTTAAAAAAGAAATATCACCCATAATAGAAGATTATGCGCAGCGGGCGGAGTTTCCGGAGCATATCGTGAAACAAATGGGTGAGCTAGGCTGCTTCGGGCCTACTATCCCGCAGGAATATGGCGGCGGAGGGTTGGATTATATTAGTTACGGTCTAATGATGCAGGAGTTGGAGCGTGGGGACAGTGGCGTACGCTCCACAGCCAGTGTGCAGGGGAGTTTGGTAATGTACCCTATCTATGCCTATGGCAATGAAGCGCAACGAAACAAATACCTACCCAAGCTTGCAAGTGGTGAATGGCTGGGGTGTTTTGGGCTTACTGAACCGAACTACGGTAGCGACCCATCGAGCATGCTTAGCAATTTTGTGGACGCGGGAGACCACGTAGTCCTGAACGGGGCCAAGATGTGGATTAGCAATGCGCCGTTTGCACAAGTGGCTGTAATATGGGCAAAGAACGAGGCAGGTGAAATTCATGGATTAATATTGGAGCGCGGCATGGAGGGGTTTTCGACGCCGACAACGCATGGGAAATGGAGTCTCAGAGCGAGCGCGACGGGGGAACTTGTTTTTCATGACGTGAAGGTACCAAAAGAGAATATTTTTCCTAACGTGAAGGGATTGAAGGGGCCGCTGGGCTGCCTGACGAAAGCGCGTTATGGTATTGCCTGGGGTGCTCTTGGAGCAGCTATGGATTGTTATGACACGGCGTTGCGATATAGCAAAGAACGGGTTCAATTTGACAGGCCTATAGGTGGGTTTCAATTGCAGCAAAAGAAACTGGCGGAGATGATAACTGAAATAACTAAGGGACAATTACTGGTTTGGCGGCTTGGAACACTTATGAATGAAGGCATGGCAACGCCACAGCAGGTGAGCATGGCGAAAAGAAACAGTTGCGAGATTGCGGCAACCATTGCAAGGGACGCAAGGCAGATGCTGGGTGGGATGGGCATTACTGGAGAATATAGCATTATGCGCCACATGATGAATATTGAAAGTGTGATAACATACGAAGGAACGCATGACGTGCATTTGCTAATAACAGGAATGGATGTAACAGGGATAAATGCTTTTAAGTAACCTAACCCAAAGAAGGAATAAATATGCAAAATAAACCTTCAAGGACGAGTACTCTTTCTGCGGTCGGGACACATATTTACTTGATTGGTATGATGGGTAGTGGCAAAAGTTTTTGGGCTCAAAAAATTGCTGCAGCTAATGGAATGGATTGGATTGATTTAGATGCGCAGGTAGAAAAGGCAATGATGATGACCGTGAAAGAAATTTTTGAAAGTGAGGGGGAAGATTTTTTCAGAAGAAAAGAGAAAGAAGCGTTGCATAATTTAAGCCATTTAAAAAACATAATTATTGCTTCCGGCGGAGGTACGCCTTGTTTTTATGATAATATGCAATGGATGAATGAACATGGAATTACTGTTTGGCTTGACGAGCCTGTTGAGACTTTGGTTGAAAGATTGAAACCAGGAAAGAAGTATCGGCCTTTGTTGAAGGATTTAAATGATGATAAAATGAAAAAATGTTTAGAAAAAATTTTAAAAGAGAGAAGACATTTTTATGCTCAGGCGAAGTATCATTTGAATGGGAGAAATATTTCAAAGAAATCTTTTAGCGAAATTAGTAACAATCACATACATGTATAAACCATTTCTTAAACTAGCAACATGGCTTGGTACTATTACAGTATTGTTAGGTGCTTTTGGTGCACATGGTCTGAAGGAAAAGTTAAGCCCAGATGTCTTTCAAATTTTTGATACAGGTGTGAAGTACCAGTTTTATCATGTATTTGCTTTGCTTGCTGCGGGTGTGTTATTTCAATCATTTCCCAATAAAAAGATACTTTTGAGTGGCAAGTTGTTTTTGGCGGGAATTATTTTGTTTTGTGGCTCTTTATATCTGCTTACTTATTTGCAAGCGGCAGGAAATGAAAGCATAAATTGGGTGAGAGTCATTACTCCAATAGGTGGCTTGTGTTTCATTGCAGGATGGATTTGTTTGGCACTAGGAGTTACATAAAAATAATTATTCCGCTGAGTCAAACTCTATGTCATCCCTATCTAATAGCTCCCGTTCTATTTCTTCCATTTGAACAATATCCCAAGCTTCACTTTCGGTAGGGGTTATGTTCATCATATCAAGCAGTTCAAGTTCATCTAATTTTTTTTCTATAGAAATTTGTATATTGCATATTACAAAAGATGAACTACTTTCATAAAAATATTGTTGTGCTTTTACCAACCGCTCTGCTGCCATATTATCAATTGTAGTTACAACCCTTAAGTTAAGCACAACATTTTTTTTATCAGATTGCAGGCAATTTATGGCGGTTTGTAAAAGTTCTTCTGTTATAATGTCAGACAGAATTTCTGTATTAGGCGTAATAACAGTAAATTTCTCTTTGGTATCAATTTTGAACTTCATGACGGTTGATTACGTATATAAATTAGTTGATTAACATCTGTGCATAATTGCATAAGGTGCAAGGTTAAAAATATTTCTTATAATTGTATAAACAAAAAATAAAATGGATAACAATTTTTCAGCACAGGTAAAAGAAATCATTGTATTCAGCAGGGAGGAAGCGCTAAGGTTGGGAAATGATTTTATCGGCACGGAACATTTGTTGCTAGGTTTGATAAGAGAAGGCGAAAACACTGCTATAAAAGTTTTGAAACAATTGAATGTGAATCTTTATGAATTGCGAAAAGAAGTAGAGATAGCAGTAAAAGATAAAACAGGGAAAAATATTGCAAATATTAATAGCCTTCCACTTACGAAGCAAGCAGAGAAAGTAATAAGAGTAACAGTGCTTGAGGCCAAATCGCTAAAAAGCCCTTTGGTTGAAACAGAACATTTAATGTTATCGATATTAAAAAACAAAGAAAACATAGCTACACAAATCTTAGGAAACTTTGATGTTGACTATGATATTTTTAAAAACGAAATTGGCATGGTAAGAAGTAATGAACCACGAAGTGAATACACTGAGGAAAATGATGACGACTTTGACGAAGAAAAAAAAGGAAGTTTTGCTGGCGGCCAGCAACGAGGTAAGCAATCAGGGGGTGTAAAAAGCAAAACGCCTGTATTGGATAATTTTGGAAGGGATATTACCCGTCTTGCAGAAAGCAATTCACTTGATCCCATTGTTGGACGCGAAAAAGAAATTGAAAGAGTATCTCAAATTTTATCTCGCAGAAAAAAGAATAATCCAATCTTAATCGGTGAGCCGGGTGTTGGCAAAACAGCTATTGTAGAAGGGTTGGCACTGCGTATTGTGCAGAGGAAGGTAAGCCGCGTCTTGTTTGATAAAAGAGTTATCAGCCTTGACCTTGCTGCATTAGTTGCCGGCACAAAATACCGTGGGCAGTTTGAAGAAAGGATGAAAGCTATTATGAATGAGCTTGAGAAAAACCGTGATGTAATTTTATTTATTGATGAAATACACACTATTGTGGGCGCGGGGGGAGCAAGCGGATCTTTGGATGCAAGCAACATATTTAAGCCTGCATTGTCACGTGGCGAACTGCAATGCATTGGTGCATCTACACTTGATGAATACCGCCAGTATATTGAAAAGGATGGTGCGCTTGACAGGCGCTTCCAAAAAGTAATAGTTGATCCCCCAACTGTAGACGAAACCATTCAAATACTAGAAAATATTAAATCTAAATATGAGGATTACCATAATGTTATTTATAGCTCTGATGCAATTCAAGCTTGTGTTAAATTGAGTGATCGTTATATGACAGACAGATTGCTACCAGATAAGGCAATAGATGTTTTGGACGAAGTTGGCGCGCGAGTTCACTTGAAAAATATAAATGTGCCTCAAAATATTCTTGATCTTGAAAAGCAGATCGAAGAAATAAAAGTTGAAAAAAATAAAGTAGTAAAGAGCCAACGCTTTGAAGAAGCTGCCGCATTGCGTGATACAGAGAAACGTTTGGGTGAAGAATTAGATAAAGCAAAAAATATATGGGAAGAAGAAAGTAAGCATAAACGCTATAATATTGATGAAGATGCTATCGCCGAAGTAGTGAGTATGATGACAGGTATTCCAGTAAAAAGAATGGTACAGGCAGAAACTGAAAAATTGCGCAAAATGGGAGATGATATGAGGCAGATGGTTGTTGGGCAGGATGAAGCAATTGGTAAAGTGGTAAAGGCAATTCAAAGAAATCGCGTTGGTTTAAAAGATCCGAAAAAACCAGTTGGCTCATTCATTTTTCTTGGCCCGACAGGCGTAGGAAAGACCGAATTAGCAAGAGCCTTAGCAAGATATATGTTCGATTCAGAAGACGCTTTGATAAGGATTGATATGAGTGAATATATGGAAAAATTTACGGTAAGCAGATTAATTGGCGCACCTCCTGGGTATATTGGTTACGAAGAAGGCGGTCAGTTAACTGAAAAAGTACGCCGCAAACCTTATAGTGTTATTTTACTGGATGAAATAGAAAAAGCGCATCCTGACATTTATAATATTCTATTACAGGTCTTGGACGATGGGGCACTTACTGATGGTTTGGGGAGGAAGATAAATTTCAAGAATTCTCTTATTATTATGACCTCTAATATTGGAGCTAGACAACTAAAAGATTTTGGCGATGGTGTAGGTTTTGCTACTTCGCACAGAATGGAAAATTCAAACGAAAATAATAAGGCTGTTGTAGAAAAGGCTTTAAAGCGTACTTTCTCACCAGAATTCTTAAACAGAATCGATGATGTGGTTATTTTCAATTCGCTAACGAAAGAAGATATTTTTGTCATTATTGATATATTAATGAAAGGTGTGCTGAAACGTTTGAATAATCTTGGTTTTACTTTGCAACTGTCTCAGGATGCAAAAGACTTTATTGCTGACAAAGGTTATGACATACAGTTTGGTGCAAGGCCTCTGCATAGGGCAATACAGAAATACCTTGAGGATCCGCTCGCGGAAGAAATATTGAGCTTAAACATTAAAAATGGCGATCTGCTTATCGCAGGGCTTGACAAGGAAAACAATAAAATAATTTTTGAACTTGGCAAGAAAACCGAAGAGGCAAGTGTATAATTGTTAAATATTATTAGAAAAAGGGGCTCGTAAACGACCTTTTTTATTGACATTTTATTAAGCAAAAAAATGACCCCGCCAATGCGGGGTCATTTATCAAAAAAACAAAAACATTATCATTCTTTATTGTCTTCCTCTTTCTGCAATTTCTGTTTAATCTCTGCTAAAGCGCTTAAATCTCCAAGTGTAGTTTTTTCAACTTTTGCCTGGATGGTTTTCACCACTTTTCTTGTCTTTTCAGCTTCTGCCCTTTCTTCCTTTTTCAACGCTTCTCTTTCTTCATATTTTGCCTGTTCCCAAATGCGGGTGTGGTTAAGCACAATACGTTTTTCATTGCGGTCAAACTCAATTACCAGGAACTTGATTTGTTTCATCAGCTGCAATGCTTTTGCCATCTTCTTTTAAAAGAAAACGCGCCGGAGCAAAGCCTTCCAGTCCATAAGGCAGTTGAACAAGTGCACCTTTATCATCTCGACGCACCACTGTTCCTTCATGAATGGTTCCAACTGCAAAAGTATCCTGCAATGCATTCCAGGGATCTTCTTCCAGTTGTTTGTGACCCAAGCTGCAGTTTGCGGTTTTCTTTATCGATGCCAAGAATAATTACGTCAATGTGTTCACCCACTTTTGTATATTCAGATGGATGATTGAAACGTTTCAACCAGCTTAGGTCGCTGATGTGAATCATACCGCCAATGCCGGTTCCAGTTCAACAAATACGCCATAAGGAGTAATGTTTTTCACAAGCCCCTGGTGCTTGCTTCCTTCCGGATATCTGGTTTCAATAGTGCTCCATGGGTCTTCGCTCAATTGCTTGATGGAAAGCTCATCTTGCGTGAGTCTTTATCCAGTGTTACCACTTTTGCCTCGTATTCATCGCCCAGCTTAAAGAATTCCTTTGCGTTGATCGGTGTGTTGGCCCATGTAATTTCACTTACGTGCACCAATCCTTCAACACCCGGCTGAATTTCAAGGAATGCACCGTAATCTTCAATGTTCACTACTTTGCCTTTCACTACTTGCACCTTCTTGTAACATTTGCAGGCAACACATCCCAAGGATGCGGTGTCAAGTTGTTTTAAACCAAGGCTGATGCGTTTTTTATCATCATCAAAATCAAGCACCACAACTTTCAGTTTCTGATCCAGTTTAAGCACTTCTGTAGGATGAGAGATACGTCCCCATGAAATATCGGTGATGTATAACAAACCATCCAATCCGCCAAGATCCATAAACGCGCCAAAGTCGGTAATGTTCTTTACCACGCCTTCCAGCACCTGGCCTTTTTCCAGCTTGCTCATGATTTGTGCACGCTGTGCTTCAATATCGCTTTCAATAAGTGCTTTGTGAGATACAACGGCATTCTTAATGGTTTCGTTGACCTTCACCACTTTAAACTCCATTGTTTTACCAACAAACTGGTCGTAATCAGTAACAGGCTTAACATCAATTTGCGAACCTGGCAAGGAAGGTTTCCATACCAAATACATCCACAATCAAGCCGCCCTTTGGTTTTGCTGGTAACAGTACCGGTAACCACTTCGCCGGTTTTGTGCACTTCCACAATTCTTTCCCACGCACGGAAGATGCGGGCAGATTTGCGGCTTAAGTGCAGGTTGCCCTCGCGGTCTTCTTTTTCCACCACCATTACTTCCACTTCATCGCCTATTTTCACGTCTTGGCATGTCGCGGAATTCATTCAAAGAAATCAATCCATCGCTTTTAAAACCGATGTTTACAACAGCATCTGTTTTGGTTAGGCCAACCACAGTACCTTTTATAATTTCGCCATCTTCAATCTGTACGAAAGTGTCTTCATACACTTTATCGTACTTTTTCTTTTCTTCTTTGTGTAATGAGACACATTGCGTTTGTCAATGCTCCAGTCAAAATCGTCGTGAGCCGCTAATGTTTCGGCCACGGGTTCGTGCACAGGTACATTTATTTGCGCTGCAGGTTTTTCTGTTGCTTCCGTTTGGGCTACATCTTCAGTTGGAGCCGGTTCTGTTGCTACGGGTTCGGCAACATTTTCGGTTTCAGCCGTTTCTGCGGCAACGGGTTGGGGAACAGTTTCCACCTCCTGTGCTTCAGCGTTTGAGTTAATAATATTGTTTTCTGACATTTTAATATCCCGATGTTTTTTAATTCGGGGCAGCAAAGTTAATAAAAAAATAGTTTAGTTGAAAATGCATAGAAGTGATCGAGAATTCCATCGCATCCTGTAAAAAGCTTCGCACTCGTTGGGAAGTCTTTTGCACTCGTAGAAACTTCTTCGCACTCGTTGGAAGGTCTTTCGCACTCGTTGGAAAGTCTTTCGCACTCGTTGGGAACTATTTCGCACTCGTAGAAACTTCTTCGCACTCGTTGGGAACGGTTTCGCACTCGTAGAAACTCCTTCGCACTCGTTGGGAACTGTTTCGCACTCGTAGAAACTCCTTCGCACTCGTTGGGAACTGTTTCGCACTCGTAGAAACTCCTTTGCACTCGATGGAAACTGTTTCGCACTCGTTTTGAGGCTTTTTGAGCTGGTTTTTTAGCTTTTTACAGCGGGAACGGGCGTAGGGGGTTTGGTTTGGGCGGTTTTGTGGCCGCTGGTGAGGTTGCGGAGGAGGACGGTGTACTCGAATTGTTCGGCTGTGGCGGGGTCTTTTTCGTAGAATTTGGCGGAGATGCGGCCGACACTGATGACGGCATCGTACACGGCGTTGAGGGCGGCTAAGCCGGTGGCGGTGAGTGTTTTTCTGGAACTTTTGAAGGTTTCCTGGCTGATGTTGGCGGAGTTGAGTGTGTCCGCATAGCCCATGATGTTGGTGATGGTGGCTGGAGCGGTGCCGAGGTCCGTGATCTGGGTTTGGAGGGCGGGCGTCATGTTTGTGTTGAAGCGGAAGAGCAACTGGACGAGGCTTTGCTGGTCGCCACGGTAGGCTTCTACATAATAATCGTGGTAGCCGAGCTCGATGAGGATCTCGTTGAGGGCGGTGGGAGTTGCTTTTAAATCTTCCTCTAACTGTATTTTTAGCTCGCCGAGGTTGCTGAGGGCGCTGTCTTTGATGCTGTAGAGTGTGATGGTGGCGTTGCGGAGGTTTTGGGCGTTGTCTGCACCGAGGTAGGTTTCGGTGGTGTTGTCAATTTGTTTGGAGAGGACATCGAAAAAGGGGTCTGCCCAGGTGCTGCGTTTGGTTTGGAGGAAGGTTTTGTTGGCGATGGCGTTGTTTATAAGTGTGGAGCAAACGGTGAGCATGTCTACGTCTTTGCCGTGGTAGTGGCGAGCTGGTTGATCTGGCATGGCTATGTGTTTTTAGCGGTAATTAATTTTTTGGATGTGTGAAAGTAAGGAGGATCGGGGAAATGAAGAAATTTTTATTTTTGGGGGGAAGGTAAAGAGAAATCAATTGAAAGCGTTATATTTTATTTCAGCATCCTCTTTTTGAAATACATATTAATGTTGGGGGTCCTCCTCCATGCATATAAACTTTTGGATAAGTTAATTCCCAATATCTATTATCATCATTATCTATATACAATATTCTCCCATCCACTGGCATCGGCAGTAATCCTTTTTAAATGATTATTGATTAACCATTCTATTCCCTCAGATGTTTCATCCTTAATCATCTTGCCATTTTGAAAAATCCAACTTCCAATTAATGTAAGCTGTTTTATGGCCTTTCAATTTTTTTGTGTTAGGAATACTTTCCAGCGACTCTGAATTTTCTATTAAGTCAATTACCCGAAGCAATGCTTGTTTAACAGGCCTTGTTCTTACATCATCAATATCCTTTGCAAAATTCTTTGAAAATTCTACTTTCATTAAGCAGAAAGCTTTTTCATTATTTCTGTGCGGCTTGCCCGTTTAGTTTTATCTACCTCTCTCATCAGGCTGGACATACCAATATCTTCAAGCTCTTCCTGATTTACCGTTGAGGAACCTATACCTAATTTCTTGAGTAAGTCTGTAACAAATCTTAATTCATTACTATTTTTGGGAGTGACAACTATCGCTTTCATGAATCAAAGATATAAAAAAGGCACTGATAGGGGAACTCGCCTACAAAAATCTGTACTCATTTGAGAAATGCCGAATGATTTTTGTTATTCATAAATATTTCCTTAATCTTGCAATCAGATTTGAAAAAGTTTGCCGCCATATTATTGCTTGCTTTGTTTCTCTTCAACCTTATTGGTTACAGGGTTTTGTTCACGTATCTGCAGCAGCGGTCTGATGCCAAAATGGAGGCGTCTATTGACAATAGGGATTATAACCAACAAGATCTGATCACCATTACGGTGCCGCTTTCTATGCCTTATCAACTGGACGAAAAAGATTTTGAGCGCGTGAACGGGGAAATAAATGTGAACGGAAAGGTTTATAAATATGTGCAGCGCAAGGTGAGCAACGGGGAACTGGTGCTGCAATGCCTGCCTGATGAAAACAAAATGAAGCTGCAGTCTGCCAAAGACGACTTTTTTAAATTCGCGAACGACCTGAATAATAATTCTTCAAAAAAGTCTCCAGGAACAGATGTTGCAAAAGTTTGGCTGAGCATTTATGACAAACAATCGGACAATGATGCGCAATTTTCTGCGC
This sequence comes from uncultured Bacteroidota bacterium, assembly GCA_963771435.1. GTDB lineage: Bacteria > Bacteroidota > Bacteroidia > Chitinophagales > Chitinophagaceae > CAVYTF01. Next base: position 105,677 of record CAVYTF010000013.1, on the reverse strand, counting down.
CTGCAGTAAATACCTCTTTTTATTCTGAAATAGTTATTGCCTATTCTTCCGGCACGCATATTTCGCCTGAACAGCCGCCCGACGATTTTAGGGCTTAAAACCTCAAGGGGTTTCCTCCTACAAACTTTTTACACAAAATTTTTATTCCTGTTCATTACTGAGGGACAGATAAACTGCTTGTTAATTATAATTTATAATGAAAAAAACATTTTTTGCGGCCGTTGCAACCGTTGTATTGTTTGCCTGCAATACTAAAAAAGATTATGTGGCTATTTTTCATGATCCGGCGATGTATGCACGGACGGTTTACCAATTGAACGAAGTGGTGAAGGGCAATAATTTTCCTCCTGTGATCGCATCCAGAAATTATGCTTATGCAGCTATTGCGGGTTATGAAGTGATCGCTGCAGGAGATCCTGCGCATTATCAATCGCTGGCTGGGCAATTGCATGGCTTAAAACCATTGCCAAAACCTAAAGGCGACAGCGCTAAATTTATTGATTATGATTTTGCTGCATTGCTTGCTTACTGCAAAGTAGGCGAGGCGGTCACTTTTCCTGAAGGCAGCATGAAAGGATATACGGACAGCCTGAAACAAATGGCGCTTGACCATGGCATGAGCCAGGCAACGGAAATTGCTTCTGACACTTTTGCACAGCGCATTGGCAGGACAATTTTGGGGTGGTCTAAAAAAGACAATTACCTGCAGCTGAGAAGTGCATCAAAATACCAGGTGATCGATTCGCCCGGAAGGTGGCAACCCACGCCGCCGATGTATGCGCAGGCACTGGAACCTCACTGGAACCAGATGCGGACTTTAGTGCTTGATAGTGCGAGTGAATTTATGGCACCCGCGCCTTATAAGTTTAATGTGACCAACCCAAACAGCGACTATTATAAGCAGGTAAAAGCCAGCGAAAACACTGTTGACAGCCTGACCGATGAGCAAAAACATATTGCTGATTTTTGGGACGACAACCCTTTTAAACTGAATGTTTCAGGGCATGTAATGTTCAGTACAAAAAAATTCTCACCTCCCGGGCATTGGATGGGAATTGTGGGCATTGCTGCAAAAGACGCTCATGCAGATTATAAAACGACCGTGTATGCTTATGCAATTACTTCAATTGCCTTGTTTGATGCATTCATTCAGTGTTGGGATATAAAGTTTGTATACAACACAGTGCGCCCCGAAACCGTAATTAATAAATATTTCAACCCTGAATGGAGGCCTTATTTACAGACGCCGCCTTTTCCTGAATATACCTGCGGGCATTCTACCGGCTCATCTGCCTGTGCTGAAGCGCTGACAAAAGTGTTTGGTGACAATTTTCATTACACCGATACGACCGAAAGAGAATTTGGTATTGATGACCTATCGTTCACTTCTTTTCGCGAAGCCGCGATACAGAACACATGGGCGCGTTTTTATGGTGGCATCCATTATCATCCAAGTTGTGTTGCTTCCAATCATTTTGGAAAACAGGTGGGCGATCTAATTGCTGACAGGCTGAAAATGAAAAAATAGTATCCTGATCTTTAAAAAAAGAATCATGACTCAATTAATTCAAAATAGAATTTATCATACACTTCGGATAGCATCTGCTATGTGCTTTATAGGGCATGGCTCGTTTGGCATTATTACTAAAGAAATATGGTGCAATTATTTTGCTGTATTTGGAGTTGGACATAGCATGGCTTATACACTAATGCCGTGGCTTGGTGGGATTGATATTCTGTTTGGTATTTCAGTATTGGTTTATCCTACAAGAGCAGTGCTTGGATGGCTGGTGGTTTGGGGTATTATTACAGCATCACTACGCCCATTATCGGGCGAACCTTTTGCAGAATTTATTGAACGCGCAGGGAATTTTGGAGCACCGCTGGCGCTTTTAATTTTATCAGTAAAAAATAAAAAGGGATTATTTGCAAAAGTTGATCCGCCTGTGGAAATTGATGCTGCGACCATTGCGAGGATCACACTATGCCTGCGTGTTGTTGTATTTCTTTTGTTTATTGGCCACGGATGGCTAAACCTTATTGGCAAAAAAGGGTTGATTGCAGAGTATACTTCACTTGGTTTTAATAATGTTGCAGGCTTAGCTCGATTGATCGGGATAACAGAAATAGCTGCGGCATGTTTTGTATTGGTAAAACCAATACGCCCCTTAATTTTTATTTTATTTATCTGGAAGGCTGGTAGTGAGTTGTTTTATCCGCATTGGGAATTGTTTGAATGGATAGAAAGGGGCGGAAGTTATGGAGCTATACTGGCATTATGGTTTGCGCTGGAAGGAAGTACTGCGCGCAAGACACAATTGGCGGTCTAAATTGATTTAAAGTTTGTAGTTATTATAGCAGTTTAGAATTAACCCTTGTGTTTCTACATGGGGGGCAGATTCTAATAAAAAGAAATTGATTTAAAATTTGTAGTTATTATAGCAGTTTAGAATTAACCCTTGTGTTTCTACATGGGGGGCAGATTCTAAATATGATGCGAATTTAGGGGTAATTAATGTTAGCAATAAAAATAAACTTTAATTTATTTTTTAAGGGCTTCGCGGGCAATTACAATTTTCTGTATTTCAGAAGTGCCTTCGCCAATGGTACACAGTTTGGCATCACGGTAAAATTTTTCAACAGGGAAATCTTTTGTATAGCCATATCCGCCAAAAATCTGTACTGCATCGTTAGCAACTTTTACTGCCACTTCGCTTGCATAATATTTAGCCATAGCCGCCTTCTGCGTTACATTTTCATGCTTATTTTTTATTTCGCAGGCTTTCAGCGTTAATAGTTCGGCTGCCATTATTTCTGTGGCCATATCAGCCAGCTTAAAGCTTACCCCCTGGAAATTGCAGATTGGTTCATCAAACTGGTATCTTTCTTTTGAATATTGCAAAGCTGCTTCATAAGCGCCTTTGGCAATGCCAAGCGCCAATGCTGCAATAGAAATTCTTCCACCATCCAGTATTTTCATTGCCTGGTAAAACCCCTCTCCCACTTCTCCCAACCGGTTTTCGTCGGGAACAACGCAATTTTCAAAAATCATTTCAGCTGTTTCGCTTGCCCTCATGCCGAGTTTATTTTCTTTTTTGCCCCCTGCAAAACCTTCTGTTCCCCGCTCAACTACAAAAACAGTAGAATTATTCCTTACCCGTGGCTCCCCCGTTCGGGCCATAACCACGGCAATATCCCCGCTTTTGCCATGAGTTATCCAGTTTTTAGTTCCGTTCAGCACCCAATTATTTCCACTTTTAACGGCAGTGCATTTCATATTGCCCGCATCACTGCCTGTATTAGGTTCAGTTAATCCCCATGCTCCTAAATGTTCACCAGATGCAAGCCGGGGCAAGTATTTTCTTTTCTGTGTTTCATTGCCAAAAGAAAGAATATGATTAGTGCAAAGCGAATTATGGGCAGCAAGGCTCAGCCCGATAGAGCCACAAACTTTTGATATTTCTTCAATAATTGCTTTATATTCAAAATAGCCCAATCCTGAGCCGCCATATTCCTCCGGCACAAGCACTCCCATCAAACCAAGCTTTCCCATTTCTTTGAAAACTTCCGCAGGGAAATGCTGCGCTTCATCCCACTCCATCAGAAAAGGCTTGATATGCTGTTGTGCAAAATCTTTTGCTGCCTGTGCTACTTGTGTCGTTAAATCTTGAGGTTTAAAATTCATCGCTAACGTGTGTTAGTTTTTTGCAAATATAGGGAATTACCCATCAGTAGAAGGCTCCGATCCATCTTACTCGCCCAAAAAAATTGGATTTGCAGAGTTGATCCATTACACTTGTCCAAAAAAATCGGATCTGACGAGATGATCCATTAAACTTGTCCAAAAAAGATTGGATTTAGAGAGAAGTTACATGTTTTTTTGGGCGAAATCCATTTTACTCATGGAAAAAAAATGGATTTGGGGGTGTAAATCCATTTCTTTTATCCTGAAATCCATTACACTCCCCAAAAAAAATTGGATCTGAGCCGTTAATCCATGTCTTTCAGGCCGAAGTCCATCACACTTGCCAGAAAGTACTTGGATTTCGGGAGAAAGAACATGTTTTTTAGCGGTTAGAACATGTTGTTTTCAGCGTAATCCTTTATTTCAATTCAAGATAAGGCCGTAAAGCCTGGAAAACCGAATCTCTCAGGCCGTAAGTTTTAGCAACCTCGTCCACAGATTTAAATCCGCCAATGCTTGCCCGGAACTTAACGATGCGTACACTAAGTACATCGCCAATTCCCGGCAAGGTTTTGAAGTCATCGGCGCTTGCAGTATTGATATTAATGTAAGAGAACGTTTTGTGGTGGTATGTTTGAGAGGAAAAAACACTGGAATCTTTTTTTTGGGTGGCGATATATTGAATTTTTGTACTTTTTATTTTTACAAATGGAATTAATTCATCAGCCTTTTGTTTATATAATCCATAGATCTTTCGAATGTCTTCAGGCTTATAAAATTTAGCGCCGGCATTTCGGTAATTGATGAGAGTATGGATCGTTTTATCCCTTACTCCCAATAACCGCCAGCCGGTTTCATCTAAAGTATTAGGGTCGAAATAAAATAGTGAGTCTTTTGGGATAGCACTTATTTCTGCCGGATATTTTTTATTAGTATAATTTTCTGGTGCAATTGTATTTGAATCATCATTATTTGCTGATGAGTTGTTTTGCTCAAGCAAAGCCAATTGCTGCTGTAGTTCTTTATTTACCCTTACCGGCTTTTGTTTTAGCGGAAATAAATAAGGCAAAACAATAAATGCGCCTATGAGCCCCAAAAGAATAATAATTCCTCGCCTATCACTGAGTGAAAAATAAAAATGATCTTTCCACTGAGGTTTATTCATAACAGCCAGTTTTGCTGATCGATATTGGTTTTATATGCTTATTTGCAAGCCGTCAAATGCGAGGCGTATGTGTGATGGTAAAGCTTTATTCACAGTTTCATGTTTGCCAAGCTGGTGGCTGATATGCGTTAAATATGCCTTTGGAATTTTAAGTTCATCAACCAAAGATATTGCTTGCTGCAATGTAAAATGCGAAATATGTTCTTCATTTCTTAAGGCATTCAGAACTATAATTTCCGAACCCCTTATCACACTTTTTTCCTTTTCGTCAATACGGTTTGCATCTGTGATATAGGTAAAATTTCCAAACCGATATGCAAAGACCGGCATCTTATGATGCCACACAACAAAAGGTATGATTTGAATATCGCCAATTGTAAATGGAGTTTCATCGATCGTTATTAAATTTATTTCAGGAACACCAGGATACTTTTTTTCAGCAAAGGCATAAAAAAATTCCCTTTGCAATGCTTCTGTGGTTAGGGCATTTGCATAAACATTCATTGCTTTTTGCTGAAAAAAATTATAGGCGCGCACATCATCAAGCCCCGCAATATGGTCTTTATGAGGATGCGTGAAAAGAACAGCATCCAGCTTGGTATTATTAATGCGCAGCATCTGCTGTCTGAAATCAGGTGTAGTATCCACTACCAAAGTTGTATTGGCTGATTCAACTAAAATACTGCTTCGAAGCCTGTTATCATTAGAGTCTGTGGAAGTACATACTTCACAACTGCAGCCGATCATAGGGATGCCGGTGCTGGTTCCAGTACCAAGAAATGTAATTTTTAATGGAGGTTGGCTCACAGCCCGAAGGTAGGAAACTGCGATGGAAATTTATCCTGGCTTACAGCAATTTGAATCACCGATTCATATAATTTCTGGGATTCGAGTGTAAGTTTGTCAAAATCAATGTTCAGTTGAGGAATAAGATCAAGTAAAGTATTTATCCTTGCTTCTGTATCAAAAAATTTATTTAGCACCACAATTTTTTTCTCTTCCAGCAAACACCATCCGCTTTGAAAAGTGCCGCGTTCGTACCGGGTGGTATAATTGCTTTCGTGCAAAATGGCTTCGAGCTTATCTAAAGATGACAGTGTATGTTTCATTCTGAGGTCAAAAGTAAAAAGTAAAAATGAAAGAAATTCAATACAGCCGAACGAATGGCTGATTTGGTTGAATCTTCCAGCGATTTAGTCGAATGATCCGCCGATTTGGTCAGACGATTCGCCCATTTCGGCGAACGATTCGCTGGTTTGGTTGAACGGACCGACCATTTCGGCAATCCGTCCGCCGATTTGGTCGGACGATCTGCTGATTTGGTCGAACGAATCGCCGAAATCAGCCGATGAGTAAAGTAAAGGAGCCTTTTCACCGGATAATAGAATAGCTATCAATTATTAATACAAAAACAAGTATTATTACATAAGGCCATATGCCGAGCGTAAGCCTCAAACTGAGCGAAAAGTTGTATAAAAGACTATAACGCCGGAAAATTGGAAAGACACTTTACTTACTCACCATTCTCACCACGGGCACTATCATTTCCTCCAAACTGACACCGCCATGCTGAAAAGTGTTTTTGTAGTAGTTGACATAATGGTTGTAATTGTTGGGGTAACAGAGAAAGCCATCTTCCTTTGCAAAAATAAAAGAGGAATTTACGTTGGGCACGGGTAAACCAGCGCTATGCGGATCTTTGAACACCAGCACATCCCTTGGCTCATAGTTTAGATTTCGGCCATGTTTATAACGAAGGTTGGTTGTTGTTTGCTTGTCTCCGATTACACGGTGAGGCGTTTTCACACGCACACTGCCGTGGTCAGTAGCAAGCACAATATTTATTTTTTTGTCTGCAATTCTTTTCAGTGCCTGGTGCAGCGGGCTGTGCTCAAACCAACTTTTAGTGATGCTCCTGTAACTAGTTTCGTCCCCCGCGAGTTCTTTCAACACTTCCATTTCAGTGCGCGCGTGGCTCATCATGTCGACAAAATTGTAAATGATTATATTTAAATCATTGGTGAGCATATTGTGTATATTGTTTACTAATAACTGCCCATCATTGTTATGGGTAATTTTTGTATAGCTATACTTGATATCTGTGCGTTTCATATTTTTTAATTGCCCCTTGAAGAATTCTTCCTCGAATAAATTTTTACCGCCTTCTTCGTCGTCATTTTTCCATTGTTGTGGAAAATTTCTTTCAATCTCAACCGGAAGCATGCCTGCAAAAATGGCATTTCGGCAATATTGTGTAGCGGTAGGCAAAATGCTATAAAATGTTTCCTCTTCTAAAATTCGAAAGCTTTGTTCAAAAATTGGTTGAATGGCTTTCCATTGATCAAATCTTAAATTATCTATCAAAATAAAAAAAGTTGGAATGCCTTTTTCTACATGTGGCAAAACTTTATTCTTAATGAGATTATGGCTCATTACCGGTGCATTCGCTTTTGGGTTTAACCAGGAGATGTAATTTTTATTTATAAACTTAAAAAATTCCGTATTTGCTTCCTGCTTCTGTGATTGGAATACCTCGCGCATTTCCGGGCTATCGCTTTTTTCCATTTCCAGTTCCCAATACACTAATTTTTTATAAATATCCATCCACTCATTATAATCGGGATTGCTATTCAGAGCCATAAATAAATTACGAAACTGTTGCTGGTATGATGTTGTGGTTTTTTCCGCCACCAATCTTTTATTATCAATAATTTTTTTTAGGCTAAGCAAGACCTGGTTTGGATTAACCGGCTTAATTAAATAATCAGCAATTTGGCTGCCAATAGCATCATCCATTAAATTTTCCGTTTCGTTTTTTGTTATCAAAACAATGGGAACGCGCTGCTGAATTTCCTTTATTTTAGATAACGTCTCAAGCCCCGTAATACCTGGCATTGTTTCATCAAGCAACACCACATCGACATTATTTTCTTTCACAAAATCAATTGCATCAAATCCATTGGTAAGAGTATGTACTTCATACCCTTTACCTTCAAGAAATAATTTTTGAGATTGTAAACTTTCTATTTCATCATCTACCCAAAGTATTTTTGCTAACGGCATAATTTATTTTTATAGGTTTAAAAATCAAACATCTATTGTTCTATACTTACATGCAAACATGCACTTCTTACAAATCTCTACTATTTAAATTTGCCTCTTTACAATTTGTACTTTCGCACTTTAATTTAACAAAGCGTCAACAGGCATGGCAGAAAGAAGAAAAATCATCAACGACCCCGTTTACGGTTTCATTACCATCTCTCATCCCTTCATTTTTGATATTATTTCTCATCCATTTTATCAGCGTTTAAGGCGGATAAATCAAATGGCCCTTGCTCAATTGGTTTATCCCGGTGCTACACATACACGCTTACATCATTCCCTCGGAGCATATCATCTCATGTGCCTTGCTATAGCAGAATTAAAAGATAAGAATATAGAAATAACCATAGAAGAAGAGCTTGCTGTTAAAGCTGCTATTTTACTACATGATATTGGGCACGGCCCATTTTCTCATGCGCTTGAAAATATTTTGTTGCCAAACATTGGGCATGAAGAATTGAGTTTAGCCATCATGCATCAAATAAATAAAGAATTTGAAGGTGCATTGGATCTTGCAATAAAAATCTTTACCAATAATTATCATAGGCCATTTTTTCATCAACTTATAAGTGGGCAACTTGACGTAGACAGGATGGATTATTTAACACGCGACAGTTTTTACACAGGAGTAAGCGAAGGTATAATTGGCTATGACCGTATCTTAAAAATGTTTGCTGTGCATAATGACCAATTAGTAATTGAAGAAAAAGGCATTTATAGTGTAGAAAAATTTTTGGTCTCGCGCAGGCAAATGTATTGGCAGGTTTACCTTCATAAGACAGTACTCGCTGCCGAGAAAATGCTTGTGAAAATAATTGAGCGCGTTTATAAGATATACGATCCCAAAGACAAAAAACTGGTTACAAATTCACCTCTTGATTATTTTTTTAATTTATTCAACAAAGAAATAAACGGTTACTCCTTACAAGAATTTTCCAAAATGGATGATACTGATGTAATGTTCGCAATAAAACGTTGGAGTATTCATCCTGATAGAGTTTTATCTATCCTTTGTAATGGCATTTTAAAAAGAAATTTATATAAATGCACAATTCAATCGGAACCTGTTGACACAAATCATATTGAAGAAAAGAGAAAAGAGATAATGAAAGAATATGGACTTAATGAAAATGAAGCATGCTATTTTGTCTTCAGCGGCACTACTGAAAATACGCTTTACCAATCCGCTGATGAACATATTAATATTTTATTTAAAGATGGCGATATAAAAGAAATTACAAAAATTGACAATCCTTTAATTCATCAAACAATTTCTGCACCAGTAAAAAAATTTTATATTTGTCAATTAAACCCCATACGTATTTAAACATTCCTGAACTTTCAAACTCAAAGCCTAACGATAAATATGCAGTTTAATGCAGAGCAAATAGCAATGATCATTGGCGGCCGGATAGAAGGCGATGCTTCAATAGTTGTTGCTTCTTTTGGAAAAATTGAAGAAGCAAAAACTGGCCAACTTTCTTTTCTTGCTAACCGCAAGTATGAAGAATTTCTTTACACTACCCAGGCTTCTATTATAATTATCAATGAAAATTTGGAATTAAAAGAGCCACTTACCGCTACATTGATACGAGTTCCGGATGCCTATACTTCATTTGCTAAGCTGCTCCACAAGTATCAGCAAATGGTGACGGAACAATTAAACGGCATTCAACAACCAAGCTATATCGCGGGATCCGCACTTTTGGATGAAAGTGTTTTTGTTGGAGCTTTTGCATATATCGGCGAAAATGTTAGCATTGAAAAAAACGTAAAAATTTTTCCCGGTGTGTTTCTTGGTAACAATGTTCAAATAAAAGAGAATACTATTTTACATCCCGGTGTAAAAGTTTATCATGATTGTGTTATTGGAAAAAATGTAACTATACATGCAGGTACTGTGATTGGCGGCGATGGCTTTGGTTTTGCACCGCAAACTGATGGCACTTATAAAAAAGTGGCACAAATCGGAAATGTGGTAATTGAAGATTTTGTAGAAATAGGATCTAATGCTACAATAGACCGCGCGACTATTGGCTCTACAATAATTAGAAAAGGCGCTAAACTTGACAACCTCATACAGATAGCGCATAATGTAGAAGTAGGCAGCCATACTGTTATTGCCGCACAAGTTGGCATAAGCGGCAGCACTAAAATTGGTGAAAAAGTAATGATCGGCGGCCAGGCAGGCATTGTGGGGCATATTCAAATTGCCGATGGCACAAAAATAAACGGGCAGAGCGGTATAACTAAATCTATTAAAACACCGAATAGTTCTGTAACCGGCACTCCCGCACATGATTATACGAGCGCCCTTCGCAGCCAGGCTGTAAGCCGTAACCTTCCTGAACTTGAAAAGCGGGTGGCAGAACTTGAAAAACTTATTCAGCAATTACTTCACGAAAAAATTGGTATATAATTCGCAGCCTGCATGCTTGGCTGTTAAGCCCTATTTTTGCATTTATCATTTTACCTCTACAAGGAGGAATACAATCATATAAAAGTTTGTGCAACTTAAAAAGTTATGAATAAAAATTTTAACCAGGATAAGCAACATACACTTGCCGCACCTATTAATATCAGCGGCACAGGGCTGCATACTGGCGTCGTTGTAAATATGACATTAAAACCTGCCAATGCGGGTTTTGGTATTCAGTTTCAGCGCATTGATCTGCCAAACCGCCCAATAATTAAAGCCGATTGTGATTTAGTATCTGATACAAGCCGTGGAACTACTTTGCAGGTGGACGATGCAAAGATCTCTACTGTAGAGCATTTACTCGCTGCACTTGTTGGAATGGGGATTGACAACGTTTTAGTAGAATTGAACGGTCCCGAAATTCCAATTGTTGATGGCAGTTCTGAGCCCTTTGTGGAATTGATTGAAGAAACAGGTGTCTTTGAGCAGGAAGCCGCAAAAGTTTGGTATAGCATTGACGAAAATATTTTTCATTATGATGAAGTAAAACGGGTGGAAATGGTAGCCCTTCCCTCAATGGACTACCAGATAACAACGCTTATAGATTTCAACAGCCCTGTGCTTGGCACTCAGCACGCCGGTTTAAAGCGCATGCGCGATTTTAAAACTGAGATCGCCCCCTGCCGCACTTTTTGTTTTTTACATGAACTGGAAATGCTGATAGAACATAACCTTATCAAAGGCGGAGATATCAATAATGCAATTGTAATAGTTGACAAACCCGTTTCTAAAGAGGAAATGACGCGCCTTGCAAAGGCATTTAAACGTGACAAGATCGAAGTAAAAAGTGAAGGCTATCTTAATAATCTTGAGCTCCGTTTCCCAAATGAACCTGCACGCCATAAACTACTCGATGTAATAGGCGACCTTTCACTCATAGGTTATCCCATCAAAGCAAGAATTATTGCCAACCGGCCCGGCCACAGCACCAATGTGGAGTTTGCAAAAAAGATAAAACAATATATCAAAAAGAATAAGCACGCCATTAAAAATGTACCTGTTTATAATCCTTCCCAACCGCCTGTTTATAATCTTGAAACTATTGAAAAAACACTTCCTCATCGGTTTCCTTTTTTGCTCGTTGATAAGATAATTGAACTAACCGATAACCGCATTGTCGGAATAAAAAATGTTACTTTTAATGAATGGTTTTTCCAGGGGCATTTTCCCGGAAACCCTGTTATGCCTGGCGTGTTACAAATTGAAGCGCTTGCTCAAACAGGTGGCATTCTTTGCATCAATGTTAGCCCGCCGGGAAAATATGATACTTATTTCCTTAAAATTGACGATTGTAAATTTAAACTCATGATCCGTCCCGGTGATACTATGATCCTTAAAATGGAACTCATCGCACCCATCCGCCGCGGCATTTGCGAAATGCGCGGCACTGTTTACGTTGGCGGCAAAGTGGCCACGGAAGCCACCTTGTCTGCGCAAATTGTAAAGAAAAGTGACTAACGATCTCTAACAAAAACGCTTGCTATGCAGTTTGGAATTATCGGAAGTGGAAGCTGGGCAACCGCGCTCACAAAAATATTAACTGACAACAACCACAAAATAAACTGGTGGATACGTAACGAAAATACGCTCACTCATATCCTTAGCCGCAGGCATAATCCCCATTACCTCCACTCTGCTTATTTTAATAATGAGTTGTTGGAAATGAGCAGCAGTATTGAATTTGTGATAGAAAATTCTGATGTGCTTGTCATTGCCGTCCCTTCGGCGTATATCAAAGATGCGCTTGATAACCTCCCTACTGACATTTTTAAAAATAAAAAAATCGTTTCCGCCATCAAAGGCATTTTGCCCGACGGCAATGAATTACTCAACGAATATTTAAGCCGCCGGTTTAACCTTCCCCTCCAGGATTATTTCACTCTTCTTGGCCCCTGCCATGCCGAAGAAGTGGCTGCTGAAAAACTTTCCTACTTAACTTTTTCAGGCGTTGATGAAGCGCAGGCAAACGAAATAGCCGCTCATTTCAACACGGCCTATATCAATACATTGGTCAACCACGACGTGACCGGCGTTCAATATGCCGCCATTCTCAAAAACATTTACGCCCTCGGCGCGGGCATTGCCCACGGGCTTGAATACGGCGACAATTTTCTCAGCGTCTATATCGCAAACAGTGCCGACGAAATGGTGCGTTTCCTGAGAAAAGCTGTTAAATATGAGGATGAAAAAGAGCGCGACACAATAAATTATGCCGCTTCCGTTTACTTGGGGGACCTGCTCGTGACCTGCTACTCCCTCTACAGCCGCAACCGCATGTTTGGCAACATGATCGGCAAGGGCTACTCTGTGAAAGCCGCGCAGCTCGAGTTAAACATGGTGGCCGAAGGTTACAACGCCAGCAAATGCATCTATAAAACCAACACAAAAGTGGGCGCCGCTATGCCCATCGCCGCCACTGTTTACAACATCCTGTGGCAGCAGTTGCCCCCCGAAGAAGGATTTAAGAGAATAGAAACTTTATTGTTGTAACTTTGTGCCATGCCTCTTTCTCTCAGCATATATGGAAGCGCGATGTTCATTTTACTCCTCACCGTTGGCGCCATAAACCTGTTGCGCAAAATATTTGCCCACAAGCATATTGATTAGCTTTTCAATTCTTTCACATTTCGGTTTTTCACTCCTGAGGTTGTAACAAAAGATAGCGGCTTAGGTGTCATACAAGTGGAGAAAATTCTGGTGAGATAATCGTTTTTTAAGCATATTGTCACAGTAGGTAACGCAACTGTCACAATCACCTTCGCTTTTGTCACAGTAGGTAACGTGACTGTCACAGTTGCCTTCGCTTCTGTCACAGTAAATAGCGTGACTGTCACAATCACCTTCGCCTCTGTCACAGTAAATAGCGTGACTGTCACAATCACCTTCGCTTTTGTGACAGTAGATAAAGTGACTGTCACAGTTGCCTTCGCTTCTGTCACAGTAGGTAACGTGACTGTCACAGTTGCCTTCGTGTTTGTAACAGTAGGGTAGGCGATTGTAACAATTGACTTATCTTTTGGTATAATTTCGTCTTTATTGCTCTTACTCACCAATGAACAAATAAGAATGCAGTTGGAAAGGAAGGGCAATAGTGGCTAAAGCCTTTCACCAGATTAATAACTCATAAACACCACTTAAAATAAAAGGGAATAATATAAATACCAAAGAGAAAAAGACAGGATATCTTAGAAATTTATATGGCATTCCTTCCTGGCTATACCTTTTATATATACCCCAATAAGAATTAATACTATAATGAGAATCCAATAAGGCCACAACTAATTAAAGCAATTAAAAATGATAGGTAGGTTATATATTGGTAAAAAGGTGGTTTAACATGCAAGAACAAGAAAATAAAAATACACCATCCTCCAATAGATAATCCCAATAAATAAGAGGCGCGTCTACTTGGATCATTGCATTTACGGAAAGTACCCTCTACATTATACCAGCTATAAAGATTATAAAAGAGAAAATCAATGAATTTCATTTGCCTTCTTTGATGTTTTAAATCAAAACAAATATAAGATCCTCAAAACTCCACCCTCACCCCTCCATAAAAGTTCCTTTCCGGCGAGGGGTTAAAATAGCGGGAGCCTGCCGCATTAAGGTCATCACCCAAACTATACACCTGGTTCAACAGATTATCCGCGCCGGCAAACACATGCAGCGCGCATTTGTGCAGCATAAACGTTTTGCCAATTTTAGCCTGCAGCAGTTGGTAGGCTTTTGCATATACTGTGTTCGCATCGTTCAGCGGCAGTTGAGAAGTACAATTGAGGGTAATATTTGCAAACCATCCGGTCTTTGTTTTCACATCCACGCCGCTTACGTTCACCGTGCGCGGCACACCCGTCACGCTATTGCCGGAATAACTGTCACCGTTTTCGACGTAATCACTAAACTTATACGGCTGAAAAGTAAAACTGTTCCACACATCCAGCGCAGCAATAAAATGACCGCCGTTGCTTATAAGATGCGCTTTCACCCAAGCCTCAACACTCCGCTGAATAGTGCCTCCTGCATTTACAAAATATCCCGCCCCCGAACTGTCCGTCCTGCTCACTAGCGCATTGTTCAGCACAAAATAATAAAACGAAGCGCTCCATTCCAGCCTGTTTTTCAGCACAGCACCCTTCACTCCTGCCTCATAATTCCAGCCATATTCGGGCAATAATGTGGTATTAAAAACGCCGCTGGTAGGGCGTATCTCGTCCAGCGTTGGCGGCGAAAACCCCTTTGCAATAACGCCATAGACTGAAACAGTATGGCTCAATTTATACAACAAACTAAAACGCGGGCTAACCGTTGGCCCGTTATTGATTGTTTGGGGATAGATTTTAGCTGTATCTGTGGGTTCATTGAGCCAATATCTTAAATTATTATCACTAAGGCCTGCTTGCAAAGTGAATCTCTCACCAAGTTGCAAATTGGCCTGCACAAAAAGAAAGTAAGCTGTGGTATGAACAATGTCCCTGTATTGCACCGTATCCGGCACTCCGCCGCTATTGCCAAAAACATTAATGCCTGAATAATTGTATTGCACCTCCGCGCCAGCATCTGTAGTAAAATGAACGTTAGACTTTTCAAGATGATATTGAAAATCCGTTCTTGCGCCATAGTTAAGTTCATTCCTTGATTCATAGTTAGCTATAGCAGGGTTTTGAAAACCAGTATGGCTAAAAATAAGCGAGGTAGTATTTTTAAAATGTTCGTCGAAAGTATAACGCAAAGCGGTTCCAGTAAAAAGAGTTTTATTAAAGATCGCAGCCTCCTGCTGTATAGCCCCTGGCAGCGTTCTAGAAGGTAGCCTCGCAAGCGTAGGCAAAGAATCCATTTGCTGCAGCGTAAGCCCACCCGGGGTTTGATAATACAGGTCGCTGTAAAAAGCAAGGAAATTCATGGAGAATTTTTTGGAGGCATTCCATAAGCCATTCCATAAACCAACATCGCGGCGCACGGCAGCATTCTGACGATAACCGTCATTCTCCAAATGCCCCTGTTGCAGGTTGCTCACAAAATTCTTAGAACTATAATGCCATTGCGTTTGTTCATTAAACATGCCAAACGAACCACCCTCCACACCCCCTGAAAAAACATTTTGCACCTGGGCTATCGTATTATTACTGTGCAATAAAACCGAGCCCTGAGTGCCCGCGCCATAAAAACTGGCAGCAGGACCTTTAACAACTTCCATACTGTTGATGTCGTTTGCATCAGCAGCCTGCAAGGTAGGTATTACCCGTAGCATCTGTAAATGGAATATCATCCCAATATATTTTCACATTGCCCACACCGAAGGGAGATTGAAGCAAACTTCCGCGAATGGAAAAACGATAGCTGCCCGGCGAGCGTTCGTCCATCCTCACTCCCGGAATAGTATTAGAAGCAGAAACAAGGGAATTATTATCGCTGCGCGATAAGTCATTTTTATCTAGAACAGCAACCGAAGCCGGAACATCATTTAATGCCACATGCGAAGCAAATGCAGTAACAATAACATTTTTCAATAAAGAAGTATCGTTTTTATACCCGATTGTATCCCTTATTTGTGCGTTAACTTTAAAGCAGAAAACAAGTATAAGTAAACAAAGAATAAGGGTTTTGGGTAAGTATTTTTTCAAAGCAGTCAATATTTCGCTGAAATTATTCCAATTCTTTAATTTGCCAAAAATAACTTGGGGCCATATCCTATATATTTATCAGAACCGCGCACAAAACTTTAAGAATATAACGACTGCTTATATTTGCTGAGTTCATTTATGCCACCTACAATTTCCCATACTATTTACAACAACAATTTCTGGCTTTCCCCCAATAGATATATTTTTTGGGAAGAACAAAAAGCATTGATTCTATCTGATCTCCATTTGACAAAGACAGGCCATTTCAGAAAAGAAGGGATTGCCATGCCTCATAATTTATATAAAGAAGATCTGCAAAGGCTGTTTGCTGCCATCCAATTTTTTCAGCCTAAAAAAGTAATTGTGGTGGGAGACCTTTTTCACAGTAAAGAAAATAAAGAAATGGAATTATTCCTTCGCTGGAGAAATGATATTGAAGATGTAAAAATTCAACTCGTAAAAGGCAATCATGACATTTTAGAAGGAGATTGGTATGTCCAGTCCGGCATTGAGGTTCTGCCTGAACAATTGCAGGTGGAAAGGTTTTGTTTTATACATGATGGAGCAACTATAAGCTTTGAACAACCAAACATAAACTATTTCTTCTCAGGACATGTTCACCCTGGCATAATTTTCAAAAGCAGCTTTCAATCATTAAGCTTTCCTTGTTTTTATTTTGGGGAACAGCACGCCATCTTACCTGCCTTTGGGAGGTTCACAGGATTAGCAATGATGAAAGTAAAAAAAAGCTCAACTATATATGCTATTGTAAACCAGTCTTTGGTCAAGGTTTAAAACTAATTCATCTTTTTCTTCAGGTTGCTTACCTGTTCCTGAAGATTATTTACCATACCTGCCAGTTGATTTACATCCCACCGCTGTTGGGAATTTGCTTTTGTTATTACCATTTGTGCTTTCCAGACTTCAATTACATCTTCAGCATCTAATTGGTAAGATTCATATTGAGGGTTATCACTTACGAGTGTAAGTTTAGTTTTTGCGCGGCTATTTCGGTTTATCCTTTTATATACAATGCCCCCATTCCGGGAAACAAGGATATAAGCGTTATTGCTTTTTACTTCTTCGAAATCATCTATTTTTTCACCAACTATGACACTACCACTTGGTGTAGGCAACATACTGTCCCCAACAATCTCAAAGGCACGGTAATTACCTGGCGCAAGCATGGGCAATGTGAAAGTATTTAATTCATCTAAAAATTCAGGATCAGCATAGCCGGCCATATATCCGGCAGAAGCTTTGATGGGCACAAAATGTATACGCTGAGACTCTGCTTCCATCTTTTGAGCGCGACGCTTGTCAAGATAATTGCCACCTTCTTTTGCGTTGGTTAAATCTCTTAGCAAAAAATCATCAAGAGTAAGCTTGAAAATATTGCAGATACTTTCCATTACGTCAAGACGGGGTTCAGCACGCTCTTCTTCATATGCGCCGATCAGGGAGCGCTTGATCTTTAGTTTACCCGCAAATTCTTCCTGTGTCCATCCGCGTAACTTGCGGAGATATCGAAGGTTTTTTCCTGCATAACTCATAAGTAAATATTTTAGCGAAGATACTAATAGTTTTAGTTGCTCCAAATTTATTTTAGTTTTTTAAAATTATTACCAAGGTGTTTTTCCATAAAAAAATAATTATGTGATAAAAGCATAGCTCCTGCAAAAAAATAACCAATGTGAGTTCGGGATAAGAGCAGAAAAAAAAGTGATAAATAATAGGAATATTAAAGTGAATAATATTGTATATTTACCGCGCTAATTAACCTGCTATTTTTCCTCCTCGGGCGGTTGATCTTCCAAATGACATATATATAAAAGACGAAGGATCGACGTAAGACAAACGGAGGTATATGGGCATTACCGGGGGTTTGTAATAAAGTATCCATAAAGGTGGGAGGAATTAGAATGGGCTATTGGAACATTATTGGCTAAAAGATATTTTGAAGGAAGAGAACTGCTGCTTGCCAAATTTGTTTTGTTGCTTAAACGAACCCAGATCAAATAATAAAAAATGCTTGCCAAATTTGTTCTTTTCTTAAAATTGATAGATTAACGCTTTATTAAAACCTATTCCCTGCGTGTGTGATTAAATTTGCACGATGAAACTCGGATGTTTGCTTGTCTTTACTTTTTTTGCTTCTTTTAGCAATGCTCAAAATATGACCGGCATATGGCGCGGCTATTTTCTTTCCGGCAGCGGCGCTTTTCAGCAGCGATATACTTATGAGGTACAGATAGATCAACTAAAAAATAAAAAAAACGATATACGCAGCGGCCTGAAAGGTGTAACTTATTCTTACCGCAGCGCAGATTTTTATGGCAAAGCATCATTGGTGGGTATTTATAATTCGGATACTAAAGAATTGACTATTGCTGAGGATACGCTTACGGATGTACACAACACGGCCGGCATGTCGTGCCTGATGACCTGCTATCTTGGCTACCGGAAAGATGGGAAAAACGAGATCCTGGAAGGGAAATTCACCAGCATGAATGACCACGACAAATCTGATTGCGGGCCGGGCTATGTTTACCTGCAACGGGTTGAGGAATCTGATTTTCATAAAGAAGCTTTTTTAGAAAAGAAAAGCTCATCCCCTTCTGCTACTGCAAAAACGGCTCATGCCACACCAAAAACTGTAGCCCCGGATACGGTAGCTGCGCTTCCGAGAAAAAAATGGCCTATGCCTTCCGGCAAAAACTTTGATATGAGTGCCGCAGGACCAAAAACATTAACGCCACAGCCTGCGCAACCCGAAGTAAGGGCATTACCGCCCGTGCCACCCGTTCTAAAAGAAAGAGAAAACACTTTGTTTCAAACCATTGTCACCCATTCTCCTGATGTAAAAATAGAATTGTACGATAACGGCGTTGTGGACGGAGACACAATCACAGTGTATCACAATAACCAACTGATCGTTGATTCAAAAGAACTGACTGAAAAGCCAATTACTATTAATATTAAAGCTGATTCAATAAATACGCATCATGAGTTTGTTATGGTTGCAAATAACTTGGGCACTATTCCGCCAAATACGGCTTTAATGGTTGTGACAACCGGCGGAAAGAGGTATGAAATAAATATTTCTTCTGATGAAAAGAAGAATGCCAAACTGGTGATAGATTATGAGCCGTAGAGAAGACCGGAAAGTCAGTAAAGTCCGGGAGTCGGAAAGTCGGGAAGTCCGGGAGAAGGAATAGTTGCAATTACTTTTCTTTCTTCCGGACTTTTCCGTCTTTCCGACTTTCCTGACTATCTAACTTACTTCACATAATTAATCGAGTCTTCAATATCTCCGCAGGTTACCATGCCGCCATGATACTTCGGGTGTTTGTTCCCAAGATAAGGGTTCACAATGTCACGGGAATTGGTTAACCAATATCCGTCTGAACTATCACCAAAGGCCATAGGGCATTTATCGTGATAAATTATTTGCTGGTCATAGTGCACCGTGCGGATAAGGTTATAAAAATTATCAGTAAGGGTGTTGAAAGAATGGCGTTTTGCCACAAGTGTTGGGTCTTTTTGTAATCCTGTTGCTTCCGCTGCAACAGTATCAGATAAACTTTTTGCCGTAAAAATGATAGAGCTATCCGCCTTTAAAGAATCGTAAGGAACTTTTTCTGCAAGGCGCGCAAGGGTTTTTGCAGATGCGCCTGCTTTTACAGAATCCCAGTTAACCAACGCATTTTTAAGATCAAAATAACCGTTGAGCAGATCATTGAAGGGCTTATTAAAGTTTTCGCTGTTTGCGCTTTGGGCAAGTGGCTGCTGTTGTTGTTCAGCAGGCTTGTCGTTGCTTTTATAAAAGAAAATAAAATAGACTGCCACGGCAATTGTTACCACCCCAATTAGTATCAAACCCCTTCTCATATACTTTTATTTGCGCGCAAAAGTACAGTTTCACAGTTTCACTTTTTTAAATTGAGTTAGTTTTGCGCAGCAATTGTAGAAAATTATGTTAGTAGGATTGAATGATGTAACGTTTGAATTTGGTGCCCGCGTGTTGATACAAAATGCCACATGGCATATACAGCCAGGAGAGCGTATTGGTTTGATCGGCTACAATGGCACCGGAAAATCAACTCTTTTAAAATTGATTGTTGGAGAATATTCGCCGTCAGCAGGAACTGTTGAAAAAAGCCGTGATACTTCCATCGGTTACCTGCACCAGGACCTGTTAAGCTTTGATACAAACGATTCTATTTTAGAAGTGGCGATGGGGGCGTTTGAAAAAGTAAAACAATTAGAGAAGGAAATTGAAGCATTGGGCAAAGAACT
The DNA here is from genome assembly GCA_963771435.1 of uncultured Bacteroidota bacterium. Taxonomy (GTDB): domain Bacteria; phylum Bacteroidota; class Bacteroidia; order Chitinophagales; family Chitinophagaceae; genus CAVYTF01. The sequence continues at coordinate 85,320 of CAVYTF010000013.1, read as the reverse complement.
TGAGGCGACTTCTGATGAAAAGTTACTGCATGAATATTCTGATAAACTGCATGAACTGGAAGTGCTGGGGGGATATAATATTCACCACAAAACGGAAGAAGTATTGCAGGGTTTGGGCTTTGAAAATGCGGCTTTGACCAGGCCTTATAAAGAATTCAGCGGGGGATGGCGTATGCGTGTGCTGCTTGCTAAAATGATATTGCAGCAGCCCGATGTGTTACTGCTTGATGAACCTACCAACCACCTTGATCTACCGTCAATTGAATGGCTTGAAAAGTATTTGCTGCATTATAAAGGCAGCGTGGTGATCGTGAGCCATGATAAATATTTCCTGAACAGGATGGTTACTAAAATTGTAGAGGTCTACCAGCAGGAACTGCATATTTATTCGGGCGATTATGATTTTTATGAAAGGGAAAAGGCCATCAGGATCGATCTGCAGCAAAAGGCGTATGAAAACCAGCAGGATTACATACGCCAGCAGGAAAGATTTGTAGAACGTTTTAAAGCAAAGGCATCTAAAGCTGCGGCTGCACAAAGTATTGTGAAGCGTTTGGATAAAATTGAAAGAATAGAAAAGACGGAGTTGGAACGGCCTAACCTCCGCATCAACTTCGCCATTGACAAACAACCGGGAAGAGTGTTGGCAACACTGAAAAATGCCACAAAAAAGTTTGGAGAACTAACCATCGTGGAAAATGGAGAAGCAGAAATAAACCGTGGTGATAAGATCGCTTTAATTGGAGCAAATGGGAAGGGTAAATCAACATTGCTGCGCATGATAGCCGGTGTAGAGAACTTTGAAGGTGAAAGAATTTGGGGGCATAATGTGGATGAAAGTTTTTATGCACAGCACCAGTTGGAAGCGCTTGATCTAAATAATACAGTGCTCGACGAAATGAAAGGTTGCGGCAGTGGCAAAACAGACCTGGAACTACGCTCCCTGCTTGGTTGCTTTCTGTTCAGTGGCGATGATGCTGATAAAAAGATAAAAGTGCTAAGTGGTGGAGAAAAAGCGCGTGTTGCGTTGGCAAAAGTAATTGTAAGCAAGGCTAATTTTTTAATGCTTGATGAACCTACCAACCACCTTGATATGCACAGCGTGGAACTATTAGTGGAGGCGCTCAATAAATATGAAGGCAGCTTGATATTAGTGAGCCATGACCGTTATTTTATTTCAAAAGCTGCGAATAAAATATGGGAAATCGTTGATCATGAAATAAAGGAATTTAAAGGCAATTATACTGAATTCTCAGAATGGAAAGAACGGATGGCAAAGCAGGAAGCAAAAAATAAGAATACAAAAAATAAAGTTGCTGAGCCTGTTGAAAAACAAGAAATACCGAACCCTAAACAACAAACAGCAAAACCTCAACCTTCAGGTAATAAACAGGAACTGCAAAAGTTACAACAGCAATTCAATAAGCTGGAAAGATCTATCAATGAACTCAATCAACAAAAGTCGCAGCACGAGGCTGAACTTGGAAAGCCTGCTAATTATTCTGATAAAAACACTTTTGCCAAATTGGAAGCCGATTACAAAGCTGTGCAGCAAAAATTAACTTCAGCCGAAAAAGAGTATGAAACATTGTTTGAAAAAATAATGATGGCAGAAGCAAATGTTTAATGCATAAAAACACCGCGCGTTGCTCATAGAATTTACTGATAAAGGGTTGTTTTGTCCGCAGGGGAATTTTTATATAGATCCATGGCTTCCCGTTGACAAAGCGATCATCACTCATGCTCACAGTGATCATGCCCGCCCGGGAAATAAATATTATCTCTGTCATCCCTCACAAAGCCTTTACTACAGGCACGTTTAGGGGATCTCCTTTATGAAACCCTCGATTGGAATAAATCAATTGAAATGAACGGCGTAACTGTTTCGCTTCATCCCGCAGGGCATATCATTGGCTCTTCACAAGTGCGTCTTGAATATAAAGGGGAAGTTTGGGTGGTAAGCGGTGATTATAAAACAGAAGACGATAAAATAAGTGGTGTTTTTGAGCCCATTCCATGCAATACTTTTATCACAGAATCTACTTTTGGTTTGCCTATTTACGACTGGAAACCGCAGCAGGAAATTTACAATAACATCAAACAATGGGTTTATAAAAACAAAGCGCTGCATCAAACAAGCGTGCTGATCGCTTATAGTTTAGGCAAAGCACAGCGGCTTATGCAACCTCTTTCCGAAATTGGCGAGACCATTTATTTGCATGGGGCAACCTGGAATATGCACCAGGCTTTAGTTTCCGCCGGTGTAGCACTGCCTGCCGCCGAAAGAATTACGCCTGAAACGCCTTTAGAAAAATTGAAAGGGGCTATCGTTATTGCACCATCCAGCGCGGAAAGTTCGTCGTGGATGAAAAAATTCACGCCTTATGAAACGGGCGTTTGCAGCGGATGGATGCAGGTGCGTGGCAATGTGCGCAGGCGCAATGCCGATGCAGGTTTTGCATTAAGTGACCATGCTGACTGGAAAGGATTGTTAGCTGCAGTGAAAGCAACCGGTGCCTCACGCGTTTTTGTAACGCATGGTTTCCAGGCGGCATTGAGCAGGTATCTTACAGAGAACGGCATTGAAGCCCATGAAGTAAAAACCAAATTCGGCGAAGAAGAACCGGAAGAAAAACCATTAACCGAAACACCCGAATAATGCAACAATTCGCAGCTTTAGTAAACATCCTGGGAACGTCAACCAAAACAAATGACAAGCTGGAGGCACTGTCCAATTATTTTTCTACTGCTGATGATAAAGACAAAGTTTGGGTGATCGCTTTGTTCACGGGGCGCAAACCGAGGCGCGCAGTCAATTCCACGTTGTTGCAAAACTGGTGCATTGAACTATTGAATATCCCGCATTGGCTTTTTGAAGAATGTTACCATACTGTCGGCGATCTTGCTGAAACCATCGCCCTGCTTCTTCCTGATAAAAAAAATAATGACAATGCCAACAGCCTTTCTTATTATCTCGAAAAATTAATTTCTATAGAAAAAGAAAGCGAAGCTGTAAAAAAAGAATTTATCCTCTCCTGCTGGATGATGATGAGCAAGGAAGAAAAATTTGTTTTTAACAAGTTGCTTACAGGCGGTTTCAGGATCGGCGTTTCACAAAAAGTGATCGTCAACTCCGTTGCAAAAAATACAAAATTGGATGCATCCGTTATTGCGCATCGCATCAGCGGCAACTGGGATCCTTCCACCATAACTTATACAGAATTATTGGCCGCTTCTTCCGCTGATGATTCAAAACCCTATCCTTTTTATCTCGCTTATGCGCTGGAAGAAAGCCCTTCGGCATTGGGCTCTCCCGAGGAGTGGCAGGCAGAATGGAAATGGGATGGCATCCGCGGGCAGATCATCAAAAGAAATGAAAAACTATTTGTCTGGAGCCGGGGCGAAGAATTGATGACAGATAAATTTCCGGAATATGAAATTTTGAGAACCTTATTGCCAAACGGTGTTGCATTGGATGGCGAAATAATGCCGCAGCAGGATGGCACTCCTCTCCCATTTGCATTGTTACAAACAAGAATTGGCAGAAAGAACGTAACCAAAAAGCAATTGCAGGAAGCGCCAATCGCATTTTTCGCTTATGATCTATTGGAGATGGACGGCGAGGATCTCAGGTGAAAGAACTGGAAACAAGAAGAATTTATTTAGAAAAAATAGTTGAAGCTGCAAATCATCCTACGCTGCGCCTGTCGCCGGTGATCACATTTCATTCATGGGAAGACCTTGCCTATATCCGCGAAAGGTCACGCGAAATGGGCGCAGAAGGCCTGATGCTTAAGCGTAAATCTTCCATTTACCAGGTGGGTAGAAAAGTAGGCGACTGGTGGAAATGGAAAATAGAGCCGCTAACGATTGATGCCGTGATGATCTACGCGCAAAAAGGCCATGGCAGAAGAAGTAACCTTTACACTGACTACACTTTTGCGGTGAAAGATGGAGAAAAGCTTGTGTCTTTTACAAAGGCTTATTCAGGCTTAACAGACAAGGAATTTAATGAAGTGGACAATTTTGTTAAACGAAATTCCCTTGAAAAATTTGGTCCGGTGCGCACCGTAAAACCCGAACTTGTTTTTGAAATTGCTTTTGAAGGCATTGCAGCGAGCAACCGCCATAAAAGTGGTGTTGCTTTGCGTTTCCCACGGATCAGCCGCTGGCGAAAAGACAAAAAAGCCGATGAGATCAATACGCTGGAAGACCTGAAAAAAATGCTGGAAGTTTATGGGAAGAAATAGATTTTGCTTTTAGTGCCTGCGATTTATCGCAGGAAGGCAAATAGACTCATTTTATTGCCTGCGATTTATCGCAGGAAGGCAAATAGACTCATTTTATTGCCTGCGATTTATCGCAGGAAGGCAAATAGACTCATTTTATTGCCTGCGATTTATCGCAGGAAGGCAAATAGACTCATTTTATTGCCTGCGATTTATCGCAGGAAGGCAAATAGACTCATTTTATTGCCTGTGATTTATCGCAGGAAGACAAATAGGCCCATTTTAATGCCTGCGATTTATCGCAGGAAGGCAAATAGAAATTTTGAGGGAAAATATAACAGGCGCTACCTGATATTTTAAACAAAAACCCCGCATTACTGCGGGGCTTTCTTTTATTTTATTCCAAAGGCTTTTTTTACCTTGCCTACATAATCAAGTTTTTCCCAGGTGAAAAGTTCCACTTTTTTCTTCAGTACCTCTCCATAAGGGGTTTTAAATTCTTTGGTTACAATTTCGTTTTTGCGGCCCATGTGCCCATAAGCAGCCGTTTCGCTGTAAATTGGGTTACGAAGTTTTAAACGTTCTTCTATAAAATATGGGCGCATATCGAAAATGGCTTCCACTTTTTTGCTTATCTCGCCATCGGTTAATTTCACTTTAGCTCTACCAAAAGTGTTTACATTAATGCTGGTAGGCTGCGCTACTCCAATTGCGTAAGAAACCTGCACCAGCACTTCATCTGCCACACCTGCAGCTACAAGGTTTTTGGCAATATGACGGGTTGCATAAGCTGCACTTCTGTCCACCTTGCTTGGGTCTTTTCCGCTGAATGCGCCGCCGCCGTGTGCTCCTTTTCCACCATAAGTGTCAACAATTATTTTTCTGCCGGTAAGGCCAGTATCTCCATGCGGCCCACCTATCACAAATTTACCTGTAGGATTAATATGGTATTTTATTTCTGTATTGAAAAGATGCGCATATTTAGGATATTTAGACTTAACCCTTGGGATCAAAATAGAAACAATATCTTTTTTTATTTTCTCAAGCATCTTTTCTTCTTTATCAAAATCATCATGTTGAGTGGAAACAACAATAGCTTCAATACGAACAGGCACATTGTTGTCATCGTATTCAAGCGTCACCTGGCTTTTTGCATCGGGACGTAAATACTTTACCTGCTTATTTTCTCTTCTTAGAGCAGCCAATTCTATCAAGATCTTATGTGCAAGGTCAAGCGCAAGCGGCATATAATCATCAGTTTCGTTAGTGGCATAGCCAAACATCATACCCTGATCGCCCGCTCCCTGTTCTTCTTTCTTTTTTTATCAACACCCTGGTTTATGTCTGCACTTTGCTCATGAATGGCAGAAAGGATGCCGCAGCTGTTTGCCTCAAACATATATTCGCTTTTGGTGTAACCTATTTTGCGGATGACACCACGCGCAATTTCCTGCACATCAAGATAGGCGCTGGATTTTACCTCTCCAGCTAATATTACCTGTCCTGTTGTTACTAAAGTTTCGCAGGCCACTTTCGACTGAGGGTCAAAAGCAAGAAAATTATCAATTAAAGCATCAGAGATCTGGTCGGCCACTTTATCCGGATGGCCTTCGGATACACTTTCAGAAGTAAATAAATAAGACATTTAGTTTTTTTTAAGTCGCAAATATAATAATGATTGAAACAGAACTTTTTAAAAAGTTGAGTAAACAATATGAAGCCTCATCCTTGTAGTACTATCAAAGCTGTTGCCCCCATAAAGCCTTATACGCCCACAGGCAGGGGAATTTATTGGAACGGTTGACAACTGAAAAGGGTATGAAGCTGTTTCGGCAGGATAAAGATATTCATTATAGAAAGGGGCATAAAGCACAAGGTTGGTGTAATTAGAATCATGAGCCGTAATAATGCTTTGGACATATCTTGAAATATCAAAACTGTAAGAATAATATTCAACAGTTGGGGTAGTAGGATCGTAATGAAAAATAGGAAAACTTCCAAATGTAGTAAGATCAACACTTCCGCTTGTATTTGCCAAGTCACTATACAGCGCAATGCGCCTTGATGAATCAAAGCTATATCCAGCAAGCATTAAATCAGGTGGGCTCATATATTCGTCATAATAATAATTATCTTCCGGGTCGCGGGACTGGCTCATGAGCAATTCTGCACGATGGATAATTACATTCCTAAATAAACTTAGGCCGGGAATATTTATATTGGCAAAGACACCGGGGTTCGCATCAATAAATAATAAACTATCCATGTTTGACGGGGAAGGTGAATTATTGCCTGAAGGATTGTAGTATTTCGCTATTTGCGCGCCGGAACGGTTTCTTACTATATTATTAGAATGTGCACTAGCACCACTAACCACTGAGAAATAACTGACTGTTGTATCTATTACTCCAATGGAATCTGCATTTTTATACTTATAATAAAATTCCAGCCTGGTATCAGTGTTTGTAAGATTTATTTTAAAGAGGTTATTACCAGAGGCATCTGATGTTATTTGCAACCCGCGGAAATAAATATTGAATAGCGAATCGCTTTGGTAGGCGTGTGCAGAATCAAAAGGATAACCTTGTAAAAATTTACCGGCATTACTGATATTCAACGGGATCCTTATTGCGCTTATTCCAGAATCACCACCAAAAACATGGAACGAATCCGCATATAATCCCCGTGGATCTACTACAACAGGCCCGTTAGTAAGCTCCTGGGCAGGATTAACAGAATATGCAGAACTATATATGGAATCTCTGGAAAATTGCTGGTCGCCGGCAATTTCAAATACATGTAAGGAAAGTGATTGGGTGCTATCTCCCCAAACGCCGTCAAAATGTAAAACCAAAACAATAGAATCAATATGTGTTATGCTGTCAGCATTAACATTAAATGTATAGGGGAAGAATGCGGGCACCATCTGCACATTTATTTTGGCTGTTGTTTTGCCAAATAAAGGGTCGTTCACATAGCCAACAACATGATCATCCCCAATAAGAGGGTGGATAACAGAGTCCCCCGCAGTTTTTGCATAAACCGTAATAAAAGTATCCTTAGTATTTACGTTGTCAGAAGGAGGTATTAAATTATTTCCTATATCTGTGGTAAGTATCTTCGTACATGCAGAAAGGATAAGAAAAAGGGATAAAAAGAACGGGAAGTTTCGTTTTACGTTTCGCAAATTCATTAATTAAATTACTTCGCTGCAAGCTCGTTATACAATTCTAAATACTCTGTTAAATCACTTTCCCAGCTATGAAATGGCAGCACTTTTTTGCCTTTCATTTTTGAAAATTCCTCGATCAGTTTCTTATCTACTTTCTCTGAGCCAAAGGTTATAATATCAGCATAAGTTGCTCCGCCACGGAACATAGCAGTGTTTGTGCCTTCCTTAAAAGGTTCAAGGTCTTTGTCTTTTATATTTACATGAATGCTGGCTTTTTTAATAAATCCTGCGCCCAGCTTTTCTTTAAAAGTATTAGCCCCTATTGTATAAATAATTTTACTTTGGCTAAAAACCGGCTCTTTTTTATATGCAGTTTTTATATACATTGGTACCAACCCTGTCATCCACCCGCTGCAATGTATAATATCTGGTGGCCATCCAAATTTCTTTACAGTTTCCAGTGCGCCTTTGCAATAAAAAATGGTTCGCACGTCATTGTCGGGGAACCATTTTTCATCTTCATCATGAAAAACAAATTTGCGTTTAAAAAAGTCTTCGTTATCAAGAAAATAAACCTGGAGCCTTGCATTTGGCAATGATGCTACTTTTATCAGTAAAGGATGATCCTCATTGTCTACGGAAACATTGATTCCCGAAAGCCTAACAACTTCATGCAAGCGGTGCCTTCTTTCATTAACTGTGCCGAACCGCGGCATAATGCAGCGCACTTCCATGTTGCTCTCGTTACATCTGACTGCCAGTTTGTTTATCAATTCTGCAAACTCCGTCATTTCTAAATACGGAGACATTTCGGTGGCAATGAATAAAATTCTTTTCTTTGTTGACATTCTGCTGCCTGTTTGGCGTTAAACCCTTGAAAAATGGTGTGCGAAGGTACAGAAATTAACCATAATATAAACATATTATACATTATCACGTGGTTTAATTCCCTGAAATGATCATACATAAAACAGTTGATGGCATTGAAAAAAAGCTTCGTTCATTCATAAATGAACATAAAACCATTGGTTTTGTCCCTACGATGGGCGCGCTTCATGACGGGCATATTTCATTGATCAGATCAAGTAAAGAACAAAACGACTGCACGGTTTGCAGCATTTTTGTTAACCCAACACAGTTTAATGATAAGGAAGATTTTAAAAAATATCCCGTCACAATTGAAAAAGATATTTTATTGCTGGAAAGAAGCGGAGCAGATATTTTATTCCTTCCCTCAGCAAATGAAATATATCCTGAAGGAACGGATAAGCTTCGCCATTATGATCTTGGTTCTTTAGAAACTATACTTGAAGGCGCATACCGCCCGGGGCATTTCCAGGGGGTTTGCCAGGTGGTGGACCGTTTGCTTTCCATCATTAAGCCAACTGTTTTATACCTGGGGCAAAAGGATTACCAACAATGTATGGTGCTGAAAAAAATGATGGAGGAAACAGGTTCTCCTACCAAAATAACCCTCTCTCCCACCCTTCGCGAAGCATCGGGGTTGGCGATGAGCAGCAGGAATATGCGCTTGAATGAACAGGATAAAACAAAAGCGGCAGCTATTTATGAAACCTTGCTTTTTATAAAACAAAATATTAGTTCTTCTGAAATACAAACACTAAAAGCGCAGGCGGCTGAAATGCTTTTGCAAAATGGTTTTGATAAGGTGGATTATGTGGAAATAGCTAATGCAGAAACGCTTGCTCCTGTTTCAGTTTGGGATGGGGAAGCGAAACTTGTTGCTCTTGTTGCTGCTTTTATAGGGGGGGTGAGGCTGATCGATAATATGTTTTTAGAGTAAAATTTCAATTAAATCCTTACTGCGGCGTCACCTCCTGGCTGCTCGTCAATGGGCCGGCGCCGGCACGGTTAAAGGCGAACATGCTAACGTTGAGAGGCTGTTTGCCCGGCAAGTTTTCCATCACCACTTTGCGATGCGTGTCTGCAACAAGGTACATGGTGTTGCCACCCATGGTGATCGTCAATCTATTTCCATTTTGCATCACGGTTGCGCCTTCGGGCAGGGCAAGATATATAAATGCAGCGGCGTTTTCCATGGTGGCGCACCCTGCCGTAAGCCTTCCCTTTGCTTTTTGCGGCGCAGCGCTAAAATTTTTGCAAGCCCCGGCCTGCTGCAACGGTGTGCTTTCGCGTTTGGTTGCCACAAAACCTGCCATGCTTATCAGTTCTGCGCTGCCATTTGCCTGCTGCGAAATAAAATTTGCGGTTTCCCGAAAATCATCATTCCAGTCGTCGACTATATTCTTCAATTCGGCCTTTGCTTCTTTATCGCCCGTGGCGGCTGCAACAATTCCTCCCTTTAAAGCATCATTATCGGCCTGCAGTGTTGCTAAAGACACGGGCAAGTTGGGGAATTTTGCCGCGTTAAGCTTCAATAAATTCAGCACAGTGCTTCCGAAAATAAATTTGGAGGCCGGGTTTTTCTTTAAAAAAGCCAGGGAGACCCTCAGTTTTAATATCATCGCGTCTTTTTTTAGGATCTTTGAATAAGCATGACGCAATTTAAAGGTTATTTTTCATTATTAGGCTATTTTCCTATAGGATTTAGTTTATTTCCTATAGGATTTATTTGTTTTCCTATAGGATTTAATTTATTTTTTACAGGATTTAGTTTATATCCTACATGATTCTATTTATTTCCTGCAGAATTTGATTTATTTCCTATAGGATTCACCTTAAATCCTGTAGGATTTTATCTATTTTCTATAGGATTTGCATAAAATCTAATTTTTTCTCCCGCCATTTATTCATAAAAAAAACCTATAAATGTTAACCTATTTGTGTCTCCTTTTTCCTGATCCTCAAAATTTTCTTACTCAAACAATCTGTGTAACTTTGCGCCCGCAATGCAAATAGAAATATTAAAATCGAAGATCCACCGCGTAGTTATTACGGAAGCAAACCTGAATTATGTGGGTAGCCTGACACTGGATGAAGACCTGATGGACGCTGCCAATTTTCTTGAAAACGAAAAGATACAGGTGGTGAATGTGAACAATGGCTCAAGGCTGGAAACCTATCTCATTAAAGGTAAACGGGGCAGCGGTACGGTTTGCCTGAACGGGCCTGCGGCAAGGAGCGGCGCAGTTGGGGATATTATAATAGTTATAGGGTACGCCACGATGGATTTTGAGGAGGCTAAAACTTTTAAGCCCGCGCTTGTTTTCCCGAGGGAAGGAAATAAACTCTGATGAAAAACATAGCTGCCGTTAACAAAAAAATATTTGAGCTGCCGCGATTGCAGGCCATGGTTGCTGCGTGGCGGCTTGCCGGAAAAACCATCGCGTTCACGAACGGGTGTTTTGATATTCTGCACGAAGGCCATATATTTTCCCTTTCGGAGGCTGCAAAAGAGGCCGACTATTTAATTGTTGGCGTGAACGCCGACAGCAGCGTTAGAAAATTAAAGGGAGAAGGCCGGCCGGTAAACAACCAGCATAGCCGCTCTTTAATTCTTGCTTCCCTACTAATAACCGATGCGGTAATTATTTTTGAAGAAGATACGCCCATTAACCTTATCGCTTCCCTCCTGCCGGATGTGCTGGTAAAAGGCGGCGATTATACGGTTGAGCAAATTGTTGGCGCAAAAGAGGTGATCGCTAATGGAGGCAGGGTGGTCATTAACCCTATTATACAAGGGTTCTCAACAACGGGCATTATTGATACAATAAAAAAGCTTGGGTAGATAGTAATGCTTCATTTGCCAGTACCCCTCACATTTTTTACTACCTTACGCCCATAAACTCAAAAAATGAAACAACAAGATCACGCCAACCACGCACGCTACGTTATTGGATATCATGTTATCACCTTTGGATTATTAGGTTTCCTGCTTGTTTCTGCTGTTATTCATTTGGCAAAGGTTTGCGGCGAGGACGGCTGGGTTTATTCAGGGCTTTTCCCATTGCTAACAGTAATTACAATAGCGTTAACGGCCCTTTATGGAAGAGGATTCGCGCTAAAGGCGCAGGACAGGGCAATACGTGCAGAAGAAAATTTCAGGCATTATATACTAACCGGCAAACCTCTTGATAAAAGGCTTACGATGGGGCAGATCATTGCGCTGCGTTTTGCGAGCGATGGTGAATTTCCCGGGCTTGCAGCAAAAGCAGCAAGTGACAATCTTTCGCCCAATGACATTAAGAAAGTAATTATAAACTGGAAGCCGGATAATCACAGAGCTTGATGTGTAAAAACATTTTTTAAGCCAAAAACTTAATATTGCCAATTCAACCCCTTCCTTATTTTTGATATTTCAGACCGGTTGCTATGGCAAAAAAGAATTTTATCCCCCGCGATATAAGCTGGCTAAGCTTTAATGCACGCGTGCTGCAGGAGGCAAATGAACCTACTGTTCCATTAAAAGAACGTATCCGTTTTCTTGGCATTCATTCCAACAACTTTGATGAATTTTTTCGTGTGCGCGTAGCAACCCTGAAGCGCATGACGGAGCTTGCCGGCAAGAAAACAAATTTTCATTTTGAAGAAAACCCGCAGGAAATACTTGACCAGATACAGGTAATTGTTTTGCAGCAGCAAAACGAGTTTAACCGCATTTGGAATGGCATTATGGAGGAACTAAAAGAGCAGAAGATCTTTTTGATCGATGAAAAACATTTGTCTGCCGAGCAAAAAGTATTTGTAAAAGCATATTTTGAAGAAGAGGTACGCTCGAACATTATCCCGTTACTAATAGAAAGCCTGCCGCAACTGCCTTACCTGAGGGATAAAAGCATTTTCCTGGGCGTGGTGATGCGCAAAAAGAAATCAGCTTACGAACAAAAATATGCGTTAATAGAAGTGCCCAGCAAAACTCTTGGACGCTTTGTACAACTGCCTTCAAAAGAAGGAGAGCATTATATTATTTTGCTGGAAGACATGATCCGCTTTAACCTTCCTTATATATTTTCCTATTTTGGTTATGACCATTTTGATGCGCATATTTTTAAAGTAACAAAAGATGCTGAAATAGATATTGACAATGACATTTCAACAACTTTTGTTCAAAAAATAGAGAAAGGCTTAAAGAACAGGCGCAAAGGAAAACCTGTACGTTTTGTGTATGACAAAGAAATGGATGCCGGTTTGCTGGAATACCTGATGCGCAGGCTCAACCTTTCCCGCAGGGATAATATTATTCCCGGTGGGCGAATTCATAACTTCAGGCATTTTATGGATTTTCCAGATGTGTTTTCTTCAAAAAATCTGCGCCGTGCTTCGCTTACACATCCTGCCTTTCAAAATTCGTTGCGAGTAACAGATATTATTGTGAAGAAGGATGTGATGCTTCATTTTCCTTACCATTCTTTCAACACCGTTATTGATCTGCTGCGCGAAGCGGCAATGGACCCTGACGTAAACACGATCAAAATAACAGCTTACAGACTCGCTACAAATTCAAAAGTTATTAATGCGCTTATCAATGCAGTGCGCAATGGCAAACACGTGGTAGTGATGATGGAATTGCGCGCAAGGTTTGACGAAGAAGCTAACCTGGAATGGAAGGAACTACTGGAGGAAGAAGGTGTGAAAGTGTTGCTGGGGTTGCCTGAAATAAAAGTACATGCAAAGCTTTGTGTGATAAAAAAAAGGGTTAATAATAAAACTATTCAATATGGTTTTGTAAGTACCGGCAACCTTAATGAAAAAACTGCAAAAGTGTATGGCGACCATTGCCTGTTAACAAGCAACCGTACTGTGATGGCCGATATTAACCGCATTTTTAATTTGCTTGAAAACCCCAAACTTGGCTACCAATCGCTCAAGGCATGTAAAGCATTAATGGTTTGCCCTATAAATATGCGCCGGGAGCTTCTGCAGATGATCGACAGGGAAATAAAAAATGCGAAGACAAGAAAGAAAGCTGAAATTATTATTAAACTAAACTCGATAAGTGATACGACGCTCATTACAAAACTTTACGATGCTGCTATAGCCGGGGTCGAAATTAAAATGGTGGTGCGTGGCATTTTTTGCGCCCTTACTGAAAACAAGAAATTTAAAAAGCCATTTACGGCGATAAGTATTGTGGACGAATACCTGGAACATGCCCGCGTAATGATCTTTCATAATGGCGGAAAAGAAAAAGTATATATCTCTTCAGCGGACTGGATGGTGCGCAATCTTGATCATCGTATTGAAGCGGCAGTATCGATAAAAAGTAAAGAAATAATAGGCGAATTAAAAGATATTATCAACATCCAACTAAAAGATAATGTTACTGCACGCTGGCTTGATAACGAACTTTCTAATACTTATGTATCCTCAGTAGGCAAAAAGAAGATACGCTCACAAATTGAAACGTTTCAATATTTGCGTCAAAAAGTACAGGCAGAAACACATACGGATGAAAAGAAAGTTTCAAACTTGAAGGAGCCTGCTAAGGAGGAAACCACAGCTTAATGCATATTCTACTGTTGACGTAGCTTCGCCACTAAAGCTCAATTCGTGTACCATAGCTGGTAACTAAAAAATCCCTTTGGCTTATCAACCTGCGATGTTTCAATTTATTCCTTTAATTTTCGCCGGTGAAATTAGCAGCAATCGACATAGGCAGCAACGCGGCACGCCTGCTGATAAGCGAAGTAACCGAGAACAGTCTGGGCGAGCCGCAGTTTATAAAACTAAACCTTGTAAGGGTTCCGCTTAGGTTAGGTTTTGATGTGTTTGAAAAAGGCGAAATTGGCAAGCAACGCATAGGCATGATACTGCAAACAATGAAGGCGTACAGCCATCTTTTGAATGTGTATGAGGTGAACCACGTAAAAGCCTGCGCCACCAGCGCCATGCGCGATGCACGAAACAGCCAGGATATTATTCGCAAGGTGAAAATGGAAACAGGTATTGAGGTCAGCATTATCAGCGGCGATGAAGAAGCGTCTGCCATCTATGAAAACCATATTGCAGAGCACCTGGACCAGGAACATTCTTACCTGTACATTGACGTGGGCGGCGGCAGCACAGAACTTACTTTTTTTGCCGATGGAAAACTGCGATATAAAGAGTCTTTTAACATTGGAACGATAAGGCTTTTGAAAGATCAGGTGGTTGAAAAACAATGGGACGAAATGCGCGACCACCTGAAGCAAAACACAAAAAGCAAGCTGCCCCTTATAGCGATCGGCTCTGGCGGAAACATCAACAAGATCTTTTCAATGAGCAAAAAAAAAGAAGGCAAACCCCTGCTGCTTGACTTGCTTAAAGATTATTATAGAGAATTATCAAGCGTTTCGCTGGAGCAACGCATCATGCTTTATAAACTCCGCGACGACCGCGCTGATGTTATTGTTCCGGCATTATTGATCTACATAAACGTGATGCGCTGGGCAAACATCAATGAAATTTATGTACCCAGGATCGGCCTTGCGGATGGGCTTGTGCAGAGTTTGTATGAGGAAGTGAAGAAAAAATTATGAATTATGAGTTATGAATTATAAATAAGGAATGATAAATGATATTCATAACTCATAATTCATAATTTCTCCTTGTTTAAAGCTCCACTTTAAAATGCCCTTCGGCAGCATTATCGGTATTTACTGCGTGCAAAGGTGTTTCAAACACCTCTTTATATTGGCGCATTAAACGGAAAGAAATTTATCAGGATGCAATCTACACTTCCTTCAATATAAAAAATAAGTTCAGCCAAACCCCTGCATTACTTGTATTTGTTTATCCGGTTTTAAAGTAAGTATTACCTTGCGCCCTCTTTTCGTACATGTTTTATTCTAACGCAGAGGCATATACGGCAACATTCTTTCACCACTAAAATCTGCATTGCATGTCCGTACAAAAAGAAATAAAAAGGATCACCACACACACGCTTCAAAAAATGAAGGCAAGCGGGGAAAAGATCTCCATGCTAACGGCTTATGATTTTTCTTTTGCCAAAATATTTGATGCCGCCGGGATCGACGTGATCCTTGTGGGCGACAGCGCCAGCAACGTAATGGCAGGCCACGAAACCACGCTGCCCATAACGCTTGACCAGATGATTTATCATGCATCTTCGGTGGTGCGGGGTGTAAGCCGCTCGCTTGTGGTGGTGGATATGCCTTTTGGATCTTATCAGTCAAACCATCAAATTGCGCTTGCATCTGCCATCCGGATCATGAAGGAAACCGGCGCCCACGCCATAAAGCTGGAAGGCGGTGAAGAAGTGATCGAAAGCATTAAAAGCATTGTGTCTGCCGGCATTCCGGTAATGGGGCATTTGGGTTTAACGCCACAAAGCATTTATAAATTCGGCACTTACAATGTGCGCGCAAAGGAAGAAGAAGAGGCAAATAAATTAAAAAGCGATGCAAAGTTGCTGGAATCGGTAGGCTGTTTTGGCATTGTGCTGGAAAAAATTCCGGCCGTGCTGGCAAAGGATGTAAGCGGATCTTTAAGCATCCCAACTATTGGAATAGGCGCAGGGAAATATTGTAACGGGCAGGTGCTGGTAATGCACGATATGCTTGGTATTAACACAGAATTCAAGCCTCGTTTTTTAAGGCAATATGCAAATTTGTTTGAAGAAATAACCAAGGCCACAAAGCAATATGTTGCGGATGTTAAACAACATGATTTTCCTAACGACAACGAGTCGTACTAAGTGCCCGCTCTTTCTTTCCGCCGATAAAATCAATTTGTTTATCGAAATAAAGTTTCTTTTCCTTCACATAATAATTACTTTGTAAGAATGAAAACCTCTTTTTTGTTATTGCTTGTCCTGTTTTGTTTTTTTGTTTCCTGTAGTTCGTCAAAAAAAACAGAAGGCACAGCAGCAGCCCCTGAAGTAATTCATGTGAGTTTCCCCAATGATTCAAGCCACATTGTAGTGAATGGTGATCTGAGCGACTGGAATATGAATACAATTCACACGGATAATTCAACGGGCATCAGCACTTATATAACCACAGATACTGCAAACCTGTATATCGCTTTGCACATAGACGACCAGGCTTTGCAGATGAAAGCTTTAAGAATGGGTATGGAGATCTATTTTGATGTAACGGCTAATCATGCACAAAATATGTATCTCAGCTATCCCATCATGTCACAAACAGATGACAACCCCGAAAATAGTTTTCAACAAAGTGCATCAGCAAAAGGTTATAAGAGCATGAAACAAAAACTAATCGGGCAAGATATGATCATGCAAACAACTGGATTTAAAATAACCCCTGACGGGATGCATCAAAAATATAACAACAACGGCCCAAAAGCTATTGTAGCTACAGATGTTACCAATAATCTGGTGTATGAAGCTGCTATCCCCCTTCGGGATATTTATGGCAATGATTTTAGATCGGCAATAAAAAACAATTCCCAGTTAAGCATTGGATTTAAATTAAACGCTTTTCCTAAAGAGTATTTAAACCAAACCGAAAATTCAGCAAGTACGGGAGGTGGAAATGGTGGAGGATTTAATGGCGGAGGCGGCGGAATGCATGGCGGAGGAAGAGGTAGTGGCGGTGGCTTTAATAGCACTGGCAGAACAACCGGCTATAATCCTGTAAATAAGGAAGAAATGGTCAGGGACTCTCAATTTTGGTTAAATGTCAAGTTTAATTAGGCTAACACAAAAACGCAGCATTGCTTTCAAGTAAAGATATTTTAGCTACAAAGGAAAAAAACCTTGCCGTACAGATGGTCATCATCATTGCTGCATGGGCGTGCTTTTTCATGTTGCCCTTTGTTATTTTTCCTTATAACCACAGCAAACCCCCTTTGCAAAGCCCAAGGTTTATTTATTTGTTCATTACGTCTAACCTGTTGCTCATTTGCTTCTATTATTTTAATACCAAGATCCTTATCCCTGCCACGCTTGCAAAGAAGAAGATCATTTTTTATATATCTCTTGTGCTCGCTTCCCTGCTTGTTTACCTTACCGTATTGTATTTGATCGATGCAAACTCAGAAGAAACAAAACTGTTCCTGCAAACTGCAATGGCAAGATCCCGCAACTTTACCGGGCCACATTTTTTTGCCGCTGGCCCTATGGCACAATTCTTTGTCGCCCTTACCATCAGCAGTGGCTCAAAACTTATTTCGCAATGGCTTTCTGCCGAAGAAATAAAAGAAGAGATAACCAAGCAGCAACTGCAAACAGAGTTGTCCTTACTAACCTCGCAGGTAAACCCTCATTTTCTTTTTAATACTTTAAATGGCATTTATACCCTCGCTGTAACTGATAATGAAAAAACAGCCGATGCAGTAATGAAGCTTTCGCGTATTATGCGTTACACGCTGGAAGAATCAAAAAATGAATTTGTAACGCTCAATCAAGAAATTGAGTTTATCAATAGTTATATTGAACTGCAGAAGATACGCCTGACAGATAACGTAAAGATCTGTTTTAAGGTAACGGCCGACACAGACAATGTTCGCATTGCCCCATTATTATTTATCCCGTTCATAGAAAATGCTTTTAAATATGGCATCAGTGCACATCATGATTCGCAGATAAGCGTGACTCTTTCCACCGACAAAAACAATTTGCTTTTTGAAAGCACGAATGCCATATTTCCACATACAAAAAGTAAAACAGAAAAAGGCACCGGCATGGGGATCAGTAATGCGAAACGCCGGCTGGAATTGCTCTATCAGGATAATCATTCGCTTGCGGTCGAAAATGGAGAACATACATACAAAATATCACTTTCAATAAATATTTCGGCATGATGAATTGTGTTGCCATAGATGATGAGCCGCTCTCGCTTCAGCTTGTAAAAAATTATGCAGCAAAGACCGGTTTGCTCAATATTACAGCAGCTTTTACTGATGCTTTAAAAGCAAAGCCTTTTATTGAGAACAACAATATAGATCTGCTTTTTCTTGATATTCAAATGCCCGATATTTCGGGGTTGCAACTATTTTCATCGCTGCAAAACAAGCCGCTTGTTATTTTTACTACGGCTTATGGCCAATATGCTGCCGAAGGATTTAATCTGGATGCGGTTGATTATCTCGTAAAGCCTTTTGATTACGACAGGTTTTTAAAAGCCACTATAAAAGCAAAAGAATTAATGGAGTACCGGCTTGCCAAAGAAAAAAATGAAGGCTATTTATTTATCAAATACAATTATCAGTGGAACAAAATTTTTTTCAAAGACATTGAACTTGTAGAAGCGCTTGACGATTACATCAAAATTTATATTTCCCCAAAACCTTTTCTTGTGCACATGAGCATGAAAACGGTGACAGAGAAATTGCCAAAGGAAAAATTTCAGCGCGTACACCGCTCCTACATTGTGCCCGTAGACAAAATAACCGGCTGGAACAAAAACACCCTTCGCGTTGGCGATAAAACCGTGCCCGTAAGTTTCACCTACCAAAAAGAACTGCAGGACATCTTGCAGAAAAAGATAGAATAACCCTTCAGCCGTGGAAATGCGGCGCCCCATTGGCGAAATACAGATGCCACTGAAGGGATTCGTTAAAATATCTTTCCATATCTTTCATAATTGATTGATATTATAATGTTTATAAAAAAGACACCTTAGTTTAAATGTGAAACATGCCATTGCAAGTTTTTACAATAAAGTACTACAGTGTGTATCATGGTATTACACGTTCGTGCAATAGGGCATTGCAGTGTGCAGTATGGTATTACACGTTCGTGCAATAGGGCATTGCAGTGTGCATGATGGTATTACACGTTCATGCAATAGGGCATTGCAGCGTGAAGTATGGTATTACAGGTTCATGCAATAGGGCATTGCAGTGTGCAGTATGGTATTACACGTACGTGCAATAGGGCATTGCAGTGTGCAGTATGGTATTACACGTAGTGTAATAGGGCATTGCAGTATGCAACATGGTATTATACGTTGTGTAATAAGGGACTGCACTAAAAAATAGGCAATTTTCCATTTTTTATACTATCAAAAGAGCAATTATCGCTTGGCCATTCCTGTCAATATTATCTTTTTTTGATTAATCCTCTTGCTTGCCGCTTCAATTTTTTATGCGGTTATATTTGCTCAAATCTTTTTTTGATGAAAAATAGTATAAGCTGTTTGCTTTTTTCTTTGATATGTGCGGACGCGATGGGGCAAAATCCGCCTGCAAGCCAGCAAATTGCAAGGCCAAAACTGGTGGTGGGTATTGTGATAGACCAAATGCGCTGGGATTTTTTGTACCGGTATTACGACCATTACGGCAACGATGGCTTCAAACGCCTGCTGCGCGATGGGTTTAGCTGCGAGAACACGATGGTGCCTTATACGCCGACGGTGACTGCGGCGGGGCATACCTGCATTTACACGGGCAGCGTGCCCGCTATCACGGGCATCACGGGCAATAACTGGTGGGACGCTGACCAGGGCAAACGGGTGTATTGTACGGACGACAGCACGTTTGAGACTGTGGGCGCTGGGGACAGCTCCGGCCGCATGAGCCCGAACAACATGCTGGTGACGACCGTGACGGACGAACTGCGGCTGGCAACGAATTTTAAGAGCAAAGTGATAGGCGTGGCGATAAAAGACAGGGGGTCTATACTGCCTGCGGGACATGCGGCGAACGGTGCCTACTGGTACGACGACCGGAGCGGCAAATGGGTGACGAGCAGTTATTATATGAGCGCGCTGCCGGGCTGGGGTGGATGCGTTCAACAACCGGAAAATAGTGGACAGCCTTGTTACCAACTGGCAAACGATGAACCCTGCGGCCAGTTACACGGAAAGCTCTGCTGACAATGAGCCTTATGAAAAGAAGTTCCCTGGAGAGGCATTTGCGACTTTTCCGCACAAGATGAGTTCGCTTACGGGGTCGCAGAAAGACACGGCAATAAAAAGCCTTCCTGCAGGTAACACGATGACGCTGCAATTTGCGCGCTCGGCCATTGAGGGGGAGAGCCTGGGCATGGGCAGCGCGACGGATTTTTTGGCGGTGAGTTGCTCATCAACGGATTATATCGGGCACCAGTTTGGGCCTAATTCTGTGGAAAATGAAGATGATTATTTGAGGCTGGATGCTGACTTGGGTTCGTTCTTTAGTTACCTTGATGGAAAATATGGTGCGGGCAATTACCTGCTTTTTTTAACTGCCGACCATGGCGTGGCGCATATTCCGGCCTATTTGCAGGAGAATAAAATACCTGCGGGCTTTTTGAACACGCCGGGTATTGCATATTATTTGAATGCAAATGCTAAAGCTACGTTTGGCTTGAAAGGCGAAGTGGTGGTTGCTGAGGATAATTACCAGTTTACGTTTAACCAGCACCTGCTGGATTCAGCGAAAATAAGCAGGCAGAAAATGATGGATTTTATGTTGCCGCTGCTGAAATTAGTGCCGGGTGTTGCCAATGAATTTGATATAACCAAACTAAACGACTGCACCCTACCGGATGTACAAAAGAAAATGTTCAGCAATGGGTATTATGCCAAACGCTGCGGGGATATACAGGTGATTTTTCAGCCCGGATGGATAGACGGCGACCCTGCAGGAACCACTCACGGCCTCTGGAACCCTTATGATGCACATATTCCGCTGCTTTGGTTTGGATGGGGTATTAAACAGGGCGCCACCAACCGCGAAGTGTACATGACGGATATTGCGCCAACTGTTTCTGCTATGCTTCATATACAAATGCCGAGCGGATGTGTAGGAAAGGTGATTGCGGAAGTGATGAAGTAGCGGTGAGCTGTTAGCAATGAGCTTTGAGCAATGAGCCTTGGTCTTAGTAATAACCTTATTTGTTTATGGTAATAGCTAATAGCTCATTGCTGACGGCTGACTACTGACTGCGCAATCTTCTCCGCATGCACACGCGAGTTTTCAATGAATAGCTTATGGGTGTTCATACCGCCGCAGACTACGCCTGCGAGGTAAACGCCGGGCTGGTTTGTTTCCATTGTTTCGGGATTGAAGGTTGGACAACTGGCACCGTCGTTGGAGAGTTCAATACCTAAGTGATTAAGCAGGGTAAAGTCAGGATGGTAGCCGGTGAGAGCAAGGACGAAATCATTCTCTATGGTTATTAATCCATCGGGGGTTTGAATATCTGCTTCGTTTTGCCGCACGGCAACAAGGCTGGAGTTGAAATGGGCTTTAATGACTCCTTCAGCGATGCGGTTGACAATATCGGGGCGCACCCAATACTTAACTGTTTTGCCAATATCATCTTTGCGGACAACCATGGTCACCTCAGCACCTTTGCGCCAGCATTCAAGGGCAGCATCTACTGAAGAGTTGCTGGCGCCTACTACTATCACTTTTTGCTTTGCATAGAAATGAGGGTCATTATAATAATGTTTAACCTTATCAAGGTTTTCGCCGGGGATGTTTAGGAAGACGGGGATGTCATAGAAACCGGTAGCGATGATGATATTGGAGGCTTCGTAGGTTTGTTTGGGGGTAGTGACGGAGAAGGAACGTTCTCCAGTACGTTCTACGTTCTCTACCTTTTCAAAGAGGTGGATGTTGAGTTGAAAAAGATCTGCCACACGGCGGTAATACTCCACTGCTTCGGCACGCTTTGGTTTAGGGTTCAGGGTCATGAAAGGGATGTTGCCTATTTCCAGCCTTTCGGCGGTGGAAAAGAAGGTCATGTTCACGGGGTAATTGAAGAGGCTGTTTACTATGCAGCCTTTTTCTATTATAATATAGCTTAGCCCTTCCTTTTTTGCTGCAATGCCACAGGCAATGCCTATGGGGCCGCCGCCGATGATGAGTATATCGTACTTGCTCATGGTTTCAAAGCTAAGGGAAAATGTTGAGGTGGTTGGGTGGTAGATGAGTGGGCTTGAGTGGGAATTAGGTGGGAATTGAGTGGGAACCTAGCCGACATTGCTATGAAACAAGACCGGCGGTTGTATGTATTAAAATAATAATTTAATTAAGGCCAAAATCTCCCAGTTCGCGGCGGTTTACGATCTTATCTGCGGAATCACGTAGTTTTTCGGTGCGGCTGAATAGTTGTCTTACGCGTTCGAGGTATGCATTGAAGCGTATTGTGTATTCATTTGACCTTTTTGCAAACTTTCTTTGTGTGGTGAAACCAAGATCGCTAAGAAGGCCATAAAATTGCTGTACATCTTCATCAAAAGCAGTAGTATATATTTCCATCTCCTTGTGATTTTGAATTATGGGGTTGAAATAAGTTTCCTCAAATAAATCAATTTTTTCATAAAGGGTGTTCAAGCCTTCTTCCCATTTTTTTCTTGCATCTTTTTGTTTATGTGTTTCGGTGAAGCAATTGTCCATGAGGTCTTTGTGGGTGAATACTTTTTTGAGCAAGGCGTTGACATCTATTTGTCCTTCTTCCATGCCCATTTGCTCACATTCTTCGTCTGTATAGCCTGCCAAAGGGCCGCATTTCTTTATTTCTGTTTCTAATATGGCAATATCTTCTTCCAGTTTTGGCATATCCATTTCAAGCTTTTGTAAGCCTTCGTTTATTTTTGGAAAGGCTTTTTTTAAAGCGAGTAAATCGTTGTGCATGTTGCGATATTCTAATACAGCTTTTTCCTCAAATTCGCTTGGCCGGTTCTCTGTGTTATATTCAATTCTTATGGTTCGGAGTTCATGATCATAAAGGGAGTAATAGTCCATAGTTGTTTTGTTTGGATGTTGAGGTAAAAGTATGAGTTTTTTGAACCAGGAAGCGGGAGAGGGAAGTAAAAAGGAAAAAGGAAAAAGGAAAAAAGGAATGGGCAACAAAGGCTCTAAGGCACAAAGAGATACAAAGAGGGAGCAGTGGTTAAAAATATTTTTTTTGTTTTGGTAGAATTGTTTATACATTTGGTGAGAATTAACTTTTCGTTTTAAATAAATAATTGATTGCGCCTTTAGACCCTGCAAAAACAACATTTAATTTCCCTGTAAAAAAAACATCTTTACCAACTTTTAAAAACTTAACAACATGAAACTTTCTCTAACGATCTTATTGTTTGCTGCGTGCTTTGCTGGTTATGGACAAAACGTAATTGGCGTGCTGCACAACGGAAGCACGACGTTTTACTCTACGCTTGACAGTGCTGTAATGGTTGCACAAAACGGGGATAATGTATATATACCCGGAGGGAGTTTTGCATTGGACTCTCCTATTAATAAAGCATATAATTTAATAGGTGTTGGCTATAACCCAGATTCTACCGTTGCAACAGGGTTAACACAAATAACGCACAGCAGCATTACTTACATTACTTCCGGTGCAAGTAATGGTTCGATGACTGGGATTTATTTTTATAATACAAACATATATTTTGGGTCAAATGCAGCAAACCAGGGAGTAGTAAATTATAGCATTAATCGTTGCCACTTTAATAATAATAGCCCTTTAACTTTAGGTAGTTCGAGTCCTGCCACAGCAAACAATCTTTCTTTTAATGAAGATATTTTTGATGATTATGTAAATGGGCAAGAAGTGCAAAATTGCTTTTTTTCAAAATGTTTTTTTAGCGTTTTTGAAGTTTTTGGACAAGGAAATCAATTTATTAATAATATTTTTTCAAGCTATGCATTGAGTGGTACATATTACTTGTTGTGGAATATTACTAATTCTACATTTAAAAATAATATTTTCTTTTATAATCTTAATAATCCGGGTAATAGTTATAGCTGCAGTGGCAATATTTTTTATAATAATCTTTTTGCTGTAGATACTTTTGTTTTGCCAGGCACGAGTTTAAATAATCTTTTTAACGTTAGCCAAAGTAAGATATTTGTTAATGCTGCAGGCCTTTTAGCCAGTCCATATCTTTACAGCTATACAGATAATTATGCTTTAATATCAACCTCACCAGGTAAGAACTATG
This sequence comes from uncultured Bacteroidota bacterium, assembly GCA_963771435.1. GTDB lineage: Bacteria > Bacteroidota > Bacteroidia > Chitinophagales > Chitinophagaceae > CAVYTF01. The sequence goes on along the minus strand of CAVYTF010000013.1, from coordinate 61,150 downwards.
GCACAGACGGCACGGATGTAGGTATTTTTGGAACAACTGCACCCTTTAAGCAGGGGGGAGTGCCTTATAACCCGCATATACAGTTCTCTTCTATACCCACCACGACGAGCCAGGGAACTTTGAATGTGAAAATAACGGTAGCGGCACAGAATAATTAAGGAGTAAAAACTTATTGACATCCAAATGCAATAATACCCATGCAACCTCTTATTTGTATGTAACCCTTAATGCGGAAGCATAAAAAACAAGACTATGAGAAAGATAATACTATCAGTGATAACGGCGCTCATGGTTATGACAGTTCATGCGCAATCAATAACCCAATACGAAAGGGATTATTACCAAAAATATCACAAAACAATAAATGAAGAAACAGACAGTATTTTTTTGGTAACACATCCTAACTATCTGAAATCACTTGTAAATACTTCTTCCTCCTGCCAATGGACAAAAAGGGTATTTGGTTTTTATCAGCCCGTAACAACCTACTCAAGCTTTCAATGGAACCTGCTCTCGGACTTTTGTTATTTTCAGTATGCTGTTGATACAATTACGGGCGCCCCAGATACAAAACAAGCAAAATTTAATTTAAATACCTGGAGCACTGACGGCGGCGTGCAGGCTGCGGTTACTAATGGAGTTAATGTAGTGCTGTGTGCATCTATGTTATCGGGAACAGGTACCTTTTTTGGTAACTCCACTGCTGTTAATACTTTCTTTGCTGATGTTTTAAAAGCCATGCAAAGCGGCAAAATTCATAGCCTGAATATTGATTTTGAAGCGATGAGTTCCAGTCAACAGGCTACGTTTACTTCTTTTATTGAATCACTCTATAATTATTTGAAGCCTTCTATCAGTAATATAGATATTTCAATTGACATGCAAGGATTAAGTTACGCTGTTTTTAATGGCGCTGCATTAAGTTCTTATGTAAATACATTTCTTCTGATGGGGTATGATTATTATTACGCCGGAGTTACAAACCCAAAGACAGTAGGGCCAACTGACCCGCTTTATACTTTTCAAACAGGTGGTTCAAATGACAGGGGCAGCCTAGAAAGGTCAGTTAATTCATTCATACATACCAGTCAAATACCAAATAGTAAATTAATATTAGTACTGCCCTATTATGGGTATAAGTGGCAAACGAATGGCTTGGCATTGTACAGCACCAGAACCGGAGGGAATGGTGTGGCAGTAACTTATGAGCAATACGCCGCAGCCGCTAATACAGTATATAGCGACAGAATGTTTGATACAAGCAGTTACTCTTATTATTTTCCTTTCACTAAAAATAGCAAGGATTCTATGCTGTTTATAGATAATGTTTACAGTATGGGCAAACGCTTTGATATAGTTAATGAATGGGGCTTAGCGGGAGTGGGGATGTGGCGTTTAGGGTTTGATAACGGTACTAATAACGATTACTGGAATTTAATCAGTGATAAATTTTCAACTTGCAGTACAGTTCCCTGTAGTGATACTCTTTTTAGTTCGGGAGGACCTTTCAGAACTTATAATACTAATGAAAATTATACTTACACCATAGCTCCTACAGGAGCCAGTACAGTTGATATACATTTTATTGATTTTAATACACAACCAGGAGATAATGTAAAAATATATGATGGGCCATCAACAAGCTCTAAATTATTAATCAGTACATCGGGAAGCACAGTGCCAAGCGATATTATAACAAGCGGTAATTCTTTTACACTAAGCTTTTCAGCAACTTCCACTTCACCCACGGCAGGTTGGGCAATATCTTATAACTGCGCTAATGGCGTGGTTGTTGGTAAAAATAATATTACCGGATATGAATATTGGTTTGATAATAACTATGCGAATAAAGATACAGGGAGTAGCCCTGTTACAAATATTTATAGTTTTACCTCAAGCATTTCAACGGCAGCGCTTACACAGGGGTTGCATAGTTTCCATATACGATTTAAAGACAATAATAATAACTGGAGCAGCCCGATAAGCCAATTTTTTATACAAAATGCACAAACTTTTGGAAGTAATAATATTAAAGGTTATGAATACTGGTTTGATAATAATTATGCGGCTAAAACAAGCAAAACAGTTACAGGGAAAAGTATTTACACTTTAAACTCTGCACTTAGTTTGAGCAGTTTAACATCAGGATTACATGCCTATCATGCGCGGTTTAAGGATACATCGGGTGCGTGGAGTTCTGTTGTAAGCCAATTCTTCTATTATAATGCTTCGACTGCCAGCGTAGCAAAAATCAATGGCTATGAATACTGGTTTGATAATAATTATGCAGCTAAAACAAGCGCTACCGTTACCGGACAAGCTATTTATACCTTAAATACCAATATTAACTTAGGCAGCTTATCAACAGGGTTGCATGATTATCATATCAGGTTTAAGGATACATCTGGCAACTGGAGCGCCGTTGTGAGCCAGTTTATTTATTATAATGGTACTACTTCCAGCGTGGCAAAAATTACAGGGTATGAGTACTGGTTTGATAATAATTACGTTGGTAAAACAAGCACTACTGTTGGCGGCCAAGCTATTTATACCTTAAACTCGGGTATCAGTTTAAGCAGCTTATCAGCGGGACTACATAATTATCATATCCGGTTTAAGGACAGCACGGGCAACTGGAGCTCCGTTGTGAGCCAGTTTATTTATTATAATGCTTCAGCGGGCAGCGTATCAAATATTACCAATTATGAGTACTGGTTTGATAATAGCTATTCTGCTAAAGTGACCGGGACTGTAAATGCCCAGTCAAATTATACGTTCAATAACGTAGTATCTGCAACAAGCCTTTCAACCGGTACGCACTGGTTCCACATCCGTTTTGAACAGAATAGTAATCTTTGGAGTTCGGTACTGAGTCAGTCGTTTACAGTAGCCGCTACATTACCAGAACCTGAGATAACGGATATAAAAGTGACGACTGATTCGATAACCTTTACGGATAATGACCCCATTTTTGTTTTCCCCAACCCTAATAACGGGCATTTCTTTATCAGCACCAACAACAAAATGAATGTTCAAAGTATTTTGATATTTAATAGTTTGGGGAAGGCTGTATATAACGCAAGCAATAAAACGAAAGCTACCAGTTGGGAGATAAACCTGCATGGCGCACAAGGGATATATTATGTTGAGGTTTTTGACGGGGTGAAAACGTACTCGAAGAAAGTGGTTCTTGCGCATTAATGTTTTAATATCGCTCCTACGGAGCTTGTGTACCTTTTATTGATAGTTTTCTATTACTATTTTGCCCCTAGGAGGCATGATAAAAAGTCCGCCAACAAGGAGCCTAAAAAAGGCGAGACATTCTTATATCAGTATCTATTTCCTACCCAAAAAGATTAATTTTAACTTAGCTTATTGTTTGCCGTTGGTGAAGCCAAACTGAAAGGCTATACCCACACCAACGGCGGCGTAAGAAAAAATATATAATGAAGACTAAAGAAGTAACTAATAAAGAATTTGATGCTGTAAAATTTATGCGTGAAACAAGAGATAAAATCAGCGCTGAGACTCAAAATATGAACTTTGAAGAGTTGAAGAAATATTTTGAAGAAAGAAGATCGAAGTTTGAGAAAAAGAAACATTAGCAGGGCTAGAAAATATTACTAACATTATAAACCCAATGGAAGAAGAAACGATAGATAAAGAAGAAATGCCGGAACAGGAATTGAAACCTGCTAAGGAGAAGGTGTCTGTTTATACTATAAGGGACTGGAAAGAGTATTTGGGAGAGTCGTTGCTGATCATCTTTAGTGTGTTGCTGGCGCTTATTCTTACTGAATATTTTAATAATATTCATGATAAGGAAAATACGAGGAGTGTATTGAAGGATATAGTGGCCGAACTGAACCATAACAAGACTGCTATACTGGAAATGAAAGCGTATGATGCGCAGGTGCTGAAGAATATAGATTCTGTGCTGGTGAGTAAAAGTTTGCAGGATAGCCTTGTTTCCAATGATGAATTTCATTTGAAACTCATAGCTCCTGATGGTATTTTGTACCGTTACCTGGATAATGAGGCATGGACAATTGCTGTGAATAATAATGTGATGAGCAAAGTGGATGGGGAAACTGTTGCATCGTTGTTTAAAGTATATGAAGACCAAAACAGGATGATGAAAGTGGAGGGCGAAGTGGCGAAAGTGATATTTGACAGGGCATCGAGAGACCCGAAGCAGGTTCATGCGACGTTGATACTGATCCGTGACCTGTATCATGGTTGGGCTGTGGACAGAACTGATGGGCTGCTTAAAATGATAGACTATGCGGTTAAGAAGGTTGAGGCTTATTGAAGGGTTTGTGGTGATGGTTTTATAGCGGAAGGCCAATATGAAACTCAATATACAAAAGTTAAGAGGACATTGGAAGGAGGGCTATGCACTTGACTTTCATACCTTATCAAGCCATGCCCTGAAAGACGCTGACGGGAATGATATTTTGGATAATCATGGGAGGGTAAAATGGGATACCAAGTACACACCGATAGGTGAAGAATTGTATAAATTAAAATATTGGAAGGAAAAAAGCCATGTAAAAGCGCTTGCCGTTTGTGCTGCGGAATTTGTCAATGACTACAAAGATAAATGGCAGCTTGATGTGATAATACCTGTTCCGCCGTCTGATATAAATCGTGACTTTCAGCCTGTTTATGAGCTTGCAAAAGTGATGGGTTTATGTTGTAACTTGCCTGTAGACTTTACCATTTTAAGTAAACTGAAAGCGACCTCGCAACTGAAGGAAATTGAAGAGCCCGAAAGGAGAAAAGAAATTTTAAAGGGTGTATTTGATATAGCGGATGGTATTTTGGATGGCGTGAATGTTCTTTTATTTGATGACCTATACCGTTCAGGAGAGACACTGAATGCGGTTTGTGATGTTGTTATGAATAAAGGGATGGCGGCAAATGTTTATGCATTGACAATTACGAAAACAAGAACAAAAAGATGAAAAGCAAAGAATATAACTGGCTGAAGCTTTTGAATGCTACAGGATTTGGGGCGAAGAGTATTTATTATGTTTATACTTGTCTTACGAATGCGGGGTTATCAATCAGTAACTTATTCGAATTAAGCAATAATGAACTTCAGGAATTATTACCAGAAATCGGGAAGGGAAGACTTTCAAGGGCAACGGTGCAGGCTTTGAATGTTGAGGATGATGAAGCTATATTTAATCAATATGAGAAATTAAAGAGTGAGAAAGTTCATATAATCGGGGTGGATGATGACCGGTATCCAAAGAGCGTAATTAATAATTTACAGGATGGCTCGCCTGCAGTGTTGTTTTGTAAGGGGTATTTGCCGCTTCTGAACACGAGGGGAATTTCAATAGTTGGCGCGAGGGATGTTACTGACTTTGCGGTATTGCTTACAAAGAAAATTGCAGGGCGCCTTGCTGAGCATGGGTATAACGTTACATCAGGGTATGCTAAAGGTGTTGATACGAGCGCACACTTTGGGGCAATAGAAGCTGGAGGAACCACAACAATGATACTTAGCTATGGCGCTAACCATATCAGCATTAAAAAAGAGTTGAAAGACCTGGACTGGGAGAAGAACACGCTTTTTGTTACTCAATTTTTGCCTTTTGAAAAGTTCTCCGGGCAAAATGCTATGATAAGAAATAAGCTTGTTGCTGCGATGTCGCAGGCTGTTGTTGTAATAAGTTCGGGGCCGGAAAAGGACGCAGAGGGAAAAGCGAGCGGAACGTTTGATGCGGGGAAATCTGCACTGAAAATGAATGTGCCGGTGTTTGTTTTAAGCCCGGAAGTATTAGACCCTATGCCGCAAGGAAATATTGACCTCATTAAGCTGGGAGGCATTCCTTTATGTAATGGCAATGAATTAATTGAGTACCTGGATACATTGCAGAAGCCCGAAGCAGTAAAGACGGAAGTGCCCACAGCAACTGTTGAAAAAGAGACAAAGAAGAAACCGAAATCAAAGCCTAAAGAAAAGAATCAATTGACATTAAACTTGTAAATTTACAACCGATATTTATTTTAAATGTACCAACCGAGCTGTATGAGAAAAAAATATGTTTTTATTGCGGGTTTAATGCTGTCAACTGCTGCAATGGCGCAGCAACCAACAGCTAAGCCGTTGCCTCAACTGGGGAAGAGCCCGCTGGCTGATGTAATCAATGCAATGACGCTTGAAGAAAAGGCGCACTTTGTGGTGGGTATGGGTATGAATAAGGCGATGATACCTGCTTCGATGAAAGATACTAAACTTGATTCTGCAATTGGTTCGCCGGAGCCTTCAGGCCCTGTAATAGGGCAGACGATGGACAAGGTTTCCGGTGCGGCAGGCACTACCTATGCTATTCCCAGGCTTTGTATTCCTACTATTGTTGTTGCTGACGGGCCTGCGGGATTGAGGATACAGCCCATCAGAAATAAGGACAGTTCTAAAACATATTACGCCACTGCGTTCCCTGTTGCCACATTGCTTGCATCAAGCTGGGACACTGCACTTGTGAAAAAAGTGGGTGTAGCTTTTGGGAATGAGGTGCATGAATACGGCGTTGATGTTATACTTGCCCCTGCCCTGAATATTCACCGTAACCCTTTGGGTGGAAGGAATTTTGAATATTATTCGGAGGACCCGCTGATAGCGGGAAGCATGACCACGGCCATTGTTAACGGCATACAATCGAACGGTGTTGGCACTTCTATAAAACATTTAGCAGCTAATAATGAGGAAACTGACAGAAATAGTATTAATGAAAATATCAGCCAAAGAGCGTTGAGAGAAATTTACCTGAAAGGTTTTGAGATGGCTGTAAAAGCTTCGAGGCCATGGACAGTGATGAGTTCTTATAATAAAATAAACGGGACCTATACTTCTGAAAGCCATGACCTACTTACCGGTATTTTAAGAAAAGAATGGGGTTATAGAGGATTTGTAATGACCGATTGGTTTGGGGGAAAGGATGCAGTAGCTCAAATGAAAGCGGGTAATGACCTGCTAATGCCCGGGACGCCTGCACAGACCAATGCTATAATTGCTGCGGTAAAGGACGGAAGCCTTGATGAGAAAGTGCTTAATGAGAATGTTGCCGCCATCCTGAACATTATTTTGGAGTCCCCATCGTTTAAGAAATATAAATTCAGCAATGCGCCTAACCTGAAACAACACGCGGCTATTTCAAGAATGGCAGCAGCGGAAGGCATGATATTATTGAAGAATGAAGGCGATGCGCTTCCTTTAAAGAATGTAAAAAATGTAGTTGCGTTTGGCAATACATCTTACGACATTATAGCGGGAGGTACTGGCAGCGGTGAAGTGAACAAGGCCTATACAACCTCCTTTACAAAGGGTTTAACTAATGCGGGCTTTGTTACGGATAAAGGCCTTGAAGCTGTTTATACAAATTATATAACTGATGCGAAGGCTAAACGCCCGAAACCAAAAGGTTTATTTGCGCAACCAGCCCCTATTGGAGAAATGGATGTTGATGCGCAAACATTGCAGCAAAAGGCAAATGATGCTGATGTTGCTGTCATTACCATTGGAAGGAATGCAGGAGAAGGTTCTGACAGAAAATTGGAGGATGATTATTACCTGTCGGCAGGAGAAAAAGCGCTTATTAAAAATGTAACTGATGCTTTTCATGCAAAGAATAAGAAAGTAATTGTTGTGCTGAATATTGGCGGTGTTATAGAAGTGGCGAGCTGGAGAGAGATGCCTGACGCGATACTTCTTGCCTGGCAGCCGGGTATGGAAGCGGGGAATGCTATAACAGATGTATTGACAGGCAAAGTGAATCCTTCAGGAAAACTGGCAACAACGTTTCCAATGGATTATGCGGATGTACCTTCGGCGAAGAACTTTCCGGGCAAAGAATTTCCTGAAAAGGCGGTTACGGGCAACTTTGGGATGAAACAGATACCTGCGGAGGTAACTTATGAAGAAGGTATCTATATCGGCTACCGTTATTATAATACTTTCAATGTGAAGCCTGCATATGAGTTTGGTTATGGCATGTCTTATACCAGTTTTAAATATGGCAGTTTAAAATTGAGCAGCGCTTCTTTTAATAATAAAATAACAGCGACCATTACTGTTACCAACAGCGGCAAGGTGGCAGGTAAAGAAGTGGCAGAATTATACCTGACCGCCCCTGCAAAGAATTTAGACAAACCAGCAGAAGAGTTGAAAGGTTTTGCCAAAACAAGGTTGCTGGAGCCGGGGGAATCGCAGACGCTGGTATTTACCTTAAACGCGGCAAGCCTTGCATCGTATGATACTAACAGTTCTTCCTGGGTTGCAGAAGAGGGGACATACAGCGTGAAAATTGGTGCCTCGTCCAGCAATATCCAACAGACAGCTAGTTTTCAATTAGCAAATGATATTGTTACTGAAAAGGATTCGGTAGAGTTAAAGCCAATTATTACTATCAATGAACTAAAAAAATAAGACAGATATGATTAATTTTGTGCATTTATTTTTGATATATGCACGAAATAGAACCTTTTTATAACTGGAGGCACCTGTACACGGCGGAGGAGGATGAGCGGTCGCCATTTTTTGGGCGAGTGTACAGCGAGTTTGAATATTCGCAGACGGTTTACAACTATTATATACATCCGCAGTGGGATGAGTTTGGCAGCAAGACGCTGTATATGAAGATATTGTTTGCGGATTATGAGCAGCATTTTGTGGTGATCGAACTGATTGGAGAATGGAATGATGCGATCGAGAACGACATCATGATACTGAAGCGGGATGTAGTGGATAAGCTGGAGGAGGAGGGTATTACGAAGTATATCCTGATCGCGGAGAATGTGCTGAACTTTCACAGCGGGGACAAGGATTATTACCGCGAATGGTTTGAGGAAATAACGGATGAGGGGGGCTGGATGGTGGCGCTGAACATGCCCGAGGCAACTCAATATGACTTCAGGAAAAAGAAACTGAATTATTTTATTGAACTGATGGAGATACCGAACTGGCGTGTGTACAAGCCGGAACACCTGTTTCAGAAAATAAACGATGAGATAAATAACAGGCTGGGGGTTTGAGGCCTCATCGCAACCCTTCTCCAGAACAGAAAGAGAAAAAATCACCTTATCACGACGCCGCTGAGGGCAGGTAAGTGCACTTTTAGTTTGTACCAGTTGGAAACATCATCTACTTTTTCTGCTTTTATGTCGGGATTGAATACATCACCCGTGCCCCAGAAATCTTTATGGTCGCTGTTGAAGACTTCTGTCCATTTTGCTTTGCCATAGACATGTATCTCCCAATCAAGGCGCACGACGGGGGTCATGTTTAGTATTACTACTACATCATCTTCGGGTTTGTTGCCCTTACGTTTGTAAGAGATGACGGATTCACTGCGGTGGTTGAGGTCGCCCCATTCAAAGCCATCCTGGTGAAATTGTTTCTCGTACAAGGCGGGTTCGCTACGGTACAGTTCATTTAGCTTCTGAACACAATATTTCATGCCACTGTGGCTTTCAAATTTTAATAAGCCCCATTGCAGCTCTTCTTTATAATTCCATTCGCTGGTAGCGCCAAATTCATCACCCATAAATAACAGCTTTGCGCCGGGATGCGTGAACATGTAGGTATACATAAGGCGCAGGTTTGCAAACTTCTGCCAATCATCGCCGGGCATTTTATATAGCATGGGACTTTTGCCATGTACTACTTCGTCGTGGCTGAGTGGGAGCATAAAGTTTTCATCGTAGAAATACATCATGCTGAATGAAAACTTATCTTGCTGAAACTGGCGAAAGATGGGGTCTATTTTAAAATAGTCAAGCGTATCGTGCATCCAACCCATCATCCATTTCATGCCGAAACCGAGCCCTCCATCGTATAATGGCCTGCTTATCTTAGGCCAATCTGTTGCTTCTTCAGCGATGGTTTGTATGTCAGGAAAATCGCGGTATAAAGTTTCGTTTAAGTCTTTTATAAAAGAGATGGCTTCGAGGTTGCCGTTACCGCCGTGAATGTTTGGTTCCCACTGACCTTCATTACGGCTGTAATCCAGGCGGAGCATGGAGCTGACGGCATCTACACGCAGACCGTCTATATGAAATTTATCGCACCAAAAGCGTGCACTGCTGATGAGAAAACTTTTTACTTCGCCACGGGCATAATTAAAAATATAGCTGTTCCAGTCGGGGTGATAGCCTTTGCGCATGTCGGCATATTCGTAGGTATGTGTGCCGTCAAACATGAAAAGGCCATGTGAATCATAAGGAAAGTGCGAAGGCACCCAATCAAGCAAAACGCCGATGCCTGCATTGTGCAAGGCTTCTACCATTTTCATGAATTCTTGCGGGTTGCCAAAGCGCGAAGTGGGTGCAAAGAAACCTGTACCCTGGTAACCCCAACTTCCATCAAAAGGATGCTCCATTACCGGCATGAGCTCAATGTGTGTAAAGCCCATTTCTTTTATGTACGGAACAAGGCGTTCTGTTATCTGTGCATAAGAATTGTATGCGTGTTCATTGTGTTTATCGGGGCGCATCCAACTTGCGAGGTGAAGTTCATACACTGAATAAGGAGAATCAAGAGAATTGTGTTTCTTTCTCGTTTTCATCCATTGTTCATCTTTCCATTCATACTCCAAGCCCCAGGTGATGGATGCAGTTAACGGCTTTAGTTCCCAATAATTAGCGAAGGGGTCGCCCTTGTCGAGATGTAAACCCTTAAAGCCATGAATGTGATATTTATATATTTCGCCAGAATGAACATTAGGGATGAAACCTTCCCAAATGCCGGACTGGTCAAGCTTTACAAAGAGTTGGTGTGAGTCGTTTTTCCAATCGTTGAAGTTTCCTTTAACAAAAACAGCGGTTGCATTGGGAGCCCAAACAGCGAAATAGGTTCCCCATGTGTTTAATACCTTAATTTGTTTATTGCCAAATATCTTGTACAAACTATAGTGAGTGCCGTTTTGAAAATTGCTGATGTCTTCATCAATGAACAGAGAATAATTCCAGACTGGTCTTGTGCTATCTACAAAATGGATGTCTTCGTATTTTTTTTCCATGGGGCAAGTAATTGATTGTTCTTAGTCGAGTATAAAAGTTATTTAAAGCGTAATACCATTAACGTAAAATTAGGGATAGTAAAATTGCTTTGAATAATAATTTTTGCAATTTCACGTATCAGAAAAAACTTACTAATACCTTAACTGCAAACATGAAAAAATTACTGCTGATCATTATTCCTTGTTTTTTTAGTATTATGTTATTTGCACAACGTGCAAAGCTTAATGGTATGGTTAATGATACTATCAATAAACAGAACCTTTCCAACGCAGTTATTTCTTTGCTTCAATCAAAAGATTCTATTCTTTATAAATTTACCCGCAGTGATGCTAAAGGCAATTTCCAGTTTGGAAATATTCAACGGGGCAGTTATATTTTGCTGCTTACTTACCCGCAATATGCAGATTATGTAGACCGGCTAAGCGTTGGAGATTCAGACGTTGATCTGGGGACTATTACTATTATACCAAAAGCAAATCTTTTAAAAGAGATCATTATCAAGCAGCAGATCAGCGCTATAAAAATGAAAGGCGATACCACTGAATTTGCAGCGGATAGTTTTAAAGTGCAGCCCAATGCAACTGTGGAAGACCTGCTGAAACAATTGCCAGGCATAGAGGTTGATAAAAATGGACAGATAACTGCACAGGGCGAAAAGGTGCAGAAAGTGCTGGTGGATGGAGAAGAATTTTTTGGCGATGACCCAACGCTTGTTACAAAAAACCTTCGTGCAGATATGGTTGATAAAGTGCAGGTGTATGATAAAAAAAGCGACCAGGCAACATTCACAGGTATTGATGATGGGCAAAAGCAAAAGACCATTAATTTAAAACTAAAGGACGATAAAAAGAATGGCTATTTTGGCAAAGCGAATGCAAGTGCAGGCACAGATGGGTATTCAGATGATGAATTAATGTTTAATGATTTTAAAAACAAAGAGAAGCTTGCCGTATATGGAATTATTTCAAACACTGGGACATCGGGCTTGAATTGGCAGGATCAAAATAGCTATGGGCAAAGCTTTGCGAGCAATGTTGATTACGATGACGCAAACGGTTACACTTACACTGGCGCAGGCAATGACGAATTAACCTCCTGGAACGGCCAATACAATGGCCAAGGCTACCCGACTGTGCAGACAGGTGGTGTGCATTATAATAATAAATGGGATGATGATAAACAAAACGCCAATGCCAATTATAAAATACTCCAGTTGAATGTAACGGGCAGCAGCGCTACCAACACAGAAACTATTTTGCCCGACACAGTATATTACAACACAGACAAACAAAACTTCACCAATAAAATACTTCGCAACAGGGTTAACGGCAGTTACGAATACCAGATCGATTCTACATCCTCCATAAAAATCACCGCCGACGGCGGCGATGACCATAAAATAACAAACAGCATAGATTCCACACAGGAGCTTGAAAGCGACAGCTCTCTTATAAACAAAGGCTTTACACGTAGTTCTACAACCGGCGATAACTATACAGTGAACAGCAATATTCTATGGCGCAAAAAGCTGAAGAAGAAAGGAAGAACGATATCTTTTAACCTAAAGGAGAATTATATTGATAATGCATCAACCGGGTATTTGTATTCTGCTAACAGCTTTTATATTAAAGGCCAGCTAACGCAGGACTCTGTTACTGACCAGTTCAAGAGTAATAAAACCACCAGCGCTTTATTTGATGGAAAGCTTACCTATACTGAGCCGCTCACAAAAGTGTCATCGCTTGTTTTTAATTACGGCGTTGTAGTGAACAACAGCATAGCCAGTATTAATTCATATAACAAAGGCCTTGATGGTAAATATTCCTTGCTGGACAGCACTTACAGCAGCGATTACCTCTATAATATTTTAACCAACAAAGGCGGCATAGCATACAGTTTATTTAAGAAGAAAGTGAAAGTGAATTTTGGTACCAACGTGGGCTATACAACCTTGAATCAAAAAAATGTATGGACCGATTCTTCCTTCAACAGGAACTTTGTGAACTGGTATCCGCAGGCCTCTTTTAAATACCAGTTCAGCCAGGTACGCTCTGTTTATCTTGGGTATAATGGCAACACCGAGCAGCCAACCCTTCAGCAGATACAGCCTGTGCTTAATAACACCAATCCTTTAAACATCACCATTGGCAATGCCGCGCTCAAGCCTGCTTTTGCAAACAGGATCAATTTCGGCTACCAGGATTATAAAGTACTCACAAACACATATACTTTCACAGGCGTCACTTACAATTTCACGCCAAACTATATCAGCAATAAAAGTTATGTTGACTCCATCGGCAGAACCATTAACCAGGCCATCAATGTGAATGGCACACGCTCCCTTACTGCCTATTTAGATTACGGATTAAAACTGAAGAAGCCGGACCTCAGGATCGATCTGAACACCAATATCAACACCTCACGCTATGTCAATATCGTTAATAATTTATTGAACGTAACCAACAGTGGCAACTATACTTTTGGCTTAGATCTTCATAAAGAAAAAGAGAAAAAATATAGCGCTGATTTGAATGCATCAGCCACTTACACAAGTAGCACATCCTCCATCCAGGAAAGCATTCAAACACAATACTGGACCTTTGATATTGACCCAAACGGCGATATCTATTTACCAAAAAGGTTTCAAATTCATTCGGACTGCGATTTTAGTCTGCGCCAAAAAACAATTGCTTTCAACACCAATACCAACGTGATCCTGTGGAATGCATGGATAGGCAAAAAGTTCATGAAGAATGATGCGCTGCTCGTGAAAATAATTGCCAATGACATACTGGATAACAACATTGGTTTCAACAGGTCAGTGAACAGCAATTTCATTACTCAAAACACATACAGCACCATCAGGAGGTATTTTCTCCTCGGCGTTACATGGAATTTTAATAAAGCAGGAACCAAAGCCCCACAAAATAATTAAACATGAAACCACACATTCTCACATGCTCACATTTCCTCATTCTCTTCCTCTTTCTTTTCATCAGCAAAAGCGTTCATGCACAAAACGCCGCCTTCCTCTCGCAGGGCAGGATAGAGTTTGAAAGAAAAATAAATCTTTGGGCGCAGATAGATGAAGAGGATGACCAGGACTGGAAAGACCTGATGAAGAAATCTCGCCCGCAGTTCAAGTCAAGTTATTTCGACCTGTTGTTCACGGGCGGCAAAACCCTTTACAGGCCCGGCCGTGAGAACACGGACAACAACAAACTCTGGCAGGAACCTGCTGAAGACAATATTGTTTACTCTGACCTGCAGGACTCGTTATCCACTGCCGAAAAAAATATATTTGAAGAAACATTTTTAGTACACGACAGCACCCGAAAAATAAAATGGAAAATAACCGACGAAACCCGCACCATTGCAGGCTTTGATTGCCGCCGCGCCAACGCCCTCATCATGGATTCTATTTACATGGTAGCATTTTATACGGATGCCATCACGGTCAGCGGCGGCCCTGAATCTTTTAGCGGGCTGCCCGGCATGATACTCGGCGTTGCCCTGCCGCACGAACACATCACCTGGTTCGCCACAAAAGTGTACAGCGATAAAATAACTGCCGCAGACCTTGCCCCGCCCACAAAAGGCAAGAAAACAACACCGCCCGCTTTACTACTCACGCTGCAGGACGATATGAAAGACTGGGGCAAATGGGCAAGAAGATATATAGAGCAGGTGATGTATTAGCGGGCAGATTAATAATATTTACTTGTAAATTGCAATCATTAAATCATGAAGTATGGAAACGCTTTTGTTACAGGGTAAATCAAAAAAAGACATGAAAATATTTGCAGACCTCGCTAAAAAAGTAGGCCTGCAAACAAAGTTTATCACTAATGAAGACCTTGAAGATATTGGCCTCGCTAACGCAATGAAAAAAGGCCGCACCGGAGAATATGCAGATACTCCTGAGTATATCAAAAAACTTAGGGCGAAATGAAAGTGAAGATCGATAAGAGCTTTGAAAAAGACACTGATAAGATCACCAATAAAAAATTAAAGGAGAAAATAGCTGATTCTATTGAGGAAGTCATTGCTGCTGATTCCTTAAATAACATTTTAAACTTAAAAAAGCTTAGCGGCTTCAAATATCATTACAGGATAAGGATTGGCGACTATCGTGCAGGCATCATAATTAAAAATAATGAAGTGATATTTGAACGTTTTCTCCACAGGAAAGACATTTATAAATATTATCCTTAAATAATTTTCTCATTCAATCCCTTTTTCCTACCTTCATTTTCACTAAAATATTCATTAAACTAAAAAACACTTAGCCATGCCCACACAACCAACTGTTGAACGACTTTATCGCTGTAAAGATGTGGAAGTGCTTACTGTTAGCAGCACCATCATCACGGTAGCACAAGCTAACCTTGCCACTATTACTGCAAACCGCCCTACCTGGGCAGACCCTTTTTTCCCGAACCTGCTTAAACGTGTGAACACAGATTTTCTGACTTATTTAGGTGTAAATAATGCTGCTGACCTGCGGGCTAAAACAGCCACTGTGCTTTCTATTATGGTGCCGGCGGTAGCGTCTTTATCTACCTTTAAAATAAATATTGAATCGGATTATGCGGGCAATAAACCGCGGCTTTCGCAAATACTGGCACTGCTGGGCTATACGGCGCAATGGAAGGGCGCTACGAATGGCGACCAGGAGGCTGTGATAGAGCTGCTGTATATGTTTTCACAAAACATGACACCTGATTTGATGACGGAGATAACCGGAATGGGGACGAGCGCGGCACTTATTACGACTATTACGGGACTTAGCGACAGCCTGAAGGATGCTGATGTGAGCCAGGAATTTGCGAAAACGCAACGGCCACTGGTAAGTGCGGCAGCGGTGACGGAGTTTAATGCTGTTTACACACAAATTATTGCTGTTTGCAAAATTTGCCGGAACATGTTTGATGGAAATGTTCCTATAAGAGATAGTTTTTCGTTTACTGCGACGAAGAATAGATTGAATGTGAAGGCGAAAAAGGTGAAAGTGGGGCCGCTGCCGCCGATTGTTAAAGCTGCCAAAGACGATACTGCACCTGCTGCCAAGTAAATAATCATAAAACATTGATTTTTAAGCTTTCCGCCGGAACCAAATTGGTTTCCGCCGGAGGGAAATGAGTTTGCGCCGCAACCAAATGAGTTCGCGCCGGAAGGAAATGAGTTTCCGCCGGAACCAAATGGGTTCGCGCGACAGGTAAATGAGTTTGCATGACTGCCAAATGAGTTTCCGCCGGAGGGAAATTGGTTTGCACGGGAACCAAATGGGATTGCGTGGGAGGGGAAGGAGTTTGCGTGGGAGAGAGAAATTACAGCGGAGGTGTATCATCTTTTAATGCTCTTGCATAAAAATTGCACAAAAGAGTTTCCATGGTAATACTATTCAAATTAGACCAAGAATTATTTTGACCGGCTTTTATATTAGCTAACTGATTATTTGTTTCTTCTATGTCTATTATGAAACTTTTCCTCCGTTTTGGTTCAATGAGAAAATAAAAGCCATTAAAACTTGCCAAATCAAAACTTATAGGTTTTTTAGATGAATCAAGCACTAAAAGTGAAGTTCCACGAATATACCATGAGCCACTATCAATGGTTTTCTTTAAAAAACAACCTTCAATTTTTTGTTTAAAGGTCATATCTGAATCGAGTCTATAACCACTTCCTATCAAAGTGGGGTTTCTATTTCTTCTAAAATATGAGCCGATAATTTCTTTTGATGAACCAGGTTTTAAAAGAACTAATCCGCTAATTCCTTTGTAAATACTTTTTTTGGGAATTTTAGTTTGACTTGCTTGACCAAATGAAAGTATGGACAAAAACAAAAGGTATATGATAAACCTGATTTTCATGGAATATTGATTGCAAGGTATTGAAATAGTTTTAAGAGAGATTATTTCACGCAACCGCAATATAAGGATTTTGATGGTGAGGCTATTTCTATTTTGTAGGGATGGTTGAATTTGAGTGCTCAATGGATGTACAACTGTTGAACGGAGCGTCGCCACTAAAGCTCAATTTGTGTACAAAAGCTGGTAACCAAAAAAAAGCCGAAATAATATTTCATCTCGCTCTCCGCCTTCACTTCAATTCCCAAACCAATGCGCTGGCGCCGAGGATGGCGGCATCGGCTTCTTTGAGTTCGCTGAAAATAATTTTCACTTTGTTGCGGAAAATGGGGAGGAGGTTTTTTTCCATGTGCTCTTTTGTGGGGTTTAATAAAAACGCGCCCGCTTTGCAGAGGCCGCCGAACAAAATGATGGCTTCGGGGGAGGAAAACATGATGAAATTGGCGAGGGCTTCGCCGAGAATTTTGCCGGTGAATTTGTAGACCTCGTTGGCTATTTCGTCGCCCTGTATGGCGCAGTCGAAGACGATGCGGCTGTCAATTTCTTCTTTGGTATAGTTTCGAAGGAGGCTGTCTGTCTTTTTGTTTTTATCTATGAGCTCGAGCGCGGTGAGGCGCACGCCGGTGGCGGATGCATAGGTTTCCAGGGAGCCGCGCGCGCCGGTGCTCCAGTGCAGCCTGCCGTTTGGGATGATGATGTTGTGGCCAAGCTCTCCTGCGAAACCATCGTGGCCGTAAACCACATGGCCGTTGACCACAATGCCGCTGCCAACGCCGGTGCCGAGGGTGATCATGATGAAATCTTTCATGCCTTTGGCAGCGCCGTACATCATTTCGCCTACTGCGGCTGCGTTTGCGTCGTTTGTGAGGGCGGCGGGCAATTCAAAACGCGTTGATATCATTTCAGCAAGGGGGATGATGTCCTGCTTCCAAACGAGATTGGGCGCGTACTCAATGGTGCCTTTATAGTAGTTGCCGTTTGGCGCGCCGATGCCGATGCCTTTGATATATTCAATGCCGCCAACCTGAATGATGGCGGGCATTACGGCTTCAAACAACTCTTCAATAAACAACTTTACTGTTGCATTTTTGCGGGAGGAGATGGCACCGCGATAGAGGATATCTCCGCGATGGTCAACGATGCCGAAGACAGTGTTGGTGCCGCCAATGTCAATGCCGATGGCTAATTGCTGGGAAACGGGAATGGACATACGATTTATAATTGAGAATGGATAATTGAGAATTTATTATTAATGGCCGCCGCTGACTTTTACGTCGTAATCAATACCCTGCGACTTTAAAATAGCTTTAGACCTGATGGCATAAAAGGCAAGGTATGCAAAGCAGCAAACGCCCACAACGTAGCTGTAATGGATGCCAAGTAAATTGTCTGATGCAAGGAAGCCCTGCAATAAACTCATAACACCGCCGCCCATGATCATCATGATCAATAAACTGCTGCCTTCGTTGGTATGCTTGCCCAAACCTGCTACAGCAAGTGTGAAAACGCAAGGCCATAAAGTGCTGCAGAATAAGCCAACGCTGATGAACGCAAACACGCTTGTCATGCCGGTTGTAAGCATTCCTATTATTAAAGCAGTGATGCCCATTGATGCAAAGATCAACAGCATTCTTGCAGGATTGCCTTTGCTTAAAATATCACCGACAATCATTGCAACAATTACACAAGCATATATATAGAACTGTTGAATGTCGTGGTGTGCAATAGCATTTACACCTAAGAAAACTCCGAACGCGAGGTAAGGCATTAAGAAGCGCATCACTTTTTTTATGCCAGCATTAATGTCGAATGCACCAACGGCGCCTGTCCAGCGGCCCATCATTAAACTTGCCCAATACAGCGAAACATAAGGAGCTAATTGGTCAGTGGGAGTATGCAAATATTGGCGCATGTATTCAGGCAAATTGCTTGCTGTAGATACTTCTACGCCAACGTAAACAAAAATACCGACCATGCCGAGTATTAACTGCGGATATTGAAAAACAGAAGGCTTATGCAACACTAAAGTGTTGTCTTCAGACTCTTCCGCAGCCACAGCATCAAGGTTTATTTTATTAGGTAAAGAAGAAAACTTAAAGAATAATGCAACAGCTAAAAATGCAGCGCCAATAACGAGGTAAGGAATTTTAACGCTGCTGATGCTTGCATTGGAATTGTTTGCTGTAACGCTTCCAAAAATGGCAAAGCTTACTAATAGCGGCCCGATGGTGGTTCCAAAATTATTGATGCCGCCGCCTACATTCAACCGTTGCGAACCTGTTTTAGGATCGCCTAAAACTATTGCTAAAGGGTTAGCTGCAATCTGCTGTAACGCAAAGCCAAGGCCAACAATGAACAAACCGCTAAGCATTAATGCAAATGAACCCTGGTTGGCTGCCGGATAAAAAAGCAATGTGCCTACGGCCGAAATAACAAGGCCTAAACAAATGCCGTTCTTATAACCGATCTTATTCAGCACGTCACTTTTTATTCCCTTTGAAATTAAAAAATAAATGATAGAACCAACAGTGTAAGCAACATAAAAAGCAAAAGATACCATTTGGCTTTGCGCCTGAGAAAGGCTAAATGCTTTTTTGAAAACAGGAATAAGAATATCGTTGCTGGCGGCAACAAAACCCCAAAAGAAAAATACAATAATGAGGGTTCCGAATTGTGTCCAGTTAGTTTTTTGATTCATGGCTATCGTTGTTGTTTTTGATAAAAAAATAAATGCGCGTGTAAAATAATAAGTTTTACCGAAGCAGAAAATTTTAAATCTTTTTTGTTCATTTCAGAAACCTTCCTATATTGTTTCCGATTACTTAAACCAGATTGCTTTTTTCACATGGAAATAATACACGTTAGCGCAGAATGTTACCCCGTAGCAAAGGCAGGTGGCCTTGGCGATGTGGTAGGCGCATTGCCAAAATATCAAAACAAAATGGGGCATGTTGCCAAAGTGGTAATGCCTATGTACCGCACCAAGTTTTTGTATGAAAATGACTGGGTGGTTGATTTTAAAGGGCGTACAAACCTTGCTGATAAATGGTTTGACTTTACCGTGATAAAAGAAAAAAGCAGTAAGCTTGGCTTTGATTTATACTTAGTTGACATTAACGGATTGCTTGACCGCGATAAGGTGTATGGCTATAGTGATGATAATGAAAGGTTCGTTTCTTTCCAAATCGCTGTTGTTAACTGGCTTAGCCAATGGCAACAAAAGCCTGATATTGTTCACTGCCACGACCATCATACAGGGCTGATACCTTTTATGATGAAGTATTGTTACGATTATAATTCACTTGCAGGTATACCTTCTGTTTTTACTATACACAACGCGCAATACCAGGGATGGATGGGTATGGACAAAAGCATTTATATACCGCGCTACGACTCATGGAAATCAGGTTTGCTTGAATGGAAGAACAACATTAATCCATTGGCATCAGCAGTAAAGAATGCATGGCAGGTAACGACTGTAAGCTGGAGTTATTTGGATGAGTTGAAATATAATTCAAACGGGCTGGAAGCTCTGTTTGAATATGAGAAAGGAAAATGTATCGGCATATTAAATGGCATTGATGCAGATGTATGGGACCCCGAAACGGATACCTACCTTACTGAACATTTTACCAATGAAGATGTGGATAAAGGAAAGCTTGCGAATAAAAAGATATTGTGCGACAGGTTTAACCTTGATATTGCTAAACCATTGGTGGTTTTTATTGGAAGATTAGTGGGTGAAAAGGCTGCAGATATATTGCCTGACGCAATACTATCCTGTATGTATAGTTTTGAAGCCAATGTAAACTTTTTAATACTTGGCAGCGGAGACCCTCATGTGGAGTGGCAGCTTTCTCAGTTCATTAATTATTTTCCCGGAGGGTATAATGCGGTGATAGGATATAATGAAACACTGAGCCACGTTATGTATGCAGGGGCGGACTTCCTGCTGATGCCAAGCCGCGTAGAGCCCTGCGGGCTAAACCAGATGTATGCTATGCAATATGGTACTGTGCCTGTAGTAAGAAGTACGGGAGGATTGAAAGATACTGTTGTTGATATGGGGGATTTCCAGGGATGGGGTATAAGGTTTAATAATGCAAGTGTTGGGGACGTTACTTATTCCATCGGAAGAGCGATAGAGGTTTTTAAAGATAAAGTGCACCTAACGTGGATGCGCAACCGTATGATGAAGATAGATAACAGTTGGGAAAATGCAGTGCAGCAGTATATAAATGTGTATGAGAGCCTGAGATGAAATTCTTAGGGAAAGGGGAGTATTGAGAAATTAAGAGGCGTGGAGGGGCGTTGACAGGGATGTGGAACGGATGTACCATAGCTTTGGCATGAAGGTAAAGCAGTATAAGTACAGTATAACATCAGTATAACTACAGTATAAGTCTGGTATAAGGGTGTGATAAGAGTAGGGAAACAGGCGGAAAGAAATTTAAAACGATGCTTAATTATAAAAGCCAAAAGTGATACTATGCCATCCCCAAATGATTTAATTAAAATAATAAATTTAAAATTTACAAATACTTTATTCCGCAACAAAAAAATATACTATAATTTTCATTTTAAATTACTAACTATTAATAAATAAACTATGCCTACCTTATCAGAATCCGTTGTTGCTGTAATACTTGGCGGGGGCGCAGGTACAAGGCTGTACCCATTGACTGCGAGCCGTTCTAAACCTGCAGTGCCTATTGCAGGCAAATACCGCCTTGTTGATATACCTATCAGCAACTGTATCAATTCAAATATCCAACGAATGTTTGTGCTGACGCAGTTTAATTCTGCATCATTAAACAAGCACATTAAAAACACTTATCATTTCAGCGCGTTCAGCACCGGTTTTGTTGATATACTTGCTGCTGAGCAAACACCCGATAACCCAGGGTGGTACCAGGGAACTGCTGATGCGGTACGCCAATCATTGCGGCACATTCATAACAATGAGTATGAGTTTGTGCTGATATTGAGCGGCGACCAATTGTATCAAATGGATTTTGCAGAAATGATAAATAATCATCGCCAAAAGGGCGCAGATATTACCATTGCTACTATCCCTGTGCCTGCAGAGGAAGCGACTGATTTCGGCATCATGAAAACTGACAGCGAGCATTATATTTCATCCTTTATTGAAAAACCAAAATCAGAATTGCTTGTTGACTGGGTGAGCGATACCGGTGATGATATGCGCAACCAGGGAAAAGTATATCTCGCTTCTATGGGTATTTATATTTTTAACCGTGATGTACTGGATAATCTGTTGAAAGATGTGCACCCTAATGCAACCGATTTTGGCAAGGAAATCATTCCTGATTCTATTGACAAACATAAAGTTATCAGTTACCAATACGATGGTTACTGGACTGATATTGGTAATATATCTTCGTTCTTTGAAGCCAATCTTGCATTGACTGATGACATTCCACCATTTAATTTATTTGATAATACCAAGGCGGTTTATACACGCTCCCGCATGTTGCCGCCTGCAAAAATAAGCGGCACTACTTTGGAAAAAACGTTGATAGCCGAGGGCTCTATTATACTTGCAAGCCGGGTAGAAAATTGTGTTGTAGGCATCAGGTCGCGTATCGGGCATGGCACTACGGTAGTAAGCACCTATATAATGGGTAATGATTATTATGAGACACTTGGTGAAATGGAAAAAAACGCCACAAAGGGAATTCCCAAGTTGGGTATCGGGGAAAGGTGTTATGTAAAAAATGCCATCATTGACAAAAACACACGTATCGGTAATGATGTACGCATCAATGGCGGCCCCCATCTTGAAAATACAGACCATATGCTTTACACAGTTAAAGATGGAATTGTGGTAGTGAAAAAAGGAGCGGTTTTACCTGACGGGTTTGTGATATAAAATTATACCTTAAAAAAAGTCCCGCAAAATGCGGGATTTTTTTTGTGCGTTTTAATATTGTCTTTACTTTACACCCTTAAACATTTATTTAAACAATTGCTTATGGCCGTTTCAGCTCCCACAACATCTTCCGCAGGTTCTGTAGCAAAACCAAAACTTGGCTTTTGGCAGATATGGAACATCAGTTTTGGATTTCTTGGTGTGCAGATCGGATATTCTCTGCAAACCAGCAACACCAGTGGCATACTTTCCGCTATTGGCGCTGATGTGCATAACCTTAGCTATTTCTGGCTTGCTGCGCCAATTGCGGGGCTAATCGTGCAACCTATAGTTGGCCTTTCAAGTGATAAAACATGGACAAAACTCGGCCGCCGTATCCCGTTTATTTTGGGCGGTGCTGTTGTTTCTGCACTAGCTATGTTCTTTATGCCAAATTCAGAACATTTCACACAGTTGCTGCCGCCAGTGTTTTTTGGCGCTACAATGCTCTTACTAATGGACACTTCCTTCAACATCACCATGCAGCCTTTTCGCGGGTTGGTAAGCGATATGGTTCCTGATAGCCAAAGAAATATTGGATACTCAATTCAAACTTTTTTGATAAATGTGGGTGGTGTGCTTGGAGCGTTGCTTCCTACCATTTTGACATTGGCAGGCATGGCGAATAAACCTTCTCCAGGCAATAAAGTAGCGCCCACAGTTATATGGGCTTATTATATTGGGGGCGCCATTTTGCTGTTGACCGTTTTGTGGACAGCCTTCCGCACAAGGGAATACCCTCCAAAGGATTATGCTAAATACCATAACCTTGAGGAAAAAGAGCCTAAAAAATCTTTTGGGGATTTGCTTAAAAATATACCCACCACTATGTATCAACTGGCGGTGACACAATTTTTCTCCTGGTTCGCCTTGTTTTTAATGTGGGTATATACCACTAACGGCATTGCCCAAACGGTTTGGCATTGCCTACCTACCGATACAACTTCAGAAAACTTCAATGCAGCGCGTAACTGGACGGGTGTGCTTTCTGCAGCTTACGGCATCATCGCGGCACTGTTCTCCATTGTGCTTACGCCGCTTGCAAACAAATTTGGCAGAAAAAACACCTACATGCTTTGCCTTATTGCGGGTGGCATTGGCCTGGCATCCATGACTTTTATTACGAATCAAAGCTTGCTGCTAATCCCCATGCTTGGTGTTGGCATTGCGTGGGCAGCTATACTTGCTTTACCTTATGCCATCCTTTCTTCCACGTTGCCGCCGAAGCAAACGGGCGTTTACATGGGCATTTTCAACGCCACCATTACCATACCTCAAATTGCTGCAGGCCTGCTGGGTGGTGTTGCATTAAGTGCTGTTGGCGACAAAGCCATCAACGTTGTTGGGTTGGCCGGGGCATCTATGGTTGTGGCAGGAATCTGTGCAAAACTGGTTATCAGAACTAAGGAGTAAAATATTTTGCTACGTTCAGGAATATTTTTATACTTTTAATGTCTAAATCAAAACCATGAAAAAGATAATTTTATTATGCAGTACCGTTATTATTTTGGCAACATCATGCCATATAGCTCCTAAAGACAATGCAGGAGTATCGGCGCCATCTATTGTTTCAGCCATCCAGCAAAATGAAGGGGACAATCAAAAAAGAGCAGAGGAATTAAAGAAACTGACACCTCTAAGCACCGATGCTTTAAAATCATTTTTTCCTCAAACTGTTATGGGTATTAACCGTTCTTCATTTGAAGTGGCCAATCCACTTGGTTATGCCATCGGTAATGCTGAATATAAAAAAGACGATACTACCAACTATACGATCGCTGTTTATGATTGTGCCGGCCAGGCTGGGTCTTCATTTTATACCATGAGCTTTCTTACAAAAATGAGCGTTGAAAGGGAGGATGATAATGGCTATACCAAATCAGTTGATTTTATGGGAACCAAATCACTGGAAGAATTTGAGAAGAATAATAAAAAATATACAGAAAGCTTTGTGTATGCAGACCGTTTTTGGGTAACTATTTCAGGACAAAATACCGGCCTTGATAATTTAACTTCTTTCGCCAAAGCCATTGACCTTGATAAGTTGAAAGACTTGAAATAAGAGCATCAGTCAAACTTAATATATTCTTCTTACTACTACTTCAACGCAAACGCCAGATATGTGTCGCCGCTGCGTTTCTTAAGCTTTCCACCACCACATGCAATTACCAAGAATTGCTTACCATTCACGTTATAAACGGATGGAGTGGCAAAACCACATGCGGGCAGGTCGGTTTCCCACAACAATTGCCCTGTTCTTTTATTAAACGCCCTTAGCTTACTGTCGCTTGTGGCAGCGATAAATACGAGGCCGCCTGCGGTGACCACTGAACCTCCGTAGTTCTCTGTGCCACTATGTATTCCTTTGGCTTTCAGCGCAGGAATATTCCCCAATGTATCTTTCCATATTACTTCTCCTGTATTTAGGTTTATGGCATTCAATACTCCCCACGGTGGTGCAATAGCGGGGAAGCCATCTTTGGTCAAGAACCTGTTGTAGCCCGTAGCAGTATAAGGCATTTTGAGGTAAGGGTCTTCTGCTTTTCGCGGAGCAATGAACTTAGCGTTTTGCTTAGACTTTATGCCTAATATAAACGAAGCGAGAGCGATTTTTTCACCATCAGTTAACTGAGGAAAAGCGGGCATCATCCTTCTACCTGAACTTAGCAATTGTTTAAAGGCTTCCTTATTGTACTTTTTATTGACGTTAATAAGGGAAGGGTAATTGCCGCCACCCTGCCTTTCTGTGCCATGACATGCCATACAGGTGCTGAAATATAGCCTTTTGCCAGCCTCAATGTTGGTTTCGGTGGCGGTTGGTGCATCCTTGATGTCAACCATAGTTAGCACCCATGCCATCTCGCTTGCATTAATATACAATATGTCAGTGGCTGGATCAAATGAAGGGCCGCCCCATTCTCCGCCACCATCATAACCCGGGAAAATAATAGTGCCTTCTTTAGATGGCGGCTCAAACATATTATCACTCTTATAAGACAAAAGCCTCTTTTTAATATCCTGGTAAGAAGAATCAGGTATATTGGTATTAAGGTCGTTCTCTCCGATGTGTTGCCTGACAAAAGGTTTGGGTAAAGAGGGGATTGGTTGTGTAGGAGAAGGCTTTTCTCCTGCCAGTTCACTTACTGCAGGCACAGGTGTTTCAACAACTGGATAGAGGGGTTTGCCAGTGGTCCTGTCCAAGAGAAAAATGAAGCCCGTTTTGGTGATCTGTGCCAATGCATCTATCTGCTTACCATCTTTAGTTAGGGTTACAAGTACAGGTGGCGCAGGCAAATCCCTGTCCCACAGATCATGGTGGACGGTTTGATAATGCCATAGCTGTTTACCTGTAGCGGCGTCGAGCGCCAGTTCGCAATTAGCATAGAGGTCATTTCCAGTTCTTTTGCCACCATAAAAATCATAGGACGCTGAACCCATTGGTGCGAACACAATGCCTTTTTCTTCATCCATACTGAAGCCAGACCATGCATTAGCGCCCCCTGTATGCTTCCATGCATCTTTATCATCCCACGATTCATAGCCTGCTTCTCCTGGTTGGGGAATGGTATGAAATATCCAGCGCAGCTTTCCTGTGTGTACATCGTAAGCTCTTATGTGACCGGGTGCTGCGCCTGCTTCTTCCGATACTCTGGTGCCAACAATGATGAGGTCTTTATAAATAATGCCGGGTGAAGTGGACGCAACGTACATGTTTTTTGCATCAATGCCAAGGTCGTTATGGAGGTCTATCCTGCCATTGTTGCCAAATCCTGCGACTGGCTTGCCTGTAATAGCATCAATACAATAGAGTTGTGAGCTAGCAGAATAAAAGATGTACTTCTGCTCTTTACCATCCGTATAATAGGTAACGCCCCTGCAAACATTGAGTTGAAAATATCCCCTGCCTGTATGTACGTTGCCTGTTGTGGTATCAACAGGGTTAAAGACCCATTTAGGAGCGCCTGTGGCTGCATCTACTGCAAAGAGTTTTAGCTTGGGGGAAACACCATACAGCACATTATCAACTACAATGGGGTTTACCTGTATCTGTGTCATGCTGTCCGCATCGCCAGTATGGTAGGCCCATGCGACTTGCAAGTTTGCTACATTGGCTGTATCTATTTGGGTTAAGGCAGAGTAGTGGTTGCTCTCTTTATTGCCCCCGTATACTTTCCAATCGCTATAGGGTTGCTGCCGGGAACATGAAATGGCAGTGCATAACAGGATGAGAGGGAAAAGCTGTCGCCTTATTGTCTTGTTCATATGGCAGTTAGTTTAGTGTTTAGATGGTATAAAGATAAAGAAGATCGTTTAACTTACCGGCATAACTAATGCTTTAGAGGCGACAGGATAAGTGGGGTTGAGTGGACATTAGGTGGGCATTGACTGGGAACCTGACCGAGACTATAATGGAAGAAGTATGATACGTGGTATAGCTAAAATGGATGCTTATTACAAAAAGTACACATGTTTGTACCTTGTTGCTAACGAAAAAGAATGTAGAACGGAAAAGTTATCCTAGTTTCTCTAAAATCTTATCGGTATCATCTACTTCACCTATTCTTGGGAAAATATACTTTATGCTGCGTTCGTGGGCTTCTGCAATCATGTCTGTCATGGCGTCTTGTGCAAAAGTGATGTTGTAGCCAAGCTGCATTGCTTCCCTTGCTGTTCCCTCTACTCCTATGCTTGTTGAAATGCCGCCAATGACAATGCCTGTTATATTTCTTTTCTTTAGTTCTTCGTCAAGGGGGGTTTCATAAAAGGCTGCCCAAGTACGTTTGGTGATGAAAATATCATCGGGCTGTGTTATTACTTCTGGGGTGATTTCAGTCCAGTCTTCTTTGGGTGGCTGCTGGGATTGTTTTGCATCTTTTCGTGCTTTTGTCCATGCTGCACCGGAGGGGTTTACATGTACGATTACTATGGGTAAGCTGGCTTTACGGAATGCAGCCACCAGTTTTACTACATTATCTAATATTTCGTTGACCGGTTTTGCAAGAGTTTGTTTTACAATGCCCTTTTGAAGGTCTATCAGGACCAATGCTGTGTTTTTATCAAGTTCGGTTACCATTAATATATAATTTTAAATTGTTTAGATGTTGGCTTACAAAACTACTTGCAAAAGTTGTTTATGCAGCAATGGTGCCATTTTAGGCTTAGCGTTTGTTTTTTTTGGAAATGCAGGTGGAATGCTCCTATTATTAAACTGGTGTAACTATAGTGATATTAAACGCATTGATAATTGGAATTTGGAATTATAAAAAGTTGTATAATTGTATTTGAATACCAATTAAAAAGAGACGTATAGTGCAACGAAGAAAAAATCAAAGATACGTTACAAGGAAATGCAGATAAATGAACCGCCGCAATCCTTCCTGTACACGGGCCCTGCAAAGAGACATTGCGAAGAAGAAAAGTAAAAAATCAAAAGTAAAGGTAAAAATGTAGTTTTGATAAGAAGGAATGGTTGAACGTGATCTTCGGTTGGTGGGGACAACCTGGTAAGTGAAGATTTATTTCAATATAAGACATTTTGTCTCTCTCTAAAATGGCTTTAAAAAGGCTTTCCATACACTCCCATACACTATCCATACTTGAAACATACTTGAGCCATACTTGAAACATACCTGAAATATACCCAAAATATATGAAAAATGGTGTTGGAAACGGGCTAAAAGCTTGTGAATTGAGGGAAAGATGACGAATTGGCAGAAAATGAAAAGGCTATCAGGAGGTGTTTTAATATTGATTCGGTTGGCGGATAGAGAAAATATTAAGCAGGTTGAAATTGCAATGTATAGACTGCTTCGTGCCTCGCAGTGACGGAGGAGGTGCCTTATAGTGGTGCAATGTATAGACTGCTTCGTGCCTCGCAGTGACGGAGGAGGTGCCTTATAGTGGTGCAATGTACAGACTGCTTCGTGCCGCGCAGTGACGGAGAAAGGGGCTTATAGTGGTGCAATGTACAGACTGCTTCGTGCCGCGCAGTGACGGAGGAGTGCCTCGCAGTGACGGAGGAGGTGGTTTATAGTGGTGCAATGCACAGACTGCTTCGTGCCTCGCAGTGACGGAGGAGGTGGCTTATAGTGGTGCAATGTACAGACTGCTTCGTGCCTCGCAGTGACGGAGGAGGTGGCTGGCAGTGACGGAGAGAGGTGGCTTTTACGCCGTTGTTGGTGTTTTATATGTGTTGGTGATGAAGAAGAATACCAATAACGGCGAAACATTGTGACGTAGTCAGAGAGACTACGTCAAACAAAGAGATTTCGGTAGGTGGGGACACCTACCGATAGAGAAAATCTCTAATTGAAACTATTTCTGAAACCAGAAGGGGAAGAATTTGTTTTCTGTTTGAATAACCTGCTGAATGATTGAGGATACTCAAACCCAAGTTGATAGGCTATTTCACTGGCGGATAATGTTGTAGTGCTTAATAGTTCTTTTGCTTCTTCAACCAAAAAGTTGTGAATATGCTGTTGGGCATTTTGTCCCGTCAGTTCACGAAGCATATCGCTAAGATAACTTGGTGAAACAT
The DNA here is from genome assembly GCA_963771435.1 of uncultured Bacteroidota bacterium. GTDB lineage: Bacteria > Bacteroidota > Bacteroidia > Chitinophagales > Chitinophagaceae > CAVYTF01. Next base: position 31,779 of record CAVYTF010000013.1, on the reverse strand, counting down.
GTAATTGTTCGGATAAATATTGCACAGTTGGCAAGCCCTTGTTGAAATCCGTGCCTCTAAAATAGTTCATCAGTAAGCTTTCCATTTTAGCCAATAAATCATTATTTGAGTTTTTGCGGGTGATGAATTGACGGCCATAAAAACGATTGGAATAGTTAAGCAGTACTTCGATGTGCGATACAATTACATCCTGTGTATATTTATCGATATGGGAGCGGTATTCCTGAATGATATTCTGCATGACGGTAATTACCGTTTCTTCTTCTTTTTCTGAGACAAACAGCGCTTCATTTACAGCGTAGGAAAAATAACCATAATCTTTAATTGCTTTCGCTAATGGATATCCCTTTATAAAATCGGGGTGAAAAACCAAGCCATAACCGTTGTTGGTTTGCTTATGGTCTATAGTTGACAAAACCTGCTTAGGCGCAATAAAAATCATTTTGCCTTGATCAAAATCAAAATGAGATTGCCCATAACGCATCTTTCCTTTGACATCATTTTCCAGCCAGACGGAATAAAAATTGAAAACGACACCGGTAATATTTTCATCACGGGCAACCTGAATATGTTTCAAATCAATAACGCTTACCAATGGATGTTCAGGCGCAGGCAAAGAAAACCTGCGATGCAATTCAGCAATTGAATTAACTGTAAGAATGTTATTATATTTCATTTTTCAAATTAAAAAATACCGGCATAGTAAAGGTACGATATGCCGATATTTTAGATCATTTACTTATAATTAATGCTTTTCCCCTTATTCAAGAAAACAAACATTTTTATAATTTTATCGTCTTTTAACGTGAAAAAATAATCAAGATAAAGTGGGTCAGGCGCTTTTGTTTTATCATAGTTGCCATTTGTAAGTGCAGTAACTATATAATCGCCATAATGCTCTATTACGTCATCGGTTTCAAAAGTGACTTTAGCTTTTATGATTTCCTCATCGCTCCATTTTTTTATTGCGTCTCTGCCCCAAAAATTCCTTGCAAAATCATTGACAAGGGCATCGTCGGCAAAAGCATTGATAAACGCTTCTGCGTTGTGCGAATTGACTGCGGAAATAAAACCTTTAATTACTTGCGGAAGTTCATTTTTGTTTGCCATTTTTGTATGTTTTTGTTCTATACAAATATCAAAACTGCCAGGCTAAAAAATATAACCAAATTGAGGCAAGTTGTAACATTGCGGAGAAAAAGAATTGTTGTTAGACTAACGGAGGATGTAACAATCATACAGAAGATAATGGGGCATAATGACATTAAAACCACCATGTGTTATTTACATTCAGCAACAAGGATCTATTGAAAATTACTGAGCCCGTTGGGATAGTTTGGATTGGAAATATAAATGCCCTTAGTTTTGTATTTGCGCAATAATAAAAGGCTAGCGTATATTTTTTTAGTTGGCTGATCATTAATATGTTAAAAAAATATACGATAGTTTAAAATGGGGCAAACATTCGCATATTTAAGAGTTAGCGGCTATTCAGACATCCACAAGCAATGACAATTAACGACATTATAAAAGAGATAGTTGAAAAACACAAAGTCAGTGGTGGTATTGACTTAAATGCTCCGGCAACACTTGTTGACATCGATTCTTTCGAAAAGCAAGTTGGTTTTGCTTTACCTAAAGACTTTATAGAATTCTATACTATTTGTAATGGCTTTGGCTGCACTGAAGACATCTTTAATATCGTTCCGCTTTCAGAGATACGGCGTTATCCACAAGACTACGGAGCAAACTGGTTTTATTTTTCCGAATACATGATTTATTCAGATATGTGGGGTTTGCGATTGACTGAGAAGGGAAAATATGAAATATTCAATGGAAATTATCCGACAATACCTATGACATCATCGATTGAAGAATTCTTGACAGATTTCTCAAAGGAAGCGTATTTGATCCGGGTGGACTATATGACTGGCAAGAAGAACTCAAAATAAACAGCCGCTAACAAATGCTTGCTGCCATAGCGGCTGACGAAAGCAATTCGGCAACAGTAATTTTATTGAACAATATAACTACATTTGAGCTGACGTTTCGCTAAGTCCGCTACGGTCAGCAAGCAGTGGAACGTTAGCTGCCATTATAGTGGACACTGCTAATCTGGACATTACTGCAAGGAATGCAGGGACGAAACTGAACTTTGACAAATTATAATTAAAAACAAAAAGTATGAAAGATAATTCTGTAAGCGTAATTGTTCTTATCGGTACTGGTTCAATAGGACAAGCCATAGCACGAAGAGTAGGTTCAGGCAAACATATTTTATTAGCTGATTTGCGTAAAGAAAATTCTGAAGCAGCAGCAAAAGTCTTAAGCGAAGCAGGCTTTGAAGTAAGCACAGCAGTTGTTGACATTTCTTCTCTTGTATCAGTTCAATCACTTATTAAAACTGCCATGACAATCGGCAAGGTAACAGGACTAATACTTGCAGCTGGAGTTTCGCCAACACAGGCATCACCATCAACAATCCTTAAAGTGGATTTGTACGGTACTGCAGTCGTACTTGAAGAATTCGGAAATGTAATTGAGTATGGTGGTGCGGGAGTAGTAATTGCATCAATGGCAGGATACAGATTGCCGCCACTTTCAGCCGAACAAAATAAAGAATTGGCGACTACATCTGCTGCCGAACTGCTTGCACTTCCTATGTTACAACCCGATAAAATAGAGAATTCTGGACAAGCTTATACGATTGCCAAACGTGCCAATTCCTTAAGAGTAATAGCAGAAGCAGTAAAATGGGGCAAACGAGGAGCTCGTGTAAATGCAATTAGCCCAGGAATTATTATTACACCTCTTGCAAAAGATGAGTTATCTGGACCGTTAGCTGCTGGGTATCGTATGATGTTAGAAATTTCAGCAGCTGGACGAGCTGGAACACCTGACGAAGTTGGTAATGTTGGTGCGTTGCTAATGGGTCAAGACGGTGCGTTTATAACAGGCAGCGACTTTTTAATGGATGGAGGAGTTAATGCTGCTTACTGGTATGGCGAACTATCTCCAAAATCGTGACGTACAAAAGCTATTACTTAGCTGACATGAAACAGTCTGACTTCGTGGAGAAAATATAACGGCAGCTAACATGGGGTTTGGCGTTATTGGGGCAGGACGTTGTTAGCTTCGGCTGTAGTTCGCTATCAGCTTCAGTTTAAGCAGGACGTTAATAATTTAGCTTTAGTTGTTATCTTCAACTTTTAAAACAATATTGGGCTTCGGTTGTCGGCAGACGTGTTTCAAATATCCCAACAACGCCAAGCCCTGTTCCGTTATGTGCCATTTTATTCGACCATTATGACAGAGCAGGAGAGATGGAACTATATTAACGACTTAGACGAAGAATTACTTCAAGGCGGCGTTATTTTATCTGAATGGACCACTTTTTTGGCTAAAGATGCAGAGACTGCCTTTTGTTTAAACGCAAACCTTGCATCAATCTTAGCATGCCAGGCAGCAATTGAATCTCATTTACGATTTGACTATTTTGATGCAAAGAAATCGAAAGGTTGGGGATTTTATAAATTGATTGAGCAGTCTTCTTTAAGTAACGACTTAAAACTCGAACTTCATGAGTTAAGGAAATTCAGAAATAAATGGGTTCATGTTGAAGACCCTGCAAATGATTCAGATTTACTAGAAAGACCGGAGTATCATGAAAATGAACTAATGTTAGTTGCTAAAAAATCAATTCGTACAATGCTTAAGACTTTATATAATGAACCATGGATTTGAAATGAAATATCCTCAAAGACATATTAATCATTCTCTTGAAGAAAAATCTATCACTTTTTTTCGTTCTTACTTACCCGAAGATTGGAACATCAATTCTGTAGACAGAGATTATGGACAAGATTTAAATATTGAAATTTCAGAAAATGGAGTTTACAAAGGCTTAGAACTGATTGTACAGCTTAAATCTTCAAAAGAACCAAACATTGTGACAGATGCCGAATCTCAAACATTAAAGGTTGCCACCTATAATTATTTATGGAACAACCTAAGAGTAGTGATGATTGTAAAATTTATCGAATCAGAAAACGAGGCTTACTGGACTTTATTAAAGGACGTTGAAAGTCCAATACAGGAAAATGAGACCTTCACATTACATATACCAAGGGGAAATAGATTAACCGAAATAAACTGGCAGACGATTGTTGATTATGTTAGACTGGTGACTGATAAAAAGCTGGCAGCAATGCGAGTTCGTAAAAAAAACGGCACATAACAGTGTGTTTATAAAATTGTGGCTGGACGTTAAGCATTCAGCTTTAAATCACTATTTTGCTTTTGTGGTTAATTGAAACTGATGACCCTTCTACAATTGAATTGCTTTATGAAACACTGACTGATTGCGCCAACTATTACATTATGACTCTTTGTGTCGAAGCGGAGGCATTGGTTTACAACAGTAAAGAAAATGTGCCGACAGATGTTGTTGAAGATGAAATAATGAGAAGAAATAAAATGTTTGACGAAGGACTTGATCAAGAAAGCTGGGATGGTTCAAAAGTTATGTTGCGAGAGACCATTGATATTTTCCAAGGATATTTTTTTGCTAACAAGAAAGAGCTGATGGATATTGAAAGTAAATGGTGGCCATTCTATAAATACAGTTTCCAGTTTAATGGAATGAAGTGGCATATAGACGCGTACGAAATTGTTCTTGAACTTAGAAAAGGAAAGAAACCAAAGGAGTTAATTCATCTTACCCATCAAGACGAGTTTAACGCAGTGAAAGAATTAGTTGAGGCTATTGAAGAAGTTGAAAAGGAAACGGAGGAATAAAAACGTTCCTGCAAACTATCAACTTTTAAACCATAAATGAATATTGCCTGAAACAACCTGTTTTGCTGATTTCATGCAGACGGTTTTAAGCTTGCAAAACAGCTTCCAGGGGTTGTTTCTGAATCAACGGGGCTGCTTTCTTTTCTGCTTTGGCTTTTTGAAGGAAGCGTACATGCAACACTGCTATCAGCAAAGCTATAATCCCTTCTGCAAGAACTGTGTTTTCCACGCCAATGCGTTGTGATACGGCACCAACAATCAATCCACCGAGAGGCATCATACCAAAGAAAGACATTGCATAGAGGCTTACGACCCTGCCCCGCATGGCAGGTGCAACGGAGGTTTGTATGAGCGTGTTGGTGATGGTTACCTGGGACATCATTCCAAAAGCGCCAATGACTGCAAACATCAGTGCAAGCGGGTAATAAGTTGTATAAGAAAACAGAACTAGCCCTATGCCAAAAACGAAGGTATTAATGGCGAGGACCTTTCTTAAATTAGTGCCTGGTTTCAGGGATGCTAAGAATATAGCTCCCGCAAAAGCACCGAGGCCTATGGCGCTGTCGATGATGCCGAATGTGGAGGCTGTGCCATGGAAGATATCTTTGGCATAAACGGGTATCAATGTGTTGAAAGGAAGCACCAGCAGGCTCATCGCCGCAAGGGTGACCAGCACATAGGAAATGGAAGGCGTCTTTTTAATATAGACCAACCCTTCCCGCAGCTCTCCAAAAACATTTTTAGTATGCGCTTTGGCTATATATTTTGGCAACTTCATCATTAGCAATGAAATGATGACCGCAATAAAGCTTAATGCATTCAGGCCGAAGCATACATCATTGCCAAATTTTTCTATTGCCAGCCCTGCTATTGCGGGCCCTATCAACCTTGATAAATTAACCATGGAAGAGTTGAGCGCGAGCGCATTTGGCAGGTCTTTTTTATCATCAACCATATCATAGACCAAGGATTGACGTGCGGGTACATCAAATGCGTTCACAATGCCAAGCAGGACGCTGAGCGCAATTATTTCCCAAACAGAATAGTGCTTAAAAAATATCAACACCATTAATCCCACTGCCTGTATCATAGATACTACCTGGGTAAGCAACAGCAGTTTATACTTACTATAGCGGTCGGCCACTACCCCACCGAGGAACGAAAACAAAAATGAAGGAAACATGGTTGCAAACACTGTGAGCCCCAGCATGAACTTGGAATGTGTGAGCGAATAAACGACCCAGCTTACTGCAGTTTTTCTGCATCCAGGTGCCTATGAGAGAAATGGACTGCCCGGTAAAAAATAACCTGTAATTGCGGCTTTTAAAAGCGCTGAATGTACTTATCTTCATATTAAAATAACTTCTTTGTTTTCTTTAAATATTTGTGTTCCAAACTCAATCAAAATCAACCAGCTTTGTCAGCGGCGTTAATGCACGGCGCAACAGTTCAAGCTCTTTGACAGTGCATGTTTCTCCCAACGCATGTTCCAGCCATTCATCACGTTCCTGCCTTAACTGGTTCAACATCTTTTGTCCTGTTTTAGACAATGAAATAATTGCTTTACGTTTATCTGTTTCTGATATTCTCCTGTTTATCAACCCGAGCTCTGAAAGATGGTTAAGTACCTGGGACATTGACTGGGTCGTTATCTTTTCCATTGAGGCCAGTTCGTTTGGCAATAGCTCTTTATGCTGGTCTAACAAAGCCATGGTTGACCTTTCTGTTAGAGAGAAATTTACACCCGTAACTGTTTTAGTGCGAAGCTTTTTAACGAGCCTTGTAACAACTGTTCTTAAATCGGAAGCTAATTGGAGGTTTTGTGTTGTGTGTTGTGTAATCATGCGTTAAACTTATAAGTTTACCTTACAAAATTACGACGCAATATATTATTTTGCAAAAAATATTTTCTTAAAAAATTATAATTGAACGGGTGAAACAGAATAAACAGTAAGAATAGATGGATTTAAAGTATTGGTTTTATACTTACAAGACTAATCAGCCAATCACATTTTTCTCAATGCAATTGTACCTGACTTGTCAGGAATTGGAATGATACTTTCGGGTTTATCAATTAAAAATTCTTTTATAGCTTTTCGCGCACCATCCCAGTAAAGGCTTGAATAATCATGCATAATTAAAAAACCTCCCTTTACAAGTTTTGGATAAAAGTATTCAAGTGCATGGCTAAAGGGTTTTTCAAGGTCACAATCAACATGTACCAGGCTAAACTTTAATGACCCGGCATCGTTTATTTGCCCCAGGCTTTCAGGGAAATAGCCTTTTATATATTCTACATTGCCTGTGCCAACCATATCTTTTACTTCTTCCAGCGACGTGTCTATAAACTGTTCAACCTTTTTTTTACTGTCTAATCCCTCGATGTCTTTTTTGCTGAAGCCTTCAAATGTATCAAAAAGGTAGAGCTTTTTATTGATGGCCCTTGCATATTTAGCGAGTAAAAATGCTGAGTTCCCTTTGTAAACGCCTAATTCTGCTATATCACCTTTTATACCGCCGTCAAGCAGTTCATCAATAACAAGGTTTAAAAAGTAGAAACGTGTTAAGTCGCCGGCATTGTTCACATAGTTACCTTTTGTCCATTTTGCAATGTCGGCCTTATCGTAAAAAGGATAGAATTGAGTTTTGTATTTCTCAAGATTATCGAAATATTTATCAGGGACATAAGAAAGATAATTGCCGCTAAAAAAGTTATTATTTGAAGAATGGATGAGGCTTCCTATACGGAAGGAAAGCATTCTTCTTGTTTTAGGGATACCGAAAACCTTTATGCGCAAACGGTATAATGAAATTCGTAGTTTTTTCATTGTAGTTAAGTATTTTGCTGTAAAAGGCTTTCATAAAGTAGTGTAAAAGAAAGTAATAACTAATTTAAAGAAATATCCGGAGGGGTCTTTAGCAATTTGTAACTATTGTCGCCCAAAGGGAGCGTATTTGTGAGGTCTGCGACAAAATATCTTTTCCCGTTAAAGTCAACAAAAGAGTCATCGTCTACACTCAGTGGCACATCTGCTATGCCAACCCTGAGATGGTCAGTATAATATATCAAAACGACGCTGGCGTTCATAAAATAGTGCTTAAAGAGGTAGGCAAACAGCGCTGATTTGTCCTGAGCGTCTCCTTTACCAACAACAAGCGTGTTCTCAGGAAAAGAAGGGTACCCGTTGGCGCCATAAGTGATATAATTCAATTCATTTTTTATGCTCGTTTGCGTAAACCGCAGGAGAAAATTGATGCTGTCCAGCTTGCTTTTGCAATAGCCTACCCTTTTGTCCAGCTCCTTGAAAAGAGTGGTGGCAAACATGGGGCTAACAGGGTATTTTGTATAATTTCTGTCGGCAAGCAACATGGGAAAATCAATAGAGTATTTAATAAATTGCGGGGAATAGGAGAAAGCAATGCTATCAGACCTGTTTGTTTTGTAATTATAAAAGGTTCGGGTGAGGGCTTTGTAGTCATTTGTATTGAGCTGGGGCAGTTTTCCGGCAAACGTAATGTCCTTGCCTTTGTAAAAGCCAATATCTACCTTTCTTAACTGCATGGGATGGCTGCTTGGTAGGGGTAATACAAGCCTATATCCGTTCTGATCAAACGTGTAGATAAATGGGGAGAGGTCGTTTTTAACACTTATCAAAGTCTGTAAATGGTCTTTATCTCTAGTGCCGATAGCGTTGTTGATGTTTTCAGCGCTAAGCAAAACCGCCATGATCTTTACTTTATTTGCCTCGGTTTCGCTCGAAAATTGCGCAGCAACATATTTATTTAAAAACAAAACCATCCCCCAATCTTCCAGGTTGTACTGCCTGGCGCTTGCGTTTATATAATTTTTAATACTTAATGGTAATGTTTCTTGCGTAAAAAAAGAATCAAGGTCTGCAGAAGAAACAACCGGCAACTGCACAATGTTGCCGTAAAAGCTAAAGCTTCCCTGGCAAAAGCTGCTATTAACAAAAAGCATAAAAACAATAATTGAAAGAAAAGATTTTTGTAGCATTATTTTAATGGTTTGGGTATTAGATTTGAGCAAATTAAAGAATTTTAGAAGATCTCGGCACATATACATTTATTAAATTCATTTATGCTAAAATATCTTTCAAAAATATAAAATACAATAATCGTATTGAACAATAAATATTCTTTGTTAATTTTATACTCGTACGTTGTAGAAGTAAAGCTATTTATAAATAACATTTCATGAGCAGTAATATTAAGATCAGCGAACGCATTCTCTCAGAAACGCATGCCCTTTTGGACAACGAAAACAGGGGCGAGAAAGCAGCATCATCAGCTGATCTAGTTTTCATTAATGAGGGTTTTTGGCTAAAGGACTCAGCAGTTATTGATATCATCAGAAACAGACAGGGTGCATGGGATGTATCCCTTGTTTTTGCGCATTATAAAAATCCTTTGCAATTAATTGTACGCACCATAACTAGATGTTTCAGCAAGCAGAAAGCACAAGCTGCTGCATTTTACATTCGCAAAGAAGCCGCTAAAGACCGGCGTGGTACTTTAGATGTGTCAATTGATGACCTGCATATCTGTTTTAATTAAATAAATTCTCAGCTACATTCATATCTGGTTACCGTAACTCAGTAAGCAATCCTCGTACACCTATTTTATTTTTTGAGCCCTGTCAAAATTCGTGCTAAAAAGACATTTAAAAAATATTAAAAAATAAATAAAAAAAGTTTGGAATTGTAAAATTGTGTCTAACTTAGGAGAAATTTTCTAACATTAAAAACGATTGCTATGGCTAATGTACTCTGGTTACAAGGTGGTGCCTGCAGCGGTAACACCATGTCTTTCTTAAACGCTGAAGAACCAACCGTGGTCGAGTTGGTTGTTGACTTCGGCATAAACATCTTGTGGCATCCTTCAATGGGCCTTGAGATAGGCCACCAGGTTTCTCATCTTCTCCAGGATTGTATTTCAGGAAAGATCCCTTTAGACATTTTAGTCTTTGAAGGAACGCTTATTGAAGGCCCTGACGGAACAGGAACCATGAATTGCTTTGCGGAGCGGCCGATGAAAGATTGGGTAAAAGAATTATCAAAAGTAGCAAGCTATGTTGTCGCTATTGGCGATTGTGCTACCTGGGGTGGCATCCCTGCCGTACCGCCTAATCCAAGCGAAAGCACTGGGTTGCAGTTCCTCAAAAAAGACAAAGGTGGTTATCTTGGCGCAGGCTACATTTCTAAAGGAGGCTTGCCTGTAATTAACATTCCTGGTTGCCCCGCTCATCCTGATTGGATAACACAAATATTGGTTGCCATTGCTACAGGCCGCATTGCCGATGTCCAGGTAGATGCATTCCATAGGCCTACTACTTTCTTTAGTGAGTTTACACAATCCGGTTGCACGAACGCCCGCGCTTTTGGCGAAAAGGTCGATGGACACTTCGGTGTTCGTGGCGGCTGCCTCTTTTATGAAGTAGGTTGCCGTGGGCCAATGACACACTCAAGCTGCAACCGTATATTGTGGAACAGGCAGGCTTCTAAAACACGCGTAAACCACCCCTGTCTTGGTTGTACTGAACCCGGCTTTCCACACCATGACCTTAAGAAAGGAAGTATTTTTAAAACAATGAAATACTTAGGCTTCCTTCCAAAAGAAGTTCCTACAGGCGATAACAAATTGCAATATTACTTCAGGGCCGGTGTAGGCAAAATAACAGGAACAGCAAGTAAAGTATTTGAGTTTACAAAATAACATCTTTATTAATCAATCTAATTTCAAATAAAATGGCAACGAAAGAATTAAATATATCACCCGTCGGTCGTGTAGAAGGCGATCTTGACGTTAATGTGTATATGGAAAACGGTGTTGTAACCAAGGCCAATACCCAGGCTTCTATGTTTCGTGGTTTTGAAATAATCTTAAGAGGGAAAGACCCTCAAGCAGGTTTAATTGTTACGCCGCGCGCATGTGGTATTTGCGGTGGTTCACATTTATACTGTGCTTCCTCTGCATTAGATACAGCGTGGAAAACCACTCTATCGCCAAATGCATTGTTACTAAGGGCTATTGGCCAGGCAAGCGAAAGTTTGCAAAGTGACCCCCGTTGGTTCTATGCAATTTTTGCAACCGATATGGCGAACAAAAAATTTGCCAATAAGCCTTTATATGCAGAAGTAGCGAAACGCTGGTCTGCCTATGTAGGCACTTCCTTCCAGGTAGGCTTAACTGCCAGCGGGCGTCCTGTAGAAATTTATGCGATTTTTGGCGGGCAGTGGCCACACAGCAGCTACATGATTCCGGGTGGAGTAATGTGCGCACCAACATTGAAAGACATTACACGCTCTTATGCTATTTTGAACCAGTTTAAAAATGACTGGCTCGAAACAGTATGGCTTGGCTGTTCTATTGAGCGTTACATGCAGATAAAAAGCTGGGACGATATGATGGTATGGCTTAATGAGAACGAAAGCCATAAAAACAGCGATCTCGGTTTATATCTGCGCGCAGGGATTGAATTTGGTTTGGATAAAATGGGACAGGGCCTTGGCAAATACATTGCTTACGGTACTTTTCTGCATAAAGACATGTATAACCATCCTACCATCGAAGGGCGAAACAAAGCGCTTATACAGTCAAGTGGTTTTTATGATGGAAAAGATTATCATGTTTTTGACCAAAATCAGATCATTGAACATGTTAAACATAGCTGGTATCAGGATGTTGCACCTATGCATCCTTTTAAAGAAGAAGCCCCTGTACCTCTTAAATCTACTATGCTGGATAAAACAGATTTTAATGGTAAATATAGTTGGGCTAAATCTCCGCGCTATATGGGACAGCCCGCAGAAGCAGGTCCATTAGCAAGGGTAATAATGAATGCAAACCCGGCTAATTTGCCCCACCAGATAAAAGACCCGCTCTTTGGTGACATCATGAATAAATTAGGGCCAAGTGTATTTGTACGTAGCCTTGCCCGTATGCATGAAATGACAAACTATTATATGCATATACATGAATGGCTTGGCCAGATTAGGCTGGATGATGAATTTTACATAAAGCCTGAAGAAAGAGACGGACAGGGTTTTGGCGCAACTGAAGCAGTGCGTGGGGCATTGGCACACTGGATCGATATTCAGGATGGTGTTATTAAAAACTATCAGATCGTCGCACCAACAACCTGGAACGTAGGGCCTAAGGATGAAAAAGGAAATTCAGGCGCCATCGAATCAGCTTTGTTGGGGTTGGAAATTGAAGATGAGAACGATCCTGTTGAAGTGGGCTTAGTAGCCCGTTCATTCGACAGTTGTTTGGTTTGTACAGTGCATGCACACGATAACAAAACAGGCAAAGAACTCGCAAGGTTTAAATTATAAGAGGCAAAGCAATCAGAGAAGGCTAGACCCGTTAATACTTTTTAACGGGTTTTGTTTTCTTATCTCAAAGGTCCGTCTGGTATATCCTCATACACTCTTTAAAATTAACTATATTGTGGTATGGAAACGATTGCAGCATTAAAAACAGCAGTGCTTGGTTTTGGTAATCCGGTTCGCAGCGATGACGCAATTGGCGTGTACGTAGCCAACGAATTGCAAAAGCTTTTCCAGGAACGGGAACACATCAGCGTGTTCGATATGGGCACTTCGGCTTTTGAAACCTTATTTAAACTAAAAGGAAACCAGCGCATCATCATCATCGATGGTGTCATAAACTCTGGCGAACCTGATGGCACTTTATTTTGCCTGCCTGCCTCAGAAATAGAAGCGCAGATACAGGAAGACCCAATGCTTTTTCTACATGGTATGAAGTGGGACCAGGCCCTCAGCTATGCAAAGAAAATAATGCACGATGAATTTCCTCAGAATGCTATAATGGTATATTTGATCGCCATCTCCGAAATAAAAATAAACATGGAATTAAGTGCCCCTGTAAAGGCTGCCGGTGATAGGCTAATTGAAAAACTCATAAACGAATTGTAGAATGCATTTGCCAAAAGAAACTATTGCCGGTACAAAAGCATTTGCAGCAACAAGCGATGTTTATTTGGAAGCAGCGCACATTTGTATCAAGAAGGATATTGCCGACAAAGTCTTTGGGTCAGATAGGGTAGCGCTCAGTGTATTTTATGCCGCAGACAACACATTCCTTGCAGCCCCTTCCGGCGAAGAACTGTTCAGAAAAATTCACAAGGTCTCCCAGCAAATGCTCAAAATGAAAACCGCAAACGGCGACAAATCAATTTCCATACAAGAACTCTTACTAGATAATGACCTAGATGACACCGACCGCGATCTTGAATTCACAATGGAAGAAGCATTGCACATACTAAAAGTAAAACTCTAACTATGGCTGAGAAATTATTATATGTTTTTTACCAGGACTCTTTAGATGCACCAACTATTCATGAATACATTGGATCCGTTGACCGCCTGGATGAGTTGGTGGAAGTGCGGCAAACGGACGAGGTCAGGCCTTCCATTTCCCACGCGCTTTATATAAATGAGAACCGCATACACATTAGGCCCGACTGGCTGGACAAGCGCCCTGCCATTGTCTTTCCCTCAGAGATACCTTTCAACAAAACATATTTCCTCGGCATGGTGTTCGGAATGTTGGGCAACGAAGAAAAATATCCGCAGTACTTCACGGGCTATCCTGCCATGCTTTTTATTTTTGATTTGATACAGGCCATTGTAAAAGGCGAAGAAGGAGATACTGCCCTCGAAAATATATTAGGCAGAACAAAGTTTGCGCACCCTTTTGAGAACTATGCTTTCAACCACAATGTGGCAATAGCATTGAACTATGGCCACTACAGCAACGAAATAAATGCCGAAGCAATTGAAGCTCATTACGAAGATGCCCTGCAGTTAGCCTTTGAGCCATCTTACAAAGCATACACCTTAAAATATTATGCAACCTTTTTAATTGACAACGGCAAGAGCAGCGCCGCCATGCAGTTACTAAAACAGCAAACTTTCAAAAGGCTGGACGACTATCCAAAGTATTCACTGGAAAGGGTTTGGTGCCAGGCGGCAATGAAGCAGTTGTCCTTCCCTTACGATACCGAACTGCTCGCCGAACTCAAAGGCCGCTTATGGGAAACGCTCCAGTTCTTTGATAAACACGGCCACAAAACCATCGCCGCTTTTCTGTGGATGGATGCAGCAACCATTGCCAATTTCAGTAACAGTTATTCTGAGTCCCTGGGCTACATCACCAAGGCCATTAATTATTTCAGGGAAGAAGGCCAGCAGGAAATGACCGCACAGGCGCAGCTTGTTCGCGGGCGTTTGTTCTACGATTGGGCGCAAAGCGGCAACCCCCAGTTCTACCGAAGCGCACTCGAAGCCTACCATGAGGCATTACAGGTGTTTAAGAAAGACGAAGCCCCCGAGGTATTTGCAGACATTCACCACCAGTTAGGTGTCATCTACGCCGAGTTGCCCGACGAAAACAAAAAGCGCAGTATATGGGCGGCCCTGTCAGCCACCTCCTTCAACGAAGCCATGGAATATTACAACAAGGTGGATTTCCCTTATGAGTTTGGAATGATATGCAATAACTTCGCGAACGCCTACACCAAATACCCGCAAAGCAAGAATACGGACAACTTTGAGAAGGCATTGAATTATTACGATGAAGCCCTCTCCGTTCGCCATGCTTTGCAATATCCCACCGAACGCGCACTTACTTTATTAAATTACCTGGAGGCAAATTGGAAGGTCGGCAATCCCGGCGAAGCCTTTAACACAGAGCGTTACAACGATATGGTAGCAAAAGCAAACGAAATAAAAACCCTCACCAACGATCCTCAATTAATAGCAGAAGCAGACAAGCATATAATGCTGTTAGAAAAACTAGAACAGCAGATACTGGAAGATATGGCAAACGGATGATTGTTAAATATATCCTCCATTTGTTTAGTAATCGAACCGATAAAATTGAGTAATAAAATAAACCTTTCGCAAATTTTTTTCTTACTGCCTTGTAGAGGCAAAATAGTAATAGACATCTTACATGAAAAGAGGTAATAAGCTCCATAGGAGCGACATGTTATATTAGTAACTAAGCTAATGCTGCAATTCATTTTTAAAAGTAGATATTTGTAAAACAAAAAACAACGCCGGAATACTTCTCTTCCATAATTGAGCAAATTAACCACTGTATTAATTCAATGAAATATGTAGAGCTAACCATAAGTGCCTTAAACGCCAGTTCCTCCGATGCAGGCAATTTTGTAATTGTATTGCAGGAAATGAACAACACCCGCAGGCTGCCCATCATCATCGGCCTGCAGGAAGCACAAGCCATTGCTGTTGTATTAGAACAAATGCATCCAGTCCGTCCCCTCACCCACGATCTATTTCTTACTACAATAGAAAGGCTTAAAGCCACTTTAGATCATGTAAAAATTATCGGCATGCAAAATGGCACCTATATCTCAGCCATAATTATCAAAGACAGCAGCAGCCAGCTAATCGAAATAGACAGCCGCACCTCCGATGCCATTGCCCTTGCCCTTAGGCAAAAGTGTCCTATTTTCATCGACAAAGAACTCTTAGACCAAATGGCAGTAAGCGAGCCCCACGGCAAAATATTCTCAGAAAAAAGAGGCCAGTTAGAGCAGTACTCCTTAGACGAACTCTACGACATCCTCTCCAATCTCCTCGAAAAAGAAGACTATGAAAGCGCCACCATCGTCCGTGACATCATTTCAAAAAAAGAACAGAAATGAAATAATCAATTTTTAAATATTCAATTTTTGCATTGCACACTGCCAATAGCCCATTTTCCTTAATTCTTCCTTGCATGCAACTCCAATGCAATTCCCACGTAATTCCCACCCAATGTCCACTCACTCCCACTCAGCTACATTAAACCTGTATTACTTCTGTCATAAATGCAGCCGCTGAATATAGTTTGCTTTTAATTTTTTTGTAATGAGATCTTTTTTATTACCTTTAGGTAAATATTTCAAATGAAGCAAGTACTGGACCACGCCGTATATCATGCAATGCTTTGCTTTCTTGACAACCAGCATTTAATTGAGAGACCGGCAGGTGAAGACAACCTGCTCTTTTTAAAAAACGACTGGTGGTTGGCAAACACAGCTGTCATTGAAACTATAAATTATAACAAAGGCGGCTGGGAGGTATCCCTCACTTTTGCCAATTATAAAAAGCCCTGCCAGCTGATTATTAGGAAGATAATAAGGTGCTTCAATGAAGGGAAGGCCAAAACAGTGGCCAGCTACATGCGGAGAATGGCTGCTAAAGACCAGCGTGGAACATTATCAGTAACCATAAAAGATCTGAATCTTTGCTTAAATTAATAAACATATGGCGTTAAGGGATACAAAACAAAAAATATTGGATGCATCATTGCATTTGTTTAATGAAAATGGTATCACCAATGTGCGCTTGCAACAAATAGCTGATTTAACAGGTATCAGTATTGGTAACTTGGCGTATCATTTTAATAACAAAGAAGCTATTACGGAATCGTTGATAGGAAATGTGCTTCAATCGCTGCAGGAAATATTAAAGCAGTATGGCAAACATGAATCCTTAATTGACCTTAACTCTTTCTTTAAAGAATTCTACCGTTTAACTACACAATATCGCTTTTTTAATATAGATATTTTAGAAATAAAAAGGAATTTTCCCAGTTCTTATGAATCACTTAACCCATTGCTTCATAAGTCAAAAATGCAATTGGAACGACGTTTTGAACTGCTAGTGCAACAACAATTATTGCAGAAAGAAACCAATATTAAGAATCTTGTATCGACTATATGGCTACTAATTTTCTTTATGTTGGCTGAGGACCAGGTGAATGGAAAAAGTTTGACTGAAAATCTTTACCGTTTAAGACTTTGGGAAAGTATATTGCTTTATTTTACTGCAAAAGGTAAAGATGAATACAGCCTACAAATCGAGCCAGAGCTTATTGAAAAATAATTTTGGAATTAATATTTTAATATGTTTGCCTGAGACTTTAATTTTCATTTTATTAATTTAAATGTCAGTGTTGTTGTAATGTTTATTTTCTAAATGGATCGCTATGGCAAATGTTCTTTGGCTTCAGGGTGGCGCCTGTAGCGGAAATACTATGTCTTTCTTAAATGCACAGGAGCCAACAGTTGTGGAATTGGTTACTGACTTTGGCATAAATATCATCTGGCACCCCTCAATGGGATTGGAAATAGGGCAACAAGTTGCCGATATTTTAAATGACTGTATAGATGGCAAAACTCAGGTTGACATTTTTGTATTTGAAGGAACGGTGATCCAGGGGCCGAAGGGGAAGGGCACAATGAACTATTTCTGCGAAAGACCAATGAAAGATTGGGTGAAGCAGCTGGCTGCTGTTGCGGAATATGTGGTGGCAATCGGCGACTGTGCAACATGGGGCGGCATACCTGCTGTACCTCCAAACCCAACTGACAGTACGGGTTTGCAATTTCATAAAAAGGAAAAGGGAGGATATTTAGGAGCAGATTTTATTTCAAAAGGAGGGATGCCGGTTATAAATATTCCCGGCTGCCCGGCACATCCTGACTGGATAACACAGATATTGGTGGCTATATCAACAGGGAGAATGAAAGATGTGCTGATCGACAGTTATAGCCGCCCGACGACATTTTTTAATGATTTTGTGCAGACAGGCTGCACTAATAATAGAGCATTTAATGAAAGAATAAGTGGTGGTTTTGGAAAGCGCGGCGGGTGTTTGTTTTATGAAGTAGGCTGCCGGGGACCGATGACTCATGCAAGTTGTAACAGAATCTTATGGAACAGGTATTCTTCTAAAACGAGGGCAAACCATCCTTGTTTGGGATGTACGGAACCGGGGTTTCCGCACCATGACCTGGCGAAGGGGAGTATTTTTAAGACATTTAAGTACCTGGGTTTTCTTCCGAAGGAAATCCCGTCAGGACAAAATAAATTAAGTCACTATTTTAAATCGGGCATTGGCAAGATGATGCGGATGGATAAGGAAGTTTTTGAGGTGAGTAAGTGAGAGGGAAGGATAAATTAGGGAAAAAGAAGGATGAATTGATGCTAAATTGACATGGCTTCTGCCAAAACGGCCAACATTTAAGCTGAAACGCTTCTCGTTGGAGCCGAAACGCTTCTCGCGGAAGCCGAAACGCTTCTCGTTGGAGCTAAAACGTTTCTCGTTGGAGCTAAAACGTTTCTCGTTGGAGCTGAAGTGCTTCTCAATGGGGCTGAAACGCTTCTCGTTGGAGCTGAAACGCTTCTCGTTGGAGCTGAAACGTTTCTCGTTGGGGCTGAAACAAAGATGAATGAAAATGCGGTTGAAGTAAATTAAAATTGTTGATTGCCGTATATAAAGTGTTCTTTTATCTAAAACTAATCATTTGCAAAAGGTTAATAATACATTTATATAATTATCCATTACCCAAACTCTATATATGGTTATCAAAGAATTGAATATTTCACCGGTGGGGCGCGTAGAAGGCGACCTTGACGTGAATGTTTATATGGAAAATGGTGTGGTAACCCGTGCGCATACACAGGCTTCGATGTTCCGGGGGTTTGAAAAAATATTGCAGGGCAAAGATCCGCACGCCGGCCTGCTTGTGACGCCAAGGGTTTGCGGGATTTGCGGGGGATCACATTTGTATTGCGCTTCTTTTGCATTGGATACTATTTGGAAAACTACCCTTCCCCCCAATGCATTGTTGTTACGATCTATAGGGCAGGCGAGCGAAAGTTTACAAAGTGACCCACGGTGGTTTTACGCCATTTTTGCCACTGACCTTACTAATAAAAAATTTTCCAATAAACCGCTGTATGCTGAAGTGGTTCGCCGCTGGTCTGCATTTGTGGGCACGTCTTTTCAAATTGGTTTGGAAGCGAGTAGTAAACCGGTGGAAATTTATGCATTGTTTGGCGGCCAATGGCCGCATAGCAGCTATATGATTCCCGGTGGCGTGATGTGCGCACCAACATTGAAAGACATTACCCGTGCGCATGCTATTTTAAACCGTTTTAAGAATGAATGGTTAGAACCAATATGGCTTGGCTGCTCCATTGACCGGTACATGGAAATACAAAGCTGGGATGAGCTGATGGTTTGGCTGGAGGAAAACGAGAGCCATTACAACAGCGACCTGGGCCTGTTCCTGCGCGTGGGGAAAGAGTTTGGATTGGATAAATTTGGACAGGGAATTGGAAAGTATATCACATTCGGGACTTTTTTACATAAGGATAAATACAATCATCCAACAATTGAAGGACGAAATGAAGCGCTGATCTGCCCAAGTGGTTTTTATAATGGGAAAAATTATGAGCCGTTTGACCACATGAAAATTAAGGAACACGTGACGCATAGCTGGTATGAGGACTATCCTGCCACGCACCCGTGGGACGAACCGATGCCGGAACCATTGCCATCGCAGCATTTGAACGGAACGGATTTTACCTCAAAATATACCTGGAGCAAGGCGCCGCGCTACATGGAGCATAATGCCGAAGCGGGGCCGCTGGCGAGGGCTGTGATGAACGCTAACCCGGCGAACCTGCAGCATCAATACCGCGACCCTTTGTTTGGCGATATTATGCAAAAAATGGGGCCTAGCGTTTTGGTGCGCTGCCTTGCGCGGATGCATGAAGCCACGCGCTTATATACGATGCTGAATAAATGGCTGGGCGAGATAAATCTTGATGAGCCTTTTTACATAAAACCTGAAGAACGCGACGGCAAAGGGTTTGGGGCTTCAGAAGCTGTTCGCGGCGCATTGGCGCATTGGGTGGAGATAGAGAACGGGTTGATAAAAAATTATCAAATAGTTGCCCCTACCACATGGAATATAGGGCCACAGGATGACCAGGGCAACCCGGGCGCTGTGGAATCTGCATTGACGGGTTTGGAAATTGAGGATGTGAATGACCCTGTTGAAGTGGGGATCGTTGCACGTTCATTTGATTCATGTTTGGTTTGCACTGTTCATGCGCTGGATGGGAACTCTGGTAAGGAACTGGCGAAGTTTAAACTGTAATTTTTTTCAGGTTATAATAATCCCAATACAACTTCTCTTTTGGCTTGCCATCATAAAATGAATAAATAGTATACTTAGTAAATGCTTACTAAGTATTGTTTCGCTTGTATTTTTACTTGTTGCTTAGCTGTACCTTTCCTGTAAATTAGGATGCTTGCACGAAATTTCATTAGTTAGAAATATTTTTAAAACGCTTGAGGATGAATTTCCAGGGGAAATTGAAAGGGTGCGTGGAATTTATTTGACGGTGGGGCTGTTGAGCAATGTGCAGCCTATATTGATGCAGAACGCTTTTGAAGCTGTGCTGGAGGATAAACCGACGTATAGAAAAGCTTCGTTGCATGTAGAAGTGAAGCCTGTGCTTATTTACTGCGATGAATGTGATAAGACCACGGAAGTGAAAGAGTACAGATTTGTGTGCAGTTGCGGAAAACCAAGCAGGAATGTTGTGCAAGGCGAAGAGCTATTAATAAGCAAGGTTGAATTTGAAGATCAGATAATATCAAAATAATTCAATAAATAATGAATCCAAAATCAAACAGGGCGCCGGTTGGTTCCGTACAATGCGAGAACACTACATTGAATTTGCTGAAGGCGAATGATTATGTGGCAAAAGTTATCAGAGAAAGGCTCGCAGACATGTTGGTGGTTAATATTTGTTCCGCGCCCGGAAGCGGCAAAACGACATTGATGCAGGAGACAGGCAAACTACTAAAGGGCAAATTGAATATGGCCGTTTTGGTAGGAGACCCCGAAACTGAGAGGGATGCCATACGTATGAAAGAAGTTGGCATCAACGCCTTACAAATTGTGACGGGGGGCATGTGCCATATTGAAGCACAAATGATATTGCAGGCGCTGGACCATATTGACCTAGAAGGCGTGGACTTGTTGTTCATTGAAAACGTGGGCAACCTTGTTTGCCCTGCGGCATTTGACCTTGGGGAAGATTATAGGGTGACAGTCATCTCCTGCACTGAAGGAGATGATAAGCCTAAGAAATATCCGCGGATGTTTTTAACGAGTGAATTGATGCTGGTATCGAAGAGCGACCTGTTGCCTTACTTACCTTTTTCTGTTGAGGCGGTAACGAAGGATGCAAGAGATATAAATGCTGACCTGGAAGTGATCACTATATCAAGTTTAAAAGGCGAAGGATTGGATAAATGGTGCGACTGGCTGATGCAAAAAGTAAAACAAAAGAAGGATAGTTTGATACTTAATTGATTTTGGAAACTTATCATATACATATTAACGGAATTGTGCAAGGTGTTGGTTTCAGACCGATGGTGTATCAAATGGCAAAAGAAATGCGATTGAAGGGAACTGTAAAGAACGGAAGTGATGGAGTGCATGTTTTATTTAATGCCGAAGAGGATGTGGCTAATTCGTTTTATAATAAAATAAAAAAAGAAACGCCGAGGCAAGCGAGGATCATTTCATCAGAATTAAAAAGAGTTGCCGAAAGAACATTTACTGGCTTTTTAATAGTGATCGATGATGATGATAGTAAGAAGCAGGTATTGATATCTCCTGATGTGGGTATGTGTGATTCATGCAGGAAAGAATTAAATGATGTGAAAGACAGACGGTACCGGTATCCGTTTATCAACTGCACGCAATGCGGGCCGCGTTATTCGATCATTGGCAGCTTGCCTTATGAAAGGCATTTGACGGCGATGGAGAAGTTTATCATGTGTGAACATTGTGATGTGGAATATAATAATGTTGCTGACAAGAGATTTTTTTCGCAGACAAATTCTTGTAGTGATTGTGGTATAGTGCTTGGCATGTATGAAAACCCATCAACTATCTTATCAAATAATACTGAAGAAGTTTTATTGAAGATGAAGCATTATTTAAGAGAGGGGAAAATAATTGCGGTGAAGGGTGTTGGAGGTTATTTGTTGTTGTGTGATGCAAATGATTTAGCTGCCATTTTTGAATTAAGAAGGCGCAAACATAGGCCAACAAAGCCTTTTGCGGTTTTATATGGAGGCATTGAAGTTGTGGAGCAAGATCTTGAATTAAATAAACTAGAGAAGAATTTATTAGAGAGCGCTAAATCTCCGATTGTTTTGCTCAGGCCAAAGAAGGAAGATACTTTAAGAGTAGATGTAAAAAATATTGCCCCCGGGTTAAGAAGAGTGGGAGTTATGACCCCTTATAGCCCTTTGCTGGATTTGATCGCAAACGATTTTGGAAAACCATTGATAGCAACAAGTGCAAATATTTCGGGTTCTCCCATTATTTATAAAGATGAAGACGCACTTGATCATTTATTTGAGATCGCTGACTATGTGGTTAGTTATAACCGGGATATTGTTGTGCCACAGGATGATAGTGTAGTACAGGTTTCAACAGATTCAAAACAACAGATCATATTGAGAAGAGCGAGAGGGTATGCACCTTCTTTTTTAAATTATAGACCGAAAACAAATAAGTGCATACTTGCTACAGGAGCATTTTTTAAGAGCAGTTTTACTTTGGCTATTAATGAAAATGTTTTTGTGAGCCAGTTTTTAGGAAGCGGAGAAAGTTATGAGTCACAGGAAATGTATAAGGATACTTTGCAGCATTGGTTGAAATTATATGATGTGAGGCCTGATGTAATTATTGCTGATAAACATCCTGATTATTTTTCACATCAATATGCTGTTGAGCTGGGGAAAATATTTGATACGAAAGTAAAGTTTGTTCAACATCACGAAGCACATTTTGCAGCAGTACTTGCAGAGAATAATTTATTAGATGCTGAAGCGCCCATACTGGGAGTTATTTGGGATGGAACGGGACTGGGAAATGACGGGAATATTTGGGGAGGTGAGTTTTTTAAATATGAGGACAATGAAATGCTTCGCTGTTACCATTTTGATTACTTCCCTACTATAGCAGGAGATAAAATGGCGTTGGAACCAAGGATAGCAGCCTTGTGTGCGGCGAGCGATGCATGGCCTCAGCCTGATCTGAGAGAAAAGTTTACTGAAGCTGAATGGAATAATTACCAGGCATTGATCAAGACAACGAATTTATTTTCTTCATCAGTCGGGAGAATATTTGATGGGGTGGCATCGCTGGTGGGTGTTTCTGATAAGCAAACTTATGAAGGCGAGGCGGCGATGTACCTGCAGGCATTGGCTGAAGAATATGTTGATGAGTTTGGTTTCACTATGGACGATTCTTATTTTAAAGAGGGTTCGCATTATTACCGGATACCGACGGCTTCTTTGATGCAGGGGATATGGATGGATATTAAAAAGGGAAAGCCTAAAAGTTATGTGGCAGCGAAGTTTCATTATTCGCTGGTGCGGCTGGTGGAGATCATTGCGAAGAACCTGGGTGTTGAAAGAATATGTTTTAGCGGGGGGGTGTTTCAGAATGCATTGCTGGTTGACTGGATATTGCATGAATACAAGGATAAGTACCGGTTATATTTTCATAAGAAGTTATCGCCGAATGATGAGAATATTTCTTTTGGGCAGATGGTTTATTGGGATAATAAGATGGCCTCGTCCCAAACCTTATTTAAAGGAGAGGGTCAAGAAAAGCGAGCGATGGTGGCAAAATGAGGAGGATTTATTTCGGTGGGCGAGGACACCCACCGATAGAGAAGGGGAAGAAAAGAGAGTGATGGTGGCAAAATGAGAGTGGAATGTTATCAGAATGTTATGGAATGGAACGAAATGGTGATGGAATGTAGCGAAAGAGGATGGAATGGAACGAAACGGTGATGGATTGGAGCGAAATGGGCATGGAACGATGCGAAATGTTAATGCTATGTTACGAAATGAGGATGGAATGAAGCGAAACAACGATGGAATGGTGCGAAATGATGATGGAACGTTATGGAATGGTCATGGAATGAAGTGAAATGTCGATGAAATGAAGCGAGACGGTCATGGAATGGTACGAAATGAAGATGGAACGTTACGAAATGGTTATGGAGTGAAGCGAAATTGAGATGGATTGATGCGGGATTTAACCGCAAAGGGCGCAAAGGAAGGAACTCAAAGGGCACAAAGAGGGGAGATGAATGATGAGAGATGAATGATGAGGGAGGAATGATGAATGGGGGAGAGTGGTGGCATTACTGTTTGAATTTGAGGTTGATTGCGTTTAGGTGCTGAATAGAGATTCTATTGCTGAGGGGCTGCGGGATGGTAGCGGAAAGCCCGGTAAAGGTTTTGTGGGTGGGCTTGTGCCGGACTTGCAGCGGACAGCCCGGACGGAAGTTGAGGGAAAGACGGAGGGGGAGAGCCCCAAGTTAATGGAGAATTGAGAATTGAGAATTGAGAACGGAGAATGGAAAATTAAAAAGTAAAAATATGTGTTTAGCAATTCCGGGGAGGATACAGTCTATCGAATTTTTGTATGGGGGGGCGGTGAAAATGGCGAAGGTTTCGTTTGGCGGCATCATTAAAGAGGCATCGCTGGAAATGGTGCCGACGGCGGATGTGGGTGATTATGTGCTTGTGCATGTGGGGGTGGCGATAAGCAAAGTGAATGAGGAGGAGGCGAATAAAGTGTTTGGGTATTTAAGGGAGGCGGGGGAATTGGATGAGTTGTATGATACGACACTTTAATGGAGAATTGATAATGGAAAATGGAGAATTATGAAATACGTATCTGAGTTTAGGTCGCCGGAGATAGTTGATGCGCTGCTGAAAGAGATAAGGCAGACGGTGAGGGGGGAGTGGCATATTATGGAAGTGTGCGGGGGGCAGACGCATTCGCTGGTGAAGAATGGGATACTGAACATGCTGCCGGAGAATATTCAGATGATACATGGGCCGGGCTGCCCGGTGTGTGTGACGCCGGTGAGCCTGATAGACAAGGCGGTGCACCTGGCGATGGAGCGGAATGTGATACTTTGTTCGTTTGGGGATATGATTCGTGTGCCGGGGAGCGGGATGAGTTTGCTGGAAGCAAAATCGAAGGGCGGCGATGTGCGGATTTTGTATTCGCCGCTGGAGGCTGTGAAAATTGCTAAAGAGAACCCTGACAGAGAGGTTGTGTTTTTTGCGGTGGGATTTGAAACGACTGCACCTGCGAATGCTCTTTCTGTTGTTCATGCGGAGCGGGAGGGGGTGAAAAATTATTCTATCCTTACATCGCATGTGCTGGTACCGCCTGCAATGGAGGCGATAATGAATGATGATGACTGCAGGGTGAATGCTTTTTTAGGGGCGGGGCATGTATGCACAATTATGGGGATGAATGAATATTATCCACTGGTAGAGAAATATAAAGTGCCAATTGTGATAACGGGATTTGAACCGGTTGATTTGCTTGAAGGGATATTGATGAGCGTGAGGCAACTGGAAAATGGGGAGTATAAACTTGAAAATCAATATACGCGGGTGGTTGAGAACGAGGGGAATAAACATGCGATAGCGACGATAGATAAAATATTTGAAGTGACAGACCGGGAGTGGAGAGGAATTGGCAATATCCCTTTTAGCGGTTATGCTGTGAAGGAAGATTATAGTGCGTATGACGCAAATAAAAAGTTCAACATTAGTATTGAGGAGGTGCATGAAGACCCAACTTGTTTAAGCGGAGAGGTGATGAGGGGGAAAATAAAGCCTTATCAATGCCCCAACTTTGGAACAAAATGTACACCTGTGAAGCCTTTGGGCGCGCCGATGGTGAGCAGCGAAGGGGCTTGCGCGGCGTATTATCATTTTAATATGGCGACAGTTTAATGATGAATTATAAATGATGAATTATGAATTACATTCTTATTTGGCAATCATCACTTATCATTTTATCACTATTCATTTATCATTCATAATTCATAATTTATAATTATACCCATGAACCTTTCCTGCCCACTTCCAAAGCTTGATTTTGATACTATTAATTTAGGGCATGGCAGCGGCGGAACATTAACCAGCCAGTTGCTTGATACTGGTGTTTTTAAATTACTGGAGAATGAACTGCTGAACAAAAAACATGATGGAGCCATCTTTAACATGAATGGAAAAGTGGCAATGAGTACGGATACTTATGTAGTATCTCCTATCTTTTTCGAAGGCGGTAATATTGGGGATCTTGCTATTAACGGAACGGTGAATGATTTGGCTATGTGCGGCGCTTCGGCTAAATATTTGTCGCTGGGTTTTGTGCTGGAAGAAGGTTTAAAGATGACAGAGTTCTGGGAGATATTAGTCAGTATAAAATCAGCGTGTGAAGTAGCTGGTGTACAGATAATAACGGGTGATACCAAGGTGGTTGAAAGAGGGAAGGGCGACAAAATATTTATTAATACGACCGGAATCGGTGAAGTGCATGTAAAGGCAAGCATTGATGTTGACAATGTTCAACCTGGTGATAAAATTATTTTAAGTGGCCCGCTGGCAAGGCACGGTATTACTATTATGAGCCATCGGCAGGGACTGCAATTTGAAACGACCATTAGCAGTGATACACGGCCTCTGAATAAAATAATTATGGAATTGCTGGATGAATTTGGCGAGCATATTCATTTGCTGCGCGACCCAACAAGAGGAGGGCTTGCAACGGTTTTGAACGAAATTGCAAAGGATGCAAAACTTGGTATTGATATCTCACAAAGAAACATTCCTGTAGAAGAAGAAGTATATGGCGCCTGTGAGATGTTAGGCCTTGACCCTTTGTATGTTGCTAACGAAGGATTGTTTGTGGCGATAGTTGATGCTTCTGTGGCTGATGCATTGCTGCTAGAATTAAAACAATGGCAACATGGGATGATGGCAAGCATAATTGGAGAAGTAACTAATGAACATATTCGGCAGGTATTGATGAAAAGTAATATTGGAGGGCGAAGAGTAGTGAACATGCTGGCGGGAGAACAGTTGCCGCGAATATGTTGAGTAAATGATGAATGAAGTTATTAATATCAGGGATAAAAACCATGGGGCTTTACCCGAAAGCAAAGCTTTTTTATTTTTTTATGGTGATGAAGGAAATCCATTTTTAGCACCGCGGGGAGTTCATACTATTCATGACAAATTGATTGTCGCAGACACTGCTCAAAACAGGGTTTTTATCTGGAATAAACTCCCTTCTTCTACTTATCAAAGACCGGATATTATATTAGGGCAATTACTTGCAACAGGTACACAACGCAATGCGGGTGGCGCAACAGATGCCGCTTCTTTGTTATACCCATCGGGCGTTTGGAGCGATGGGTATAAATTGATAATAGCTGATGCATGGAACCACCGGGTTCTTATCTGGAACGAGTTTCCCTCACACAACGGGCAGCCTGCAGATGTTGTAATAGGCCAGCCCGACATGCAGCATAATTTACCAAACGTAAATGGCGTAGGAACTCCTGCTTCTTCTCAAAACTTATATTGGCCTTATGGTGTGTGGAGCGATGGTGAGCATTTATGGATTGCGGATACGGGCAACAGGCGTGTTTTATTTTACCAAAATATCCCTAATGCAAATTACCAGGCCGCTGATAAAGTACTTGGCAAAATAAATTTCGAAGACAAGGATTATGACAGCGAACATGCTGTTTGGCCATACTCTGTAAAGGTTTCAGAAGATGGAGCTCTTGCCATAACTGATACGCAGTATTACCGTGTATTGACCTGGAAGCATTGGCAAGATGCTTTTACAAAAACCGCAGACGCCATTATCGGGCAGCCTGATTTAGAAAGTTGCGGGCAAAATCAATATCGCCTGAAGCCAAATGCAAACACATTGAATTGGTGTTATGATATGTTTATGCAAAACGGTTCTCTATGGTTAGCGGATACAGGTAACAGCCGTGTTTTATACTTTAAAAATATACCAACAACAAATAATAACCAACCGGCAGATGAATTATTTGGTAACATAAGTTTTGAAGCCATTGGAGAACATCTTGAAGTAGGGGCCCACAACAGCGAACGTTTATATTGGCCTTTTGCAGTAACTGCCACGGATGATACTTTAATAGTGGCCGATACCGGCAACCATCGTATCGTTTTTTACAACATTTAAACCAGCCATATGTTTACATTCCCCTTATTGATCACGATATATGCAGGCTTTATACATGCTTTTGAAGCCGACCACCTCCTTGCGGTTAGCAATATTGTATCCCAACGAAACAATATTTGGTCTTCCATGAAAGACGGCACTTTTTGGGGGCTTGGCCATGCTTCAACTATTTGTTTCATCGGCCTGCTAATGATATTATTCAAAGTAGGCATTCCGGACCAGTACTTTCATTATTTTGAAGCCACTGTTGGTCTGATGTTAATAGTATTAGCTGTGTATCGTTTAATCATATTCTTCCGCAGTAATAAAATTGTAGTTCATGCCCATGGGCATCATCATTCGGAAGAAGGGCATCATCACAAACACCTGCATGTGCATCTGGGTAGCGCACACGCGCACACCCATAGCCACAAACTTGCGTACGGGGTAGGGCTTGTTCACGGCCTTGCGGGCAGCGGCGTGTTAATTTTGATAGCCATGACACAAATGAAAACCGTAACAGATGGATTAATTTACCTGGTAATATTCAGCGGTGGTTGCGTGGTGGGTATGTTAGTGGCTGCCGGTTTGTTCAGCATTCCATTTTCAAAGAAAATCATCAACTCCTATACGCTGCAAGGCGTTTTAATCATCATCACCTCCCTCCTATGCCTGGGCTATGGCGCAAGGTCGATCTATGTAAACCTGTTTGCGTAATACATTATGACCACACTTGAACTATTATTAGAAGCTTTAAAATTTTACGAGATAGAAGTAACCTCGGTAAACGGAAATATTGTAAAAGTGCAGCACAATTTCGAAATAGAAGTGGAGGCTAACGGCATGTTCAAACTGTTGGACGATGGTTACATTATCGCCCCTTTTGAAGATGTAAATGAGCTATGCAGGTTTATGATTAGCTAATTTTGCAGGCCTTTCAGCATTTAAGCAATGTCAGGCATGTTCTAAAGTCTGGACTAAAATAAACATAAATGATAATACCATTGCTACTAATAACAGACACAGCCTCTACAGACAAATTAGCGCCATTAATTTCGTTGGCCTAACCAAAATCAATTCCATAGCTTTTGTGTTTCGTAACAATAACGCTCCCTACTGGAAAAGCAACATTATAGCTTATTCATAATCTTTACTCCAATCAGATAAAATACAATAACCCAATTTAATTTTAGCAAGGTCAGACAAGGCTTTGAGAATAGCCCTTGTCGCCGAAGAGCTTACCAAAAATATCCTCACTAAGGCTTTGCACCCCTTTAATGCTCCTGTCATCCACATTTGCCGTTGGTAAAATAAAAAGACAGGATTTCGCCCCTGTCATTGATGATCAGGTGCAGCTTAAAGCCATAGAACCATGCAATGGAGGAAAACCCCCTTTTTGTCACCTTTTTGAATACTTTATGCTGATGGATAAGCCGTTATAGCATACTTTGATGTGAGTAGAATCACCAAAACTCTTTAAACACAAAGGTGGTTTATAAGCGATGAAATAGTGGTTCATTTCTAAGACTTATTTATCAACTTTTTGTTGCTCTTATCCCGAACTCAGGTTAAGATTAAATAATTTCTTATTGCAATAAGGGCATAGTGACTGCATTTTCATATTCTTTTAAAGAGAGCAATTTCATTAAACCACTTTATTTTTCTTAACCACACACAAACAAAAGGCCACCCCTTTCAGGATGGCCTTCATTATCAATTGTCAATTATAAATTATCAATTACTCTAGTTCCCCTTCACCAGCTTCACCGTATGCACCTCAGTGCCCTGCCTTATCTGCAATATATACATACCGCTTGTAAAGCCTGACCCGAACTCATACAGGTTAGCTACTCCTCCCCTGCCTTCATACACTTTCACTCCCTGCATATTCGTCACCGTCAGCTCTACCTCTTCCCTGCTGCTGCTCTGCATCTGCAAATGGAACGCTCCCTGTGCAGGGTTTGGCATCACATGCGCTGCAAACGCTGACGCTGTTGTTACTTTCTGTTCTGTGCCGCCTCCGCCTTCAACAAGCCCCATACAGCTCATCGATGTAACTGTTACCGCTGCAGGTGTATAGGTACAGCTCAGATTATCCTTCACCGTTATCGTATGCACTCCCGCAGGTACGCTGAAATAACGTTCGCTGCTCGGAACAAACACTGAACTGTCAAGGTTATAGGAATATGGCGCTACCCCGCCTGAAGGAATCGTATAGATAGTCGTCGTGCCGCCGGGACATACCGTCAGCGTTCCCTGTATGGCCGATGAGCTCAGTGCACTTAATTTAACTACCGATGTCGGCGCTGCGCAACCATTCGTGTCTTTTACCGCTACCGTATAGTTACCGTATGATAATCCGCTGAACGTTGAACTTGACTGGTAGCTACTTCCTCCGTTGTCGCTGTAGCTGTAATGGCCATAGCCGCCTGATGCTGTTATTACTATACCAGCATTGCCTGTACATCCCTGCCCGCCCTGTACTGTTGTGAAGCTTACCGCTGCTGATGGCTGCGTCACCGTTGCCGGTGCCGTAGTCACCTTGCATCCTGCGTTATCCATTACTGTGATAGAATCAGTACCCGCTCCTACCGTGAAGTAACGGTTGGCGTTGCTTACAAAGATATTGGTAGCATTAAGGCTGTAGGTGTATGGTGATACGCCGCCGGATGGTACCGTAGATATAGAAGTGGTCGCTCCGTAACATACCTTTAAGTTCCCGGTGATCGCTGAGGTCGTGAACGTCGGCGCTTTTACTGTAGCTGTGCTGTATGCTGTGCATCCGTTCATGTCTTTTACCACAATGTTATACGTCCCTGCTCCAAGCCCTGTAAAGCTGTTCGAGGACTGGTAGGTGCTGCCGTTGTTCACGCTGTAGCTGAAGCCTCCATAGCCTCCTGCTGCTGTTATCGTGATGCTGCCTGTGCTGCTCGCACAGTTCGCATTCGTTGTTGCTGCTGTAAAGCTTACCGCTGCTGATGGCTGTGTGATAACTATTGCAGGTGGTGTATAAGTACAGCCTATATTGTCTTTTACTGTTATAGTATGGCTTCCCGGTGTCACTGTAGCAAAGTAGCGCTGTGAACTGGATACAAAGCTGCCGTTGTCAAGGCTGTACAGGTATGGTGGTGTCCCGCCTGATGGTGTGGTAGTAATTGTTGTTGTACCCCCATAGCAGGCTTGTGTATTGCCTGTAATGGCTGAGGAACTCAGCACATACTGTGATACCGCCTGTACTGTTGCTGAACCGTTTGCTGTGCATCCGTTGGCATCTTTTACCACAAGGTTATACACCGTCTGTACCGTTGGTGCAAGCCCTGCAAAACTGTTGCCTGCCTGGTAGCTGCTGCCGTTATTGTCGCTGTAGGTATAGCTGCTGCTGTAGCCTCCTGCTGCCGTCACTTTTATCGTGGATGAACTGCTCGTACAGCTTACTATGCTTGTCGTTACTGCTGAAGTAAAGCTTAATGCCGTTGAGGGCTGGGTAACTGCTATCGTATCTGTATTATAAGTGCAGCCATGGCTGTCTGTTACAATTATATAATAGCTACCCGCTCCTACCTGGAAGTAACGGTTTGCTGCCTGTTGTGCTGTGCCGTTCGTGCCATTGGTGTTCAGCGTGTATGTGAACGCCGGGTTACCGCCTGCCGCATTAGTTGTAATGGTCGTCGTACCTCCATAGCATATTGCTACTGAGGCCGGGGCTGTGGCGCTATTGATAAGTACCGGTTCCTTTGTCAGTTGACTAAGTATTGCCCCCTGTGTACCGATACAGCCATACGCGTCTTTTACTGCGTAGGTATAACCTCCTGTGCTTAATGAACCAAACAGCGGGTTGCTTACATATGTCCCTGACGGGTTAAATGCTCCCGGATTTACCTTGTAAGTATAAGGTGATGTTCCGCCTGTTACCGTGTTCGTCGTCAGTGAGCCGGGGTTGCCATGGCAGTCAGGGTTCACCTGTGTCAGTGTTACTGCTATAGGTGCTTCTACCGTCATCGTGCCGTTCACATAAA
>CAVYTF010000012.1:0-66579 GCA_963771435.1 uncultured Bacteroidota bacterium | reverse complement strand
GCAGTTAAGCCTGTTACTGCCAACTGGTAAGCGCCCGTTGCCACACCTGCAATGGCAGTTTTTGTAACGCCTGTTCCTCCAACTATTGGGTTGGAATTAGTTCCTGTTTGTGAATAAACAAACCCTTGCTCTGTTGTTGAAGGGCATGTTCCTAAAGTAGTAAGGTTCCCATTAAGACTCGCAGTAGTGTTTACTATGGAAGTTGCTGGTGATGAACTTACAGCCTGTGCAGTGGAAGTCAATCCTGTTCCTGTTAACGCACTGGTAGGGGAGTTGCTGCCGGTTGAGGTACTTGATACAGTAATTGTAGCTGATTGTGCACCTGTGCTGCCTGGCGTAAACGTTACGTTATATGTAGCTGTTCCGCCTGATGCTGAAATTGTAGTAGATGATAAACCGCTAACCACAAATTCGGCATTATCTGAAACAACTGTTACCCCTGCTGCCGCACCGGCACCTGAATTGGTAATAGTGTATTGAACTGGTGTTGCTGCTGTACCCACACAAACGGAACCATTATTAGAGGTGCCTGTTATGGCAAGCACGGGTGAAGCCGCTGCAGTCACAGTGCCACTTACGCTCACACTTGATGAAGCAGTGCCTCCTGAAATACTTATTAATTCAGAATTATAATTTCCTGCAGACAGCCCTACTTTTAACCTTGCTTCATAAATGGAAGAGGTGCTTATTGCAGAACCTGTATAGGCAACGGTAAATGCTGAAGACTGCCATGTCGTACCATCATATACTTGTATATTAGCAGAAGGGGTAATAGTGATATTTCCTGAAGCAGGTGAAAGGTTGCTGCCCGAAATGCTAAAAGCAGATGATGGAGCAGATGGGCCAGAACCTTGAACATAACTAAGCCCCGTTATGCTCGTTGTTGAAGGCGTCAGTACAGGGGTATTAACCACGGTTACTGTACTGTTTGAAGCATTAAAGCTTGCAGACTGGTTTGCTCCAAGCCCCGTTGAGCTAAACGTTTGTGAACCGCTCAGTGCGCCCGGTAAAATGGCGTAAGTTCCTGCGCCTGGTGCAGAGCTAAACGCCATCACTATAGTAGTTGAAGTAATAGTCGCTGTATAGGAAGTGTTTTGTATAATAAGGCTTCCCCCGGTTACCATTGTTGTTCCTGTATAACTAAGGGCATCACCAAAAGTTTGAGTCCCCGTGCCACTTTTTACAATAGAAATAGCACCGGTAATAACCCCCGAATTGGTAGTGCTGCCATCTCCATAGCTATAAGTGCCGCTTCCTCCAAGAGTAAGGGTGGCTGCACTGCTTAAACTTGTCACAGTGTTTTTATTGCCGGTGCTATTGGTGCCCGATGTGGAATTTAAACCTGCAATTTGTTGATTATTTCCGTTCAGGTCAAACGTTCCTAAATTTGTACTTGAAGCCTGACCAATATTTACCACCGTTCCTGTTGGCAACCGGTTAGCGCCCGTCGTTAATTGAAGGATACCGTTATTAATAGAGGTAGCACCAGTATAAGTGCTTACGCCTCCCAATTGCAAAGTGCCGCCGCCTTGTTTGGCCCAAGCCCCTCCGGTAGTGGAGGTTTTGTCTGCGATCACACCGTTATATATAGTAGTATTTGTTCCTTTAGTGCTGATCGATGTACCGGCCGCAGAACTTACCTGGATAGAACGGCTTGAAGTAATAGTAAAACCGGGCGAGGCCGTGGTCATTCTTCCCCCGTCAATCAGAACGCCATTCGCCACATTCCCATAACTTCCATCTGCTGAAAAAACCGTTTCGGGCCCATTGAGTGTAATTGCCCCGGTAAAAGTATTAGCTGTAGAAGACAAAGCCACAGTTCCTGCTGTGCCTGAACCAGCAACTGTTAATGGACCTGTGCCACTGACAATGCTGCTTATAGCAATATTCCCGCTCCCGTCAAGGTTCACAATATTATTAGTAGCATTGCTGAGCATAACACCCATTGTGCCGCTTTGAGAGGCTTGCAGCGTAAATGTTCCGCTCCCGTTATTTCTTAATATGGTATTAGCCACACTGTTTACAGTTGCGCCGTATAAGCGCAGCACACCTGCTGTAGCACTGCTGCTGTTCCCTACATTGGTCGTCGTTGTTCTTGTATTATCCAATGAAATTGCTCCCAGGTTAAGGCTCGCCGTATTCATATTGATCCCAAACGTTGTGCCCGTAGCCGAACTTGTAAATGTGCCAGTATTGGTATTGGAAGCAGCCACCCCTTGCATGACCCGGGTAAACACCGCCTACCCAATTCGAACCTGTGTACCAAGCTGAACCCCCAGCATTCCAAGTGGCATTTACGTTCTGCCCCTTCGCATGCTGGCTAAAAGCCAAGCTAAAAACCGCAACGCAAAGAAGCATAACATTTACTTTGCAAGCTTTAAAACAACGTAGAAAATTTTTCATAAAACGGGTTTGTTTGTTTTTTGTTTCTTTATTTAGAATGACCTTTGGAAAAGTATCTGGCAATTGTTGTTGCTTACAACGATGCAACCTTCAATTCTTTCTCATTTAGGGCGCAAACCTAAGCCGTCAACAACACAACCGTCTACAACCGGGTATTATCAATTTGTTATCAAAATATTAACTGAATTATTCGCCTGGGACATGCAATGCGAAAGACAGGAATAAATGTTATAACCTATTCCATTATCTATATGTGTGAAGAAGTGCAGGGTGAGCCGGTATAAAGAAGAGCGACCCCATTGACGCGAAATGGCCTTTCTATTTAGGGGTGACTGTACACACGTGATGAATGTCATTCAATCAAATGGAAACAAAAGCCATCAAAGCATAAAAAAGGCCATCCCGCTTTCGCAGGATGGCCTTTTGATTACTTTTTATTCTTAAATTCCTAATTCCCCTTCACCAGTTTAACCGTGTGCATTGTATTGCCCTGCCTTATTTGCAGTATATACATTCCGCTGGTGAAGCCTGCTCCAAATTCATAAGTACCGTCCACTCCTCCCCTGCCTTCATAAACTTTAATTCCAAGCATATTCGTTACTATCAGCTCTACATCTTCCTTACTACTGCTCTGTATTTGCAGGTGGAAGGTTGTGAGTGCCGGGTTTGGCGATACATGCGCTGTAAACTCAGGCTGTGTTGTTTCTACCTTTTGCTGCACTCCCCCTTCTACCAGGGTGCTACAGGTCATCGTAGTAACTGTTACTGACGGTGTTGTATACGTGCAGCTTACATTATCCTTAACCGTTATCGTATATGTTCCCGGGCTAACACTAAAATACCTGTTGGAACTCGACACATACGCAAGACCATTAAGACTGTAGGCATAAGGAGCAACCCCACCTGTACCCGTAGTACTGATCGTAGCATTAGAACCAACGCATACCATTAAATTTCCTGAGATAGCAGGAGCGCTAAGGGCTGGTATTTTGACTGTTACCGGAGATGCTGAACACCCATCCTGGTCTTTTACCGCAACGATATAGCTGCCATAAGAAAGGCCGCTGAACGTAGAACCTGTTTGGTAGCTGCTTCCATTGTTGTCACTGTAACTGTAATTACCATAACCACCCGCTGCTGTCACCGCTATGCCGCCATTGCTTGTGCAGAAAGGGCCGCCCATTGAAGTAGTGAACGTTACCGCAGCCGATGGCTGTGTTACAGTTATCGATGGCGTAGTGGCTGTGCACCCGTTGTTATCCTTAACAGTGATATAATAACTACCTGCGGGCTCAGTAAAGATATGCGAACCCCCAAAACTGCCACCGTTAAGACTGTAAGTATAAGGCGATACCCCGCCAGAAGGTGTTGTAGTGAGCGTTGTGGTTCCTCCATAACAAACCTGCAGGTTGCCCGTAATAGCTGATGTAGAGATAGTAGTAACAGCTACTGTTGCCGTACTGTATGCTGTGCAGCCACTCTTGTCCATAACCACTATTTGATATGTATTAGGTGCAAGGCCTGTAAAACTATTGCTCGTTTGGAAAGTAGAACCATTGTTTATGCTGTAAGTATAAGTGCCATAACTGCCGGAAGCTGTTATTTTTATCGAGCCTGTATTGCTGCTACAGCTTGCATTAGTTACAGCAGTGGTAAAGCTCAAAGGCGCTGATGGCTGGCTAATATTTACCGAAGCCGTGGTATAGATACAGCCTACACTGTCTTTTGCGGTAATATAATAAGTTCCCGGCGTTACTGACGAAAAGAAACGCTGTGAACTAGGTACATAGCTGCCACCATTAAGGCTATAGGTATAAGGTGAAATTCCACCTGCTGCCGTTGTTGATATCGTTGTTGTTGCATTATAACAAGCCTGCAGGTTACCTGAAATTGGTGGAGCGGTAAGCGCGACCAAATTAAGATATTGTGCTGTACTGCAGCCCATCTGGTCTTTTACCACGATGGAATCCCGTCCATAGGATAACCCATTGAATACAGACCCTGCCTGGTAGCTTCTGCCGTCGGTCCCGCTGTAACTGAAACCACCATATCCCCCGGCAGCAGTAACTGATATGGTTGCCTGGTTATTGCATCCCTGTCCCGTGTATGATGTAGTAAAGGATACAGGTGCTGATGGCTGGGTGATCGTAACCGTATCAGTATTGTAAGTGCAGCCTGCATTATCTTCTACCGTTATATGATAAGTGCCTGCTGGCGCTAAGAAGTATCTGCTGGCACCTTGTACAAACGGCCCGTTATTAAGGCTGTAAGAATATGGAGCGGCCCCCCCGGTAGGTATAGTAACGATTGTTGAAGTGCCTCCGTAACATATCCCCCACGTTGGCGGAGCTACCATAGAATTAAGAAGAACAGGTGATTTTGTCAGGTAGTTAACGCTCAACCCCACCGCTGATG
This sequence comes from uncultured Bacteroidota bacterium, assembly GCA_963771435.1. Taxonomy (GTDB): domain Bacteria; phylum Bacteroidota; class Bacteroidia; order Chitinophagales; family Chitinophagaceae; genus CAVYTF01. Next base: position 61,761 of record CAVYTF010000012.1, on the reverse strand, counting down.
CCAGGCATCCGGCTGCATCTATTACAGAGTAAGTATATAAACCCGCTGCTACAGAGCTGTAAAGCGGGTTAGTACTAGGACCATATACTATTGCGCCCGCATTATAAGTTGCACCACTGTTCACTTCATACATGTATGGTGTGCCGCCGCCTGATACAGATCCAGACAGTGAACCTAAATTGCCATGGCAATCAGGGTTTACCTGTGTAATTGTTAATGCCAGTGCTGTTTCCACCGTTAATGTGCCGTTCACATAAGTAATGGTATAATTACTTAAGCCGGTTCCCACGGCTGAACCCTGCGCATTGGTAATTGTATAAGCACCTGCGGTAGCTGAGGCTGCTGCCCCTGCGCTACTTAAGCTTACACTGCTCACTGCATCGCTGCCTTGCAATCCTGCCGTGGCGAATTCAGTGCCCGCAAAAGTATAAGTTGCTCCGTTGCACTTTGTTATATTATTGGCAGTAATTGTAAGTGGCACTACATTGATCGTAAAGTTATAAGGTAATGATTCCGCAGGGTTATGGTTTGCATCTCCTGCCACCAATGCTGTCACTGAATAACTGCCCGCATCCGTTGGCGGAGTTGTGTTCGAATAGTTTGCTCCTGTATTACTTGTGCCAGTATACAGATACGTTACCGCCCCCGTTGACCCGCCTGCATCTACCGTATTAGGGCCCTGAGGGGTTGCATTATAAGTATAGCTTGTACTGCCTGTTACTGTAACAACCGGTGTTGCCATACCTATTGTAAACCCTGTGGCTGATGATGTCGCACCATTGTAATTGCCATCTGCAGCAACTGTAGCTGTTGCGGTATAACTGCCCGCAGCTGTTGGAGGTGTGGCACTTGGCCCGTAGGTAGTGCCGCTTACGCCAACATAACTAAACGTTACCGCTCCTGTAGAACCTGTTTCAGTATAGGTTGCAGGCCCTTGTGCTGAACCGTTATAAGTATAGCTGGTGCTGCCTGTTACTGAAATGCTTGAGGAAGCCATGCCGATAGTAAACGCAGTTGGTGATGAACTGGCAGCAGTATAATCGCCATCCGCACTCGCTGCCACACTTGCCGTTACTGTATAATTACCTGCTTCCGTTGGTGGCGTGCTGCTCGGGCCGTAGGTTGCTCCTGCATCGGTAGTGCCTGAATAACTAAAGCTCAGCGCTCCGGTTGAACCGCCTGTGCTTGCAGTATTCGGCCCCTGTGCGCTTCCATCATAGGTAAAGCTCGTAGTACCTGTTACCGCTACTATCGGCGTTGCCATTCCTATCGTAAATGGTGTGGCTGGTGAGCTTGCTGCTGCATAATCGCCGTCAGGGCTTGCTGCTACATTTGCCGTTACTGTATAATTACCTGCTGCCGTTGGCGGTGTGCTGCTCGGGCCGTATGTTGCTCCTGCATCAGTAGTGCCGCTATAAGTATATGTTACTGCCCCTGTTGAGCCGCCTGTATTTGCAGTTGATGGGCCTTGTGCGCTTCCATCGTAGGTAAAGCTCGTAGTACCTGTTACCGCTACTATCGGCGTTGCCATTCCTATCGTAAATGGTGTGGCTGGTGAGCTTGCTGCTGCATAATCGCCGTCAGGGCTTGCTGCTACATTTGCCGTTACTGTATAATTACCTGCTGCCGTTGGCGGTGTGCTGCTTGGGCCGTAGGTTGCTCCTGCATCAGTAGTGCCGCTATAAGTATATGTTACTGCCCCTGTTGAGCCGCCTGTATTTGCAGTTGATGGGCCTTGTGCGCTTCCATCATAAGTAAAGCTTGTAGGGCCTGTTACTGTAACTACAGGGGTTTCCATTCCAATTGTGAACGGTGTAGGCGATGAGCTCGCTGCTGCATAATCGCCATCAGGGCTTGCTGCTACATTTGCCGTTACTGTATAATTACCTGCTGCCGTTGGCGGTGTGCTGCTTGGGCCGTAGGTGGCGCCTGCATCAGTTGTACCACTGTAAGTATAACTTACTGCCCCTGTTGAGCCACCTGTATTTGCAGTTGATGGGCCTTGTGCGCTTCCATCATAAGTAAAGCTTGTAGGCCCTGTTACTGAAACTACAGGGGTTTCCATTCCTATTGTGAACGGTGTAGGCGATGAGCTTGCTGCTGCATAATCGCCGTCGGGGCTTGCTGCTACATTTGCCGTTACTGTATAATTACCTGCCGCCGTTGGTGGTGTGCTGCTTGGGCCGTAGGTTGCGCCTGCATCAGTTGTTCCTGAATAAGTATAACTTACTGCTCCTGTTGAGCCACCTGTATTTGCAGTTGATGGGCCTTGTGCGCTTCCATCATAAGTAAAGCTTGTAGGGCCTGTTACTGTAACTACAGGGGTTTCCATTCCAATTGTGAACGGTGTAGGCGATGAGCTCGCTGCTGCATAATCGCCATCAGGGCTTGCTGCTACATTTGCCGTTACTGTATAATTACCTGCTGCCGTTGGCGGTGTGCTGCTTGGGCCGTAGGTTGCGCCTGCGTCAGTTGTACCACTGTAAGTATAGCTTACTGCTCCTGTTGAGCCGCCTGTATTTGCAGTTGCTGGCCCCTGCGCGCTACCGTCATAAGTAAAGGTGGTACCGCCTGTTACTGAAACTACAGGAGTTTCCTGTCCTATTGTGAATGGTGTGGGTGATGAGCTGGATGGAGGATAATTTCCGTCTGCACTCGCTGCCACATTTGCCGTTACAGTGTAATTACCTGCTGCCGTTGGCGGTGTGCTGCTCGGGCCGTAGGTCGCTCCTGCATCTGTTGTGCCGCTGTAAGTAAAGCTCACCGTTCCTGTTGACCCGCCTGTATTTGCAGTATTCGGCCCTTGGGAGCTTCCGTCGTATGTATAGGTTCCTACATTCGTTACCGTTACTGTTGTTGGGGCAGCTTGGCCTATAGTAAAGGCTGTTGCTGATGAACTTGCTGCTGTATAATCCCCGTCAGCACTTGCTGCCACACTTGCCGTTACTGTATAATTACCCGCATTAGTAGGTGGTGTGCTGCCCGGGCCATAAGTTGCTCCTGCGTTACTGGTGCCTGAATAGCTAAAGCTTAAGGCACCCGTTGAACCTCCCGTTGTTGCTGCTACGGGCCCCTGTGCGCTTCCGTTATAGGTATAGGTACCCACGGGGGTCACTGTCACCACAGGAGTTGCCATCCCTATTGTAAACGCTGTAGGTGATGAACTTGATGCTGTATAATCGCCGTCTGCGCTCGCTGCCACACTTGCCGTCGCTGTATAGCTACCTGCAGCAGTTGGCGGTGTGCTGCTTGGGCCGTAGGTTGCTCCTGCATCAGTTGTACCCGAATAAGTAAAGCTTACTGTACCCGTTGAACCTCCTGTCGTTGCTGCAACAGGTCCCTGTGCGCTTCCGTTATAGGTATAGGTGCCAACAGGAGTAACTGTTACCACAGGAGTTGCCATCCCTATTGTAAACGCTGTAGGTGATGAACTTGATGCTGTATAATCGCCGTCTGCGCTCGCTGCCACACTTGCCGTCGCTGTATAGCTACCTGCAGCAGTTGGCGGTGTGCTGCTTGGGCCGTAGGTTGCTCCTGCATCAGTTGTACCCGAATAAGTAAAGCTTACTGTACCCGTTGAACCTCCTGTCGTTGCTGCAACAGGTCCCTGTGCGCTTCCGTTATAGGTATAGGTGCCAACAGGAGTAACTGTTACCACAGGAGTTGCCATCCCTATTGTAAACGCTGTAGGTGATGAACTTGATGCTGTATAATCCCCATCTGCACTTGCTGCCACGTGTGCCGTTGCTGTATAATTACCCGCTGTTGTCGGAGGCGTGGCGCTTGGACCGTATGTTGCCCCTGCATCAGTTGTGCCGCTATAACTAAAGGTCACTGCGCCGCTTGAGCCTCCTGTTGTTGCTGCAACAGGCCCCTGTGCACTTCCGTTATAGGTATAGGTACCCACTGGGGTCACTGTCACCACAGGGGTGGCCATCCCTATTGTAAACGCTGCAGGTGATGAACTTGCTGCTGCCCAGTTCCCGTCAGCACTTGCTGCCACACTTGCCGTTACTGTATAATTACCTGCTGCTGTAGGAGGTGTGGCGCTTGGTCCATATGTTGCCCCTGCGTCTGTTGTACCGCTATAACTAAAGGTCAGTGTTCCTGTAGAGCCTCCTGTATTTGCCGTATTTGGCCCCTGTGCACTTCCGTTATAAGTATATGTCCCAACACCTGTCACTGTTACGACTGGCGTTGCTATGGTAATTTTCCCTTTCAGCCCGGTTGGCTGAGTTACGGTATAATTAGTACTCGGTGCTGTATATCCCGTCACAGTTACGTTCTTATTATTTCCAACGGAAGCAGTATTAAAGTTCGCAACCGGTGTACCTGTTACGCTAAAGGTCTCTCCATTCTGGAGGCCAACGTATGCAGGCGTGCCGCTTAATGTTGCTGTTGTTGTTCCGTCATAAACTTTATTATTGACTGTTAACCCTGTAATAGTTAATGGTGCCGGGTTAACAATATTGCCAGTAAAGGCAGTATTTATAGTAACTGAATTAGCCCCTGAAGACGACAAAGTAATTGTTTGGTTATTATAATTTCCTATAACAGGTGCTGTTTTTGCCAGGCGTACATATAAAGTACCGTTTACACTTCCAAGGGTCTCTGTAAAGGTTGCAGTGCTGCCATAAGTGGTTCCGTTACTTGAGACCTCAAAACCTGCAGGAGCTGCCGAGGTAGTTATATTATGGGTTAAGAGGCTGCCCGAAACGGTCACAGTTTGGGCTGTCGAGGGCGTGCCATACGTCGTCGTCATCGCCGGCAATGTATAAGTCGAAAGAGAAATGCTCGGACAAAGAAGGCATACCGTTATTGTAAAATTAGTGCAGACCTCTATAGGGCCGTAATACACACATACCTGCACATCTGCTGTACCTGCAATACCCGGAGTAAATGAGAGGTTAACATCGCCTGCAGCTAAAACACCCGCATCTATTGCATTCAGCAACCCTGTTATGGTACTGTTGCTTATTACAGCAATAGCTGTTGAATTAGGAGTTCCGTTTACTGTCAGGTTATCTAAAATGCCCAAAACATTAAAAATTTGATTCCCTGGATTAGCCACCGTAACTGCAATTGGTAGCGGTGCATATGCGATGCCCCTGAATGCGGTTTTGGTGCCCGCAGTAACAAATGATGTATTTACTGTTGCCGCGGCTATAGATCCGTTATATCCGCTGGCATCAACGATTTTATAAATAGCGCCTCCTCCTGCTGCACCGCTAAGCCCTTCAGTGGCAAATAAAGTGATGGAGGTAGAACTACTGATAGTGCCGGTTAAACCAACAATTGAGGGGGTCGAAATTGAACCGTTTGCGGTCCAGGTACCACTCACAAGTGAATACTTGGAAATAGTACCAGCCGCATTATCTGTTATATATAAAACTTCACCTGCCGGTAAGATCGTTAAATAATAAGCGTATGGTGATAGGGTATTTGCATTAGGCAACCCTGTCAATGGAGTTACCGCCTGGGTAGGCCCGTTTGGCAAAGCGGCACCAACAGTTGACACTGTATAAACATTCCCTGCGTTGCTCGCTGCTGTTGCATACAGTTGGTCATTAAAAATATTAAGCTGCCTTATGCTTTGAGGCGAACCTGTTGCTGCATTGATCTGGGTTGAAGTGGTCGCTCCAAGTGTAGTATATCTTACCCCTCCATTGCTGCCTCCTACCCAAACACTGCTGCTTCCGTCAGAAGCTGCGGTCTGCGGGGCGCCTGCGCTTGCCCAGTCCGTAAGTGCTGTTGTTGTATTAATAGAAGTTGCAGAATTAATTTGAGCAACCACCCTCGGCACAGAGGCAGAGGTGGTAGTAGAAAGAGACACACCCCCTCCCGTAGTTGTTCCATAACCGGTAGCAAGTAAATATCGCCCGTCAGCCGAAAGCGTCAGCATACCCTCTGCCACGCTTCTGCCGTCTGCAATTAGTGGCAAATTACTGCCCGATGCCGCAGTAGGCATAGCTACTGACTGTACCAATGCCCCGGTTGAGGCATTGTACTCATCAATAAAAACAGGATTACCGGTGTTTACCAGGTTACCCGTTCCTGATCCTACACGGTACACCACAATGTTACCGGGAGTAAACGATGTCTGTGCTGATCCCTGCTGGCTGAACGTCAAACAGAAAACAGCAACGCAAAGAACTGTCACATTTGCTTTACAAGCTTTAAAACAACGTAGAAGGTTTTTCATAACACAGATTTTAATTTAAAAATTACAGGGAATCGTTTTTTTGTACATGAAGTAGGTTTTATTATTCCTTTCATTTACTTCATAAAATTAGAAACACGAAACCCTTTAAAACCTATAACTTCCTCAACGAAAATAAAGTCATCCTGAACGCAATAATATTGCTCGTAAACGCAAAAGAAGTAATCTAAAAAATTGAATTATATCACATAGAAGCACAAAAAAAGAGAAGCATCACTGCCGAAGAGAGGCCGGCTAATAACGGCCAATAAAAGGTTGATTTTTATCAGCGGGGAGGCAAAATATAACTTAGAGATTAATGATACCCTTGAAATCCTTGCGGCGGCGATGAGCGATATTAAAAGTCATTTTATCCGCCATGGTAATAATATGATCCGTCTTATTATAGGCCTTAATGAAATTGATGTTTACAAGACAGCTTCTGTGTATAAGAATGAAAAGATAACTGGGCAACAACTTGCAGTAATAACCGATATCTTTATTCATAACCGACTTAATAATAGCTCCGCTGTTCATCGCATCCTCCGCCGATATACAGCATATATGATCACCTTTGCTCTGTATATATAATATCTGCCTGGCAAGTACTATATGGATCTCTTTTGATTTGTCGCTGCCGGGCAGACTAATAAGAAGGGGTTGGTCAACACTATTAATATTCAGATCAGTGCTTTTTAACATAACAGCGTTTTAGCAAATTACCAGCCAATATAAGTTATCTTCTTTTATGGGTTTGTAAAAGTAAAATACAGAACCCCATTAAAATTAATAAATTTCCTGAACGCAAAATAATCAGGCTGAACGAACCAAAATCATTCCTGAACGCAAATAAGAAGATTTGGAAAAAAGTAGGTTAACCTGTGAGGGCATCACATTTTATTGCCTCGGAGAGGCAAGATATTAATAGAAATATTAATTAACAACTATGATACAATAAGCTCCGTTAGGAGAGAGATATAATAAGATATATAATAAATTACATGCCTATTAAAGGGCCTACATTTCCTGGGGCAAATATATTTTCAGAAATACTTTAACCGTGCAGATTTTCTCTCTTTGTGGCATCCTTATAAAATTGATGCCGGAAACAGGAGATTACTCATAATATATTATAAAAATAGGCTTGTTTGATCAGCATGCATAACTTTTTGCCGACGGGAAACAAATTTATTTTCTTAAAGGTTAATGATATTTCTGAATTCTTTCTGGCGGCGGTACGCTACATTAAACGTCATTTTATCTGCCATTGTAATAACGTAGTCTGTTTTATTATAAGCTTTAATAAAATTAATGTTCACAAGAAAACTCTTATGTATTTGTATAAAAATGCGCTTGGGTAAAAGGTTGCAAAAATGGCCAATATCTTTATTCATAACAGACTTGATAAAACGTCCGTTATTCATTTCGTCCAGTGCCGCCACACAGCAAACATGATCGCCTTTGCTCTCCACATACATCACCTGGTTAGCTGAAACAATTTTGATTTCTCTAGAGTTGCCGCCAAAGGGCAGGCTGATAAAAATGGACTGATCATCGTCAGCACCATTCATTGAGTATTTGTTTATCATAACAGCGGTTTTAGAATTTTCGAAAATATTGATAAATGTTTACATAAGCGAATAAGAGTATTACATTAAAGTAGCAAAAAATTATTTAGAAGAAACTTTCCACAAATCTATATTATTATACGAACATAATTGCTTATGAATGTTAGCGAATTGTTAAGTAATTGTTCTGGCAATTTAAACTATTTATAAGCGGCAAACAATATTTCAATGCCCCTAATAGCAACAAAAATACATGCCCTTCCAGAATATCGGCATAAAGATCTTTTCTTTCCCTTTCGCAGAAGCAGGCTAAAAGGCTACTATTTAAAAATATCGTAAAGTCATCCAAAGCTTATTATAAACCCATTTGATTACATCAATAACTTTAACCTCTTTCCATATTATTTCCCAAAAAAGCTAAACAAACGTTTGACTAATTAATTATTTCGTTTCTATATTTGCACTTTCAAATGCCAGCCCCGGAAGCAAGAAAGTCTTTGGCACAACGATCGCCTGTTATATTCACTGTTTTCTGTTGACTATTTCAACAGTATTTTTATTTTATGAAAATAGCAAGGATATTATTTTTATTAGCCGCTTTAGTAAACAGCACCGGCATTTTAGCCCAAACAAAGAACGATTCTTTGCTTGATGATGCCACGCTGCAAAACTGCATTCAATACGCTTTAAAGCATGAGCCGCTGGTTCAACAGTCTTTGATCGACCAACAAATAACTGAACACGAGATCAAAAGCAAGTTATCCGCATGGTATCCTCAGGTTAATTTTGGTTTCAGCTACCAGGATTATTTTCAGTTGCCTGTTACTTATTTTGATGGCTCTTTCATCCCCCAAGGCGTAAATAATATTTCTACTGCAGGAGTAGGAGCAACACAAAATATTTTTAACCCTGAAGTATTGCTTGCAAGCCGCACAGCGCGTGACGTACGCACGCAAGCGCGCCAAACAACTTCAAGCGATAAGATATCCGTTACGGTTAATGTCGCCAAAGCTTTTTATAATGTATTACTTACCGCAAAGCAAATTGACCTGACGGAGGAAGATATTCTGCGCCTGGACCGCAGCCTGAAAGATGCGTACAACCAATACCGGGGCGGCATTGTGGACAAGGTGGATTATAAAGAGGCAACTATATCTTTAAACAATGCAAAGGCGGAAAAGAAACAGTATGAGGAAAGCTTAAAGTCGAAGTTTGCCTACCTGAGACAGCAAATGGGCTATCCACCTGATGGGCCCCTGCATCTCAAATACGACAGCCTGCAAATGCAGCAGGAAATTTATACGGATACCAACCAAACGGTAAAATATGAAAGCCGCATAGAATATCAGTTGCTTCAGACGCAAAGAAGGTTGTTGGCTGCTAATGTAAAGTATTATAAATGGACTTATATCCCAACCCTTTCTGCCTTTGGTGATTATAACCTCGGCTTTCTGAACAATGAGTTCTCAAAATTATACAGCAGCACATTCCCTAACTCCTATGCAGGGCTCACGTTAGCGTTCCCTATCTTCGAAGGAGGAAAGCGAACTCAGGATATAAGGACGGCCGAACTGCAGCTACAGCGCACTGATTATGATATTATCGCTTTAAAAAATGAGGTCAGCACTGAATTTACCGAAGCCATGGCAGAATATAAAAGCAATTTGGTTGATTATTATTTTCTGAAAGATAATCTTGACCTGGCCACGGATGTTTACAATACCATACAATTGCAGTATAAAGCAGGGGTTAAAAGCTATCTTGATGTAATTACCGCAGAAACTGATCTGCGCAGTTCAGAAGTAAATTATACCAATGCATTATACAATGTGCTCAGCAGCAAATATGACCTGGAAAAAGCGGTTGGTACAATACAGTATTAATAAAAAATAAATAAAGATCGTATTCAAATTCTTGATAAATAAAATTCCCGGTATGCTACAAAAGAGTTTTAAATATTTAATTGTTATAACAAGTGTATCGGTCCTTGCTTCCTGCGGAGGCAGTACACCACCACCACAGGCGCCTGCGAAGGTTCCTGTATCCATTGATACCGTAAGAGAAGGCAATGCCACTTATTACGACATATATCCCGCAACTATTACTGCTCTGAACCAGGTAGAGATAAAACCACAGGTTTCAGGCAATATAACGGGCATCTTCTTTAATGACGGCGACCATGTAAGTAAGGGGCAAAAACTATATACAATAGATCAGCAGCAATACGAAGGCATGTACGAGCAGGCAAAAGCAAACCTGAATGTTTCAAAAGCGAATCTTGACAAAGCGCAGCAGGATGCTGACAGGTACCAGCAGCTTGCAGCACAGGATGCGATCGCAAAACAAATACTGGACCATGCTGTGGCGGATCTGCAGTCAGCAAAAATGCAGGTGGCTGCCTCCCAAGCCAACGTGCAGTCTGTAGAAACTAATTTAAAATACACAACTATTTATGCTCCCTTTGATGGAACCATTGGCATTTCTTCTGTAAAAATAGGAACTGCTGTTTACCAGCAAACATTATTAAACACAGTTTCAACAGACGATCCCATCTCTGCTGACATTGCAATTGATCAATCTCTTATTCCATATTTCACAACATTATTGGATAAAGGCACTTCGCCCGGTGATTCAACTTTTACGGTAACACTGTCCGATGGAACAATTTATCCTTATCCCGGGCATATTATTCTGCTCGACCGCGCTGTTGACCCCACAACGGGCACAATTAGGGCAAGGATCGGTTTCCCTAACCCTAAAAAAATGCTGAAAGTGGGCGTTACTTGTAACATTCGCGTTCAAAACAAGAGTGGAACAGGCACTTTGCTGATACCTTACAAATCGGTAGTGGAACAGTTGGGAGAATATTTTGTATTTGTAGTACAGGATACAATTGTACTGCAACATAAAGTAACCTTGGGTAATAAAATAAATGATAAGGTAGTAGTAAAGACAGGATTGGAGCAGGGCGAACAGATAGTGACCCAAGGGGTACAAAAGTTAAGAGACAGTTCGGCTATACTAATTGGGAAACCAAAAAGATGATGAAACTATATTCACCATTCATAACTTATCCTGCATAACATGGAGTCATCTAATATATTTCTCAGGAGGCCTGTAACAGCTATTGTTATTTCATTAGTAATACTGATGGTCGGCACATTGGCAATTGTAAATATGCCTATCAGCCAATACCCTGATATAACCCCCCCAACTGTACAAATAACAAGTAATTTCACGGGTGCAGATGCACAGACAGTAGAACAAACCACCACAACCGCCATTGAAACGCAGGTGAATGGTGTGCCGGGAATGGCATACATGCAAAGCAACAGCGCAAACAATGGTCAATCTACCATTACCGCCACGCTGGATATTGGTGCAAACCCTGACGTTGTAGCGCTGGATATTCAAAACCGTGTGGGTATTGCTACTCCCGCCTTGCCCACCCAGGTGCAAAAGCTTGGTATTACAACGCTTAAACGTAATCCGAGTATCCTGATGCTTGTTGCGATCTATTCACCAAAAGGCTCGCATAGTATTCCTTTCATGGATAACTATGCAAATATTTATGTCCGCGACCAATTGTTGCGTGTGCATGGTGTAGGTGATGTGTTCAGCCGTGCAGACAATTTCAGTATGCGTATCTGGTTGAAACCTGATAAGATGGCCCAACTTGGGCTTACTGTGAATGATATTCAAAATGCCATCAATGAACAGAACCTGCAGGTAGCTGCCGGTTCTGTTGGCACGCCGCCGCAAAGTTCTTCTTCTACTTTTGAGTTTACCGTTTTTACCAACAGCCGCCTTACTTCTGAAAAAGATTTTGGAAATATCATCGTCCGTTCCAATCCCCAGGACAATTCCATTGTGTATCTTAAAGATGTGGCGCGCATACAATTGGGTAAAGTAAGCTACACTGCTAATTCATTTGTTGACGGGAAAAGGGCTTCTTATTTATTGGTATATCAGGCACCCGGCAGCAATGCTTTATCAACCGCAGAAGGGGTATATGCTGCAATGGATAATATGAAAAAGTATTTTCCTGTAGATGTAAATTATGTAGTGCCTTTTGAATCAGTTACAGTGGTGAAGGTATCTATCAGCGATGTAGTGCGAACCTTATTTATTGCATTGCTCCTCGTAACGCTTGTAGTGTTTCTCTTTCTTCAAAACTGGCGCTCCACTTTAATACCTGTTTTGGCAATTCCCGTTTCTATTGTAGGAACATTCATTTTCTTTATTCCTCTTGGCTTTACCATCAACACCCTTACCATGTTTGGTTTTGTATTAGCTATTGGTATAGTAGTGGATGATGCCATTGTCGTGGTAGAAGCAGTACAGCATTATATTGACGAAGAAGGCATCTCTGCAAAGGAAGCCACCGCAAAGGCTTTAAAAGATATAACCGGCCCCGTTATAGCCATTGCATTGATACTTGCTGCTGTGTTTGTTCCTGTTGGCTTTATTCCCGGCATCGTAGGCAGGCTTTACCAGCAGTTTGCCATCACCATAGCCATTTCTGTTTTAATTTCTGCATTTGTTGCTTTATCCTTAACACCTGCTTTATGTATGATGCTGTTAAAACCGCAGCATATTGATAAAAATTCAAGAGGCTTAAACAAATTCTTTTACTGGTTCGACCGGGGTTTTGGCTGGTTCAATACAAAATATACATCAGGAGTAAAAGGATGGATAAAAAGAGCTCCATTGATAATTATATTGCTTGTATGCATTATCATAGGCGATGTGCTTTTATTTAAAGCCAAACCAACAGGCTTTATACCCATTGAAGACGATGGGCGTGTTTTAATATCTTATGAAATTCCTGAAGCCGGCTCCACCACAAGAAGCTTAACTGCGCTCGACAGTATCATGCACCTTGCTCAAACTGTTCCAGGGGTTTTACATACCGCAGCATTGGGTGGGCTGAACTTCCTTACAGGTGGATCAAAGTCCAACAGTGGTTCAGTATTTATGCAATTAAAACCATGGGACCAAAGACATGGGAAGTCGGAGCAGTTAATGGGCATCATTGCAGAACTGAACAAACGCTTTGCAACGGTTAAAGAAGCAAGGGTGGTAGTTGTCCCGCCACCAGCCATTCCGGGGCTTGGCAATGCAGGTGGTTTCAGTATACAGATTGAGCAACGCCAGTCTAATGATGACATTCAAACCTTCTCTAAAGTAGTGAACAATTTTGTGGCGGAAGTTAAGAAACAGCCTGAAATTGATAACAGTCCACAAGGTGCGTTCACTTTCTTTTCCGCTCGCACTCCCGGCTACGAGGTAGACGTTGATCGCGAGAAAGCCAAAAAACTCGGTCTTAACCTCGCCGACGTTTACAACACCATGCAGATGTACATGGGCAGCACCTATATCAACCAGCTCACCATTTACGGGCGCAACTTCTATGTGGTAGCACAAGCAGATACTGCCTTCCGCAACGACATAAAAAGCATTGGGAGCTATTACGTTAAAAATATGGACGGGCAGTTGATACCGCTAAGCGCAGTGGTAAGTTATAAACTCACCGAAAGCGCGCCGCTTATCTCCCACTTCAATATTTACCGAAGCGCAGAAGTTGACGGCAATGCCAAAGCAGGCTTTAGTAGCGGACAGGCCATCCAGGCACTCGAACGTACTGCCGACAGGGTTTTACCTGAAGGTTACGGCTATGAGTTTTCAGGCCTTAGCCTGCAGGAAATAAAATCAGGCTCCAGTGCCGTTTACATTTTTGCCCTTTCAATTGTGTTCGTGTTTCTCTTTCTCGCCGCTCTGTATGAAAGCTGGGCTGTGCCTTTCTCCGTTTTGCTCGCCGTGCCGATCGGCGTGTTCGGAGCAATACTTGCGCTGACGTTTATTCCACGCCTTACAAATAATGTATACGCACAGATCGGTTTGATAACCCTCATCGGCTTATCGGCTAAAAACGCCATTCTTATTGTAGAGTTCGCGAAGGAAAGGGTCGACCGTGGCATACCAATTATCGATGCTACCCTTGATGCCGTTCATCTTCGCCTCCGCCCTATATTAATGACTTCCATAGCATTTCTTTTGGGAGTATTGCCGCTCGCTCTCGCCACAGGTGCAAGCTCAGTAGCGCGTAACACTATCGGGTGGACAGTTCTTGGTGGTATGATAGCTGCAACCGGCTTGGCAATTTTTGTTGTGCCTGTATTGTTCGTGCTCATATCCCGGCTTAGTTACAGCAAAGAGAAGCTCGAACAGCTTCGCGCAGCACATGAGGAAAGCGAAAAACCAAAGCTGCCGGATAGTGAATAGCTATTAGTTAAGCCTTTGGTACATCGTCAATACTGTAATAAACCTGCAGTCCTCTTTCTTTGGCAATTCTCACATCTTCGTCGGCGCCTTTGGAAGCTCCTTCTAGTCGCAGTACTGCATCACATTTCATCAATAAACGGTGAGCGGTAGGATACAGTATCTCTTCATAAGCTGCGTCGCCAGGTTTGGTTGAGCCTGCCAGTTTCAGCAAAGGCAATGCAACCCATTCGCCTATCATGGGCACATGGCCTAAACGGAATAGTGGAAGCGCTGCATTCTCTAACCTGTCAAGGTTTTGCTGCATTAATTCAGGATTGTCATTTGTGCCGCTGCGGTAGGGGCCTGCAATAAGTATAAGCATGTTTAATTTATTTCCGCAAAGGAAACCAACGAAACAGGAACAGCGCTTAATGTAGTTTAAGAAATCAACGCCTGCTTTTATTGCCGCGTATAGTGCTCAAAAACTCAGGCGTAATGCCAAGGTAAGAAGCAATTTGTTTCAATGTTACCTGTCTTGCCACCTGCGGATACTTATCTAGAAAGTTGTTATACCGCTCTTCCGCTGAAAGCGAAAGATTTTGTATCACTCTAAGTTGCTCTCTTATATAGGCGTTCTGCATAATTATCCTGAAGAACCTTTCAAACTTTGGCACTTTTAGATACAGTTTATCCAGGTCCTGCTTTTCCAGTTCAAAAATGCTGCTGTCTTCTACCGCTTCAATATTCAGCATCGCCGGTAGCCGGTTTATAAAACAATACATATCCGTTATCCACCAGTCAGCAAGCGCAAACATAATTGTGGCTTCTCTGCCTTCATTGTCAAGATGATATGCCCTCAATATCCCCGAATGTACAAAGCTGATTGTTTTGCAGGCTTGCCCTTCTTCCAGTATCAGTTTCTTTTTAGGCACATTTCTTTGCCCCAGCAGCGAAGTGAAGTGATCAGTTTCTTCCTTGTTCAGTAAAATATGCTTGGCAATATTATCTAAGATTGATTGATGAGACATACCGTTATTGCTTAGCGTATATTATAAACCTCACTACTTTGTCACCTTACTCTAGCAGTTTTTGAGCTCCTTTCGGTTTAAGGCAGCATCTCAGAACTGCTGTTATTAAACCAAATATTGCTTTCTTTATTATAAAGAAAGATCAAAGCAATAATATGCAGAACAGCATAAAGAACAGTAAGTGCGGCCAGTATGATACTAACCCTATATAATTGATTCAGTGCGAATGGCAATCCTATTATCTCTAAAATAAACAAAACAAGCCACACAGTCCTTGCCCATTTTTTACAAAAGCTCATTTGCTTTACTAAAAAGAATATGATCAAAAAGAAAGCAACCTTGATAATTATACCCACAACTCCCAAATTATCTGGAAACCCAATGGTTAGGTAACACATCACTGTTATAAGGATGCCCAGGAAGATGCTTGCATACAATAAATTCTTAGCAGTAATAAAGCTTTTAGGCTTATGAAAAATAGGTCCGGCAGGTATCATGTTAATATTTTGTTGGGCAAGGTACGCATTAGAAAAAGACTTTCCTTAAAAACCAGCAGCACAATCTTCATAGGGCACTTTACGTTTTGCATTTATCTTCGCCTTATTATGAAATTTGCATCGTTCGTTTTACTGTTACTGATTGCCTTTTCCTCCTGCGTTAAATTAGGCCCGGCTAATGGCCCCGGCTCCCCGGGGTATATGGATACCACCGGGATAAACAATATTGTGACCACCATTGCCGGAAGCACAAAGGGTTTCTCAAATAACTATGACACGCTTGCAACTTTCAACACCCCTTTTGGTTTAGCGCTGGACGATTCCGGAAACGTTTACGTGGCCGACCAGCTAAACAACTGCATCCGCAAAATAGACACTGCACAAGGTTATTATGTATCCACTTATGCCGGTTCAAGCTTTACCGGCTCGCTCAACGGCTCTGCTTTGGAGGCGCAGTTTAACCTCCCCGTAAGCGTAGCCGTTGATAAATACAGCAATATTTATGTCGCCGACCAATCCAATTACGTAATACGTCAAATAACCCCCGGGGGTGCTGTTTCCACTTTTGCAGGCAATGGCGCGCCCGGTTCAGCCAATGGAAATGATACAACCGCCGAATTTGATCTTCCCCAGGGTGTAGCGGTAGACACTAGCGCAAATGTATACGTGGCAGACGCTGGCAATAACCGCATTCGTAAAATAACTCCCGCAGGAAATGTAACTACCATCGCGGGCACTCTTTCGCATGGTTTTGCAGATGGGAACGACACCCTCGCCCAATTTAATAAACCCGAAGGCGTGGCAGTTGATTTGGCAGGCAATATTTATGTGGCCGACGCTGGCAACAACGCCATTCGTAAGATAAGCCCTGCGGGCATCGTGTCAACGTTGGCTGGCTCCGGCGCGTTTGGTTATGCTGACGGAACGGGAACCGCCGCGCAGTTTGCAGGCCCGGCAGGCGTGGCAGTGGACGCAAATGGAAATGTGTACGTGGCAGACGAATACAACGCGCGCATCAGGAAAATTACCCCTGCAGGCGCAGTAACAACCATTGCCGGAACAGGTGTGTTTGGCTTTGCCAACGGCACGGGCGCAACCGCCGAGTTCAATTATCCGGTAGGCGTGGCTGTGGACGCCGCCGGAAATATCTATGTGGCCGATTCAGGCAATAACTGCATCCGCAAAATAACCCTGCCCTGATAAAGAAGGCCAGGGGCTTCCCACATCTTTTTCTAAGATCAGGCAATAGCGAAATTGGTCATCATCATCCCTGTAAGCGGTTCCTGTGAATCAAGCGCAACCCATATATCAGGGTTATTTCTTAGCATATCAACATATGCTGGAAAGTCGCTCGCAGGTACATACAATACTCCCTGCGAAGCTTCATGAGTAACATTTGCTGCGCAATGAACTACGGGGCTTTGCGGGTTGAGGCCACAAACAACAGCGTTGTGTTTCCTTCTCCCCCAACAGTTATCATCCCCATGCAAAGGCCGCCATCCCCCCCAAAGAGACTCCATTTTATGCCCCATTCTTATGGCGGGCGTGCTGGTTACTTTAAAAACAACTCTACTCATACTATTTAGTTTTTAGTGTGGCCAAAACTATACTTATTAAAATGTAATGCAGAACTTATTATTTTGAGGAATAATTGGTTAGAACCCTTCTTCATAGGCCAACAGTCTTTTATTTCTTCTTTTTCCCACTGCCTTTCTTTTCCCTTTTGGCCGCAGAAACTGATTTGGTAATGGTGGCGCCCTGCATCAGTAATTGTTTAGGATCTTTCACTTTTGCCAACGAATTAGCATAAGCATCTTTCACAAGTTTTTTAATATATGCCTTTGGGAAAACCTTTTTGTCCGTCACCACAATATACCTGAACTGGTTGCCTTCGCCTATTAACAGTTTTTCAGGATCGGCAATTTCATTGCCCCAGTAAAAACCAAACAGCACGTTCCCACTGGTTCTGCCAACAGCCACATTGCAAAAAGTATGGCCAACCCTGTCCGTCGGAGACCACCCGAAAGCAAGCGCGTTGTAGTTGTCATAAATAAGTTCGTTTGCCGTTGGGTACAGGTCCCACACAAAGTCCCTCAGCCATAAAGCCAGCTCTGTTTTATCCTCACCAAAAGGCTTAAGGAATTTTAAAAGGTCATCCGTTTGCTCTTTGCTCATAAAACATTGGTTTACATCTGGTAAATTTTAAGTCAATAAATTTAAGCAATCTTTCTAAAATAAGGAAATATTTGCAAAATAATTTCAATGCATCTTCATATAAACCTGTTAATTAGTCAACAATATTTTACGGAAAAAGTAAATATATTATATAAAAACAAACTTGGAAAGTTGAAAGATTTAGCCACACTAATTGGATTTCTATGCCAAAATAATAGGGCTTATACCGTACTTATACTGAACTTATACTGTAGTTATACTGAACTTATACTGATATAACTCCATGCTACATTCATCGTAAAGCCGTATTACAGCCCTGCTAACCCCGTGTACAACTCCGTTTATCCACACTTCTCTTTAATTCCCTTGCCAAACCTTTCTTAAAAAGCCCTTTCACACAAATTTATTCACACAGGCAGCGTTCATGTACATTATCAACCTACTTTAGCAAAAAACCTAAACCACAAAGCATGGGAATATTACTGCAGGTGCCGGACACAGCCGCCAAAATTATCAACGCCGCAGCCGCCGCCCCGGACGCGGGTAAAATAAGTCTATGGGACCTGCTGAACAAAGGGGGCTTTCTCATGTATCCCCTATACCTGCTGTTTGCCGCCGCCATCTTTGTCTTTTTTGAAAGGCTTATAGCCATCCGCAAAGCCTCCAAAATAGACCCATCTTTCATGAACATCATCCGCGACAATATCATGACCGGCAACGTAACCAGCGCAAGAAACCTTGCCAGAAACACCAATAACCCCGTCGCCCGAATGATAGACAAAGGCCTTCAGCGCATTGGCAAACCCATAGACTCCATTGAAAAAAGCATGGAGAATGTTGGGCAAACTGGAGATGTATAAAATGGAGCGTAACCTGAACATACTTTCGCTGATAGCAGGCATTGCGCCAATGTTTGGTTTCCTCGGCACCATTGTCGGAATGATGCAATTGTTCTATGAAATAAACAGCACAGGCAACTTTGAACTAAGCGTTATTGCAGGCGGTATTTATGTAAAAATGGTTACATCAGCCAGTGGTTTAATTATTGGATTGATGGCTTATGTAGGCTTCAATTACCTATCCACACAAATAGATAAAACCGCTAACAAAATGGAATCTGCCAGCGCAGATTTCATTGACATCCTTCAGGAACCGACGAGATAAGTTTCATCATTTATAACTCATCATTCATTATTAAATAACATGAATCTAAGAAAAGGATTGAGGCGGCATCCGGAACTTCATACAGGCGCATTGAATGATATATTATTTATACTGCTTTTATTCTTTTTAATAGTATCAACGCTTGCTAATCCAAATGTTATTAAGGTGAACAATCCTAGAGGCACTAAAGACACCAAGGTTAAACAGAACATTGTTATCTCCATTGACAAAGACCAGAAAATTTATCTCGGACAATCGCAAATAGACTTCAGCCAGCTTGATTCTGTCTTAAAAATGCAGGTGATCAAAATGCGTGCAACAGTTGATTCACCCTCAGTTGTTATCAACGCTGATACTGTTTCTTATTATGGTGAGGTCTTTAAGATAATGCAATCTGCAAAGCGTGCAGGAGCAAGGGTTGTGGCCAATGTGAAGTAAGGATCATTTTAAGCTTGCATTTATCATCCTGTCTTTTCCTTGCAGATCGTTGTTCAATTGAATGCTTTTATAGCTAAGGCTGTCTAGCAAAGCACAAACTTCATTTCCAAACAATTCATTTATTTCAAAAAACAATTCACCGGACGGATTCAAATGTTGTAAGCCAAACTTAGCCATTTTTTTATAAAACAATAAGGCATCTCCATCAGGAACAAACAAAGCAATGTATGGCTCATAGTGCAAAACGTTTTTCCGCATTTGTGTTTGTTCACTTTCTTTAATGTATGGAGGATTGCTGACTATTATATCATATTTTGGAAAATCATTCCATTTGCTTTCATCCAATATATCTGCTTTAAAAAAATTAATTATTGTATTATTAAATACAGCATTTTGCTTTGCAATAGCTAAAGCGTTTTCAGAAATATCCATTGAACTTATTTCAATTGTATGTAATTTCTTCTTTAATGCAATAGGAATGCAACCAGAACCTGTGCCAATATCTAGAATCGAGCTTTGATGTCTGTCATCTGTCATCTTTCTTCTGACATCTTTCTCGATCCATTCAACTAATTCTTCTGTTTCCGGGCGTGGGATCAATACATTTTCATCAACATAAAATTTCATTCCAGCAAACCATGCTTCATGAAGAACATATTGAACAGGCTTATGTTTCAGCAAATTATTTTGGTAATTTTTCAACAAAGTTTCCTGCTCATCATTTAACTGCAATTCTTTGTTGATAAAGCGGTCTATTCTTTTTAAGCCGGTAATATTTTCAATTACCAATTCAGCAATATTTGCCGCTTCGCGGGAATCATATATTTGTTGCAATGCTGATATTAACTGTGTTTGTGCCTGCTGAAGGTTTATCATCGCACAATGCTAAGCATTTTTAAATATTTTTACAGGATGGATAACATTTTTATGCACCGCTGCATTCAATTGGCAAAGCTTGGCGAAGGCAATGTTGCACCAAATCCTTTGGTGGGCGCTGTTTTGGTTCATGAAGATAGAATTATCGGAGAAGGCTATCACAAAAAATATGGTGAAGCACACGCAGAAGTAAATTGTACCAACAGCGTTGCAGAAGAGAATAAAAATCTAATTGCTTCCTCTACATTATATGTTTCTCTTGAACCTTGCGTACATTTTGGAAAGACACCGCCTTGTGCTGATCTCATCATTAAACATAAAATACCAACTGTTATTATTGGCTGCAAAGATGTTTTTACAAAAGTGGATGGCAAAGGGATTGACAAATTAAGAAACGCCGGAGTGGAAGTGATTACAGGAGTTTTAGAAGATGAATGTAAAATGCTCAACAAAAGATTCTTCACTTTCCATATCTACAAGCGCCCTTATATTATTTTAAAATGGGCGCAAACTTCGAATGGAAAAATTGCTGCAAACAATAAAAAAAGGTTAGTCATTTCAAATGAATTCACTCAGCGTTTGGTTCATAAATGGAGAAGTGAGGAAGCGGCCATTTTAATAGGAACAAATACTGCATTAATTGACAACCCTTCTCTTACAAACCGTTTATGGAATGGAAAGGATCCCATTCGATTGGTTATTGATATGCATTTGCGTTTGCCAACAACATTGAACATTTTTGACAAACAGATTCCTACAATTATTTTTAATAAACTAAAAAATGAGGAAGGGCAAAACATTTCATTCTTTAAAATAGATGAACACAAAAACATTATTCCCCAGATGCTTGAAACCTGTTATCAAAAAAATATACAAAGCATTTTAGTGGAAGGCGGGGCGCAGTTGCTGCAATCTTTTATTGATGAAGGTTTATGGGATGAAGCAAGAATAATAACCAATGAAACATTAATGATCAATAATGGTTTGAATGCTCCTGATCTTTCAAACTTTAAACAGGTAAGTTCAGAACATATCTTTAATGACAGGGTTGATCATTTTGTCAACAGCAACTTCACTTTATGAATGTTTGGCTTACCACCAGTTCTTTGCTCCCCTTCGTGTAAGTATAAAAACCTTCCCCGCTTTTAATGCCAAGTTTTCCTGCGGTAACCATATTCACCAGCAATGGGCAGGGAGCATATTTTGTATTGCCAAAGCCCGTGTATAAAACATTTAAAATGCTCAAACAAACATCAAGGCCGATAAAGTCCGCTAATTGCAAAGGCCCCATTGGGTGCGCCATTCCAAGCTTCATAATGGTGTCAATTTCCTCAACGCCGGCAATGCCTTCATACAAACTATAGATGGCTTCGTTCAACATTGGCATCAGTATCTTATTCGCAATAAAACCGGGATAATCATTTACCACGCAAGGGGTTTTGCCCAATTGTTTGCTTAGTGCAACAATTGTTTCAGCCACTTCTTTTTTGGTTGCATAGCCATTGATCACTTCCACCAGTTTCATTACCGGCACGGGGTTCATAAAATGCATACCGATCACCAATTCTGGGCGTTTTGTTACCGCAGCAATTTTTGTGATGGAGATGGAAGAAGTGTTTGACGCAAGAATGGCCTCTGCAGGTGCCGCCTCATCTATTTGTTTAAATATTTTCAGCTTCAGGTCAATGTTTTCAGTGGCGGCTTCTATTACCAGGTCGGATTTGTTCACTCCTTCGCTGATACTTGTAAATGTGGTTATATTGGTTAACGCTGCTCGTTTTTGCGCTTCTGTTATCGTACCTTTTGCAAACTGCCTCTCAAGGTTATTGGTGATGGACTGAATGGCTTTCTCCAATTGGGCAGCGTTAACATCAATTAAACTTACGCTGAAACCATGCTGCGCAAAAACATGCGCAATGCCATTACCCATTGTTCCTGCGCCTATTACTGAAATATGTTTCATATTAACAAGCTTTTAAAACTCTTGATGCTCTAAGTTCTGCAATTATTTCTTCGGCGGTTTCGTCAGATCTGTACGCACCAAAAAGAGATTGCAACGAAGTTTCCTTCACAGTTGCCGCTTCTTTCAAAGATTGTGAAAGTTTAGAAATAAGATCCAGTTTGCTGTCAGAATTGAGATTTTTTAAAAATCCAAAGTAATAATCAGCAAGGCTGGTATTTTCAGTTGGGGAGATCATTTGACAAAGTTAATCATTCATTTTTAATGGCTGCATCATGTAAATTATCGCGTTCCTTTGCAGACCCTGCGAGGACAGAATCTCAGATTGTTATTCAGCATGTCGGTAGGTGCGGACACCTTCGATAGAGGAAATTATATTTAGTTTTCCATTATATCATACCATTTATTTTACTATCGAAAGCGGAATATCGTTATGTAATTGCCCATCAACTATGTAAGATGTTAGCGGATCAACGCACCGGCCGCATGATCCTTCTGTTTGAGATCCGGCAAGTGCACTTACTTTTATAAGCCTGTTAACGGAAGGAATATAGATCTCATAATCAAAATTGGTGTTTAAAATTCCTGAGCTGTCAGCAATTGACAGCACAACTGAATCTGTTCCTTGTTTATCATAAAAACAGTTAGAGCTGTCAACCAATAAACTGTCTTCAAGGGTTTGAAAATTTGTCCCTTTTGCAAATCTTTTTAAGATGATGGTATCTTCTTCTGCTGTAGAAAAAGAAATTAAACGTATCGCCAGGCTAGCGGGGCTACAGGGACATTTAGTTGTGCAGGATAAAAAGGTATTTAAAAAAACAAATGCACATACAACAGTCAATTTCATAAAGTATTTCTATTTATGACAGCTTCTAACAAAAATGTGCTGTATGGCCATTTTCCTTTTTCGTAACCTGCTTGCAGGATAGTAAGGTAGTAAGTATTACACTTTTAATAGCAAGGCTATTAATACAATTACTTAAATCAATTTAAATAAAGCCTCGCCTACATGCCATTTAAGGCTTTCAATAGTTTCTAAAATAAATGGAACTGGAAAATCTTCTAATGAATTGCCATTTATATTTCCTAAAGCATCAAAATTATAAGAGACTAATTTCACATATTCCTTTTCATTATTTTGCTTACCAAATTCTTGTTTACAATAAAACGAACTGAGTAACCCTTTTAAATAGAAGTCATTATTTTTAAAATGTGTCTCGTTGATAATAATTATTGAAAGCCCGAAAACAGATAAAGATATTTGGTCAAGGTCTTCCCCTACTTTGGGTTCGCAAATTGATTTATCAAAAGGTTCATGTGAGATCATTTCCATTAACTTTTTTATTATTTTTTGCCCCCGTTGCCTCAATAATAAGTAATGATCATTTGCTTTATTCAAATCATTGATTTTCATCATTTCTGCCATTTCCATAAATATTTTTTTAGAATTTATAATTTATTTTACCTGCTATTCAAATAATCTCTAACAACAAATATATCTTTTTACAAGCCTTTTTTTAAAGTAATCGCAGATATTTATTTAGCATTTCGGTAGGTGCGACACCTATCGATAGGGAAACACTTTGTAGACTTGCTTACTTCAAATATTCAATAATAGCATTCAATTGTTCGTCCGAATATTTAAAATTATGACTATTAGCCAAATTTCCAAACTCTGCTTTTAAACTTACTGTGTATTTATTTTTAGCGGCAACAAGTGAGTCTTCTTTAGTTAAGAATAATTTTAAATACTTCTCTCCAACTCCTTGAACAATATTGTCTATTAAAATATTATCCGTCCTGTGTTTCCCGGCATGACAATCTATACAATCCAAATTAAATATAAATTGACCTAGTTTGAATTTAGATGAATCAATAGCGATTTTTTTTGCGTAAAAAGAATTCACGTCGGTTGATGCTAATTTTTCTTCTGAGTTATTTGAGCAATTAATAAACAGTGCATCAATAATTAAAAATGAAGCAATTAATAGCGCTATTTTGGTTTTGCTTGCCATACATTTTTTTAATATTCTTTCCTCTCACAAATATTCACCTTCTCTCCCACCATTCCAAATAATGTATAAGTATTTCAGTAGATGCGCACATTTTTTAATAGAAAACCTAATACCGCAATGTCCTTTTCCACCCGCGTGCTATGCTAAAGTGACATTGCGAAGAAGAGAAGAAGGAAAAAAATATAATCAACCTTCCTTAAAATTATTAAGATTATAATTTTCAAGGAGTCTAATTAATCTTTTATGTTTATTTCTTTTATTAAGTACGAAGTCTTTAATGAAGCTATATTCAATAAAATAGAAAAAAAATGCAATAATAACTAAGGCGATAAGGGATTTTATAACTATTTGGAGAGAGCCGCTAAAGTTTGCACCAGTTCCAAACCATGAACCAAAAAACGCTGCCGTAATAATTGAAAGTAGTGAAATTGACGTTTTCAAAGATTGATAAACATAATCTGTACCTGAACTATCATATTTTAAAGCTTTAATAATCTCTCTTATTTGCTTTGAAGTAATTAAAGATGTGTTTGAATGTAGGTATTCTTTTAATATAATATTTTGAAGTTTATATATGAGCTCTTTATGTTTGAAAACGTCATAATTTTTTGTGAGATTCAAATTGAAAGCTTTAAAAAAAGGTTCAATTTTCTTTATGTACGTTTTTTTCAAAAAAATTAGAATAATAGTTCCAGGCAAGTATATTATTAGAATAAAGTAGTTAGGTTTTACTGAAGTAAACAGAAATAACCCTAAAATATAACTCAGTAATATTATAAATACTGTTACATAATAAAACCATAACCATGTTTTTCCGAACAAACTATTGAGAATTTTATGTTCGGCTAAATTATTTTCATCAAAGTCGATAATCTTTTCAATAGTAATTTTATTGATACCATCAAGGTCATTTACCTTGCTTAAAGATCTATAAAATGTTCACTAGGTCGTTTAGATTTCACGGTTGTAATTTTGATTATTAATGATGCAAATAGTTGCTACCCAAAACTATTCAATGTTTTACAACTCTGCTTTCTTTTATTCATTGAAATAAAAATCACTTAATGTATCAGCATATTCAGCATTTCGGCAGATGCGCACATTTTTTAATAGAGAACATAATAACGCAATGTCCTTTTCCACCCGCAAGGCTGTGCTAAAGTGACATTGCGTGGAAGGAGGACATTAACCCATAGAGAAAAAGGAGAATTATTCAGCGAATAATATTTCAAAGACAGATTCAAGTTCTAAAATCAGATAAAGAAAAGTGAGCAATTTTATAGTATTGACTTTAGAACCAAACTGATTTATTGAACCATGTAGGATTGCGTGTCTATTTATCAATGTAACTCCCCCTTCTGCTTCCTGATCTTCTTTGTAATAAGAATAGTAAATGTTAGCAAAGCGAATGAATGAACTTAAAGCACAACCAATAAGTCCAAAATCATATTCAGACATTTTTTCAAACCATTCTAATCTTTCTTTACTATTGAATGGTTGTCCTGATTTAAATGTACTTAAGAATTCTGTATGCGGCATTAAATTTCCAGCATTTTCAAGAGGAAACCCATTTTGTTCAAATAGTTTGCAAATTTTTGAGACATCAGTCGATAAATTACTTGTTTTTAATAATTTTCTTGAAACAAAGTCTATTAAAGGAAAGATTGTACATATGCAAGCAACCCAATCAGATTTTTTATAGCTCTTTATAATGCTTTTAAATATTATTTGTTTGGATTGTAAAATTGGATTCAATAATATCTTTTGAAACGCATTTTTGGAGTTTACTGCAAAAGCTTCAGTTAAGGTCTTGTCGAAATTTCTTCCAAAAAAATATTTATTAAGTGTAATGACAAAAAAAAATTCAAATTCTTTTATCTTTTTAAATTTGCGTTTTTTTCCCCAAGACTTGTATTGTCTTCTATAAAACAATTTATTCCAAAAACCTACTTTAACATTTGACGGTTCAAACCATAATGGCAATGGCCAATTTTCATTATTAAAATCTTTTGTACAGAATTGAGTGCCATTTACAGTTTTTCGATTGCAATAGTAATTTAGTGCTTCTTTAATTGTTGTAGGATGTTCTTCAGTATATGTTTTTGGTTTTACTGGAATTTTGCTTTTTAGATTTTTCAAGTTTAAAGCTAACTTGTCTTTTGTAATCATAAAGATTCCAATTCTTTATTACCAATCTTCATATCACAAATATTCATCTTCTCCCTCACCATCCCAAATAATCTTTTGCACAAAAAAATGCCGCATCCCTTTCGTTCTGCGGCATTGATCCAATGTTGAACCTGACCAGTCAGTTCACCATTTGCATAGCGGGATCGCTCCAGGGGCCCTGGCCTAAAGGGCCAAGCGCTGCCACGCGGAACCATGCCACAGTGCCGCTGAGCAAACCTGTAACCACGGCTGTGCTCTTTGTGCTGTTTCCGGCAGCTACCCAGCTTGTTAACACGGCCGGTGTGGGCGTTGTTTGCAATACATAACTCTTTGCTTTTACCGCAGGCGCCCAATCCAGTATCACCTGCGCTGCCATTGTGTTTGGCAGGCTGCGCAGGCCGGTTACCTGTGCCATTTTCACTTTTGGCCCCGGTGCATTGCGCACACCAAACCCACTGCTCAAAATGGTCAGCTGGTCGCCCCCACTTTGTTGCTGAATACTTGCGGCCAATTGTTTCATGGTGTTCATGAGGATGGCCACATTGACCTTCACAGTCACCTTTAATGTTTTGCCTCCGTCGAGGCCGGCAATGTAAGCAGATCGTGCGTTCTTGATGGCGCCTGAAACCACATCCAGTGTTGGCACCGGGTCTGGGTAGTCAGTGTTGCCTGTCAGGGCCTCCACAACTCCGTCACATTGATCCAGAAGTTTGGGGACCGGTAATTTTGAGAGCCCCATTTTTACTGTTGACATAATTGTTGTTTTTATTAAAAAATAATGATACCCAAACTTTACTGTGCCAAAACAAAATGGCTCTGTTAACCTTTTAGCATTTTTCCCCATTGGAAAAAACCCTTTCCCTATTGCCAAAACATTTTTCCCTTTTGGAAAAAAGCTTTTCCCTATTACCAAAACGTTTTTCCCTTTTGGAAAAAAACATTTTCTTATTATCAAAACATTTTTCCCTATCGGAAAAAACATTTTCCGTATTGGAAAAACATTTTTCCCATTTGGAAAAAAACTTTCCCTTATTGGAAAAACATTTTTCCCATTTGGAAAAAAACTTTTGCCTGGAATTATTTGACCTGCTTTCATTGTACTGTAAAAATAAAAGGGGCAAAAAAAGTATAAAGCAATTATCTCCCGAATGGTGCACTTTATTTCCTGAACGGTATGTTTTTATGAAAAAACGGTACAAAGCGGAACAGCCGCTACGGCTAAAGAAAGGCACTGCGAAGGCAGAAGGCCGCGCAAAACCACGAAAACGGGGTTGTTTTTTTCAACCGGGGCGCGGCAGGTTTCAGCAGAAAAAGAGCAGTTTTTTAAATTCCGGAAGTTGGCGCCGGGCAATGGGTAAGATCTTACGGTCTGCCATGAGGATGGTGCTGTCGGTTTTGTTGTAACCGATCACGAAGAAGATGTTGACGAGGTAACTTCTGTGGATCTGCGCGAAGAACTCGTGCGGGAGCAGCCCTGTAAAATAGCAAAGGTTCCTGCAAATGGAGAACTCGTCGAACTTTTGCACGGACGGAGATCGCTGCGCAACCACTTTACACACATGATCGCCCGCGCTTTGCACATACAGTACCTGGACGCAGGGCATAATGACCGTTTCTTTTACATTTCTTGTTTGCGGCAGGCTTATGAGCGAAAGATAGGCTGGCATTGCGGGCCTGAAAGGATAGGGGTTGAGCATAAGAGCAGTTTTTTAGTGTTTGGGGCGCTTTATTTATTCATATTGAGGCGTTTTGCGCCCGTTAATTGATCTTTTTTATTTGGGGGAATAAAAGTAGGAAATGTTTTTGAGGTGGGGAAAATAATTTTAATAGATTTACAGAATGGAAAAGGCAGGGCAATCAAACAAAAATATAAAAAGGCTGCTTTTAATATTGATCAGCTTTGAGACTATCGGTGGGTGTCCCACCCACCGAAATGATTTCTGTTTATTTTTACAGCATGGATCTTTTTGATAAACGACAGGGACAAATGGATGTTGATCTCTGTTACTTTTACACTGATACTATTTATAACTTTCAGCATCTTTTAGCAGATGATTCTCTAAAAATGGTCATTATTTCCTCTCTTCAATATTTTGTAAAAAAACAAATGATCAATTTATATGGCTTTGTAATTATGCCAAACCATATTCATCTTCTATGGTATTTGAAAGAACAAAACGGAAAAGAAACTGTAGCAGGCAGCTTTACTAAGTTTACAGCTCATGAGTTTAAAAAGCATCTTGTACAAACAGGACAACTACATTTGTACAGATCTGATAAGAGTGACCGCAATTATCAATTCTGGAAAAGGGATACCCTTGGCAATTGCTATTACTACAGAAAATATTTTTCTGAGTAAGCTGGATTATATTCACAATAATCCAGTAAAAGAGAAATGGAACTTATGCCGTTATCCTGAAGAATATAAATGGAGCAGTGCGCGATTTTATTTAGAAGGAAAAGATGAATTTGGCATAATCACACATTATAAAGATTGACTTTATTGTTTCGGTGGGTGGGGACACCCACCGATAGAGAAAACATGTTGGAACTGCTAAGGTTTGTGATAAGCACCTTTTTTTGAAGTTTATGAAAGGTTACAACTTGGAGTATGCTACCTTACCGACTCTGCAAATTTTAGGATATATGTCGGACAATTAAATTTTGGTGCAGAATACTATAAATATGAATGTAGAAATGACACGGTTATTATATTTAAGTATTCCAGAGCTTTTTCTGGCAATTCCAGTTGGATCGTACAAACGAAAATTTACAATTTAAATCAATTAAAAAAGGAAGGAAAATTCGAAAATAGTTTCCACTAACATTAACTTAAATCAAACTTGAAACTATCGGTGCGTGTCCCATCCACCGATAGAGAAAATTTTTTAATTTCGGCGGATGAAACATCCACGTATAGAAAAAAATAATGAATATCTCTAAAATTTTATTAATAGTAGCAACTGTCTTTGGTGTATTAGGAATGTATTTTCTACTTACAGAACCCAATAATTATAGCACAATAAAATTTTACAATCCCGATGAAATACTTTGTTTATTATTAGCTATTCTCTGTTTAGTAATTAGATTCTTACTTCGGGATAAAGAGTTATAGTAAGGCAACTAAACAAGATGCAATACAGATATTTAGTCTTCCGTCAGTTTTTCAAATTATACAGCATTATTATATCATTACATTAAACCCTAACAATGACCGAAAACAATGGAAATGCACGGGATCATTTAGCAAATGAAAGAACATTTCTTGCATGGCTGCGAACAAGCATTGGCATCATGGCTTTTGGTTTTGTGGTGGTCAAGTTCTCTTTATTTGTAAAACAATTGAGTATGCTTTTGGGTAAGCAGCTTATTATTCAGCAAAAAGGATATTCTTCTGTCATTGGCATTATACTGGTAATTGTGGGAACTGCCTGCTCTTTGCTTGCTTATCTGCGATACAAAAAAACAGAAAGGCAAATCAATAACAACAGTTACAAAAGCTCATCGCTGCTTATTTCTTTACTTGTGGGTTTTATATTTATCATCAGTGTTGCATTAATTGTTTATCTTATTATGAGTGTTTGAGGATCTGTCGTTTTTCTTTATTGGTGGGTATCTTATCCATCGAAATGATGATTTAATCTTAATTGAAGTATATATTGTTTTAAGGAAATGAAAATGTAATAAAAATTATGAGCGGATTTTTATTATTATCATTGGTTATTTCAATTCTTATAGCTCTTATTGCATCAACATTGGCAGTATTTTTAAAATTGATTTTCTTCTTAAGGCAGAAGGATTCTTACCGGCACATTTTAAAGTTTGGGCTTTATGGAGAAATCATTGGATTTCTTTTAATATTGCTTGCCTGGTGCTTTTATTCAACAACAATAAAGAGATCAGATGAACCCGAAGGAATATTCGCAATTCCATTTTTGTTGATGATCTTAGGGCTAATTGTTGGAACAATTCTAACTTACAAAAGAAAAATGAAAGCTAATGACGGGCATTAGAAACAGGTTATATTTACCATATCTTGCATTCAATTACCTAACAGTTCTCCAAAACTTTGATCTTTACAAATGAAAAAACTACTGCTTGTTTCTTTTTTAGGTTTTTTATCTTTTGCCGCAAAAGCGCAAAAAGATACTGCTGCTGTCAGCGATCCTGTATTTACATCAGTGGATGTGGAAGCAAAGTTTAGTAACGACCCTTCTGCATGGAGGCAGTTTTTAATAAAAAATCTTAATGGACAAGTTGCCTCAGATAATGGCGCACGTGCAGGAACTTATACAGTTGTAATGAGCTTTGTTGTTAATAAGGACGGAAGCATTAGAGACATAAAAGCAGATAACGACCCGGGATATGGAATGGTTAAAGAGGTGACAAGAGTTTTAAAATTGTCTCCTAACTGGGTGCCCGCTACAATTAATAATAAACCCGTTGTTTCCCGAAAAAAGCAACCTTTTACTTTTGAAATAAGTGTACAATAACTCTAAATAGCTTTTCAAATAAAAAACACCGGAAAATGAAACAGCGAATAAATCTTTTGACGCTTGGTGTAAATGACTTAAAAAAATCCATGAAATTCTATCAAAAAGGGATTGGGTTGGCAAACAAAAGGTATTGTAGGTACTGAATATGAAAACGGCGCAGTAGTGCTTTTTGAACTTGACAATGGAAGGATGCTTATGTTTATATGAAAGAAAAAATTTAGCATGGGATAGCAATTTAAAGCTTACAACCTGAAAGTGCAACTGAGTTTTCCATCGGATATTTTGTAAATAGCGACAAAGAAGTTGATGTTATAATGGAACAAGCAAAAAAAGCAGGTGCAAACATTACTAAATCAGCACAAAAAGCCTTTTGGGGTGGTTATCATGGTTATTTTCAAGACATAGACGGACACCTTTGGGAAATTGGCTCATAATCCATCATGGAAAGTTGAAGAATAATTATCTTTAATTTCCTCACAGGCTGGCATGGTTTTGTTTATGATTTTTAGAAAAACACTATGAAAAAACAATCATCTTCACGCGGCAGAAACCAGGACCGTCGCAAAGTTGCAGGCGGGCAGGATTATGAAGTAAATTATGAAAGCGAAAAAACAGGCGCTTCAAAAGAACAGGTAAAGAAGGCTATTGAAGAAGCGGGCAATGAAAGAACAAAGGTGGAAAAGAAGCTTGGCGGTAAATGACTCCTTTATTTTTGCTATTCTCAACTAAAATGCTGTAGTAAAATCGCAGTGTTTTGATTTATTCTTTAATGCCTAAACATGCCATTATGTTTGATAAGCAATTATTAAACTGCATTGGAGCAAACTTAAAAAAGAATCATTGTTCAATTGCTGTTGCAGAAAGTGTGACAGCTGGTTTTTTACAGGCGGCTTTGAGCAATGCCGACGAAGCTTCTCTTTTTTTCCAGGGAGGAATTACTGTGTATAACATAGGCCAAAAATGCCGCCACCTTCTTGTGGAGCCTTTGCATGCAATTGAATGTGATTGTATTTCAGAAAAAATTGCACAACAGCTAAGTAAAAACGTTTGCAGCATGTTTAACAGCGATTACGGTATCGGCATCACCGGGTATGCCGCCAAAGTGCCTGAAAAAAATATCAATCAATTATTTGCTTATTATGCAATTTCATGCAAGGAAAAAATAATAAAAAGTGGAAGGATAGATACAAACAAAGAAGAAGGGACAGCTGTACAGTTGCATTATACCAATACAGTACTTGTGGAGTTAAGGCAGTGTTTGCCTGTTAATGAATGATTTGTTTTCTTTATAGCTGTTTCATCTTTTTTCTTTTAAGATAAAGCTTATTCTTCCGTTGGCTTCCATAAATGCAATATCAATTTCAGCCATAGTAAGTTTTTTAATTTCCAGCCGCAAACTTTCATGCAGATCATGTTCGCTCATGCCACTTCTTTCAAGATTATTATTTAATAATGCGCCGTCCTCGTATAATTTTATATTACTACCCTTTACAAGCCTTTCAAATTTCCTGTTTTTTACAGAAAGCCATGCAACAAAACGATGCATAGCTACCATTGTAACGGAAGCTGCTACTGTTGCCCAATAAGGTGATGCCCCTACTACACCTCTTGCCAGCACTGCGCCCAGCAGTATAACAATTATATTATCAAAAGATGTTGTTTTGGCAAAGGTGCGCATACCGGCAAGCCTTATAAGAACAAGCATGATTATAAATGTTGCGAACGTACGCACACTCATTTGTAACACCGTAAGCTTTTCTCCTTCGCCAACAAGTTTATATAATATATCCATATTTACTTTTTTATAAGGTTAAGGGCTTCTGCGGCATCAATTCTCTTGAGCGGTTCAAATTTCTTTTCTGCCAGCTCATTATAGTTCATAAAGAACTTTTCGATCTGTTCAATTATTTCAGAGGGTAAATCTCCTATTGAATGTATGTTAGCAAACAAATGGGAAACTTCTGGTATGGCAAGAAATCTGTCGTTACGCATCATTTTACCATTTTCAGTCTGTTCGGCAGTTATTGCACCTATTATGCGACAGTCCATCATACAGCCCGGAAAGCTTTTTATTTCTGATATTATAATAATGTCAAGCGGATCCCCATCTTCACCTTTTGTACCAGGAATAAATCCAAAATCAAAAGGAAATACCATACCGGCGGGGAGTATCTTTTTTAACTTGAACAATTTATCTTTGGGAATATAGGTATATTTATGCGCACTGCCTTTTGGCGTTTCTACAATAGCGGTTAATGTTTGCATATTTCAATTAGGTTTCAAAAAAATAAAATAATAAATGCCTTCCTTAGTATTGTATAGGATTGCCCCTTTCAGAATTGAAACTTATTTCGAATTCGTGACACCACGCACTAATTTGGAAGAATGCGGAGGGGGCGGATTGTTTGCTGGAGAATTGTTTGGGTTATTATAAATAGGCGTTGCAGGCTGTGGATTGCCCGGTGTGCTGTTGTTTCCCTGTAAAGTTGCGGGAGTATTTGGCGGATTAAGATTAACAGGTGGGGATTGTGTGCCCCTTGCAGTATCAGTTGGCTTTGAAAGGGATGTATTAGGCAAGGTTCTTTCAAAACGGTTGGTAGTATCCTGCGCCTTTGCAGGATGTATAGAAGCAATGCTGATAAAGATGCAAAGCCCGATTATGATGAATGGATTGTTTTTCATGATGTAGTTTTAATAGAAATGGTTTAAAAATCATGCCACATGAACGCCTTAAGTAATAATTTATCTGCAAAAAATTTGTTTACAAATGCTTTATGCCTATTTTTGACCTGCAATGAAGTTATTGAACATATACGCCGGCTCTTATTTCTTTTACTTTTATTATAGAAGCAAAAGCCGGGTTGTGTTTGCAAAACCATAAGTTTTAAAAATACTAAACATACCATCCCGGCTCCTAAAAAAGGCCGGGATTTTTTATTATGAAAATAAGGGTGTCCATACAGGGTTTTGAAGGTTGTTTTCACCAGCAGGCAGCAAGGCATTTTTTTGGCAATGAAGTGAAAGTGCTGCCTTGTGCCACCTTCAGGGAAGTGATAAAAATGGCATCAAACAAAAAGGAAACCAACGGCGGCGTAATGGCCATTGAAAATTCTATTGCCGGAAGCATTCTTCCCAATTATAACCTGCTGCAAAAGAGCAACCTTAAAATTGTGGGTGAAGTGTACCTGCAAATTAACCAGCATTTATTAGTGAACAAAGGTGTGGCGCTGGAAGACATAAAGGAGGTCCATTCCCACCCTATGGCTATCCAGCAATGCCTGCAATACCTTGATAAACATAACTGGAAACTGGTTGAAACAGAAGATACCGCATTGAGCGCAAAACATGTGCAACAGCATAAAAGCAAACATATTGCCGCCATTGCGAGCAAACTGGCAGCAGAACTGTTTAACCTGCAAATAATTGCGCCGAATATTCACACGATGAAGAATAATTATACACGATTTTTAGTGCTGCAAAGGGAAGATGTTGCAGAAAATGTTGCAGGAGCGAATAAAGCATCGGTTAATTTTCATACCGATCATTCCCGCGGAAGCCTTGCAAAAGTGCTTACTGCTATTGCGGAAGGCGGTATTAATTTAAGCAAACTGCAAAGCTTTCCCATACCGGGCAGTGATTTTAAATACAGCTTTCATGCAGATATGGAGTTTGACGCGCAGAACAGTTTTATAAAGTGATGGATGATATAAAGCCGTTGACGGAAGAAATAAAAATATATGGTTTATACAAAAACGGCAAGGTTGGCTAAAGCATTAAAATGATACCATGATACAAACCGCAAAAAGGTTGGAAGGCATCGGCGAATATTATTTCTCGCAAAAGTTGCGGGAAATTGATGAGTTGAATAAACAGGGCAAGCAAATAATCAATCTTGGTATCGGCAGCCCTGATCTGCCGCCGCATCCTGATGTGATAAAAGTGCTGAATGAAGAAAGCCAGAAACCAAATGTTCATGCATACCAGAGTTATAAAGGTTCGCCTGTTTTGAGAAATGCCTTTAAGGATTGGTACCACAATTATTATGGTGTTGAATTAAATGTCGATACTGAAATACTGCCACTGATCGGCAGCAAAGAAGGCATCATGCATATCTGCATGACTTATTTAAATGATGAGGATGAGGCATTGGTTCCCAACCCGGGCTATCCCACTTACAGAAGTGCAGTAAAACTGGCTGGTGGCGTTTGCATAGATTATGAATTAAAAGAAAGCAATCATTATTTTCCTGATTTTGAAGAATTAGAGAAAAGAAACCTCTCAAAAGTGAAGCTAATGTGGGTGAATTATCCGCAAATGCCAACGGGACAATTGCCTACTACGGCATTATTTGAAGCATTGGTTTCTTTTGGCAAAAAACACAATATCCTTATCTGCCATGATAACCCTTATAGTTTTATTTTGAATGAGGAACCAATGAGCTTGCTGGCAATAAAGGGCGCAAAAGATTGTGTGATAGAACTGAACTCCTTAAGCAAATCGCACAATATGGCTGGTTGGCGTGTGGGTGTTTTGTGCGGTGCTAAAGAAAGGATCGATGAAGTACTGCGTTTTAAAAGCAATATGGATAGCGGCATGTTTCTTCCTGTACAACTCGCTGCTGCAAAAGCTTTAAGCCTTGATAAAGATTGGTACGACAGCGTAAATGATACTTATAAACAAAGAAGAGAGAAAGTATACGAGTTGCTTGACTTGCTTAAATGCAGTTATTCAAAACAGCAGGCAGGTTTATTTATCTGGGCGAAAATACCTTCAAACTATAAACACGGCTATGCATTAAGCGATGAGGTATTATATAATAAGAATGTGTTCCTTACACCCGGTGACATCTTTGGAACTGCAGGAAATGATTTTATACGAATAAGCCTTTGCGGAAGCGTGGTAATATTTGAGGAAGCAATTGAGAGAATTAAAAAGTAAAAACAAATGAAAGTAGCAATTGTTGGTGTTGGTTTAATTGGCGGTTCAATGGCATTAACATTGAAAGAAAAAGGTTTTGCAACGCACATTATAGGCGTTGATGCAAATGAAATGCACGCCAAAAAGGCTTTAGAACTTGGTTTGGCAGATGAAATAATGTCTTTGGAAGATGCAGTTAAATGTGCAGATATAGTTGTTCTTGCCATTCCTGTAAATGCTTGTGTAAAATTATTGCCGCAAATATTAGACCTGGCAGAAAAGCAAGTTGTGATCGATGCAGGTTCTACAAAACATAACTTGATCGAAGCAGTGAAAGACCATTCAAAACGCGGAAGATATGTTGCCACGCATCCAATGTGGGGAACAGAATATAGCGGCCCCGAAGCTGCACAACATGGTGCTTTTACAGGAAAGGCAACAATAATCTGCAACAAAGAAGAAAGCGATGTGGATGCTTTAGCGCTTGCTGAAAAATTGTATGCTGCATTGGGAATGTATCTCGTATATATGAATGCAGAAGCGCACGATGTGCATGTTGCTTATGTGAGCCATATTTCTCATATCACTTCTTTTGCACTGGCAAACACAGTGCTGGAAAAAGAAAAAGAAGAAGACGCCATTTTTGAATTAGCAAGCGCAGGTTTTGAAAGCACTGTACGTTTGGCAAAAAGCAATGCGGCCATGTGGGTGCCTATTTTCATGCAGAACAAAGAAAATGTACTGGATGTGCTGAATGAACATATCACGCAATTACGTAAGTTTAAAGCATGTTTGGAAAAAGAAAATTATGATTATTTGGGAGAGTTGATCAAGAATGCGAATAAAATAAATAAGGTTCTGAATAAGGATCTGGGTGGATTGAAAAGATGAAAAGAATGTATAGTAGGTACTCCAAAGAGCCTATAATAAATACAATCACTCAATGATAGTTACCTTTGCGCAAAATTTAAATATAAAAGATGACATTTGAGAGTTTAGGATTAGAAGAGCACATACTGAAAGCAGTACATGACCTCGGTTATACCGAACCCACAACAATACAGGAAAAAGCAATACCGGTTTTGCTAAGCGGTACAAAAGACTTTATCGGCCTTGCGCAAACAGGCACCGGAAAAACTGCTGCATTTGGATTACCACTGCTGCAATTAATTGATTCAGACCAAAAGTTTCCCCAGGCATTGGTTGTTTGTCCAACCCGCGAACTATGCATACAGATAGTGAATGAAGTGGAACTGTTTAAAAAATATAGCCGCAATGTTAGCATTGTTGCTGTGTATGGCGGTGCGAGCATTGGTATACAGATACGTGATATAAAACGGGGTGTGCAAATAGTAGTAGCAACCCCGGGAAGGCTGATAGACCTGATAGAACGCAAGGCTATTAACCTTGAGCAAATAAAATATGTAGTATTGGATGAAGCCGATGAAATGCTGAATATGGGCTTCCAGGAAGATATAGAATTCATCCTCCAAAACACGCCAAAGCGTGAAGCAACATGGCTTTTCAGTGCAACAATGCCTTCTGAAATACGCCGCGTGAGCAGGAAATACATGAAAGAGCCTGTGGAAGTTACGGTAGGTAAAGCAAATTCAGGTAATAAAAATATTGACCACCAGTATTTTGTTACGGCAGCACACCAGCGCTACGAAACATTGAAAAGGCTGATAGATTTTAACCCTGGTATTTATGGTATCATTTTTACCCGCACCAAAAAAGATGCGCAGGATATAGCCGAAAAATTAACAAGAGAAGGTTATGATATTGATGCACTGCACGGCGATTTGACACAACAACAACGCGATAGGGTGATGGGGCAGTTCCGTGACAAAACTCTTCAACTCCTGATTGCTACTGATGTAGCAGCACGTGGTATTGATGTAGTAGGCATTACGCATATTATAAACTTTGAACTTCCTGATGATATGGAAGTGTACACACACCGAAGCGGCAGGACAGGCCGTGCTGGAAATGTGGGCATTTCTATGAGCATAGTACATAGCCGTGAAGTGGGAAGACTGAAACAGATAGAAAGAATGGTGCAGTCTCAATTTCATAAACTGGAAATACCAAGCGGTAAAGATGTATGCAGGAAACAGTTCTTTTCATTCATGGAAAAACTATTGCAGACTGATATAAGCCATGGCGATTATGAAACTTATGTGCCAATGCTCGCAGAAAAATTTGCAGATATAAGTAAAGAAGAAGTGCTGAAACGTGTAGCTGCCAGTGAATTTGACAGGTTTTTAAAATATTATGAAAACGCGGGAGACCTTAACATACGGGAAGATAAACGTGACAAAAGAGAAAGGATACCTGTACGAAATGAAAGAGGCGAAGAAAGAGCCAGAGGGGGTAACGATAAAAACTACAGGGATACTAAAGGCAGGACTTTTAATACTGAAAATAGTGATTATACAAAGCTTTTTGTAAACCTGGGAACAAAGGATGGTTTTTATAAAGCGAGCTTTATGCAATTTATTTTAGACATGAGCGATATGCGTAAAGATGTGCTAGGAAAGATCGACATGAAGGAAATGAATAGTTGGATCGAAGTGGAGAAAGATGCTGCCATTAAAATGATACGTGCGGTAGATGGCAAGAACTTTAAAGGCAGAAGGATAAGGATGAACGATGCGAACAGCAGGTAATCAAATTGACTTTTGAAATTTGCTCATCTTCAATTAAAAATTAAATATATGAAAATTGTTTTGCTGGTTATTGCTGCTTTTTTTATAACAAGCATCACTCACGCTCAGACGAAAGTTATTGATACTGCTAATTTAAAAGCTTATGTAGGCACTCATGAAATGGACACCATGAGCGTAGCAGATTTCCTGAATTATGGAAAAGTAGAATTAAATAACCCCGATTTGCAGGTAAGATCCTTTACACTCGCGTTGAGCAATATTAATTGTACAGAGTCTGAGATGACAACGGCTCATTTCCACAGCAATGTTTTTGGCAAAGACTGGGCAGCAAAAGCTATAAAAGATTTAAAATCAAAACTGGTTAAAGCGTCTATAAGTGAGGTTAAGTTTTATGGTCCAACAGGTGTGGATGTTTACCTGGATAAGGAATTTAATATAATCCTTAAATAAACCATTTACGCAAAGAACCAAAAGATAGAAGTGCAGAATAAAAGTTCAACAGTATGCAGGTAACGGAGTTAAATACAAAAGAAATAACACAACAGAAATGGAATAAACGACCTCTCATTATTAGCGGCCCATGTAGTGCTGAAACAGAAGAGCAGGTTGTAGAAACCGCTGTACGCTTGCATAAAACAGCAAAGGTAGATATACTCCGTGCAGGAATATGGAAGCCGCGCACGAGGCCTGGTAGCTTTGAGGGTGTTGGCACAAAAGGGCTGCCATGGTTGCAAAAAGCAAAACAATTGACTGGCTTGCCAATAGCTATAGAAGTAGCTACAGGTAAGCAAGTAGAAGATGCCCTTCATTTTGATATTGATATACTATGGATAGGCGCGCGAACTACAGTAAACCCTTTCAGTGTGCAGGAAGTTGCAGATGCATTGCGTGGTGTTGATGTTCCTGTACTTGTTAAAAACCCAATTAATCCCGATCTGGAATTATGGACAGGCGCAGTAGAACGCGTGGCAAAAGCAGGCATTAAACAAATTGGTTTGATCCACCGTGGTTTTTCTTCATATGGAAATACAGAATATAGAAATGCTCCCATGTGGCATTTGGCAATTGAAATGAAACGGCGCAATCCAACTCTGATGATGATCAATGACCCTTCGCATATTTGCGGGCGAAGGGATATTTTATTAGACATTGCACAAACTGCAATTGATCTTGATTATGATGGTTTGATGATAGAAAGCCATATTGACCCAGACAATGCATGGAGCGATGCGAAACAACAGGTAACGCCTGAAAGGTTGGCAGAAATACTTGATAACATTGTTTGGAGAAGAGAAGATATAGCGTCTGAAAGCTTTCATGCAGACATGGAGAAATTACGCCAGCAAATAAATCAACTGGATGATGAACTGATGCAGATACTTGGGCAGCGTATGAAAGTAGCCGATAAAATAGGCGAATACAAAAAGCAAAATAACATAACCATATTGCAAACAAATCGCTGGAATGCTATATTGGAACGTGCTTTTCTTAAGGGAGACAAGCTTGGCTTAAGCAAAGAATTCATTACAAAATATTTTGACGCGGTTCACATGGAGAGCATTAACCATCAAAATAAGATCATGAATTCATAAACGGCGATCCTGCCCGCAACAAGTATGGCGACAAAAAGAATCATACAATTTTCCAACGCCGCGACTTCATTCTATTTCGATACACCCTTTGCCCATCTTGAAGAAATAATACAGAAAGACGACGCTATTATAATCAGCGACGAAAATGTTTTCACCAAGAATGAAAAAAAGTTCAAAGGGTGGCGCACTATTATCTTACCATCCGGCGAAATAAATAAAACCCAATCAACCACTACTGCCGTCATTGAGCAACTCATTGGTTTGGGCGCAAACAGAAAAACAACTTTGATTGGCGTTGGCGGCGGTGTTATTACAGATATTACGGGTTATGTAGGCGCAGTTTATATGCGTGGAATAAAATTCGGGTTTGTGCCAACATCTATCCTGGCAATGGTTGATGCAGCTATCGGCGGCAAAAATGGCGTTGATGTTGGTTTGTATAAAAATATGGTAGGAGTGATACACCAACCCTCCTTTTTACTCTATGATTATTCCTTATTGAAATCATTGCCGAAAGAAGAATGGGTAAATGGTTTTGCCGAAATTATTAAACATGCGTGCATAAAAGATGCACCGATGTTTAAGATGCTGGAACAAAAGAAACTTGCAGATTTTCAAAAGGATGCATCCTTATTAAACAAGCTAATCCAACGCAATGCTTTGCTGAAAAGCAAAGTGGTACAGGAAGATGAATTTGAACTGGGAAACAGAAAACTGTTGAACTTCGGGCATACGCTTGGGCATGCAATAGAAAACGAATATAATTTGCCACACGGCCATGCCGTTGCAATTGGCATGGTGGCAGCGGCTTATTTATCAAGAGACATTGCAGGATTTAAAGCCCCGGAGAAAATTGTTTCTCTTATTGAAAAATACGGCCTGCCTGCTTTTGCTCAATTTGATGCTGTCAAAGCTTTGCAAATGATGATGGCTGATAAAAAGCGGATAAACGATGTGATACATTTTGTGTTGCTGGAAAAAATAGGCAAAGCATTCATAAAGCCATTAACGATAAAACAAATTCAGCCGGTGGTTGAAGAACTTTCTAAATAATGGAAGCAATTACTTTATACAGACCGGTAGGTAATAAAGAATTAAAGCTGATTGAAGATTCCGGCTGGAAAAAATTTCCACCAAGATTATTTGATCAACCAATATTCTACCCTGTTATGAATGAAGAGTATGCTATCCAAATTGCAAGAGACTGGAACGTGCCTGCAAGCGGTTCTGGCTTTGTCACAAAATTTCAAGTGGAAGCAGAATTC
Source organism: uncultured Bacteroidota bacterium (assembly GCA_963771435.1). Taxonomy (GTDB): domain Bacteria; phylum Bacteroidota; class Bacteroidia; order Chitinophagales; family Chitinophagaceae; genus CAVYTF01. The sequence goes on along the minus strand of CAVYTF010000012.1, from coordinate 20,469 downwards.
CTATCTAAATATGAAATACAAAATGTTGGAGGAGAAATTCACGCTGAATTATGGGTGCCCGCGGAGGAATTAGAAGATTTTAATAATCATATTATCGGTCTTATCGATGTTATCAAAGAATTTTATTAAATAACTTATGCGGATTACAGTTACTCCCTCCCAAATTTCAGGTTCCATTGATGCGCCTGCATCCAAAAGCTCTATGCAAAGAGCTTGCGCGGCTGCATTGGTGCGCAAGGGAGAAACTATCATTTATAATCCGGGGAAATCTAATGATGATAAAGCAGCATTGGGTGTGATACAACAATTGGGTGCAGAAATCAGAATTGAAAATGAAGCTTTAATAATTAATAGCAACGGCGTTGATCCTGTTTCCGGCTCTATAAATTGTGGCGAAAGCGGTTTAGGTATAAGGATGTTTGCACCATTGGTTGCGTTGAGCGATAAAGAAATTACTATACATGGCGAAGGCAGCCTGCTAACAAGGCCGATGAATTTTTTTGACGAAGTATTTCCTCTGTTAGGTGTTCACATTGAATCAAACAATGGCGGGCTTCCTTTAAAAATAAAAGGGCCATTGCAACCGAAAGACATAGTGATTGATGGCTCATTAAGCTCTCAATTTTTAACCGGGTTACTAATGGCCTATGCGGCGGTTGATGCAAAAAATGTAACAGTCAAAGTAAATAACCTAAAAAGCAAGCCTTATATTGACCTTACGCTGAAAGTGATGAAAGACTTCGGCCTTAAGGTGCCCACAAACAATAATTACGAATCATTTTATTTTGAAGAGCAATCAGTTTTCAGTAATCAGCCTTTAGCTATGAGCTATACTGTGGAAGGCGACTGGAGCGGGGTAGCTTTTTTATTGGTTGCAGGGGCTGTGGCAGGGGATATTTTGATTAAAAATTTGGACATACATTCTACCCAGGCAGATAAAAAAATACTGGAAGCCTTAAAAGATTGCGGATGCAAAATTTTAATTAATGAAGAAGGAATAAACATAGTAAAGGGAGATTTAAAAGCTTTTCATTTTGACGCAACCGATTGCCCCGACCTTTTCCCTCCTCTTGCGGCGTTGGCAGCAAATTGTAAGGGGATAACGATAATTGAAGGCGTGCACCGCCTGGCTCACAAAGAAAGTAACCGGGCGCTGACTATCCAGCAGGAATTCAAAAAAATGAATATTAAAGTCGTTTTAGAAGATAATCTGATGCTGGTTTATGGAAGCAAAAATATACAGGGTGCACAGGTTCATTCACATCACGACCATCGTATTGCTATGATGTGCGCTGTTGCAGGATTATGTGCTAGTGGAGAAACCATTATTGAAGACGCAGAAGCCATCAACAAGTCCTATCCTGATTTTTATCAGCATTTACAATTATTAGGTACCGCGGTTTTAATCCATCAATCATCAACCATTAATCATTAATCATCCTTTATGAACACCTTTGGCCGCATATTCCGTGTAAATATTTTTGGAGAATCTCATGGCGCAAGTGTGGGAATCACTATTGACGGCGTTCCTGCAGGGCTTAATTTGAGTGTTGAAGATTTTTTTGAAGATATAGAACGAAGAAAGGGCGGCTTGCAAAAAGGCACCACCCCAAGGCAGGAAACCGACCTGCCTATTTTTAAAAGCGGCATTTTTAATGGCAAAACCACGGGCGCTCCGCTGACGATTTTATTTGAAAATAACAATACCCGCTCTTCGGATTACGAAAAACAAAAAGAGATACCGCGCCCCGGCCATGCAGATTTTGTGGCGCACCATAAATTTGGTGGATTTGAAGATTACAGGGGCGGTGGCCATTTCAGCGGAAGGCTGACGGTATGTTTGGTGGCAGCAGGCGTGGTGGCGAAGAAATTATTAGAAAATATTAAAATCAAATCCACCATCCTCGAAATTGGCGGCGAAACTGATTTGGAAAAGGGCCTGCAAAAAGCCATTGATGCCAAAGACAGCATAGGCGGCATCGTAGAATGCTGCGTGAATAATTTGCCCATCGGGCTGGGCGAACCTTTTTTTGACAGCGCGGAGAGCCTTCTCGCCCACGCCGTTTTTGCCATTCCCGCAGTACGCGCCATTGAATTTGGGACTGGCTTCGCAGCAGCAAAGATGTTTGGTAGTGCACATAACGACGCTATCGAAAACCTTTCGGGCAAAACAACAACCAATCATGCTGGTGGCATGGTAGGGGGCATTACCAATGGCAACGAACTGGTTTTCCGTATCGCTATAAAACCTACTTCTTCTACCCCCAAAGAGCAGCAAACGCTTAATTGGGAAACCAACCAGACTGAAACGCTTTCCATCAAAGGTCGCCACGACCTCTGCATCGCCCTGCGGGTACCCGTCGTTTTGGAAGCGGTAACCGCTATGGTTATTGCCGATTTAATGCTGCTGGAACAGCATATCCCCAGAATTTTATAAAAATTACCCTTTATTTCCTTTAAACATGCCATCCAACGTTCGTAGGATAGGGCAAACACGCATAAAGATGCCATCCGACGTCCGTAGGATAGAGCAAACACGCGTAAACATGCCATCCGACGTCCGTAGGATAGAGCAAATACGGGTAAACATGCTATCCGACGTTCGTAGGATAGGGCAAACACGCGTAAACATGCCATCCGACGTTCGTAGGATAGGGTAAACACACGTCGTTGCCCTATAGTTAAACTTTACCATAGCATCCCGACGCGTGTTTGCCAGATAGTTGAACTTTACCATGCCATCTCCACACGTCGTTGCCATATAGTTGAACTTTACCATAGCATCCCGACGCGTAGTTGCCCCATAGTTGAACTTTACATGCTAATCTTTCCGCAAAGCGAAAAATGCAGCTTTTATAAATCAGCTTAGTAAAGTAATTTTGTAAAAATGATTTTGAATATGGAAATGGCGACAATTGCTCCTGTAAGTTTCACCGCTGATGCGGTAAGCGAAATAAAAAGGCTGATGAACGAAGAAGGTTTTGACGCCAGGCAGAAACTACGCGTAGGCGTGAAAGGTGGTGGCTGCAGCGGCATGACTTACGTACTGGGCTTTGACGAAGCAACTGAAAAAGATGAACTTTTTGAAATAAAGGGCATTCCCTGCATCATGGATAAAGGCCACGAAATGTATGTTTTCGGTATGGAGATCAACTGGCAGGGTGGCTTGAACAGCCGTGGTTTTACTTTCAGTAACCCCAACGCATCCAGCACCTGTGGTTGCGGCACTTCCTTCGCGGTTTAATGATAGGATGACAGATGGTCGTTGACAGATGACAGCCTTGCATTTTCCGCTTCCCCCTACTGTAGTGAAATTTTAATGTTTAGCCCCGCGCGCGTATTTGTCACCGGCGCCGTAATGGAAATGTAAGGGATGATCCTTTGCTGATCAAAATAGAGTTTAAGGTCCACACGCTTGTTGAGCACATAATCAACACTGGGTTGTATCGTAATAACTTTCTGGCCGCCCGTTGCGTATGTATTGTTCTGATCAAGGTTGCTGTTGTTTTGCGTATCGTTCTGCACGCCGAGGTTCAGGCCAATGTTCAGTGTATTTCCTTTGGGGTCAAGCTTCTTAAATCCTGGTATTCTGAACGGCAGGTTCACACCTTTTTTGCGTATGCTGCCGCCGAACGTCCACCCATTACTCGTTACTTCGCTTAGCTGGTAGGTGAGCAGGCTCATACTTAACTGGCGGCTCATTTTGTAAGAAAAATGCAGGTTTGTTTGGTTTACGGTTGTTACGTCAATGCCTACCAAGGGGCTAAACTCTTCCTGTATCGTAATATTCGGCACAAGATAATAAGGCACAAAATTGCCTGAAGTGGTATCCCTGAAACCCGGCGTGCCCAAATGGAAGGGGTCGTAGTAATTCAATGCGCTGCTGAAACTGTTCATGCTTAGCGTGGCGTCGTATGCGTGCGTAATAGTAATGCTGGAAAAAATTTTAGCCAGCGCCGGAATGCCGGTTAAGCCTGTATAACTCAGGCGCCAATTTGGAACAGGTTTATAGCCGCTGAACGGATTGGAATTAATATTAGGATTGGTTTCTTTCACCAGCGAAATGGTGTTGGGGTCTTTGCTTGTGTAGGCGGCAATAAAGGCGGGGATAAGCACATCCTGAGCATAGCGGCCATAACCGCTGGGGAAGCCGTCGGCTGTATATTTCATATTGGCAGAAAATGCCTGCCAGTATGGGTTCAACGCAGCCAACCTGTTGGCAATAACAATACGGTTGTTCTGAAATTCGTAAAATGTTTGAGAAACTACGTTAGGATTATATTTTCCAAAAAGTGTTTTATAACTTATGTATGAAATGCTGAATCCCCCCATTACCTGTGGGCTAAGGTGCTGAAAATCGTGGCCGGAGCCGGTAGTGTCTTTGAACAATTCTGTATAATCTTTCTGGAAAGATTTGGTGACGTTCAAGTCAATGGTAAATTTCTTTAGAGGCATCAATTGAGCGGAAATAGTAAACTGCTGGGTTAGGTTTTGATCGTAAAATAAGTTAAAAGTAGAGTCTCTCGTAAGCAGCCCCTGTGCCGCTTTTTGGTTAAGCCAGGCTGTGTCAGGCTGTTTGCCAAAAACGTAACCCAAGCCGGGCTGCATACTGCTCCAATCCTGCCCGAGGTATTTTGTACTATCGAGATAACCGGGTATTCGGCTGTTGTAAGTGGAACTGTAATTGACTGAAGCGCGCTTTAGCATGGTCAACAATTGAAGCCCCGCCTTTTCATAGGGATTCATTTCCACCGGCTGGTTAAAGTTGGCTTTACGTTCTGCTTCGCGGGCATTTCTTTTACGCAACCTCCATTTTCTAAGCGCGGCTCTTTTTGCATAGCCGGTAAGACCCTTCACTACACTGTCCCTGGGCGGTATAGCACCAAGGCTATCCTTTTGAGAACCCAAGGTTTTGGGCTGCGTGGTCAAATTGGCTGCATTCAACAATTTTGATTTGCTGTATAACCGTGCAAAATCAAATTCACTGTTCACGCCGTTTTGCTGGCTATTTTCCAATGTGTTGCCAAAGTTTAGCGCAAGAAGGCTCGCCCCGATCCATTTATAAGATGTGCTGTAATTATACCTTGCTGTTATCCAATCTGTAGCTGGTAGTTTGTTTAAAGGAGCGCTGTAACTTAGGGTGGATTGTTGCTGGTATAAGGTATTTCTGCCACCTTTATCAAAGTTGCTGATCACTGTGTCGCGCTTTGCCTGTGTATTTAATAACCCATACGGCTCATCAATGCGGGAAGAATTGGTCGCGTTAAAATCTATGTTTAAACTATGTGTCAGATCCCACCGGAAATTGTAATACCTGTCCCATGTGAAATACTTATCGTAAGTAGTGTCTGTTTGAACAACTGAATTATTATATGTATTTACTATGCGCGGTATATAAATGCCAAACTGCCTGTTCACCACAGTCCTAAAGCCAATTAGCGATGGCGTAAAGTTGAAATTAAAGTCTCGCGCAAGGGCAAACCATGCACTCTTATTGCGTATTGCTTTTTTTAAGGGTTGCCGGAATTTTGGTATGCCGGTAAAAGTATAACCAAATCCTCCCTGGTATTTCTTTATGTTATTACCAACTATTTGCGGGTTACTTTGATCTATCTGCGTATAAGAATAGCTAAAATCAAAATTACTCAGGCTCCATAACTTTGGCCGTTTCGGCGCTCGAGCAAATTTGACATTGGTAAAATTGATGGTCTTAACGGTGGTTTGATCAATAGCTACACTTCGAATAGAATCCTGAGCCTGTTTACTGTTGGCATTTGCCAGTTTATAGCTATAGAGTACATCCTGATCGTAGGGGTCAAAATGCGGCGTAAGCACAGTTCTATTAATGCTGGCGTATACAGGTATAGAAAAACCTGCCTTTTTAGGGAATAATTTTCCGGCATCAATGGTAGCGGCGGCATCAAATTGCGCCATATCAGTTGTTGCACGCTGGCTTATATCCTGCTGTATGGTACCAAAACCATAGGTGTAAGTATTGGCTGATAAGGATAGAGAGCCGAGGTCTGCTAATTGCATATTCACCTTCCCCAATGCAGCCCACCCACCCTGCTCATTTATCTGTGACAAACGAAGCTCATCTACCCATACCTCGCTGCTCAATGTGGTGCCGCTTACATTTTGAATTGATATTAAAATACCTTGCAACTGCGCAAGATTGGGGTTCCCAAATACAGAGAATATTTTATTTCCAATCGTTTGGCTGAAAAGTGAATCAAAAGATCTGCCCATGCTGTTTCTCTGCAATTTTAAATTTACCAGTTGGTTTAATTCAAAATCAAGGTTATTGTTTGTTGGCCATACTTCCGCTGGTGTAGCAGAAGGGTTGGGAAGTGTTATGCTTAAGGGAATTCTTATTTCGTAATAATTATTCAAAAAGTCAGAGCCAAGCCTCACAACAGCCACTAATTGGCTGTCAAGCACTGGCGTTTGCCCTACAACGGATTCAGCATGAACAAACATAGATAGCTCACCATATTGGCGCAGATCAAGGTTAAAGGTTTTGAAAACACCTCTTGAATCACCTTTGGCAAGGTTGGTGATCTTTAAGCTCATTGATTGTTCATTCTGCAATAAATTCACTCCATTATTGCTTAGGTATTGCACACGTTCAATGCCAGGAGGTATTTGGTAAGGAATAGGAAGCCTGGCACTGTTCGCCTCCACATTTACTGCCGAAACATTTAAAACAGTGTTTGTATTTATTGGGAGTGGCGTATAAATACCTGTGCTGTCCAGCACATAATTAAATGTACGCCATGAATTACGTACTAAATTAAAGGTAGCAAAACGCATTACCACAGAATCCTGGAAACCGGTCATATACATACGCATATACCTGATGGACTGAAAGTCTGGCAGATTGCCAACATTACTGCTATAAGAATTAATAGGAACTCTGAAGAGGTACCAAGTTTCTGTACTGGAGGCGCCGTCCACAAGTGTTGGATGCACTATTTGCGTTTGTACAATAAATTTAGAAGTTGCGCTAGTCATTCCCGGGCTTAAGTCAACCTCATATTCATAATATTGTTCTGTTTGGTTTAGTGTATTATCATTATCAAGGTCTTCTACATCAGGATACAAAGTCGCGGCAGGTGATAGCGTGGAAGCTGAAGAAACAATAGGAGAATTGCCTTCAGTGTTATTATAATTTTTATATCTTCCTAAAATGCCGGTACCCATTGCATCATAACTGGCGTCTCGATACCACAAATAGTCATCGCCCGAAGGATCACTATAGGCTTTTTGATACGCCGCGGAACTGGTACCAAAATTTGTAGCTATGCTCGCCAGGTATTGGCTTTGTTTTCTTCTTTCTGAATTATCATTCATACCATCAAAACCAACATCCTGGTAAGGGCGGTCATTGGGGTCAGTACTAAATGCGTTAACCACAGAAATAGGATTGATAGGCACAGATCCCCATACACTACTGACACTGTCAACAGCGGCAGGGTGATCTGGTGCATTTAGACCATTTTCATAAAATCTTCTTCCGTCTTTTAAAACATCCTCACTCACGCTTCCTATATCGATCATCAATTTTCCCTTTGTGTTCGGCGTAACGCTTCCATTACGTTCCTGTGTAATAAAGGGATCCTGTACCCAAAATTCCATGTATTGCACATTGTCTGTTTCAAAATCCGTTTCGCTTAGATTACGCATGATGCCTCCCCAACGGTTAGTAGGATTGGTTAACTGGCCTGTGGATGTAACATCGCTTTTATCTGAAACAAAATTATAAGGCCCCTTATCCATAGGATAATACGCCACATCGAATGTTGTAGATAATGTGTTAGTTATATCCGTTGTTTCCAGGGGGAAAAGTTCATTTGTATAAACTGACCTTACCCGTGGATCGCTCAAAGCCTGCAGGTTATTGGCCAAAGGGTTGCTGGCATTTTGGGGATCTTGTAAAGTAGGATCAATATTATACCAGGCTATTTTTGCCCGGTTGTAACCATAAGTAAGCGAATTGTTATTCTGCGACTCAGGGAAAGCGCTAGGTGTTGAAGCCAATATCCATGACACAAACGGGAAACGAAGATCAAGGTTAGTTGTTGAACCTTCAAAGTCATCAATATAGATCAATCCCTGTGAGCCAGAGCCTATTTGAGGTGGATGCCCCGGCTTTAAAACCGCCGCTTCGCCATACGCAGTAATATTGCTTGGTGCAGTAGTACTATAAAAAGGTAACCTGTTCAACAATCGGGTCATAAATGGAAAAGGTGAATTGTAATTAAAATCCACTCCATACATGGTATTATCGATCGGGTCTTCACCATAATTTACTTTAGAAAAAAATGGCAGCTCTTTTAACCGCTCAAGCGTAGCGCCAAGTGTTAACTTATTACTGTATTTGTAGTCAAGCCTCAAACCAAGAAAACTTCGGTTTTGAATACCATATGTGGCATTGTTTTCAAACTGCACATTGACAGGAACACCTGAATTAACAATGGCTTGGTTTAATATGGTTATAGTACCAAGATTATAATCCACAACATAATCTACATTTTCCTGCAAAGACTGGCCCCCTGCCGTCACCTTTACTGATCCGGGTGGTATATTGAATGCCCCCAGGGAAATATTACTGCTGGATGTTCCCTGCACCGTTCCCTGAACGATAAACCTGTCGAGGTTTGGATATGTTTGAGCTATTGCCTGAATAGAATCATAAAGCGGGTAATAAACATATTGGTCTTTAAGGGATTGAGGCTGCCCTGCAAATGCCAGTGTATCCAGATCGCGGCCAAAAGGCTGCAACACGGGAAAGATGATCTTTCCCTGCTGCGCCAAAACCGTAAATCCATTCACAAAATCCCATTGCCCATCTGGCTGCGGATCGTTTTGATTATTAAGCCTGTCCAAGTTAAGAATGGACAAAATTGTTTTACCCGAAACATTCGGAGCACTTTGCGGCAGGTAAATATTTTGACCGCCACCAGCCTGCTGATAAAACACATTCAAATTAAATTTCTGCTGCTGAAGGCCTGTTACCCCCAGGGAATAAATATTTTTCATCATTAATTGCCAAATAGGCAAGCTAACGTTCGCTGAAGTAGCTTTCAACAATTTAAGGAACAACACTTTTTGCACGCCCTGGTAGCCGGCCGCAGTATCCAAAGTAACATCCTGGGAAAATTCCCCCACTTGGTATACTCTTCCATTATAAACATATTGATAAGCCACCGCCAGCACATCACTCGGCTGTAGTTGCTGGTTAAGTGATATAAAACCAGCCTGCGGATTCAAATAATATTCAGTTGAATCAAGTTTGCGTGCATACGTTATTTCATAATCATTCACAGGTTTTAACCCTCGCGCGATCATAAGGCTGTTTGTCAAGGCAGGGTTGCGGTTGTTAGGGTCTGTTGCAAGAAATGAGTACAAAGTATTATCGCCGTTATCAGGCAAAGGATTTATCGCAAGGCCTATATTGGTTGGGTTATACGGCTTACTTTCTCCTATGTCCATATACCCCGCCACTTCTCTTGCATTCGTGGTAACACCTGTTCTGTTAGTAACCCATACTTCCATTCTAAGTATTTGCACCTGCGTGCTTACAATAGGCAAATTATGCATCGTGCTGTCATAAGTATTCACAAAATACTGCCCCAGCAAAAAGTTTCTGTTTACATCATAAGCATCCATTTTCAGGTTAATGTTTTGGGATACGCCACCACCTTGTATGGTGAGCGACTGTGTCTGCGAACGCTGCTCTGCTATTGTGCTCGTGATAAATAACTTCCCGAACTGCAACTGCGTTGACACCCCAAACAGGCTCTGCACGCTTGCCATCAATGTGCTTTTTGTTTGAAAAGATATGTTTCCTGCCTGCACAGATTTTAATATTTCGTCATCCTTTCCCTTGTAATCAAGCTTTAGCTGGTTCTGAAAATTGAAGTTAGCAAGCGTGTTATAATTGATAGGTATCTTCAATTTATCACCGATATTGGCTATCAGGTTCAGATCGGCATTTTCATTAAAATCAAAGCCGCCGGTCTTTCTCGCTGCCAGAGGCAAAGTAGGATTATCTATATCCTGCCCCTGGTAACCCATTTGCAGGTCAACGGAGCCTTGTGGTTTTATATCAACCTTTAATCCTTTCGGGCCTACGCCGAATATCCTGTCAAATAAACTCTTATAAACCTGCATCGGCGGCCTTGTTACCGGCCGGTTAAGCGCGTCAAGCGTTTGTGAGCGCTGGTTGAAATAATCGTCTTCCTGTTGCTGCCCTTCCAGCTTCCAAAAATCATCAAAAGAGAGATAAGTAGGTTTGCGGTAATAAGTATCCCCTATTTTTTCAATAATATAATACTCATTAGTAGTAGGATCATATTCTATATCCTGGTTAATTAGGGATGAGTCGCCCAGGTAAAAAGGATTATTTTGAGGATAAGTGAGCGGGTCGCCATAGCGATCCTCCAGCGGATAATGTAGCGAATCACGGTTATACTGGCCATGCGCAACGCCACCGATACCCCACAGGATGGCGGCAAGCAAGCAAATGCGAATAAACCCTCGATTAAAAGTCAATTTCTGTCAGCGCTGTTTACGTAGATGTATTCTCAATAAGCTCACAAATTTTTTAGTGCCAATTTTATCAGGTCCTCAAGCGGAGTTTGTTCTGTATCAGATTGCAAAGCCTTCCTTAACGCTGCTTCTGCCATCGATTTTCCTATTCCCAACGCCATCAGGGCATTTAACGCATCCTGTGCGCGGGTATTGTGAACAATGTTAGAAGAATGCAAATTTTCAACAGATTGTTTCCCCAATTTATCCCTCAACTCAACTATCAGCCTTTCCGCTGTTTTTTTCCCGATGCCTTTTATGCCTTCCAGTTGCCTTGCGTTTCCCTGAACAATGGCTTTTACTATTTCGTCAGGCCTCATGCCGCTCAGCATCATCCGCGCGGTGGAAGCCCCCACGCCCGACACACTGATAAGCTGCAGGAACAATTCCTTTTCCCCCATTTCAAAAAAACCAAACAGCGTTTGCGCGTTCTCCGTAATATGCAGGTAAGTGAACAGCTGGCCACTTTCGCTGTTGCTGATGGCCGAAAAAGTGTTCAGGCTTATCTGCAGTTCGTAGCCCACGCCGTTCACATCCACCACTATCTGGGCGGGCGTTTTACGAACAAACTTTCCTCTTACAAATGCTATCATGGTTTACAGGGCTCAAAAATATGGGTTTCAGGGAAATATTCGATTATATTTTGAATGATGAATGATAAATTATGAATGATGCGGACAAGGCGTCAGTCAAATTGAGAAATTGTCCATCCTTAACTAATTAGGACATTCTGACATCCAAAATCCCCCCCAAACCTTGAGGTTTTGGTGCATTATCTCAAGGTAATGCCCCATTTACTCAAGGTTTGGAGGGAAAACCTCAAGGTAATACACCATTTACTTAAGGTTTGGGGGGAAAACCTCAAGGTAATACACCATTTCCTTAAGGTTTTGAGGGAAAATCTCAAGGTAATGCATCATTACCTTGAGGTTTTGGGGGAATTTCGTCTTTATTGCTTTTCTTCACCAATGAATAAATAAGAAGGGGTTGGGAAGAAGGGGGAAGATGGGAGAAATTTGTAATGATAAAAGGTGTAGAATTGTATTCAGGCAAAAGAAATAAATAAGGGTTATTTTTTTTATTAATGGTTAGCTTTAACTAGCATTCAAATCCAATTTCAGATGAAGAAAATATATTGCTTTTTTCTTTTTCAAATTTTACTTTCAACTAGTTATGGTCAAAATTTTGAAGGCAAAATTGTTTATAAAATGATTTTTAAAGATAGTAGTACTGGTTATAATTTCAACTCATTTTACCAACAATATTTTAAAGATGGTAATTTCAAAGTAATAACTAATGATTCTATGTACCAATGGTCGCTCTATATTAATTCTGAAAATAAGTATTATTCGAAATTAGCTAACTCTGACACTCTACAATGGACAGATGGGTCTTTGAACCACGATTCAATAATTAGTATGCATATAAATAAAAATGTAATTAAAATACTTGGATATAATTGTGACGAATTGATTCTGACTTGCAATAATGGAATAAAAAAATATTATTATTGTTCTTCAAACTTTAAAATGGATGCCAAACAATTTCTTAAGTACAAATCTGGTAATTGGACCGACTTTCTTTTAATGTCTAACTCACTGCCGCTAATGCAAATAGAAGATAGTAAAAATACCCATTTTGAAACAATCGCAGTAGAAGCAGCAGAAATGAAACTAGATGACACATTTTTTAAATTGCCTAAAAATTAAATTATTTCAAAAAACGAATATTAAAAACCTTGACTCCAACCCCGCTCTCCAGATTTACAATCTTGAAACTACCATCAAAGGATTAATATCCTGTTCTTTGCTCTTAGCCAAACTTTCTTTAAATCATTCCTTACTTTTGCCGATGCCTAATTTTTTTTTGAAGGATGATGAATACTTTCGCCAACTCTAATAAACTCATACATGGATAAAATTACCGCTGCCATCACTGCTGTTGGTTCTTACGTGCCGGACTACATACTCACAAACAAGGAACTGGAGAAAATGGTGGACACGAACGATGAATGGATACGCAGCCGCACCGGCATTTCCGAAAGAAGGATACTGGAAGCTGGTAAAGCAAGCAGCGACATGGGCGCGGCAGCCATCAACCAATTGCTGGAAAAAAGGAAGATGGGCGCGGAAGAAATTGACTGCATCATTTGCGCAACCGTTACGCCTGATTATGTTTTTCCTGCAACGGGGAACCTTATTGCTGATAAAATAGGCGCCAAAAACGCTTTTAGTTATGATATGAACGCTGCCTGCTGTAGTTTTTTATTTGCAGTCACCACCGGCGCCAGTTATATAGAAAGCGGTAGGTATAAAAAAGTGATTGTGGTAGGCACGGATAAAATGAGCTCTATTACTGATTATACCGACCGGAACACCTGCGTACTTTTCGGCGATGCTGCAGGCGCAGTTTTGCTGGAAGAATCAACGGATGGAACGGGCATCCTGGACAGCGTGCTGAAAACCGACGGCAGCGGCCAGCCATTTCTGCACATGAAAGCGGGCGGCTCCATGAAGCCTGCCTCCATAGAAACGGTAACTGCAAGAGAGCATTATGCCTTCCAGGAAGGGAAAACAGTTTTTAAGTTTGCGGTAGTAGGCATGGCTGATGTAAGCGCTGAATTGATGGAGCGCAACAACCTGAAAGGGGAAGATATCGCATGGCTGGTACCGCATCAGGCAAACCTGCGCATCATTGACGCAACCGCTAAACGCATGGGATTGCCAACTGAGAAAGTGATGATAAATATCCAAAAGTATGGCAACACCACTTCGGCAACCATACCCCTTTGCCTGGCTGAATGGGAAAGCCAAATGCACAAAGGCGACAACATAGTCATGGCAGCCTTTGGCGGCGGCTTCACATGGGGCGCAACATGGATAAAGTGGAGCTATGGGGAATAATGATTGATAATTATAAATACTATTCCCGCCTGAATGAAGCAGCGCCGTTCCTCCTTTAAAAAGCTTCGCATACTGCAGTTAGCTGCGGTTATTTTCTTTACAGTTTCAGGCGGCCCTTACGGCATTGAGCCCTTGTTGGGTTATGTTGGTCAAAACGGCGCACTTCTATTACTACTTATTACACCAATACTTTGGGATGTACCAGCGATGTTCACTGTTCTTGAACTCAACAGCATGATGCCTGTAGAAGGCGGATATTACCAATGGGTCAAGCGGGCCATGGGCATTAAATGGGCTTTCTTCGAAGGCTGGTGGACTTGGCTTTACACCTTTGTTGACCTTGCTATTTACCCCGTCTTATTTGTAGAATATGCTTCCTTCTTTTTTCCTCAAATAGCATCTTTCAAAATTCCTTTATGCCTGCTCATTATCTGGGCAAGTGCAGCGATAAATATCCTGGGCATAGTGCCTGTTGGTAAAATATCAACTGTGCTTGGAGTGGTAGTGCTGGCGCCTTTTTTAGTTCTTTTTGCTATGCTTTTTATACATCATCCTGAAGCCGTTTCAATGCCGCATCTTTCCTTTAAAGGGGTTGGCTTTTCTGCATTTGGCATGGGCTTATACACGGTCATGTGGAATTTCTTTGGATGGGATAATGCAACCACCTACGCCGGTGAGGTAAACAAGCCTGTAAGGAGCTACATGATAGCGATGGCTTCGGCTTTCATTCTGGTATTCATCATGTACCAGGTTGCTGTGTTTACAGCGCAACGGTCAGGCATTGATTTTAAAACACTGAACGACCAGGGTTTTCCTGCTGTGGGCATGTTGCTTGGCGGCAAATGGATGGGCGCAATGCTCGCCATTGGCGGCATGGCAAGCGCACTGGGCCTATTTTCAGCCGTACTGCTTTCTGTCTCGCGTGTGCCGCAGGTAATGGCCGATGATGAACTGCTTCCAAAAGAATTACATACACTTCATCCAAAATATCAAACACCTTACATCTCCATTATTGTTTGTTCCCTTGTAGTGAGCGTAATGATTTTATTTACATTTACTGACCTGCTTATCATGGACGTAACCCTCTATGGCGCCGGGCTTTTTTTAGAATTCATAAGCCTCATTGCGTTAAGAATTAAAAAACCTCAATTGCATCGTCCCTTTAAAATACCGCTCAATATAACAGGGCTTTGCATCATGATTTTAATGGCAATAGCCGTCTATGCCATTGGTCTTACAGGCGCCTTCCTCCAGTCTCAAAGAACCTTGGTTCCCGCATTAGTTGCCGTAGCCGCCCTCTGCACTGCGGAAATAGTATGGCAAATTATCATTTGGAAAAAGCCGCATAAGGAGCGCAAAACATCGAAGAAATTTAACCGCCTTTGAAGAATAATTTCCCCAAATTTAACTGCTCTATTGTGATAGGCTCTTAACAATAATTAAGGCACGTCCTTTGCCGCACTTTTGTTCTAAAACAAATACTATGGCACGCTTAATAGGAAAAGAAAAATTGAATCAAAATGTACAGGTAAATTTTAACCGTTCACAGGAAATTGCGTATTGGGCTAAAAAACACAATGTAGAGCCAACACTCTTTCAAAAGATATTTCAGCAGAACGGCAATTCAGTTACCAAAACACTGTCGATAATAAACAACGGTTAAAAGATCATGACTTTTATTTCACTGCATTTTCTAGTCTTTCAACCCCGGTTTGTGTTGTAAAGTAAAAGTCTTTATTTAATTGATAACAATAGCCAAGCGGCAATTTTATAAACTTTCCGTAACTTCCCGGTAGGTCATTTTGTGTATTGATAACAATTGTGCCGTCGGATAACATATAAGAGTTTAGGATTGATTTGGGTTTATAAACAACATTCGCCATTAGCTTTTTTGTAGAAAGGTCAACTTTATATATTCTGTCATTAGCTATACCGCTAAGTATATTTCCTTGTACATAGATCTTACCATAATCTCCAAAGCCAAAGTTCAGGCTGTCATCCATTTTATTCGTTATGCTGTTGTAATAATAAAGTCTGGCCATGCCTTTGTAAGAATTATTGGTAGATAAAATAACTTCTTTTTTCCATACTGCAAGCCCCGCAAAAGACAATGCTTCAATCTTATGAAAATCATACCCGTAAAGAGAATCTTTTATAGGATTATATACTGCAATACTGCATGTAGTACCTATCCTTATCACATCCCCCGCGCCAACAATATTCCCCTTATAGTCTTTGACCAGTCCTTCAAGATGGTGAAATCCCGCAGGTGTCTGGCTCTTAAAATACCCAATTAGTTTTGGATTAGATGTTTTGGTCGCCGTTACTAAGCTTCCGTTTATGAATTTGTTCAGGGTCCAGGGTCTGTCTTTATTCCATAACAGTAATGCTGCTGACGGATAATTGCCAAAATAAATAGTGCTGTCACTGTCTTGCAACGAAGAATAAATATTATATCCTGTTTTGCCGATCAGCTGCGATTTATTTGTAACAACATTATACTTGTAATAATTACCATAATAATCCCCTGCATAATAAATATAGTTTGGGTCATTTTTAAGCCCGAAAATACTTCTGATACCATTTCCTGTATTATAAGTTTCAATATGCACACTTTGGAAAGGAGAGCCGTTGATGGAATAAGAATAATCGCTTGCAATATCATCGAAATGAGCTTTTATTACAGGCTGTGATGCCCCTCCGCCAAAATCAGAATAAAGAATATTTTCTTCAGCTTTACCTGTGAATTTTTCAGCCTTTCCATGCACAAGTTTCCAATCCCCCGACAAAGTGTCCGTGTGGAAAGAAAGATATACTCCGTCTCTTTTTGCAGAAAGGCTCATTCGTGTTAAGTTCGTGATTCTGAACAACATCTTTTTAGTGCTGTCAGACTTTCTCATGGCCCACAACTGTATTGAATTACGTTGCCCTGTTTGTGCATATATATAGTCTTTATCTCCTGCTATACTAAGCACATAATCATTTGCAGGGTCCATCGAGGGGTATTTTATCAATTTCCCATTCTTTGGGTTATATTCACTAACAAAGGGGTCCCCGCTGCTGCCGCCAAAATACATATGCCCGTCCGTTCCCAAAGCCATCGAGTAAGCCAGCGTTCCCCCATCCTTAAACCCGTTGCCCAGGTTCTCATAAGAAATACTGTCTTTAAGGTTGAACTTATAAATTTTCCGGTTGTTTGAGTTAAATCCAAAGTAAAGATCACCCGAACTGTCAAACACCGTCCCCCACAGCACAGACGAAGAAGACCGCGTCCCTGTGATCGTTTTATAACTAACTGTTTTCGCCGTCATGTCTATCTTCACTAATTGCATGGGCAACGCCTCGCCCTTACTACCATACGAATTATTTAGCCCGCAGGTGTACATATGCCCGCTTCTGGTCTTGCCATATACCGGCACGGGGATATAAGTGTTCGTATAAGCCACAGCGTTTTTAAGCGTATCAATAGCATAGGTCTGTGCATTAACTTTTATAAAACCAACAACAGCAATTAACAGGATTATTTTTTTCATTCAAATGATTATAGTTATATGAACGCACCAAAACTAATCCCCGTGCGCCACAAATTCTAAATCATTTTACCATTCAGCACAGCTTTTAACTTACTTTGTAGAATGATCTTCAAAAAAGCCGAATACCTCATCTCCAGCGCTTCTTTCGACCAATGCCCCCCTGCCAACAGGCCGGAGTTCGCATTCATTGGCCGCAGCAACGTAGGCAAATCCTCCCTCATCAACATGCTTTGCAATAAGCAAAACCTCGCCAAAACCTCCGCCTCCCCCGGCAAAACACAGCTCATCAACCATTTCGAAATAGAAACAATTGCCAAAGAAAAAGCCCCAACCGTCAAGTGGTATCTCGTCGACCTCCCCGGCTATGGCTACGCAAAAATATCCCAAAGCGACCGCCGCCGCTGGGAACAAATGATAGAGAACTACCTCCGCAAAAGAGAAAACCTCGTCAACGTATTTGTCCTCATAGACGCACGCCACGAACCACAGAAAATAGACCTTGAGTTCCTAACCAGCCTCGCCAAATGGCAGGTACCCTTCACCCTCGTTTTCACAAAAGCCGACAAAGAAAAACCCACCGTCGTTCAGCGCCACGTAAAAGCCTTCCTCGACGCCATGCGTCAATCCTGGCAATTCCTCCCCCAAAGCTTCGTCACCAGCGCCACAAAGCATGTTGGCAGGGATGAAATACTTGGTTTTATAGACAAATGCAATATTGAGTTTGGGGAGATAAAAAAATAGATTAAAAAAAACCGCACGTAAACTAATAATATCAGATTAAACTAAACTGATCATCAGTTAGTACAATAAAAAAACAACTTTCCATTCAAAAGAATTATTTGGCTCATTTACTAATTTATTCTAGTTTTCACTTTATGCTTCAAAACCTATTTTCCACCAACCAAACCATCCCCATTTTCTCATTTTCCACCCAAAGATCACACCCTTACAGAGACCTTATAGAGACCCTGCTCCCACTCAAAGCCCACCTAATGCCATAGTAAAGCCAACAACCCCCACTCAAAGCCATCACAGCTATCCCGCCTCCATACTACTAACTCTGCTATCCTGACACTCATCACTACCACAAACAAAAGGCCACCCCTTTTCAGGATGGCCTTCATTATCAATTGTCAATTATAGATTATCAATTACTCTAGTTCCCCTTCACCAGCTTAACCGTATGCACCTCATTGCCCTGCCTTATCTGCAAGATATACATACCGCTTGTAAAGCCTGACCCGAACTCATACAGGTTGCCTACCCCTCCCCTGCCTTCATACACTTTCACTCCCTGCATATTCGTCACCGTCAGTTCTACCTCTTCCCTGCTGCTGCTCTCCATCTGCAGATGGAAGGTTGACTGCGTTGGGTTAGGTGATAAATGCGCTGCAAACGCTGACGCTGTTGTTACTTTCTGTTCTGTGCCGCCGCCGCCTTCAACAAGCCCCATACAGCTTACCGTAGTAACTGTTACCGCTGCAGGTGTATAGGTACAGCTCAGGTTATCCTTCACCGTTATCGTATGCACTCCTGCAGGTACGCTGAAATAACGTTCGCTGCTCGGAACATACACTGAACTGTCAAGGTTATAGGAATATGGCGCTACCCCGCCTGAAGGGATCGTATAGATAGTCGTCGTGCCCCCGGGGCATACCGTCAGCGTTCCCTGTATGGCCGATGAGCTCAGTGCACTTAATTTAACTACCGATGTCGGCGCTGCGCAACCATTCGTGTCTTTTACCGCTACCGTATAGTTACCGTATGATAATCCGCTGAACGTTGAACTTGACTGGTAGCTACTTCCTCCGTTGTCGCTGTAGCTGTAATGGCCATAGCCGCCTGATGCTGTTATTACTATACCAGCATTGCCTGTACATCCCTGCCCGCCCTGTACTGTTGTGAAGCTTACCGCTGCTGATGGCTGCGTCACCGTTGCCGGTGCCGTAGTCACCTTGCATCCTGCGTTATCCATTACTGTGATAGAATCAGTACCCGCTCCTACCGTGAAGTAACGGTTGGCGTTGCTTACAAAGATATTGGTAGCATTAAGGCTGTAGGTGTATGGTGATACGCCGCCGGATGGTACCGTAGATATAGAAGTGGTCGCTCCGTAACATACCTTTAAGTTCCCGGTGATCGCTGAGGTCGTGAACGTTGGCGCTTTTACTGTCGCTGTGCTGTATGCTGTGCATCCGTTCATGTCTTTTACCACTATGTTATACGTCCCTGCTCCAAGCCCTGTAAAGCTGTTCGAGGACTGGTAGGTGCTGCCGTTGTTCACACTGTAGCTGTAGCCTCCATAGCCTCCTGCTGCTGTTATTGTAATGCTGCCTGTGCTGCTCGCACAGTTCGCATTCGTTGTGGCTGCTGTAAAGCTTACCGCTGCTGATGGCTGTGTGATAACTATTGCAGGTGGCGTATAAGTACAGCCTATATTGTCTTTTACTGTTATAGTATGGCTTCCCGGTGTCACTGTAGCAAAGTAGCGCTGTGAACTGGATACATAACTGCCGTTGTCAAGGCTGTATGTATACGGCGGTGTCCCTCCCGAAGGTGTGGTAGTTATCGTCGTCGTCCCTCCATAGCAGGCCTGTGTATTGCCTGTTATAGCTGAGGAGCTCAGCACATACTGTGATACCGCCTGTACCGTTGCTGAACCGTTTGCTGTGCATCCGTTGGCATCTTTTACCACAAGGTTATACACCGTCTGTACCGTTGGTGCAAGCCCTGCAAAGCTGTTGCCCGACTGGTAGCTGCTGCCGTTATTGTCGCTGTACGTATAGCTGCTGCTGTAGCCTCCTGCTGCCGTTACTTTTATCGTGGATGAACTGCTCGTACAGCTTACTATGCTTGTCGTTACTGCTGAAGTAAAGCTTAATGCCGTTGAGGGCTGGGTAACTGCTATCGTATCTGTATTATAAGTGCAGCCATGGCTGTCTGTTACAATTATATAATAGCTACCCGCTCCTACCTGGAAGTAACGGTTTGCTGCCTGCTGTGCTGTGCCGTTCGTGCCATTGGTGTTCAGCGTGTATGTGAACGCCGGGTTACCGCCTGCTGCATTAGTAGTAATGGTCGTCGTACCTCCATAGCATATTGCCACTGAGGCCGGGGCTGTGGCGCTATTGATAAGTACCGGTTCCTTTGTCAGTGGGCTAAGTATTGCTCCCTGTGTACCGATACAGCCATACACGTCTTTTACTGCGTAGGTATAACCTCCTGTGCTTAATGAACCAAACAGCGGGTTGCTTACATATGTCCCTGACGGGTTAAATGCTCCCGGATTTACCTTGTAAGTATAAGGTGATGTGCCGCCTGTTACTGTGTTGGTCGTCAGTGAACCGGGGTTGCCATGGCAATCAGGGTTCACCTGTGTCAGTGTTACTGCTATAGGTGCTTCTACCGTCATCGTGCCGTTGGTATAAACGATAGTGTAA
>CAVYTF010000011.1:0-60057 GCA_963771435.1 uncultured Bacteroidota bacterium | reverse complement strand
AAAATGCAAAACCGGTAAGTTTTGTATTTCATGGAGGCAGTGGTTCCGCTAAAAACCAGATCAATGAAACGCTGGATTATGGGGTTATAAAAATGAATATCGATACCGATATGCAGTGGGCGTTCTGGGAAGGCATCCTTCATTATTATGAAAAGAATAGGGACTATATGCAAACCCAGCTTGGCAACCCCGGCGGCCATGATAAACCAAATAAAAAATACTACGATCCCCGCGTATGGCTTCGCAAAGCGCAGGACAATTTTGTAAAACGCCTTGAAGAAGGCTTTACAGATCTGAACTGTATAGGGAGAAATAAATAAGATTTAGTGAATGCGCTTGTTTATAAATCAACGGGAAGCTGGTACATCGTAAAAACAGAGAATGGTAATTCCTATAATGCACGGATAAAAGGCGTATTAAAAATTGACGGCATCACTTCCACCAATCCCATTGCCGTTGGCGATGAAGTAAAAATAGAGTTGGAAGATGAGGCAGACAATGTCGCTACCATCATTGAAATTCCCCAAAGGAAAAATTATATTGCCCGCAGCTCCCCTCACCACAAAATGCAGCATCATATTGTTGCAGCCAACCTTGATTCTGTTTTAGTGTTCGCTACTTTAAAAGACCCAAAAACTTCGCTTGGTTTTATTGACCGTTTCCTTGTTTCAGCAGAAGCCTTTCATATTCCTGCCGTAATTGTCTTCAACAAGTCTGACATCTACGGCAAAAAAGAAATGCAGCAATTTGAAAAGCTGCATAAAATTTATACTTCCATCGGGTATAAAGTGCTTCTTGTTAGTTTGGAAAAAAAAGAAGGGATAGATGAATTAAGAAACGTATTGAAAGATAAAACCACTTTGCTCAGCGGCCACAGCGGTACTGGCAAATCAACTTTTATCAATCTTCTTTTCCCTGAATTTAATTTGCGCACGCAGGAAGTAAGCGGATGGAGCGGAAAGGGGATGCATACAACAACATTTGCTGAAATGTTCAACCTGCCTTTTGGCGGCAGAATAATTGACACCCCGGGAATCCGTGAGTTTGGTATCGTTGATATCCCCAAACAGGAATTATCCCATTATTTTCCTGAAATGAAAGTGTTGATCAACCATTGCAAATACAATAACTGCCTTCACATCAATGAGCCCGGTTGTGCAGTAAAAGAAGCGGTAGAGAACGAAAAAATCTCTTCTGAACGTTACAGTAGTTATTACAATATCCTGGAAAGCATGGAGGAAAAGAATTATTAATTCTTATTTTTTACTTTAATTTTTGCAAGCAGTTTACCAACAGATTTTACATCCTTACTATCCTGCACGTAAAGGCTTACGCCGTTATAAATATTATATTGCAGCGTTAATGGGTGTCCGCGGTATTTGAAAGACCATTCTATATTATCGGCCTCATCAATTTTGCCGGTAAAGCGAACATGCCTGCTTTTACTTACTGCTTGTGTGAGGGAATAAAACTGGTTAAGGCTGCCATTTTCATCAATGACAACCACATTTGTGTCGGATGTGTAGGGTATAGGTTGCATAAGAACTTGATTCATTTTGTATTTATACGGATTTTTTTATTTTTAGTCTAAGTTATCCTGCGTTATCACTGCTTTCAAATCAACATTCTCAACTTCCACATCAGTTTTTATAAACAGCAACCCCTAAAAAGCAAATACAATACCAAACAAGAGACAGCCATAAAAAAATTGAAACAAATAAAATAAGCAGTTAGTCTTGTTGCGGAGGGGGTAGCTATCTATCGCTTAAAAGACAGTTTCCCTTAGTTTTCCGCTGCATTTGAACCATCAGGTTTTTTGTACCAGTCTGCATATTTTATATAGTTGTTAGCTATGCGGTCTATCTCCTGGTGAATATCGTCTTTGGCAATATCTTTCACTTTTTTAGCGGGCACACCGGCATAAATACAGGCCTCTTCCACAATAGTGCCTTCTAAAACAACAGCGCCCGCGGCAATAATAGAATTGCTGTGTATTTCGCATCGGTCCATCACAATTGCGCCCATCCCGATCAGTACATTGTCAAAGATCTTACAGCCATGAACAATTGCATTATGCCCGATGGACACGTTATTGCCTATTTCAGTCGGATTCTTTTGGTAAGTGCAATGCACGATCACCCCATCCTGTATATTTACCTTATTACCTATTTTTATATAATGCACATCCCCCCTTACCACCGCGTTAAACCACACACTACAGTCATCACCCATCACCACATCGCCAACAACTGTCGCGTTTGGTGCTATAAAACAATTGTTTCCAAATTGCGGGGTTTTATCTAAAACCGATAATATGGTAGCCATCGCTGATCTGATTTTTTTTGATGATGAAAAATATTACTTCAAATATACTATCTAAAAGATGAAAATTGAAGCTAAGAAGGCATAAAATAAACTGTGGAAGTTGCCAAAAAGTGTTTTGATACCATTCCTTCGAAGGAATTGGCCCCAATCACCTGCTTTTATATACTTCCTTCGAAGGAATTGGCCTCAATCATGTGCTTTTATGTAGTTCCTTCGAAGGAATTGGCTTCAGTCACCTGCTTTTATATACTTCCTTCCAAGGAATTAGCCTCAGGCACATGTTTTTATGTACTTCCTTCAAAGGAAGGTTAGCAAATCACGTGTTTTTACTTAATTCCTTCGAAGGAATTGGCCTCACACACCTGCTTGCCTATATTTCCTGAACCATTGCCAGAATTTCTAAACAAGAATTGCCCCAATACCCTCGTACCTTTGGCTCTCAGTCATTTGTCAACCATCATCTGTCATCTTTCATGAACAACCGCCAGCTTTTTTTTCAGCATCTTGCCCAAACATCCCCCGAGCCCATCAGCCTTGAAATAGTAAAAGCGGAAGGCATTTACCAATATTCTGCCGAAGGCAAAAGATATATTGATCTTATTTCTGGTTTTAGCGTCGCCAATATCGGCCACAGCCACCCCAAAGTGGTTGAAGCCGTGCAAAAACAGGTGGCTGCTTACATGCACCTGATCGTTTATGGGGAATTTATTCAAAGCCCGCAGGTGACTTATGCAAGATTATTGACTGAACACCTACCTTCAAGTCTGAATTCGGTTTACTTCACCAACAGCGGCGCCGAAGCAACAGAAGGCGCGATGAAACTTGCCAAGAGAGTCACAGGGCGGTCAAAAATAATTGCTTTCAACAAAAGCTACCACGGCAGCACGCAGGGAGCATTAAGCCTTATGGGCGACGAATACTGGCGCAATGCTTTTCGGCCCCTTCTGCCCGATATACATCATTTTGATTATGGCAGTGAAGAAGCAATTAATGCGATCGATAAAAATACCGCCTGCACTATTTTAGAAACAATACAAGCCGAAAGTGGTGTAGTAAAACCCACAAAAGAATGGCTGCAGCAAATACGCAGGAAATGTGATGAGCATAAAACTTTAATGATATTAGATGAAATTCAATGCGGCTTTGGAAGAACTAGTTCGCTGTTTGCATTTCAGCAGTTTGATATAGTTCCCGATGTATTGTTACTTGGCAAAGCTTTGGGTGGTGGAATGCCCCTGGGGGCTTTTATTGCCGATAAAAAATTAATGGACGAATTAACCCATGATCCTGTGCTTGGCCACATAACTACATTTGGCGGCCACCCCGTCTCCTGCGCCGCAGGAAAAGCCGCTTTGGAGGTTCTGCTGGAAAACGATCTTATTTCATCAGTAAAAAAGAAAGAGAGAATATTGGCTGAGCTTATTCAGCATAAAAAAATAGTAGCCATCAATACTTGCGGTTTATGGGCATCCCTCCAGTTTGAAGATGCTGAAACTAACAAGAAGATCATACGCCGCTGCATTTATAACGGCTTAATAACAGACTGGTTTCTATTTGCTCCTGAATACATGCGTATTGCACCGCCACTAACTATCACAGAAAATGAATTAACAACGGCATGTAAATTAATACAAAAATCTATTGATGAGGTCTGCCTATAACCCTGTAATAATAGTTTAGTGCTATATTGCAGGCCGTGTTAAAGCCGAAATTACTTCGGCATTATTTTCAAACAATAAATTGACTAATGGATAAAGGTGTGCTGCAACAATTTATAGAATGGATAATTCACAACGGAGGCCTGTATGTTTTATTGCTTGTCATCTTCGTGGAGACAGGCGTGTTTTTTTGTTTTTTTCTTCCCGGCGATAGCTTGCTTTTTGCAGCAGGTTTTTATGTGGATGAATTGGCGAAACAGTTTTTTGATGTTAATTATAGTGTTATCATTCTCCTGATCATAATCGCTGCAATACTCGGAAACACCCTTGGATATTGGTTTGGATACAAAGTGGGGCCATTGCTTTACCAGCGAAAAGATTCATTTTTTTTCAAGAAAAAGCATTTGATAAGAGCCCACGATTTTTATGAAGAATATGGAAAGGCAACGATTTTTCTTGGAATATTTTTGCCCATCGTCCGCACATTTGCGCCCATTGTTGCGGGCATTGTGAAGATGGATAAAAAAACATTTATGCTCTTTAATATTATCGGCAGTTCCTGTTGGGTTGCAGCGATGATACTTGGCGGAAAGTTTTTACAGGGTTGGATGTTGCAGAAATACAGATTCGATTTAAAAAACCATGTTGATGTGATTGTCATTGGGCTTGCTGCGCTTACCTTACTGCCAGTACTTTTTAAAGTATTCCTGCATAAAAAGAAACCAAACGATACGCCGATTGCCAATTAATTTTTTCTAATAATTATCATCTTGCCTGCCATGGATAACCGTAAAACCGGGATTTTTTCACTTGTTGTTTTCGTAGCTGCGCTTGGCTACTTTGTTGATATTTATGATCTGTTATTGTTCAGCATCATCCGCGTGCCAAGTCTTAAAAGCCTTGGCCTTACTGATCTGCAGCTAAGAGATAAGGGTGAAATGATTATAAGCGTTCAAATGTACGGGCTACTTATTGGAGGTATTTTATGGGGAATATTGGGCGATAAAAAAGGGAGGCTGAGTGTTTTATTCGGTTCAATTCTTTTATACTCTCTTGCAAATATTGCCAATGGTTTTGTGCATACAGCAGAGCAATATGCGCTGGTGCGGTTTATTGCAGGGCTTGGGCTTGCAGGAGAACTGGGTGCAGGGATAACGCTTGTTTCAGAATCGATCGCAAAAGAAAAGCGTGGTATTGCAACAGCATTTGTAGCTGGTCTTGGATTAACAGGGGCAATATTCGCATTTATCATCAAGCAAAACTTTGACTGGCGTACCTGTTATTTTATTGGAGGCGGTTTAGGCTTTGTGTTATTGATATTGCGTATTTCAGTATTTGAATCGGGCATGTATCATGAAGTGAAAAAAATGAATGTGCAGCGTGGTAATTTTCTGATGCTGTTTACAAAAGCATCACGGGCAAAGAAATATTTGGCAACAGTTTGTGTAGGGCTTCCAAGCTGGCTTGTTGTTGGTGTACTGCTGACCTTTTCAAAAGAATTTGGGGCTGCTTTGCATATAGCTGGTGTGGTCGATTCCGGCAAGGCAGTTATGTATTCTTATATGGGCGTTTCAATAGGCGGCATATTGATTGGTTTTGTAAGCCAATGGCTGAAGAGCAGGAAAAAGGCTTTGTACATTTATTATGCTATTACTATTATCTTTCTTCTATTATTTTTTGTCGTCCAGTACAACGGCAGTGTTACAGGAATGTATATCATTGCATTCGGGCTTGGCTTTGGCACAGGCTTCTGGGCAGTGTTTGTAACAATGGGAGCAGAACAATTCGGGACAAATTTAAGAGCTACAGCCGCAACCACTATTCCAAACATTGTAAGGGGAACATTACCTCTGATGTTGTTGCTTTTCCAGTTTTTTAGAGGCAGGACAGATTACATAACAGGGGCAGAGATTACTGTTTTAATCGTAATGCTCATCGCAATGGCAGGAACGATTTTAATCAAAGAGACATTCAATAAAGACCTGAATTTTGTTGAAAATTAGTTGATAGTTCATTGTTAATACATTCTTAGTAAAAGGGCAACCATGGCTACCAGCCTTACCTTATAGCATGAAATTCCTCATTATCCGTTTTTCTTCCATTGGCGATATTGTTTTAACTACTCCCGCCATTCGATGCCTGAAAAAACAGCTGCCAAATGCAGAAGTCCATTTTCTTTCAAAATTTTCCATGAAGGCGGTTACGCTGCATAACCCTTATATAGACAGGTTTCATTATTATGATAAAGATTTGAACGGGCTTATTGATTCCTTGAAAAAAGAACAATTCGATTATATCATTGACCTTCATAAAAACTTCCGCAGCTACCGCATCAGGCAGGCGCTGGGAGTAAAAACATTTTCTTATAAAAAATTATCTCTTCAAAAGTTCCTGCTCACTAAACTGGGCATTGACCTCATGCCCGGCGTTCACATTTCACAACGCTGTATCAATGCGCTGCAACACCTTGGTGTAAAAGATGACGGCAAAGGATTAGATTATTTTATTGGGGAAGAAGAAAGAATAAAAGAGAATGATATCCCTCATTCACATTTAATGGGATATATCGCAATAGTAATTGGCGCAACCTATTACACCAAGAAACTACCCCTGCAAAAACTAAAAGAATTGTGCTCCACTATACAATTCCCTATCATTCTTGTTGGCGCAAAAGAGGAAAGAGAAGATGGAGACAACATCGCCTCAATAGATTCGATACGCATTTATAACGCCTGCGGAAAGTTCAGCCTGAATGAATCAGCAGATATTGTCCGTCGCTCCAAATGCGTTATTTCCCATGACACCGGCCTGCAATACATTGCCTGTGCTTTCCAAAAACCTGTGCTTGCTATTTGGGGTGCCACATCGCCAAAACTTTGTGTAGAGCCATACTACGGCAGCTTACAACCAGCACTACATACGAATATATTAGTAAAAAACATGCCCTGCCAGCCCTGCTCAAATTATGGTACCAAGCATTGTCCGCTCGGTCATTTCCAGTGCATGAAAAACCAGGATATACAGATGATTGTAGCAACGGTAAGAGAAGTATTGAAAAAGTAATTAGGGGCCAATTATAAAGTCTTCAACACATCATTCATAGTACGTACGGCATCTGCACTTTTATTAAAAGCTGCCTGTTCTTCCTCGTTCAATTTATAATCAAGTATCTTTTCCCAGCCATTTTTCCCAATTACCACAGGCACTCCGAGACAAATATCCTGTTGGCCGTATTCACCATCAAGATGAACGCAACAGGAGAATAATTTCTTCTGGTCGCGTACAATAGCTTCCACCAATGCAGCCCCTGCCGCACCCGGTGCATACCATGCAGAAGTGCCGATAAGTTTAGTCAATGTAGCACCCCCAACCATAGTGTCTGCAACTATTTGCTGCTGCTGAGCAATACTTAGAAAATTTGTAACAGGTGCACTGTTCCATGTTGCATACCTCATAAGAGGGATCATGGTAGTATCCCCATGCCCGCCAACAACAATGGCGTTCAAATCGCGGGGTGAACAATCCAACGCCATACTCAGATAGCATTTGAACCTTGCACTGTCCAAAGCGCCACCCATCCCAATAATGCGGTTTTTCGGCAAGCCCGTACTTGTTAACGCAAGGTAGGTCATCGTGTCCATCGGGTTGCTGATAACGATGATGATGGCATCAGGAGAATATTTTAAAATATTCTGTGCCACATTCTTTACAATACCTGCGTTTGTGCCAATAAGTTCTTCCCTGGTCATACCCGGCTTGCGTGGTATGCCCGAAGTAATAACTACCACATTTGATCCTTCTGTTTTAGAATAGTCATTTGTGCTGCCCGTAATGCGTGTATCAAACCCAAGTAACGCAGCCGTTTGGGTCATGTCAAGTGCTTTACCTTCGGCAAGCCCTTCTTTAATATCCAGTATAACTAATTCTTCACAGAGCGCAGCTCGCGCAATATTATCTGCACAGGTTGCGCCCACTGCGCCCGCGCCAACTACAGTTACTTTCATATAGCTTATTTAAGTGTGTAAAAATATTTGCGCCAAAGTTAGCGCACAGAACAAGGAAGAAATAACAATGAAGAAAAATTATTCAGAATATTTTGCAATAATGCTTGGCTGTTCACCACCTTCAAATGCCTGCACTAAGTTGCCTTTTTTATTATAAATTGCCATGAACGGCGTAAACTTTACCTGGTAAAACACTGGTATAGAATAACTGGTATCTCGGCCAAGTCGTACGTTGTCAAACTGGTCTAATTTGTATTGATGAGCAAACTTTTTTATCTGCTCTGGCTTATAGGATGATATCCATACAAAAAAAGTGTTTTTAAATAAACTCATACTGTCTGCAAAACGCTGTGCAGTAAGCTGGCAATGGCCACATTCCGGGCTGAAATAAACAATAACTACTGATTTGTTTTTAGGAATATTCCAACGGTTAAACCAGGTACTGTCTCCCTGTAGAATATTGAAATAAGGAAGCGTTGGGTCTTTTTTATACTTTGGAAGACTGTCTGTTGTTTGGGCATGAGAAGTATAGCCAACGATAAGCAAAGCTAGGGCGAATAATATTCTTTTCATTTGATTAATTTCTTTTCAAAGATGCGATGGAAAAAGATAAAACGAAAAATAAGGCTGTTAAATTTTTAGAAGGAGCAGTAATAAGATAGATCACTATAAAAAAACCACCCTAAAAAAGGATGGTTTATACAATATGCTAAGAGTTGTGATCTTTATTCCGCCACTACTTCAAATTCTATTTCCACATTATTGCCATTTCCTAGATCAATAGAAGCTTTGTGTACGCCAAGTTCTTTCACTTCGTCAGTTATATTAATACGTCTGCGGTCTATTTCATAGCCCTTCTGGCCGCGGATAGCACGGGCTATTTGCAAAGAAGTAACGCTGCCAAATATCTTCCCGCTTGTGCCTGTCTTTGCTCCTATTTTCACAGGGCCTTCTTTCAGAACGGCAATAACTTTGTTTATTTCAGCAAGCATCGCTGCTTCCTTCTTTGTTTTCACTTTCGCTCTTTCTTCCATCTGCTTCATGTTGGAAGAATTGGCTTCTATGGCCAGTTTCTGCGGGATCAGATAATTCCTCGCATAACCATTTTTTACGGTAAGCAATTCATTGGCCCCGCCCAGGTTATCTACGTCCTGGATTAATATTACCTGCATTGTTTATGTTTTAGTTCCCAAGAGCCCAGTTTTTTACAAACTGTCTCCGCCACAGGCGGATTAGGGAAGGTGACTAATTAATTATGAATTTAAAATTGAGCATTAATAATGAAAGAAATAATATGAAAAATTCTCCATTCCCCATTTTCCATTATCAATTACATTCTCAATTACTTCAAAAGGTCTGTAACATACGGCAACAACGCCATCTGTCTTGCCTTTTTGATCGCATCGCCCACTTTGCGTTGATACTTCAAAGAGTTCCCGTTTAAACGGCGTGGCAAAATTTTACCCTGCTCATTAATGAACCTCTTCAAAAACTCAACGTCTTTGTAATCAATATACCTGATGCCATACTTTTCAAAGCGGGAAAACTTCTTTTTCTGCTTGTCCTGTTTTATCGCCGTCAGGTACTTTATTTCGTTTGCTTTAGCCATGGGTCACCTCCAGTTTTCTTTCTTTACCGGTTGGTAAACCGTTGTTCTTTTTGTAATTGTACTCAACAGCATACTTGTCAAGCACTGTGATCATGTGGCGCATAATGCTGTCGTCGCGCAGCATCTGCACCTTAAACTTTTCATTGAAGCTGGTTGGCGCACTGTACTCAAGAACCCAGTAAATACCTGTGGTCTTTTTTTGTACAGGATACGCCAGTGATTTCAAACCCCAGGGGTTGCTGTGCGTTATACTTCCACCGTTTTCTGTAACAAAGTCGGTGTACTTTTTCTGAACCGCTTTAAACTCGTCTTCAGAAAGCACAGGGGTAAAAATCACCATCAATTCGTAATTACTCATTACCCTTGTTTTTTTAGTTAAAAAATAATTTTTGGAGCGCGAAGGTAGGGGAAATTATTAATGATTTATTCTAAAAGATCAACTATCCTTTTTTTTCAATAAAATAATATAGCTGGGAAAATGGTCGCTGTAGCCGCCACGGTAATTATTCCCATCCCACGTGCGCATAGGGTACCCCCTGTATTTGCCCAGGTTTTCAGTCATAAAATCCCTGTTAAATACATGAGGCTGGTAAAAGAAAAATCCTTTTTGCTTCTTATCCAGCATCGAATGAGAAACCATTATCTGGTCAAACAAATTCCATGCATCGCCAAAAGCTATTGTTCCTATACCGCTCTTATATAAACTAACCCATGGGTTATATAAGTCATTTTCTGTCACATCCGTTGGGTCGCCTTTCGCATCAAGTACATAAACACTCTCGTCCACAGGGTTGTCATTCAGGTCACCCATCATAATTATTTTTGCCCCCGGCTCTTCTCTCAGTATATGATCAATTTGCTTCCTTGCCACCAGTGCCGCCGCTTTTCTGTACCCTTCACTTTCCTGTTCACCCCCCAGCCTGCTAGGCCAGTGGTTCACGAGCACATGGACTGTTTCTCCATCAAGCGTTCCTTTCACATACAATATATCACGGCTGTAAAAATAATAACCATAATTGCTTTTCAGTCTCACCCCCAGTTTATAATTGTCCTCGATCTTAAAGTATTTTGGGTTAAACAACAACGCCACATCAATACCCCTCGGGTCAGGCGAATCGTAGTGTATAAAATGATAATTATTCCGCCTCAAAACAGGCTCATTCACAAGGTCATTCAAAACAGTATCGTTCTCCACTTCAGCCACCCCAAGCAACGCAGGCCCGTCAGGTGAGGTATCAGTTCCGATCTGAGAAATAACAGAAGCAAGATGATTTGTTTTATCCTTATAAACAGCACTTGTATAATGCTTCACCGAATTAGGCAAAAACTCAGTATCATTAACCCTCGGGTTATGAACAGTATCATAAAAATTCTCAAGGTTATAAAACGCAACAATTGCTATTTTATATTCATGCTTCTGCGCATTTACATATTGCAATAAGCAACAAAAGAATATAAGCAGTAGACTATTCTTCATATAGTAATGCAAATAAAGGAAATAAAGTAAAATAAAGCACTTTGAGTAGTGTTTTATTCCCTATCGGTTAAACGACCCAATTTTTAATTTTCACTCCGGATTTCCCTTATTTTTATCCTCGTTATACAGGACTTATACTGAACTTATACTGTAGTTATACTGATATAACTCCATGCCACATCCATGGTAAAGCCCACTCAAAGCCGTATCAACCCCCATTCGCCCTTATGCCCAACTCGGTTGCTTATCGCAGTAGTTTCAAAAAAACTTTCTTTTTTTTATACAAAACATTACCTTTGCCGTCCAAATTTTAGACAGTCATGTTAGCAGTAGTAAAAATAGTCGGTCAGCAATTCAAGGTTCAGGAAGGCCAAAGCCTCTATGTGCCACACTTTTCAGGCAACACCGGCGATAAGGTTGAGTTCAGTGATATACTGTTTCTTGACAACGATGGAACCATTTCTCTTAACAAAGATGTTAAGGCCATAGTAAAAGCAGAAATAATCAACCCCCTTGTAAAAGGCGATAAAGTTATTGCCTTCAAAATGAAAAGAAGGAAAGGCTTCCGCAAACTTCATGGGCACAGAACACATTACACTCAAATAAAAATAGAAAGCATCGCTTAATTTATTTCTCAGAATAAAGTTTTTTATTTCTAATTAAAATAATATGGCACATAAAAAAGGTGAAGGCAGTGTAAAGAACGGACGCGACTCACAGAGCAAACGCCTCGGTGTAAAGATTTATGGTGGGCAGCCTGCAATAGCTGGAAACATTATTGTTCGCCAGCGCGGCACTGTTTATCATCCTGGTAAAAATGTTGGTGTAGGCAAAGATTTTACCTTGTTTGCACTAAGCGATGGCCTTGTTGAATTTAAAAAAACAAGAAGCAACAAAACCATTATCTCTGTTGTTGCCGCTGAAGCAGCCGCATGAATTAATGAAAAAATTTTGATAGTTGTAAATAAGAGTTTAATTTTACTCAATATTTACTAACTATTAAATTTAAAAAACATGGCCACTGCAAAAAAAGCTGCCCCAAAGGCTGCAAAAAAAGCTGCTCCTAAGGCTGCTCCAAAAGCCGCTAAGAAAGCCGCTCCTAAAGCTGCTAAAAAAGCCGCTCCAAAGAAAGCTGCCAAGAAATAAGTTTTCTTCTTGGGCAATTAAATTTAAGTTCCGTTATAAACGGAACTTTTTTATTTTGTAAAAAACCATGTATGGACAACTACTCTATTGCAGATAATTTTTCGCTTCTGTCCAGACTAATGGGCATTCATAGAGAAAACAGCTTTAAAGTAAAATCCTACGCCATAGCGGCTTTTACTATAGAAAAGCTTCCTGTCCAGCTTTCTGAATTACCTGCAGAAAAGATAGCTTCTATTAAAGGAATTGGTGAAGCAATTGGGAAAAAAATATTAGAGCAATTAAAAACAGGTGGCTTATCGCTTCTTGAAAAATATATTACAGAAACGCCCCGGGGCATTATAGAAATGCTTGACATAAAAGGCATTGGACCAAAAAAAATTGCTACAATTTGGAAAGAACTTGAAGTGGAAAGCATTGGCGAATTATTATATGCATGTAATGAAAATCGTTTATTGTTATATAAAGGCTTCGGCGAAAAAACGCAAAACAATATTCGAGAAGCAATTGAATTTTATCTAAGCAACCAGGGAAGCTATCTCTACGCTCAAACAGAATCCCTTGTAAAAATGCTTGATGAAAAAATAAGCACAATGTTTTCTGATCATACTTTTTTGCCGACAGGAGATTTCAGAAGACAAATTGAAACAATTGATAAATTGGAATGGGTAACTAATGCTCCTTCAAATGAAGTGAAAACTTTTTTTGAAGAAAATAATTTTGAAGTAATAAGAATTTCTGAAGAACATTCACAATTCAAAGCCAAAGAAAATATTGCATTGCACTTTTATCATGCTTCAACAGAACAATTATTTTTTCAACAATTCATTACTAGTTGTAGCGAAGATTTTTTGCAGGAATGGATAAAGAAATTTGCTTTCAACCAACTCAAAAAATACAATTCTGAAGAAGAAATTTTTGAAGAGGTAAAGGTAAAATTTATTCCACCATTTCTTCGTGAAAATAAAAATAATATCAATAGTGCTTTACTAAACCAATTACCACGAGTTATTCAAACAGCTGATATTACAGCTATTATACATAGCCATAGCAAATGGAGTGATGGAGTAAATGCAGTCGAAGAGATGGCGAAAGCCGCAATCACAAAAGGGTTACAGTTCCTTGTTATCAGCGACCACTCTAAGTCTGCATCTTATGCAAACGGTTTAACAGAAGAAAGAATAGCAGCACAACATTCCGAAGTAGAAGAGTTGAATAACAAGTTTCAACCATTTAAAATTTTCAAAAGTATTGAAAGTGATATTTTGAACGATGGCAGTCTCGATTATTCCAATGAGATACTCCGCACATTTGATCTTGTGATTGCTTCTATTCATTCAAACTTAAAAATGAACGAAGAAAAAGCAATGACTCGCTTGCTTAAAGCGATTGAAAACCCTTATACTAATATTCTTGGGCATATGACGGGGCGATTATTGTTAAGCAGGAACGGCTATCCTGTTGATCATAAAAAGATCATTGACGCATGTGCCGCAAATAATGTGGTTATAGAATTAAATGCGCATCCGCGAAGGTTAGATATAGATTGGCGCCACATTGATTATGCATTGAATAAAAATGTTTTAATCTCTATTGATCCTGATGCGCATTCTATTGAAGGATTTAAAGATATTAAATATGGGGTGCTTGCTGCACAAAAAGCAGGGCTCACTAAAGAGCAAAACCTTAGCAGTTTTTCATTAGAAAATTTTGAAAACTTTCTCGTAAAACAACAGTTAAAAAGAAAACTTTAAACTTTTCACTAACGGAAGCGAAACAAAAAAAACGGAGCCATTACCTTCCTGTGTTTCAAACCATATTTTTCCCCCGGCTTTTTCTACAATACCGTAGCAAAGCGCAAGTCCCAAGCCCGTTCCGGAAGATTTTGTGGTAAAATTTGGAACAAATATCTTGCCCTGCATTTTATGAGGAATACCCGTACCATTATCTGCTATAGAAATTATAACATTGCTTTCTTCTTTGAATTGCCTGATCAAAATTTCAATTTTTGCTTGGTGAGCAGCTGCCTCAACAGCATTTTTTATAAGGTTTGTAAAGAGGCGGCTTATTTGTGTTTTATCTGATGATATTTCATAATTACGTTCTTCTTTATTCCATGTAATATCTACATTAGGATATGCGCTGTATAAATTTATAAGTGATCCAATTACTTCTGATACATCAAACTGCATAAACGAAACATTGTTGATATTGGCAAATTGCGAGAAATCATCGGCAATTTTTGATAGTTGATCGATCTGCTCAACCAATGTTACAGCAACCGTTTGCGAAAGTTCTCTTATATTGGCGTGCCCGTCACTAATAGCTTTTTCAAGATACTGAATACTTAGCTTCATTGGTGTTAAGGGATTTTTTATTTCATGGGCTATCTGTCTTGCCATTTCGCGCCAAGCTTCTTCTCTTTCGCTTTTTGCTAAAACTTTTACACTTGCTTCAAGTTGTAGTACCATCCTGTTATACTCGCTCACTAATGCACCAATTTCATCATTTTTCTTCCAGACAATTTCTTCATTTGTCTTTCCTAAATTGATTTCTTTCATCTTCGCTCCTATAAACGAAAAAGAAGAAGTAATCCGGTTTGTAACAAGCAAAGCAATAGCGCCTGATAGCAAAAAGATCAGAGCGTTCAAATCAATAAGTGTTATAAGAAAATTAGATATCTCCTGGTTCAGTTCGCTTTGCGAATTTAGATAAGGGATATTCAAATATGCAACAGGAATGCCGTTTTCATTTTTTACCGGAAAGTATATACTTAGATAGGAAAAGCCTTTGCCTATATTTTCATTATTTACAAAATCAATTTTCTTTTTATAGTGTAATTCATCAAATGCTTTCGCATTGATCTTGCTGCTTAGTATCTCATTGTTATAAATAACAGGCTGTGTAGAAACAATAAGATTGCCATATACATCATACAAGTTAATATCAACATCGTGCACCTTCGAAGTTTCAGTTATTTTCTTTTGAAGCCCGCTGTTTGTTTTTTCATCATCATGCAGGTCAAATGACTCCCCGGGTGCTAAATTGCTTTCAATATAATTTTCAATTTCTGCATCAATTATTTTAATTGAATTCGAAAGCCTTTCGCGAGTGCTGCTGTCGAACCGTGTAATAAAAAATGAAATGGTCGCTGCGCCAATAATGATAAAGGAAAAAAGGCTCACTAAAATAATTGTTGCATGAATTTGGGTCCGGATGTTAAAAATAAATATCTTTTTAAAGTTTGTTAAGTTAAACTTCGCTTTCAAAATATAATCCCCAAAATGAAGTAACGTAACAAGACCTATAAATACGCAAAACAGGTATGCAAAGAATGTAATATACTGCAACAACCATGTGTCTTTTTTTGCAATGACAATAATTCTCTTACTTCCTGCATCGTACCAAAGCTCGTTATACCCGTTCTCTCTATTACGTACTTCATAACTAAATTTCGGACCCTGCCCGGGCAACAGCGTATCAGTAAACTCATAATCGTTGATACTGTTTATTAAGCGGCCATTGTTATAAATAGCATATGCATAATTATTATCATCTTCAAACCCCACCTCTTCCGACTGTCGAAAAAGTTCGGGATAAAGCGCCTCGCTTTTATTTTGCTTTGGATTTAGTAAAATAGCTATAGCCCCTACCTGGGTGCTACTATCTAACTTCACATCCTGCTTGTACAAATAACTGAATTTGTCTGCGCTGTTCTCATAATAATACAACCCTTCCACTTCTTCTATAGCTTTCCCCTTTATATTGATGGTTGATTGAAGTGAAGTGTAAGAAGTGGAATCCTCATTGTATAAAGGCTTCAACGCCGTATCATAAGTGTAAATATAAGTATTGTAATTATTGAGATAACCGGAGAATATTTTATTCGAAAGGCTGTCTTTAAGAAACCTGTTGTCATCTATAGAATAAAACCTGTAGAAATTAGATAATAAAAAATCATTTGAAAAATTCAGGAGCGCGATTTTTAAATACCCCTCACCTGCGGGGTCAATTTGGGCAGCTAAATTTTCTGCATCCTTATATCTCTTCTCCATTTCTTTTTCATTGCTCTGGGTAATAATAAGCACTGATATGGACGCAGTAAAAAAAGCTGCCCAAACCATAAAAAAAGAACTGCTTAAAATAGGCAGCAAAGTATCACTTTGTCTGTATTCTGCTATCAGCATATAAAGCAAAAGCCACACAAGTGTCAGCACTTTAAATTCTGCAGAATTATCACCAATAATAAAAGTCAAAAGAAATAATCCCGCTGCAGCAACTATTATCATTTGCAGAAAAAGATTTATTCCTGTGCTTTTAGCAGGCTTCAGTAACAGGTGTGATAAATAGAAAAAAGAAAGAACGGTGAATGATATAATAATAAGACAGATAAAAATATAAATGCTTAAGCCAAAAAAATCTGTTACATCCAAAGATAAAGTAGAGTCTGAAACAAGGCTCCCGATAATGCCTGCCGCGTATAAAGTGAACCATGCAAATAAAACCAAACAAATAACGGCAGCGATCCTTTTCTGCCCCCTAGAAAGAACAATGGGTTTAAATATCTTATTTGTGTAATTAAATTTTGTGAACGTCACTATCCAGAAAACGAAAATGGAATTAATAAGCAGGTCTCCAAGTGAAGGATTTAGCGAGCTTGATGCATAAAGGCCGCCGTAAAACAACTCCAACTTTCTGAAATCAAAAGGGAACGGAAAGACATACGTTAATAAACGAAACACAAAAAGCACTGCCAACAACGTAATAAATGCAGGAAGGAATCCTTGTGAGTCTACAAGGTCATTCACTACAGAATTCACAAACATCAGTAAAAGAACAATGGCGATCACCCTTAGCGCAATGGAAAAAAAATCGGGTTGGTCTGTTGAAATATTTTCATTTCTCTCAATTCTGAAAAGTACAGTGCCTTTTGAATTTTGTACAGCCAAACCCTTCCTGGTGCCAGTTATACTATACATTTCTTCTATTTCAGGAAAACCTGCAAAACCATTTTCAAGATATTTATTATTGACAAAATAATTCCAGCGTATGGGTATCATCCCAACGACCAGGAACGTATCCGTCTTTATTTTAAAGCTTCTTTTCTCCAGTTCAAATGAACCGTTCTGATAATTCTCATAATAATTACCATCAACTTTTTGAAGGTCTTCTGCCAACGGCCCCATTGTGTTTGTGTTCCAGCACAGTTGCTGAAAAGAACCAGCCTTATTGGCCCTGTAAACAAATAAACCACTGGTTTTATTAAGCAAACTGCTCTTTGCAGTATTATCTCCCCTGCTTATAAGTTGAGCAACTGTTCCCTTATCAGTAACAAGTTTTTCAAATTTATCTTCCTGCTCCGCAATATATTTTTCCAGCGTATGCTGCACACTTGCGGGCGAGGAACTATATGACCAGTAATTGGTAAATACAAAAGAAATAGTGTACAGCCATGCGGCTGTTATTATTAAATAACCGTGGGCAAAGGCTGCTTTTTTAAGTGCCTGTATCAAGTGTTTTGTTTTCTTTTTTTATATCGTTCCATATCTCGTCCATTTCAACAAGAGAGAGTTCATGCAGGTCTTTCCCATCCTTCTTTGCGCGTGCCTCCATCTGTGTGAACCTGCTGATGAATTTTTTGTTCGTCTTCTCCAAAACCCCTTCTGCATCAACATTAAGAAACCGCGCGTAATTAACCAAGCTGAACAAAACATCTCCAAATTCTTCCTCCACATCCTCCTGCGTTTTCAGTTCAATCGCTTCATGCAGTTCTTCCATTTCTTCTTCCACCTTTTTCCATACATCCTCTTTATTCTCCCATTCAAACCCTACCTGTTTTGCCTTTTCCTGTATGCGCGCGGCTTTTACTATAGCAGGTAAAGCTGCGGGAACGCCCGCTAACACTGAGCTTTTTCCTTCCTTCAGCTTTATTTTCTCCCAGTTCCTTTTCACGTCCTCTTCATCATTCACTTTCACATCGCCGTAAATATGCGGATGCCGTATAATAAGCTTCTCACTAATGCCATCAATTACTTCCTCTAGTGTAAACTCATTTTTTTCGCTACCTATTTTAGAATAAAACAAAATATGCAAGAGCAAATCGCCCAGTTCCTCTTTAATGCCTTTCCAGTTTTCGTCGGTTATGGAATCCACCAACTCGTACATCTCCTCAATGGTCATTGGGCGAAGCGTCTGTATCGTTTGCTTCCTGTCCCACGGGCATTTCTCCCTTAGCTCATCCATTATTCCCACCAGTCTTATAAACGAATCAGCAACAGCGTTCATATATTTAAACTTGCATTAAAGAAATGAATAAAAAAGTAGATACCAGTAGTACAAAAACAATAAAATAAATGAAAGAAAAAATAAAAAGCTTAAGCAAGGTCTTTATCCTGCCCTGCCCGTAAAAATTGCGCATGGCTTTATATATGTACAGGAATATGGAAAGAATAAAGAAAAGATCCAACACCGCAAATATCTTCCAGTGCGATACATTATGCAATGCCGAAGATAAATAATACAGCAAAAGCAATATGTAAACAGCGATATAAACATGCAGTATAAAAATACCATGGCTCACATAAAAAAACTGTTTTCGCCTGCGCACATACAGCAACTGTAGTATCAACGCTGCCAATGGCAACGATACAAACATTATCTGCGGATAAGTATCTTTAAAATTGTCAGAAAGATTTTTTAAAAACTCCTTCTTGTTGTTGTGATACTCCTCGTGGATAGTGATAATACGTCTTTTCACATTTCGCTTAAGCCAGCCATCTCTTTTATTGACAGGCCTTTTTGCCTGCATAGAATCATATTCCGCAATTCTTGGGGGCAGCTTACCACCAAAAATCGAAATGTCTTCATCGGTCTTATCAATATCCGTGTCCTTTCCTACATTAACAGTAATAATGCCATTATCAGCGGGCATGCCAACGGCTGCGCTCACCTTAGGTTTTTCGCTCTTTTCAAGGTCTGCTATCTCCGCCTGCAACACTTTTCTTGCGGTAGGGTTCTCCTGTGTTTTCAACTCCTTTTTCATTTCTGTAAGAGCCTGCTCCTTGTTAATGTCAGGTACATCGCTGTTCTTATTGAAAATTTCACCGCTTTGCTCAAAAGAAAAAAAGATAACAAAAAATATGGCTGAGGTAAAAATGTACATACGTATGGGGTCAAGGTAGCTCGCCCTTCTGCCGCGCAAGTACTCCTTTGACAAAACTCCCGGCCTTAACAAAAGCGTTTTAACGCTGCTGAAAAACTTACCGTCGAAATGTGTTACGTCATACGCAAAATGTGTGACCAGGTGCCAGAAGGTCTGCTTCGGTTCAATATTTTCCTGCCCGCAGATATGGCAATACCTGCCGTAAACATGCGCATTACAGTTAAGGCAAAACTTTTCTTTTCTTTCTTTACTGTGTGACAACTGTATAAAAATTTGGCTAAAAATAAGCAACTATGCTTACGCTAAGAAACCCTTTTTGCCGTTTATAAGAACAAGCCGTTATTTTTGGTTGAAATTGCCCTGTAAATGAAATTCTTTTTCTTAATAACACTCTCCTTCCTCTTTGTTTCAACAACGGAATGCCAGTACTATTATAAGGATATTGTGGTCGCCCAGCTATCCGAAAGGCAGTACCTCGCGCTAAAAACCAACCATATCCACCATGTGTCCGCAACAAGCTACGAAAGCGATGGACAGCCCACCGAGGACTTTAGCCTAACGCAGGAAATAAGCCCCGAAGCAAAAACAATAACCGTCAACTCTGCCTACCCTTCAACCGGTATAACCATAACCACCAACAATTATAAGTTTAATAAACTGGTAGAGTCGGTGGACAACAGCAAGAGAGTTTCCAATACCACTACCTACAAATATGACTCTGCGGGAAGAGTAAGCTCCATCCTCACCGTTACCGAAGATACCTTCATGAACAGCCATTCAGAGGAACTGCATCAGTGGTTTTATAACAACGGCATGCCCGAAAAAATGCTCAACATAAAAGACAAAAGCGACACCACCGTGGTCGTTTTCACCAAAGACGAGAACGGGAACATAGGCCAGGAGGACTGGAAAAGAAAGGGGGCAATTGTGGAAACCTATTATTATTACTACAACGAGACAAAACAACTAACCGATATTGTGCGCTACAACTCAAGGGCAAAACAAATGCTGCCCGATTTCTTATACCAGTATGACGCTGCCGGCCGCATTGCCCAAATGACCGAGATACCCGTCGGCAGCAGTGACTATATGATATGGAAATACGAATACGCCCCCAACGGCCTTAAAAAAAGCGAGATACTCTTCGACAAACAAAAACAAATGGTTGGGCATATTGAGTATGCATATGAGTGAGGAGTGCCTTGGTTTAGTTATTAGTAGGTTCGCAAGAGTTTTGATAGCATTAACTGTGCTACCAAAATATTCCAAACACTATCCCTTTCTTGATATTTGGTTCAAGATAAAAATAATTGTACAAAATTGAAACAATACTAAATATCGGAATAGGAATATTGTAAAACCATTCTAAACCAAATAAAATGAATAAGGCATCAATAAAAAAAGTTATAAAAAATAAGAATTTTGGTCTAAATATTTTTATAAAATTGAGATCTCTTTTATAAATTTCTCCTATTTTAAAAAGATATGGCGCTACTAAGGTTATTCCTATATTTTAGTCTATTTCGCATTCTGCAAGTTTACTAATAGTTTGAACATAACTGTTTAATAATTCTTGTACTGCTATTCTGTTAGCTGCATTTTTTAATGATTCATAATACTCAAAAAAATTAGTAAAATGAATTATAATGGACAAAATATTTCTCTCTTTTATTCAATTGATCTATTTATGTTTTGAAAATCAGAATAAGTTGTGTCCATAAAAATCAATTAACTCAAAACCTTTCCGCGAAGTTATGCGTCCCCCCATTAACCAATCAACCATTTCAACCGTGCGTACCTCAGCACCAATGGTCTCCATTAAAAGCTCCTTTGCTACCTCTTTGTCACCAAACTCTCCTTTTATTCCCCAACTATTTTCCAGCTACTTTGTAGGGATCAAGTAGCTACCATGTTGCTGTTTCACACCTCCAAACCCTCCTATACGTCATTTCCAAAAAACTGCCATCTTTGCACCACAGAACTCCCTAAACCTTTTTTACATTTAAAACAATTTCTGCCATGAAACTCCTGCTTGCCACCATCGCCTTTTTTGCGTTCGCTGCTGCACACGCGCAAACCAATACGGCAAAGCCATTTTCCGCCGCCCAAAAAAAGGTATTGGTCTACACCACTGCGGACAGTACTTCCTACCGCATTGCCCTTACGGATACCCTCCATTTCACCCACATGGGCCAGCCGCTGGAAACGCAGCCATGCATATTCATAGACCCCTCTAAAAAGTTTCAAACCCTCATAGGCATCGGTGGCGCACTCACAGATGCCGCTGCTGAAACCTATTACAAACTGCCCCCCGCTACCCGGCAGGAACTGATGAAGGCATACTATGACACCATCACGGGCATCGGCTATACCTTCGCAAGGACCAACATCCACAGTTGCGATTTCAGCAGCGATTCATATACCTATGTGGCGGAAAACGACACTGCCCTCAAGACCTTCAGCATCGCCCACGACCAAAAATATAAGATACCTTTTATAAAGGAAGTGCAGGCAGCCACCGGCAACAGGCTCAAACTCTTCGTAACCCCCTGGAGCCCTCCCGCATGGATGAAGGATAACCACGAGATGGCGCATGGGGGCAAGCTGCTGCCACAGTGCCGCCAAAGCTGGGCAAACTATTACGTAAAGTTCATAAAGGCCTACGAAGCGCAGGGCATACGCATCTGGGGGCTAACCGTGCAGAACGAGCCAATGGCAAAGCAAACCTGGGAATCCTGCAACTTTAGCGCAGAAGACGAAAGGGATTTTATAAAAGGATATCTTGGGCCAACGCTTGCAAAGAACGGGCTTGCCAATAAAAAACTCATGTGCTGGGATCACAACCGGGACCTCATCTACCAGCGTGCCAGCACTATTTTAAACGACCCCGCCGCCGCCAAATACGTATGGGGCATCGGCTACCACTGGTACGAAACATGGACGGGCAGCGCAATGGAGTTCGAAAATGTGCGCCGCACAGCAGAATCCTTCCCCTCCAAACCCCTTGTTTTTACAGAAGGCTGTGTGGATGTATTTAAACTCTCCCGCCTGCACGAATGGGTGCTCGGCGAGCATTATGCCAACTCAATGGTCAACGACTTTAATGCCGGCACCGTAGCTTGGACGGACTGGAACATCCTCCTGGACGAACAGGGCGGCCCCAACCATGTGGGCAACTACTGTTTCGCGCCCATACATGCCGACACCAAAACCGGCCAGCTCATCTACACCAACAGCTACTATTATATCGGCCATTTCTCTAAGTTTATACACCCCGGTGCAAGGCGCATCATCAGTTCCTCCAGCAGGGACAAGCTGCAAACCACCGCCTTTATAAACCC
Source organism: uncultured Bacteroidota bacterium (assembly GCA_963771435.1). Lineage (GTDB taxonomy): Bacteria > Bacteroidota > Bacteroidia > Chitinophagales > Chitinophagaceae > CAVYTF01. The sequence continues at coordinate 37,338 of CAVYTF010000011.1, read as the reverse complement.
CGACGGTAAAATAGTGGTCATCGTATTAAACACATCAAACGACAAGCTCCCCTACCACCTGTGGATAAACGGGGACGCAGCCGAAACCACCAGCCTTCCGCATTCTATCGCTACGCTGGTGATCGAGTAGAGCGTGCTTTTACAGCAGAAAAGGAAGTAAAATTTATTTTTTCCATTCTATATCGTAATATTGCAATATTAATATATTGATATGGGTGCTACAAAAACCGACTTCTTTACTGGCAAACAAAACGCTGTTGCAACGCTTACTAAAGCTTTGGGGCATCCTGCAAGAATTGCAATTCTTGAGCACCTTGTAAAAGTAGGCTCCTGCATTTGCGGCGACATTGTAAATGAACTTCCGCTTGCCCAGCCTACCATATCCCAACACCTGAAAGAACTTAAAAATGCAGGGTTGATAAAAGGCAGTATTGAAGGCAATACTATTTGCTATTGCATTGATGAAAAAGCAATTGAAAAGCTGCAAAGCTATTTTGACAATATTGCCGGTAAATTAAAAAACAGAAACAATTGTTGTTAATGATATAAAACACATACAAATGGAAAATGCAGAACAGCTCAAGGAACTGGTAAAGAAAAAATACAGCGAAATAGCTTTACAGGAAACATCGGTAAACCAATCGTCCTGCTGCGGCGCTACATGCTGTTCTACTGAAGTGTATAACATTATGAGCGACGATTATACTGATCTAAACGGCTATAATGCTGATGCTGACCTGGGTTTAGGATGCGGCCTTCCAACGCAATTTGCTAAAATAAAAAAGGGAGATACGGTCATTGATCTGGGCAGTGGCGCCGGAAACGATTGCTTTATCGCAAGGGTTGAAACCGGGGAAGACGGTAAAGTCATTGGCATTGACTTCACTCCTGCAATGATCAATAAGGCAAGGGCCAATGCAAAAAAGCTGGGATATTATAATGTTGAATTCCGGCAGGGCGATATTGAAAATATCCCCGTTTCTGCAAACGTTGCTGATGTTATTGTAAGCAACTGTGTATTAAACCTTGTGCCCAATAAAGACGGTGTGTTCAAAGAAATATTTCGGGTATTAAAACCAGGCGGCCATTTCAGCATTTCAGACATAGTGCTGATAGGCAACCTGCCACAGGTGCTTCAAAAAGACGCTGAAATGTACGCAGGCTGCGTAGCAGGCGCCATTCAAAAGGAAGAATATCTTGGGTTAATTAAAGCAAATGGTTTCTCTGGCATCTTAATACAAAAAGAAAAGCCTATCAACCTGCCGGATGACATTTTAAGCAACTATCTGATTGAAGAAGAGGTAACCAATTTTAAAACAGGCAACACAGGCATATTTAGTATTACAGTTTATGCAGAAAGATCAACATCCTGCTGCGGCGCAGATTGCTGCAACTAAGGTTCTTCTGAAAAAGTACCGAAAGCCTATTATTATTACTTTTTCAGTAGCTGTTTTAAATGTCATTTTTGGGTTTGATCCGAAATTCACATTTATCAATATTATATGGCTATTTATTTAATAAGGGATAATGAAAAATATATTAGTCCTTTGCACAGGCAACAGTTGCCGCAGCCAGATGGCCGAAGGATATTTGCAATACTTCGCAGGCGATAAAGCAGCAGTCTTCAGCGCAGGCATAGAAACCCACGGCGTAAACCCACGTGCCATAGAAACAATGAAAGAAGATGGGATCGACATATCCAACCATACTTCCAATCACATCAACGAATACCTCAACAACAACTTTGATGTTGTGATAACTGTATGTGACAATGCCAAAGAAAATTGCCCCTTCTTCCCATCAACCGCAAAAAAGTTTCATCAAAACTTCCCTGACCCTGCACAAACTACCGGAACGGAAGAAGAAATTAAAGAACAGTTCAGGCAGGTTCGGAACGATATAAAAGAATATTGCCGCAGGTTTGTAGCAGATAATTTATAAGAATAACTGTTTGCAAACAAATGAAACCCGTCCTTTTGTCATCAGATCTTCCTCCGATCTCCCAACCATTTTACAACTACCTTGTAGGGATCATATAGGTATCAGGTAGCTGTTGCACACTGGGATCATTATTTCCGCTATCTGTCTTTTTTGCCGCAGGATACTAAATAGCTAATGTCTTAGAAATCTTTTCGTGAGCCAGTGGCTAAGTATTGCACTGCCCGCACCAACAGCGGCACCCGCTAAAACATCAGTTGGATAATGCTCCCCAAGATACAGCCGTGAATAACCTACCCCGCCTGCCCACAAATAAGCAGGTATCACTACATACCATTTTTTAAACTCTATGCTAAGGGTTGTCGCAGTTGCAAAGGCGCTTGAGGTATGGCCTGAAGGAAATGAAGGATCTGTATCAAACGAATAGGGAAACACTTGCCCTGGGTAGGAAATGTACGGTCGTTGCCGGTTAAAAGTATATTTCAGGCCTTGCGTAATTGCGGTATTAATGATAAGAGATCCCGTAGCCTCCCATCCGTCTGTTTCAATTTTCTTATTCTTTGTAATATATCCTGTAGCAAGCAAGGCGATGGGCGATGCAATGCTAACAGGATAAACAGAACTCGTAGCACCGCGCCACACTACAGAATTTGGATTTTGTGGATTAATGGCTTTCAGAAGGTTAATATCAATATTTTGCGCATGTACAGTTTGCTGTATAAACAAAAAGCTTCCGGCAAGAAAAAGGAACTGCCTGGCTCTATTTCTAAATGATTGCATTATACAAATTTATATCTGCCGCTCTGTAAAAGAGAAACTCTTTTTAATAAGCCCAACCGCATCATTCAATAAAAATAAGAGATATTCAAAACTGCGATTTTATCAGGAGGTCCTATGTCTTCACCCTTCCCGCAGGCACTTACCTCCTCCAAATGACAACCACCAACGGCCAACAATAAACCAACGCTTTATAAAAAGCAACTAATACGCCCAAACATCCTTTGCACCCTTTGCGTTCCTCCCTCTTCGCCCTTTGCGGTTACACTACTTTCCGTATCCAATAAAGCGAAACGCCGCCCTTTTGCCATACCCTTTAACTAACCATTTTATACCTACCAAATAGCTACCAGGTGGCTGTTTGGTAGCCGTTCCCGCCCATAGCTGTTGTTTTCAACGATCTGCCATCTTAGCAGCCCCTTTCCCCTTCATGACACCTGGATGTGTCACCAATCAACCAATCCACTATTCAACCGATCAACCATTCAACTCTCCCCGCCGTCCATCAATTATTTTCCCTTAATCGCCAACCATATCCATCCAATCCATACATTTGGCGTTCAAAATACATTACATGAAGAAACTGATATTGTTTGCACTTATTTGTAGCGCAGGTTTGCTGTGCCAAACAGGCACGCGCGCCCAAACAACCCCGGGCGCCACCCGCATCAAATATATTGACTCTGCCAACATGGACTTTACCGTAAAGCCCGGCGACAACTTCTCTGAGTATGCCAATGGCACATGGCTTAAGAACAACCCTGTGCCTCCCTCCAAAACCCGTTGGGGAAGTTTTAACCTGCTGATAGAAGAAAACTCCAAAAGGCTTAGGCTGCTCTGTGAAGACGCTGCCGCCAACGATACTAAAAACGCCATCTACCAGCGCGTAGGCGACCTATACCTAAGCGGTATGGACAGCGACAATATTGAAAAGTTGGGCTACACTCCCATACAGCCGGAACTGGAGCGCCTCGCCGCGATCACCGGCAAAGAACAGGTATTAACAGAAATAGCCACCCAGCGCACCCATGGTGTTGGCGGCCTTCTGTTCGGCTTTGGCGTTGGCCAGGATGATAAAAATGTAAACGAATACATCCCCCAAATAAACCAGGGCGGCACTTCATTGCCGGACCGCGATTATTACCTAAAGAATGATGCACGTAGCCTAGCCATACGGGCCGCCTACCTCAGTTATGTAACAGACATGTTCAAGTTGGTGGGTGATGATTCCACTACTGCCATGCAAAAAGCAAAAGGCATCATGGCGCTGGAAACTGGCCTTGCAAAAGCCCAGATGAGCCGCGTAGAGCTTCGCGACCCCATCAAAACTTATAACAAGTTTTCATTAGCTGATTTCTCTGCCACCACCCCGGGACTGGATTGGAAAACATTGTTCGCTTCCATGAAAGTAACCACAGCGGACAGCATGTTGGTAGACAATCCAACCTTCTTTAAAACGGCCGACGCCCTCTTCAGCGCTGTTCCGCTGGATACCTGGAAGGCATACCTCCAATGGGCAGTTATAAAATCAACCGCCGGCTACCTGAGCAGTCCCTTTGTAAACCGCCAGTTCCAGTTCAGTAAAGTATTGAACGGGCAAAAAGTAATTACTCCCCGTTGGCAACGTATGACCGGCCTTGTGGACGGGAGCCTCGGAGAATTGCTTGGCCAACTATATGTCGAGAAATATTTCAACGACTCTGCTAAAAAAAGAATGCTGGCGCTCGTGAATAATATACAGTCCACTTTTGGCGACCGCATACAGCGCGTAACATGGATGAGCGATTCTACCAAGCGCAAAGCAATGGAAAAGCTCCACGCCATCGTAAACAAGATCGGCTTCCCAAACAAATGGGAAACTTACACAGGAGTGGTCATCAGCAAGAACGATCTTATCGCCAACCTCCGCAGCATGAGTATGTGGCGCTATAATAAAGAAGTAAACCACATGGGCAAGCCGGTTGACAAAACCGAATGGGGCATGACGCCTCCCACCATCAACGCCTATTACAACCCCGCCAACAACGAGATTGTATTCCCGGCAGGCATTCTTCAGTTCCCATTCTTCGACCCCGGGGCAGATGATGCCGTTAACTATGGTGGCATAGCCGCCGTTATAGGCCACGAGCTTACCCACGGCTTTGACGATGAAGGCCGCCAGTATGGTGCAGACGGCAACCTGAAAGACTGGTGGAGCAAGGCAGACACAGCCCAGTTTAACAAACGTGCCAACAGGGTGGTAGAACAGTTTAACGCATACACCGTAAACGACAGCATACACGTAAACGGCAAGCTAACCCTCGGGGAAAACCTGGCCGACCTTGGCGGCATCAACATTGCCTACGAAGCCTTCAAAAAGACCCCTGAAGGCAAAAGCAATAAAAAGATCGACGGTTTCACGCCCGACCAGCGCTTCTTCTTAAGTTGGGCACAGGTATGGCGCACAAATATTCTGCCGCAGGCAGCCGCCCTCGCCGTAATGACCGATCCGCATTCACCCGGTATATACCGCGCCAACGGCCCCATAACAAACCTGGACGCCTGGTATGCCGCCTTCAACGTAAAGCCCGGCGACAAACTCTATAAACCCGAAGCCGACCGCATAAAGGTCTGGTAATGGAAAACAAAAAAGGAGCGTTGAAAATCGCTCCTTTTCTTTGTAAGAAAATGCGGAGATGTTATTTATGTGGAAAGTAAAAGAAGGTCATGCTTTCTTATATCTTTGTTTAAAGCTTTTCGAATGAAATTAAGCCCTCATTTATTGTTTTCTTTGTTAGCGGCTTCTTTTTTATTGGGATGTTCAAAATCAAATAATATCGCATCGGTTGCTCTGTTTACTCAGCCGGCTTTTACTTATAGTAAACAATCAGGAGCGCCACCTGTGAATATAACCTTCACTAACCAATCAAAATATGCCCTATCATATATTTGGAATTTTGGTGATAGCTCATCTTCAACAGAAACCAATCCGACCCACACTTTTTTAACATGGGGGGTATACAATGTTGTACTCACTGCAAAAGGGAATATAAATACAGATAGTTGCACACTTCAGATCTCCATACTTCCTTCAACTTGTTATATCCAAAGCGTTATCATTGATTCAACTCCGGAAATTTCAACCCCTATTTCATTTTTTGTAACACTTGCAAATCTTAGGGATACACCATATCAAACCAGTTTTTATAATATCCCGTTTTCTAATACCCCTGTTTATCCTTCAGGGGTGTGGAATAATTTGAATTACCAGGTTCCTTTGGAAAATATTGCAACGATTGAAATATATTATGAGCTACCTGGTGGTGCTCCTGACCCAAGGGTTATGTTTTACTTTAGCCCTGCCGATTATGAGATCTCTACAGAACCTATTCATCCGCCTTATTATCCTCAAACAGTTGATTTTTATCAATTGCCGATTTCTGAACCTGGTAACACCCATATAACTTTAGGCCTCCAATGGGAGTAATTTTCATCCCTGATCAGTATTCTTTGACAAAAACAAATATTATTTGCAGTAGTGGTTATACAAAGCCATCCTTATTTCTTTGTTTCTGGTATATTAAAACTTAAAAATATTCTTCAGGCCGGTCAATATTTGATCTTCTTTATTGATCTTCTTTTCACAAACCGCCTCCAACCGCCATACCCCTTTTCTAGCTACCAAATAACTATCTCATAGGTACCACCTTGCTGTTTCCACCCACGCAACCACTCCCCCCACTAATCAACAACCCTTTCACCACTCCCTATTCACCATTCACCACAACATGCATGTGCAGAACAACGTGATCTTACGCACTTTAATGCATCCCAAAACACACCTGATCTTTGTATGTTTTTAGCCCCCATACATTTGTCACCGGCAGCGCTTTAGCTACCGACAACGCCGTAGTTGCAGCTTACTGCCAGGCATTGGATGTAACAATTTTTGCTAACAACACCGCCGTTCGCAGCGATGGCGGGTAAAGCTGAATGTGGCAGACATGGTTGGCCAAACCGTGCAGACATGGGTTACTTTTATCTCTGCAGACGGCACTATCGTCGCCAACAGTGTTTTCACCGGGCAGCTTACCGTATCTTAAACCGCTAAGCCGCAGCTTACCAAAAGCCACTTGCCCCACAGGTAGCTTTTTTCTTTCTCCTTATCAGCAGCCAACCATAATACCATCCATGAAGATTCGTAAGATCCGTGAGCACCCCTCTTTCTGACAACCATCAACTATCATCCTCTCCTCCCATCAACTCCCAACCATCAACTATCAACAACTATTGTAGAAAATCTTCACCTAATATCCCAAAAAAATTATAAGAAGTCCTGCTTTGCCTGTAAAATACAACGGCAGGTTTATTGTATTTCAACTGCAAACATTGCTTTCATTAACACCTTTTATTGATCTGTTAAACACTAAAATCAATTTTATGTCAAAAGCTACAAGTAAAAAAACCCCTGTAAAAAACGGGAACAAACCGGCTATGCCAATAAAGGCAGAGATACCTTCCGAAACCAATTCCTCTATGGAAGAATTGTTTTTAAGCGGCCTGAAAGACACTTACTGGGCTGAAAAGCACCTCGTAAAGGCAATTCCAAAAATGGCCAACGCCGCATCTTCTGCAGAACTGAAAAAGGCGCTTACTGATCATTTGGAACAAACCAAGGGCCATGTTGCACGACTTGAATCCATTTTTCAACAGGTAGGAAAAGAACCTATGGCCAAAAAATGCGATGCCATGGAAGGGCTTGTAATGAGCGGCGAGCATGTAATTGAGAACACCGCCGTGAACACTCCCACCAGGGACACAGGCATCATCATGGCAGGTTTAAAAGTAGAGAACTTTGAAATAACCGACTATAAAGGCCTTATCCAGCTTGCTAACTCACTGGGAAAAAAGGAAGCAGCAGGCCTGCTGCAGAAAAACCTTAATGAAGAACAGCAAGCCAGCGACCTGCTCCAGTCACTCTCTCAAAAAGCTGCTTAAAAACAACGGCCTTTTCTATTCTATTAATAAATAAATTAAAGAACATACTATTATGCCTACCAAAAAGAATAATGCCCCGGAGGAAAAGAAACCGATGGAAAACAACGCCAAGACAGACGCGCTCCGGCAAAATATAGTGACGGATGACAAAGAGTTCATGACCACCAACCAGGGCCTGCGTGTAAACGATGACCAGAACTCCCTGAAAGCTGGTGAGCGTGGTCCCAGCCTGCTGGAAGACTTTATCCTGCGCGAAAAAATAACGCATTTTGACCATGAACGCATCCCTGAAAGGGTGGTGCATGCCCGTGGCAGTGCTGCCCATGGCGTGTTCAAAGTGTATGAGCCCATGAAAAAATACTGTAAAGCGAACTTCCTGAACGATACGGCTGCAGAAACCCCGGTATTTGCCCGCTTCTCCACTGTGGCAGGTTTCAGGGGCTCCAGCGACCTTGCCCGCGATGTAAGGGGCTTTGCCGTAAAGTTCTATACGCAGGAAGGCAACTTTGACCTCGTAGGCAACAACATGCCTGTTTTCTTTATACAGGACGCTATAAAATTCCCTGACCTTATCCACTCCGTAAAACCGGAGCCGCACAACGAAATTCCACAGGCTGCCTCAGCGCATGACACTTTTTGGGATTTCGCTTCCTTAAATTCGGAATCTACCCACATGCTCCTGTGGCTGATGAGCGACCGTGCACTGCCAAGAAGCCTGAGAATGATGGAAGGCTTTGGTGTCCACACCTTCCGTTTTGTGAACGAAGAAGGCGTATCCACCTTTGTAAAATTCCACTGGAAGCCATTGCTTGGCGTTCATTCCATAGCCTGGGACGAAGCACAGGCGCTTTCCGGCAAAGACCCTGATTTCCATCGCCGCGATCTTTGGGAAGCCATAGAAAACGGTGCCTATCCTGAATGGGAATTAGGCGTTCAGCTTATACCGGAAGAAAACGAATTCAACTTTGATTTTGACCTGCTTGACCCAACAAAGCTGGTGCCGGAAGAACTGGTGCCTGTCACCCGCATCGGCAAAATGACCCTTAACCGTAACCCGGATAATTTCTTTGCTGAAACCGAACAGGTAGCGTTCCATTTGGGCCATGTAGTGCCGGGTATTGACTTTACGAACGACCCTTTATTGCAGGGCCGTTTGTTCTCTTATACTGATACACAGCTCCTTCGTTTGGGAGGGCCTAATTTTCACGAGATACCTATTAACCGCCCCATCGTGCCCATCCACAACAACCAGCGGGACGGCCACATGAGGCAAACCATCAACAAAGGACAGTCCAGCTACCATCCAAATACAACCGGCGGGGGTTGCCCCTTCCAGGCAGGCGCTATAAAAGGCGGCTTTGTAAGCTATCCCGAAAAGATAAGTGCAGTGAAAATACGCGAACGCAGCCGTAGCTTTTTCGACTTCTTCAGCCAGGCAACCTTATTTTTCAACAGCCAGACCGAGCCTGAGAAAAACCATATCGTGGATGCTTTCCGTTTTGAACTCGGTAAAGTGGACAATGTGGCCATCAGGGAAAGGATGCTGGGTATTTTAACCCATGTGGACAAAGGCCTTGCTGCGCAGGTAGCTTACGGGCTTGGCTTACATATTCCAACGGATATCGGCCTCATCAACCAGGGTATTCCCGCAGATGCTGACCCGCACAGGTACCAGCCTATTTTGCAGGAAGGCGGCCTGAAAAAGTCAGCATCCTTAAGCATGGGCAACAATGTGCTGGATTCTATCAAGACCAGGAAAGTGGCCATACTCGCCGCGCATGGTGTGGATGCTCTTGCTTTGAACGGCATGAAAAAAGCATTGCTGGCACAAAATGCCGTGGTGGAGATAGTAGCCCCTGAATTAGGAACCATCACCGCCGCCAGCAATGAAGAGATACTGGTGGACAGGAGCCTGTTAACCACGCCATCTGTAGTGTATGATGCCGTATATGTACCGGGCGGAACGAACAGTGTGGGCACCCTTGAAGCGGATGCTGATGCCATACATTTCCTGAACCAGGCATACAAACATTGCAAGCCCGTTGCCGCAGACGCATCTGCTTTGCAGGTGTTGCAGTCAACCTATTTCCACAAAAAACTACCGGAAGACAATAAGGATGAAACAGTCATAAGGGAAGGGGTAATAGTGGGGAACGATACCGCGCAGGTGGCAACGCAGTTCATCAGCGCCATGAAAATGCACCGTTTTTGGGAACGTGAAAAGCCACGTAAAATACCTGCTTAAATAATGCATACATCACCAAAGCCACTTGCCATGCAGGTGGCTTTTTCCTTTTTCCTAACTGCTCTTTTTCGTTGCCTTTAGACGAACTCATGCCTTTCACCATTCAGCCATTCAGCCAATCAACCATTCAACCATTCAACAATCAATATTCCCCCAAGCACATCTGTAGTTTGTTTCATGCTCTATCCCACTCTCATCCCTCGTTCCCTTATTTAAGATATAGGTCAATACCCACGTACCATCGTCTGTCTTACGTCTCTCCTTCGTTCATCCTTCGTCTTGTATGCCTGCTTTTTGAGGAATTATCTGCCTTTTGTAATATAAGAAATAGTTAGCTAAATAGGTATAAGCAAATATAAACATTATTGCTTTCTCTCTTTAATATAATCTCCATCTAACTACAAAGTATCCCAACACTTTGAAATGCCCACCACTGAACAATATTTCGCCCTCTTTATTGCAACTCATAACTATAACGACAGCAAAACTGCCATTCCTGCAGCCGCTAAAATTCAAAATGGCCCCTCATGCCAAATACACTTACAGGCCCGCGGTCTTTGTTGTAGGCAGGGTTGTTTACAAACTGGTAATCAAAGGTTAGCCACAAGCTGGTAGTTAGCTGTATGTTATAATAGGTCTCAATAATGCCTTCATGCCCGTAATTTAAAGCGCCGTCCCCAATAATAAAACCATAACCACCATCAGCTAAAAAACTACGGTGAGCATCAGAAATGCCGTTCACCACGCCTGCTATGCCGCAAACATCATTGCTGCGGTGCCACTTCGTCCCTTTAACTGAGAGACCAAGGCTCGCCGTCTGGTCTATCTCTGTAAAAGCCCAGGTGGCGTATTGGCCGTCATTCCATCCCGCGCGTGCAAACAGGGTTATTTCATCTGTTATTTCCTGGTCTGCGCTCATGCCAAGCCCAAATTTTCTGCCTCCGTAACCGGTATTTTCCTCTTTGCCGCTGATGATCTTCAAAATGGTGCTGTCATTATCCGCTATGGCAGCTATGCCCTCCGCATAAGAGGGCGCTTTTGTATAAGAGTTGGAAACAAGCAACCGCACAGCACCCGGGTGTTTTTTATTGCCGGTTTTCTTCTCTATTCCCAGGGTTTCGGAGTGCGCCTTGCTGATGTTATACTGCAGCGGGGGATTGTTCGCAATGCGGGGAACGGCCACTGAGGATAGCCTGATGCCCCAGCCAGGTTTAATAAGTTCCGCCACCAGGCCCATTGTATAGCCCTTTGTATTGGCGGGGTAATCCCATGCGCCATTGCTCATCAAAGACCAGTTAAAGAACTGTGTGCGCGGGTCGTGGCTACAGGCGTTACCATCATAAAAATCGCTCATGGAGAATTTGCCTGCTGAGAGCGTGATATGTGAGGATGGGATAGAACCTGCAATTTGATTTTCATTATCATCTACTTTCTCATAACCGGTCCTGCCCAAAGGGATAATTTGCTGTATGTAAGCTCTCGCGATACAAACTGAAGCTGAAGTGACCCCTGTACGGTAACTTTCCCCGTTCAGAGCGCCTGCCACCCCCAGGGCTGAACTTAACCCCGCGCCACCTGCTATTTCAGGGTTGAAATAAGCGGCTGCGTTTTTCCATAGCCTCCTTCCCAAATATAAAGTGGAGGTAACGGTGATGGCCCCAACCTGAACACTGTCTGCCAAACTATTGTTGCCGCTGTATTTTGCATTGAAACCCGAATGGCTTTGTGAAATGACCGTTAGCTGTAAATGGTAGGTCCAGTTGCTGGCTTTGGCGCTGTCCTTCTGCTGCGCAGAGATAAAAGATATGGTAGAAAAAAATAAAACTAAGACAAGAAAGCACTTTCTTAACGGCCGCAAAATATACTGATAACGGATAACTAAAAGCTCAAAGCTCAAAGCTGATGGCTGATAGCTGGTTCTAACTATATTTGTTTTACGGTACATTGCCTTTGCTTTTGATTCCTTCCGGCAGGAGCGCAAAAGCTTATCTGTCAGAGGAGAAAGTTGATATTTCTATTTTTACCCGGGCAAGCGTCCATACCCAAATCATTTTTTGTGGCGCAAAAGTAAAGGCAAATGGTTTTAATAAATATTTTTTGAGATCATTTTTTTATAGAAGGAATGAGGGGAGGGATATGAGTATTATGGATGTGTTTTTTATCTGGGCATGCTCAAACTATTAAGACAACATGGTTACCAGGTATTTTAAATGATCAAACGTTTTGCATGATGAACACTATTAATAATGACAGTAGTTTCTTCTATTTCATAGATAAAAGGTAAGGGAATCTTTTCACTCTTATTCGTCTAAAAACGTTGTTGAGATAGGTATAATGCTGCGGATGTTCACTTAATTTGCTGTAGCATTTGTCTATTTCTTCCAGCAACTCATACCCTAAACCATTTCTTTGCTCTTCATACCAGTCAAAAGCTTCCTTTATGTCCTGGAGGGCTTCTGTTTGTAACTGTATTGTATAGCTCATTCCATCTCTTTTTTGCCTAATATCATTTCCTTTGCTTCCTCCCGGCTATAGGTTTTGCTTTCCCCGCTCAGGCGTTTAGCCCTTCTTTCTTCAAAAACAGCTATTTCATTTTCGGTAAATTCATATTCTGTATCGTGGTCGTCATTATACTCTTTTGCCAGCACATACATAAGGTTAAGCAGTTTGTCATCGCTTTTATCAATGTACTGGTGTAGTTTCTGCCGGATGTTTGTCGTTGTCATTACTGTATTGTTTTCACAAATTTACAAATGTTCAATACCAAAAGCACAATATAATTTCCCTACGATACTCCCAAAATACTAACTGAATAACAGGCATTGACCGGCTGTTTCTAAGAAAAAAAATCGCAGGCATAAATTTTATTTTCTAAATAAAGATAAATATTTATTGTTTATTGATAAATAATTATTGATACTTGCATAATTATTTAAAATAAATCAATTCAAAATGAAAACAAGAACAGAAAAGATCCTGGCAGTTTTGCGGGTGTTAGCATGGATGGGTTTAATAGGGTATGCCGTTAATTTAGGCAGCCAGCTAATTTGCTTCGTGGTAAGTTTCACAAACCCTGTTGCTTCCAAACAGATCCCTGGTGTTGCCCAGGACCTTGTAAACCTGCTGCACTACAATTTAAGGTTTTATGTATGGGCCATGGCTTTTGTAATTGCTTTATCCGCAATGTTTGTGTGCCTCTGGTTCCAGGTAATGACATTATTATCAAAACTTAACATCCGGAACCCCTTTACAAGCCAGGTATCTAAAAAGTTAGAAAAGATAGCCTGGTGGTTATTTGCCATTTGGATCGTTGGCTTTATTGGCGAATGTTATGCTGACTGGCTTTCTAAAAGAATGGGCGAACGGCTAAGTATTATTAGCATCCAGGATGAATTCCTTTTCACCGCAGGTATTGTTTATATCATTTCTCAGATCTTCAAGCATGGTATCGAAATACAGGAAGAAAACCTGCAAACTATTTAAATATGCCTATAGTCGTGAACCTTGATGTTATGCTTGCGCGCAGAAAAATGCAGTTGCAGGAGCTTGCTGAAAAAGTAGATATAACCATGGCAAATTTATCCATTCTAAAAACAGGTAAAGCAAAGGCCATCAGGTTTAGTACATTAGATGCCATTTGCAAAGCGTTAAACTGCCAGCCGGTGGATATTTTGGAATTTGTTGAGTGATCTCCGTTTGTAGTTTGCAGCTACTTTGTAGGTACCATGTAGCTACCATGTAGCTGTTTCATTGCTGTTTGATGACGCTATAAAATGAGATCAAACCCCATGCAGCTACCATTTCTTAAAAATGAAAAACACGGCAGCAACTATCAGGCAAAAGCCCACTATATGGTTCCATTCAAATTTTTGCTTAAAAACCATCATTGAAAACACCATGAACACTATTAAAGTGATGGCCTCCTGTATGGTTTTTAGCTGCACCAGGCTAAACGGCCCTCCATCCCCCGCATACCCTGTTCTGTTAGCAGGCACCTGGAAAAGGTATTCAAAAAAGGCCAGTCCCCAGCTTATAAGTATGATGGAAAATAACCCAAGGCTTTTGCCCCATGCGTAGTCTTTAAATCTTAAATGGCCATACCATGCCACGGTCATAAAACTATTGGAGATAAATAAAAACAAAATAGTAAGCCATCCTTTCTGGTTCATAATTGTTTTGTTTGTTTTCAAGATAAAGCAAAAAATATTCCTTTGTTTACTAAAATAAAATTGAATGCAGTGGAGTGAGATTTTAAAACGAACTCTGCACCCCCAAAAAAGAATAGAAAACCTGCCTTGGCGTGTTCGCGGGCTCAACCAATTGTGTACCTGCCGAGCCTATTAGGGTAAAAGTATTATTGATGCCATACCTGAACCCAAAGTTCAGCAGGCCGGTTGTGCCCTTAGTGGAGGAATAGCTCCGCTGCATAAAATACTCCCCGATGATCTCCAGCCTCTTAGTAAGCTGGTAACTCACCAGGCTCCCCTCTATCATGTTATTGGAATCTTTCTCAACCAGCAAATACCCGATTTCCTCTCCAAAAACAAACTTGCCGACAGTCTTTGCGAACAGCAGCGGCACCAGCGCCTCTTTTTGCTTGCCTGTCACCGCTACCTGCGGGTAAGTGGATATAGATAGAAAACTACTATCCTCATTTAGAAAACGGTATTTCACCCCGATCAGCGGTGCGCCAAGCTTGGGCGGCAGGTGCACATTCTTCCCAAACGAGAACGTCAACGGCGCTTCTATCTTCAACTGGAAACCCTGAGCGGCGCCATAATTGGCGTCCACATAAGGCAACGCCACCTGCACATCGTTGGTAAAAGCCGTATTAACGGAAGTATTGATCTCCCATTTGTGCGGGTCAACGGTGCCGGGGTCGTCAGTAAGCATGGGCGGGCCGCCACCCTGTGCATGGGTAGCAGCAAAGCAAACCATGCCTACCAAAACCAACATTATGATGCGTAAAAACTTCATGGCGCAAAGGTAGTCGCTGCTCCTCAGGCGGTTCTCGCCTGCCTGCGGTGGCTTATAAGTATCAGCACGGCAATGATGAGCGCAGAAACAAGCGATGCCTGCCAGGTGCCCAGGTTCATGCCTCCCTTGGCCAACGGCTTGGTCAGAAGATCCCAAAAGTGGCCCCAAACGGCCTTGTAAAAACAAACGCTATCCAGAACAACACAACCTGGTTCAGCTTTGTAAAATAATGCAGCAACACTACCACCACAATAATAGAGGCTGTAACAAGCGCCCCCATCGCATAGCTTAACCCAACATTATCGCTTAAAAAGTCGCCAAAGGCCGTCCCCAGGCTGTTGGAAAAAAGTATCGCCACCCAGTAATAGAGTTCTTTGCTGCGGTCAACGATTGGGTAAACCTGCAGGTTATGGAACCTTCTCTGCCAAAGCAGCAGCGTGGCAATTAAGCACAGGAACAGTATCAAACTGCCTATGGTATAACCCAAATGCAGGCTCCTGTCCATAAAGTCAGAGATCTCTGTGCCCAGCGTAGTGGTGCCAATGATGGTTAACCAGTACAAAGCTGGCACGTACTTTTTGGCCGACAACTGCACAATAAGCACCACCACAAATAAAACAAACATCGCCAGCAGGGTGGTCAAATACCCCAGGTTCACTGTCATGGAGAAAAAATCGCCCAATGTTTCCCCCAGCGTGGTGGCCACCACCTTCATTATCCAGAACAGCAGCGTTATCTGCGCCACTTTATTCATGCGTTCCATCGGGTTGTTTTAAAGTGACGGTTATTTATTTGCCCACCATCAGCACCTGGAAACTGCCATCGATCGACTTAGGCCTTCCCGTTTGGCCGGGCTGCATAGGCACAAACTGTGCGGTTGGCAGGTAGATCATATGGGTGGTTTCGTCAAGGCTCAGTGTCCTCGCGCCCCTTTTTGTGGTGATAGTTTGCACCACGGTAAACTTGCCATGCGGCCCTTCCTGTATGGCTGTAATAGTGCCGTCCCCGCAGGAGGCAAAAACCATATTAGTGCCCGGGTCGAACGCCGTGCCATCGCAACCCTTGCCAATAGGCAGGCTGTCCGTTACTTTGCCTGTCACTGCATCCATCACCATCAGCCCGTTCTTACAGCCCGAAAATAGTTTTTTGGTCTTTTTATCCATGCTCAATCCGGTTGGGGAACTGCCCGGCGCAAGGCTCCAGTGCGCAAGCACTTTAAAACTGCTGGCATCCACTTCCACTATCTCGCTTTTGTCTTCAAGATTGATGAACAGCTTTCCCGCGCCGTCGCTCACACCCGCTTCAGGCGAGCCGCCAAGGCCCACGCTGTCCACCACGCGCTGCAGCACTGGGTCAATAATGCTCAGGCCCTCATTATCGCCGTTGCAGGTAATGACCTTTTTGGAGTAGCTATCGTAAAATATGTCATCGGGGTCTTTTCCCGTAGCTATCTGACCCAGCACTTTATTGGTGTTCATGTCAAAAACGGTAACATTATTCAGCCTGCCGTTGCTCGTAAAACCCTTTTTAGCCTCCGGCGCAAAAGCAATTCCATGAACGCCCGTGGTGTTATCAATTACGGCAACGGAGTCACCGGTCTTTTTATTAATAACATTCACCTTTGTGCCGTGGCTCACGTAAAGCCAGTCGTTCACCGGCCCAACCTTTATATAATCCCACCTCGCCGCGCCCGAAATGGGGAAGGAATCAATGACATGCATGCCCGGGCTTTGCGCCTTCGAGGAGAAAGAAACAGCTATGGAGCAAATGCCCAATAAAAGCAGGGTTATTTTTTTCATGTTGAATATTTGCGCTAAAATAACGACTAATATGAATTTTTAAGGGGTAAGTTTTGGGAAGGGGAGGGAGGGCATTAGGGAATGATTGAGGTAACAATCATCTATTCAACTACTTTTGTTATGGCTGTTTTGCATCAACGAAGTTTTAAACCATGAAAATATTTATTACAATACTTCTTTTTTTTATTTGTCTCGAAGGGCTTTCCCAACAGCCAACCTTTGTAAATGCTGGGAAGGATATTTATTCAGTAGATTTAAACAATTGCTCTTCCCGCTTTGTAGGCGAATCTAGCGAGTCATATATCGATATTGCTTTTACTCCCGATTTTAGGCTTTGGGGAGTTGATGGTCAATATTTATATCTGATTGATACTACCAATGCAGTCGCTACTCGAATTGGGGGAGCGAATGATGGAACATATGGTGTCTCTTTAATTGCATTGAATGATTCAGTACTCTTAAGTGAGTATAATGATACGCTTTATGGGATTTATGTTTCAAATGGGGAAAGCTATAAAATTGGTGTTATTGGATATTATGCAGATGGCGACTTAAGTTGGTATGACGGTGACCTTTATATGGCTGGCGAACATAATCAACTAATTAAAATTGTTCTTAACAGTACCAATACTGCAATAGTTAGCGCAGCGCCCGTAAATAGTATCAATAACCCCGTACCGGGTTGCTTTGGACTTATTACGGTATCCTTTAATGGCGTAGATAGCCTTGTTGGTTTCGCGGATAACAGTTCAGAAGTATATCTACTTTCTCCAATAAACGGAAGCTATCTAGTTCTTTGTACATCAATTACGCCATATACTGTTGATGGAGCCGCATCTCTACCATTAGGTGTTTATCCAATTCGTTTATTAAACTTCACCTCCACCCTCCTCAACAAAACAGTGCAACTCCAATGGCAAACCGCCACAGAAATAAACAGCAACTATTTTTTAATTGAGCGCAGCTCAAACGGCACAAGCTTCACCACCATTGGCAAACAGCCCGCCGCCGGCAACAGCAGTGTCTTAAAAACCTATTCTTATAGCGATAACCTCTCATCTGTCAACAATCTGTCATCTGTCAAC
The DNA here is from genome assembly GCA_963771435.1 of uncultured Bacteroidota bacterium. Classification (GTDB taxonomy): domain Bacteria; phylum Bacteroidota; class Bacteroidia; order Chitinophagales; family Chitinophagaceae; genus CAVYTF01. The sequence continues at coordinate 19,540 of CAVYTF010000011.1, read as the reverse complement.
TCCCATCTGTCAACTCTCTATTACCGCCTCAAAGAAGTTGACCTCAACGGCAACGCCACGTATTCAAACATACTTGTAGTAAACCTGCCACAGGCCAACGCCCTAAACATTCTTCAAAACCCTGTGCAAAACCTGCTGCAACTACAGGTCAACACCAGCAGCCCCGCAGCAGGCTCCCTCGCCATCTATGATATATCCGGCAGAAAGCTGAAGACCCTCTCCCTGCCCAACGGCCAGCAAACCATAGACGTCTCTACCCTTCCCGCAGGCACTTACATCCTGCAACTAACCACCGGCAACGGGGGCGTGGTTAATAAAAGGTTTGTAAAGAGTAATTGATGCTGTGAAACATTCTTTGCACTCTTTGCGCTTTCTTCTTAGCATCCTTCGCGGTTTCTCTTCTTTCACTAAGCAATAAAGCTAAACAGCGCCCTTTTGTTACACTCTTTTCCCAACCATTTTATAACTGCTTCGTAGGGACCAAGTAGGTACCATGTTGCTGTCTGATGGCAACTAAAACGGCTTGCATAATGGCTCCTCAACCATTACCTCCTATACTGTTCCTCTGTTACTTTCTCCATCCAGTCAACCACTTTCCCGTTCAACTGTTCATGAGTCGCTATATGCGTCATGCCTGTAGTTGCTGTAGCGCCGTGCCAATGCCTTTCATTGGGCGCAAACCAAACTATATCCCCGGGATGGATCTCCTCTACCGGGCCGCCCTCACGCTGCGCCCAGCCACAGCCTGAAGTAACGATCAGTGTCTGTCCAAGCGGATGAATATGCCATGCTGTTCGGGCTCCGGGCTCAAATGTAACGCTTGCTGCTGCGGCACGCCTTGCATCATTTGGCTGAAACAGATCATCAATGCGTACTGCCCCTGTGAACCAATCTTCCGGCCCTTTCACTGATGCTAGTGTGCCAATTCTTGTAATTTCCATACTGTCTTTTTTTATTGTTAGTAAAGTTTATCGCTCCTGGTTGGTTGGCCTGAATAGTATTTCATTGATGTCCACCTCCTTAGGCTGGCTGATGGCAAATGCGACCACCCTTGCAAATGAATCCGCAGGAATAGCGTATTGCTTATAAAATGAATCCATGCCTTTCAAAAACTCCTTATCTGTAATGCTCTCAGCAAGTTCTGTGGCCACTGCGCCCGGTGAAATAATGGTTGTGCGGATATTATAGGGCTTTACTTCCTGGCGCAACCCTTCTGACAATGCCCTTACCGCGAACTTGGTAGCTGAATAAACCGAACCTCCCGGGCTTACTTTGTGGCCGGCTACAGATGATACGTTAATGATGTGCCCATCTTTTTGATGCTGCATATGGGGCAACGCAGCCGCTATGCCATATAGAACCCCCTTGATGTTCACGTCGATCATCTTATCCCAGTCGCTGATCTTTAAACTTTGCAGCAGCGAAAGCGGCATTAAACCCGCGTTGTTGATGATCACATCTATACGGCCATATTTTTCTACGGCGGTATCTACTAATTTCTTCACCTGCGCGTGATTGGTAACGTCGGTTTCTATTGCCAGAGCTTTACCACCTTTTTCTGTGATGTCTTTTGCTATGCTTTCAATGCGCTCAAAACGGCGCGCACCCAGCACAACGATGGCGCCCTGTTCAGACAAATGCTTTGCAGCAGCTTCACCAAGCCCGCTGCTTGCCCCTGTAATTACTATTACTTTTCCTTCAATATTATTACTCATGATTGTTATTTTACTATGTTTATAATAATAAAAGCTTTGTTGCTTTACTTACAACCCACTCATTTTCTCCTGTGCGTCAGCATACCTTGCCCCTTCTATCTTAATATGGGACGAAGCTACTTCCAACTCCTGCAGATCATCAGCCGTAAATTCAATCGCCACTGAGCCGATATTTTCTTCCAAACGGTGCAGCTTTGTAGTGCCGGGTATGGGAGCCATCCATGGTTTCTGTGCAAGCAACCAGGCGAGAGCTATCTGTGCAGGGGTTGCATTTCTTTCTTTTGCAAACTTCTCCAGCAGGTCAACCAGGGCCTGGTTTGCCTGCCTTGCTTCAGGCGTAAAACGGGGGATATTATTGCGGATGTCCACAGCTTCAAACTTAGTGTTTTCGTCTATCTTCCCCGTGAGGAAACCCTTCCCCAATGGGCTGAACGGAACAAAACCAATACCCAGCTCTTCCAGTGTAGGTATCACTTCTTCTTCGGGTTTTCTATACCAAAGAGAATACTCGCTTTGTAATGCCGCAACGGGGTGTACCGCATGAGCACGGCGGATGGTTTTCACCCCCGCTTCGGATAGCCCGAAATACCGAACCTTACCTTCCTGTATCAGGTCTTTCACTGCACCTGCCACCTCTTCAATAGGCACATTCGGGTCAACGCGGTGCTGGTACAAAAGATCGATCACCTCAATATTCAGCCTTTTAAGCGAACCTTCCACGGCTGCTTTAATATGTTCAGGCTGGCTGTTTACGCCCGTAACTTTCCCATCTTTAAAGTTGAAGCCAAATTTGGTGGCAATGATCACCTCTTTACGAAGAGGGGCGAGCGCCTCACCAACAAGTTCCTCATTAATAAAAGGCCCATATATTTCCGCAGTATCAAAGAAGGTAATGCCCTTCTCTACTGCGGAATGTATCAACGAGATCATATCCTTTTTGTCAGGAAAAGGGGCGTAAGAATGGTTCATTCCCATACAGCCAAGGCCAAGAGCCGATACTTCCAGGCCGCTGTTTCCAAGTTTTCTTTTTTGCATTGTCTTACTTTTTGAGTTTTATTAAATTATTGTAGAATAAGCTACCTCGTCAATGAGGCCAACCTTTACGGTCGTCTTCATTGCTTCACTTTATCTTCATCCCCGGCGAAACAGGAACGGCATCAACAAGTTCAAGACTCTTCACCATATTCTTAGTAGCGGTTTTATACTTTTTGAAATGGAGCGTTTGCAAATGCGCCTTGTACGCACTGTTGTTGGCATATATCTCCAAAACCGTCACATGTGTAGGGTGGTCTTTTTCATACACAGCGTACAAAGTAAGTACGCCCGGTTCCTCCCGCACTGATGTTTCAATTCCTTCCTTCAACGCGGCTTTATAGGCTTCTAACTGGGCAGAGTCTATCACCAGTTTTGCCAAATGCACTATTTGTTTATTGTCTTGCGCAGTAGCTTTGCCGCATAAAACTGATAGCATCACTGCTATAAGAACTACAAGCAATAAGCCGGTTTTACTATATTTCATTGTATCCATTTACTTTAATTCAATAACCTGTATTCATTCGGCGACTGCCCCACCCGCTGCTTGAACAGCCGGGTAAAATGCTGTGGATATTTGAAGCCCATTTCATAAGCTATCTCACTAATGGATTTACTGGTATCAAAAACCTTCTCCTTCGCAAGGTCGATTGTTTTGCCCTGTATATATTCCTGTGCAGATTTCCCCGTTTCCTTCTTCACAAGGTCACCGAAATAGTTGGCTGATAAATTAAGTTCGCTGGCGCAATACCCTACAGAAGGCAACCCCAAACTTTGCGCCTTGCCCGATTGAAAATAGTCATCCAGCAATCCTTCAAACCTCGCCAGCACATCTTTGTGCACATTATCCCTTGTGATGAACTGCCTGTCATAAAAGCGAACGCAGTAGTTCAGGAACAATTCAATATTGCTTACAATTAAGGTCTTGCTGTGCTTATCAATGGCATGTGATAGTTCATACTGAATTTTAATAAAGCATTCCACCACTACCTGCTTTTCCCTTTCTGAGAGATGGAGCGCCTCGTTAGATTCATACGAGAAAAAATTATAGTCTTTAATATGCCTGCCAAGCGCAGTTCCGCGTATCAGGTCCAGGTGAAACGCGAGCGTCCAGCCTTTTGGTTGCACCAGTTTTGCATAGTCATTAACGCCATATACCTGCCCCGGCGCAACAAACACCAGCGTGCCCTCCTCGTAATCATAATTGCTCCGGCCATACTGCAGTTCCCCGCACACCACTTCTTTTAAATACACTATATACAGCCCCGAAATAAACCGGAACGGCTGCACCAGCTTAGACTTTGCATTATCCAGCACAGTCACCAGCGGGTGCCGTGTCTCCTGCCCCTTATCTGTATTAAACTGTGCAACACTTTCCAATTGTACGATCTTTTCCATAACTAACCATTTGAACGGATTCAAAATTAGGCTAACTCCTCACAGTTTTTCCCTTTTACACCCTCAATCAGTAATAATGGTAGGGAATACAGTAATTGGTATAAGTTATTGGGCTGAGAGGAAGCCTGGGAGAATAACTCTCTCCTTACAACAACAGGGTTAAAATATTTTTCATAAATATTAATCAAACGTTTGTTTAATTAAAACATTTGTTTAATTTTGCACTTTCAATTAAGAACTGTGATACTGGATAAAAAAGATCATATCATTAACGTGGCTGTTGAGCTCTTTGCAAAAAAGGGCTTCGAAGGCACCTCCGTAAGGGACATAGCCGCTGCAGCAGACGTTAATGTAGCAATGATCAACTACTATTTTGGCTCAAAAGAGAAACTTTTTGAGGCCCTGTTGGAACGGAAAGCCTCCTACACACGTGGGCTGCTGGATGAAATTTCACACAACGACTCCCTTTCGGAGATAGAAAAAATAGACGCTATAGTAGATAGCTACGTAAGCCGGCTTTTTACCAGCCGCACCGTCCACAGGGTCATACACCAGGAACTGATGCTCAACGAACGGGAAGCCATCCAGCAAACCATTGTTGATATTCTTTTTCCCAGCAGCCTTATCATCAGGGGCATAATTGAAACGGGCATTAAAAAAGGGGTCTTTAAAAAGGTCGATGCCGCCCTTACCCATGCCACGCTTCTCGGCACCATCAACCAGGTACTCCTTTCTAAAAAGATGTGCATTAAAATGCTCAATAAAGAGGACGGTTATGTCCCCTACGAAGATAGCAAGTTCAAGAAAAGGATCAGCGATCATCTCAAAGAGATAATGCATGAACACCTTCTGCCGCTTTCGGATAGATCAAATAATAAATAACAAACAACAAAACAAAATATGGCAACCCAGGAAACTGAACAAGAACCGGAAAAGAAAAAGTCCCCGTTAAGATTAATTATTATCCTTGTAGTGTTGATTGTCGGCGGCATCTATGGCTACACAAAAATAGCATTTGCACTTAGCCACGAAACAACAGACGATGCACAGGTGGCAACCCAAATTACGCCCGTGTTACCAAGGGTTTCAGGCTATGTAAAGACCATCGCTGTAAACGATTACGATTCTGTAAAAACAGGGCAATTATTATTAGAGCTTGACGATGCAGACCTTCAAACCCAGCTCTTACAAATGGTGGCCGATTCTGCCGCTGCTGAAGCAGACATTGCTAACGCAAAAGCTGCTCTCAACAACGCAGAGGTCTCTCTGGGCACTAACAAAGGAAACATTAGTCTTAGTAATGTAAGCGTAAGCCTAGACAGCACAAAAGTGCAGCAGGCACAGGATGATTACAACCGTAACAAGAATTTATATGCTTCCCAGGCTATAACAAAAAAGCAACTGGACGATAGCAAATACGCCCTCGACCAAAGCCAATACACCTTGCAGCAGGCAATACAGGAAACAAAGAACAGCCATAGTGATTACAGCACTGCGGACAGTCGCATCGCCGTGCTTGCCGCAGGAATTGCAAAAGCTCAGGCCGCCCTTAACATGAAGAAAGCCGCTATTGAGCAGCAGGAGCTAAAGATATCCTACACAAAAATATATGCTCCGGAAAGTGGCAAGATCGGCAAGAGAAATATTACCGAAGGCCAGTTCGTACAGGCAGGTTCTCCTTTATTTTCTATTGTAGATGATTCAACCTACTGGATCATTGCAAACTTCAAGGAAACGCAGATCAAAGAATTTCACGACGGCATGGCCGTAAACATTGAGCTTGACGCATACCCTGACGTTAAATTGAGCGGGTCACTTGCAAGCGTCAGCGAAGCCACAGGCGCACAATTCTCTTTATTGCCTCCTGATAATGCCAGCGGCAACTTCGTGAAAGTAACGCAGCGCGTGCCTGTAAAGATCAACATCAACGATGCTGACAAATACAAAGACAAGCTGCGCGCAGGTTTAAGTGCTTATGTTGTTGTACCAGTAAAATGATCAAGTATGGCTATTCCTAAAGGTTTCAAGCGGGGGATTATTGTCATAACAGTTATATCGGCTGCTATTATGGAGCTGATCGATACCTCCATTGTAAATGTCGCGCTCAGTGACATGAGCGGCAGCCTCGGCGTAAGCATTGAAGACGTCAGTTGGGTCATCACCTCTTATGCCATCGCGAACGTTATCATCATACCGCTCACAAGTTTCCTTGCAGAATACTTCGGTAGAAAGAATTATTACATCACCTCAATGATCATCTTCACGGTCGCCTCCTATATGTGCGGCCAGTCAACAAGCCTCGTGGAGATCATCATCTGGCGCTTTATACAGGGCGTAGGGGGCGGTGCCTTGCTTTCCACATCACAGGCCATCCTGTTTGATGCCTACGAGGTAAAAGACAGGCCCATCGCATCCGGCCTTTTTGGCTTAGGCATCGTGCTGGGGCCAACGCTGGGTCCTACTTTGGGCGGCTATATCATCGAGAACTGGCACTGGTCATACATCTTCATGATCAACATCCCCATTGGTATTCTTGCAACCATTCTCGCTTTCACATATATTGATAAGAAGCCCGGGGAAGGCACAAAAAAGAAGTCAATTCATATCGATTACAACGGCATACTGCTCTTGGCAGGGGGTATTGGTTGCCTGCAGTATGTACTCGAGCGTGGCGATGCCGAAGACTGGTTCAGCAGCCAGTCCATACGAGTCTGTGCAGTTATTGCAGCAATAGCCCTCGTCACGTTTGTGTGGTATGAGTTACGTATAAAAAGCCCGGCGGTTAATTTAAGAATATTGAACAACAGGAACCTGGCCTTCACAACCATCTTCACTTTTGTGGTCGGCTTGGGCTTATATACTTCGGTATTCGTTTTCCCCGTGCTCGCGCAGGGTGTACTGGGCTTCACAGCCTACGAAACAGGTTTAACGCTGCTCGCGCCTACATTGCTCACGTTGGTCATGATGCCAGTAATGGGTAATATATTGAGCAAGGGGGTGCCGGCCATTCCTTTTATAGTAGCGGGGTTCATATTATTTGCTGGCTTCTGCTGGACAAGTTCTCAGGTAAGCATGGATGTAGGCAAGTGGGATTTTTATTTCCCCTTCGCTATGCGTGCCGTAGGCATAAGCATGGTACAGTTACCGCTCATAAACCAGGCTGTTGCAGGCTTGCAGCCAAAGGACTATGCAGGCGGCATTGCAATAAACAATATGACCCGCCAGTTGGGTGGTGCATTCGGCATCGCGTTGGCAAACAACTATGTGTCCAATCGGTACGCGCAGCACAGAAGTGATATTGTTTCCAATATACCCGCTGGTTCCACAACATTCACAAACCAAACAAACGCCATCGCACAAAACTTTGTGAACAGGGGCGGCTTCGATATAGGCTCAGCCACAACAAAAGCATTGGCAGTTATTAATAATTCTGTTGACAGGCAGGCGCATTTCCTTTCTTACTTAGATACTTTCCGGCTTGTGGGAATATTCTTTTTAGCAGTGATACCCCTTGTCATATTTCTAAGAATAAAAAAGCTCAGTCCGGCAGACGAAGCAAAAGCAAAGGCAGCCGTTGCTGAAGCGCACTAAAATTTAAAAGTAAAACAATGATGAAAAAAACTTTTTATACCCTTTTTATTATTCTCTCAGCAAACATTTCCTTTGCACAGGTTCAGGCAAACACTGAGCTGAAAGGCCTTATCAACCAGTCTTTTGCTTATTTCCCTCGGCTTAAGGAGGCTCAGAACAGTGTGCTCACAGCACAGCAGCAACTTGATATTGCAAATACAAACCTCCCAACGCTTACAGGCAATGCATCCTATGCTTATGTACAGCCAAAGATCATCATTCCTTTTCCGATAGGCACAGGTGGGGCTTTAGAAAACTTTCAGTTTGCCCCTGTCAACAATGTAAATACTTCATTGGATGCTGACTATTTGTTGCTTGATTTCGGAAGGCTCAAAGCCAATGTGGAAAAGGCAAAGCAGGGTTTGAAATATGCAACAGACAATGTTGATTATGCTAAAAGCCAGTTGGCTTACCAGGTTGCAACTATCTATTATAATATAATTTATCTGCCAGCAGGCCATCACCATTCAGGACAGTGTACTTGCCTACCTTCATGACAACTTGAGCATCATCAACAGCAAGCTACAGAATGGCGAAGCAATAAAGCTTGACCTGCTTAATGTTCAGTCAAGTATTGATATCACGCTGAACATGAAAACTGATTTGCAGAACCAACTCCAAAAGCAAATAACCTTGCTCGCTTACACCACAGGCAACACAAGCACTGCCGGAGTAAGTTTCGATTTTGACCTGCCCCTCAAAAGCCCAACCGATGCATTAACTGATGCACAAACAAACAACCTCGATTTTCTTTTGCAAAACGACAGGACAAAGCAGGCACAGTCAGACATTGATATTACCAAAGCCGCCAACAAAGCATTTGTTGACCTCCACGGCAGCGCAGGCTTTAAGAACGGCTATGTTCCCGCTGTTGACGAAGACCGTTTCAATTACAATGGAGGCGTCACATTAAAAATTCCTATTTACGACGGCAGCAAAACAAGAAAGCAGGTACGCTTGCAGGAAAGCATAGTAAAGCAAAATGAGTTAGCCACCCAAACCCTGGACAGCAATTATAAAAGAGACATCGCCCAGGCATACATAGACATACAGTCAAATATCGAACGCATAAAAAATACACAAGCCCAGATAGATGACGCCGTAAGTGCAGAACAAATAGCCGCAAGCCGCTACCAGAACGGCGTCGGCACCAACCTGGACATCACAAACGCCAGCAACAACGTCCAGCGCGCAGAACTAACAAGGCTTCAATACCAGTACCAGCTCTGCCTCGCAAAGGTCCAGCTCGCAAATCTGTTAGGGTATAAATACTGGTAAGCTTTTTGGGAAACATTGCTCCTACCAAAGTCGCTAGGGCCCTTAGATAAATTAAGATTAGTTTATCTTTAACCGCAGAGACTAATAAATATGCATACAACTACTCGATTAAATTTTCAGTTGCTGTTGTTTTGTGTCTCTGTTACTGCTTATGCACAAGATACCCAACTCGCTTCGGTAAATATTGGTGATATGGCTCCTCCGCTAAGGGTAGGGGAATGGCTAAAAGGTGCGCCGGTTGAAAGCTTTGAAAAAGGGAAGGTATATGTTGTTGAGTTTTGGGCGACCTGGTGTGCGCCATGCAGGGCATCAATACCCCACCTTTCGAAACTTGCGCGTAAATACAGGCATAAGGTTACGTTTATAGGGATGAATATTTATGAAAACTCTGAAGCTATTCATAACCCTTTATCGAAAGTGAAAAGATTTGTGGACAGCATGGGCAAACGGATGAATTATACTGTGGCGGCGGAGGACAGCAGCTTTATGGAAAGAGATTGGTTATCTGCTGCGGGAGCCAAAACAGATGGTATTCCCTGGTCGTTTGTGGTGAATGCGGATGGAAGACTGGCGTGGATAGGGTATCCTGCAAAGCTCAGCAGCGTGTTGCCAAAAATAGTGAACGATACCTGGGATATGAAAGATGCATTAGCGACGCGGATGGAGAATAAAGATCTTGCAGAACTGGATGATTCATTCCATTTTGACTTTGTGAAATTTAATGGTGACGATTATAGAGGGGAGGATTATAAAGGCAATGGAAATAAGCCTGACTATATAGGGGAGCCAGATTCTGTCCTTTTTTTGGCAAATAAAATAGTTCAAAAGGAACCGAAGTTGAAATATGCGCCATTAATGGCCCGGAATACCTTTGATGCGTTGCTTAAAACAGATATGCATAAGGCGTATGAATATGGCAAAATAGTGATGGCGACACCAACTTATCGGGATCCTGCCTATTTTATGATAATTGATGGCATTCAATTTTATACGGATAGGATAAAACTTCCGCTTACGCCAGAAATTTATGAGTTAGGCGCCGAGGCTTATCAAGAAATGATGAATTATTTTGGCTACCCGGAACTTGCAAATAGATCTAAATATTATAACAAAATGGCAGAGTGGTATTGGCTTGCAAATGACAGGTCGAAAGCAGTTTATGCGGAGCGTAAAGCCATTAAAGCACTACGAAGAAAAAAGGACTTTTCAAAATCAAACCTAACTGCGCTTAAGCTTCAACTTAGACAATATAAAAGAGATACTCGTAATAAAAAATAAATATATTGAATTACATATCGCAACTATGGAGCTTTGGACAAATCCGCCCACAGTTATCCAGCGTAAAGCTGTGATCATTTCAGCTTCATTTGGGCAAAATAAGGATGTTCAGGATTTACAATAAGTTCCTGCCGCAACGGATGTATCAGCACATCCATATCTTCCATAGGAATAGCGCCCAGCAATGGCTCACTTTCACCGGGCAATACAATCGCATTTCCCGAATAGCGGCGGTTTTTAAAACGCATTTCAATTGGCGACACCACATCACATTCTATCACCCGATCGTCGGCAGTCAGCGCCCTGCGTTTTTCCACAACGGGCAACTGCAGCACCTCTTGTATGGCTTCGTTTATAGCAAGCATATAACTACCCGTATCAACTAATGCAGTAATGCGGATGCTCTTAATTTCATCATCGCCGATAAAGTGCCGCCTGGCAAGCTCAATATCATTTGCATTTATTAACTCAATATCAGCATAAACTAACCCCATAATAATTCATTCTAACACAAATGTAGTATGCAAACTAATGCCAAAATAGGATTTTCATTCCTCATCAGTCAACCTGTCACACGCCCGATCAACTCCGCCTCCCTTCCACCCTCATGCCGCATCCCTGCGTCCTTCCTGCCACCTTCACTAGAGGCCACCTTATCCCCAAGCCCTTTTCCCCTCCATGACTTTCTGCCATGAATGGCTCATTATTAAAGAAATTATTGTAGATAAGCAGGTTTTTGCTTCAAATACTTATCCACCAAAACTTTACATTTCTTTTCAACATTGGTGAATAACAACTTTACATTATTCGGCTTTTCCTCTATTATTTTACAAAGCATTTTACGGAGTATTAAATAGTTTAAAAGGCATCCCTTCGATGCCTGTTTTTATCACACGGCTTTTGAAACTTTATAGCACAGCAATATGGAAGAAATACTGTTAAAAGAGAACAAAGATCGGTTTGTTATCCTGCCCATCAATTATCCCGATATCTGGGAACATTACAAAAAACATGAAGCCAGTTTCTGGACGGCAGAAGAAATTGACCTGAGCAGCGACCTGAAAGACTGGGAGAAGCTGAACGACGGCGAACGTCATTTTATATCGCATGTGCTGGCATTCTTTGCCGCCAGCGATGGCATCGTAAATGAAAACCTGGCAGTAAACTTTATGAGCGAAGTGCAGCTGCCCGAAGCACGGTGCTTTTATGGTTTCCAGATCATGATGGAAAACATCCACTCTGAAACCTACGCATTGCTGATTGATACCTACATTAAAAGATCCGGAAGAAAAACACCGCTTGTTTCATGCCATTGAGACCGTACCTGCCGTAAAGAAAAAAGCAGAATGGGCATTGCGCTGGATAGACAACGGCAATTTTGCCGAACGCCTTGTGGCTTTTGCAGCCGTGGAAGGTATTTTCTTCAGCGGCAGCTTCTGCTCTATCTTCTGGTTAAAGAAACGAGGCTTGATGCCGGGCCTAACCTTCAGCAATGAACTGATCAGCCGCGATGAAGGCTTGCATTGCGAATTTGCCTGCCTGCTGTACAGCATGCTGCAAACTAAATTATCGGAAGAAGAAGTATATGGCATCATTAGCGATGCAGTAAAGATAGAAAAAGAATTTATTACCGATGCACTTGCCAGTTGACCTGATTGGCATGAATGCCAAACTGATGCAGCAGTACATTGAATTTGTGGCCGACCGCTGGTTAAGCGAATTGGGTATCGCAAAATATACAACGCCACAAACCCATTTGATTTTATGGAGATGATTTCGCTGCAAGGCAAAACCAACTTCTTTGAAAAACGGGTAGGCGATTACCAGAAAGCAGGCGTATGGCGCAGACAAAGAAACGCAAGCATTTTCGCTGGAAGAAGATTTTTAAATTTTAAGATTTCAGATATATGATTTCATCAATAAAAAAGCGTAAATTAATCACCATTTAAAATTATAATAACACCATGTATGTAATAAAAAGAAACGGAAAAAGAGAATCGGTAAAATTTGATAAGATAACCGCACGCATTGAAAAGCTGTGCTTACGGTCTCAAGCCCGATGGTTAACGCGATTGACGTGGCCAAAAAAGTGATTGAAGGCATTTACGATGGCGTGACCACCACCGAACTGGATAACCTTGCTGCCGAAACCGCCGCATCATTAACCATCACAGCATCCCGATTATGCTTTCCTGGCTTCCAGCGTATCGCAGTAACCAACCTGCATAAAAACACCATCAAATGTTTCTCAGAAACCATGCGGAAGCTGTATAATTATGTTGACCATGCAAGACCGGCAAAAATTGCCCCTGATTGCTGATGATGTTTTGCAGATTATTGAAGAAAATGCCGAACTGCTGGACAGCACCATTATTTACGACCGTGATTTTGGGTTTGATTATTTCGGTTTTAAAACGCTGGAAAAATCATACCTGCTTAAAATTAATGGAAAAATTGCCGAACGCCCGCAGCACATGTTCATGCGCGTATGCCGTCGGTATTCACAAAGAAGATATTGAAAGCGCCATCAAAACCTATCACCTGATGAGTGAGCGCTGGTTCACGCATGCCACACCAACCCTATTTAATGCAGGCACGCCAAAACCGCAAATGTGCATCATGCTTTCTGCTGACCATGAAAGATGACAGCATTGACGGCATTTATGATACCCTGAAACAAACCGCAAAAATCTCGCAAAGTGCCGGCGGCATTGGCTTGGCATTCATAATGTCCGCGCAACGGGCAGTTATATCGGCGGCACCAACGGCACCAGCAACGGCATTATCCCCATGCTGACGTGTATTTAACGATACTGCCGCTATGTTGACCAGGGCGGCGGCAAACGCAAAGGCGCTTTTGCCATTTACCTTGAACCTTGGCATGCTGATGTATTTGAGTTTTTGGATCTGCGTAAAAATCATGGTAAGGAAGAAATGCGCGCCCGCGATTTGTTTTATGCCCTTTGGATATCCGACCTGTTTATGAAACGTGTGGAAGCAAATGGCGAACTGGAGCCTGTTTTGCCCGCATGAAGCACCGGGACTGGCGATTGCTGGGGCGAGGAATTTGAAGCACTGTATACAAAATATGAAGCAGAAGGCCGTGCACGAAAAACCATCAAAGCGCAGGAACTTTGGTTTGCCATATTGGATGCGCAGATAGAAACCGGCACACCATATTTGTTGTATAAAGATGCTGCCAACGGAAAAGCAACCAGCAAAACCTGGGTACCATTAAAAGCTCCAACCTCTGCACCGAAATCATGGAATACACATCGCCCGGATGAAGTAGCGGTTTGTAACCTGGCTTCGCTTGCATTGCCGCGGTTTGTGAGCAACGGCAAGTTCGATCATCAAAAATTATACGAGGTAACCTACCAGGTAACATCAACCTGAACAAGATCATCGATAACAATTATTATCCTGTTGAAGAAGCGCGAACATCCAACCTGCGCCACCGCCCTATTGGTTTGGGTGTGCAGGGTCTGGCAGATGCCTTTATCCTGCTGCGTTTGCCTTTTGAAAGCGAGCTAGCAAAAATGCTGAACAAAAACATTTTTGAAACCATCTATTTCGCTGCCATGACGGCCAGCAAAGACCTGGCCAAAGAAGATGGCGCTTATGAAACCTTTAAAGGCTCGCCTCTATCAAAAGGCATTTTCCAGTTTGATATGTGGGATGTTACACCTACTGAACGCTGGGATTGGGAACTGCTTTGAAAGAAGAAGTGAAAAAATATGGCGTAAGTAACTCGTTGCTGGTTGCGCCGATGCCAACTGCTTCTACCTCACAAATATTGGGTAACAACGAATGCTTTGAGCCATATACCTCCAACATTTATACACGCCGGGTACTGAGCGGCGAGTTTATCATCGTGAACAAACATTTGCTGAAAGACCTTGTAAATCTTGGCCTGTGGAACAACTCCATGAAAAATAAGATCATCGCAGCAAACGGTTCTGTACAGAATATTGAAGAAATTCCTGCCGACTATTAAAGAACTGTACAAAACAGTTTGGGAAATTAAACAGCGCAACCTCATTGACATGGCTGCCGACCGTGGCGCATATATTTGCCAGTCGCAATCACTGAATCTGTTTATTGATACGCCCACTGCTTCTAAACTTACTTCCATGCACTTTTACGCCTGGAAAAAAGGATTGAAAACCGGCATGTATTATCTGCGCACACAGGCCGCAACACAAGCGGTTCAGTTTACGGTGGAAAAGCAAGGCAGCAAAGAAGTGGAACCGGTTATTCCTGTTGCAGACGCCATTCACGCAAACTTTGAAATGAGGGCAGAAGCGCCCGTGATCGCCATTGATGTTGAGCCAACTGAAATGATCGGAGCGGTTTGCACCATGCAGGATGGCTGTGTAAGCTGCGGCTCTTAACCACAAAGCAAACGAAGTAATACAACACAAAGGGCACAAAGAATATTCTTTGTGCCCTTTTATATTTCCCGCGGCTCACAGCTTATAGCTCATAGCTCAAAGCTAACAGCTCATGGATGCTCACTCAGCGAAAGCAGGTTGCCATCCGGGTCTTTGAACCATGCTACTTTTGTTCCGCCGGGGGCTGTCCAGATAAAGTTCTCATCCTGTTCAATAAAAGAATATTTTTCAAACAGCACTCCTTTTTCGGTCAGGCCTTTCACTATCTTTTCAATGCCCTTCACTTGCCAGCCAAGCACTGTGAAAGGATGCGGCGTAAATTCCCTGACCGGCGTAACCCTGACGGGTGTGCAGTTACTTTCAAACTGAAGTGCAAAACCATCTTCAGCTATTAAGGATAGCCCAAGTATTTCCTGGTAAAATTGTTTTGCTTTTGCAGCATCAAGCGCCGGGATAAAAGCGCAGAGTGTAGATTCGGCAAGCATGGCAATAAATTTTTATAAAAATACAGCTTTACATTATCCCATAAATAAAAACCCGGCCACAAACGTAGCCGGGCTTGAACCGTAGATTCTCCCAAATTTAATCCGGTATATAATAGTTAACTGAAATGCCCGCATCAGGAAAAGTGGTGTAATCTGAGAAAGTGTATTTGCCATATACGCCCACATAGAGGTGCAGTGCGCGGATGTTTTCCAGCACTTTTATGCCGCCGCCCTGCCCGGCCAGTTTGCTGCCAAGCCCCATGAACACAAAGGGCACCACATCGGTGTTTGGCGTGGCTCTGCCGTCAAAAATGCTGCCGCCGATGGTGAGCGTGTAGGCCATGGAAGTGGTTGACGGAGCTGCCTGTTCCCCCTTTTGCACAGCGTTATCGTTGCCAAAATTTGCCCATTCGGTGCCTAATTCCACCATAAAAAAACTTTTGTTGGGCAGCAGCTCAACGTTCAGCCCTTTTGAATTGAGGCCATAATAAGCTTCCAGCGCGGGCTTGAATTGCAATTGTGCGTTTGCAGAAATTATGGCGCATGTTGATAAAAGCGTAAGTAATGTTTTCATTTTTCCAGGTTTTAGAATGTGTTAAAATAACTGCGACGATTCCTGAATTATTCACAAAAACATGCCCATAATGATTTTTTGGGATTAAAAAAAGAAAAGGGTTTGTTAAAAAAATTGTTTGATGCAGGCGGCCTTTTTTGAACTATCGGGATATGAACAGAAAAAAATGACAGAAAAGAGGAATATTAAGCCGAGTAATATTGTATATTTACTGGCTAATAAATTTGCAATTTCCCACCTTGTTGCGCGGTTGATTTTCCCAAATGATATGTATATAGAAGACGAAGGATGAATGAAGGATAGACGAAGGGCGAACGGATGTATATGGGCATTGCCTACGCTTTGCAGTAAAGTAACCATAAAGGTGGCAAGAACTAAGAACGACTTATTGAGCATTACCGGGCAGTAGGTATATTGAAAGAAGGGAAATGCTTCCCGCAGAATATGTTTCGTTGTTTATCCTGAACGCAGTTTAATGAAACGCCTATTATCATGGCGCATGATCCGTTTCTTTCTCATCCTATTGTAAAGCGGATGGACTTGCTGAAAAATATTTTACCCAAAATAAAAAATTATGCTGCAAAATATAATGTGGCTGATGATGTGGAGAAAGATATGATAGTGCGTTGCTGCGTGGCACAATTATTAAAAAAGTGGCGGAGACATTTGCCAAAGAGGCAGCACATATAATAATGAACAAATATTTGGCGTAAAGCCGAGAGCAGCATGATAAACCTGATGAGAACGGGCAGCATTGACACGCTGCCTATTTGCCGATAAAATCATAACTTGCCGCCTTTGAAAAAAGCAACAACAATTGCCATTTTATGAAGAAAAAATTTTTAGTAGGGATATATTTTTTACTCACCAGTGTTTTTGTTTGCCTTTCCAATGTTTCATTTTCGCAGGGCATGTGGCTTTACCCGACCAACTGGTGGGTAGGCATGAAGTGGAACAAAGTGCAGTTGCTCGTGCGCAGCAGCGACAGCGAGCTGTACAAAGCAAAGGTAGTTGTGACTTACCCAGGCGTAACCATGACGGGCATGCACAGGTTTGAGAATGGAAAATATCTTGCGCTTGACCTTACTATTGCGCCGCAAACCAAGCCGGGTGCGGTCATCATTGATTTTAATTTTACGCATTTTACTGACAGGCTTACCTGGACGCTGAAAGAAAGGCGGCAGGGCAACGGAACAAAATATGCGCAAGGAGTGACCTCGAGCGACTTTATTTATTTGCTTATGCCCGACCGTTTCAGCAACGGCGACACCACGAACGACAGGGTTTTTGGTATGAGGGACCAATCGCTGAGCCGTGACTCAATGTATGCAAGGCATGGGGGAGATTCTCCAAGGGGTCATCAACCACTTGGATTATCTTCAAAACCTTGGCGTGACCACCGTTTGGATGACGCCGGTCCTGGAAAACGACATGCCGAGAAGAACGGAACATGGCTATGCTTTTACGAACCATTACCAGATCGAGCCGCGTTTTGGCGGCGCGCCGATGTATGAAAAACTGAGCGATGAAATTCATAAACGCGGCATGAAGCTGATACAGGACGCGGTGTATAACCATATTGGGCTATATAATTTTATAGTGCAGGATGGCCCGGCGAAAGACTGGCTGCACCAATGGCCGAAATACACGCAGACGAATTATAAGGACCAGACCATATTTGACCCCTACGCAGCGCCATCCGAAAGAAAAGTTTTGACGGATGGATGGTTTGAGCCCAACATGCCTGATGTGAATCAATCAAATCCTTATGTTGCCAATTTCTTGATCCAGCATGCGCTTTGGAGTGTGGAAGAATTTGGCGTTGACGGGTGGCGCATAGATACATATATATATAATGACCTGCCGTTCATGAACCGCTGCAACCAGGCGCTGGTGGACGAATACCCACATATAACCATGTTTGGCGAAACGTGGGTGCATGGCACGGCAAACCAGGCTTATTTCTGCGATAATAATATTAATACGGCATTCAAAAGCAACCTGCAGGGGCCAACGGATTTTCAATGTTTGTTTGATGGCATTATGCCCGCGCTGAATGAAAAGTTTGGCTGGAGCGAAGGAGTGAATAAGCTGTATGAAACATTGAGCAATGATCTTTTATACAAAAACCCGATGCGGAATGTGATCTTTTTGGATAATCATGACCTGAGCAGGATCTATTCTGTGGAAGATTCGAGCATCAATAAAGATAAAATGGCTTTTGAATGGTTGCTTACCTGCCGCGGCATACCGCAAATGTATTATGGCGATGAAGTGCTGATGGGAGGGATCAAAATCCTGATGGTTTGGTGCGATCAGACTTTCCCGGAGGATGGGCGGGCGATAAAAAGAATGCGTTTACCGGTGCAGGATTAGACAGCGGTGAAACGGCAATGCAGGGGTTTGTAAAGACGCTCGCTAATTTCAGGAAAACTTCCTCAGCGTTGAAGACGGGCAAAATGATGCAGTATTACCCTGTGGATGGTTTGTATGTTTATTTCCGGTATGACAACAGCCAAACCATCATGTGCGTGATGAACACTAACGAGAAGGAAAAGAAGATCGACCTTGATAAATATGCTGAAAGGACAGTAGGGTTTTCTTCTGCGCAAAATGTGTTAACCAAGGAGGTGTATAATTCTGCAACAGGGTTTTCCATACCCGGAAAAACAATGTGGATATTAGAATTAAAGAAATAATGCAGATATTTTTTGCCATTGTGTAAAAATTACACATATTTGCATCCTGTTTTTAAAATAAATTTGCCAATAATTTTCATTTTATTTATTAAATCAATTGCCGTCAATGAAAAAGCTTTTTACAATTGCCTTGCTGTTTGCTGCATCTGTTAGTCATTCGCAACTACTTACGTGGGGGCCAGCTGAGTTTCTCCAGGAATCTGCGGGACCTCCGATCACTTCCATAACTCTGAATACGTTTTATGGCAACCAGGGACTATATAACATTCCAAGCAACACACCGGTTTATGTTCATGTTGGTGTTATCACCAATAAAAGCACTGATCCCGGTGATTGGCAACATGTGCATACCTGGGATGTTTGGGGAACTAATGATAGCCTGAAAGGCGCTTGCAGCAACATTGGAACTAATATGTGGCAATTTACCATTTCGGGCACATTGCGTAATTATTTTAATATGACCGACACCAGTGAGCATATTCAAAAGATCGCCATTCTTTTCAGAACCTTAACGGGGGATTCTGCACAAAGAAACGCCGACGGAAGTGATTTGTTTATCCCTGTTTATGGTAGCGGCCAATATGCAAGAATTGATGTTCCAATTGAACAACCTGAATACGATCCTATACCGGTGCCAATAAAGGCAAGTATAGGAAGCAATATACCTATTGTTGCAAGAGCCAGCCTTACGTCAGCTGCAACAGATACATTGCGTATTTCTTTTAACGGCACTGTTCTGTCAACAGTTACTGCGAGTGCGGCAGCAAAAGACAGTACTAATGGGACAGTAACCGCTTACGGCACACAAACGATAATTGCAAGGGCTTCCAGCCCTACCGGTTCTGGCAGCGACACAGTGAACTTTTATGTAGCGAAACCTACTGTAATAGCTCCGTTGCCAACGGGGGTTAGTGATGGTATTAATTATTATACCTCGCCCGATTCTACAACGCTTGTGTTATATGCACCAAATAAAAACCATATTGTAGTGGTTGGCGATTTTAATAATTGGGTGCCATCACCCGGCTACCAAATGTATGAAACGCCGGATCTGACG
>CAVYTF010000010.1:0-131779 GCA_963771435.1 uncultured Bacteroidota bacterium | reverse complement strand
GGGGGGATATTGTGAAGATTGGCAGTGATGAGTTAAAGGTGATAACAGCCCCCGGCCACTCCCCCGGCAGTATTTGTTTTTATTGCGAAGCGCAGCATTTTTTAATAGGCGGCGATGTGCTTTTCCTTGGCAGCATTGGCAGGACCGACCTGCCCGGCGGCAATCACGAACAGTTATTGCGCAACATACGGGAACAATTATTTGTGTTGCCCGACGAAACCATTGTTTACCCTGGCCATGGGCAGTCTACAACCATCGGGCATGAGAAGAAAAATAATCCTTATGTGAAATGACGGGGAGCTCTTCCCTTCCTTCCCAACAGCATTCTTATAAAGGTATTGGCGAAGAAGAGGAATAAAGACGCAATTATACTATTAAGTAAAGTAAATAATACAACCGCGTTACCTTTTGTACCATTAGGTAAAGCAAATAGTACAATTGCGTTACCTTTTGTACTATTAGGTAAGGCAAATAGTACAATCACACTACCTTTTGTACTATTAGGCAAGGCAAATAGTACAATTGCTTTACCTAATAGTGCAATTGGCTTAAAAAGCGATTATTTCACGATAATTTTCCCTACTTGGCTGACACCTTGTCCGCCATTTCTGGTTACGATCACGTGGGTAAAGTAGGCATATTCTTACTACCCAAAACGGGTAAACTTTTCTTGAGTGGGCATTTGGGTAAACATCAATAAAAGAGTGAAAAGGGCTACGCCTATAGAGATAAGGTTTCCAACAAGCAAATAGGCGATCACATTAAAGATCCTACACCTTCAAAAAAAGCAAACTGTTTGATGATGGCAGCGCGGTAGAGTTGCAGTTTTGCATCGTCGTCCGTTGCTGCGCAGGTCGCACTGTCTTTATTAAAAAAAATAAACGCAATAGGAAGAAGCCCCACCGCAATAATTATCCCAACATACATAATGACAGGGCTAAGGTCTGCCGCCATAGGTGCAGCATTTATTTTAAGAATGACAAAAGAAATGATTGAAAATATAAAAACACCTGCCATCAATGCTATTGTAAGAATGCGAAGTGCTTTGATATCGTTGTTCATAATGATAATATTTAAAGGTTAATTAAACTTCTGTTTTGTAAAAGTAAGGAGTTTGGCTTTCAGCTTAAGAAAACAATAATTCCATAATCAATTAGTTTTGCCGCGTGCAAAAATTCCTCGTAATACAAACGGCTTTCATTGGAGATGTGGTTTTGGCTACGGGGCTTATTGAAAAACTCCATGCCTTTTTTCCTGATGCACAAATAGACTTCCTGCTGCGCAAAGGCAATGAACTGCTCCTTAGCAACCATCCTTTCCTGCACAAAGTTTTGATCTGGGGGAAAAAGAACCACAAATACCGCAACTTGTTTTTGTTGCTGAAACAAGTGCGCGCAAACAAATATGATAAGGTGATCAACGTGCAGCGCTTTGCCGCCACAGGGATGCTTACCGCTTTTTCAGGAGCAAAAGAAACCATAGGGTTTGACAGGAACCCCTGGAGTTTTTTATTCAGCAAAAAAATAGAACACAGTAACGAAAAACCGCTGCACGAAATAGAAAGGAACAACTTGTTGATTGCTCATTTCACTGATACTATTGCCGCAAAACCAAAACTCTATCCTTCGGTGGAAAATTACTATGAAAAGATAAAAGTTTACCAAGGCGCGTCTTATATCTGTGTCGCGCCTGCATCTGTGTGGTTCACCAAACAATACCCAAAAGAAAAGTGGGTGAGCTTTATTGATAAGCTTCCGCCGGGCTTACATGTTTTTTTACTTGGCTCGCCTGATGACAAAGCCCCGTGCAATGAAATTGTAAATGCTTCATTAAACCCAAAACTGGCAAGCCTATGCGGGCAGTTAAGTTTTTTGCAGTCCGCCGCTTTGCAACAGGGCGCGGTGATGAATTATGTAAATGATTCTGCACCCATGCACTTTGCTTCTGCCGTAAATGCGCCTGTAACGGCGGTTTATTGCTCCACGCTGCCGTCTTTTGGTTATGGCCCGCTGAGCGATAAAAACTTTATTGTTGAAATTGAAGAAAAATTATACTGCCGCCCCTGCGGGATACATGGCTACAAAGCCTGCCCCGAAAAGCATTTCAGGTGCGCAATGGATATAAAGGATGAACAGTTGCTGAAAATTATTGAGGAGGGATGCCATGAATAACGACCTGGTCTCTATAATAATAGCCACCTACAACGGTGGAAAGTATCTGGAAAGCCAACTTGCGTCCATCGTTGATCAAACTTATCAGAACATAGAAATAATTATACTCGACGACGGAAGCACGGATAATACCCGCAACATTCTTACTGATCATGCGGCGAAGCATAAAAACATACAACTGCACTTTAATGAGCGCAACCTTGGTTATATTAAAAATTTTGAAAAGGGATGTAGGCTTGCATCGGGAAATTATATTTCTTTCTGCGACCAGGACGATGTGTGGGAACTGAATAAGACAGAAATATTGATGAATGCAATAGGGGACTACCCAATGGTTTATTGCGATGATGAAATGGTAGATGAAAACCTGCAGCCGCTGGGTAAAAAGCACTCAGATTTAAAAGCGCTTTCTTCTTTTGATAACTGTCTATATTTTGCGACGGATAATTGTGTGGGTGGCCATAACCTGGTCATGCGCAAAGAGATTCTTTACTGCTTCATTTCCTTTTCCTGAAGTTATGCCTCACGATCTCTGGTGCGCCTTTAACGCCTGTTTTTATGGAGGGATAAAATATTTGAATGAGCCGCTTGTAAAATGGAGGCAGCATGGTAGCAACGCAACCATGAACCACAAAAGCAAAGAAGAAAAAGTAGCAGAAACAAGAAAACGGCTGGAGCGTTTTTGGCAGGCTTGCCCAACAGATCTCACATTGGAAAAAGAAGTTTTAAGCAACCTGGTAAAGAGCTATAACAGTTTTTCGTTTAAACACAATTGGATGCGTATGGTTTTGTTTTTCAAATACAGGCGTTACCTGCTTGGCATGAAAAAGAAAAGCGAATTCAGGAAAATATTGTTTTGCCTGAAGATGTTTTATAAGTTAAGGCTGCATGTAATGGCATAATAGACTCTCTGCTCAACCCGCCAGCGATTGGTATATTGAAAGATATTTTTTTGCAGCATCATCCCAGTTAAAACTTGCCGCCCTGCTCATAATAGCCAAAGCAGGATGGGCTGTATCATAATAATTCATGCCTTTTTCAAAAGCTTCTTGCATATCGTCAGCATCAAAAGACTGGAAATAAAAAGCAGTATCACCACCTATTTCCGGAAGGCTCGTGGCAGTTGATAAAAAAACAGGTTTGCCAAAAGCCATAGCCTCAATTACCGGTAAGCCAAACCCTTCCGCAATGGAAGGAAATGCGAAAGCAAGGCAATTTTTAAAATACCATTGCTTATCATTTTCAGAAACAGCCCCGGTAAAAAGAACCCTCTTTGCAACATTGTGTTTTTCTGCTTCCTGAATAATTTTTGCTTTATAGTTTTCATCCTGAACTATCCCCGCAACTACCAGCAGCAAAGAATTATTACGAAGCAAAGCAGGCAACACATGAAAGTTTTTTTTAGGATTGATAGTGCCAAGCGTAAAAATAAACTGATTTTTAGGGTGTGTTTCCGGTTCTGTTAATTGGGTGATCGGCTGAATGTTGCAACCATTATAAATAACCTCGATCTCTTTCTCATTCAGTTGCAAGTGCTGTTCAACATCTTTTTTCACATACGCTGAAATAGTACATATTTTATCCGCGCTGTTTATGTGATCCTGAATACGGCGAAGTGAACGTTTGATCTTCTCAGCTCTGTGTTCATGCTCATATAAAAAATTCAGGTCGTGTATGGTAAGCACCTTTTTTATTCTCTTTGAAGATGGCATATAATTAGAACCCTGGTAAGTAGAATGCCATATATTAAACGTTTTCACAAACGGGAAGAGAAATTTATGAATACTCTTTTGAGCCACATAAGTTGCGCCACTCCCAAATACTTTCCCTGCTTTTTTAGTTATATAAAAAGCTATGTCCTGGTTAGTTGGATCAGCATTTCTCAGCAGGGCACGCCCGAGTTGCAGGCAAAAATGATACAGCCCTGTATGCGGATATTTCATCCGCTCGCAGTCAAACAATATATGTTTATCTGCCGCCATTATTATCTCCTTCGATCATAGTTTGTAAAAAAAGGTAAACATTGAATGGATGCCCTGCAGATAGTTTTTCCTTTATTTTTTTATATAAAGCTTCCTTGCTTATATCTTTCATTTTGTGTTGCTCTATCAACTGGTACACTTTTTCTGCAAGCAACCAGTATCTCTTCTCAGCATTTTTAGGTGATCCCAAACATTCCTGGACAGCATCAAACAGTTCATCTATGCCCACTCCTGCTTCAGCTATTGTTTTAATAACTTTTACCGGTTCTGATTTAGTATAAAACACAGGGGCAAGCATAGATAAAAGGTTCCTATAAAAAACATTCGCACCCGGGCGATCAAATTTATTCACAACAAAAATGTCGGCAATTTCCATTAATCCCGATTTCATCGTCTGAATTTCATCACCACTTTCCGGAACAAGAGTAACTATTGTAACATCTGCTAACCCCGCAATATCAATTTCGCTTTGCCCAACACCAACCGTTTCAATTATTACATGATCAAAACCTGCATATTTTAAGTATTCTGTTATTTCTATGATCATGGGGCTTAAACCGCCTAAAGCCTTGCGCGATGCAAGCGAGCGTATATACACAGAAGGACGTTCATACCAGCGGCTCATCCTCAACCTGTCGCCCAGCAAAGCGCCCATATTAAAAGGTGAAGAAGGATCAACACATAAAACCGCTGTTGTTTTATTTTTGCCAAGTATATGTTCGATCAGCTTATCTGTAAGTGTGCTTTTACCGGAACCGGGAGGCCCCGTAATGCCAATAACGGTTGCTTCATCAACAGTAGTATCCCTGTTCAACAGCAATTGTTGATAGCCATCAACAGAATTTTCTATTAGTGAAATATTTCTTGCTATTGTTTTCAGGTCTGTCATTTTAAAAGCGGTGCATTAATTCCTATTGTTACTTTCACAAAGAACGTGAAAATCTACAGTATGGGAAGGATGCGCTTTTATCCTATAAATTTGCCTCACTTTTTTGAACAATAAACATGATCAATTTTATTCCGATCTTTCCTTTAAGCATCGTAGTGTATCCGGGTGAACAGTTGAACCTGCACATTTTTGAGGAAAGATATAAGCAGCTTATTAATGAATGTTCGGCATCTGCAAAGCCATTCGGTATTCCTTCAGTCATCAATGATAAGATTTCAGAAATGGGTACCTTGGTGGAGATAATTGAGATAGTAAAAAGATATGATGACGGCAAAATGGACATAAGGACCAAAGGCACGGAGGTATTCAAAATGCTGGAGGTAATAAAGCAGGTACCCGACAAACTATACAGTGGCGCCATCGTTAAATATCCGGAAAATAATATAGCCGCCCATAACCTGTTACAAAGGGTACTTGGTTCCATACGTGAGATGCATGCCTTGATGAAAGTTGAAAAGGATTTTCACAAGCCCGATGATGAATTATTAAGTTATGATGTCGCGCACCATGCAGGGTTATCGCTGGAAGAAGAATATGAATTGCTTGGTTTGCTGCGCGAAGACCAGCGGCTGGAATATTTAAAGAGGCATTTGGCAAAAGTGCTGCCTGTTATTGTCGGCACTGAAAGCCTTCGGCAAAAAATAAAGCTCAACGGTCATTTTAAAGAACTGAAAGGGCTGTTCGAAGAATAAGGAAGGATGAATGATTGATTTATCATTCACCATTTACTTCATTCATAATTTATACTTCATTATTATGACCACTCTCTGCTTTGATTTTGGGAATACACGCCTTAAGTGCGCAGTATTTGAAAATAGTGAACTGAAAGAATTAGTTGTAATAAATGATGATCTTGCAGCAACTATTTTACAGCTTATTGAACAATATCACCCTCAAAAGAGTATTTTATCTTCTGTTATCAACCATGATCCTGAAATAGAAAACATCCTGCAGGCACATACAAAGTTTCACAAGCTTAATGAAAAAAGCAAGCTGCCGGTAACAACACCTGTAAGTAAACCTGAGACCATTGGGGCAGACCGTTGGGCGCTTGCAGCAGCAGCTGTAACTATTTTTCCAGGTCACCACAACCTAGTCATCGCATTAGGCTCCTGCATCACTTACAATTTTGTAAATAAGTTTCATGAGTTTTTAGGGGGGAGTATTTCCCCTGGCCTGGAAATGCGTTTTAGGGCCATGCATGAATTTACAGCAAAGCTTCCTTTAATAAAACCAGATACTAATTTTCCACTGATCGGTTACGACACGCGCACCAATTTAATAAGCGGCGCCCTGCTTGGAATGAGGAAAGAAATTGATGGAATTATAGATGAGTACAACGCCCGGTACAGCAACTTTAACGTGCTTTTAACCGGCGGCGATATGGGCTTTGTCGCTTCCCATCTCAAAAACAAGATATTTGCACACCCTCATCTTATTTATAAAGGACTATATGCAATTAATGAGTTTAATAACTAACCGTTTCTTCTTTTTGTTTTCGGTTTTGTGTGTTTCAATTAATTTATCGGCGCAGGAAAATTCTCCTTTTTCACGATACGGCATCGGCGATCTTTATCCTGATCAAAGCATTGCTTCCAGGGCAATGGGAGGTTTAACTTCTGCATTTGCAGACGCGCAGGTGATCAATACTAACAACCCCGCTTCTTATGCGAATATTGTTAACCCAACCTTTGACTTAGGTATTTCCATAGATTCAAGAAGTTTACGGGATAATAGTTTAAGCGAATCTAATAGCTCGGTAAATTTTTCTCCCTCCTATATAACATTAGGTTTCCCCATACAAAAAAGTAAAAAAAGGCGTTTACCCCTGATGGGTTTTGTCCTTGGTTTAAAACCAATAAGCCGCATCAGCTATAGTGTGCAGAACTTTTCCACCTTCACCCAGCAGACGGGAATACAGGACAGCTTGCAGAATGTTTATAATGGCAACGGCGGCCTTACCCAGGGGTTTGTTGGCTTTGGAAGAAGGTTTGGCAACCTTAGCATCGGGTTTAATGCAGGGCTGAGTTTTGGAAAAAAAGACATCAATACAGTCGTAAACATTATCAACGATACTATTAAGTATAACCAATCTAACACAGAACAAAATACCGCTTTTTGGGGCAAGTTTCTAAATGTGGGGTTTCAGTACGACATTCCTTTAAGTAAGCACACCGATAAGCTTACAAAAAACACTTCGCAATATACCCTGCGCCTTGGCGGGGATGTCACTTTTTCACAAACATTGCATGCCAATCAATACGATAGCATCATGACTTTCTATTATGATGCTAATGGCGCCCAGGTCAAGATCGACAGTGTTTACAGCCAAACCAACATACTCGGCAGTATAAAGCTTCCTACTATGTACAACGCAGGCTTTATGCTTAGAAAGACGATCTCAGACGGGCGTTATCCTTACGACAAATGGGAGGCCGGGGCTCAATATGAAGTTGGAGATTGGAGCCAATATCTTTTTTATAACACGCCCGACAGAACTGTTAATAGCTGGATTGCGCGTGTTGGCGGCCAGTACACGCCGGAAAATCCTGCAACAGCAAAAAACCCATGGAGGCGTGCGGTGTACCGTATTGGTTTCTATACTGGGCAAAACTATATTAATGCAGACGGCAATAGCTTAAAAGAAGAGGCTTTTACTTTCGGCATTGGCTTTCGCCTCATACCACCCAGAACCGCTTACAGTCATGAATATTCACTCATCAATACTGCGATAGAAATTGGGAAGCGTGGCACAAGCGTGAACGAGGTAACTGAAAATTATTTTAAATTTTCTGCAGGCTTTTCTTTAAGCGATCTTTGGTTCATTAAACGCAAATATGATTAACAAGGGGAAACATATTTTTTTATCACTGGCAGCCATCGCAGGCTGCTTTTTTTTGCAGTCATGCAAAAACGACATTCACGAAGTGCAGGCACTGTCCGAAAAGAAAGTTGCTGTGGAAGTGGCAAACAACGTAACAAGCTACCTAAGCTATGGCGGCATAATGAAAGCAAAACTTACCGCCCCCCTCATGCTGCGCACAGAAGTTGACACACCCAAAACTGAATTCCCCAAAACGCTTCATGTGGATTTCTATGACGACAGCACCCGCGTAGAAAGCCAGCTATCTGCAAAATACGGCCGCTACCTGGAAACAATGGGAATGGTTTACCTGCGGGATAGTGTAGTTGCTTATAACATTAAAGGCGACACGCTTCACACCAACGAATTGTATTGGGACCAGAACAAACAGGTCTTTTACACTGAAAAAGAAGTTTTCATCCACCAGCACAGCCCCGAACAATACATACATGGCATCGGGCTCACAGCAAAACAGGATTTCAGTTCCTACACTATAACCAACATATTGCCCGCCAGCGGCAGCTATATAAACGTACCTGACAGCAGCGAGCCGCATTAAACGTCTACTCCATAGTTAATTACGCCTTATAAAAAAGCAGGAAATCAGGCCATTATTTCTGGTTTATATTTTAATAGAAGTTGCAGGCAGTAAAATAAAGACGTCCTTATTTAAAATAGAGATGTCTTAATTAAAAATAATCTCGTCTTTATATCGTATAGTCCCGTCCTTATATACTATTAATACGTCTAAATATTATATAATCCCGTCTTTATATAATATTAATACGTCTAAATTTTATATAGTCTCGTTCTTATTTAATATCAGGACGTACTTATTTTATTCTCTGCTGAATAAAAAAGAGAAAGGAATTAACAGCTTGGCCTAAATTTAAAGCCGCATGTGTTGTAATGCTGAACTTAGCTACTGCTTATTTGGCGTAGTTCTATTAATTTTTTAATACTTTCACCCCCGCAACAAATTATTGATGATGAAAAAGATTTTCTCCTGCTTTTTTGTGATGCTGAACCTTGCCGCTGCTGCGCAGAACGCGCCTTCGCCTGAACAGTTTTTGGGTTATAAGATAGGCGAACATTATACACCGCACTATAAGATACTGGAGTATTTTAAGGCAGTGTCCGAAGCAAGACCGGGCATGGTGAAGATTCAGCAATATGGGGTAACGAATGAGGGGCGGCCTCTGGAAGTGGCGTTTGTTGCGCTGCCTGAGAACCTGAAAAAGCTGGAAGATATACGCAAAAATAACCTGCGCCTGAGCGGGATGCTGAAAGATGGTGTGCTGCCGCAAACGGATGGCGCGCCGGCGATAGTTTGGCTGAGCTATAATATTCATGGCAACGAGCCTTCGAGTTCTGAAACGGCGATGATGACGCTGTTTGCGTTGGTAGATGATGATAATGCACAGACGAAGGAGTGGCTGAAAAATACGGTGATAGTGATAGACCCCTGCCTGAACCCGGACGGAAGGGAAAGGTATGTGAATTGGTTTAACCAAATGGTTGGGAGCGCTGCGAACGCTGACCCACAGAGCCGTGAGCACCACGAACCATGGCCTGGCGGCAGAGTGAACCATTACAACTTTGACCTGAACAGGGACTGGGCCTGGCAAACGCAGTTGGAAACGCAGCAACGCCTGAAACTGTATAACGACTGGCTGCCGGAAATTCATGCGGATTACCACGAGCAGGGCGTGAACAACCCTTATTATTTTGCACCTGCGGCGGAACCATACCATGATGTGATAACGCCATGGCAGCGCGAGTTCCAGGTAGAAGTGGGCAGGAACAACGCAAAATATTTTGACAGGAACGGCTGGCTTTATTTTACCAAAGAAGAGTTTGACCTTTTTTATCCTGCATATGGGGACACATACCCGCTTTACAACGGCTCCATCGGCATGACGTATGAACAGGCGGGGAACGCAAGCGGCGGCTTATCTGTTATAATGGATGATGAAGATACACTAGCTCTTGCTGACAGGGCGTTGCATCATTTTACCACGAGCATGTCTTTGATCGAGATAGCTTCCCAAAAGGCAGGAAGGCTTGTAACAGAGTTTAAACAGTTCTTTGACGATAATGAGAATGCTTTGGGCGCTGAATACAAAACTTATGTCCTCACCGCAAAAGATGAGAATCAATTGCAAGCCGTCGCAACACTTTTGACAAGGAATGGTATTGCTTATGGAAGTATTTCGGCTAATTCATTTCAGGGGTATAATTATTTTTCAGGTAAAGAAGAAGGATATAAAGATGAGGGGTATAACATTGCTATTTCAGCCTACCAACCAAAGAGCAGTTTGCTGAAAGTTTTGTTTGAACCAAAGAGTAATTTAAAGGATTCTGTCACTTACGATATTACTGCATGGGCTATCCCTTACGCATATGGCATCAAAGCTTATGCGGTAAAAGAGAAGCTTGAAATAGGGTCTTTTAAAACATCTCCAGCCATTAATAATGTAACAAGCAACTATGGCCTTATTATTCCTTACACTTCATTCAAAGCATCTGAATTGATGGCTTATTTGCTGGCACACAAAGTGAAAGTACGCTGCGCCCAAAAGCCTTTTACCTACGATGGTAAGACTTATGCAGAAGGAACTTTGCTTATGCTTAAAGGGAGTAATATCGCCGATTGGAATATCATTACAAATGCTGCCTGCAGACAATTTAATATTCAGCCGGTTGATGTAGAAAGCGGCTTTATGGATAAAGGCGCGGACTTTGGTTCTGATTATGTAACTTATATCCATGCCCCGAAAGTCGCCCTTATAACTGGCGATGAAGCTTCAGAAACTGCGGCAGGGGAAGTATGGAATTTGTTTGACCAGGTCTTGCATTACCCAATATCGCTCATCAATGCGCATGACCTGGAGGAAACAGAACTTGAAAAATATACTGAACTTATCATTCCAACAGGCCATTATAGTTTCTTCGATAACAAAGCTATTTCACAAAAGTTGCAGCTATTTGTGAAGAGCGGCGGAAAAATTATTGCTATAGGCAATGCAGTTTCTCAAATGGCTTCAGTAGGCGATTGGGGAATAAAATTAAAAACGGACAAGACTGATAGTGGTGACTCAGGAAATGTTGCCAATTACAACCTCTTAAAAAAATACGCAAGTCGCGAAAGAGATGATATTCCTAATAGTATTCCAGGGGCTATTTATAGGGTAGAACTCGACAGCACGCATCCTTTAGCATTTGGATATACGGCTTATTATTACACGTTAAAACAAAACCCTGAGGTCTTTGAATTCATGAAAGATGGATGGAATGTTGGCGTATTAAAACAGGCTGATTATGTTACCGGTTTTGTAGGTAGTAAAGTGAAACCAAAACTGAAAGACGGCTTGTTGTTCGGCACACAAAGCATGGGCAATGGAACAATCGTATACCTGGCTGACGACCCAATTTTTAGACTATTCTGGCAAAGCGGCAAAATGATGTTTTGCAATGCCGTTTTTATGCTTTGATCGTCGATCTGCTATTTTTCAATCCTTTTGGGGCTCTCATCCTCCATCTTTTCCTCAACTTCCGTCCAGGCTGCGGGACAAGAGTCTCATTCCACGGCCAGAGTCCCCATTCCATGGCCACGCCTGCCTATAAACTCAAAACAACCCAAAAAGCATCCCGTCGATTTTAGTTATGATTTCTCCAAGGTCTTCTTCTTTTTCGGCAAAATCATTTTTGTCAACATCAATTACAAGTAATTGCCCTTCTTTGTAGCTGCTCGTCCATTTATTGTAAAGGACATTTAGTTTCTTTAAATAATCCAGCCTGATGTTTTCCTCATATTCCCTCCCTCGTTTCTGTATTCGTGCAACCAAAGCAGGAACCGAAGCTTTAAGATATATCAAAAGGTCCGGCGGCCGTACCATGCTCTCCAGTGTTAAAAAAAAATGATAATAATTATCAAAATCCCGCTTGCTCATAAGCCCCATCTCATGAAGGTTAGGCGCAAAAATATTAGCGTCTTCATAGATCGTTCTGTCCTGAATAACCGTTTCCGTCCCCCTTTGAATTTCCAGCAATTGGTTTAAGCGGTTATTTAAAAAATAAATTTGCAAGTTGAAGCTCCACCTTGGCATGTCTTCATAAAAATCCATTAGATATGGGTTATGGTCAACATCTTCAAACTGCGGGATCCATTTATAATGTTTGCTCAATAATTCGGTAAGTGTTGTTTTACCTGCGCCAATGTTTCCGGCAACAGCAATGTGTTTTGGTTTTTTAGCTTTAGCCATAAATAAATTTTGTGAGGAACAAGATACAGGTTACATCGCAATAAAGAACATCTTACAAATAATTTATTCCTATAGCATTTCGAACAAGCTGAATAGTTGCCTCTGCGTTTTCTCTCGCTTTCTCTCCTCCAGTTCTGATTATTTTTGAAAGATATGCTTCATCATTTTTTATAGCATTTGCCTTTTCGCGGAAGGGCTTCATAAAACCAACCATGTCTTCAGCAAGTTGTTTTTTCATATCCCCATACCGGATGCTGCAGTTATTGAAATCAGTTTCAAATTTATCAACCGTTTCTTTTGAGCTCACTAATTTCATCAAGCCAAGAATGTTTTCTATATAATCAGGTTTAATTGAATTTGGTTCGGTGGGGCCACTGTCTGTCTTAGCCTTCATTATTTTTTTCCGGATCATGTCATCTTCATCTTCAAGGTAAAGCGTCGCCATTTCATTATCACTTTTGCTCATTTTGCCATTGCCGTCAAGGCTCATTATTTTGATCAACTCGCTTCCATAATTAAATGCGTAAGGCAAAGAGAAAGTCTCCCCATATCGGTGATTAAATCTTTCTGCAAAATTTCTTGCCATCTCAAGATGTTGCTCCTGATCTTTTCCAACAGGCACATGAATCGCACGGTGAATAAGTATATCAGCAGCCTGCAACACAGGATAAGTAAGTAATCCTGCGTTTACATTTTCAGGATGCTGACGCACTTTATCTTTAAAGGTCGGCGTTTTTTCTAGCTCTCCTTTGTATGCCATCATGTTTAGATAGAGATATAATTCGGCAATTTGAGGCACATCACTTTGTACGTACAAAACAACCTTATCTGGGTCAACGCCACATGCTACCAACTCTGCTAAAAGCCTATGAACATTCGGTTTCAACAGTTTTGTATCCGGATGAGTTGTCAAACTATGCCAGTCAACAACACAAATAAAGGATTTGTACTCATCCTGCATTTTCACCCAATTTTTTACAGCACCAAAATAATTACCAAGATGCAAAAAACCAGTAGGGCGAATACCACTTAAAACAATTTCCTTTGACATGAAGCGAAGATATAAAACGGATAGGTGCTTTTTCAGAAAAATATCATTATAAAAAATAAGTATTTTCCCGATTTAAAATCAGTTCTAGAATAAATAAGTAAAAGGAATTCAAGCAGGAAAAATTATTGTCTTTCCAATTGACCGTCACGGTCATAATGGGAACCATAATAAAAATTGATAAACCGTTGAATTGCAAAGTTCACGCTTAAAAAGAATGTTACGTATGTGTCGTCACCATTAAAGCCTCTAACAGTTCCAACTTTGCTTTCATATTGAGGTAGCACTCTCTTATATAGCTGGGTTGCAATAGCAGCCTGGCTGGGAGACAAATATTTAGAAAAAAGCGAAGGGTCAATATAATTTTCGCTCACATCATCAATATAATCTGTAAAAGTTTTTCTGAAAGTAGCACCTACAGAAAAAGAGAATTCATCATTCAAATAATATTTTAGCCCAATTGATGTTGGTAAATATAATTGGGTAAGGCTGTAATTTTTACTGTTTGGGTACTCTGCAAATCCTTCTCCTTCTATATGAAGCGGTTGCAGAAATATAGTTTGCCCATTTAACTGGGCAGTAGGGTTAAAATGAAAAACTCCAAATCCGAATTCGATAAAGGGGCTGAAATGCCGTACATCACGATCAGGGCTAAAAAAAGTAAGAGGATAAAACTGACCTGTAATGGATACTTCAGAAATATGTGAATTGAAACTCAGATTACGGTAAATACGCCACCTTGCCAAATCATCAGTTTTGGGAATTAAGCTGTCCGCACCATCTACAGAACTATAATTAGCACTTATTTTTAACTCATACCAGTTTTGTGGATAGTAAGCAAAGGAAAAGCCAACAAGAGGCCTTACAGTTTTAAATGTATAGTCTTTTAAAAAGACGCCGCCAGCACCAAGATTCCCACCTAGATCTCCCAAAAAATTATTTGCGCCAAACGTAAGGCCTATCTCTGTTTTTTTATATAGATCTTTTATAACTTGCTCATCTTGTGCACACAAGAACTTGGGCAAAAACATAAATGTTCCTAAAATAAGCGCAAGACTATAAATATATTTTTGGCTTCTCATTGTTATTTTTGATAAGGAGTTCCATTAATTCTTGCAAAATAAGGGTTAATTATCCAATATAAAATTAATCCTCAATTAAAATCATATGGATATGCTCAATGCCGTCTTCCAGGTATATTTCGCCGGTTTGCCTGAACCCAAATGATCCGTAAAATTTCTTCAAATACAGTTGCGCACCTATTTTTATGTTCCCCTTTCCAAATAATTGACAACACATTTCTATGGCACGTTGCATCAGTTTTCGACCAATTCCTGTATTTCGGTGTTCAGGGGTGCCAACTACCCTGCCAATAGACATTTGCGGGTAGGCAGTTGCCGGAGGCAGCAGCCTTGCATAAGCCAAAAGGTTATCTCCGTTCCAGCCGGATAAATGAAAAGAATACTGGTCTTTGTCATCGGCATCAAGGAAAAGACAGTTTTGCTCTACTACAAATACACGGCTACGGAGTTTCATTATCTCATACAATTCTATTGGCGTTAATTTATCGAAAGATACACAGCGCCATTCTATATCCATTGCAGTTTATTTGAATGACAAATGTATTTACGGCGGAGCATAGAGAAAAGATTTATTTAAGCAAAATTGTGGGAGTGGCTATTGTGGCTGCATTTATGGCAGAAAGTCATAAAAATAAAAAGGAACGCCTGGGTAAATGGGGTTGAGTGGGCATTAGGTGGGAATCACGTGGGAACCTGGTGGGAGTTGGTATGGAATAAGGATGATTAGGGAAAGGAAGAAAAACATAGAGAGGATGCATTTAGGATGAATTTTTCAAATATTTCTTTCAGGAGGGCAATTGTTTTATACAAACAAATGGAAAATAGTTTCCTATAAACCTTGTTTATCAGGTGTATTATACAACATGAATTTTGCTGATAGGCCTAATTTAAGTTATGCCACATCCAAGGGTGGCTTAGTATTGCTGTGCCGACGAAAATTATATAAAAGATGATAACCACAATATAGACAGCAGATAAGCTTAAGCCTATAATGGCGCAAGTTCTGCCGGCTTTCAGATTGCTTATTGAAGAAGGAGTATAGCCTGAAGGATTTTCATTATATGACGCTAAATCTTTTTTTGCTAATACCAAAGCTATTATGCCACATATTATACCGAGAATGCCATAGCAAAAACATCCAACAATAGAAATAATACCAAGTACTAAGACAGCCGTAGCATTTGGTAAAGATGGCTGTATACTAAATTGCGGCTGAGGTTGAGTTTCGTTTTCCATTATCCAGTTATTTTATGGTTTATAATTTTGTAAATGTAAAAAATTAAAATAATCGAACCAACAATTATTTGGGAATATTTTATCACTTCAGCTCCGTTGGGGAATTTGTATTTTAAATGGAATGCTGTAAAAATAAATAAAAAGATGATTGGCAGCGAAGCGGGGTACATCTGAAAGCTGTTTATAAATTCTCCTTTTAAAAGAAAGATCATACTTCGCTGGAAGCCACAGCCGGGACATTCAATATGCAAATACTTTTTAGATGGGCAGGAAAGCATGTGATCCTGCAGCCATTGGATGGTTTTTATATAACCCGAAAATAATAATATGCCTATTTGCATAAATTATTATGCTTTATTAATACGCTCTCGCAAATAAAACTCTTTGTACAGAAGCTTTTCCTGTTAAAATACAGAGGCCTGCTTCCTGTTCATTATTTAAGGGAATGCACCGGATGGTTGCTTTGGTTAGTTCTTTTATTTCTTCTTCTGTTTCGGCGGTGCCATCCCAATGGGCAGAAACAAAGCCGGCTTTGCCATCCAGCATTTCTACAAACTCATCCCAACTGTCCACTTTTGTGATGTGCTCATCGCGAAAAGCCTTTGCTTTGTCATACATTGCCTGCTGTATATCTTCAAGTAATTGTTTGATGTATGAAGCCAATGCCATCCAGTTGAAACATTGGCCTTTTCTTTTGTATCGCGTCGTGCTATTTCAGCAATGTTGTTTTCCAGATCGCTTGCCCCTATTGCCATGCGCACGGGCACGCCCTTCATTTCATATTCAGCAAATTTCCACCCGGGGCGGTTGTTGTCACTGTCGTCGTACTTTACCCGAAATATGCCAGCTCTTTTAATTGCTTTTACTATTTCGTTTACCCTGTTATCAATGTGGGCCTTTTGCTCATCCCCTTTGTAGATGGGAACGATCACCACCTGCAGTGGCGCTAGTTTTGGAGGCATTACCAATCCATCGTCATCGCTGTGCGCCATTACCAGTGCGCCTACCAGCCGGGTGCTTACGCCCCAGCTTGTTGCCCATACATAGTCCAGTTTATTTTCCTTATCACTAAACTTTACATCAAATGCTTTTGCAAAATTCTGCCCGAGAAAATGCGAGGTGCCCGCCTGTAACGCTTTGCCATCCTGCATCAGGGCTTCTATGCAATAGGTTTCTTCAGCACCGGCAAAACGCTCGTTGGCAATGTCTTGACGCCTCTTATAACCGGCAACGCCATATAGTTCTCGGCAAAGTCTGCATATATCTCCAGCATCTGCTTTGCTTCGGCTACCGCTTCATCTTTTGTGGCATGAGCAGTATGGCCTTCCTGCCATAGAAACTCTGCAGTGCGCAGAAACAAACGTGTACGCATTTCCCATCGCACCACGTTTGCCCATTGGTTGATCAGCAAGGGCAGATCGCGATAGGATTGTATCCAGGTCTTTATATGTGTTCCAGATAATGGTTTCTGATGTGGGACGAACGATCAGTTCTTCTTCCAGTTTGGCATCGGGGTCAACCATGATCCCGTTCCCGTTGGGATCGTTCATTAAACGGTAATGGGTTACCACGGCACATTCTTTTGCAAAGCCCTCTACGTGCGCAGCTTCTTTGCTTAAAAAGCTCTTGGGAATGAATAAAGGAAAATAAGCATTTACATGGCCCGTGTCCTTAAACATCTTGTCCAGCACAGCCTGCATGTTTTCCCAAAGCGCGAAGCCATAAGGCTTGATGACCATGCAGCCGCGGACGGCACTGTAATCTGCGAGGTTGCCTTTCAGCACAAGGTCATTATACCACTGAGAATAATCCTGCTGCCGTGTTGTAATTTCTTTTCCCATAAGATCTGAATCGCGGCAAATGTAGCAATTCAAATTCTAAGATCAACGGTGTAATGGCCTTTCGTTGCTACAATTGATAAGCTTTATATTTTGGCTTTGGTACTTTTCTTAACCGTACTGTGGCGCTTTTTATATAATCGCTTTCCATTGACACTTCGTAGCGATGCGTTTTGTCTGTAAGTACCATCAGCCCTGAATTTGGAGGGATCAGCCCCAGGTTTTCGGCATACATTACAAGGTCGTTGTTTGTTTCTACGGAATCCAGTGTGACGTAAAAGGTAATCGGCGTTTTTGTTTGAAGCAGTTGTTTAGATATGACCAGGTTGTCGTTAAAAAAAATGGAGGATGTGTCGTAGTCAAAATCTCCGTTATCGTATAACTCTACTTTTACTGTATCGTCAGTAAAATCTATTATCCTGACCAGGTCTTTCCTGCGCATGTGCAGTTTCTTACGTTCAAGATCGTTTGGATCTGGCTCAACAATTTTTTCATCGGTCTCTTTTACAAGATCCACCTTTATTTGAGGCGCAGTATATTGATGAAACTCATCGCTTAAAAAAGTGCCCTTTAGCGAACGGCCTTTTTTTGAAACATCCAGCGTGAAACTGCCTGTCATGTTGCAATCCACAGCGTCACCAGGGTTATCAGAGTAATAATATAAAATAGGAGTAGCGTTTAATTTTAAGGAACGTGTTTGAGGGTCGTAGTCACCCGTTACATAATTGATCTTGTGGGTATCGCGAAAATAATAATTGAAATAACCGTTCACGGAAGTTCCCTCGCCGCTAATATCAAGTTCACAAAGATAATTGTTGATGTTGCCCTTGGTGTCGGCATCGCCTTGCCCATACCATTTACCGGTTAAATCACTTGCAGTTTCAGTTAAAGACTGAGAAGATACATGTTGAGAAAAAAACAAAGTGATCAAAATGATGTTAAAACATTTTGTTGGAAAGAACGGCATAAAAGAGATTTAGCGCACAAAGACAACAACCGTGCTGAAATCAATTTTAAAGGCTAATTTAATAATGAGAATAACAGGAAAAAAATGATGACCGAATTATCAGTGATCTTATACACAAGCCTATGCTCACTGTCAATGCGCCTGCTCCAGCACCCCGCAAACTGGTATTTTAATGGCTCCGGTTTTCCAATTCCGGTAAATGGATCGCGTAGTATATCACGAATTAAGTCTCCTATTCTCAAGGCAGTTTTCGGTCAGTAATTATCCATTCGTGGTATTCTTTAAAAGCTTTAGGAACAAACTCTATGTTTCTCATATAAGCTCATCTGCCTTAACAGAAATTGTTTGCTTTTTTGCATTGTATTCTTCTATCCTTTCCATCAACTCATTGGCATAAGGCTCGCTTTGAAGAATATATTCTGTTTCGTCAGCAGGCTGAATGGTTATTTCCACGTTCTTGTGCGGGAACATCTTTTTTATGCTGTCAATTATTTCGGCAGTCAGGTTATCTGTGTTTATACGAATGGTTGTTTCCATGGTTCAAAGTTAAGAATTTTGAAGTATTAACGACTGTGGCGGCTGATGAGTTATCCATTTAATGATCTATTTAAGATAGCGTTTTATCTCGCGGTCCGTATCACGCGCTTTTATGGTTTCTCTTTTATCATGAACCTTTTTGCCCTTTGCCAAACCAATTTCTATTTTAACAAACTTGTTTTCGTTGAAAAACACTTTTAGGGGAACGATCGTTAGCCCTTTCTCTTTCATGGCGTTTTCCAGGCGCTTCAATTCTCTTTTGGTGAGCAACAATTTTCTGTCGTGCACTGCAATGTGGTTATTGCTGGTGCCAAGCTTATATTCTGCAATGTATAAACCGCGAACCCAAAGTTCACCTGCATCGAACAAACAAAAGCTGTCGTTAAAACTAAGTTTGCCTTCGCGGATAGATTTTACCTCCGTGCCAAGCAACGCAATGCCTGCCACATATTTATCTTCAATAGAGTAATTAAAATAAGCCTGCCTGTTGCTAAAGTCACCTGCCATGGTGCAAATATAGGAGTGATGAATTATGAATGATGACCTCAAAGGATTCAAAAAGCGCTTACCTAAATGAAAAAGGTAACTACCCAAGCAAAAAAGGTAAGTACCCAATCGTAAAAGGTACTACCTGAAAGGAAAAGGTAAGTACCTAAACAGAAAAGGTAACTACCCAAGCAAAAAAGGTAAGTACCCGAACCAAAAAGGTAGTACCTGTATAAAAAAGGTAAGTACCCAAACAGAAAAGGTAACTACCTATAGGCGACAGGTAAGCGCCATTTTAGATGTAAAACGGCCTTTTCCCAATAAAAAAGCCGCTCTGAGGAATCAGAGCGGCTACCTTTTATGGATTTCACCTAAACCAACTGTAAAATCTTTACTCTATTATTATTAAGCTAAAACCAACTTCCTATAAATGCATCATTTACTTTTTGTCCCTGAAGCTTTCTTCTCCTGTGCGCTTTATCTATAGCGTGCTGGATCATCACGGCCGGAACCATAAGGATCAGGAAAATAAAGGTGAACGGCGGAATGCCCATGAACGATACCCACTTGCCGCCAAACATCCTGCGCATTGGCCTTACCAAACGCTCGCGTATCAAATACATACTTGGCACCATGAACAGTGTCATAAAGAAAGCGAATGCCAGCCCGAAAATGATGGTCCAGGCAAGTGGTTTCCAGAACACAGTGTTATCTCCGCCAAAATAAATATGCGCGTTCAGCTCAGAGAATAACCGCACAAAATCTATGTTGAAACCAACAGCCAGCGGCACCAATGCAAGAATGGCCGCCACCGCCGTAAGCAGTACGGGAATGATACGCGTTTTGCCTGCCTGGACAGCAGCTTCGCGGGTTTTCATGCCTCGTGCGCGCAGTTCATCCGTAAATTCTATCACCAGGATCCCGTTCTTGACCACTATGCCCGCCAGCCCAACGATACCAATGCCTGTCATTACAATGGAAATGGTCATTCCGCTCAATGCAAAGCCAAGCATCACGCCAATAACGCTGAAAATAATTTCTGTTAAGATAATAACCGATTTGCCTACAGAATTGAACTGCAGCACAAGTATCAATAATATAAATACCAGGGCAATAACCAACGCTTTGCCAAGGAATGCCCCTGTTTCCGCCTGCTGTGCACCTTCGCCTGTTTGGCGGATGATAACGCCGTCGGCTTTACCCTTAAAGTTGGCGATGTCCGCAGCTATTACCTGGTTAACCGCCGTTGGCGTGAACCCGTTGAGCACATTGGATTTAGCGTTATAACACGTTTCTCATTTTTTCGTTTCACACTGCCCAGCGTACTGGTATAATCAATTTTCACCAGGTTGATGATAGGAACTGACTTAACTTTTCCCTGGTTTGACTGGTCAATAAACGTCACATTCATATTCAGCAGGTCAGTGAGGCTTTCGCGTTCTTTGCGGTCGTTGCGCAGCTGGATCTTATATTCATCCTCTCCCTCTTTTATTTTGGAAACCTCTTTCCCAAACAACGCCGTGCGTATCTGCTGCCCTATCTCTGCGGAAGTAACACCTTCTATCAATGCGCGCTCACGGTCAACACTAAGTGTTATTTCGGGGTTGCTCA
Organism: uncultured Bacteroidota bacterium; assembly: GCA_963771435.1. Classification (GTDB taxonomy): domain Bacteria; phylum Bacteroidota; class Bacteroidia; order Chitinophagales; family Chitinophagaceae; genus CAVYTF01. The sequence continues at coordinate 110,744 of CAVYTF010000010.1, read as the reverse complement.
GGTCAACATCCATTTTCAATTCTTCCACGCCGGGAATGCGCAATGAATCAAGATAATTCTTTAAGTCAACCGAGGTCTTCGTCAGTTTATCAAAATCGTCACTTTGAATTTCTATATTGATAGGCGGATCGGTCGGTGGCCCGCCGTTTTCCTGGGCAACCGATATTTCTGCGCCGGTAATTCCTTTCATTTGCTCCCTGATGGAGTCAAGGTAAGGCGCAGTGGCAACGCCATTTCTTTTGGCATATTCCACAAAGGAAACTTGTATCCTCCCCAGCTCAGGATGCGTGCTCTGGTCGCCGCTTGTCGGGTCGTTTGCGCCAATGGCAACGTTTGAAATAATGCTTTCAACTACCGGGTTCTGCTTGCCGTTTTCCATTCCCAGCACTTTATAAACCCTGCCTTCCAGTATTTTGGTGATAGAATCGGTATAGTCAACTGAGGTCCCCACCGGTAGTTTTAAGTACACATACACCTGGTTTGGGTCTCCCTTCGGGAAAAACACAGGCGACTTGCCTAATGCACCAAATAATACAAAGGAACCTATCAGCAAACCAATAGCGCCCAGTAACAGCCCCACAGGCCTCCATCCCTTCAGCGCCCAGCGCAGCAAGGTTTCATAATGCCCCATGATCCATGGCAAAGCGCGGTTTTGAAAGCCGTTTATCATACCTTCCAATACAAAGGCATACAGGATCATCAATATCGCAAAGAACAACAGCAGGTTGCCCAAAAATGTGACCTGCAAAACGTCAAACAAAAGCCCTAATCCCAGCAACACCCAAAACACGGGCTTCCTGAACACATCGCTTTTTCTTTTCACGCCATCCCCTTCCGGGTGATTCATAAAATCAACCGCAAATACAGGGTTCATGATAAACGCAACGATCAGCGATGCAGTTAGTGTAAAGATCAGCATCGCCGGCAGGTATATCATGAACTTACCGATAATGCCCGGCCAGAACAGCAGCGGGAAAAACGGCGCAAGCGTTGCCAGCGTTCCTGCAAGAACGGGCACAAACACTTCTCCCGCAGCCATCATGGCTGAGGTAGAGGCTTTTATTTTGCCGCCGCCCTGCATAAAAATGCGGTGCGTATTTTCAATTACCACAATGGCATCGTCCACAATAATGCCCAACCCAAATAGTAGTGCAAACAGCACAATAAAGTTTAGCGTTATATCAGTACCAATAATAGCGCTTCCCAAAGGCAGGAATGCGAATGCTACAAACATGCTCAGCGGCACACTCAGCGCCACAAAGAATGCATTGGTAACCCCCATAAAGAACATCAGGATAATAAGCACCAGCACAAAACCAATAACAATGGAGTTGACCAGGTCATTGAAGGAATTTCTTGTTTGCGTACTTTGGTCGCCGGTGATAACCACATGCAGGTCTTTCGGGAATTCTGTTTTTTCCATTTCAGCAACAACGCCCTTCACACCATCTGATGTTTCTATAAGGTTCTCACCCGAGCGCTTAATGATATTCAGCGTTATCACCGGTTTCCCTGCCAGTCTTGAAAAACTTTCCTGGTCTTTAATAGTGTCTTTAACAGTCGCAATATCTTTCAGGTAAACAGCCGCGCCACTATGGTTGCGCAATACAATTTGCTGAATGTCATAAGCAGTTTTAAACTGCCCTTTCAGTTGCAGGTTACGCTTCATGTTGCCCACATCAAGCTGCCCGCCGGATATATCAAGGTTCTCTCCTTGAACTGCATTGGAAATATCATTGAATGTGATTCCCGTGCTCTGCATCCGGTAATTATCAACGTTTATCTGGAACTCTCTCACAGGCGCACCAACAAGGTCAACACGGTTTATCTGCGGCAGTTCTTCCATGTTGTCTTTCATATCGTCCGCATATTTCTTCAGGCGCATCAGGTCATAATTGCCGCTGATGTTCACATACATGATAGGTTGGTCGCTAAAGCTAACTTCCACCACGCTTGGCTGCTCCGTCAGGTCGGTCGGCAGATCCTGTTTGGATTTATCAACAGCATCTTTCACTTTTTGCAGCGCCACATCTGTGGAAACGCTTGTTTCAAATTCCACCACTATAGCCGAGTAATCCTGCTGTGAAGTGCTGGTTACCTTGTTTATTTTCGCCCCTGTTATTCCTTTTATTTGCTTTTCAATAGGCTTCGTCACCAGGTTCTCAATATCCTTCGGAGAATTGCCTACGTATGGCGTAGATATATAAATGGTCGGGATAACAATATCCGGGAACTGTTCTTTAGGCAGCGTCATGAATTGGTATATCCCCCATCCGCTGAACAGCAGCATCAGCAGGTAAATAGCTGTCTTATTCTTAACGCTCCACGTCGTGGGGCCAAAATGTTTAAACTTGTCTTTAAGATTTTCTACTGCGCTCATGGCGTTCTGTTTTGTTTTGATAAAAAAGTTAACGGTTGACAGTATTTATGGTGGCTAAAGAAATTGAATCATGTCAACTGTCATCCAACATCTGTCAACTACTCCCTACTGCACACTTATCGCCTGCCCGTCATACAAGCTTTCATAGCCATTCACAATGATCACATCTCCGGGCTGCAGGCCGCTTTTTATTTCCAGGTTGTCAGCGTAAAACATTCCCGGTTCCACCTTTCTTTTTCTTGCTACCAGCTTATTATTTTCGTTTGCTGCAACCAGTACAAATTTGCCGTTCTGATCATTTTGCACTGTATTGATCGGCACTACGATAGAATTAGGTTCCGTATAGTCCTGAATTTTCACTAACGCTGTTTGGTTAGGGTGCAGGTCTTTATCTTCCGGCAAATGCGCTTCCACGTAAAACGATCCGGTATTTGGGTCAACCAGCTTGCTTTTCACGGTCACTTTTGCAGGTATCGTTTTATTAATATCCGGAAGGTTCACTAAAATATTGCTGCCAACATCCACCTTGCCTAAGTAGTTTTCAGGCACGTTTACAGTCACCTTCAGAGCGCTGGCGTTTACCAGTTGTATATCTTCTGGTGGTGCACCGTTAAAGATCTCTCCCACTTTTATGGTCACTTCATTTGCCACGCCATCCATTGGGGCATACACATTAGTAAATCCAAGCTGTTCATTCAGCACATCAAGCGTTTTCTGCTGCTGGTCAACAGCGTTTTTTGCATTGATTATGTCCACCTGCGTCCCAATGTTTTCCTTCCATAAATTTTCCCTTCTTTGATACAGGTCTTTTGCATAAGCAAGCTGCGTCTGGTATTGGGCTATCTGCTGTTTCAGCAACGCATCATCCAGTTTCAACAGCAGTTGCCCTTTGCTCACCACATCTCCCTGCTTCACATAAATTTCCTTAACCTGTCCACCTCCCGGGTTCCGCGGTGTCACGTATGCAACATTCTCCGCAATAACCCTTCCCTGCAGGTCAATATAATGCGTGAAAACAGAGGCTTTCACCGTATCCACTGTCACAAACTTTGCTTTTTCCTGCGAGTCACTCGTGTCCAATTTTGCAATGTCCGCCTGCAGGGCAACGATCTGGTCATTAAGCTTAGACTGTTGTGCCTTCAGGGTTTCAAGCTGTGCCTTTTTTTGCGCCAGCACATTGTTACTGTCTTTTTTTGCGCCGCATGCAGCAAGAAAAAGCACTGCTGCCAGCATTACGATATGTTTCAACTTTTGCATGATCTGTTCTTTATAGTTTTATAGTAATGGTTTTTATAATTTTCCTGTCGCGTTTAGGTAATCCACTTTTGCAATGATCGCATCATACATCGCATTGATATAATTATTCTGCGCTGTTGTCAAGTCTGCCTGCGCGGTCGTTATTTCAATGGTAGAGCCTGTTCCTGCTTCATATTGCTTTTTTGTTTCCTCATACACCTGTTGCGCAAGCACCATATTTTGCCTTTGGTCATTAAGCGTGGCCACGGCATTATGGAAATTATTGGTCTTCTCCGATACATCATTGTCAATAGACAGCTTTAAATTGTCTATCACGTTTTGCTGCTGCTGCAGTTGCAGTTGCGCCGTTCTTATGCTTGCATTTTTTGCAAACCCGCTGAATATTGGCACTGTCAGGTTAATGCCCACATAAGAAGAACTGAACCAGTGGCCTGCATCAAAAAAATCAAATTGTGTCCGTTGTGCTGAAGTGCTGTAAGCGCCCGTGAATCCCAATGTAGGCAGCTTGCTTAGTTTATACCGCTTAATATTATATTCATCTAATTTAGCATAAAGCTGTTGATATTGGTAATCCTTTCGGTCAGTATATTTATAGTTGCCTTCGTCCAGCAACCCCTCTTTCACTTTATCTTCAGTTACAGAATCCGTTAGCGTAAGGGAATCTTTAATTGGCATCCCTATTAAAAATTTCAATCCAAGGTACCCGTTATTAATAGTATTTAAAACCGATAATTTCTGCGTCTCCAAATTTGCCAACTGTACGCTAACCCTGTTTACGTCCAGTTGTGCGGCAAACCCGTTCTTATACATTTCTCCTTCATCGTGCAGCAGGCTTTGCGCCCTGAAAATATTTGCATCAAGTTGCGCTATCTGTGTTTTGCTCGCAGATAGCTGGTAATATATTTTGTAAACATTTGCCTTAATTGTTTGCTGAGTCACTTCAATATTTTTTGCAGCAAAATCTATTGCAGTTCTCCTCGCCTGCAAACCAACAAACACCTGTCCGTCAAATAAAGTTTGCTGTAAAGTCACGCCCGTTGAGGTTATGAATTTTGTACCGAATTTTACAGGCAGATAAGTACCGGGAGTGCCACCAAAAAACTCTGCGGGTATCAGTGTTGTCGGTATTTGCAGGTAATCAGTAAAGTTTCCGGTACCTGATAGGTTTGGTAATGCTGATGCTGTGATACTCTTGTTCTGTTGCACCTGCAGTTGCAAAGCCAGCATGGCATTTTTTACCTGCACATTGTTTTTTGTTGCGAAGTCAACACATTGCTGAGCCGAAAATGAATAAGTAGCTTTGGGCGGCGTAGCTTGGTTCTGGGCTTGCGCAATAAATGGTATCAATAAAAAAAGTGCAGCTCCTCTTCTTAAATTCATATTGCTAAAGATTTATTTTTTTGATGTTGCAGAATATATTTTTCAATTAACTTTTTGCCTTTCGCTGTCGCAATGCCATGTATGAATAAATAATATATTTCATTAGCTACATGAAGAAGGCTGTATTTGCCGTATGGAAAAAGGTCCTGGTTGAACGCAACAAAACTGCTCTCCAGCCTGAACTTTGCAGTAATATCAATATCAATATCGCTCCGGTACAGTTCCTCCTTAATGCCCCTGTGCAGGTTTTTTATGATCACCTCCAGCAGGAAAGTATTTTTATGCTGCCTTATTTTGGCGTATGCCTGCGGGTAAAACTTTTCAAGGTCAAAAAGTATCTGTGGGTTCAGCGAAGCGATCGCCTCCTCCATGGCCTCCATATCTTTAAAAAGTTCTTCGATCGCATTGTCTGAATTGCTTCGTTGCACTTTGCATGTGTCCTGCATGTATTCTATCTCATGCTGCATCACGGATTCCACCAGTTCATCTTTGTCTTTAAAATACTGGTAGATCGTTTTCTTACTCACGCCAAGTTGCCCCGCTATCTCATCCATCGTCACCGACCGGAAACCGTATCGCATGAACAATTCTTTCGCTTTCTGTTGTATCCTTCCCCTTCTCGTCCATGGTTTAATTCTTTAAATACACGTGCAAAACTATGGAAACTTTTTTATTAACCAAAGTTTTTTACGTTTTTAAAGTATTTTTTTTTGAACACCAATTCCTGCCAAGCTCATTGCGTCATTATCAAACATAGAAAGACAAACTTGCTAAAAACCCCCATAGCGTTCTAACCACACTATGCAAGTTCTTCAACTGCAGCGTTGCCTCAATAGCCAGTAACGGCATAAACATGCAATTAGCTACACGGGAATGATGGGTATCTATTTGATGATCATTTACAGGGGGCTAGCAATTGTTCTGTGGCATCTCCGTCCTCTGCATTATTAGAATAATTGTAAGCGTGACTGGTGAAGAAGTAGGCGGCGCTTTTATGGGTGGAAAGAATGAGTTCTTTTAGCTTTTTATCAAATTGTTCTGCTTCAGAGTTGGCTGTTTGTATGTTCTTATCGTCTGCAAATGCTATTTCATCGTTGCTGTTGGCCTCCATACTATCAATAGGCTGCAGGCCGCTGATGCCCATTTTCCAGTCATCATCTTTTTGTAGCTTATATTTAAATAAATAGGCAAATCCCGAAGTATCCTTCAATTGAACAAACTTTTTTCCCACGGTTTGGATGTCGCTGAATGTTTCGGATTCTGTCTGGTTTAAAAGGATGGATTTGGCCAGGCTCTCCTGTTTTTTATACTGAACAGGGAAAAGCGATTTCTTTTTTATCCTCTCCAACTCAGACAAGAGCTTTGAACGGTATTTATCGTTTGCGGCAAGGGATGGCAGAGTGGAGTCGGGCAGCGGTTTGTTGTTTTGCAGCATTTTTATCGCTGCAAAAAGCCTTACGTCAAGGGCTTTGCTTTGCAAAAGCTTTTCAAAGAACTTGGGAACAGTAGGGTATTTGTCATAAAAAGGCATCAGGAGAGTAGCGTAATTGTTAATTCTTTTTTGCTCTTCGGGATTGTAATGGTTATGGCTGTAATAATGACTTAAAAGTACCCTGGTCGATGAATTGTCATCGTTTTCGTCTTTTTCAAGGCTCTTTTGATCCAGTTGCTGCTGTTTTTTTAGCTCTACTTTAGCATCGAAATATATTTTCGTATAATAGCTTTCATAGTCGGCCTCTTTCAAATAAGAACTGTCCACAAGGCTTACCAATAGATCTGTCACAGGCTTTTTATAATCGTCTAAGGATGCCAGTTGAAGTATGTCGGGGAACAGGTTTTTTGCGAGGGCAAGGGTGTCATTTATTGATCGAAAAATATCTTCATCGTTCCTGTAAGCGTTATCTAAGATCGGCGGATCCTGTACCAAATATGTTTTCAGCGCATCGAATGAAGCCTTGGTTTGAAGGCGGGCCAGAGCCTTAAGAATGGGCGTTTGAAAACTGCTTGTATCGCCCGCCATGCCGTACAGTTCCTTTAAAAATTCTGTTGATTTGTTTGAACCGGCGCTGTCACTGATATAGCCTATTTCTGCAATGAACTTTTCCTTTGTCTCAAAATAATCCTTATCCGTGATCTTTAAATTAAAGATAGCCTGTTTTATCCTGTCAAAGCCTTCGCGGTTGTAAGTAATGTTGCTGATAACATCCTGTGCCTGCTTGTGTGTAGCAGAATCTTTACTGTAATAATCACCGAAAAAGAAGTTAAGCTTATTTTTAAAAATAGAAGGCGCGCCTTTTTCAGGAGTTGGTTTAAAACTGGCAAAAAATTGTTTTATAAAACTGCTTTCTTCCCTTAGCGTATCGGTAACTGTAAATACAGAATATAGCCTGTTGGCTTTCAGTAAAACCAGCACTTTTATTTTTGTAATAGAGTTCGTGTCAAGCAGTGAATAGGTATATCCGCAAACAGAATCCTTTGGATGAACAAAATATTGTTTGTTTTGAACGATGAAATTATCATAAAGACGATCCCACCCGATCCGGTTCTTCCAAAATTCAGCAGTGTCTGTTTGATAATAATATTTAGGAAAAACCTGAACTATCACGTCTATCGTTTCCCCCGAAGTATCATTAGTGAAAACTGCCCATTTTTTCTTATCCCAATAGTTGTACGAATTATTGCCATAAGTCAGCTTCTCACTCTTTTCTGATTGCGTGGTCATATTGCGTATAATAGTATCAATAGACGGCTTCACTACTGATTGTACGCTGAATTTTAATACTGTATCATTATACAGGTTTGCAGCAGCATAATTGTAGTCTGTCAACTGGAACCCATTAAAAAAAGAAGAAACAGCAGCACTGCTATCTTTGCTTCTTGCCAGTAGAAAATAAAACTCAGGCCCCCTTTCTATTGCTTTTGCCCGCAAAACACCACCACTTTTAAGGCTGAATTTCATAGTAAGGGTATGATAGCCATCTTGTATGCCAATGCTTCGGGTAAGTTGTTTATCTATAATGTCTGAGCCTAGCAGGCTTGCCTCCATTAGGCTCAGGTTAAAGGTATCCTCTTCAATAAAACTGCTGTTGCTTACGTTTTTTTTCCAAACGGCATAAGCGCTCCCTGCCGTGCTGTCGTCAGCCTCATACTCGATGGTGTTTTGACTAATAAAAGAATGCGCGAAATTTATATGTGGCTGTTGTGGCAGCAATGCTTTAAACCCGCCTACAGAAGGTGTGTAGGTTTGCCATTTGCTGCTGTTTTCTTTAAGCGTTACCGAGTTAAAAAAATGATCCGCCTCGCTGCCATTTACATAGTCATTATTGCCGCTCATCTTTATTACAATTATCTCGTACGGTGTAACCAGGATATTATACCGCTGCACATCCCCGCGCCTTGTTTTATTGGTTATATCAAAACCCTTGTACCCATTCTTAACGATCTTTGACTTTTTGAGTATCTCCCCCGGTATGTTTTCATACAGCAGGCTATCCACTCTTTTCAAAACATCCTCCTCAGATTGCCCCAGCAGGCCTGCATGCGTTTTCACACGGGTAAGCATATAGTAACTGCCGTTTTCCATATCAGCATACTGGCTGCTTTCATTGCCCACGCGGTCATAATTATTCCTGTTGTACAAAGGGCCGGGTAATGATAATTGTATAAACCCATCCGCAGTGGTAAAAGGCTTCATTACCACGGGCACTTTCATTTTATCGATCTTCTCTTTATCGCTTGCATCGCTGTTGGCAATTTTCACCGGCCGCAACTTATAGCCCTTCTTTCTCAGCAGTTCAATAACCCCTCTATCTCCCGGCAAATGAGCTGCCCCCACCCCCACGAACAAAGAGTTTTGCTTTAATAAGGAATCAATGGAGTTAGCTTGTATCTGGTTCCTTTTGTAAATAAATATCTCATTAAAAGCTTCAGAACTGTTGCGTAGGTTAGTAAAGGAATCCAGCAGGTCCAGGTCTCCTGCGCGGTAAGCATCCTGTATTTTTCCTTCCAGTTCGTTAGGGGAAATGTCGTCACTGTTCGTTTTGTTTTTCTTCTTTTCCGCTGCTGCGGCTGCATAAGCGTCGATCATCAGTTTTTGGCTTTGCATATAATCCTCCACGCCCGCGCCCTTCTTGCCAAGTTTGCGCCCTGTTTGGTAAATATATAGGTCCAGGTAAGTATTTTCTTCAAAATCTGCCTCAGAACTGTACGTCCGGTACAACAGGTTATTTACCTGCGAGGCCTCCTGGCTTAGCGCATATTTAAGTGCATCCGTATAGTCGCTTAACTGGAACGATTTTTCATTAAAATATATATTCCTGTTAGCTGAGGTATAATTATACAGGTCTGCTGCAGCCTGTTCCATTTTATACATTTCCGGTTGCCAGCTTTGCGGGTTAAGCTCCAGCGAAACCATATCGCAATGCGCGATCGCCTTGTAAACAGAATCGCTTAAGTGAAAAGCTATCTTACTGCTTACGTGCATGGTACCGAATAAATAAGAAGGTTTTTGCAAACCGTTGCCCGTTATTTCCCACAGCAGGCTCGGATATTTATAAGAACCCGTTTTTTGTCCAAATAAAAACTGTGTAGCAAACAAAGAGAGAAAAAGAAAAAGGATTTTTTTCATGAAGAAGAAATAAGTAAATAAATAAAAGAGGAGCAATATAGAAGTAATTCATCAAACCATCCCCTTTAGGATTGTTAGTTTCCTCACAACTGTTCCACAAATAGATCAAAACGCTTCCAATAACAAAAAACCATCTTTCAATATTCCCAATGCCATGGTTCATGCCCTCAACAACCCCCCTTTTTTGTCTTCACAGGGTCTGCATAACCAGCTTTTTCGTCTGCTCGTTTAAGCCTTTCGACTTCGCAATAATATGAAATAACCCTGTTGCAAAAAAATCAACAAACAAAGCCCGGCCCTGCCAATATTTCAGAAATCAATGCCTCTTATATAATTTTTCCTTTTTACTTGCCCTATCCCTCCCTCATGCCACCTCCCTGCGTCCTTCCTGCCACCTTCACTAGAGTCCACTGATTTGACCTTCTGTTCTACCTTCCGGTAAAGCGGCTGCCATAATTACCGTCCTCAATAACTGTATCAACACACTCACAAACCCCCTCTTGACACAGGTTATTTTATTAATTAAAATAGCCCTTTTACAAACAATGTGGGCTGATTTATATTCATCTTTGCTGCTGCTCTTTCTCTTTATAAATAGCTTCTTAGGTTAAATAGCACTTACTCATTTTTTAAAATACCCTTTATGGCAGAAAATAAAAGATCGCAGATACTCTGGAAAATACTGCTGCAGTATTTCTTCCAGGGCATAATAGTCCTCGCTCCTATAGGTATTACATTTTACGCTGTGGTATGGCTTTTTAGAACCGTGGATAACCTGTTGCCCAACTTCATGCACAGCTTCTTCCCCGGCACTGTCCATGTATTACCTGATGGGTCATTCACAACCATCCCGGGCATGGGGTTCATTTTTGTTATCGTTATAGTACTGGTTGTAGGCTGGGTATCTTCCAACTTCTTTGTGAGCCGTTTCGTTGACTTTCTTGATAGCATGCTGCAACGCACTCCCGGGATAAAGATTATTTATACCGCTGTCAGGGATCTTCTGGAAGCATTTGCAGGCAACAAAAGAAAGTTTGACAAGCCCGTGCTTGCAAACGTTGATGCGAATGATACCTGGCGCATTGGTTTTATTACACAGGAAACAGCCTCCCGCTTTGGAATGGAGGATCATGCGGTTGTATATATCCCGCTATCGTATGCAATTACGGGGGTAACTTATATTGTACCGAAAAAGAATATTAAGCTGCTTGAAGGCACAAGTTCTGCTGATGCTATGCGGTTTGTTGTTTCAGGAGGCGTCACCGATTCAGGTGAGCAGTAAATAGCAGCCTTTTAAGATCTTCAATACAGCTGATATTTATATCAATAAGTATTTTAATTAAATTGCCAAAAAAAAGAAGGATGTTTAATTGTTCTTAAAACCTGATTAATTATTCTTAAAACTAATATTTTAAGAGTGATGGGTTCGAATTAATTATTGCTGGTATTGTGCTAGTTATTATTGAAAGCTTTAATTTTAAAACAGAAAAAGTGTGTCGCCAACAAGCTTATGTGGGTTTAATAATTTTGGTTCCAGAAGTTGGATTAATTATTGCTAATGAAACCGCAAAATCGAAATATTTACTAAACATTAGTGTTGTTTATTAAAAAATGGAGACATAATTTCGCACTAGCTCCTAATAAAGATTACTATCGCTATGAGAATTTACCAAATTACGTCACTACAAAACAGGGAACTTACAGATAGAAAAAAATAGTTTAGATTGCATAATTTGCATTAATTATTGCTGATAAAAAGAATAAATTTTAATAAATAAAGTTCTTGAATAATTTATTAAACCCAAGACGCATAACTTTGTCTGTTATACGTTTGTTAACAAAGAAGGGGAAGATTACTTTATACTTTACAATTGCCAAAAAAAATAGATACAAATAGTAGAATTAGGCTGCAATATTGAGTGAGAAAATGAAGAATAATATTATATTATTTTGTGCACTTTTATTTGGGCTGAGACTCTTATTCCCAAACGATAAAGCCCGCAGGGCCCATAAGCCTTTGTTCAAAGGATAGTGTGGTACTTACCGCCCCAGCTGGATCAAATTATCAATGGTACACAAATAATAATGGAACACTTATAACCGGGGCGACAAAAGTAACTTATATTGCAAAGTCAACAGGGAACTATACAGTTGTTTATACCGGCATTGCAGGCAAAAAGGATACTACCGCTGCTGTAATTGTTACCGTAAAGACAGTTAATACATTATTGGGTGGCACCCCCCCTTTGATCGTATTTAATAATGAAAATTATTTTGATCAATGCATACAGCCTCCTGCAACCTCAGGGGCCTTTAAATTTACTTATATTGATACATCAAATTCTTCAGAGACACTGATATGGGGTGATAATTCTAACCCATCGAGTTATCGTATTTCAGGATCTTTTCCCAAAACCATACATATGCTGAAGGCAATTATGCAGATACATTTATAGTTAGCTCAGGTGGGTGTACCGACACTGCATTCTACAATATATTTGTAGGCAGCAACCCCGGAGGCTCAATAAGCAACCCATCTAATACCCAGGGCTGCACGGGCGAAACATTTTCATTTCCTTTTGCAAATGTTGAAAATAATCCAATAGGCACTATTTATAAAATATCTGTAGATGACGGTACTCCAACTGTAACTTATAGCCAGCAAAACCTTCCGGCTAATTTTACTCATACTTTCAACAGCGCCAGTTGTAACGCTGGTGGCAACAATACTTTTACTGTTTCCTATACTATTTCAAACCCCTGCGGATCTACCAGCGGTACCATTAGCGGGATAGGCATTTCGGCAAAACCAATACCTACTTTTGGGTTTTCTCCATACAGTATAGCTTGCGTGAATTCAACTGATACTCTTGTAAATACTAGTAAGCAGATAGCGGACGTGGATGGGCAGGGGGGCTGCCTCTTGGGTGAAGTGGTATGGGAAGTAAACCCTACCCTATCTCCGGCAGCAATAGTTTCAGGGTCTTTGGGAAGTGTCAACGGTTCCACCAACCCGGACCTATGGACTACAGGTTCTAATAATGTGGGGATCAATTATCCAAACACAGGAACTTATAATGTGACCCTGAAAGAGGGTGGCAATCCCGCATGTGGTACTGATTCATCGACACATACCATTTGTATAAACCCCGTGCCAACGGCAAATTTTACACTTAGCGCATTCAACGGATGCGCACCTTTACAAAGTGCAGTGACTACAACAACCAATTCGCCTATCTGTGGGCAATATACTTATAATTGGACAATAACAAATGCAACTACTGATTGTGAATCCATTGCAAACAGTGTTAGTTATTTAAACAATACAAGCAGTGCGTCCGCGCAGCCTGTTTTACTTTTTAACAGCCCCGGCGTTTATACCATAACACTGGTAGTGTATGCGCCGAATATGGCCTGCTCTTCTACCCCCGTGCAACAGCAAGTGACTGTTTTGGGAGTACCTAATATACCATCCCTTAGCATACCTCCATCTGTTTGCCAAATGCAGCCTATCAGCCCTGCCGCTATAGACAGCTGTACTGTAAACACTAATACCACTTATGCATGGGCGTTCCCGGGAGGCATACCGGCAAGATCACGTCTTGAAGATCCGGGAAAGGTAGTATATACGAACCCCGGAAACTTTTCTGTCTCGCTGACTGCTATTAATACCTGCGGCCCTACTACCGTTTCGGAACCACTTATTGTAGATCCTGTACCACTTATTTCTATAGCTTCCGCCAATAACCCAACGAGTTGTGGTTCTGCGACGGGATCTATTGTGTTAGCGGGGTTAGCACCAACTACCAGTTATACTGTCATTTATAATGAGCCCCCTACCGGTTTGCCGGATACCGCTACCATTTCTTCGCTTACAGACGGGTCCCTTACATTATCAGGGCTGGCCATTGGCACTTATTCAAGTATTAACGTAACAACGCCGCAAGGATGTTCCTCAAACACTGTGGGGCCTGTTACTTTAAAGGAACCCAACCCTCCAGCAACGCCCATAGCCACCAGCAACGGCCCTGTTTGCGCGGGCAGCATACTTCGTTTATATTGTGATACTGTTGCTAACGCTACTTATTCATGGACTGGGCCTGACAGCTTTAGCACCAGCCAGCAGAACCCGGTCATTATTAATGATTCCGTCCTGAACACCGGTATATATTATGTTACAGTTACTGTTAACAATTGTGTTTCCTCTCCAGGCTCAATTAATGCAATAGTTAACGCAAATGCTTCCATACCAACGGTTACTGCAAACACCCCTGTGTGCAATGGGGATTTGCTTGATCTGGTCGCAAACAGCGTTCCTGTAAGTTCAAACCCTGTAACGTATCAATGGTCGGGTGCCTGTATTACTCCATCTAACGGTATCCTTGCAAACCCGACTTTTACGACCACCCTTGCCTGTACTGGCAATTATTGTGTAACTGCATTTAACGCCGGTTGCCCGTCTCCTATACCAACTTGTGTAAACGTAAGGGTTGATCCTGATCCGGTTATTGATTCAACTACTTATCTCAACCCTACTGCCTGCGGTACAAATACCGGCTCTATCATCCTGTATGGCTTAACCCCCGGTGTGGCCTATAACCTTGAATACGACTTTAATAACAAGGCACAACCTATTGATTCTTCAGACTTTCCTAATGAGGCAGGAGAAATTATTATAAATTACCTGGCTGCAGGCACATACAGCAACATTAAAGTAATTACCCCTGACGGGTGCCATTCAAACCTGGTAGGGCCGATCACTCTAACGAACCTGCCATTGCCAACGCCAAATTTAAGCAGCAATAGCCCGGTATGCATAGGGGGCACTTTAAATTTAGCCTGCTTTGTAACACCTGCTGCCGGAAAAGTAAGTTATGCCTGGGCAGGGCCGGGAATTACAAATGCTAACGACAGCATGCAAAACCCTGTAATATCTGGGGCAACGCTGGAAGATGGAGGCACCTACACAGTAGTTACTGCCACAACGAATGGGTGCGGCTCAACAGGAACCATCAATGTTGTTGTAAACTCTTCATCAGTGGGTGGGCACACTTTCAATCCTGAAACTGTTTGCTATGGAACCAATACAGGCATAATACAACTTACAGGCAATAATGGTGGAGTAACGAATTGGGAGTCCTCAACAGATCAGGGCGCGTCATGGCTCACGATCAATGACACAACTAAAAGCCTTGTATTTAATAATTTAGCAACCACTACATGGTTTAGGGCAGTTGTACAGAATGGCGCTTGTGATACTGCAAATTCAGATATTACAGTAATAACCGTAATAAACTCTGTCCCTGTTCCCACAATTGGCGCCAACCAAACATTATGCAACCAGCAAAGTGTAGTGCTTTCAGCAAGTAGCCCCGTAATTGGCACCGGCATGTGGAGCCAGCTATTACCGGCTTCACCAGTGGCAAGTATTAATGACCCTGCTGATCCTTCCACATCAGTTAGCAACCTGGCAAATACAACCTATACTTTCCTCTGGACTGTAACAGGGCCATTGGGGTGTGGTAGCTCTTCAGCACAGGTACAAATTATTAACCGCCCTGCTATTACTCAAGCCGATGCTGGCCTCGAACAGGATATTTGTAATTTTACCACAAGCAGGTCAATTACCTTGGCAGGCAATATAGATGCCTCAAGGCCATTCGAGCAAGGCTTATGGACAATAGCAAGCGAACCTTTGGGCGGCAACGGAACATTCAGCCCGCCGGATGCCCCCGATGCTATTTTTACTTTTGACCAAACAGGTATGTACAAACTTGAATGGACCATTAGTGATAGAGATTCTATATGCCAGCCATCGGGCAGCTCTATGATCGTTAATGTATCTAATCCGCCGGTTGCGTCCTTTACCGTTTCACCTGGCCAGGTATGCGTGGGGGATTCCGTACATGTAACCAATAATTCATCCAATGCAAATGTATATAACTGGTATTGGGGCGACGGGCAATCTACTACATTTACCAGCGGCCAGCATACTTATGGATCATCAGGTTCAGCCACCATTACATTAGTTGCAGAGAACCTGGGGTCATCCGCAACCTGCATTGACAGCGCAACAGAGGTTGTTATCGTTCTTCCACTGCCTTCAACGCAGATAAACGTAACGCCTTCCAGCCTTGTTCAATATCAACCTGATTATACATTTACATTTCAAGCCGAGTCCGCTGACACATCAAACATGACCTACCTGTGGAACCTTGGCGACCATTCTATGCAAACACGCACCGGCACAGAGGTTACGTATGCATATACTGATACGGGCAGCTATGTTGTTAACTTATTATCTACAGACTTTTCTACAGGATGTTACAGCAATGATTCCGTCACTGTAAAGATCATCTATGTTCCTGGCTATCTCCAGATCCCTGATGCTTTTTGCCCTGGATGCAGTGAAAACGAATTGCGCACGTTCCTCCCATTGGGCAAGGGGTTAAGTTCTTACCACCTCACTATCTCTACCATATGGGGTAAGGTTATATTTGAAAGTACAGCGCTTGCTTCGGACGGATCGCCATCTGAGGCGTGGAACGGGCAGTACAATGGCCAGCCTGTAGAACAGGACTCCTATCGCTGGCAGATAGAGGCCAGGTACATTAACGGCACCGAATGGGAGGGCATGTTATACCCTAAAAGCGGCAGGAGGGTTAAGTCCGGGTTTATAACGGTTATAAAATAGAAGCATTTAAAAAGTTTTAGGAGCATTGGGTAATATAAAACTGTTATGCTTCGTTTCAATCTAGTGATGAATGAATTAATTAGGGCAAACGAAACGGGTTATTATCCAAAGCCTTTTGAAGAAATTAATACACCCCGAACGTCGCAATGCAAACACAACAGCAATAAAAATTGGTCGGCAAACCTTAAGATCATATTTGTTGTTACTTCATTGCTCACTTTCTTGTTTAACGTTGATACTTATGCGCAGGACCCTGTTTATTCCCAGGCCTTTCTTTCCCCCATCTATTTGAACCCGGCGGCAACCGGTTGCGGCGATTATGACCTAAGGATCAGCGCAATATACAGGCGCCAATGGTGGAGCGTCCCCTCAACGATGAATTATTCGGCCTTTTCTGTTGATAAGTTTCTGGCGGGCATACACAGCGGTGTCGGGCTGGTAGTTACAAATTCTTCAGAGGGATATATCAACAAAAATGGTTTTTACGGCACATATTCCTATAATATCTGCAACGGCACTTCCTATTCCTATGAAAACCCCAGATGGTTCTTTACAGGCGGTTTACAGTTTGGTTTAGCCCAAACCAGGATCAACTACAGCAACCTGGTGTTTGCAGACCAGCTAAATGTTTACGGGTATATACCTAACTCCGTTTCTGCAGCCAACCTGCCCATAAACAACGGCAAAATGTACCCTGACTTTGCGGCAGGGCTCTTTTTCAATTATAATATTGATGATGATGATCGGCTTCTAATTGGTTTTAGTGACCATCACTTAAATACGCCTGATGAATCGCTCACTTTCAGCAGCGGCAAAATAAGAAGCGTGCTACCCATGCTTTGGAGCGGTAATGTATTATATACCCACACCAATCCAAACGAAACCTGGTCATACAGTATTGCTGCCCTAGGCTACTCACAGGCATACAACAGTAGTTTCCAGGTAGGGGGGGAGGTAACCCAAAACGAGGTTAATGTAAGCTTGGGTATGTGGTATAGGGGCAGTGTAAATTTCACTCAGATAAATACCTTTTGTGTAACCTTGGCATTAAATATTTTAGGCGGCTCTGATAACAGGGATAAAGTAAGGGTCGGGATCGATGAGGATGCAGAAGTAGGCAGAAATGCATATTCATACACAACAGGCAGCTCAGAAATAGGCTTTGTATGGGATCATAATTCTAACAGCGACGGAGGCACAGATGACCCCTGTAAACCTATCATTGACGATACAAGATGCCCCAGCATTAAGCAATAACAGGTATAGTTTCTTTCAACATGGCCAAAAAAGCACCCTAAAACCGGCATTCTATCCCCTGTGGCCAATAAACATACCTGTCAATATTTCATATATTCATCCCTTTCATTTATTTTTTTGCCTTAAAATTCCCTTTTTTGCCTCTTTCTGCCCCCTTGCCACCTCCCTGCCGCATCCCTGCGTCCTTCCTGCCACCTTCACTAGACTCCCACTTCTGAACCCTCTCCTTTAAGCGCCAACTATCCCTCTGCCATTATTGCGGCTTATTATATCGTGGCAAATACTATCTTGCATGAACATAACATCACGCTATGCCCCCCAACCGCATCACCTCTCTTTTCAATATCAACTACCCCATCATACAGGCTGGCATGGTTTGGGCAAGCGGCTGGCGGCTGGCAAGCGCCGTAAGCAACGCCGGTGCACTTGGTCTCATAGGCAGCGGCAGCATGTACCCTGATATCCTTCGGGAACACATCAGGAAATGCAAAGCAGCAACCGCCAACCCTTTTGGTGTAAATATCCCCTTGATGTATCCCGATATTGACAAGCATATACAGATCATCATAGAAGAAGGCGTAAAGATTGTCTTTACCTCCGCCGGCAACCCCAAAACATGGACAACTATCTTAAAAGAAAAAGGAATAACGGTGGTGCATGTCGTCAGCAGCAGCAAGTTTGCCCAAAAAGCACAAGATGCCGGCTGCGACGCGGTCGTAGCAGAGGGCTTCGAAGCAGGCGGCCACAACGGCAGGGAGGAAACAACCACTTTTGTTTTGGTCCCTTCAGTTTGCAGTGTAGTAAAAATTCCGATCATAGCAGCGGGCGGCATTGCCACTGGCAGGCAAATGTTTGCCGCAATGGCGCTTGGCGCTGCAGGGGTTCAAATGGGCAGCAGGTTTGTATGCAGTGAAGAAGCCTCATCACACATCCACTTTAAAGATGCTGTAATAAAAGCACAGGAGGGAGATACCTTGTTAAGCATGAAAAAGCTGGTTCCTGTACGACTGCTCAAGAATAACTTCTTTGATGAAGTAAAAGCTGCTGAAATGAAGGGGGCAACTGAAGATGAAATGAAGCAGCTGCTTGGCAGGGGGCGCGCCAAAAAGGGAATGTTTGAAGGCAGCCTGGATGAAGGCGAACTGGAGATAGGTCAATCAAGCATTTTGATCTATGATATTAAACTTGCGGCGGATATTGTAAGAGAAGTCTGGGATGAGTTCTCCGTAATGCTTAGCAATCCTCTTGGATGATTTTTTCTAAAAGCTGGGAAAATGATGCTTTGATAACAAAGCAATCTTTTTTATGCGGTTTTGTTCCTTTAACTTTACCGTGCAAGAGAGAAGTATGGTATCTAAAATTTCCGAAGGAATTGAAATAAGCGTGGAAACCTTTTACCAGGCGGACTACAGCAACCCCGCTAACCATGAATTTATGTTTGCGTATCGAATAGTTATTGCTAATCACAACTTCTTTGCCGTAAAACTGCTGCGCCGCAAGTGGGATATATTTGACAGCAACGGCCAGCGCCGTGAAGTAGAAGGCGAAGGTGTGGTGGGTGCGCAGCCTGTAATAGAGCCCGGAAAACACTTTCAGTATGTCAGTGGCTGCAACCTGCAAACAGAAATGGGCAAGATGCAGGGCACTTACCTCATGGAAAACCAGAATAGCAAACTGAATTTCTACGTAAATATCCCCCCTTTTGAGATGGTTGTACCTTTTAAGAACAATTAGGGCTCTTTAATTTCTATTCTTAACTGTACATTTCTTCCCTAAGCTGCTTCACGCGTGGGTCTTCCATATAATCATCAAAAGTACTGAGCCTGTCGATAATTCCCCTAGGGGTTAATTCAATTATGCGGTTAGCTACAGTCTGTATAAACGTATGGTCATGTGAAGTTAACAGGACTACCCCCGGGAATGTATTGCATCCCTCATTGAAGCTTTGTATGCTTTCTAGGTCAAGGTGATTTGTTGGCTGGTCAAGAATAATAAGGTTTGGGTTTTGGAGCATCATACGGCTGATCATACAGCGAACTTTTTCTCCCCCGCTGAGTACATTGGTCTTCTTTGCAATATCATCTCCACTAAATAACATTTTGCCCAAGAACCCGCGCAGGAAAGGCTCATCGGCATCTGTAACATTTGGCGGCACATATTGCCTGAGCCACTCTAACAGTGTTAATCCTTCCATGAAAAATTCATTATTCTCAACAGGTAGGTATGCCTTAGTAATAGTCGTTCCCCATTCAAACTTTCCTTTTTCTGCTGTGCCTTTGCTGTTTATCATCTCAAAGAAGTTGGTGATGGCAAGCGCATCTTTGCTAAGGAAAGCAATCTTATCACCTTTATTCACAGTGAAAGAAACCTTATCAAACAGCTTTCTGCCGTCAACGCTGCTGCTGAGGTTTTCTACATTTAATATCTGGTTACCAACTTCGCGCAACGGCTGGAAAATGATACCCGGATATTTTCTATTAGAAGGTTCAATCTCTTCAATCGTCAGCTTCTCCAGAGCCTTTTTCCTGGATGTAGCCTGCTTACTCTTGGAAGCGTTGGCAGAAAAGCGGGCAATGAAATCAAGCAATGCAGCCCGTTTGTCTTCGTTCTTTTTGTTCTTATCGTTTATCTGGCGGCTCATTAGTTGAGAGCTTTCGTACCAGAAAGTATAGTTGCCGGTGAATATCTTTATTTTACGTTTGTCCACGTCTGCTACGTGTGTGCAGATGGTATCAAGAAAGTGGCGGTCATGGCTTACTACCAGCACTATATTTTCATAATCCGCAAGGAAGTTTTCCAGCCACCCGATGGTTTCAATATCAAGCCCGTTGGTCGGTTCATCCAGTAAGAGAATATCAGGATTACCAAAGATTGCTTGTGTCAACAGCACACGCAGTTTCAGGTTTGAGGGTATGTCTTTCATTGCTGTCTGGTGATAATTCTCTGTTACTCCCAAATCGCTCAATAACGCTCCCGCATTGCTTTCGGCTTCATAACCGCCCATCTCGCCAAACTCACCTTCGAGTTCACCAGCACGCATCCCGTCTTCTTCGGTAAAATCCTCTTTGGCATATATCTTTTCGCGCTCATTCATCACCTCCCACAAATGTTTATGGCCCATCAACACGGTGTTTAAAACGCTACAGTCATCAAACTCATATTGGTTCTGCTTCAATACGGCCATGCGTTCACCAGGCGTTATGTCAACACTACCTTTGTTCGGTTCTATTTCCCCGCTGAGTATTTTTAAGAAGGTGGATTTACCGGCTCCATTCGCGCCAATTACACCGTAACAATTGCCTTTTACAAAGTTTAAACTTACTTCATCAAAGAGTACGCGTTTGCCATAGGAGAGCGTAATGTTTCTTGCACTTATCATTAACTTAATAATTTTGAAGGCGCAAAGATAATGGGCAGAGGTAGGATTCCCGAAGGTTATTCTTTCGGTGCTAAAAGCGAATAAACAACGGTGTCTAAAAACTCCCCGTTAAAGTAATAATCTTCTTTGAAGTAAGCTTCCCGCACGAAGCCTGCTTTATCTAACACCTTTAAAGACGCTGCATTTTCAGGGCTTGCCTGGGCTTCTATAGAGTGCAGTTTCATCTCCTTAAACCCATGATTAATAACAGCCACAAGCGCCTCGCTGGTTATTCCTTTTTGCTGGTGAGCGGTTTGCAGCATATAGCCAAGCTCCGCACGGTAATGTGGTTTTACTATTCGCCATAAGCCGATAGTGCCTATCAGCAGCGGGCTATCTTTCGTGGAAATACCCCAGGTAATGCCATCATTGTTTTCCAGTAAATCGAAAATAACCTGCACCCATTTATAGGCATCTTCCATTGTAACTGCAGGCGGGCGGCTGATATAGCGCATTATCTCTTTATCCGAGCGCAGCGAGAATATTTCATTTGCATCATCCCTGGTTATCTGCCTCAGCGTTAAGCGTTCGGTCAGCAGGGTGGGGAAGGGGTTAAAGGTTACTTCAAGCATAACTACTTCTTGTTTTTACAGGACATGGTTAATTGTTTAATAAATAGGCTTTAATGGCGGCGTTATAAACCGTTTGCCCTTTTTTAAGGGTTGCCTCAAATGCTGCCTTTTGTGCTGGGTCTTTCAGCACACCCTGGGCATAAGCCACGGCCTTGCTGAACCTGCTTTGTTCTGCCTTTTGCTTTGGGTTGAATTGCACATTACTCATGTTCGGGTATGTTGACAACACTGTTCCGTAGCTGTAATGCTTCATTACTATCGTTTTTCCTAATTGCCCGCTCGAATTTTGGAGCAGCACATTACTTGATTTTGCCATAGTTTTTATTTAGATTCAGCATGAGCATCCTACGTTCATCCTACGTTCATGCTACGTATATCGCATACCAAAGGTAGTATTTCTTATTAAGCTGCCAATATTTTGAATAAAATAATATCGTTGGCCAGTTTATTCCTCCTCTTAAAAATTACTGCATAAAAAAATGCTGCACCGGATGTGACCCGGTACAGCATTTTTATTTTGATGATTGATAAAATTATTTGTGCTTATTTTCTGAAATAAAGATCAACAGAACCACCTGGTGAAGCGTTGCTTACTACAACAGCTTTAAAGGTAGCGTTGGTATTCTGGGCTGTCCATTTTATGGTTTTGTTAGTAGAACCTGACTCTATCTGGATAGAAGACATTGCTTCAAATTCGTTAGATGGATATTGGGTCTTAACTGTAGTAACGCCATACGTTTCTAATGTTTCAGCACACCACCATGCCTGTGGCACGTTGTTTACCTGCAGGTCTGTAGTAGGGTAGCCGGTAAATGCAGAATTATAACTGTAAAGCCCTTTGGTAACGCCTGTTTGCGTCATGGTGCCCTGCAGGTTAGTGCCGGTGCTCACTTTAACCAGGCTGCCGAAGAATGCGTTGGCGCTGGAAACATACCAGTTGGTAATTGCCCAATATTTGCCGCCGCCTGCAGCAGATGAACCCCATTGCAGCACGGGCTGAACAATATAGGAAGAGGCAGTGGTGCCATCCTGCATACCGTTAAACAAGAAAAGGGTTTGGCTTCCCTGGCTCGCAGGAACTGCGGGTACGGTCCAGTTTGTAGTGAAATAAGTGATGGGCTTTGTGGTGTCGTTTGCCCAATAAGCATAATCGATCCAGCCTGATGCTGCTGCCGGCAGTACACTATTAGCAGCGTTGAGCGCCTGTTTGCCGATATTCAGGTTGTCGTCAAGAGCAGTTGCTGCGCCAAAGTCCTGTATGGTTTTGCCTGTTGCTTTTTCAATTTGCTGCAGGCGGCCACCTTGTACGGTTATTGCATAATCCTGCCCAACAAAGTGCACTTTGGATTGCGGCATCATGCCAAAAGGAGTTAGAACAGAAGGCTCTGTTGCAGCAGCAGCCTGAGTTACAGAAGGTTTGCTGCCCGGGGCGCTGTTTTCTTTAGAGCAACCGCCGAAAGCAATAACTGCCATTACTGCAATGGCGGAGTTAGAAATTTGTTTACCAAGTCTCATAGAAATTTGTTTTTGTTTAGTGATATAATTAATGTTTACGAAATACTTATTTGATGGATGTGGTTGAAAGCTTCGGATCTGTTTTATAATGATGGGGTAAAAATAGTGTTTCTTTTTATTTAACAAAAAAATATTAAGCAGCTTTTTGAAAAATATTTATTGAGGAGTTATAACTAAAATAACTTTGAACGAATGCCGCCAAACATTCTTGAAATAAAAGGCCTGTCAGTTGATTTTTTGAGTGAACAGCAAACTGTTCATGCCGTTCAAAACATTTCTCTCTATCTGAACGCAGGAGAAGTGGTAGCACTGGTAGGCGAATCCGGTTCGGGCAAATCTGTAACGGCGCTTTCTATCCTTCGGTTATTGCCATTGGAAAAGAACTGTATTGCTAAGGGTAATATATTATTTTATGACGACCCTCCCGTTGATTTATTGAGTTGCAATGACGAAACACTGCGGTTGATCCGGGTAATAAAATAGCGATGATCTTCCAGGAGCCGATGACTTCCCTGAACCCTTTAATTACTTGCGGGGAGCAGGTTGCAGAGGTATTGAGGTTGCATAAAGGGCTTTCTAAAGCATCAGCTAAACAACAAACAATACATCTTTTTGAAGAAGTGGAGCTACCACAGCCAGAGCAGGTTTATCGCCGTTATCCGCACCAGCTAAGCGGCGGCCAAAAGCAGCGGGTGATGATAGCGATGGCTATGAGCTGCGAGCCGCAAGTATTAATTTGTGACGAACCCACAACAGCGCTTGATGTGATGGTGCAGCGAAGCATTCTAATGCTTATAAAAAAGCTGCAGCAAAAGACAGGAATGAGTGTCATTTTTATTTCGCACGACTTTGGTGTAGTAGCCGGTATTGCCGATAGGATAATAGTAATGTATAAGGGAGTAATTGTAGAAGAAAATACCTCAAAGAATATACTTACGAACCCGCAACATCCTTATTCAAAAGCATTGCTTGCCTGTCGCCCTGCCTTGTACAAAAGCAACGAGCGTTTGCCTGTTGTGAGTGATTTTATGGAAGCGGAAGCTATCAGCCATGCGCCAACCATCAACCAACAACCATCAACCATCAACTTCCAATCATCAACCATTCTCAGTGTTCAACATCTTAAAGTTTGGTTTCCGGCAAAGACAAGTTTTTTTGGTAAAATATCGGAATATAACAAAGCGGTTGACGATGTAAGTTTTGAAGTGCAACAGGGCGAAACCGTAGGATTGGTAGGCGGTTCAGGCTCCGGTAAGACAACCTTGGGGAGAAGCTTGTTGCAATTGATCAAGCCAACTTCAGGCAATATATTCTTTAAAGGGAAAGATATTGCTGCTTTAGGGAGTAAAGAATTTGTTGCACTAAGAAAAGATATGCAGATTATTTTCCAGGATCCTTATTCCTCGCTCAACCCGCGCATGAGCATAGGTGATGCCATTGCAGAACCAATGCTTGTGCATAAGCTTTATGATTCTGCAAACCAACGAAAAGGCAATGTTTTAGCCCTCCTTGACAGGGTAAATCTTCCTGCCACGTTTTACAACCGCTATCCGCATGAACTAAGCGGTGGCCAACGGCAGCGGATTGTTATTGCACGGGCATTGGCATTGCAGCCTTCTTTTATCATTTGTGATGAATGTGTTTCAGCGCTAGACGTAAGCGTGCAGGCGCAGGTGCTTAATCTGCTTAATGACTTGAAGAAGGAGTTTGGCTTTACCGCACTTTTCATTTCGCATGATATGTCTGTAGTGCGCTATCTCTGCAACCGCATCATTATAATGAACAATGGCAAAATTGAAGAAACCGGAAGTGCAAAGCAAGTTTGGAATTCGCCCCAAAGCACATACACTAAAGAATTATTAGCGGCAATACCTGTTTTATAAAAACTATGGGCGCAAAAAAGGCTGCCTGCAATGCAAACAGCCTTATGATAGTTAGGTAAGAGTAACTTTTTAGGAGATACGCTTTACGTTCACGGCATTGGGGCCTTTTTTCCCTTCCTGGATTTCAAACTCCACTTTGTCATCGGCCTGAATCTGACCAAGTAAACCATTGGCGTGCACAAATGTTTCTTTATTAGAATCATCATGCTTAATAAATCCGAAACCTTTTGCTTCGTTAAAGAACTTTACAGTTCCTGTGTTTTTTGTGTTCATTGTAAATTGTAAATTAAAAAATAAATAATGGGTGCAAGATAGCACTTAAAATTCAGTGTGGCTTAATTATTTATACTTTATAAAATCATAAAACACGCGAAATGCACTATCCATGAGATTTTTTATCACCTACTATCAAACATTTTCATCTGATAACGCTTAAATAAATTACATTCGCAAAAATTTTAAAAACTATGACGAATGAAGCAATTGCCAAATTTGTAGAGAATGGGCATCTTATCAAATCAAACATCAAGATAGATTTTAAACAGCGTTCTTCCCTCATTGGTATGTTCCTTAAAGCAAATGATTATGAAGAATTGAAATCAAAGAATTTCTGGCGCATTGTTACAGACCCTAAAAATATCGAGGCCTGGAAGAAATCTAAAGACATGAACCTTGCAAGGCTCTTCAACGGTATGGAAATTACAAAACTGAGCGAAGTAAAAGAAAAAGCCCTTGCTAAATAACATCCCGCTCAATAAAAGAAAGACCCGCTTGTAGCGGGTCTTTCTTTTATTTGAAACTATCCCGGCATTTATTTTACATGCTCTTTTTCAAGAACTTCATTCCTGAATACAACCACCCCGTCAAACACATCTACCAAAACTGGATGCTCCCTGTCTATATTCCCTCCAAGTATTTTTTTGCTTAAGCCGTTCACAATTTCCTTTTGTATCAGGCGCTTCAACGGCCTCGCTCCAAATTGGGGATCAAAACCCTGTTCTCCTAAAAATTCAATTAAATAATCGCTGAATTCAAGCTCAATGCCGTTTTGCGCAACAAGCTTTTTCAGTTGGTTTAGCTGTATCTGCACAATATTATAAATATCTATCTTCAGCAGAGGATGAAACATAATGATCTCGTCCACCCTGTTTAAAAACTCAGGCCTTACTGTCTGCCTCAATAGATTCATCACTTCACTTTTAGCTGAAGCTTCTACTTTTTCAATATCACTTTCTTTTACGTTTTCAAAGGCTTCCTGTATCAAATGGCTGCCGATATTGCTCGTCATAATGATAATAGTGTTCTTAAAATTAACTACGCGGCCTTTATTATCCGTTAACCTTCCATCATCCAAAACCTGCAGCAATACATTCCACACATCAGGATGGGCTTTTTCAATTTCATCAAGCAGCACAACACTATAAGGCTTGCGGCGCACTGATTCTGTCAACTGTCCTCCTTCATCGTAACCAACATACCCAGGAGGCGCGCCCACCAATCTTGACACCGTATGCTTTTCCTGGTATTCACTCATGTCTATACGCGTCATCATTGTCTCGTCATCAAATAAATAATCGGCAAGCGCTTTGGCAAGTTCTGTTTTACCAACACCTGTAGTACCAAGAAAAATAAACGAACCAATTGGCTTTTTAGGATCCTGTAAACCGGCGCGGCTTCTGCGTATAGCATCTGCAACAGCAGTTATAGCTTCATCCTGTCCAACTACGCGGTGATGTAATTCATCTTCCAGCAGCAACAGCTTCACCTTTTCGCTTTGCATCATTTTTGAAACTGGAATGCCTGTTGCTTTTGCAATATTATCGGCAATATCTTCTGCATCCACTTCTTCCTTCATGATCCTCTTATCGGTCAGATCTGAAAGCTGGCCACTGAAATTATTAATTATTTTTTCTTGTTCTTTTATTTTACCGTAGCGGATCTCAGCCACTTTTCCATATTCACCATTGCGCTCTGCCTGGTCTGCTTCCTGCTTCAACTGTTCGATGGCAGCTTTTGCATTCTGCACTTTTTCCACCAACCCTTTTTCATCTTTCCACTTTGCTTTGAATGTATCACGATCTGATGATAAGTTGGCAATTTCATTGTTAAGTTCTTTTAGTTTAGAAGCATCATTTTCCCGCTTGATAGCCTCTCTTTCTATTTCTAATTGCCGTATCTGCCTTTCTAATTTGTCTAATTCTTCAGGCATGGAATTCATCTCGAGCCTAAGCTTGGCAGCGCTTTCATCGATAAGGTCGATAGCCTTATCCGGTAAAAAGCGGTCGGTTATATAACGGTGCGAAAGTTCTACTGCTGCAATGATCGCTTCATCTTTAATGCGCACGTGGTGATAGGTTTCATACCTGTCTTTCAGGCCACGCAAAATAGAAATAGCATCTTCCACATTAGGCTCATCGATCACAACTTTTTGAAAACGTCTTTCAAGCGCTTTATCTTTTTCAAAGAACTTTTGATACTCATTTAAAGTAGTTGCGCCAATTGCCCGCAGTTCTCCGCGCGCCAAAGCGGGCTTCAAAATATTCGCCGCATCCATTGCCCCTTCGCCGCCGCCTGCGCCAACAAGCGTATGTATCTCGTCAATAAATAAAATGATCTCTCCTTCTGCCGTTGTCACTTCTTTCACCACGCTTTTCAGGCGCTCTTCAAACTCTCCTTTATATTTCGCGCCGGCAATAAGCTGCCCCATATCCAGCGCATAAATAATTTTAGACTTTAAATTTTCAGGCACATCCCCATTCATAATACGTATTGCCAATCCTTCAGCTATGGCAGTTTTACCTACGCCAGGTTCACCTACAAGTATGGGGTTATTCTTGCTTCTGCGGGAAAGAATGTGCAGCGTTCTTCTTATTTCCTGGTCGCGGCCTATAACGGGGTCAAGCTTACCATTACGGGCAAGTTCGTTTAGGTTTTTTGCATATTTATTGAGCGCATTGAACTGCGTTTCCTGTGTTTGCGATTTCACGGGATCGCCTTTGCGCAGGTCTTTAATAGCCGCCACAAGCCCTTTTTCATTTAGCCCAGCATCTTTTAAAATTTTTCCTGTGTTGTCGTTGTTCTGCAGCAGGGCAAGCAGCAAATGCTCGGGCGTTATAAACTCATCACCAAACTGTTTCATCACATTGTTGGCGCGTAGCAACACATTGTTCATCTCGCGCGAAACGCTTTGCGCCGTTCCATTCCCGTTAGCCTTTGGCAGCCGCTCCAGCATCTCGTTCACTTTGTTTTCAACAAGGTTGACGGTTACGTTATTTTTCTTTAATAGATGATCTACAGGCGAATCCTCCTGATCAAGCAAAGCTTTTAGCAAGTGCTCGGTTTCAATGTTCGGGTTACCACCATTGAACGCAAGTTGCTGGCTTTGCTGGATGGTTTCCTGCGCCTTGATAGTATAATTGTTTAAGTTCATGATTTGTTTATTTAAGCAAAATTAAAAAATACAAAAGCCACCTTTTTCTTACTTTTTACTTTTTCTTTTTGATTTTTTACTTTACTTACACTTCAAATCACAATCCAAGGATTTAAAACCGCAATTATGACGCAACAACGTTTCTTCACCTGCATGAAAGTCAGTACAGTATTGGTTTTCATGCTATTATTTCAGGCTGCAAGTGCGCAATATAATTTCTCTAACGTAGATGCGTGGATGAAAGACAACCTGAAAGACTTGGGCGGCCGCGCCGTTTTGATGATTGAAAAAAATGACAGCATCATTTATGACCATACTGAAAATCATCTCACTACAAAAGAAAAAATGATTGGCAGGTATGTAGCCAAAAAGGGCGGTGAAGAATTTGACGAAAGCAATTTTACCGACAGTTCCCGCGAGCGTATCGCTAGCAGCAGCAAGTGGCTGAGCGCCGCGCTGTTGATGACTTTTGTGGATGAAGGCAAACTAGACCTGGAAGACAGTATTGGCAAATACCTGCCCGTGATGACGCAGTACGGCAAAGGCGCCATTAAAGTAAGATATTGCCTGAGCCATTTAACGGGTATACAGGAACCAACCCTGATGGACGGCATTAAACAAATGCAGTCTTTTCACACCATGGACGACGCCATGCTGGGCATTGCGCAGGAGCCAATGGAAGGCACGCCCGGCAAAACCTTTCATTACGGCAACGCGGGCCTGCAGATCTGCGCGGCCATTGTGGAAAAGATAGGCCAAAAAGATTTTGATGCCTTGTTTGCTGAAAGAATTGCCGCTTCGCTGGAGATGAAAAACACAGATTTTGGTAAAAATGGGCTTGCCTTTGCTGCAGGGGGCGCATGGAGTACAGCGAAGGATTACATGAATTTTCTGGAGATGATATTGGATAAGGGCGTTTTTCATGGCAGGCGAGTCTTGAGCGAACGGTCCATCGACGAAATGCAAAAAGACCGAACAGCCGATGCCGACATCAAATACAGCCCCGCAGAGAACCGCCCCACTCATTATGGTTATGGCGAATGGGTGGATGGAACGGAAAACGGCGTAACTACAGTCGTGAGCAGCCCCGGTCTTTTTGGAAGCGTGCCGCTTGTGGACAATAAACGCGGCTACTGCGGTTTTTTGATGGTGCTGAACATTGATTTCAAAGGCAGGCAGGCACGAAACGACGACCTTAGAAAAAGAATGAACAGTGCATTAGGGTTTTAAAAATCAAAGCCTTACGTAACCTTTAATTAATTGTTCCAAACCATTTGGCAGCGGTTTTAAGTCATTCCGCGGTAACGCGGAAACGCTCCGCGCCAACGAGGAAACGCTCCGCGCTAGCGACGAACTGCTCTTTCTTACATGAAAATAAAATATCTTCATGCCTAATTTTTAAAAAACGGGAGAATGAGAAATATTCAAAAAGGGTTTTTGCTGGGCGCTTATGAACACAAATCTGAGCCGCTGGTTTCTAAAAAAGTGTTTCTGAAACGCCTTTATTTTAACGCGTGGCTGGCTTTTTTGATATTGAGCATCTGCCTGGTGATAGGCATTGTTGGCTACCATTACGGTGGCCCAATGAGCTGGATAGACGCGCTTCACAATGCATCTATGATCCTGAGCGGCATGGGTCCTGTGGCAGATATTAAAACGTTTTGGGGCAAGATATTCTCCTCCTTTTACGCCCTTTTCAGCGGCGTGGCGTTCATAACCAACATCGGCATTTTGATAGCCCCTATTGTGCACCGTTTTTTCCACCAACTTCACGTTGAGGATGACCAGAAAAATTAACCGTCTTTTTTTACGAAAACAATTTTGCTGCGGTCAGCTTTGTAGATGTCGTCGTAGAATTTTACAAAATCAGCATAATCTGAAGGAGGGAAACGGGAGGTGCTGCGTTCATATTTGCGCAGGGCCGTAACTGTGTTCCCCTCAGCTTTAAAATGGATCTCGTAATTGCCAAATTTGTTGTTGATGACAATATCTTTGGGCATTGATTCTACATCATAACCTGACGGCAGCGATATATTTATGGTGTCTGCCTGGCGAAATGAATAATGATAAACTATGTCAAACTTACGGGATGATGTAGTGGTTACTCTTTTATACCCGTGCGTTAAAATATTGGGTATAACAAATAACCGTTTGCCCGAAACAGAAGCATAATTGGAAGCAGAAAGGCTTACTTTTTCCTCAATAGTCGGAATAATATCTTTGTGCTCGTCGTAATGAAAATCAGTAATATCGTAAGTAGGCAGATCAAAACTTTCTTTCAATTCATCTTTTATTTTATCATGGCTTTTTGTATTGATCCGGTGGTGTACATCATCCTGCATAAAACCTGTATAAAGGGTAGTCACATCAGCAATTAAATTTCCTTCAGCATCAATAGTCGCATGTATGTTCCTTAGTTGCTGGTTGTCTTTCATAGAGTATGCGGGCGTATTCACCACATGGCCGCCATCATCATTAACCAGCAGCGCTTGCCTGTTGCCTGTGAAGGAGCTCAGATAGCCACATGAAAGTGTTTGACTTGTGCATTCCAGCCAAACAGTATCTTTTTGAAGCGGCACACAGGAAATAGCATGGCGAAAATAATTAGCAGGAAAATCTTCCCTTAGCCCGTTATACATATTATCTTCACCGGGACTCACAACCACATAATTTGCTTTTAAACCTGCTTCTTTCAAAAGGCTGATCATGTAATTGGATAAGGCCTTACAATCGCCATATTTCTTTTGAGCAACAAAGGTTGCCGGCAAGGGCTGTAGGCCACCAATGCCGAGCTGAATGCTTATATAGCGGGTATTGTCCTGTAGGTATTTATAAAGTATCCTTATTTTCTCCAAAGTATCCTTTACATTATCAGTCAACTGGTGAACATCCTGTTTCACATTATCCGGCAATTCCTGTCTTCCTGCATTTAAAAGATTGATGTATTTTCCAAAATTCTGCCAGGTATTCAAATTTCCATTGTAGCCACCCCATGAAAAATCAGAAGGGGCAAGCTTCACACAGGGCGTGACTTCTTCCCAACCCGGTTGTAATTCTTCTTCTGTTATAGCTTTTATATTCTTAACCTGCCATGTAAAAGAATTATTTGCCGCATCTGTTCCACTTTGTCCATTGTAATTGAATTGCTTATACCTGAGCGTATAACCCGTCGGAGCCTGCACAGAAAATTTACTTTCCTCAACGGAACATTTTTGCCCTTCTACAGGTACCCATTCAGGTAAAGAATAAGATCCATATTTTTCTTGCTCATCTTCAAATTCTACAGTATATGGATATTGAGAGCAGAAAAAATTAAATACTTTTCTCCGGTCATCGGTAATAAGGGTAGAGCCGTCATCATCAACCATATCAGCAATATCTTTCTTTTTTACACTACGGACCTTTTTCCCGTTTTGATCATATAGCTCCCCTGAGATATCTTTTAGATCAATAAAACTATTATAATCATTGTTGTACCATGCATAACGGGCGCCATTCTCATTTAAAATAGTAACCACGTATTTGTGTTTTATAATTACTTTATTGACTGATTCAATGGTCACATTTAATTCCTCCTCTCTTTTCACAACGTCAGCATTTTCTTTCAAAGAGTCAGGTATCAGGGCTACATTATAATCCTGCGCCGCTGCACTCAGTGAATAAAAGAATACTATCGCAACAATAAAGTATTTCATTTCCTTTTATTTGATCTTTTTATAAACAACTTCTTCTGCCTGCTTCTTAACTATATAGGCAAAAAAGTCCCTGAGAGTTTGATAATCTTCAGGCTCAAAGTTCGCCTTTTTAAGCTGGATTCTGCAACGCAGTTGAATGCCATCATCAGTTTTTCCAATAATGTACTCAAACATGCCGTCTGTTTCATTGAGATTTACGCGAACTGATTTTGGCAGTTCATCAATTGCATAACCCTTTGGCGTTTCCATATTCAATATATATATCTCATCAGAACATCCATCCATCTCAACAGGATAATATCTTTCTGCCGCTGTAAAAAAGTTTTCTTTATACGCTTCGCCAAGCATAGGGTTGAAATAAATGATATCATCATCGCTCATATTGAAATGCATGTTATACTTTATTTGTATAGGGTAATCAGGAAGTTTCAAAGAGTCAACAGTTGTATCGCTCAGGGAAACTTCAAAAGAATAAGCCTTCTTAATTTTATTAAAAAAATCTTCTTCTTTTGTTTTAGCCAGCTCTTCACGGATGCCTAGCGATTCAAAATAGCCGGGGGTAGTAGAAAAGGAAGCATCCATTCCTTTATCACCATTATTAACAAAAACAGAGGTAACCTTTGTTTCTTTAACTGAATCTGCTGAGAGGTTTATTAATTCAGGGAGTGTATCAATTATTCTGCCTGAACCGTTATAACAATCTATTGATAGCTTGTTAAACCCTAACTTATTATCGGCAGCATCCAGAAGATAAAATTTATCGTCAATATTAACCCTGCAAATAAGATAATTATATTGGTTCATAAACGGGTAAAGCTCATTAGCCTCTCCATTTTCCCTGGTGCTCAAAATGACAGGAACAGCGTTGAAACCCCTGTTTTTTAGCATAGCAGTAAGCAAAAGGTTTATATCTGCAACATTTCCTTTTCTTGCTTGGTACACTTTTTTAATGGGCTGCGAAAGGTAGTATGCATCATAGTTAGTACAGGAAAAATTATCTCTTACGTATGAATAAATTTTTTTCACTTGTTCCAACCCTTCCGGCGTACCCGATAATAATTTTTTCAAGTCATCATTCATCCAGTTATTGCTGCCGTATAGGTCAGCGCCAAAGTCTTCTGCACTCATCAAATTCGACGCTTCTTTTATCCAGTTATGTATTACTGGATAAATGGGCTGATCCCGGATAGTCAATGGAAAATAGCCTGAACTCTAATTTTGAAACATAATTTTTCATTGATGAAATAAATGGTTCCTCTTTTATAGCCGGCACATTTTTTATTGCCCACAGTGTATTAATCGTATTGGCAGCAAAAGAAACTACCTGCATCCTGTCAAAAGCATTGTCTCCGCCGGATTCAGTTATGTTGTAATTGCTGCGCGATGATTTTGTTGTATCGATCGTATAAGGCAAAAACCCTTTTTTCAAAACAATAAACTTATAAAACTCCGGTTCAGTAAATTCATATTCGCTCCATAACACGGGGTACTTTTGTTGAAAATACCAGGATGGTACGTAGCTATGCCGTGGATAACTTATACGGTAGGTATATTCAATAATGCTGCCTTCTTTTATGCCTGAAAAAGTAAACTTATATGCTACTTCGCTTCCTTCTCTCGTCTTTATTTCATTTTCTTTAAGCAGCGAACTTTTGTCCGCTTTCACCACAACTACTTTCCCATCTTCAACATTATAAGTGGCAGCTTCAAAACTCTCTAACTTTTGTTCATAATTTGTTTCTACATCCAGCTTTATTTTAATAGTTGCAACATCATCAAAGCTTGTTTTCTTTAACAACCTTATTCTCGTATGCCTTGTGTAAACTACGTTAAAGTCGCCTTGATTATTCCCTTCAAAATTCGAATTGCCTCCATCAAACAAATACACCGCATCTGCTGAACTGTCTACCGAATAAACTGTAGGCGTAAAATCCTCTGCTTTTACATCGCCAAACTTTATCGCTATTCTTTTTGTCTGGGCCGAAGCAACGGCAAATAAAAATATGGCGGTTGCAAGAAGAAAAGAGAAGCGCATTTTTACACATGTATATCTCATAAAGCATACTTTTAATCCTGCAATAATAGGATTATTTAACTTTTTATTTTATTTTCTTAAAAACAATTTGTTCATCTTCTTTTTTTACCACATAGCTATAAAAGTTTCTCAGCGCCTCATAATCTTCGGGGTCAAAATTCGCTTTATTAAATTTCAACCTGCAGTTCAACTGAACATTCGTATCTGTTTTTGCAATAGTGTATTGAAATGTAGCATCATTGTCAGGCAGTGCTACCCTTGCCGATTTTGGCAATTCATCGACAGTATAACCTTTTGGTATTTCCATATTTAGAGTATAGATATCATCAAAGCAATAAGGCATTTCTACAGGATAAAGGCGATCTGCTGATTTAAAAGGGTTTTCTTCATGTATGGATGTAAGCATCGGGCTGAAATAGATCAGATCAGCGCTGTCATTACTATATGCAAAGTCATATTTCACAACAACTGGCAGATCGGGGTTATCCAAAGAACTACACGAAGGGTTGCTTATATTAACATCAAACAAAAAACTTTTCTTGATATTATTGAAGAGATCCTCCTGCTTTTCTTTCCTTAATTTTTTTCGGGTATCCAGTGATTTAAAACTTCCAAGTGTAGAGTTATAATTCCCTTCCATTCCTTTGTCTCCATTAAAAATAAATACAGAAGTAAGCTTTGAATCTTTTACAGAGTCTGCCGATAAAAGTATCGTCTCTGCAGAAGTGTCTACTACACGTGCATACCCATTGTAACATTTTTCAGGCAAATGCCCGAAACTAAAGTCGCCGTCGGAAGCATCAAGAAAATAATTTTGTCCGTTTATATTAACTTTTGAAATTACGTAATTATACTGCCTCAGTTGAGGATAGGTTTCATTTGCTTTTCCATTATCACGGGTACTCAATATCATAGGCTTTGCATCAAAGTCACGTTTCATAAGCATTGCTGTAAGCAACATATTTATGTCTGTTGCATTCCCTTGTTTTTTATCAAATGTCTTTGTGATTGGTTGAGAAAGACCCAGGTCTTCATTATCAGTACAGCTAAAATTATTTTTTGTAAAATCATAAATTTTTTTCACTTCCTCCAAAGGGCTCATAGCCCCCGCTGCAATATTCGCAAGAGGTCTTGCTAATCAGTCATTATCATCATACAGCTGTTTGCCAAAGTCATCGTCTTTCATTAGATCCGTCATCGTTTCAGGCCATGTTTTTATGGAATACTTTGCAGGACTCCTTTATCCCATCGATGATTGTATAATTGAAATTCAACCCTCGATGTATAATTTGATAAAGATGTTATGAACGGTTGTTCCTTAATTGCTGGCACATCTTTTACCGCCCATACATGGGTGAACGTAGCCGTAGAAGTACTTGTAGCAATATTTCCGGTCATCAATTTATCCTTATCCTTCGCTGCATAATTTGTATAGGTGTTCTCAATAGAATCAATATCAAACTTTAGGTACCCATATTTAGTGGTTAGATAAATAAATGCCTGGGGTCTTGTAAATTCATATTCGCTCCACAGCTTGGGATAATTTCCCTGGAATTTCCATGAATGTAAATAAGAAATATTAGGATATTCAATAGTATAAGTGTATTCAATAATGCAGCCCTCGCTTAAGTTTGGAAAAGTGTATTTAGTTGAAACCATATTGTAATGTTTTGATTTTACAACGTTTTCCTCCATCAGATCGTTTTTTGAAGATTCAAGTGAGGTCACTTTCCCGTCAGTTATATTATAAACTGCCGCCCTAAAATCTATTAGCTTTTCGTCGTCGCTAGTATTATATGGATGATTTGCTAATTGCAGATCAACTGTTCCAAGCTTTTGAAAACTTGTTTTTTTAAGCAGCCTTATTCTGGCATGGTGGGTATAAATATAACTGAAGTAAACATAGTACCCCATTTCATTAAGCGTAAATTCTGTTTTACCCCCGTCAAACAAATACACTGCATCCGCTGAACTATCCACAGAATAAACCGTAGGCGCAAAATCTTCCGCCTTCACATCACCAAACTTAATTGCTACTCTTTTTGTTTGGGCCGAAGCAGGGGTAAAGAAAAATACTCCCGTTGCAAGAAGAAAATAGAAGAGCATTTTTAATACTGTATATCGCATTATCATTTTTGGATTATTAAATATTAGAATACTTAACACTTTATTTGATCTTCTTAAAAACAATTTGTTCGTCTTCTTTTTTAACAACATACGCATAGAAATCACGTAAGCTTTGATAAGCTGATGGCAAAAAATTGGCTTTATTTAAGCTCAATCTACAACTGAATTGAATCTTAGAATCTGTTTTTGAGATTTTATATTGAAATATTCCGTCACTGTCATTCAAATTTATACTTGCGGATTCAGGTAACTCATCAACAATATAGCCATTCGGTATTTCCATGTCCAATGTGTACATTTTATCAACGCAATAAGGCATCTCTATAGGATATGATCGGGTTGCATATTTGAAAGGGTTTTCCTTTATTCTTTCAGAAAGCATGGGGTTGAAATAAATAATATCTGCACCTCCATTACTGAATGTAAAATTATATTTCAGTGATACAGGAAGGTCCGGTTTAGCCAAAGGATCAATACTTGTAGCGGTAATAGAAATATCAAAAGGATATTCTTTTTTTATTTGGTTAAAATACTCTTCCTGTTTTAATGTGTCTGTTTGTTCACGTAAGCCAAGAGTAGTAAAATAACCTGGGTTAGAAGTGAATTCGCCTACCATTTCTCCGCTTTTCCCATTAGAAATAGAAGCGGTATTAACCGTAAACTCTATTACAGAATCTGCTGCAATTATTATCGGCTTCCACACTGAATTCACAATTCTTGCCAATCCGTTGTAACATTTCGCCGGAAGATGCCCGAACGAAAGATATTTGTTAGATGCATCCAGCAAAACCTCCTTTTTATTGATATTTATCATGCAAATGGCATAGTTAAATTTCTCCAGGTCATAATCTTCTTCCTTCACATAACCATTTGATCGGGTACTTAAAATAACAGGCGAGGACTCCATACCTGCATTTCGGTAAAATGCTGAGAGCAGCAGATTAACATCCGTAGCGCTGCCACTCCTCTTATTAACAGTTTCTCTTAAAGGCTGCGAAATATATATACCGTGCTCTCCATTATTAGTAAAGCTGTCTCTTACAAACTTGTAAATTTTTTGAGCCTTATCCAGGTCATTTGCACTGCTGTCAATTATTTTAATTAAAACATCCGGTAGGTAACCGGCAGCGGAGCTAGGGTCTACCCCAAAATAAGAATAATTTGGACTTACGTAAACTCCTTTATTGGAATCTGCTGCATTAAAGAATATCCTTCGATTAAAGATCCATGATAATGAAGACAGTCTAAAACTTATAAAGGATGCATAATTGTATAATGTTGCCATAAAAGGCTCAGCCGTAATAGGTTTTACATTCTTTATGCCCCAAACCCGGTCGATCGTGTTAGTGTAGTTATCTCTTTGATTAGGCAGGTTATAATTAACATGATATTTTATAACAGAATCCATGTCACATTTTAAAGTGCCACGAAGAGATTCCACATAATTATAAAATTCGGGACGCGTTAATTCATACTCACTCCATAAACATGGATATTTATTTTGGAATTCCCAGGAAGGTAACACCCCGTTTTCCGGCAGGTCAACAGTGTAAGAATATTCTACAATGCATCCTTCTTTTACATTTGGAAAAGTAAATTTATATTCTATAATAGTTCCTTCATTAGTTTTTATCGCTTTATCTTTTATAAGATTCTTTTTATCAAAGTTTGTCATCATCACTTTTCCGTCTGAAAGAGTATAAATTGCTGCTTGAAAATGCAATAACTTTTCTTTGAAATCTTTGGTTTCTGCGATTGGTATTACAATGTTTACCAGGTCTTTTTCCGGGTCAGAAAAACTGGATTGTTTTAATAACCTTATTCTTGCATGCCTTGTAAATTGTAAAGTAAAAAAGTAATAATAATTTTGAACTAAGTTAGAATGCCCCCCATTAAACAAATACACAGCATCAGCAGAACTATCTATAGAATAAGCAGTAGGTGCAAAGTCATCCGTCTTTACATCACCAAAACTGATCGCTACCCGTTGCGTCTGTGCGGAGATATTATTACCGAACAATAGAATTAGCAATAGCAGTAGAAAACATTTCACATTTACCTTGCAGTTCATACATCATCTTTTTGTCAAAACAATAATACAAATTGTAATTTACATTGAATATAATATTTTGAAAGGTTGGGCACACAAGCAAATACACATTTCATAAAATCCTCAGCCGCTCGCCTTGGCTTCGATTTTTGCGGCATTGCCAAAGCGCAAAAGCTTGATGCAGACGCTCGCCGTTTAGAACAATGGCTCAGCAAAGGCATGCATGGCAAAATGCAGTACATGGAAAACTATTTCGACCAGCGCATCGACCCTTCCCTCCTTGTGCATGGTGCCAGATCGGTCATCACCTTACTAATGAACTACTTCCCTTCTCAGGAACCAAACCCCAATACCCCAAAAATCTCAAAATATGCCTATGGCAAAGATTACCATGAAGTAATAAAAGAAAAACTAAACCTCTTTCTCCAACTGCTCAAAGAGAATATTGGCGAAATAAACGGTCGCGGCTTTGTAGATTCTGCCCCTGTATTAGAAAGAACTTGGGCACAAAAAACAGGGTTGGGTTGGGTAGGTAAAAACGGCAACCTCATCAACAAACAAAGCGGCTCCTTCTTTTTCATCGCCACTTTAATTGTAGATATTGAATTAATGTACGACGATCCGTTTGCAAAAGACTACTGCGGCACCTGCACCCGATGCATAGATTCCTGCCCAACAGATGCCATCCTTGATAACAAAGTAGTGGACGGAAGCAAGTGCATTTCCTATTTTACCATTGAGCTGAAAGATGAAATACTGCCCGAAGAAATGAAAGGAAAGTTCCAAAACTGGATGTTTGGCTGCGACATCTGCCAGGATGTTTGCCCTTGGAACCGTTTCAGCAAACCAACACAGGAACCCGCCTTCACCCCGATCTACGAAGTTTTAAACCTCTCCACCAAAGAGTGGCAGTCCTTAACCGAAGACGGTTTCAAACGCATCTTCGCCCACTCACCCTTAAAACGTACTAAATTCAAAGGCATACAGCGCAACCTCAAATTCATTTCCACCGCCCCCAACTACAAACCATAAACTACAACCACAAACTCCATCACGTAACTCCTTATTTTTGCACTGTATCAATCCCCCATCAATGCACTTGTTTGAAGAATTAGTGGCCGATTTTAAAACCAAGTTTGAAGTAAGCCATTTTCCAAAAGACCCTTTCTCCCTTTACCATCCCTGCGATTATTTTCTATCTATCGGCGGCAAGCGTGTGCGCCCTGTCATGTGCCTCATGGGCAATGAATTATTCGGTTCCATCACGCCCGATGCCTACCATGCCGCCACCGCCATCGAACTTTTCCACAATTTCACCCTCATCCACGACGACATCATGGACAAAGCCAACCTCCGCCGCGGTATGGAAACCGTACATTCAAAATTTGGCGACAGTACCGCCCTCCTCAGCGGCGACGTCATGCTCATCGTCGCTTACGAATACCTCAACAACATCAGTATAAACTATCTCCGCCGCATACTCACACTTTTTAACAAAACAGCCAAAGAAGTCTGTGAAGGCCAGCAAATGGACATGGACTTTGAAAAGCAGGAACACGTAACTACGCAAGAATATCTGAGAATGATTGAATTAAAAACATCCGTTTCCCTCGCCGCAAGTCTCGAAACAGGCGCTATACTCGGCGGTGCCAGTGAAGGCAACTGCAGGCATCTATATGGCTTTGGAAAAAACCTCGGCATGGCCTTCCAGGTACAGGACGATTACCTCGATGCCTTCGGCGACCCCCAAAAGTTTGGTAAAGATGTGGGCGGCGACATACGCCAGAATAAAAAGACCTTTCTCCTCCTCCACGCTTTGCAAACAGCGACCAATTCCCAAAAAGATGAATTGCTTCTGCTTATGAAAGAAAACCCTCCCGATAAAGTTGAAAAAGTATTAAACATCTTCAAAGCCTGCAACGTAGGCGAATGGGCAAACCAGTTAAAAGAAAAATACATGCAGGCCGCATACAAACACCTCGATGATATCGCCGTCCTCGAAAAGCGCAAACAGCCCTTAAAAGAGCTTGCCGGCTTTTTAATTGAGCGGGATTATTAATGAAACTAAAACTCCTTAGGGATTGACTTTGATCTTCTCCTTGGTCGTTAGCAATTACTTTTTAATATACAACCCAACTATCATTAAAGCCAGCGTTGCAAAAAAGGCAAATACCCATTTTATCATATCAGTTTTGGACTCTACTATTTTTAATTCCAGCTTTGCAATATCCTCTTTAGTAGCAAGCACATCTTTTTTAGTATCAAATTTATTATCTACCACGGCCCTACTTCACTTACAAACGCTTTAGCGTCCGTTTCATTTTTGAAATAACGTAATGATAAGTTATATAAATTCAAAGATTGTGTAGCTGTCATAGCTAAATATTTCTGCAAATTTACTAATTCATTCCTGTCTGCAACACCTCTAAGTTAGATGCCTATTTTTATTTCTTTATTTTTGCCCCGAAATAATTTTATTTCAAACCACTCCTGTTGCAAAACAGCAAATCAATTACATGAGCAAACAACCCTTCGACAAGTTCATCAACAAAAAGCCCGTTGGTGCAAAAAAGAAAGAAATTCTCCGCCAGGAAAAGAAAAAAGAAAAGCGTGCAATAGCCCAAAAAGACGATGAATGGCGTCGCATAAACGAAGATAAATACCGCCTCGTAACCAGCAAAGACAAAGCAGTAAGCCCTAAGCCAAAACTCTCAAACCCCAAACCCCAAACCACCAACCATCAACCATCAACCACCAACCATAAAGCTCCCCGTTACAAACAAGGCAAACCCATTCCCAAAACCTACGACGAAATAACCCAGGCGCCATCTACCAACAAAGAACAAGCAACTGAACTAATGCCCCTCAACAAATACATCGCTCACGGCGGCATCTGTGGCAGGCGTGAAGCAGCCATATTAGTAAAGGATGGAAAAGTAACCGTCAACGGCGACATTGTCTACGAACCCGGCTATAAGGTCCTGCCCACAGACAAGGTCTTGGTCAAAGACAAAGAGGTCTTTCTCCAAAAGAATCTTGTATATATTCTTATCAATAAACCCAAAGATTACATCACCACCGCCAAAGACCCAGAAGGAAGAAAGACTATTTTCGACCTTCTTAAAAACGCCACCAAAGAACGAATTTATCCCGTCGGCAGGTTAGACCGCAACACCACAGGCGTCCTCCTCATGACCAACGACGGCGAACTCGCTCAAAAGCTCACCCACCCCTCTTTTGAGGTCAAAAAACTATACGAAGTTCATCTCGATAAGATACTTACCCGCGCCGATTTCGACTCCATCATCAACGGCATCACCCTCGAAGATGGGTTCGTACAGGCCGATGCCCTTGCCTACGCGGACGCAAAAGATAAAAGCATCATCGGCGTAGAGATACATAGTGGCCGCAACCGTATTGTCCGCCGCATTTTTGAGCACCTCGGCTACAAAGTAAAAAACCTCGACCGTGTCATGTTCGCCAACCTCACCAAAAAGAACGTAGAGCGTGGCAAATGGCGCATGTTGAATGAAAAAGAAGTACGCCTCCTCAAGTTCATGAACCAGTCCTTTTTAAGAAAGAAAGAACTTAATCGCGCGGCAGACAATTTTCAATAGATCATTTTTATGACCATCCGCAATTATACAACAGACATCATGCATCAGACATCACACTATCATTTTAATGCCTCGGTATGATTCGTATCAATCTCAGTTCTATTATCCTTTTTGAGAACGAAAACTTTATCGTCCTCAACAAACCCGCCGGCATGTTAAGCATCCCGGACCGCACCCAGAGCGAACCCTCTTTAAAAGACATGCTGAAAGAGAAATACGGAGATATTTTCACCGTCCACCGCCTCGACAAAGGCACAAGCGGCGTCATCGTCTTTGCAAAGGATGAGGCCACTCACAAAAGCCTTTCCCAGGTTTTCGAAAGCCGCGATGTAGAAAAGATATACCACGGCCTCGTCCTTGGCAACGTTTCCCCTCCGTCAGGAAACATCGCCGAACCCATCGCAGAACATCCCGCTAGGAATGGCAAAATGATCATCCACACCAAGGGCAAACCCTCCCTGACCCACTACGAAGTACTGCAGATATTCAGGCAGTTCACCTGGATGAAGTTCCGGATACACACCGGCCGCACCCACCAGATACGCGTCCACATGCAGCATTTCATGCACCCCATCGTCTGCGACGACACCTATGGCAACGGCGAACCAGTTTATCTCTCAAAGATCAAACGCAAATACAACCTCTCAAAAAAACAGGACGATGAGCAGCCCATCCTCGCCCGCCTCGCCCTCCATTCATCCTCCTTAAAGTTCATGCTCCTCGGCACAGAATTCCTCTTCGAAGCCCCCCTCCCAAAAGACCTCCGCGCCCTCCTCCAGCAACTAAACAAAAATTAAACGTCAACAACTACAAACCGTAACTACAAACTTTTAATTATTTTTGGAGAAAATTAGTATGAAATACCTTTTAGATATTGCCGAGGATAAAACCGCCCTTGCCGAAGAGTTTTTTAAAAATATCTCTTTTATAAAAAATGTAAAAGCCATTTTACCAAGCGAAATTACGAACCCCGCCATTTTGCGCAGCATTGACGAATACGAAAACGGCAAAACAAAGCCTGCACCATTAAGTTTAATTGAACTAAAAGCAATGCTTCATGCGTGAGCTGGTGCTGATGCCGAAAGCATGGCAGGATTTAGGCTGGTGGATGCAGAACGACATGAAGATGGTAAAAAAGATTTATACCCTGTTAGATAATTGTTGCAAAACCCCTTTTGACGGCATTGGTCAGCCCGAACCACTTAAAGCGAATTACTCAGGTTACTGGTCCCGCAGAATTAATCTTGAACACAGAATTGTTTACAAAGTAGAAGCTAACCGGATTGTACTCCATTCGCTTTATGGGCATTACCAGGATTGATTTTCTTTGACTGATATATGGCTTTTGTCCCCGCAGGTCCTGTGCAGCAACCCCGTGTTCTGATCCTGCTTTTTAGCATCTACTTTTTCTTTAACTTATGCATGCCCAACCTGAACAACCAACCATTCTGCACACTAAAACACACTATCTCATCATTATTTCAGGGCTTTGCCTGCATTTTCTGTATCGATGATTTAAGCTCCCGCATCATTGATCTCAATTCATCTACCTGGTTTTGTAACCCAACATTATCTTTTTTTAGCGAATCATTTTGCACAGATAGCTCCTGCACTGCTTTCACCAATGGCACTACAAATTCTGAATACCGCAATCCATATAGGTCTTTACTGTTCTTTGCTGCATCCACCCCGTCAAATTCGTAGCCTATTTTTTTTGCAGAACTTTCTACGTCCTGCGCACTAAATCCTGTGCATACCACCTGCTCCTGTGCGTGGCGCGGGGTGGAATCTTCCTGCGGTGGTATTCCGGTTATAGCGTTAGCCGATTTATTTTTTATAACCGGGCGCTGTATTATCTTATCAGCAGCATCAAGGTCAAGATTATAAGTAATAGGTTGCAGCAGGTTGATGAACGCAAGCCCCGGCACATTTTGTTTAATGTTTTTCTTAACCCTTCCGTCAGAAATATTGCTCCATGCTTTGTAGCCTCCAATGCTTGTAACACTATTATCACCAATACGAACCTGGTTGCTGCCTGTTATTATTGCGTTCGAGCCAAAGGCACTTGCATCATTATAGTCACCTCCATTTACATCGGCATTATAACCAACAACTGTATTAGCACGGCCGGCAATATTGTTATAAAGTGATTGGTAACCAATAGCAGTATTTTGCCATCCATTTACTTCGGAGTATAATGATTTATACCCAACTGCTGTAATACCGGTACTTATTAGGCCCTGTTCCTTAAAAATTGCCTGGTAGCCTACAGCAACATTTCCGCTATTTCCTAATTGTTCACTGCCACACGCATCGTTATACATAGCCTGGTAGCCAATAGCTACAACCCATGAATCTGAATTGGTATTAAAAAGTGCCTCTTTGCCTATTGCCACATTCTGAACCCCAAAATAATTATGATAAAGCGCATTCATTCCCATGCCGGTATTAGCATATCCCCAGCTATTATTATAAAGCGCATCATAACCGTTCGCGGTATTATCAGTGCCCGTATTGTTTTCAATTAGCGCTTCATAACCTGTTGCGGTATTTTTTGTACCTGAAATATTATTATACAGCGCTCTTTCCCCGTTTGCGGTATTGTATGAGCCTGAAGTATCATAATAAAGAGCGTTTTTGCCTATTGCAGTATTGCCGGAGCCGCTGGTAAGCGAACCATTTGCATTATCGCCAACGCCTATATTATCATTAGTTCCATTATCTTTCAATACCGTTATGCCATTCACGCGCATCACACTGCCTGTAGATAAGTTAATATCCCCGTTAACAGAAAGCTTATGGCCGGGAGAACTTGTACCTATACCAACATTCCCGCTCGTATAATATACAGTCGTTCCATTAACTGCCCATTGGGCATAAGATACTGTTTTGCAAAACAAAACAGCCATAAAAAAGATGAGTATTGGTTTCATATTGGGTAATTTTTAAACAAGGTATAGAATTTTTATTACCCAAATACTAAAAAGCAATTCTTTCTTTTCTTTGCAATACCTCTTAG
Source organism: uncultured Bacteroidota bacterium (assembly GCA_963771435.1). Classification (GTDB taxonomy): domain Bacteria; phylum Bacteroidota; class Bacteroidia; order Chitinophagales; family Chitinophagaceae; genus CAVYTF01. Next base: position 65,788 of record CAVYTF010000010.1, on the reverse strand, counting down.
CGCAGCCTTGTACAAAGGACAAATAAAACTTAACGCCCTTCGTGCCTTCGGGACTTCGTGGTTTTACCTTTGCACACCAACCACCAACCATCAACTACCAACCACCAACTTTCCTACTCCTTCACAAATCTCAACTCCGCCTCTCCCTCACTACCAACCAACCTCACATAATAAGTTCCGCCACTCAACCCACCCACATTGATCCCCTGCGTCGATGCCCCCGAAGCAATTTCCATCTGCTGTGTAGCAACCACCTTCCCCCCATTATCCACAACCACCACCTGCACAGTCATCGCCTTATCACTACTAAAGTTCAGGTTCAGGCTATTCTTCACCGGGTTCGGATAAATACTCACCCCAAAACTCATCCCTTCATTAATAGTTCTAATTTGGCTATAACTAAACTCCCCATCCTTATCAACCACCTTCAACCGGTAATAATTCATACCATTCACCGGTTTAGCATCAACCAAAGAATAATTCTTAGCACTTCCACTATTCCCCGCTGCATCAACATGCCCAATGCCTGTAAAACTCACCCCATCACTACTTCTCTCCGCCTCAAAATAACTACTGTTCACCTCATTGGCTGTCGTCCATTGCAACAGGCTCTTATTTCCCTCTTTGGTCGCCGTAAAACTCAGCAAAGAAACAGGCAGGTTCGTAACAGTAACTGTATCGCTGTACAAAACAAGATCAGTATAAGATTCAGCAGTAAGTGTAGCTATGGCATTAGTTACCGATACCGAATAGTTCCCGTTTTCAGTAATTGTTAAAACAGAATCCCCTCCTATGGTTTTATACAGCACATTGTCCTTATACCAATAATAGGTATTATTAGTCGGCGTGCCGCCAACAGAAACCGAAAGCTGCCCTCCCTGGTAGTTAAGAGGAATAGTTGCCTGTGGGGCATATTGAAAGATGTTAATATCTTCATAAGCCGATTCTATTCCCTCCATCCCTGCAAACGTAAAATGATTGTCTTGCAGCTCAAGCTTAGCTAAATTAGAAAGGCTGTCCAAAGCTGCCGGAATGCTATCACTTAATTGATTGTCTTCCAAATCAAGCTCATATAATATAGAAAGATTGCCAAACTCAGCAGGAATGCTCCCGCTTAATTGATTGTATTCCAAATAAAGTCCACCTAACTTAGAAAGATTGCCAAACTCAGCAGGAATGCTCCCGCTTAATTGATTATTATTAAGACTAAGCACGCCTAAATTAAAAAGATTGCCAAACTGAGCAGGAATGCTGCCGCTTAATTGATTGAACTGCAACTCAAAATTTTCTAACTTAGGAAGATTGCCCAGCACAGCAGGAATGCTGCCGCTTAATTGATTTTCAGCCAAACTCAGTACACTTAACTTAGAAAGATTGCCTAGCGGTGCAGGAATGCTGCCGCTTAATTGATTTCCACCCAACACAAGATAAACCAACTTAGAAAGATTCCCCAACGCTATAGGAATGTTGCCGCTTAATTGATTATCACTCAAATCGAGATGCGTTAAATTAGAAAGATTACCCAACGCTGCAGGAATGCTCTCGCTTAATTGATTGCCATACAACTCGAGAATTTCTAAATTGGAAAGATTGCCCAATGAAGCAGGAATACTGCCGCTTAATGTATTGCCGTAAGCAATAAGAGAAGTTAAATAGGAAAGATTACCAAGGGAAGAAGGAAGGCTGCCGTTTAAGTTATTGCCATACATCCCGTTATACGTAGAAAGATTAATGGAAGTAACTCTGCCATTAGTTACAGAAACGCCATACCAGGTACTCACAGGGTTTGCAAGGTTCCATGGAAAGAACCAGTCGGCCCCTACCGTGCTGTCATACAGATCCACCAGCGCCAGCGAATCCTGCACATTGGTCGTTTGCCCAAAACTACCCGTTGTTTTACAAACGCAAACAGCAATCAAAACAAAGAGCATTACTTTTTTCATAGCAGATAGTTTTTTATTTCCCCACAAAATACATAAGATCCAACACCCCCAATATTATTTTTCAAGCCGTTCAAAACCTCTATACTGGCGAAAGTATGCAGCACAGCCTTGTGTATAGCGTACTTGTGCCCCTATACTGGCGAAAGTATGCAGCACAGCCTTGTGTATAGCGTACCTGTGCTTTGCAACTTTCTGTCGCTTCAGGGTATTCATTGGATAACCTGTGTATGGGATGACACCTTACCTTGGTCAAAGAATTATTGTACTCTGAGCAGCCGGTCATTCTTTACACCCTTATTTTCTTCTCCTCAATGCCCTTTAGCACAGCTACGCACAAGAAGGTCATTGCCGCCGGTTCAAATAAAAGCTCGTTCCCTCTTCCTGTCTTTACCTTAAAAAAACGCCCACCTCGAAGCAACAAAAACATAATTCCAATGCCCCTGCTTCCTTATCCCTTCCCGCATTTTCAGGTAAAAAAGAAATTTTTTTAAAAATAGTATGTTTTCAATGGGTTATGTTTTGAATGTATCGGTATTAACAGGCATTATAAAACAATTTAAATAAAACAAAGTGAAAAGATCAATTCTCGCAATTGCCATTTTAGTTGGCATTTCAGCAGCTTCAAATGCTCAAACCCCGTCAACCACACAAACTCCGGCAGCACAAACAACAACCCAGGCCGCAAAACCTGCAGATAAAGCCGGTAAACATGCACACAAGGCCGCCAAAGCTGCAGACAAGTCAGCAAAAGCTGCTGATAAATCTGCAAAAGCTGCAAGCAAGTCAACAAAACCAGCTGACAAGCCAGCAAACTAAACTGGCAAACAGTAAAAGTTAAGCAAGAGGGGTTGGGCATAAAGCCAACCCCTTTTCTTTAAAAAATATACCTAAGACAACTTCCAATGGTTTATAACTACCTTAGGTCATAGCCCGGCCAGGTCATCCCTTTTCTTTTTCTTTGTTTCCAACAAATATTTCTCCGCCAACCAACTTTATCTTAAATTGCAACCAACCTCACATTCTCCCCATTTTCAAAACTCATTTTCCTACCCTTATAGAGACCTTATAGAGACCTTATAGAGACCCTACCCCCACTCAAAGCCCACCTTACTCCCACCCAAAGTCCACTTATTGCCCACCCAAGGCCATTCCAACCTGTATTTCTATACCTCTCTATCCTATTTCCTTTTTATACAGTTTCCCCAACGATTTCCTAATATTGTTCTATGATCACCCTTCCGCCATACCTCAAACAAGGCGACTGCATCGGCATTATCTGCCCTTCCGGCTATATGCCTTTGGAGAAAGTGCAAACCTGCATCACCACCTTGCAGCAATGGGGTTTTGAAGTAAAATTGGGCAAAACGGTAGGCAGTCAGTACCACTATTTCTCCGGCACTGATAAAGAACGCCTTCAGGATCTGCAAGCCATGCTGGATGATAAACACATCAAAGCCATCCTTTGCGCACGTGGCGGCTATGGGCTCAGCAGGATCATTGATGCAATAGACTTTTCTTCTTTTAAAACAAACCCTAAATGGATCATCGGCTACAGCGACGTTACTGTTTTACACGCCCACATTCTTACCAATTTACAAACCGCTTCCCTGCACTCGCCAATGGCCTCCGCTTTTAACGATGGTGCTAATATCTATATAGATTCACTCTTGGATACTCTTCTTGGTAAACCGATCAGCTATTCCTGCAATAAGGATCACTTGAATAGGAACGGCACAGCACAAGGGAAATTAGTTGGCGGCAATCTTTCTCTTATAGCCCATTTAATAGGTTCTCCTTCTTCTTTCAACACCCAAAACAACATATTGTTTCTTGAAGATGTCGGGGAATACTTATACAACATAGACCGCATGATGATGCAGCTAAAACGTTCAGGCATGCTGAAAGGCCTATCAGCATTAATTATTGGCAGCTTTAGCGAAATGAAAGACACTGTCATCCCTTTTGGGCAAAATGTATATGAACTGGTTTATGACAAAGTAAAAGACTACGGTTACCCCCTTTGTTTCGGTTTCCCCGTGGGGCACGTAAAAGAAAATCTTGCTTTAAAAATAGGAGCATCTTATACGCTTACAGTTAATGAAGAAGTCATGCTGGCTGAGATTTAATACCAAATAATTAGCTGTACTTCCATAAAAATCTATGATAACGAATTTGATATAACTTGCATACCATGTACAAGTTACTCCTGCCCCTGTTCCTTTTATTTTCCTTCATTGTTTCTGCACAGGACATAAATTGTAAAGTGGTAGATTCCATCACACGAAAGCCTTTAGCCTATGCCACCATTTTTTGTCAATATAAAAGTGAGATATTATATGCTGATTCTGGCGGCTATTTCTCACTTCCAAAGCTTTTGCCGGTCAACAAGGACAGCCTCAGTAAAGACAGCCTTATTATTGATTATCTTGGTTATAGAAGATTTTCGGTTGCACTAACCCAGTTGAGGGATAATGATCTCTTCAAGCTGGTTCCTGTATCTACTGAACTTGCAACAGTGGTTGTGAGCAACTGCAGGCGTTTCAGGAAATATGAGATCGATAAAAGAACGGGTGGTATCAACGATTACCTGGGCCCGGGTCCTGAAGTAAAGATTGTGATAATAGGCCACTACCGGAACAACAAAGGCAAAGCGGGATATATTAAGCAGCTGGAATTCTATGAAGGGATCTTTAACCCGGCAGTGAGGGTGCCTGTAAGGCTGCACTGGTATAAATGGGATGCAGCAACAAATCTGCCTGGCGAAGAAATAACTAAGCAAAACATTATTCTATACCCCTATACCAAAGGATGGAACTCTTTTGACATACCTCCCAACAGTATTTACTTTTCTCCAAAGGATATTGTGCTTGGGCTTGAATTTATTTACCCGGTGGAGTTTGAGAAACAGTTCATTTCTCTCTCAACGGCCGGGCAGCAGGGCAAGTGGTTGATGAATATGAACCATCGTTGGTCGCTGGGCATGGAAACCTCAAAAGACTGGGACCATCGTGGCTTTTACAGTATCAACAATGGCGCTGTGCAGGCATACAGCAACCGCAAAAACGATTTGTATATCAAACCTGCAATGAAGTTTACGATTGATGTTTGTGAGCAATAAAGCTTGTTTTTCGAAGCTTAAATTTACGCTGTAATGGGCTCTTCGGAAGACTATGACGAGAAATTCGAAGAACTAAAAACCAGGAAACCGCTTTATCAGGCTTGAAGTGAATGAAGGAACAAGCTGATCTCATTAGTAAGAACGTTCAGTTGCGGCAGCTTTTTGTTAAGCTTTTCTGAGGTCGCAGCAAAATCCTTTGCATCATACTGGAATATTTTCCATTCATTGTTATTATATTCAAGCGAGGTCAGGTTTTCTATCCAGTCGCCGCTGTTCAGGTAGGTCACTTTGCCATCCTTTGTTTCAACCACTCTTTGCTGCGGCTGGTGAATATGCCCGCATATCACGTAGTCATATTTCTTCTCAATTGCAAGCTCTGCAGCAGTTTGCTCAAAATCGCCTATCCATGCAACCGCTTTTTTCACACCATTCTTCACTTTCTTGCTAAAGCTCATTTTTTCTTTCCCCATCACCCTCAAACCCCAGTTGATAAAGCTGTTAATATGTATCAGCAGGTCATATCCGTGGCCCCCAAGCTTAGCTAATATTTTCGCGCTTCCTTTGGTAGTAGCATCAAATACATCCCCGTGGAATATCCACGTCATCTTACCGTTTATTTCCATTACTATTTTATCGGTAAGCTGAAAATTGCCTATTTGCAGGTCACTGTAGCGGCGTAGCATTTCATCATGGTTACCGGTAATATAAATAACGCGTGTGCCATTGGCAAGCAGGCTCATGATCTCCTTTATTACCTGCATGTGTGTTGCAGGAAAATATTTTTTACTGAACTGCCAACCGTCAATAATATCTCCGTTTAGGATCAATATCTCAGGCGAAACACTTTTCAAATAGTTGATGATCTCTTTAGCGTGACATCCAAAAGTGCCAAGGTGCATGTCACTCATCACAACTACTTCAACTGCTCTTCTTTCCATTTTGGGGGTTTAGCAAAGGTCAGTTATTAATGTTGCCTGGGTGTAGATTGAATATTAACCTAATGTCACTTTATTGTGAACAAATTGTAAATAAGCAAATTATATATCGCAATTTTCCCTCGAACCTAAAGCCTTTTATATCATCCATTCCTTCATTTTTTAACTTAAAAAAGTATCTTCGCATACATTCTTGAATATGATAGCAATTGACAACAAGCTCGTCAGTGATGAAATAATAGAAGCACAGTTTGTCTGCGACCTTAATAAGTGCAAAGGAGGCTGCTGTGAGGACGGCGATACAGGTGCCCCGCTTGAGCTGAACGAATTGAACGAACTTATCAAAAACTATGAAGCCATAAAACCTTATTTAACAAAAGAAGGGATAAGATCTATTCAGGAAATAGGGAAATATATGTATGATGCAGAGTTTGGATGGGTAACACCTACCATCAACGGAGACATGTGTGCTTATGGAAAAAAGGATGAGAACGGCATCATCAAATGCGGCATTGAGCAGGCTTATTATGACGGAAAGATCAGTTGGAAGAAGCCGGTTAGTTGCCATTTGTTTCCCATCCGTATTCGAAAAAGCGATCAGGATGAAGACATTGTATATTTGAATTATGAACCCCGCACTGATTTATGTAAAGCCGCATGTTCATTGGGCAAAAAACTAAAGGTGCCCGTATATGTTTTTTTAAAAGAATCAATTACCAGGAAATTTGGAGAGGAGTTTTACAATGCGCTGGAGGCAACCGCAAAGCATAAGGCAGGATGATTCCTTAAGGCTTGTTTTTTAATACAGTTAACAACCATGACAGAAACCGCATCATCTTTTATAGCAAGGAGCAAGCTGAAAGCTAATGACAGCGAGCATCGCAAAAAGATAAACTTTAATATAGGAAAATACGACGCCACTGTACCAAAGGGTAAACAGCAATTTGCAAACCTCATGCTGGCGCGTGAACGGGCAAAGAATGCAAAGTGGCGCGCAATTGAGAACCTTGCCACCAACCTGGAAGAGTTTGAAAAGCAAATTACCAACCGCGGCGCAAAAGTGATCTGGGCAGAAACTACAGAACAGGCGCTTGACGAGATAGAAAAAATATGCATCGAAAAGAAGTGTAAGACGTTGGTGAAGAGCAAGAGCATGGTGACAGAAGAAATTCACCTGAACGGATTCTTGAACAAGCTGGGCATTGAAAGCATAGAAACTGATCTGGGCGAATACATACAGCAATTGGACGGCGAGCCGCCTTATCATATTGTAACGCCTGCCATGCACAAAAGCAAAGAGGATGTAGCAAAGGTCTTTGAAGAAAAACTGGGAACGCCACCTGGTCTGTCTCCCGAGGAAATAACTCTTTTTGCGCGAAAGCTTTTACGCGAAAAATACGTACAAGCAGAGATCGGCGTAACCGGTGCAAACTTTATCATTGCCGACATCGGTGCCGTAGCAATAACAGAGAACGAAGGCAACGCAAGGCTTTGCAGCGCTTTTCCAAAAACACATATTGTAATTGCCGGCATCGAGAAGATGATCCCTTCATTCACTGACCTGGCTTTGTTTTGGCCATTGCTCGCCACTTATGGAACAGGACAAAAGCTCACTGTTTACAACACCATCATCTCCGGCCCAAGACAGCAAAACGAAACGGATGGGCCTGAGAACATGTATGTGATACTGCTTGACAACGGCAGAACAAATTTGCTCCAAAGCCCCAAAACACGTGAGGCGCTCTATTGCATACGCTGCGGCGCATGTTTAAACGCCTGCCCCGTTTATAAGAACATTGGCGGCCACAGTTATGGAACCACTTACAGCGGCCCCATCGGCAGCATAATTACTCCCCATTTGGAGGGGGATTGGGAATATAAGCATCTCAGCTATGCATCATCTTTGTGCGGCAACTGTACCGAGGTCTGCCCCGTTCGCATCAATCTGCATGAACTACTCCTCGAGAACAGGCGCGAATCTGTTGAAGGCCATGAAGCCTCTTTCAGCGAAGAACTTGCATGGAAGGCCTGGAGAAAGGCAAGCCTCAACAGGAAACTAATGAACTTCGGCAATGGCAAGCTGAAAAACAAGATCGTGAACAGCCTTTTCAAAGGATGGGTGAAACACAGGGCTCCCTTGCATTTCAGCGAAAAGACGTTTAATGAAATGTGGGCTGAAAGAAAAGGGTGATGAATTAACAGCTATATATTTCACTCCTCATCCAAATCACTGTTCCTCGGTTTTTCACCCGTTCAGCATTTCTTTTTTGCCTTCTGCGTATAATACTTATTCTGTCTTTACGGCATAATATAAATTTATACTTTATAATTATTGTCATCACAAAAAACCATCGTTATGCTTAAACTATCTACATTAAAATTTGCTGTACTATCCTTTGGTCTCCTCACAGCGATAAACAGTATTGCACAAGGAGACATTACAACGCCGCGCGAGCCAAGCCCTGCCGCAACGGTTTCGCAAACCATAGGCATCTCTACTGTTTCAGTTAATTATTCAAGGCCATCAGTAAAGGGTCGCACTATATGGGGCGCTTTAGTGCCTTATGGCTGGAATGTACAAGGCTTTGGCGCTGGCAATTCAGCACCATGGCGGGCTGGTGCAAATGAAAACACAGTTATCAAATTCTCCAATGATGTAACCATACAGGGTCAGCCTGTTCCCGCAGGCTCTTACGGTCTCTTTTTTGTTATCAACCAGGACAATACTGGCGAAGTGGTATTATCAAAGGATTACAAGGCTTGGGGAAGCTTTTTTTATGACGCCAAACTTGACCAGATGAGAGCTAAAATACAGTTGGCCGATATACCTTTCACAGAGAGGCTTACCTACGACTTTATCAACGTAACCAAAAACTCTGCAGACCTTGTGCTTAACTGGGAGAAGAAACAATTTCCTGTAAAAATTGAGTTCGATGTTGATGGCATTGTAATGGCAAACGCCGAAGAAGAATTAAAGAATACAGCCGGTTTTAGCTGGGAGGGATATGCAAGTGCAGCAAACTACGCGCTCCAGAATAAAACCAATTATAACGAAGGGCTCACATGGGCAAACAGGGCTGTGGCAATGAATCCCAACTTTACAACGCTGGCCACAAAAGCAGGGTTGCAAAGACAATTGGGCAACACAGCTGATGCTGATAAAACAATGGACCAGGCAGTAGCAGTCGCAACAGAAAATGAGGTAAACAATTACGGCTACCAGTTGATAGCGCAGAACCAGCTTGATAAAGCCATCGACATACTGATCATCAATACCAAACAGCATCCTGAAAGCGCAAACGTTTGGGATAGCCTTGGTGAAGCTTATGCCGATAAGGGCGATAAGAAAAATGCGATCCTTAGTTTTAAAAAGTCGCTTAGTCTTAACCCTTCCCCAGCTACAAAAGCAAATTCAGAAAAATTCCTGAAACAGTTAGGGGCCATGTAAACTACGGAAGCGCGCACAAAATACCCGCTATCTTGTGCGCGCTTTTTACAATAAAAACTACAGCCTGCCTGTCCCTTCCGCTAAAGCCTGTACCTCCCATTTTTTGCCACCCGATTTATGAGTTATAAGTTTGTTGCATTATTTATTTATAATTCATTCTTTGTAATTGCTCGTTTATACTCCGCATATCACGCCTCGCTTTCAATACATTGTTGAAACATTGTTTGCATCATGCGGCATCAGCGATTATAAAATTGAGACGAACAAAGAAATTTTTATTGCTTATAAGGGTTGTAAGACCAACTACTCTCATGAGCGGCTTGCTGATACAACATGGATAAAGCCACACACTTTATTATTTGAAAATAAAATAGCAGCCCAACAAATTGAATGTTTTGAATGGATGGGATTGAAAGCTTTTTTCAGGACAGGCGGGGATATCCCGTTTGATATTTTTGCCGCATCTTTCTATCTTATCTCGCGTTATGAAGAATACCTGCCCCACGAAAAAGATATGTATGGCAGGTACGCCCACAACAACAGCCTTGCTTACAAGGAAAACTTTCTCCAGCTTCCTTTGGTTAATTTATGGATGAAAGAACTTATCTCACAATTCCCCATGCTCAAAGCTCAAAGCTCAAAGCTCAAAGCTGAAAGCTCTTTCCTCCCCACCTACGATATTGATATTGCTTACAGTTATTTAAACCATTCGCTGAAAGATAGTGTTGGCGGCATCTTCAGGGCGATCGTTATTGGCCAATGGTCAACTGTAAAAGAAAGAATACTTGTTTTAATAAAAAGAAAAAGCGACCCTTTTGATGTATATCAATGGCTGGATGAGCTGCATAAAAAATATGAACTAAAGCCTTTATACTTTTTTTTATTGGCCGAAAAAAGAAGGGGATACGATAAAAATATTTCACCGCGCAATAAAGCCATGCAGCAGTTAATTAAGCAAGAGGCTTCCAAATACCAGGCGGCCATCCATCCATCCTGGCAAAGCGGTGATGATGAAACTAAATTAAGCAATGAAATTGGCTTATTAAAAACAACAACAGGGGAACAGGTTTCTCACTCCCGCCAGCATTACATCAGGATGCATTTCCCCGAAACATACCACCTGCTTCTGAAGAACCAGGTCACTAATGACTATTCCATGGGCTATGGAAGCATCAACGGTTTCAGGGCATCCTTTGCTTCACCTTTTTATTGGTACGATTTAGATAAAGAAGAAAAAACAATCCTTCTTGTGCATCCTTTCTGTTACATGGAAGCCAACTCCTTTTTCGAACAGCATTATTCCGCCCCCCAGGCCGCCGAAGAACTGCAACAATATTATGACGTGGTAAGATCAGTCAACGGCACCCTCATCACCATCTTCCACAACCATTTTCTCACAGGCCAAAAACAATGGCTCCCCTGGAGAAAAATGTACGCTGATTTTTTAGAAAACAATTTCGGATGATATATTAGATTTTCAACCCGAACAAAAACCTCCATCTGCCAATTTTTCCGAATTAATTATTCGATATTAGTATTTTCTTGCATAAAACCCCATTTAAACCCTTCCCCGACGCCCTTCCTCCTCCCTGCCGCATCCCTGCGTCCTTCCTGCCACCTTCACTAGACTTCACCACGATCACCTCTCCGCCCAACCGCCGCCAACCCTCTGCCATTATTACCTGTTCTATAGATAAGCCGTTCAATAACAATAAAAGGCCAGGTATCCCCGGCTCTAATGCCTGAAATGCCGCAGCCCTGTAAACACCATTGCCAGCTTATGCTCTACAGAATACTCAATGCTGTCCTTGTCCCGGATAGAGCCGCCCGGCTCTATAAACGCTTCAATCCCTTCTGCATGTGCCATCTGCACACAATCACCAAAAGGGAAGAAGGCATCGCTGGCAAGCACAGCGCCATGCAGGTCAAACCCAAACTGCTTTGCTTTCTCGATCGCCTGCCGTAAGGAATCTATGCGGCTGGTTTGCCCGCACCCCTTGCCCACAAGCTGTTTGTTTTTCACCAATGCAATGGCATTGCTTTTTAGATGCTTACAGAGTAGGTTTGCAAACTCCAGGTTAGCCTTTTCATCCTCAGTTGTTTCCCGGCCGCCTACCTCTTTCCATTCAGCAAAATTCCTTTCGTCTGTGTCCTGCACAAGGGTTCCATTAAGCAGGGATTTGTACTGCTGATTACTGATCGTTGACTGTTGCTTAAGCTGAAGCAATATCCTGTTCTTCTTGCTTTTTAATAGTTGCAAAGCATCTTCCTCAAAGGCTGGCGCAATTAATACTTCAAAGAATATTTCACTGATGGCTTCGGCAGTTGCTTTGTCGATCGTTGCATTGGTGATAAGTACACCACCAAATGCGCTTTCTTTATCCCCTTCTAAAGCAGCATCCCATGCGCTTTTCACAGTTTCGCGCAAAGCCGCTCCGCAAACATTTGTGTGTTTGATAATAGCAAAAGCAACCCCATCAATAGAGGAGGAGAGCTCCTTTATAAGTTGAATTGCCGCGTCAACATCTACAAGGTTATTATATGATAATTCCTTGCCGTTAAGTTGTGTAAATACTGCCGTTAGGTCGCCAAAGAAAGAAGCCTGCTGGTGTGGATTCTCGCCGTAGCGAAGCGGTTGCTTATTTCGCAAAGGATAAAACACAGCCCCGTTGAAATAATTATTGATGACAATATCATAATTCATAACTATCTCAAAAGCCTTTGCTGCAAAAGCTTTGCGCTGTTCCAAAGTGGTAGAGCCATTTTGTTGCTGTAGTAATTTCAGGATAACGGCGTAATCATCTTTGGATGCAATGACAATTACATCTTTATGATTCTTTGCTGCCGCACGGATCATGGAAGGGCCGCCAATATCTATTTTTTCTATGATAAGGGATTCTTCTTTTGTATTAGCCACCGTTTCTTCAAAAGGATATAGATCAACAATGACTAGGTCAATTTCAGGAATATTATATTCTTTCATTTCACTTACATCCTGTTTCAGATTCCTTCTGCCGAGAATGCCGCCAAATACTGATGGATGAAGGGTTTTAACTCGCCCTCCAAGGATAGAAGGATATGAAGTGAGGCTTTCAACGGCCACACATTTAATACCCCTCTCCTCAATAAACTTTTGTGTGCCGCCGGTAGTATAAATGGTAATGTCAAGCTGTTCCAGTTGTTTTACCAAAGGCGCTAATCCATCTTTATAAAAAACTGAAATAAGCGCTGACTGTATTTTTTTCTGCATACGATAAGTGTTCTATGGAAAATCGTAAATTATATAATGCGTTGTTAGATATTATGAATTAACTTTTTAAAGGTCCATTACAAAAGCTCCTTGTCGGGCGACCGAATGGAAGGGCAAATGTAAGCTGTCGCATTCTTTTGTCCATTGTGCAATTTTCCACGGCGGGTTGCTACTGTCGAAAATGATCTCTTTGCAATTAAAAACATTAACCACATCACTCATGCTGATGCGTGGGTTATAGGAAACAATAATGACGTCCATAGGGATTTTTTCTGGCAAAGCCACTACGGGCAAAGTCTTATTTAGGATAAAAATGTTTTTATTATTTGAACTGATAAAGTGATTGCCGATTTGAAGTGCTGTACTATCTTCTTCTTCATTTGCATGAAAAGATATCCTTGATGGAGTAAGGTAAAAGTCCTGCTGTGCGGGATTTTGGGTGGCATCATCGCCAAAATGTATAAAGTTATTTCCTTCTAAAATATCCACTGCCGAATGCCTATATATGTTGTAAACGATCAATTTTCTTTGATGTTTATCCTGCCAGGTGACAATATCTTTTGCAACAATAAAAAGGGATAGACTTCCCAAGCCGATTAATAAGCTTTTAGTTGATTTTCGCAGTAACCAAGTCGCAAATGCGATTATGCAAATCAGTAACACAATAGTTTGAAAAAAAGTTTGGTAAATATTATCAACGTAGCTAAAAGGCAACCTGTTAGTGTTTTCTATACTCCTGTTCATTATCCAAATGCAGGCGGCTATTGTCTTTCCAATAACTGCAGCCAGCCACTTCCATTTTGAAATAAGCAACAGCAGGAGCTCAAGGTAGAGACAAAAGCAAGCCAGAGGCACTGCGATAAAATTTGCAAACAGGAAGAAAGTCGGGAACCTGTGGAAATAATATAAAACCAAGGGCAGCGTAAAGAACTGCACTGAAATTGTTAAGGCGGTCAATTGCCAAACTTTATTCACGAGCCTGTTTTCGAAATGAAGCCGATGATAAACAGGCTTGTAAAATGTAACAATACTTGCAACTGCTGCAAACGAAAGCTGAAAGCCAGCATCCCATAAGAAGAACGGGTCAACAAGCAGCAAACAAAAGGCAGAAGCCGCTAAACTATTGTAAACATTGGACCTCCGCTTCAAGGCCTCGCCGATAACAACAAAAGAAAGCATAGTGGCAACGCGCAAAATGGAAGGCCTTGCTCCGGTAATAAAAACGAACAGCCAAATAACAATAAGCACAATCAAAGGCTTTATAAACCTGTGCCATTTTTTAGTTTTGAAAAAAGAGATTAGCCAAACCGCAAGTCCATATACCATGCCCATATGCAGTCCACTGATAACAATTATATGTATCACACCCGTATTTCTATAAGCTTCTAATAAGGTTTTATCTATGTCCTCGCGGTAGCCTATCAGTAAGGCTTCTGCCACACTTTGCTCTTTTTTACCAGGAATATTTTGACGTAATGTTTCAATAATATAGCTCCTTGCGCTAAAGAGAAATGATTGCAGCCAATTGGTTTGCTTGCCGGGAAGTAAAATATAGTTTTTTGAAGAAAGAAAAACTTGCTCCTCAATACCCTGGAAAAGGCAATACGTCTTGTAATCAAATTCACCTGGATTGCCCGAATTTGTAATACTTTCTAAAGGTTTATTAAAAATGATCTGCGAGCCATATGTAAGATCTTTTAGTGCAGTGTCACTTTTAAAATAAATAAGAATTTTCGCCTTTATATCTTGGCGAACTCCGTTTCTAAATACGTTGTTTATTAAAGCAAGAGCCTTAAAAGTTTTTGGCTTTTCAACAAGCGGTTCTAGCAAAGTTGCTTCTATTATATCGCTTTTTTTATAGCAGGAGCTGATTTGGTTTGGTTGGTTACGAATATCTTTTACATACATCACCATCGCGCCAGCATCAATGACTAAAAGCAAGATAGCGACACCTTGTAAGAATCTAAAAGAGAATTTTTTTTCAAAAGGCAGTAATGAGAACAGAAGCAGAAAAAATACAATTGTTGCAAATAAGATCAACAAAGGGATCATGAAAAGCCGCAAATACCATTGCAATAAAATTCCTGCAACAAATGCAATAAGCAAGCGTACGAAAGGCATTGAAGAAGGAAACATTGAAGTGTCTTATTTACTCAAATACATACTCTTCTCTTTATACAAATTGCGAAAATAAGGATCACGCAGATCTTTGATAAAACGGATAGCTTCGCCAGTACTTTTCATTTCAGGGCCAAGCTCTTTGTTCACGTTCGGGAATTTGTTGAAACTAAATACCGGCTCTTTAATGGCAAACCCTTCCAACTTTTTTTCCATCGTAAAGTCTTTGAGCTTTGCGGCACCAAGCATTATTTTGGTGGCAATATTGAGGTAAGGAATTTTATAGGCCTTTGCGATGAAGGGCGTTGTGCGGCTTGCCCGCGGGTTTGCTTCTATTACAAAAACGTTTCCGTTTTTAATGGCGAACTGGATATTAATTAACCCAAGAATATTAAGCGCTCTTGCAATTTTTTCAGCATAATACTCCATCGTTGTGATGACAAGCGGCGTAAGGTTAAACGCAGGCAGCACTGCATTGCTATCCCCGCTGTGGATGCCCGCAGGTTCAATGTGCTCCATCACGCCCATTACGTGAAAGTCTTCGCCGTCAAAAATGGCATCAATTTCAGCTTCCTGGCAACGGTCGAGAAAATGATCCACCAAAATTTTATTATCAGGAATATGTTTCAGCAAACTCACAACCGCCTTTTCCAGTTCTTCATCGTTAATTACAATGCGCATTCTTTGCCCCCCCAAAACATAGCTTGGCCTCACCAGCACGGGGAAGCCCACTTTATGCGCTACCTCAATTGCTTCCTCAGCAGTAAAGGCAGTACCATAATCAGGGTAAGGTATTTTCAATTCTTTCAAAAGGTCGCTGAACCTGCCGCGGTCTTCGGCTATGTCCATGTTGTCGAATGAAGTGCCTACGATCCTCACTCCTTTTTGATGCAGCTTCCTTGCAAGTTTTAAAGCTGTTTGGCCACCAAGCTGAACAATAACGCCATCTGGTTTTTCCAGTTCGATTATATCCCGAAGGTGCTCCCAATATACCGGTTCGAAATATAATTTATCAGCCATGTCAAAATCAGTGGAAACCGTTTCGGGGTTACAATTGATCATGATGGATTCATAACCGCATTCTTTTATAGCAAGCAAACCGTGCACGCAGCAATAATCAAACTCAATGCCCTGCCCGATCCTGTTAGGGCCGCTGCCGAGAACAATGATCTTTTTTTTGCCTGAAGGGGTCGATTCGTTGGAAGATAAAGTGGTATTCATTTTCGTGCAGTAATTTTGCGAATGTAAGATGATGATATTGTTTTAGCAAAAACTAAACTATCTTAACTTATAACAGTCAATGCTTTCGATAACGTTAAAATTGCCAGTGAAAACCAAGCGGTAATTTTTCAGGAAGTAATTTTACGACCAATGACCAAAATAAGAGGAGTATTTACATTGATTTTTTTATCAGCAGGAGTCATTTTAAATGCACAAATAAGATCAATTCAGGGAATAGTAGAAGACAAACAAAGTGACGAACCAATACCCTATGCATCAGCAATTTTTAAGATAAGCGGCAGGGGAACTCTGACAGACTCGGCAGGGAGATTTTCTCTCGCTTTTGGTAACTGGTCTGTAAATGATACACTGGTGATAGATAATATAGGTTATAAAAAAGCTTATATACCTCTATCTTACTTTAAGGACTCATCCTTTGTCACCATAAAAATTGAGGTACTTCCACCGCAAACGGAAGTAGTGCTTAAATCAAAATATAACCGCGCCTTGTGGTTTTGGCACCGTATTATGCATTTTAAGCCCATTCATGACAAAACCCGCTGGAATAATTTCTCCTACGAGATCTACAATAAGCTGGAGTTAGATATTGACAACATTAATACTTCAAAGCTGAGCAAAAACATTATCACCAAACCTTTTGACTTTGTTTTTAATTATATTGATTCTACCACTGAGGATAAACCTTTTCTTCCTGTGTTTCTTACAGAAACATTGTCCGATTATTACTGGCAAAATAGCCCTTTCCGAACACGTGAAGTAATTAAAGCCACCAAAACAAACGGCATTGACAATGAAAGCCTGATGAAACAGCTTGGCGGCACTTATCAGAACGTGAATATATACGCTAATTATATTCCCGTATTTGATAAAAACTTTGTAAGCCCTTTCAATACCAATGCTGATAATTACTACAATTTTAAGCTTTTGGACACTCAATACCTGAACAAAAAACGCCTTGTGCATATGCGTTTTACTGCCAAGAGAAAAGGCGAGAATACTTTTGACGGCGATTGTTGGGTGAACGATACCAGCTTTGCGGTGCAGAAAATTACCATGCGGCCTAACATTGACGCCAATCTGAATTTCGTTACAGGACTGACCGTTATACAAGAATTTAAACTGATAGATGACTCTATATGGTTCCTGTATAAAGATAAATTTGTGGCTGACATAGCGCCCGTCGGCAAAAAACATATCGCTTTCAAAGCACGCAAGACCGCCACTTACCAACATGTAGTACTGAATGATTCTTCCATTTTGGCTGAACTTGACAAGAGCAAAAAGCCCCAGGATATCATTCTGCCACCCGGCGTGGATAACCTTCCCGATTCCTTTTGGCTCCATAACCGCCATGAATCTTTAAACAAAGACGAGCAAACGGTCTACAAGGTGCTTGATACGTTGGAGAAAAACAAAACCTACGTTCATTACCGCAGTGCAATAACCTTTATCGGCACGGGCACTAAAGACTATGGCAATTACACCATTGGGCCTTATTATTACTGGCTTAGCGGTGATAATTGGGAAGGCACCCGAGTGCGTTTTGACCTTTCCTCCAACACCGATTTTGACAAACACTGGCACTTTGACGGCTATGGCGCTTATGGCTTTAAGGACGGAAAATTCAAGGAGAAAGCCGAGGCACGTTACCAGTTCAGCCATGAACTATGGTCTTATCTTTCGCTCAGTTACAAAAACGACCTTGATTTCGGACAGCAATATTATGACGCCATCAGCGGGGGCAACCTCTTTGCCACCTTGTTCCGGCGAGCGAATATTCCTTATAAATTCGACCAGATCGAGTATAAAAAAGCAGAATATTACCAGGAAACAAACAAAGGCTTTGCTTTTCGGTTGGCGGCGGAGAGCCTGCAATATACCCCCTTGGAAAACCTGCCGGATAAGCAGTATTTTGTGAACACAGTTGGCGATCCGCTCACCAGTTTTGAAACCATTGCGGGCATCCGTTATGCTTACAACGAACGAACGCTGGAACAAAATTTCACGCGCACCAGCCTCGGCAGCGATTACCCTATTGTTGAGCTCACCTACACCAAGGGATGGCCGGGCGTTTTGCGCAGCAGCTATGACTACAGCAAATTGGACCTGACCATTTCTGACCAAAGAAATATTTCGCCCTTCGGCAGCCTTTATTATAACTTTTTTGCAGGCAAGATCTTTGGAACCGTGCCTTTCCCGTTCCTGGAAATACCACCCGGCAGCGAGGTTTATTATTATAACCAGTTTTCTTTTAGCCTGATCAACAAATACGCTTACCTCGCCGACCGTTACGCTGGTTTCAACATTGAGCACGACATTGGCAGCGGCCTTTTCAGGATAAGCCATTTCACCAGAAAATTAAAATTCCGCCAGTTCTGGACCGCCAAAGGCATCATCGGAGACCTGAGCGACGCCAATAAGCAACTGAACTTCGTGGGCAATTATCCTTATCAATCCCTCAACGGCAACTGGTATATGGAAGTGGGCACCGGCATAGACAATATTCTCAAGTTTTTTCGAGTGGACTTTGTATGGCGTGTAGCCCCGCAATCCCTGCCAGCGGCCACCGCGCGAAACTTTGGCATTTTCGGCAGCTTTAAGCTGGATTTTTAGGCTTGCTTTAAAAAAGAGGAGGTTTCAACGATGGTAATTTATGATCAGGATCAATTCCAAAATGATTAAATTTGTTTAAAGTACTTATCTATGTCAACAACAGGTATCAGAGAAAAGCTTCACCATTTTATCGACAACATGGAAGATAAGAAGGCGGAAGCTATTTATACACTTTTTGAAAATGAAATAGATGCGGATAATGATTCATTGCGCCGCAACCTAGTGAAAGAAGAACGCGCAAAATACCTGCGCGCAGAAGGCAGCTCCTATACCTGGGAGGAGGTGAAAGAAATGGCTGCGGATAAACAAAAGCGCAATGGCTTATAAAATAGAGGTTCTCCGGTTGGCAGCCATTGAGATCATCGAGGCTTTTGATTGGTATGAAACACAAAAAGAAAGCCTGGGTTTTGATTTTTTAGATGAGCTCGATCAGTTTTACAAAACACTTCTCCGTAACCCGCATACATATTCTTATTACGAAAAGCCAGTTCGCGAAGGAAAGATCAAACATTTCCCTTACACAGTTGTTTACGAATTATTTGACGAAACAATCGTTATCTACAGCGTATTTATGGCGAAACAGGATCCCGCGAAGAAGCGAACAAAATAGCTGCTTTTCAAATTTGCGGAATAGTGTAAAATAATCAACCTCCTCATGCCACCACTCCATTGATCACCATACTCCAGGCGCTGCGTTCGCCGTGCGTGTTCTCGTAGCAGCAATGGTAGTAACAGGTTTGCGCCACGTCAGCGTCTGTGAAACGGATGTAAACCATAAAGCGCGACACGTTCTTCGTTTTCATAAACACAATGGCCTTTTCCTGCAGGTTGGCCGGCCCCACAAAATATTCCAGCACGATGCGTTGGCCGCGCGGCACCGCGTTGCTCTCGGGCGTTTCAGGGTTTTTAAAGCGCAGGCGGTGTTGCAGGTGCTGCGTGCTTTGCAAGGTGATGGTCGGGGGCTTTTTCATGCACGGGGTGCGGCTGCCACGCGGCGCTCTCGCTTTCAGGTTCAGCTCGTTCCGGTCGTCTATTGTGAGTGCTGTTTTGGGTATATCATTATATACCCCGCGAAGCGCCTTTTCCAACTGGCCGCGAAGTGATGTTTTCGTACGGGTGACCACGGAGGTGCGCTTTGTTATGTCAATAAACAGTTTCCAGTTTTCGTCCCACGCGGTTTTTAAATCGGTGATAAGTGTGTTGTTATCCGCCGAAAGGTTAAGCCTTACGGAGTTCGCCAATACGTAAGGAATTACCCGGTCAACGTAGCCGCTGAGATCTGTGTCCCCTGTTGGGAAAATGGTTGGTTTTGACATAATCGTTCTATTTTTTAATAAATGAACAAGAGATCGATCCAATATACCTGCTTCGTATTAAAATAAAAGCAGTTCCGGACGATTTTTAACACCGCAAATATATCACTTCAGTCATTATCATAAAAATAAAGACATTCTTATTTTAAATAAAGACATTCTTATTTTAAATAAAGACGAGATAATTTAATATTAATACGTCTTAATATTAAATAAGTACAGGATTATATAAATATTATACGTCTTAATATAAAATAAAGACGATATTATATAATATAAGTGCGTCTAAAATAATTATTAAGACGTATTAATTTTAAATAAAGACGTCCTTATTTAAATACTAACAAAATTTAAAACAGTATGCATTAGTAAATAGAATATGGAGAGTTGTAGTTAATGATTCCTTTCTATGTGGGATAATGCCATGCGCTAACGCAGTTATATTTTCGCTATAGAGCAAGCAGTTATTGTTACTGGGGAATACTCCCAAACCATATATAAACCAACCAGCAACCCGCATTTACCTTTAATCAAAAACGCCATTGCGCCTCGCCCTGCTAATGTTTATTTTTGCCGTTTATGAAAACTAAAATATCAAGGTACTGGATCTGCCAGTTTGCAGGATGGGGAATGCTGGGGCTGATCCACATCTTTTTTTACTATACCATTCGCACCAAGCAGGAGCCTTATTTCTACGAGAATCTATTCATGTATCTTATCGAGGGCGTGATCTTTACGCACCTGATGCGCTGGCTTATCAAGTCTTTCCGTTTTTTTGAGTTACCCATGCCCAGCCAGATCAGGTCACTCATTATTACCACATTATTGTTTGCCATTGTTTTTACAACAATTGATATTTCACTCACCAATTACTTCAACATCAACATGGAGCCGATGAAATCCTACCCCTTCTGGAAGCAGGTGGTGCAGGAATTATTTGGCAGCCTGTTGTTCTTACTGCTGTGGAATTTTATTTATTTCACTTACCACTACATCATCAAAAGCAGGAACGACCAACTGGACAAAGCGCGTCTGGAAAGCGTTGTGAAAGATCTGCAACTGAAAACGATCAAGGCGCACATTAACCCGCATTTTATTTTTAACGCGTTGAACAGCATCCGCGCACTGGTGGACGAAAACCCGGAGAGGGCGCGCACAGCGATAACGGAGCTGAGCAATATCCTGCGCAGCAGCATGTCTTCCGAAACGCTGGAAACAACGCCGCTGGAAAAGGAACTGGACATCGTGAAAGATTATTTGGCGCTGGAGCATATCCGCTTTGAGGACAGGCTGCGGGTGGAGTATGATATTGACGACGATACGCTTGACCAGCCCGTGCCGCCAATGATGTTGCAAACGCTGGTGGAGAATGCCATCAAGCACGGCATCAGCCGGGAAGTGGACGGCGGCCTGATAAAAATAATTTCTGATTTTGTGGACGATCACCATGAGTTGGTGGTTCAGAATTCCGGCCACCTGAACGGCAACGCCAATGCAGAAGGTTTTGGCATTGCAAGCACGCACAACAGGCTGAAACTATTGTTTGGCGGCAATGCGAATTTTGAAATAAAAGATGTTGGGGATAATCTGGTAGAAGCAAAAGTGATCTTGCCGGTCTCAAAAATAAGTTGAGAGCCAATAGGTTTACAGAAGAAACCTTGGATGCTCCAATTACAAACTATAAACAACAAACTACAAACTGAATTTATATGCCGATCAAAGCAATAATAATAGACGACGAAAGGCTTGCAAGAAATGAGTTGAAGAAAATGTTGCAGGAATTTCCTGACATCATTGTCTTGGACGAAGCAGCAAACGTGCAGGAAGGGATCGAGAAGGTCGAACTGCAAAACCCCGACCTTATTTTTCTTGACATTCAAATGCCCGGCAAAACCGGCTTTGACCTTCTGGCAGAACTGGAGAAAGCGCCGCGTGTTGTTTTCACAACGGCTTATGACGAATATGCGCTTAAAGCATTTGAGGTGAACGCGCTTGATTACCTCCTGAAACCTATAGAGCCAAAGCGTTTAGCAGATGCTGTGCAAAAAGTTCAATATGAAATAAGTAAAGAAATTGCAGGATTGAATGGCGCACTTAACCGTGGGCCTTTAAATGATACCGACCAGGTTTTTGTAAAAGATGGCGAGCGTTGCTGGTTTGTAAAGCTTGGCGAGATACGCCTTTTTGAAAGCGTGGGTAATTATGCAAAGGTTTTCTTCGGCACCAATAAGCCGCTTATCTTAAAATCGCTGAACGCTTTGGAAGAAAGGCTGGATGAGCGTCTTTTCTTCCGCGCAAACCGCAAGCACATTATCAACCTGCGCTGGATCGAAAAAATAGAACCTTATTTTAATGGGGGGTTATTGGTTGATTTGAAAGGTGGAGAAAAAATAGAAGTGAGCCGCAGGCAAACAGTAAAGTTCAAGGAGATGATGAGCTTGTAAGAGAAAGATGTCAGATGGGAGATGACAGTTGACAGAAAAGCAATCAGTTTGAGATTTCAGCCTGTCATCTGTCAACTTATATCTCTGGCATCTCTTACTTATCCGCCGCTACCAACTGGTGCACCGCATCGCTCATTTCTTTAATAAGTGAAACGTCTTTCTCGATAGCATTTCCAACTACAATTACGTCTGCGCCAGCTTTGCAGTTCAGGTAAGCCTTTTCAGGATTGGTGATGCCACCGCCAATGATCAGCGGGGCTTCGATATGCTGTGCAACTTTTTCAATCATTGCCTCCGTTATAGGGCGTTTAGCGCCGCTGCCTGCATCCATGTAAATAAGCTTCATTCCAAGCATTTCCCCTGCCATTGCAGTGCACATGGCTATTTCATTTTTATCTGCCGGAATGGGCGACGCATTGGAAATATAGGAAACTGTGGTTGGTGCGCCGCCATCGATCACCATATAGCCTGTAGGCATTATCTCTAGCCCGCTTTGTTTTACAAAAGGCGCGCTTATTACATGCTGCCCGATAAGCAGCTCAGGGTTGCGCCCGGAAATTAAAGAAAGATATAAAAGCGCATCTGCATATTTGCTTACCTGCGAAGGCGCCCCGGGGAATAAAATGACAGGAATATCACAGGAAGATTTTATCTGTTTAATACATTGATCAAGGTAGCTGGAAATAACAAGGCTGCCACCTACTAAAAAGTAATCCACTTTTGCCTCAACGGCCAGTGCTACTAGAGCTTCTATTGATACATCGTGTGCTTTATCAGGGTCAATAAGCACTGCGAATGATTTTCGTCCGGCTCTTTTTCTCTCTGTAAGTTGTTGGTAGAGCTTGTGCTTCATGCAAATAGTTTATAAATGCTTATTGCAAAAATGCGAAAAAAAACCGTGCTTTCATTTTTTTATTGGTTGTAAGATAAAAGTATTTCCTGATAATACACCTACAATGGCTTAAAAAATTTATACCGTCCACCATTTCGTTCATTTTTTGATCGGGTAAGTAAGAAAATTTAGGAATGTAAAATGTAGAATTATTTTCTCCAAATCAAAAACGCTTCCCGGGATTTTGAGAAGCGTTTTTGTTTATTGAGGAATTCAATAACATCTAATGGGTATTACTGCGCCATAACACGAAATACATCTGTATTCGTCCCGTTAGTAACCTTTAGCACCAAAACGCCTGTTGCACCCGAGGGCACATTCATAGCCACCCTGCTCGTACCACCAGTTTGATTAAAAGGCTGAGTAGCAATTAATTTACCATCTGAAGAGAATAAGCTTAATTGATAATTTTCAGCTCCCTCATCAGAAATATTAAGATTGATTGTGTTTGTCACTGGATTGCCTAATATAATTACTGAATGGCCGCCATTTTTATTGATGATGATAACAGAAGTATAAGTAAACGTCCCATCATCATTAACTACCTGCAAACGATAAAAGTTTTTGCTGGCTTTCAC
The DNA here is from genome assembly GCA_963771435.1 of uncultured Bacteroidota bacterium. Classification (GTDB taxonomy): domain Bacteria; phylum Bacteroidota; class Bacteroidia; order Chitinophagales; family Chitinophagaceae; genus CAVYTF01. The sequence continues at coordinate 41,894 of CAVYTF010000010.1, read as the reverse complement.
GTTATTATCAACAAAGCCATATTCAGCACCGTTTGCACTGTTTTTTGAGTTTACAGTACCTATAGTATTCCACTTAACCCCGTCAGTACTTTTCTGCACATTGAATTCTTTAGTATTTACTTCATTTTTTGTGCTCCAGGACAGGTCTGTTGACTCGCCTTTTAAAACGCCGTTAAATGCACCAAAACTTACAGCAAAAGAACCTGTCGCAAAAAGCAAAGGAGCGCTTGTGTCTGCATATTCTCCCCACGCAATATTTCCATAACCGGTCGGGAAATTAATGCCAAATGCTTCATTTGCACGATAGCCTGTATTGCTTATCAATGTTCCTATAAAATTGAAACCAAATGAGGATCCGGTAAGGCCAAGTTGTGCAGGGGTTATAGATACGCTAAATGTATCTGTCCCGGTTGTAGTAAGAGCGGGTGTTGAAATAACATTAAAAGTTCCATTATTAACCAACCCAACTAATTCGGCAGGTGGTGTAAATCCGTCAGCTTCAACACCAAAAGCTAAAGCATATTGTGGAGTAAAACCTGAAGGAAAAGTAAGATTTGCACGGCCTGGGCCACCACCATCGCCTGTAGCAGTATATCCGGATATAGCTACTGCTAATCCCGAGCTAACATCATTAAATAAGCCGGTGCTGTCAAAGCCGCCGCCTTGTGCATTATCAATATAAATTACAAGAGCATTGTTAAAGGTTCCTCCTCCTCCGTGAAGCGTAAAATTAAGATTGGTACCATCATAATTGACTACCAGGTTACCGGTTCCAATTTGGTCACCAAACCCCGTTTCTCCATTTCCGGGATAAGTAATAGTTGTTTGAGAAAAGGCAGCAGAAAAAGCAAGCAGGGTGAACGCTAAGACAGCATAAAATTTTTTCATTATATTGTTTTTTTTATGGTTATAATATTTAAATATGAGAGATAGCAAAATTAAAACATTAATTATCGAATGGAACAATAAAATTTTGTAACTAAAACGCCCCTCATTCCTGAAGAGCGTTTTAAATAACTTTTGAATGACCTTACTGTGCCAGAACACGGAATACATCTGTATCTGTCCCGTTTGTAACCCTTAGTAACAAAACACCTGTTGCAATGGAAGGAACATTCATGGTCACTTTGCTCGTTCCTCCTGTCTGATCGAATTGCTGTGTTCCTAGTAATTTACCATCAGAAGTGAATAAACTTAATTGGTAAGTTTCAGCACCATCATCCGAAATATTCAGGTTAATAACATTTGTAACAGGATTGCCTAAAAGGATCACTGAATGGCCGCCATTTTTATTAATAATAATAACAGATGTATAAGTGAACGTACCGTCATCATTAATTACCTGCAAACGATAAAAGTTTTTGGTGGAAGTAACATTATTATCAACAAAGCCATAGTCAGCGCCATCAGCACTGTTTCTCGAATCCACAGTCCCTATAGTGGTCCACGTAACGCCATCAATACTTTTCTGAACATTAAATTCTTTTGTATTTATTTCATTTTTAGTGGTCCATGTCAGATCTGTTGACTCTCCCTTTAAAACCCCGTTAAAATCACCAAAACTAACAGGAAAAGCACTGCTGCTAAAAAGTAAAGAGACGCTTGTGTCAGCATACCTGCTCCACGCAACATTTCCATAACCAACAGGAAAGTTCATACCGATCGCTTCATTGGAACGGTATCCGGTATTGCTGATAAGTGTTGCTATAAAATGAAAACTAAAGTTCGGTCCTGAAAGGCCAATTTGCGCAGGAGTTATAGAAAAACTATAAACAGTATCTGTATTAGAAACTGCGGGGCTGTCTATATAATTAAAAGTGGTTTTACTGGCTAATCCTACCAGAATCGCTGCTGGATTTTGTGCATTTGAGCCAAAAGCAAGGGCATACTGTGGCGCAAAGCCCGTAGGGAAGATCAAGATCTTGCACGTTCTGCAGTATCGCTGGCCTCATCTCCTGATATGGCTTGCAACAGGCCGGAACTTACATCTGCAAAAAGCCCTGTACTGTCAAACCCCCCGCCTAACCCGTTGTCAATATAAATAACAACAGAGTTGTTACCTAAAGTAGCGGAATCCGCTTTGGCGTAAAGTGTAAAATTAATATTAGTACCATCGAAGTTAATAAATAAACTTCCGGTACCGATCATATCTCCAAATCCGGTTCCTCCATTTCCTTGATAGGTCATTTGAGAAAAAGCGCAGGTAAAAGCAAGCAGGGTGATCACTAAGGTAGCATAAAATTTTTTCATGGTTTTTTGTTTTTTTTGTTTGAAAATATATTGATTTTAAAAATCAATAATATTGAAACAAATAAAATGCCAGTACGGCAACCATTTAAAAGTACCTTTTTGCCTTCTCCATTAGAGAAAGAGTTTTTGGGTTGAAGCTCAATAGGAAGGTTGGGATGAGGTAGGTCTAATAGTTTGCTTCCACCTTATTGCTCATCATATTGCCCGTAGTTCCGTCGTAAACACTAACAATATACATCCCGTGAGAAATATTTTCATTTAGAGGAAAAACTGCCACACTTGATTGCGCTTGTGATGTCAGCATTTTTTTCATGATCATTTTTCCCTCCATATCTGTTAATTCAACAAAGCTGTTATTCCCCAAAGCTCCGGTTAAATGCACAGTTAGAACACTACTGCTCAGCAAAGCCGTGAACTGGGTAGAAGCTCCATTGCTCTTGCTTATGGCCACAACAGGCGAGTAGCTGGATTTACCATCATTATCCATCATTTTTATACGGTAGTATATCTTATTTACATTAGGCAAATTATTGTCATTGTACAAATAGGAATGTTGGGCCGCATTATTTCCTTTTGAGTTTACAAAAGACAACTCAGTAAATGTTTTACCGTCTGTGCTTCTGTCCAGTTCATACCCTTTTTCATTCACTTCCTGGGCAACTGTCCATTGAAGCCCAACAGTAGATCCATGGTATGATCCTGAAAAACTCAACAGGCTCACCGGAAATACATCTGTAATAACAAAATTGGTTGTATAATTAGTAGGGTTACCTCCATTATTGTCATAGCTACTTTCGCTGCAGTCCGTAAGTGATGTATCAGAACCCGGAACCTCGTAATAAAACTCCAGCGTATAATTACCCGGCGTATAAGCCGTAAGGTCAGTGATATTAGCTATATTCTGCCACTGCTGGTCGCCTAACATGCACGGGCTATTATCAGGGAAAACACCCCCCGAACAATTAGCATAGAAATTATAGGTAATTGGCGTAAACACAGGGCTCTCAGGTCTTTCGCCTGTAGTATATACAGTGTAATACATTATGGGCAAACAAACATTAGCTACAAGGTTTTTATATGTTTTCATACCACCCCCGCCAAGTATCAAAGACCCTGAATTTTCAGGAAAGCTTCCTAAACTGCCACTCGTGTCAAAATTAATATAAGGATTTTGGCTAATGGCTTGTGTTCCTGCGGTATCAGCCGTATTAAAGAAACCTGTGTATGTGCTGTCTTTCAAATATACAGCGCTCGCATAAGATCCGAAAGCTTGCGTTTGCACCCCGCTGGTAATAACAAAATTGGTTGAATAATTAGTAGCGTTACCGTTGTTATTGTCGTAAACAGTTTCGCTGCAGTCTGTGGTTGATGTATCAGAACCCGGTATCTTATAATATAACTCTAGCGTATAAGTGCCCGGTGCAAAAACAGTAAGATCAGTAAAATTATCTACTGTCTGCCATTTTTGGTCACCTGTGTTGCAGGGGCCTCCACCCCCAAAAACGCCACCGTTACAATTCGAATAGAAATTTATAGTTATAGGAACAAACGCAGGATTAGCAGGCCTTTCACCAGCCGGGTACACTGCAAAATACAGCAATGGCACACAAACATTTGCTACAGCGTTTTTATAGGTCTTTATCTCTCCGCCGCCAATTTTTAAAGACCCCGAATTCTGCGGAAAATTCCCCAGGGATGCCGTTGTATCAAAATTAATGTAAGGGTTATTGCTTATAGCGCTCGGCCCGGTAGTATCATTGGTATTGATAAACCCTTGGTACGAGCTGTCTTTCATATACACGGCGCTGGCGAAAGTTCCAAAAGTTTGTGCCTGTACCCGCACAGTAAAAAAGCTGCATAGCAGCAAAGCAAGAAGTAAATTCTTTTTCATGGCGATCGTCGTTTTTAAATATTTGGTTGTAAATTGTTGTGTAAAGATTACACAAAGAAATAGCTTTTTGTTAAAAAACAAAATATTTATTTCCTCAATAAAGATTATTCATTTATTGGTCTCACGCAGGAGCTATTTGCGGTGCTTTCTAAAGAATTATTTCTTGCATATACTTCTGAAACCATAAAAGGGTTGGGTAAGAATTAATTTAATTTAAAACTATTAAATTAACTTTTACCCATCCCATATCCTTCGTGTCCTTCGTGTCTTTGTGCCTTCGTGGTTCCCCTTTGCACACCAACCATCAACCACCAACCATTTCGCCGTTGTTGGTGTTCTTCACCAACAACTATTTTTACTGATCTTTCACAAACTTCAACACTGTTTCTCCATCAGCAGTAACCAATCTTACATAATTACGCCGTTGTTGGTGTTCTTCACCAACAACTTTCTTACCGTTCTTTCACAAACTTCAACACTGTTTCTCCATCAGCAGTAACCAATCTTACATAATTTCGCCGTTGTTGGTGTTCTTCACCAACAACTTTCTTACCGTTCTTTCACAAACGTTAACTCGCTTTCTCCATCAGCAGTAACCAGCCTTACATAATATTCCCCATTACTTAGTGAAGCCGTATTAATACTCTGCATAGATGCCCCCGCAGCAACCGCCACTTGCTGCACAGCAACCGCCTTCCCCTCATTATCAACCACTTCCACCTCCACTGTCATCGCCTTATCACTGTTAAAACTAAGGTTCAAACTATTTTGCACCGGGTTAGGATAAATACTCGCCAAAAAACTAATAGCCATATTTATACTCCTCACCTCGCTATACACAAACTTACCGTCCTTATCCACCAACCTCAACCTATAATAATTCATCCCGCTCTTCGGCTGGTCATCAGTAAACGAATACGCCGTACTCACAACACTATTCCCCCTCGCAATCACACTCCCAAAGTCGGCAAAATTCACCCCGTCACCACTCTTCTCAACAGTAAAATAGCTACTGTTCACTTCATTAGCCGTCGTCCATTGCAGCAGGTTTTGGTTACCCTCTTTTGTAGCAGTAAAGCTCAGTAGTTTTATAGGAAAAGTCACTATTGTAACTGTATCGCTATGCAAAGTAAGCTGTGTAGCTACAGCATTAGTTACCGCAACCCAATAGCTCCCATCCTCAGTAACAGCCAGAATAGAATCCCCAACAATTGTTTTATACAATACATTGTCCTTATACCAATGAAAACTATCATTAGCCAGCGTACCCCCCGCAGTAACAGAAAGCTGCCCCCCACTATAATTAAGAGTCAGTATACCAGATTGTGGCGCATACACAGCAAAACTCTCTTCGCTTGCAACCTCCTCCATACCAGTAAAGTTGAAGTCATTATAACTTAAATTAAGATAAGTTAGATCCCCTGTTAAAGGCCCGTGTATACCACCTCCATGATGGCTCAACCCAATAGAAGGTATATTACCTGTCAGCATATTGCCGCTGAAATTCAAATATTGTATCATTGGAAAATTAGTTGTATTAACAACTGAAGGCACAGTACCCGTCAATTGGTTATTACTAAGATCCAAACTTTGTATTTGGGTTAAACCTCCTATAGCCGATGGTATACTGCCGCTTAATTGGTTATCACTAAGATCCAGATACGCTAATGTAGGGATGCTACCTATGTCATATGGCAAGCTGCCGCTCAATTGGTTATTATTTAGACGCAACTGAGTTAATCGAGAATTTTGAAATATAGATACGGGTATACTACCGCTTAATTGGTTATTGCTTAAATTCATATTGATCATTCCGCCCAAATTTCCTATAGTCGATGGTATAATGCCGCTTAATTGGTTATTACTTAAATTCATAAATATTAGTGATCGTACTGCATTTCCTATGCCCGATGGTATACTGCCGGTTAATTGGTTATTATTTAAATATATCGTAAATAGGTTCGTTAAGTTTCCTATTGATGATGGTATACTATCAGTTAATTGGTTAGAGCTTAAATCTAAATAAATTAAGGCTGTTAGGTTTCCTATAGAGGAAGGTATACTGCCGGTTAATTGGTTAGAGCTTAGATCTAAATCACTACTTAAGCTGCTAAGGTTCCCTATAGACGATGGGATGGTGTCGGTTAATTGGTTAGAGCCTAGAGCTATGGCTTCAAGGTTTGTCAGGTTTCCTATCGATGATGGTATGCTTCCGGTTAATTTGTTAGAACTTAAATCTAAACTCGTTAAGGCTGTAAGGTTTTCTATAGATGATGGTATACTTCCTGTTAAATTATTACCACTCAGTCCTATCGCGAATATCCTTGTTCCCGTGCCATCAAGCGTTATACCATGCCAAACACTGACAGGTCCTTCAAGCCATCCGGCATTGTTTGTCCAGTTATCACCACCCGTACTATTATATAGATCCACCAACGCCAACGAATCCGATACATTTACAGGCGGCTGCGCAAAACTGCCCGTTGTTTTACAAACACATGCAGCAGCCAAAACAAAGAGTAAAGCTTTTTTCATAAAATTTATTTTTAAAAAGTAGAATAGTTTTTATTCAGAGAATTATTTCTTGCATATACTTCTGCAACGATAAAAGGGTTGGGTAAAAATACATTTAATTCAAAAAGAATTAAATTAATTCTTTAAAGCCTGGTTCCCTACCCATTTAAGCCCTCTCTCTTATCTGTACAGACCACCAAGATCCGCTGGAAAACTTTCATCACAGCGATCTGCAAATCCATCGCCTCTGCCAGCCAACTATTCTTTGCTCCCTTTGCCCCGCCCTCCTTTGCGCCCTCTTTGCGGTAAAAAAATAATATTTTACCGGCAACCAACTTCCCCCAATTCTTCCGGTTCTGTCCGCACCCCGCCCCGAAGCAATGAAAAAATAATTCTTCAGAATTATACGGCCTTTGTTCTTTACAAGCAACAACCAATGCAATTACACTTTTTCCCTTTTTATTTTTTCCTTTTTCCTTTGTTCCAAACAAATATTTTGTCGCCAGCCAACTTTATCTTAAATTGCCAACGATTTCCTCTTTTCCTCATTCCCAACTACCATTTTCCTACCCTTATAGAGACCTTATAGAGACTTTATAGAGACCTTATAGAGATGTTACTCCCACTCAATACTAAGCTAAAGGCATGGTAATGCCCACCCAATGCCGTCCCAACCCTATCCCATACCTCCCTTTTCCTTATAACTAACCTCCCGGGAACCCACCAAAAAATAACTTTCCCCTCATTTGCTAATAACCTGTTCTTAACTTTGCTGTCTATTTTTAAACCTGCAAAAGCCTTTCAATGGAGATAACCGCTCAAACAGCCACCCAGCTTCGCCTCACCGAAGATGAATTTGAACTTATAAAACAAAAGCTCGGGCGCACCCCCAACTTCACAGAGCTCTGTGCCTTCAGCGCCATGTGGAGCGAGCATTGCAGCTATAAGAACTCCATAAAGTGGCTCAAAACCCTCCCCCGTAGCGGCGGCAGGATGCTCGTAGCCGCCGGCGAGGAGAACGCCGGCGTAATGGATATTGGCAACGGCTATGGCGTTGTTTTCAAGATAGAAAGCCATAACCACCCTTCCGCAATAGAGCCGTTTCAGGGCGCAGCCACTGGTGTAGGCGGCATACAGCGCGACATTTTCACCATGGGCGCCCGCCCCATCGCCTCCCTCAACAGCCTCCGTTTCGGCAACCTTAACGACAAAAAAACACAGCGTCTCCTCAGCGGCGTGGTAAAAGGCATTGGCCATTACGGCAATTGCTTTGGCGTGCCTACCGTTGGTGGAGAAATATACTTTGAAGAATGTTATCACACCAATCCGCTCGTTAATGCAATGAGTGTTGGTATTTTAAAAGCCGATAGGATGATAAGTGCCACCGCCAAGGGCCTGGGTAACCCCGTTTTCTTTGTTGGCAGCGCCACAGGTAAAGACGGTATTGGTGGAGCAAGTTTCGCCAGCGCGAACATAACGTCAGACAGTGTGGAAGAACTGCCGGCCGTTCAGGTAGGCGACCCTTTTCAGGAAAAGAAACTGCTGGAAGCCTGTCTTGAAGTAATTGATACCGGGGCAGTAATTGGTATGCAGGACATGGGCGCGGCAGGTATCATCTGCAGCACCGCTGAAATGAGCGCAAAAGGAGGAGTGGGTATGAGGATAGACCTCGACAAAGTGCCAACCCGCCAGCAAAACATGAAAGCATGGGAATTGTTACTAAGTGAAAGTCAGGAAAGGATGCTGATAGTAGTAGAAAAGAGTAAAGAAGAAGCTGTACTAAAAGTATTCGATAAATGGGATTTACCCTGTTGCGAAGATCGGTGAAGTAACCCATGACGGGCTTCTAAAGTTTTATGTGCATGGGCAATTAGAAGCAGAGATTCCCGCACATGAATTGGTGCTTGGTGGTGGCGCTCCTCAATACACGCGGGAGTACAAAGAGCCTGCATACTTTGAGCAAATAAGAAAATGGAGCATGGAAGACGTAGCGGATATTGATGAGGATGAGATCAAAGGCATTGCGGAACAATTGATTCAAAGCCCGAACATTGCCAGCAAAAGATGGGTAACAGTACAATATGACAGCACTGGTGGGCGCAGCCAACACCAGCACCAACGCCCCCAGCGACGCTGCTGTAGTGATAGCAAAAGAAACAGGTAAAGCCCTGGCAATGACAACTGACTGCAACAGCAGCTATGTTTTTGCTGACCCCTACAAGGGTGCAATGATTGCTGTGGCAGAAGCAGCCCGCAATATTGTTTGCAGCGGTGGCGAGCCCATCGGCGTTACCAATTGCCTGAATTTCGGCAACCCCTATGACCCTGAAGTATATTATCAGTTTGTAAATGCTGTAAAAGGGATGGGCGAAGCCTGCAAAAAGTTCAATACGCCTGTAACAGGCGGTAATGTCAGTTTCTATAATCAAAATCCTGATGGGCCAGTTTATCCAACGCCCACCATAGGGATGGTCGGCATAATAGACGATATGGCAGACAGGATGACTTTGGACTTTAAAAATGAAGGAGATATGATTTTATTAATTGGAGAACAAAGAAATGACATCGCGTCTTCTGAATACTTAAACAAAGTAAAAGGGGTGCAATATTCCCCTGCCCCGCGCTTTGAATTGGATGAAGAATTTGCTGTTCAGGAATTTGTTTCTTCGGCTATAAAAAATAAACTGGTAGAAAGCGCGCACGACATAAGCGAAGGAGGCTTAATGATAACCCTTTTGGAAAAAGGATTTAACAGGGATCTTGGGTTTGATGTTGAGGTATCTTACTCTTATAAAAAGATAAGGTCAGATGCCTTTTGGTTTAGCGAAGCACAAAGCCGTATAATTATTACTGCTTCAAAAGAAAATGCTGAACATTTAAAGCGTACAGCAAGATCAGCCAACCTACCAATATCAACACTTGGAAGAGTAACATCCGGAACAATAAAACTAAATGGAAGAGACCTTGGTTCTATTGCTGAATGGAAAGAAAAATATGAAACTGCTATTGAAAAGATAATAAATGCCACTTAAATACTATGAAAAAAACAGATGCCATCCTCATTACGGGTGCAGCAGGTTTTATTGCAAGCTGCATGATTCAATATTTGAACGAAAAAGGATTTAGGAACCTAATCCTTGTTGACAATTTTTTTCATAAACGAAAAGACAAGAACTGGAAACATAAGAAATATAAATATGCAATTGAACGGGAAGAATTACTGGATTGGCTTGATGAAAACAACCCCCAAATTAAATTCGTAATACATCTGGGCGCAAGAACTGATACTACGGAATTTAACTATAGCTTTTTAAAAGAGCTGAACTTTGAATACTCCCAGGACATCTGGAATTACTGTACTGTCAAAAATATCCCTTTAATCTACGCTTCCTCTGCTGCAACTTATGGTACTGGAGAGTTTGGCTATAAAGATGATGATACAGGACTTGACAAACTCGAGCCACTGAACCCTTATGGAAAAAGTAAGAATGAATTTGACAAATGGGCTGTGAACCAGATAAATCACCCCCCGTTTTGGGCGGGTTTAAAGTTCTTTAATGTGTATGGCCCAAATGAATACCACAAGGGGAGGATGGCAAGCGTGATATTTCATTCGTTTAACCAGGTAAAAAAAGAGGGAGTGGTAAAATTATTCAAAAGCCACCGGGAGGGCTTTAAAGACGGTGAGCAACTTAGGGATTTTATTTATGTGAAAGATGTGGTGAAAGTAATTGAATGGATGATGAAAGAAGTTGGCAGTTGGCAGTTGACAGTTGACAGTAAAAACCATCAACTATCATCCGGTATTTATAATCTGGGTACCGGCAAAGCAAGAAGTTTTATTGACCTGGTCAATGCAACTTATGGCAGTATGAATCTTAGGCCCAATATTGTTTTTATTGACATGCCTGAAGATATACGCGAGAAATATCAGTATTATACAGAAGCTGTAATGCAGAAACTGAGAGATGCAGGGTATAAAGACGAGTTTTGTTCGCTGGAGGAGGGGGTTAATGACTATGTTGGCCATTACCTGGCTAAGGGAGAATATTATTAAATTAATGCGGTTTTGGAGCAGAGGGTTGCGAGGGTTTTATTGTACTATTAGTTCATCTAAAAGGGGGTTGAGTGGAGGTTATAAGGGAGTTGCAATGGCTTTGGGTGGGCATTGAGTGGGAGTAGGGTCTCTATAAGGTCTCTATAAAGTCTCTATAAGGTCTCTATAAGGTCTCTATAAGGTCTCTATAAGGAGGTTAATATTGGGGGGAAAGGAGGGGAAATTGGGGGGGTAGAGTGGTATTTTACCGGAGAATTGAAGGTAGATCAAATTTGCATAAAGGCAAAATATTTTTTGTTGTTGATGATGCCACAAAATCCTTTAAACCTGATAATTGAGCATTGACCGCAATTATATTTTATAACTAACATACATTCATTCTAAATTATATTAATGAGCAATAAAGTAGCCATCATTGGTGGTGGGAATTTAGGGACTGCAATTGCGGAGGGGTTGATCAGCAGCGGGTTTATGAAGCCTGAAAATATTATTGTTACAAAAAGGAATATTTCTACTCTTGGTGCGATAGAAGAAAAGGGGATACTTACCAGTAACAATAATATTGAAGCGGTGAATTATGCTGAATGGATCATACTTTGTGTGAAACCATTTCAAATCAAGGACATTTTACTTCAGCTTAAGCCTCATCTTGATGCTAAAAAACATAAGCTTATAAGCGTGATGACGGGTATATGGATAAAAGATGTGCAGGAGATATTGGGCGGTGAGTTCACCATTTTCAGGGCTATGCCGAATACCGCGATCGCTATACGTGAAAGTATTACCTGCGTTTGTAAACATAATGCTACCAAAGAGGATACAGAATATGTAACAACTATGTTCAACCAACTTGGGAAGACCGTTGCAATTGAAGAAAAACTAATGGATGCCGCTACTGTGCTTGGCGCGTGCGGGACTGCTTTCGCGATGCGGTATATACGCGCAAATATACAGGGTGGTATAGAAATAGGGTTTGATGCTGCTACTGCCTCGTTGATTGCTGCGCAAACAGTGAAGGGCGCTGCTGAATTATTGCTTACCAAACATACCCATCCTGAACAGGAAATTGATAAAGTAACTACGCCGAAAGGCTGTACTATTGCGGGTTTGAACGAAATGGAACACCAGGGATTTAGTTCCTCGCTGATAAAAGGAGTTGTGACGAGTTATAAGAAGATCGTGAATGATATGTAGGGGGTGCAGTTGACTATTATTCCATACAACAGAAAGTTTTTAGATTTTGTATTCTGAGAAAAAAGGAATCAAGTAACGTGTGGCAACAGGACGGGAGTCCTGCGCCAGAGTGGGAATTGATAAAGTAACTACGCCGAAAGGCTGTACTATTGCGGGTTTGAACGAAATGGAACACCAGGGATTTAGTTCATCGCTGATAAAAGGAGTTGTGACGAGTTATAAGAAGATCGTGAATGATATGTAGGGGTTTGAAAACGTTTATAAAATCATAGGGAAGGTCTAAAAATTGTTTATTAGAAGAGAAGATCTATTAATTTTATCAAAATTGATCTATATGACAGTTATTGCGAAAAAGAATTCAACCGTAAAAGAAAAGAAAACATTGCTCCTTGAAACAGCAAAAAAAATAAAACCGCTTGATGTTTCAAAATATTCGGGGACAGTGAAATGGAAAGGCAACCCTGTGAAATTGCAAAGGAAATGGAGAAATGAATAAAGAATTGATCCTGCTTGATACAAACATAATTATTTACATTTTAAAAGGGGATACTGAGATCGCAAAAGCTGTAAATGATAAGCTTGGAGTAATATCTTTTGTTACTGAAATAGAACTTTTAGGTAAGAAAAACATTACTGCGTCTGATAAGTTTTCAATAGAAAAATTTCTCAACGACTGCATTTCTGTTGAGTACTATCTATCTCTCAAACGACGAACAATTTTATTGAGATCTACTTACGGATTAAAACTCGCTGACGCTTTTATCGCTGCAACAGCATTGGAGTTTGATATACCGCTTGTTTCAGCAGATAAAGTTTATGACAAGGTAAAAGAATTAAATTTCATCAAAATAATTCCTTCATCATGAGCAATAAAGTGACCATTATAGGCGGCGGTAAAATACGCTATTGCGGGTTTGAACGAAATGGAACACCAGGGATTTAGTTCATCGCTGATAAAAGGGGTTGTGACGAGTTATAAGAAGATCGTGAATGAGATGTAGGGGGTGCAGTTGACTATTATTCCATACAACAGAAAGTTTTTAGATTTTGTATTCTGAGAAAAAAGGAATCAAGTAACGTGTGGCAACAGGACGGGAGTCCTGCGCCAGTGTGAGATTTATAGCATTACGACAAGAAGAACATGCAAGGCCCAAGTACGCTATACACAAAAGCTATGCTGCATACTTGAGCCAGTGCGGGGATGCTTCAAACAATTATACCCCATTAGCATTGGATAAGAATAATAACGTTATCAGTAAACCATGTCAATAAACCATTAATTTAAAAAAAATGAAACCTATTATCTTTTTTATATTCTGTTTTTCACTTTGTCATACCGCAATTGCTCAACCGCCACCATCGGGTAGCTATAGACAAGATACAGCTCTTAATAAATTTGTTGGAACATGGCAATGGGTATCTGGAACAGATACGGTAACTATAGTTTTTCAAAAACAAAAAATGTATTATCCTTCGCCTGCTAATTATTATGTAGATGCTTTGGTAGGTTGGCATAAATATACTAAAAGCGGGAAGTTGATAGAAAGTTACTTAGGGCATTCGAATACACCATTTGATCAATATTCAACTTTCATAGGCAATTCTAATGCGACAAATTCATTATCGGTTACGCTATTTTCCCAAGATTTTTTAAATCATAAGGGAGGTGAAGTTTATTTAACTCTTGTGCCCAATAAAACTACTCAAGGTCAGTGGAATTTGCATAACAAGGAAGGGATAAAGGTAAGTTTACCAGGACAGCCCCCTTTTATAACTGGCTTTACTTTACCTACAAGTATGGTAATGACGAAAATAAAGTAATACACTCCTAACTAACTGTATAGCATTGCAACGATAGATTTCATTTCGGATATTTACATGCCCATGCGCTAATATTAGTGCAATACAGGAAAGACTGAATCTTACTTTATCCTCGCTTTCACAAAGGCAAGTGTCTTTGTATAGGCATCTGCTGTTGCTATTTTATCATATACAGGATTGCTTGGGTTGGCAAAGGCATGGTCGGCATCGTACTGATAAACAGTTAGCTTTTTGCCAGCGGCTTTCATATCTGTTTCAAACTGGCTTACTACGGCTGGGGTTATCCATTTGTCTTTGTTTGCAAAAAAGCCTATGACATCGCAGTTCAATGTTTTTAATCGGTTGACGTCTTTTTCGGGCATGCCGTAATACATGACGCAGCCAACAGCCTGTTTGCCGCCGGCAAGGGATGCCTGCAAACTCCAGCCACCGCCAAAGCACCAGCCAATGGTGAATACTTTTGCAGTGCTGCCAACATAAGCGTAAGCGCCGTTGATAATAGCCATTGCACGGTCAGTTTTTACGCTTTGCATGTATTTGCCAGCGTCCTCGCGGGTGGTGGCTACTTTGCCATCGTACATATCAAGAGCGATGACATTTACGTCAAGGTCGTCGCTTAATTTTTCGCTTTCCTGTTTGATGTAATCATTGAGGCCCCAGTATTCGTGGATGACAAAAAGATAATAAGGCGTTGCTTTTTTGGCTTTAATTTCCCAGGCGTGTGCGTCTGTTCCGTCAGTGGTTTTATAGGTAATATCATTACCCCGCTCACTTTCAAAGACAAAGGGTATGGGCTCTTCGTGGTTCATAATGAATGTTTTGTTTGATGCAAAGGAAGCGAATTGTTCAGTGGCAGTGGGCGAGCAGCAATTCATAGAAGTTTGAGCGTTTGCCGCTGCATAAACAAAAAGCAACAGAAATAAGTTTGTTATTTTTTTCATGGTAAGGTTTTTTAATTCAGCATCAAAATTAGAGAAAGGTTTAATTCTTTTTCCACATTCTGCACCCAGTTTTGAAAAAATAAAAAGATGTGCCTATCTTTACATGACCTCTCGGAATTTATTTGATAGCATTTTCCCTACGGTCGTGGTTTTGTGGCGATAAGTTTCCTTTATTTTTAAGCGAGCATTCTTAAACATATTAATCATATTGTATGGCAAAATATATTTTTGTAACCGGTGGTGTAACAAGCAGCCTTGGCAAAGGCATTATTGCTGCAAGCCTCGCAAAGCTGCTGCAGTCAAGGGGTTTCAGCGTTACCATTCAAAAGTTCGACCCTTATATAAATGTTGACCCGGGTACCTTAAACCCTTATGAACATGGCGAATGTTATGTAACAGAAGATGGGGCAGAAACAGACCTGGACCTTGGCCATTATGAAAGATTCCTGAGCATTTTTACTTCGCAGGCGAATAATGTGACCACTGGCAAAATATATCAAACAGTTATTAACCGCGAGAGGGCAGGAGATTTTCCAGGGCAAAACAGTGCAGGTAATCCCGCATATAACAGACGAAATAAAGCACCGCATGTTGCTGCTGGGAACCCAGGGGAAATATGATATTGTTATTACTGAAATAGGGGGGACAGTTGGCGATATTGAAAGCCTGCCGTTCATAGAAGCAGTGCGCCAGATCCAGTGGGAGTTGCCTGAAGACGATGTTGTGGTAGTGCATCTTACGCTTATTCCTTACCTGCGGGCAGCCAAGGAATTGAAGACCAAACCAACACAGCATAGTGTAAAAATGCTGAGCGAAACGGGGGTGCATCCTGATATTCTTGTATGCCGCACGGAAGAGCCCCTGGGCAATGATATAAAAAGAAAAGTGGCGCTGTTTTGCAACGTGAAACCCGATGCTGTGATAGAAGCTATTGATGCAGCGACTATTTATGAGGTGCCCCTTGCTATGTTGCATGAAAAGCTGGATGTGATCTGTATGAAAAAGCTGGGAATCAGCATTTACCCGGAAGCCAACCTGGAAAAATGGAAAGGGTTTTTGGACAAACTCAAATACGCTAAAACAAAGATAAAAGTAGGCCTGATAGGGAAATATATAGAGCTACAGGATGCTTACAAATCTATACTGGAAAGCTTTATTCATGCCGGCGCTATGAACGATGTGAAAGTGCAGGTGGTGAATGTTCACAGTGAGTTTATTGATGATGAAAATGTATCAGAAAAATTAGAAGGGCTTGATGGGCTGCTTGTTGCCCCCGGCTTCGGCAATAGAGGTACCGAAGGTAAGATCATTGCGGTACAATATGCCCGTGAGAACGGCTTACCTTTCTTTGGCATCTGCCTTGGAATGCAGATGGCTGTTATTGAGTTTGCAAGAAACGTTTTAGGTTTAAAAGACGCTCATTCCACTGAAATGGATGAAAATACCAGCGACGCTGTGATCAGTATGATGGAAGAACAGAAGAAGGTGAAGATGCTTGGAGGAACGATGCGCCTTGGCGCTTATCCATGCGAGATAAAAGAAGATACATTAGCTGCAAAAATATACGGCACCACGCATATCAGCGAGCGGCACAGGCACCGCTATGAGTTCAATAACGAATATCTATCCCTCTTTGAAAGCAACGGCATGATAGCCAGCGGCACCAACGCGGAAACAGGCCTTGTGGAGATAATGGAAATACCATCACATCCGTTCTTTATAGGCGTACAGTACCACCCTGAATTAAAAAGCACAGTAGAAAGACCTGCTCCCTTATTTGTAAGCTTCGTGGCAGCAATGAAAAAATACAATGAACAAAAGCAGTTTATAAAGAAAGAACGGCTGCAAAGAGAAGCAGTTTGATAAATCCTGTTGGTAAACTTTATTTATAATCCAACAACGGTAAACTCTGTCCTCCTGTTTTGCGCCCTGCCTAGTTCAGTAGAATTATCAGCTACAGGCTTTGATGCACCAAAACCTTTTGAAGTTAGCCTTTTTGCATCTATGCCCTTGCTCACAACATAATCGAGTACAGCTTTTGCACGGTTGGCGGATAGTTTGAGATTGTCTGCATCGCTGCCAATATTATCAGTATGCCCGCTTATTTGAACCTGTATGGCAGGGTTATCACTCATTAATTGCACCAGCTTGTTCAACTCTATCAGGCTCACAGGCTCCAGTTTATAAGAGTTTGTTTCAAACCGGATATTCTTCATTATCACAGATGCATTTAACTCCACAGGCTGTAGTGCGATGTCCTTTTTGTAAGTGCTGTCAGGCAGTTTATTAGACAGCGCAAATGCGTCACTGTAAAACAAATATCCCTTCCGGTTAACAGTGAATGTATAGTTTTTGCCTACAGGCAATGTGATAAAATAAAAGCCTGTTTCATCAGTTTGAAGCTTTGTTATTAATTGCTGTGTACTGTCATCACTCAGTTCCACAGCACAAGGCAGGCCTTTTTTAGTAACGGCATCCGTTACGTAACCCTGCACATACAAAGTTTTATCAGGCCGCACTTCTTCGGGAAGCTGGAATTTATACAGATCAAGTTCGCCCCTTGAGTCGCTTCTATCGCTTGCATAATAGGCATTCACACCATCGGAAGCAACAAACATGCTGCCTTCGTTTTCTATGGTATTGATGGGGTACCCGAGGTTTTCCGGCTTGCCCCATTTTCCATCGATCCCCTTTCTCACCACGTACAGATCACTTCCTCCATAGCCCGGCAACCCATTAGAAGTAAAATACAGCGTTTGGTTATCGGCATGTATAAAAGGTGCTTGTTCGTCCCCTGCTGTATTAATAAATGGCCCCATATTCTGCGCATCGCTCCATGTGCCGTTGGGCTGCCGATAGCTCACATACAGATCGCTTCCCCCAGAGCCGCCGGGCCTGTTGCTGCAGAAGTACAATGTATTCTTATCAGGGCTAAGGCTTGGTGCAGTTTCCCAATAGGATGTATTAATATTCGGTCCCATGTTCACAGGCTCGCTCCATCCCGTTGGCGTACTATACGAGATATACAAATCAAAATCGCCATAACCCTGTCCCGAAAAGTTTCCTGCAAAGATCAGCCACTGCCCGTCCTGCGAAATATTTAGCGCCCCCTTAGATGGCTCTGCATTAATATCCCCCTCTATCAACTTTGCTTTGGTATACCCGGTTGAAGTAAGCTTGCTTTCCATAAAATCTTCTCTTGCCCCTTCCGTATGCCTTGTAAAAACAAAAATGCTGTCATTAATAGTGAAAGATGGATAATATTCAGAGTGCTCCGAATTAATACTATCACCCATATTTACCGGGGCAAAAACATAATTTTTTTCAGGATGCTTTTTAGCATGATCAATGGCGAAGGAATAACAATCTCTACGATATAAGCCCGACTTGATGCTCTTTTCGTTTAAATTAGGTATAGTAAGGAAATTATTAAT
This sequence comes from uncultured Bacteroidota bacterium, assembly GCA_963771435.1. GTDB lineage: Bacteria > Bacteroidota > Bacteroidia > Chitinophagales > Chitinophagaceae > CAVYTF01. Next base: position 23,792 of record CAVYTF010000010.1, on the reverse strand, counting down.
AGCGCTTAACGCATCTTCAAAACGCCCCATACCTGCCAGATCAATGGAGTAAGGAAGATTATAGTATTTGAAATAAACAGAGTCCTTACTTTGTGCTGTCTCATAGTATTTTACTGCCTTGGCATACTCTTTCAAATTGCCATACACCCCTGCAAGCGACAAATAAGCATCCATAAAGTTGGGGTCATATTCTATCGCTTTCCCCAGCAGCGGGATAGCATCTTTCACCAGGTCGTCCCTCAACTGTAGCATGGCATCGTCATAAGCCTTCTGCGCCTTTTTATTATCGCTTTGCGCAGCCGCACCCAACATTGCGCAGCAAAAAACAATAAACAAAAGATTTTTCATTATCTGCGAAGTTTCGAAAAAAGAGCTGTATCAAGGGTGTTAAATTTTTAAACCCATCGAATAGAAGGAGCTAAAAACAATTCTGCATTAGCGCCGGATAGTTTTCAGTTAACGCGGAGCGATTACCCGTTAATGCAGAGTGGCTCCCCGTTGGCGCCGAATCAAATAAAAAAAGCTGCAATCTTACTTGCAGCCTTTCGGTATCGGTCTTTTTTAAAGCTATTTATTGCCCCTTCCCACCTTTTGCGATCACATCTCCATCAATTTGGAGAATTACAGTCTGACTGTAATTAGCAAATTTAACCGTAACATTTTTTTCAAAATGCCCTTCATTTTCTGCATTATAAGTAACTTTTATACTCTCAGACTTCCCTGGCATTATAGGAGCTTTCGGGTACTCCGGAGAAGTGCAGCCGCAATCAGCAGTAGCGAGTTCTATAACCATCGGTTTTGTTGACTTATTGGTAAAAGGAAACGAAGTAGTAACAGGTATATGCTGTGGCACACTCCCAAAAGAATGTTTCTCTGTTTTAAACTCGGCAGGCACTACTTGAGCAAAAGCTCCAATACCCATCATTAAGAACAAGCCTAACAATATTGCTTTCATAGATCTTTATTTTTTATTGACCGCCTCCTGGTTTCAACTGCTGAACGCCTGGGTTTGCAGGTGCAGGAGCATCCGGAACTTTAAATGTTTCGCCGTGAAAATGTATCACCTGGCTCATTCCGTTCTCAAGGTAAACTGTAACAATTTTATTAAAAACGCCTTCAGTGTATCCATTAAAGCCAACGGTGATCTTAAAATTAGAACCTGCTGCGTAAGGCCCGTGTTGCCATTTAGGAGTAGTACATCCACAGCCCGCCTTTACTTCTTTCAAACCCAATGTATCATGGGTTAAATTTTTCATTGAAATGTCAAACTCTACAGGCTTGCCATAAGGTATTTTGCCAAAGTCATGGTCAGTTTCAGAGAACCAAAGCACTTTAGAGATGTCGGGTTGAGGTACAGCAGCAGCAATTGCAGGCCTGGTAGCCATAGTAGCACCGGCAGGAACTGGTGATGCAGACATTGTGGTCTGCGCATGAGACACAGCTGCAAAAAACACGATAGAGAGAATAAAATTAATTTTTTTCATTTGTATATATTTTTCAGCGGTAAAATTATCAATTAATTCCAAAGGAACACAAGTTTTATGAGAGTAATTTTGCAAAGGATAGTTTAATTTAAGTCTTTGTTAATGAAATCGGCCTTTTTTGTTTGATTTTGTGCTGAAAAAACTAACACTCATTTTATTTTGCGCAACTTAAATCAATAGTTTTGTCAAATGGATACTGCTCCTGTTCTTTCCGAAAACGATGATATGCTGTCTTATGAGGGCTTTCGCTCTACCGTGTTAAGCGATTACCGCATGGCCACGATAAGCCGTGAAGCAAGCCTGACGGGGCGTCGCGAAGTACTTACGGGCAAAGCCAAATTTGGCATTTTTGGTGATGGTAAGGAAATAGCTCAGGTGGCAATGGCTAAATTTTTTCAGGATGGCGATTTTCGCGCAGGCTACTACCGTGACCAGACGTTTATGTTTGCTACAGGGTTATCAACGCTGGAGGAATTCTTTGCTCAATTATACGCCGACCCGGATCCCAAAAACGAACCCTTTAGCAACGGCAGGCAAATGGTCGGCCATTTCGCAACACCCAATGTGGATGAAGATGGTAACTGGCTGCCTTTGGCAAACCATAAAAACATTTCGTCAGACATGGCTCCTACAGCAAGCCAGATGCCTCGCGCTTTAGGTCTTGCGTTTGCTTCAAAAGTATTTCGTTCAAACAATGTTTTAAAGGAAAACTTTCCGCAACTCTCCACCAACGGCAACGAAATTTGTTTTTGTACAATCGGCGATGCAGCTACTTCCGAAGGGCATTTTTGGGAAGCTGTTAACGCAGCAGGGGTAATGCAGGTACCGCTTGCCATTTTTGTTTGGGATGATGGTTATGGCATTTCCGTTCCCCGCGAATACCAGACCACAAAAGGTTCCATCTCAGTGGCGCTAAAGGGCTTTCAGAAAAAAGAAGATACCAACGGTATTGATATTTACCGTGTTAAAGGATGGGACTATGCAGGCATGTGTGAAGTGTTTGAACAGGGTTTGCAAAAAGTACGTGATACCCATGTTCCTGCCGTCTTTCATGTGGAAGAATTAACACAGCCACAAGGGCATTCTACTTCTGGCAGCCATGAAAGGTATAAGTCTGCAGAAAGGCTGGAATGGGAACGTGAATGGGACGCCCTAAAAAAGATGAAAGAATGGATTGTGGAAAACGGCATTGCCAGCCTTATTGAACTGGAAGAAACAGATAGGGAGGCAAAAGAATTGGTACGCGAAAGCAAAACAAATGCATGGTTTAAATACCTGCAGCCTGTTAAGGAAGAAGCTGAAAAAACAGCGCAGCTTATTCGAAGCATGGTAGTGAACGATATGGAAATTTACAATAGGCTGCAACAGTTGGCAGATAACCTTGAAGCAAATAAAGAACCCCTCCGCAGGGATACAATGAATGCTTTATCCATAGCGTTGGAAATAGGCCATCACTCACCCTCAATTGCCGAAGTAAAAGATCATTATAAAGGCTTAAAAGAATTAAACAACCGCCTGTATAACTCCTTCTTATACAATGAAGGTGCAAAGAGCGCTTTAAAAGTAGAAGAAGTAAAGCCCTTGATTCCCTTTGATGCACCTGCTGTCAACGGCTATGAAGTGCTTAATAAATATTTCGACCAGTTATTTGCCAATAACCAAAAAGTGATCGCCTTTGGCGAAGACCTCGGTAAAATAGGCGACGTGAATCAGGGCTTCGCAGGCTTGCAGCAAAAGCACGGTGACAACCGTATTTTTGACACCGGCATCAGGGAACAGACCATAGTAGGGCAGGGCATAGGCCTCGCCCTCCGGGGTTTGCGGCCTATTGCTGAGATTCAATATCTCGATTATTTATTATTTGCTATTCAAACCTTAAGTGATGATGTAGCAACGCTTCATTACCGCACGGGCGGCAAGCAAAGTTGCCCTGTTATCATTCGCTCCCGCGGCCACAGGCTGGAAGGCATCTGGCACAGCGGCTCTCCAATGGGCATGATAATAAACAGCCTGCGTGGCATGTACGTTTGCGTGCCCCGCAACATGGTGCAGGCAGCCGGAATGTACAACACATTATTACAGGCCAACGACCCGGCCATAGTCATCGAATGTTTAAACGGTTATCGTCTCAAGGAAAAATTACCGGCAAACCTGTCTGAGTTCACGGTGCCTCTTGGCATACCGGAAATAATAAGGGAAGGCACTGATATTACCATTGTCTCTTATGGCTCAATGTTACGCATCATCCAGGAAGCTGCAACAAGGCTGGAAAGCCTTGCCATAAGCTGTGAGATAATCGACGTACAAACGCTCTTGCCTTTTGACATTCCTCATATCATTCTCCAGTCCCTCAAAAAGACAAGCCGCATTGTTTTTATCGATGAAGATGTCCCCGGCAGCGCTTCAGCATTATATGTACAACAAAGTAATGGAAGAACAGGGCGGTTATAAATGGCTGGATGCTACTCCTCGAACCCTCACAGGCAAAGCCCATCGGCCCTCTTACGGCAGCGATGGTGATTATTTCAGTAAGCCAAATGTGGATGAAATAGTGGAAACTATCATAGACATCATGAAAGAATAAGACTACTTCTCCTGTATTCTCTCCTTCGCCCATTTCAACGCGGTCTTCAACTGCTCCTGCATCGTTAAGTTAGTATTGTCTAAAACAATAGCATCTTCAGCCTTCCTCAATGGGCTTATTTCGCGGTTACTGTCAATATAATCGCGCATTTCAAGGTTCGTTTTCACTTCTTCCAGCGAAGTGTTTTTATCTTTCTCATACAACTCCTTATACCTTCTTTCCACCCTCACCGTTGTATCTGCAGTCAAAAATATCTTCAATGCCGCCTTGGGAAAAACAGTTGTGCCAATATCCCTCCCGTCCATCACGATCCCCTTTTTTGTCCCCATCGCCTGTTGTTGCGCCACAGCAAATTCCCTCACCTCTTTTATCGCAGATATCTCACTCACATGCTCGCTCACCAGCATCTCCCTTATCAGTGTTTCCACATTTTCTTCGTTCAGGTAAATATTGCTTTTCTCCTCCTGTGGGTTATAAACAAATTCAAGATGGATCTCCCCTAAGCGCTTTTTTTACTTCCGCGGTTTTCGTCCAGTTAACATGGTTACGCAAAAAGTATAGGGTAATAGCCCTATACATAGCCCCACTATCAATAAAAACATAGTTCAGCTCATTAGCCAACTGCTTCGCAAGCGTGCTTTTTCCACAGGCAGAATAACCATCTATAGTAATAATAATTTTCTTCATCAGAACGCAAAACTACCCATTAACATCTTGGTATTATGATTGAAGATATGGAAAAGTAAGTTCGAGTCCATCACTGTCATCTGTCATCTAACATCTGTCATCCATCCACCTACTGCGAAATAACCTCCACCCCCGGATGTTTTTTTACATCAAATACAAATTTATCATCAGCTATAACAGCATTCGTTTTAATGTTTGTTAAGGTAAACATTATAGTATTATCGCTTTTGTCTATCACTTTCGCCTTAGTAATGATGTTTTTACTTTTATCAATAAACACATCCACCTGCTTAAAGTTTTTCCGCTTATCCGTTGGCACCATATCTATCTCATAAAAGCCGTTCGCAGACGATGCAAGCGTATAAGTAAAATCCTTGTCGTAAAAGTCAGACAGTAATTTCTGTGGCGTCAGTGTTTTAGCATCAGCATCGCTGACTTCAGAAATGGTCACTTCCTGGCTTTCTGCGTCATAATTCCAGGTCTTCACGCCGTCGCAAAACAACTGCACTGTCCCCTGGCTCAGGTAATATTTTTGCCCCTTTATATTGATTTGCCCGCTCACTGTCCCCCTTTTCTTCCCCGTATGGTCTGTAGTAGTATACGAAAAATTAGCGGTCACCCCCGTAAAGGTCTTCAGCTTCGCACTAACGTTATCCAATATGCTCTTGGCAGACTGTGTTTGCCCAAAACAAACTGAAGCAGAACCCGCAACCATCAGCAAAAACAGGGAAATTATTTTCATTTGGTCTCTTTTAGAGTCTGCAAAAGTAATTATCATTTATATGTAGATGCCTTTTAATTGAAAATACTTAAAATAGCAATTGTTAAAAAACGCAATTCTTTATCCTTGTAACAAAGGCTTCTGAAGATAACAAAACCACAGATAACCGGTTGAATCATGCGAATAAGCAGCAATATTAACCTTTTGATAGTCATAGAGATAATTCTGTCTGCCAAAGAGTTTATCAAAAACTTACCTGCATGAAAAGAATTTTATTCTTTTTATTAATAGTTCCTCTCTTATCAAAGGGCCAGCTTGATTTTCAGAAACTGAAAATGCAAAGCGCTCAAACTTTTTTGTATAAGGTATCCTCAAAACAGGTAGAAGATTACATCAAGCTGGACAGCATAAACATTGACGCCTTCAATTCCGCAACGCCTTACATAGTTTTCCCTAAAGACAGTGTTGATGAAACAAAGCTTCCCATAGGCCATTATCTTTTAATAAGCGTGGAAGACAACCGGGTTGTTGCAGAAATAATCGGCGTCTCTGACTTGTACATGTACACCATCAACAACCGGCATCGCGTTCAGTTGTTGGTACGAACTAAAGAAGGCAGTTTCGTAAACGATGCAAAGGTTTGGGTAAATGACAAAGAAGCACCTTATAATAGCTCCTCAGGCAGCTATTGGGTAAAGCAAAAAAGCCCCGATGACGCTACTGTAAAAATATACACCCCCTCAGACACCCTATTTGCCAGCTTATCAAGTAATGAAAGCTATGAGGATAACTCCATTTCGCAACAACGATGGGCTAACCTAAAAAAAACGCGCTTATTTCACATTGCAGCTTGGGTTCCCCGAAAGATAGGTTCATTATTCGGCTACAAGCACTATGAATATAAACCGCATTATTATGGGGATGGCACAATTATCTTCAACCAGCCAAAGTACAAACTCACAGACACTGTAAAACTAAAAGCTTATGCCTTTACTAAAAAATGGAAACGCTACAACAGTGTTGCCAATATTCATCTCCAGTATTATTCAAATGATGTAGATCACGACCAGCTTCTCACAAAGCTTAAACCTTATGCACCCGGTGCCTTCATATTTCAATTCCCTTTAAGTGACACCTTAGAAACTGACCGCACCTATAAAATTGTCTTGCAGGACAAAAAAAACAGGATACTTGTAAGCAAAAGCTTCAAGATAGAAGATTATTTGCTTGATGAGGTTTCAAAACCTAAACTGCGTTCAGTAAAAGATGTGTACTATCCAAACGACACCCTCCACTTCTATGCTTCATCAACAGATGCCAACGGTCTATCACTGCTGGACGCTACCGCAAAGCTCATTTTAACTTCAACCACTATTGATAAGTTTTATAACGACACACTTTACGTTCCCGATACACTCTTTACATCCGAACAACCCTTAAAAACCGAAGGGGAAACAGAATTCACCTTCCCTGCATCCTCCCTCCCAAACGCTGATTTAGCTATACATGCCGAACTCATCATAAAAAATAGCAACAATGAATGGCAGGAAGCAGAAAAGGGTATCAGCTACGCCACAGGCAAAAAAGAATTATCGACAGACGTTAAAGAAGATACACTTCGCGCAGCTTATAGAATAAACGGCAAAGTTGAACCTGCTGAAGGAATAATGATAATGAAGGGCGGTATAGAAAAAACAACAGCAGTTCACTTTCCGCTAAGCATCAAAATAGACCCACTTGCAAAAAGCTATAAATTTTACATAGTAAAGAATAATTTGAAGATTGATTCTGCCACTGAATCAATTGATGATGATTACCGTATAGAACTATCAAGAATTAGCATTGGCGACACCCTCGGCTTCCTCTTGGATAACCCCCGTAAAATCCCCGTTTCATTCTCCGTATTTTTTGGCAACAAAATGATTGCCGCAGGAAAAGATGATAAAGAAACCATTACATACAAGTTCAGGCCTTCTGATAAACACAGGATGTATAAAGTAAAATGGCAGTATGTCTGGGATAACCGTGAACAGCAACAGGAACAAACCATTGCATTGTTGTATAAAATATTAAACATACAGGTCAACGGTTCTCCTTCTGTATTTCCGGGGCAAAAGGATACCATACACATCAATGTAGAAGATTACAAAAACAAGCCCGCGCAAAATGTAAACCTCACCGCAGTTAGTTATAACAGCCAGTTCAAAAAAGACATCAATGTACATGACCCGCCCTACCTGGTAAAATACCATAACCCTCCTTTTCTGCTTTATGGTAAGTTTGAACAGGATGAAGCCTATTTTAAAAGGAATTATCCCTTAGGTAAACACATACAGTGGCTTACCAAATTTGGCCTCGACAGCCTTACTTATTACCAGATGCTTTTCCCTTCGCAACCATTCAAAGATTTTGTCACACCTTTGGGAGAGTATACACCACAGGTAAGTCTCCACATAGCTGACAATGGAGAAAGACAGGAAGTTTATTTATTGTATATCAACAACCAGCTTGTTAAATACAATGGCGTCACAGAAGAAACAAAAGATGCTTACTCATGCTTTCCGGGTTATGCAAAATTCGGGATAAGGCTGTTTAATAAGTACATAGAAACGGACAGCATCTATATCCAGCCTTTTTACAAACACGATTTGTTTCTTGACATAGCCCACTTGCCTGCTGCTTCCGTAGTATCTCCAATGCCTGATACACTCACATCAATAGAACAATTTGCTTTATCCCAATCCATTTGGCAACTGGACAATAATAGCAGGACCAATTACAGTTTTGTTTGGGAAGCCGACAGGCTTTTCAGTCTTTCAGGTTATAAGCAACACCTTGCAGGGCCTTTCATAAACGGGGACATCCTTCATTTTTTCTCACCTGGGAACTTTGACATTAGTTTTCCTTTCGAAGCCGGGTATGAATACAACCTTTCTCCTAAAACATTAAGGCTTGAAAAGAAAAGCTTCCTTACAAAGGAAAATATTCATTTAAACGAAGTTGCTTCAACACAATGGATACTCGGTGATACAATTATTTCTCCTCCGCTTATACATTACGATACACTTGTTTATAAGCCTTCATTAGTTACAAGTTATTATTATAATTATGTTGGCAAGCTTAGCGGAAAAGCTTCATTACAATTCACTATCCCTGGAGATACATTGCCGCAATATATTATACTTTATTCTGGGGATACATTAAAAACAACATTGGTATTCAATAAGAGCTCAATGCGTACCATACAGAGAATTGAACCTGGCAATTACTCACTGTTGATAGTTGCAAATGATTCTTCCATCTGCGATATACCAAACCTTGTTTTGAAAGCGGACCAAACGCTTTGTATCCATACTGAGAAATATCTTTTTCAAAAATATGATTCTCTCTTTGATAAGATTGAGGTTGACCAGAGAAATACTCGGTTATTCAATAAAGCTCTGACTATGCCTCTAGTTTCAGAAAATGATGACAAGCAGATTCTGCCTGCATATGAACACGGGAATGGAAATATCAGCGGTAAAGTAGTTGATAACAAAGGCGGCCATGGAGTTCCATTCGTAACTGTCAGGATTGAAGGAACTAAAACTGGCACTGCAGCAGATGAAACCGGTCAGTTCAGTTTTCACCAAATAAAAAATGGGACTATTAAACTGGTTTTTTCTTCTCCTGGCTATCTCTCAAAAGAGATAGAGGTAAATGTAAAAGAGGGAATATCTGATTTCATAAATGTTACATTGGAAGTCACCAACCAGAGTCTCAATAATGTCGTAGTAACAACTGCCCTTGGGATCCAAAGACAAGAAAGGTCTCTTGGTTATGCTACAGTTTTACGTACGGACTTATCAGGCAATATAACAACAGGTTTGGCAGCAAAAGTTTCAGGTTTAGAAGTACCCCTTCAACAACCTATCAGGATAACCCTTAGAGGAGATAGAAGCCCTTTCGGTTCAAACGAACCAATTTATATCATAGATGGAATTGTTTATAACCGCCTACCTTCCAATGTCACTCCTGAAATGGTTGCAGATGTTACTGTTCTCAAAGGCAGCGAAGCAACTTCTTTGTATGGTTCAGCCGCAGTAAACGGAGCTATCGTCATTACAACCAAAACCAAAACACTAAGAAAGCAATTCAGGGACTACGCTTTTTGGCAGCCCCAGCTTTTCACAGATGAAAAAGGCAACGCTTCCTTTGTCGTCGAGTACCCAGATAATATCACCGGTTGGGAAACCTTTGTCCTCGGCATGGATAAAAACAGGAGAATGGGCAAAACAGTGACCTACGTAAAGTCCTACAAACCTTTACTGGCGCAACTCAGTATGCCCCAATTTTTAATTGAAGGAGATACCACCGAACTCGTTGGCAAGTCAATGAACTATACCGCAGATATCTATTCAGTAAATACAACTTTCACAGCCTCTGCCAACAAAACGCAAATAGGGCAATTTACACTTGATCCAAAAGCTTCCCACATTGACAGGTCAGCTATAACTGCAACTGCCTCAAAAGACACAATCACAGCTTCTTTCACCTTGCAAACCACTACAGGTTTCAAAGACGGTGAAGAACGAAAAATACCCATATTGCCAACAGGCACAGAAGAAGCCGCAGGCAACTTTTGGGTGTTGCAGAATGATACAACTATAAACTATACAGCAACTGCCAACTCGGGCAAAGTCGAATTATATGCGGAGAACAATACACTTGACATTTTATTGGATGAAATAGAATACCTCAAAAAGTATCCTTATTACTGCATGGAGCAAACATCCTCCAAACTAAAGGGGCTGCTTATGGAGAAAAAGATAAAAGAAGCTTTAAAACAGCCCTTCACTGACCAAAGGTACTCGATTATCTGCTTGGAAAAATTCAAAAGGCCCAGCTATACAATGGCGGTTGGGGCTGGTGGGAAAACGATGGAGCGGATAATTTCATCACCAATTATGTCATCAACGCTTTGCTGCCTTTACGTACCGAACCACCAGTTGAAACAGCCATCCGTAATGGTTTATTATACCTCCAGAACAATCTTTCTTATTTAAAGAAAGATGAACTGCTCACCACCCTTGCAACCATGAGCAGCGCCGGTCATTACATGGATTACAAACCATGGCTTCAGAAAATACACTTCGATTCGCTCACCCAATACCAGCAGTGGCAATGGGTCAGGCTGAACCAGCAGCTTGGCTTCAATTACACAAATGAACTGCATGGTCTTATGTCAAAAGCAACTCCCGGGGTACTCGGAAGCCTTCATTGGGGAGAAGACAACTATCATTGGTATGGTGACGCAACAGCCACAACGGTCACAGCCTTCCAGGTCTTGCAAAAAGAAAAGAATTATGACTATCAGTTAAATGCAATAATGCAATATTTCCTCAGCGAACGCCACGGCTATTGGATGAACACTGTCCAGAGCGCTTCCATTGTTAGCACCATATTGCCCTATATTCTTTCAAAGTCGCCTGGTTTTCAGCAACCATCGGTCCTGACAGTACAGGGCGACACAACCTTCTCAATAAAGAATTATCCTTTTAAAACCGTCTTAAATGCCAACCATATCCATTCCTTAAGCATCCAAAAAACAGGCGGCGGCTTCAACTATCTCACGCTATACCAAAAGTATTGGAACCCCACTCCCACAGTAGTAGACAGCCTCTTTCACATCAACACCTTCTTTCAAAAGAATGAAAAAAGAACAGATTTTCTAACAGCCGGAGAAAAAACAACAATGATCATTGAGTTAAATGCGGTCAAAGAAGCAGATTATGTAATGATAGAAATTCCCATACCCGCCGGCTGCACCTACGCAGAAAAAAGCCAGCCCGGCTGGAATATGCACGCAGAATTTCTAAAAAACAAGATCATCCTCTTCGCCGAACACCTCGAAAAAGGCACCCACAAATACGAAATAGAGCTCGAACCAAGATACAATGGCGCCTACACCATCAACCCCGCCAAAGCCTCCCTCATGTATTTCCCCACTTTCTATGGAAGAAACGAATTAAAAAAAATAACCATCAAATAACCCTGGCGCCAACCATCTACAATTTTTATAAACATTTTTTTGCCGACAAAAAAATATTTTCTACCTTACACCCGTCTTCGCAACCAATAATTTCTTGCCGCCGAATTAAACATTTTTTCCCTCCTTTCCCCCATTTTCCACCACCTTATAGAGACCTTATAGAGACCTCATAGAGACCTTATAGAGACCTTACTCCCACTCAAAGCCCACGTAATGCCCACTTTACTCCCACTCCAGTCTCGCTTCAACTTAACATTCTGCCATAATTGCATCCTTCCGCAATTCAAATCCCCTCTACCTTCCCTACCTTCGCGTCCATAAAAACAGCTCCATGCAAAAAGGCCCCGTCTCTCAATATATACTGCACCATTACCGGCATTTCAATGCAGCCGCTTTAATTGATGCTGCCAAAGGATATGAAACGCATTTGCTGGAAGGTGGCAAAATGATGGTAACGCTTGCAGGCGCCATGAGCACGGCCGAACTGGGGATTTCGCTGGCAGAAATGATACGGCAGGATAAAGTGCCATTATTAGTTGCACCGGCGCCAACCTGGAAGAAGATATTATGAATCTGGTGGCACACAGCCATTATAAACGCGTACCCAACTACCGCGACCTAAGTCCGCAAGAAGAATGGGACTTGCTGGAGAATCATTACAACCGTGTAACCGATACCTGCATTCCGGAAGAAGAAGCCTTCAGACGGCTGCAGCAGCATATTTATAAAATATGGAAAGATGCAGAAGCAAAGGGCGAACGCTATTTTCCGCATGAATACATGTATAAAATGTTGCTGAGCGGCGTGCTGGAACAGTATTATGAGATTGACCCGAAAGACAGCTGGATGCTGGCTGCCGCAGAAAAGAACATGCCGATTGTAGTGCCGGGTTGGGAAGACAGCACCATGGGAAATATTTTTGCATCCTATTGCATTAAAGAAGAACTAAAGGCCACCACCATGAAAAGCGGCATTGAGTATATGGTTGGAACTGAGCGACTGGTACCGCAATAATTCTGGAGGCAAAGGCGTTGGTTTCTTCCAGATAGGCGGGGGCATTGCAGGCGATTTTCCCATTTGCGTGGTGCCGATGATGTACCAGGACCTGGGATGGCACGATGTTCCTTTCTGGAGTTATTTCTGCCAGATAAGTGATTGCACTACTTCCTATGGTTGCTACAGTGGCGCTGTGCCCAATGAAAAGATAACCTGGGGCAAACTGGATATAAACACTCCTAAATTTATTGTGGAAAGTGATGCCACTATTGTAGCGCCATTAATATTTGCCTACTTGCTCGGGTGGTAGTTTTCCCCCACAAAGACAATGTGAAATACTAAGGCTGTTGGTTTGGGTTATTGTTTTCTTTCTCCTTTTCATGTCGTTCCCTATCAGCTTTATTTTCATGATGTGCTTGTTCAATATCGTATTCTAGTTCAGGGTCAATATTCTGTTCTTCCACTTTCTTTGCTTTTTCCATCAACTCCTCATGATGCGCCTGCAGCCACGCTAGTTGTTTTTTACCATAAGAAAACGCGTAAATATCACAAACAATACCGGCACAATAAATATGGATATGGTTGATGATGCTATCATGCCGCCCAAAACAGTTACGCCAATTGTATTTCTTGATGCCGCGCCCGCACCTGTTGCCAATGCAAGCGGCAACACACCGAGAATAAATGCCAGGGATGTCATGATGATCGGGCGTAAACGCAGTCGTACTGCTTCCAGCGTCGACTGTATCAGCTCTTCGCCCCGGTCAACTCTTATTTTGGCAAATTCAACAATCAGGATGGCATTTTTTGCTGATAAGCCTATCAGTGTTATCAATCCTATTTGGGCATATACATTATTGGTTAAGGGACTGAGGGATAAAGGTTAGCGCAAGTATAGCGCCAAATGCACTTATAGGCACCGCCAGCATTACTGAAAATGGCACCGACCAGCTTTCGTACAATGCCGCCAGAAAAAGAAACACAAATACGATTGAAAACATGAAAATATAAATGGTAATCGAGCCTGCTTTTATTTCTTCGTAGCTGAGCCCCGAAAATTCATAAGTATATCCGCGTGGTAATGTTTTTGCCGCCATGCTTTTAAAGCATCCAACGATTGGCCGCTGCTATAGCCCGTCGGGATAGAACCATCTACTTCTGCAGAACGAAAAATATTAAAATGCGTGATAAGCGGCGCAGCAATGGCAGGTTTATAGCTTATTACAGTACTTAGCGGCACCATTCTGCCTGCCTGGTTGCGCACATAATATTTATTCATGTCGGATATCAGCGCCCGGTAAGCAGTATCGGCCTGTACCACAACATGATATGTTCGGTTATATAAAGTAAAATTATTTACAAACAAGCTACCCATATAGGCCTGCATGGTTGAAAATACATCAGAAATATTCACACCCAGTTTCTCGCATTTTTCCCTGTCAACCGTAAGGTCATAACTTGGTGTATGCGCCGAAAAATAACAAAATGCGGTTGATGTAGCAGGTATTTTTTTTGCAGCCGCAACAAATTTGTTAACTGCTTTTTCAAAGGCATGTATATCATCGGTTGAATTTCCTTCTTCAATCTGCATGCTGAAACCTGCGGCAATACCTATACCCCTTATCGGCGGCGGCTGAATAACCACCACGTTTGCATTTTTAATGCCTGCTTTGGCAATCCGTTTTTTAAGTACATCCATTATGCCCGGACCATGGTTTGCGGCGTGGTGCGCTTGTCCCAGGGCTGTAAGCATGAGAAACATAGAGCCGCTGTTTGAAGTTGCACCGCCGTTTAATATATTAAACCCGGAAGTAGCTGTATAATGCAATATACCCGGCGTAGATGCTAACTATTTTCATCAGCTTTTCCATTACATTTACCGATTGTGTAGTTGAAGAAGCATCGGGCAACTGGATAGGTGATAAATAATCGTCCGCCATCTTCCGAAGGAACAAACCCTGATGGTTTACTTTTAAATAAAAAATAAGTGCCAGCGCAAATACATACCAATATAATTACTACAAACTTTGAATATTTGATGCTTCTTTTTACACCGTTGGAATATTTTATGGTAAGTCTTTCAAACCATTTATTAAACCAGTTGAAAAATTTATCGAACCAGTTTGTTTTTTTATGATGCGATGGCCTTAATAACAAAGTACAAAGCGCGGGTGTTAATGATAATGCCACAAATGCCGAAATAATAACAGATATAGCAATGGTGATGGCAAACTGCTGGTACAACCGGCCCACAATACCCGGTATAAAACCTACCGGCACAAATACCGAAGCCAATATAAGCGCAATGGCAATTACCGGCGCAGATATTTCTTTCATGGCATGGTAAGTAGCCTCTTTGGGCGACATGTGCTGCTCATCAATATAATGCTGCACCGCCTCCACCACAATAATGGCATCATCAACCACAATACCTATGGCCAGCACAAAGCCAAACATGGTTAAGGTATTGATGGTAAAGCCCAGCGGAATAAAAAAACAAAATGTAGCCAATAATGGATACCGGAATGGCCACAATAGGATAATAGTAGAACGCCAGTTTTGCAGGAAAAGGAACACAACCAATGCAACCAGACCCAAGGCTTTTAACAAAGTGCCCAATACTTCCTGCATGGAAACTTTTATGATAGTTACCGATTCAAATGGAACATATAATCAACATCAGCAGGGAAAGATTTTTTTAATAGTGCAAGTTCCTTATAAACATTATCGGCAGTTTGCAGTGCATTGCTTCCCGGTGATTGAAATATCTGAATAATAGAACACCGTTGCCGTCAACAAATGAATTGCTTGAAAAAGTAAATTTGCCCAAGCTCAACCCTGGCAATATCTTTTAAATAAACCATTTGTCCGGTTGCGGGAATTGTTTTTATAATGATTTTTTGGTATTCGGATGCTTTGTTCAGCATACCGTTTACCAGTATGCCGGTTTCATATGTCTGTGCTGATGGCTGTGGCGGCGCACCTACCGAACCTGCTGCCACATAAACATTTTGCGCGTTCAATGCAGCTGTAACATCAGCAGGCGTTAAGCCGTAAGATGCCATTTTATCCGGGTTCATCCATATACGCATACTGAACTGATCGGCACGCGCAGTTACATCACCTACACCGGTACACGCAGTATGGCATCTTCAATAAATGTACTGGTATAGTTATCAAGAAAGGTAATATTGTGTGTTGCCTTTGGGGAATAAATAGCGACCAGCATCAGCATGATCGGGATTGCTTGCGCGAACGGTTAAGCCAAGCTTGCTTACCACAGCAGGCAGTGAAGGCTCGGCAATACCTAACCTGTTTTGCACGTTTAGCGCTGCAATTTGCACATTGGTACCAATATTAAAAGTTACCCTTACACTCATGCCGCCGCTGTTGGTGCTGGTGCTTTGCATGTATTCCATGCCCGGCGTACCGTTTACCTGTTCTTCAATTGGTGTAGCCACAGTTTGCTCAACCGTTTGTGCATCGGCGCCGGTATAGGAGCCGTTTACAGAAACGCTTGGCGGCGAAATATTAGGATATTGATCAACAGCAAGATTGTCAAGGCAAATCAAGCCCTGCAATTACCAATACAACAGATATAACGATTGCAGTTACCGGCCTTTTATAAATGTATTTGCGATCATGCCTGTGCAGGTTTATTCAGTTCACGTGATTTTTGTATTTCAAATTCCAGTTCAGGATCAATATTTTGCGCTTCCACTTTTTTCGCTTTTTCCATCAAGTTCATTATGATGCGCTTTCAGGTATTCCAGTTTTTCTTTTCCATAGGATAAACGGGTTATCAACACATACAGCACCGGCACAATAAATATGGCAATGGTTGATGCTGCAAGCATACCGCCCAATACCGTAAAGCCAATAGTTCTGCGTGCTACAGCACCTGCGCCGGTCGCAAACACCAAGCGGTAATACACCTAGAATAAATGCCAGCGAGGTCATGATGATAGGCCGCAAACGAAGGCTTACCGCTTCAAGTGTTGATTGTAATCAGTTCTTCGCCCCTGTCAACCCGCACTTTGGCAAACTCTACTATCAGGATGGCATTTTTTGCAGCCAGGCCTATCAGTGTTATCAAACCTATTTGTGCATAAACGTTATCGGTTAAGCTTGGTACAAAGAACAAGGCAAGTATAGCACCAAATGCACCGATAGGCACCGCCAGCAATACAGAAAACGGCACCGACCAGCTTTCATACAATGCCGCAAGAAACAGAAATACAAATGTGATAGAAAACATGAAAATATAAATGGTGTAGAACCTGCTTTTATTTCCTCATAACTTAAACCTGAAAACTCATAAGTATATCCTTCGGGCAGATTTTTGCGGCTATATCCTGCAGTGCATTCAATGCATCGTTACTGCTGTAACCTGAGCAGATGAGCCATCCACTTCAGCCGAGCGGAAAATATTAAAGTGCGATATCAGCGGCGCGGCATCAGTTGGTTTATAACTGATAACCGTACCCAAGCGGCACCATTGTGCCTGCCTGAGTTGCGTACATAATATTTATTCATGTCGGATATCATGGTACGGAAAGCAGTATCAGCCTGTACCACCACGTGGAAAGTACGGTTGTAAGTAGTAAAATCATTGATGTACAAACTGCCCATATAAGCCTGGATGGTGGTAAATACATCGGCTACATTAACCCCCAGTTTTTCACATTTTTCCCGGTCAACAGTAAGGTTATAATTGGGTGTATGTGCTGTAAAAAAAGTAAATGCGCTTGGTATATAGCCGGATTTTTATTGGCCTCGGTAATAAAATTGTTTACTACTTTTTCAAAATCCTGCAAATTATCGTTGGTGCTGCGTTGCTCTATCTGCATACTAAAACCAACTGTTGTACCCACACCCGGTAATGGCGATGGCTGTATCACTTCAACATTGGCATTTTTAATACCGGCATCGCTGAATGCGTTTTTGCATTACACTCAATAATGCCCGGTACCTGTTCGCTCGATTTATCTGCGCTCATCCCATGGCGCAAGCTGGCAATAAATGGTGCCGTTGTTTGAGTTGCTGGCATTGGTTACCACATTTAATCCTGATAACGCTGCATAATGCGCAACGCCCGGTGTTGAACCAACCACCTTCATCAGCTTGCTCATTACATCAACCGATGCGGCTGTGGATGATGCCGGCGGCAACTGGAAGGTAACATACAGATTGCCATCATCTTCTGAAGGAATAAAGCCCGTTGGTTTTGCTTGGAACAGAAAATAAGCGCCGATACAAACGCAAACCAATAGAATAACGATGTATTTTGATTTCTCGATACTTTTCTTAACGCCGTTCGGTATATTTCGCGGTTACCCTTTCAAACCATTTGTTAAACTTGAAGAACAATTTGTTAAGGCCCTTTGCTTCTTCTTTGATTTGTCGGTTGGTTTTAACAACAACGTACAAAGTGCAGGTGTTAATGATAATGCAATAAATGCCGATATAATTACCGATATAGCAATGGTGATGGCAAACTGCTGGTATAAACGCCCCACAATACCCGGAATAAAACCAACCGGCACAAATACCGCTGCCAGTATCAACGCAATGGCAATAACCGGCGCCGATATATCTTTCATGGCCTGGTAAGTTGCTTCTTTGGCGCGACATTCTTTCATCATCAATATAATGCTGCACGGCCTCCACCACAATAATGGCATCATCCACCACAATACCAATGGCCAGCACAAAGCCAAACATGGTAAGGTATTGATGGTAAAGCCTAAGCGGAATAAAAAAGCAGAATGTACCAAAAATAGATACCGGGATGGCCAGAACAGGTATTAAGTGTTGAGCGCCAGTTTTGAAGGAACAGGAACACCACAATAGCTACCAAGCCCAAGGTTTTTAATAAAGTCCACACCACATCGCTCATCGAAACCTTTACCACGGTTACCGATTCAAACGGAACGCTGTATTCCACATCAGACGGGAAACGTTTGCTTTCAGTTTGGCCAACTCAGCATATACGCCTTTGGCGGTTTGCAACGCATTACTGCCCGGCGCCTGGTATATCTGCAGGTAAGATGCGCGGTGCCCATCAACAAATGAATTGCTGGAGAAAGTAAATTTACCCAATTCAACCCGGGCAACATCTTTCAAGTAAACCAGTTCGCCTGTGGCAGGGATTGTTTTTACAATGATATTTTCAAACTCCGAAACCTTGCTTAAACGGCCGTTTACCAAAATACCCAGTTCATAAGTTTGGGTTGATGCCTGCGGCGGCACACCTGCTGTACCTGCAGCTACCTGCACGTTTTGCGCGTTAAGCGCATTAATAACATCCGTTGGCGTTAAGCTGTAAGCAGCCATTTTATCCGGGTTCATCCAGATACGCATACTAAAATCATCCGTAAACCGGCTGATGCTGCCCACGCCCGGCACACGCAGCAACGCATCCTGGATAAATATATTGGTATAGTTATCAAGGAAAGTAATGTTATGCGTGTCTTTTGGCGCATATATAGCCACCATCATCAGCATGCTTGGGTTTACCGCGCGCACCGTAAGGCCCAAACGGCTTACTACCGCAGGCAACAAAGGCGTGGCAATACTTACACGGTTTTGCACATCAAGCGCGGCAACGTCAATATCGGTACCTATTTTAAAGGTTACATTCATCTGCATCAGCCCGTTGTTGGTGCTGTTGCTCTGCATGTATTCCATGCCGGGCGTACCGTTTACCTGTTCTTCAATAGGCGTGGCAACGGTTTGCTCAACAGTTTGCGCATCGGCACCGGTAAACTGCCCGTTCACCTGTACAACCGGCGGGGTAATATCAGGATATTGGTCAATAGGCAAAAGCAAAATACTAACAATACCGGTAATTACCAATACAATAGATATAACTATTGCAGTTACCGGCCTTTTTATAAATGTATTAGCAATCATAGGACTATCGTGTCAAACGGTTTACCTTGTTATTTTGGGAATGTTGCAACAACATCTTCACGCCCAACTCTGTTATTATTTTAACCATCAACTCCTATTTGCAGTATTGCTACTATCCGGCAATGAATTACTGCTGCCTGAAGCCTTACTGCTGTCTCTTCCATTTCCTCCGCGCCCGGCTCTTGCTCCTGTTCCTGTTGCGATGGGCGAACCATCATGTATCGACTGAATACCATCCACAACGATCTTATCCCCCACATTTATCCCTGACAGTATTATAACATTTGGCCCTATCGTTTGCCCAAGCTGCACTTTCTTTTCAATCGCCCTTAACGTTTAGGCTTTGCTTGTGCCGTATCAGCACTCTTTTTTCTTTGTTGAGTCGGTAGCCGGGGGCTCGCTTGACAAAGTATCTTTAGCCACAAACACAAAATATTCACCCATTTGTTCCAGCACCGCCCTGTTTGGTATCAGCATCTGTGGGCTGGCGTCCTGGTTGTGAACCCTCACCACGCAGCTCATCTCCGGTTTAAGCTGAGCTTTTGTGTTTGCGAAAACAAGCCTCACCCTTATAGAACCTGTGCCCGAATCTACTGCACGGTCTATGACTGCTATTTTACCCAAATAAGGATAAAGCGAGTTGTCGGGCATTGAAATAGTAAAAAGCGAGTCTGTGAGAGCTGTTGTATTATCCTGTAGTTTCTCAAAGGCGTACAACTGTTTTTCATTTATCAAAAAGTCAACTGCCATCGGGTCGTTAGAAGATATCGTGTTAAGCACCGTCTGCCCTGGGTTTGCATAATTCCCCAGCTTTACCTGGCTGAAACCTATCGTTCCGTCAAAAGGCGCACTGATAATCGCATAACTCAAATTTGTTTTAGCTGTTTGCACCTGTTCTTGCGCTGCCTCAACTGAACTTTTTGCATTTTGCAGGGTAATAACAGCATGGTCATACAACTGTTTCGCAACAGCATGATAACTGTTTAGGTATTCATAACGGTCGGCATCCTGCTGGGCCTGCACCTCATTGCCTTGCGCAACTTTCAGGTTGGCTACCGCATTTTGATAGGCTGCCTCATACAGGCGCTTATCTATTTCGTACAGCGGCTCCCCTTTTTTAACCACGCTCCCGTCTTTAGCATAAATGGCGGTAATATATCCCGGCACTTGTGCCACAATATTCACTTGGTTCAGCGACTGCACAGTAGCCGGGTATTTATCGTAATATAAAACAGTCTGTTTTGAAACGGTGTATAAATTAACAGGCACAGGCGGGGTAGGAGGGGGCGCAGGCTTTTTTGCCACACGAAAAAAAAGCCATGCAGCTTATCAACCCTATGCTCAATAATATTCTATTCATTATGGCTGATTTATTGTTTTAATGTATGCCAAATAATTATTTAATAAGAAATATCCCCCATCGCCTTTTGCACGTCAATTTTGCTTGACAGCAACTGAAACAACGCATTCAAATAACCAATTTCTGATGTTATCAAGTTCGATTCCGCAGTAATAACATTCAGGTATGCCACAATGCCCTGTTTGTATTGCAACGTCACTACAAAATAAACCCGCTGCGCCAATGCAGTATTATTTTTCATCACTTCCAGGTTATACAGGTTGCCTTTATAATTCGCCAGCGCAGTGGTATATTCACTGTATATCTCTGATTTCAGGCTAACCACGCCCCAGCCAAGCGACCGCTCTAATAGCTTCGACCGTTTTAAGTTATTTACCCTGTAAAACCCGTTAAATATCGGAACACTCACAGACAATCCTATATAAGAATAAGGATAACTGCTTGAGAATAATGACTCGGTAGAGTTGTTTTCAAATTCATAGTCATAATCAAAAAAAGCAGACACAGTTGGCAGGGCGGCGTAACGGTAATAATCCGTCAGCGCGTGCTGCAGTTTCTGTTCTGTTGCCAACTGTTGATATTCTATTCTCTTCTCATATTGCAGTTGCAGCGTTGTGTCCAGTTTAATGTCATTCATCATCTCAGTAGAATCATAGCTGATATCAAACTGCCGCTTCGGGGGATAGCCCATCAATTGTTTCAGCACAGCATATTGTGGCACCACATTCTCGTCCGCCTGCTTCAGTTGCGCAAGTGAATTATTTAGCGTGATCGTCGCTTCCTCATAATCCGTTTCGTCCACAATACCTCCAACATATTGATGATAAGAGTCCCTTACATTTTGCGCCAGCCTCACCGTATCTTCCTTCAGCACATTTATTTGTTGCAACGTCAGCAGCAGGTTGTAAAACGATTTGCTCACATTGGCAACCACTCCAATTTTTGTGCTGTCATTCACCTGTTCCGCCGCCTTCACATAAAGTGGTGCGCTTCTCACAGCATAAATAAGAGCAGGGCTAAAAATGGCCTGCGATACTGAAATGCCCGGCACAGCAGTGTTCTGAACACCTGGCTGCGTGGGTGTTGTTGAATTTGTGGCAGTAGGCGTTTGAAAATAGTGTGTTGCCGTGCCCGAGCCATTCACCTGCGGGTACAATCCGGATTCATTGATAGAGTTTGTAACCTTAGCAACTGTTATGTTTATCTCAGATTGCTTTATGGTGGGCTGATGTTTAAGCGCATAATCAATGCAGTCTTTCATCGTGAATTGCTGAGCAGTATTGGTCGTGTCAAAATCCTGCGCAAAAGAATTTATCGTTGAGCAAAGAAGAAGGCCTACAAACAAAACAAAGTATTTCAGGCTAAAGATTTTAATAGGCAGACTAATTTTCATCGGTAAAGGATTTATCACAGCGCGATAAAGGTAGAATACATTTTTAACCTGTAACAAACAAGAAGCCACTTCGCGGTGAATAGATAAATATTTCAGGTGAATGAATTGATTCGGTGTTATTTGTGTGCTCCATAATTCAAAATTGCTTCTTTAAAACTATATAACTGTCTTTATACAAATTAAGTACCACGCCTCCCCCGCTTGGCGTAGTCTCCTGACTATTGTTGTCCGGTAAAAGTTCAAACAGCAAATATCTGCCTTCCATTCAGAAGAGAAAAGCGGCTTATACACAAAGAATAGAAAAGTGAGCCCCCCTGTATTTCAGGTTGGAAATAAAGATGGTTGATCATAATGATTTGTTGGGCGGTAACTGCTCAATGCTTTTTCAGGGTTTTGTAAAAACTCGATCAGATTGATATAGGTCATTAAATGCAGCCGTATCATACCTGCGATATTTGAAAATGACCATTTCCGTTTTACTTTGTCTTTTACAGCTTTTATTAAAAGGTCAGTAATAAGGGCGCACCATATCTGTATTTTGATTGCATTTTCATTTTCTCCTAAAAAGTATTTTAGCGGATAGTTTTGTTTAAGCCGTTTGAATAAGCATTCTATCTGCCATCGCTGCCTGTAAATATGGGCGATAGTAATAGCTTTCATGCGGGTATTGTTGGTTAGAAAAATAAGTTCTTTACCGTTTACGGGATCCTGGTAGATTATTCTTCTTGCCGGCAATTTATCCTTACGCTGGCGCGCACCGGCCCTTATATGCTCATCAGCAATAACTCCTTTTTGTTTCTGATCTGGAGGTATCTGTTTTGATCTAAGAACAGTATAAGCAACCAGTGGGTGCATCCGGGTTACCCATGTAACTCCTGCCTGCGACCATTTTATCAGTGGTTTAAAGCCATAATATATACGGTCGAAAGTAACGATAGAACGCCTGGGCAGGTTGAGCATTGGGGGAAAGATGTTGTCGTTTTCCTTAGCCTCAGTGAGACAAACAAACCTTGGGACATCTTCGTCAGCCTTCATCAGTACATGGGCTTTTACACCACCCTTGCGCCTGCCTGCTGGTATTTGGCCACTACCCCTCATCACTTCTGAAAACAGGCTTATAGTGGTAGAATCAAAAATAAAAAGCCTCTTTTCCAGCTTTGTCAGCAAACGGCTGTCCGGGTAAAAATGCGTATAGAGCCGATGGTATAAATCTCCGAAAACGGCTTCCGGCCTGTTGGCATTTGCCTCTGCCAATGTACTCCTGCGGGGCATGTGATCTATACCTAAATGATTGATACGGGTGGTGCAAGCCATCATGCCTGTAATTACTTCCCGAAGAGAGGTACATCCATGAAAACTTGTATATAGCATCGTTACCAAATGTTCATAGGTTCTGAAACGCTTGTAATAGCGGTTTGATCGATGCTGCTTGGATACATCCCGGATGATATGTTTGGGAATAAGTTGTAATAGCTGGCTGAATACCGGCTGTCCGGTAAAAAAAGTATCTTTACCCATGTTATTTCGTTGGAGTGGTATTTAACGAAACTAACAAAAAGGGAGATTAAATTTAATCTCCCTTTACTTTTCAGCTTTATACTTTAACCGGACAACAGTAGTC
>CAVYTF010000009.1:0-456200 GCA_963771435.1 uncultured Bacteroidota bacterium | reverse complement strand
CCTCCTAATTTAGAGTTTCATTTGGGAAGTTTACCAATACATTTGCAGCCTAATAAATTTAAATCCATGCTTAAAAACCTTTTTACTAAACTAATTATTCTTGTATTGGTTGTTTGTGCTAATGCCTCGTTTGGTCAAAACCTTGACCAGAAATTGCCGCTGGATTCGAATGTGAGGATGGGTAAGCTGGCGAACGGGCTTACGTATTACATAAGAAAAAATAAGAAGCCTGAAAATAAGGTGGAGCTTAGGCTGGTGGAGAATGCGGGGTCTATTCTTGAGGATAATGACCAACAGGGGCTGGCGCATTTGAATGAGCATATGGCCTTTAACGGCTCTACACATTTTGCCAAGAATGACCTTGTTGATTTTTTGCAAAAAATAGGTGTGAAGTTTGGTGCAGACCTGAATGCTTATACAAGCTTTGACGAAACGGTTTATATATTACCTATCCCTCTTTCGGACACGAGCAACTTACGCAAGGGGCTTACTGTGCTGCAGGACTGGGCTGGGGGATTGAGCTTTGATACGGCACAAATCACGGGGGAAAGGCCTGTGGTGCTGGAGGAAAGCCGTTTAGGGAAGGGGGCAAATGACAGGATGTTCCGCAAAATATATCCTGTTGAATATGCGGGCTCAAGGTATGCTGAGCGCCTGACGATAGGGATAGACAGCATTGTGAGAAATACGCCTAATGAAGCGCTGACAAGGTTTTATCATACGTGGTACCGCCCTGACCTGCAAGCGGTGATCGTTGTGGGAGATATTGATGTGAGCGCAACTGAAAAATTAGTAAAGGAATATTTTGGGGGATTGAAGAACCCATCAAATGAAAAGGTACGTTTTTATGCATCGGTTCCGGAAAGAAAAACAAGCAAAGCAATGGTGGTAACGGATAAGGAAGCGACCAACTACGCGGTGCAGGTTCATTATCCCATCACTAAAAAAGAACCCACAAAGACGCTTGGGGATTACCGTAAAGACTTAATTAAAGATATTTTT
Source organism: uncultured Bacteroidota bacterium (assembly GCA_963771435.1). Taxonomy (GTDB): domain Bacteria; phylum Bacteroidota; class Bacteroidia; order Chitinophagales; family Chitinophagaceae; genus CAVYTF01. Next base: position 455,198 of record CAVYTF010000009.1, on the reverse strand, counting down.
ACCTTTATGCTGAACGAAAGGCTTAGCGACCTGGCTAAAAGCAGTAACCCTCCTTTTTTATACGGCGTTACTTATTATGGCAGCGAGGCAAGATATTACGAAGGTTTCAACGCTTATGCCGTGGCAGGGCAGGCAGGGCCAGACACTGCTTTGACTGCTGTGGTGACAGAAATAAACAGGGTGAAAAAGTATGGCTTCACGCAGGCGGAACTTGAGCGTGCAAAGAAAGAAGCCCTGGCGGGTATTGAACACCTCTATAACGACCGCGATAAAAACGAGTCTAGTAACTACGTGGAGGAATATATCAGACTGTTTTTGGAGCAGGAGCCTTCGCCGGGTATTGTGAATGAATATAAGTATCATAAAGACCTATTGCCAGGTATTTCGCTTGAAGAAGTAAATGCGCTAACAACGCCGTTGAAACAAAACGCAGCTATTTTTGTGAGCCTACAGGGGCCATCGCAGGGTAAGATAGCATTGCCTGACAGCACCCAACTGCTTGCGGAAGCAGAGAAAGCGTTGCATGCTGATGTGGCGGCTTATACAGAAACAAAGGTAGCAGGAGCGTTGATGAAGACAACACCCACGGCTGGCAAAATAGTGAGCGAGAAAAAGAATGACCTACTGGGTGTGACTGAAATAACTTTTGCAAATGGGGTGAAAGCAATCTTAAAACCTACCACATTTAAGGATGATGAGATAGTGATGACCTCTTTTAAAAAGGGCGGCCGATCGCTTTACAGCTTAGCGGATAAGGCTAATGCTAATTATGCGGCAACAATAGTACAGGAAATGGGGATCGGGGCGCTTTCTCCTACTGACCTGGGCAAATATCTTGCGGGTAAAACGGCTTCCGCTTCGGTGAGTATCGGGCAATTAAGCGCTCATGTGAACGGCAGCAGCAGTGTGAAAGACTTTGAGACGATGCTGCAAATGGCATACCTGTACATGACGACTCCGCGCAAAGATGAGGGGCTGTATACTGCCTGGAAAGAGAAACAGAAGTCAGCCGTGCAGTTTCAAATGGATAACCCGCAGACGGCGTTTAGAGACACGTTTTATAGAGCGCTATATCAAAATAACCCGCTGATGCCGATCGTGGTTGCAAAACCTGCGGATTTTGACAATACCAATTTAGACAGGGCGATGGCTATTTATAAAGAACAGTTTGGGGATGCCAGCGACTTCAACTTTATTTTTGTTGGGAGCTTTGATGTGGAGAAAATAAAGCCATTGCTTGCCACTTATCTTGGCAGCCTGCCTTCAACCGGGAAGCCGGGGGCGTTTGTGGATAATGGGCTGCGGACTGCGAAAGGCGATCTTGACCTTACTGTGAAAAAAGGAACTGAGCAAAAAAGCCTTATACTGAATGTATATTCAGGCGAAGTGCCTTTTAGTGAGGACCTTGAACTGAAGGCAGATGCTGTGAAGGAAGTGCTGAACATTAAAATTATAGATGACATACGCGAGAAAATGAGCGCTATTTATGGAGGCGGCATTTATGGCGGACTGAGCAAATACCCATATAACAGTTATTCGTATGTGATGCAGTTGCCATGCGGGCCGGAGCATGTTGACACTGTGCTGAAGGCGGCACAGGCGGAACTGGACAGCATTAAAATGTACGGGCCGTCGCAGGTGAACCTTGATAAGGTGAAAAAGACGTGGATAGAGCAGAATAAGGTTGCCATGAAGGAAAACAGCTTCTGGAGCAGCAGCCTGAATGATGTTTATTTCCAGGGAGATGACCCACAGCGTATATTCAAATATGATGAAATAGTGAATGCATTGACGGTGGATGAAGTAAAAGCAACGGCTAATTTGTTGTTTAATGGCAAGAATGTGTTGCAGGCGGTGTTGTTGCCGGAGAAATGATGAGTAGAACTTAGTTTAGAAAGCCCCGCAGGTGCGGGGCTTTTTTGTGGGGCTACGGAATTGGAGTATTTTGGGTGGGGAGGTACAAAGAAAATAATATAGATCTTTGCGTTAGGCGGAATATCTTCATGGTCAAGACACTTCATAAAATACTAATTGTTCTTCTACTGTTTCTGGTGACAAGTTGTGGGGCAATTTCTACTGACAATCCTAAGGAGTCCTATCAACATTGGACGGGAGATACGCCGCCCCAAGACATGAAAGTTATTGAAGGACATTATTGGCAGTCCGGACATTGGACACGCGAATATATCGTTTATCTAAAATTACAACCCACAAAAACATGGTGGACAGAATTTATTAGGCAAAACAAATTAATAGCAGACACTATTCAATGGACACAACCGGGCGACGCACCAAAGTGGTTTACGCCTCCTTCTGATTGTTTAAAATGGAAGACAGGTGACGACTTTCAAGGCTCACGTTACCTGTCGGATACATTGACGGGAAATTATTATATTTACGAAATTCAATTATAAAAGACTGGACCTAACAATGGGTTTTTGAAGAATACAAAGAACAAATACAAGAATCAATTACTCTAGATGAATCAATAAAAAAAGAACTCCTCAAAAATTGGTTACGAAGTATGAAAATAGATACTACCTATTACGAACGCTGCATTAGCACACTTGAAAAAGCACATGGGCTATTGCTGAAAGCAAATCCTGAACATATTGATCATGATATGTATCGTTCGGCTTGTGTAAAGGAATTTGAAATTATCCTGGAACAAAGCGGCAAGCTGCTTCGTAAAGCATTGAAACCGTATTTCCATTCCTCCAAGGCCGTGGACAAATTGTATTTTAAAGATGTGTTCAGGCAGGCAGTGGCCAGAAGTATAATTACTCCAGAAATGTGTGAGCGATTTTTAGAATACCGTGAAAACCGAAACAATACGGCATATGATTATGGGGTAGGTTTTGCCGAAGAAACGTTAGCGCTGTTGCCCGATTTTATTGCTGATGCAAAATTATTGGCAGAAGCTATTAACCAACAGAAAGATGATATTAAGGAATAAAGACCAGGAAACTCTACTGGGAATCTTTAGCACTACAGATATATCCCTAGAGGTATGGGCGTATGGCAGCCGTGTAACAGGTGAAGCACACGAAGGCAGCGACCTGGACCTGGTAATACGCAGCTACAATCTTCAAAAGCTGCCACTTGATGTTTTGCAGGAATTAAAAGAAAAAATTCAGGAAAGCAATATCCCCATTGTGGTGGAACTTTTTGACTGGGCACGACTGCCCGAAAGCTTTCACGGCAACATTAATGCTCAACATGAAGTATTATATAGTAACCTGGAAATGACGGTTAATGAGCCGCAGGCTGAATATAAAAAGAAAGATGAAAGAAAAGGGGATAACAAATGATAGTAGCAATGTTGCCTGAAGATGATGAAACAAAGTGATCATTTCAACTGAGTGACGATGAGTAAATGAAAAACAGACCTCAAATATCACCTAACTGAGGGCGCAGGATAATGTCTTCCACACAGGCCTGGGGGGATAGTTGAGAAGCGGCAAGAATCATTTTTGCAATATCTGCTGTTTCCATAATTCTTTGTTCTGAAACTCCGCTACCGTTCCAGCTATCGCTGAAAGTGGCGCCGGGATAGATGGTGGTGACTTTTATATTAAAAGGCTTTAGTTCCTCCCGAAGGTTTTTAGAAAACCCTGCCATTGCGAACTTGCTGATACTGTATGCACCGCCGTTTGGATAGGCAGCAAGGCCGGCAATGGAGCAAATGTTGAAGATATGGCCGGTTTTAGCTTTCATCATTTCGGGGAGCAAAGTGCGTGTTAAATGGTAAGCGCTGTACAGGTTGATATGGAGCATTTTTTCCAGAGCATCTTCGGGTTCGTCGTATACGTTGCCAGGGATGTAGCTGCCTGCATTGTTTACTAATATATCCGGCATGCCAAAGCCTAGACACCACTTGCCAAACTGCGTGGCTTGTTCTTTTATGCTTAAATCGGCAGGGAAGGTATGAATAGAAGTTTGTGGATGCAAAGCCAGCAGTTCTTCTTTTGTGGTTTGTAACTGTGCTTCACTCCTGGCACATATCAGCAAGGTATTGTTTGCTGCAAGTGCTGATGCTATAGCTTTACCCATGCCTTTGGAGGCGCCTGTGATGATGATGTTCATGTTGAAAAAGTAAAAAGTAAAAAATAAAAAGTAAAGATAAGGGGAGTTAGGAGCCAAGAGTTAGGAGTTAGTTGACAGTGGTTCCTAATTTTTTACTTTTTACTTTTTCTTTTTTACTTTCTATTTGCATCATGAAATACCGTCATTTATTCTTTGACCTTGACCATACGCTTTGGGATTTTGAGACAAATGCGAAAGAAACACTCCATGAAGTGTATGTATTGAATCAACTGAATGAGAGCGGTATTCCAGACTTTGACTACTTTTTTTCAAGGTATAAGTTTCATAATGAACGATTGTGGAGGCGGTATGAAAGAGGGTTTATTAAACAGGCAGAGCTAAGGTGGAAACGTATGTGGCATACGTTGCTTGAATTTAAAATAGGTGATGAAGGGCTATCTAAAAAAATAGCTGCGCAATTTTTAGAGCGATTGCCGTTTAAGAAGGAAGTGTTTCCATACACAGCAGAAATATTAGAACACCTGAAAAATAAAGGCTATCAACTACATTTGATAACGAATGGGTTTGAGGAAATACAGCACAGTAAGTTGAAAAGCAGTAATATCCATCATTATTTTAATGAAATAATCACTTCAGAAAAAAGTAACAGCGTGAAGCCAAACAAAGAGATATTTGAATATGCTTTGCAACTCACGAATGCAAAGAAGGAAGAAAGCATCATGATCGGCGATAACCTGGAAACAGATATTGCCGGTGCCGCAAATGCCGGACTGGACACTATTTTTGTAAATCATTTAAAAGTGGAAACAAAATCTGTTGCTACTTATACTGTTTATCATTTAAAGGAGCTGGAAGATATTTTTTAAGGAAAAAATAAAAAGGAAAAAGGAAAAAATGGGGGAGGATCTACAAATTGTGAAAGGGGATAAAGAAGAGCAGTATCAATCGCTTATTCCCCAGATAAAAGCATTGCTAGAAGGAGAAGAGGACCTGATAGCTAATCTTGCAAATACAGTTGGTGCGCTGAAAGAACAGTTTAATTTTTTCTGGGTAGGGTTTTACCTTGTGAAAAAAGAGGAGTTGGTATTAGCTCCCTTCCAAGGGCCTGTTGCATGCACAAGAATAAGCAAGGGACGGGGCGTTTGCGGGGCTGCGTGGGCTGAAGCGAAAACACTGGTGGTGCCTGATGTTGAGAAGTTCCCGGGGCATATTGCCTGCAGCAGTTTATCAAAATCGGGAGATAGTTGTTCCTGTAATAAGAAATGGTGAAGTGTTTGCAGTGCTTGATGTGGACAGTGATGTATTAAATGCATTTGACGAAACGGATAAAAAATACCTGGAAGATATAGTTGAGTTCATTCATTTTTAAAAGGCTGCATAAGAGATGGCAAAATTCGCACATGATACAATAGTTCCTGATGAAAAAAGCGGGCTTCAAAAGAAAACGCAAGTGGCGCAAATGTTTGACAATATTGCGTTCCGATATGACTTCCTGAACAGGTTTCTGAGCCTGGGCAATGATGCGCGGTGGCGAAAAGAGGCTATCATGCAGTTGAAAAGGCTTCACCCGGAAGTGGTGCTTGACGTGGCGACGGGAACGGGCGACCTGGCACTTATGTGCTTTAGAATGTTGCAGCCGAGGGTGATCATTGGCATTGATATTTCTGAAGGTATGCTTGAGCTTGGGAGGAAAAAAATCAAGCAGGTTGGCCTCCGCGGGCTTATAGACCTGCAGCAAGGTAATAGCGAAGCAATTAATTATCCTGACAGTTATTTTGATGCAGTAACTGTTGCGTTTGGAGTGCGCAATTTCGAGGATCTTGAAAAGGGGTTGAGTGAAATGCTGCGCGTATTAAAACCGGGTGGTAAATTAGTCGTACTTGAATTTTCAAGGCCTAAAAACCCAGTGTTTAAGATGCTTTGCAATTTTTATATGAATGTTGTTGGGTCGGGTATGGGCAAACTGGTTGCTAAAAATAAGAGCGCATACCAATATTTGAATGAATCGGTACAGGCGTTTCCTGAACGGGAAGCGTTTATAGATATTATGGAGCAAATAGGGTTTGTGAAAACTTATTTTAAGCCGCTTAGTTTAGGAATATGCTGTATTTATTGCGGTAGTAAGTAATTGGTTGGTAAATTGTAGCAATAAATAAAGGGTAAGGATTTGAGACACGTATTTCTGATAAAAGATATGCAAAAAGAAACCCCCTGCCGTCACTACCAGCAAGGGGCACAAAAACATGAAGCTGTAGGGGTAGGAGTCGAACCTACACGAGGCAGTTAGCTATAACACAAAGTCCGGTGGTCAACCCCGGTCTTCCTTGCTGGAAGGCTCTATGTTACGTTTATCCTGTTTGTCCTCACCCCCGAGACGAGAGGGCATGTCTGCCAAAGATTTCATCACCCCACAGTATAGTAAAGAACTTTGCTTGTTGGTACAATATTAAGCATGTATTGATTTACTTAAATATATTTCAATAAATATTTTAAAATTTAGATTTTGTTCAATATATTAGTATATTTGTTTGAATTATTTTTAAAATCAGACATACTAAAATGGGCGCAAAATTAAATCTTGACAAACTCGATCTGCAAATCATACAGGAAATGATGGAAAATGCAGGCATCTCTTATGCCGATCTGGGAAAAAAACTATTTGTTTCCGGCGGCACCATCCATGTGCGCATTAAAAAACTGCAGGAAGCCGGCATTGTTAAAGGTACAAAATTAAATGTTGATATTAAAGCAACTGGGTTATGATGTAATTGCGTTTATTGGCATTTTCCTGGAAAAAAGTTCTTTGTATGATTTTGTTGCAAAAGAACTGCAAAAGATACCGGAAATTGTACGCCTTAATTATACCACCGGCAACTACAGCATGTTTGCAGAAATTGTTTGTAAAGATATACCAGCTGCGGTTTGTGCTGCACGATGAACTGCAAAAAATAAAAGGGCATTGAACGAACAGAAACATTTATTTCACTGGAAGAAAGCTTTGTACGAAATGTCTCGGTAAATACAGAAGGCGAATTAGGATGTTTAGCTTTTTACATCCAGCGCATCACGCAAGCCATTTCCTAATAAATTGAATGCAAGGACAAGCAGCATAATTGCAATGCCCGGTGCAAGTGCAGGGATAGCATTATTGGCAATAATAAAATTGTAATTTTCTTTGATCATGAGACCCCAGCTTGGTTGAGGCGGCTGAACACCAATACCGAGAAAGCTTAAGCCCTGCCTCAATTAAAATAGCAGAAGCAAAATTGCTGGCAGCAATCACAATTATAGGCCCACTGATATTTGGAAGAATATGTTTGCAGATAATTCTAGTATCGCTGAAACCAAGCGCGCGGGCAGCCTGCACATAATCCATTTCACGAGCGACAAGAAACTGGCCACGTACGAGCCTTGCTACATTAACCCACATTGTTAGCCCAATTGAAATAAACACCTGCCAAAAACCTTTGCCCAAAACGAGCGTAATTGCAAATACCAAGAGTAAAGTTGGAATGCTCCAAACTACATTTATAAACCACATAATCATGTTATCGGTTCGCCCCCTGTAATAGCCTGCAAGAGCACCAAGGAAGACCCCTATTGTAATTGAGATGATCATGGCTATTAAACCAACACTTAAACTTACACGTGTGCCAATAATCAGCCTGCTTGCAATATCTCTTCCAAATTTATCAGTGCCGAGCCAGAATGTTTGTTGCAGAACATCTTTTACAGCAGTTATGGGATAAGTTATTCTTTCAGTTACGCCTTCATCCACATATTTCAAAGCGACAATGCTGTCATCTTTTTTGCCGAATGAAACTACAGGTATGTAATCATATTCATCAATCCTGCCGTTCCATATCTTGTTTAAAAAGCTTTGCTTTTCGGTGGGGTTCTCTTTTTTAAAAGAAGAAACTGAATATCGAAGCCTGCTTTTTGATCGGATATTTCAGGAATCATGCGGTTTGCATCCGGCGAATTATCAGGAGCAATGATATAGCAAAAAAGGGCAGTAAAAACAGCGAAGCAAATAACCACTATGCCAAAAAGGGCACCTTTATTTTTGCGCAGCCGCTTCCAAAAAGCAGAATTATATGCTGATCTAAAAGACATTGAGTTATAGAATCATTTCACAGTTCTTCCTTTCCATTCATATTTTCCAAACTTACCCAGAAAGCCAGATACTACGGTATAAATAATATGAAATGGCTGCATGAGAGGGAACCACCATAAAAGCTTTTTCATTGAAAAGAAAGCCGCAACGGGATACATGAAAAACAATTCGCACAGTGTTTTGCCAGCCAAAAGCAGCAGCCAGAATTTAAAAAGGAATAAATCAGCGATAGAAAAGAAGGGGAGAATAAGCATGTATAAATTAAACAGGTAAACAAGCAATAAAACCCAAAATATCTTCCTGTCCTCATAGTTCATTGCCTTGCTTGCCCAGCGGATACGTTGGTTAAAAAAAGCCTTCCATGTGGGGGCAGGAAGGGTAGTTACTATTGCCCACGGATGAAAGAGGTAGCCTATCTGGCCAGGGTATTTAGTTTTTATTTTGTGCATCAGCAACATGTCGTCGCCGCTGGCGATATTGTCAAGACCTTTGAACCCGCCAACTTCTGCAAATATCTTTTTCTTGTATGCAAGGTTGGCACCATTGCACATGCTGGAGAATCCGGCAGAAACTGAAGCTGCTGTGATACCCTGCAGGCTTATAAAATCGAGGCATTGAAAGATGGAAAGAAAAGAGTTGCTGTTGGTGAACATTACCGGCGCGGCAACAAAAACAGGATTTGCTTGCTGGATGTATTTGTCAAATAAATTAAGCCAATCCTTTTTTACCAGACAGTCGGCATCTGTTGTAATTATCCATGGATGGTTTGCGTAGGTGATGGCTGTTTCTATTGCCTTCTTTTTGTATGAGTTGATCTTGGTGGCAACAATGTTTTTTAATTGAATTAATTGGATGTTGGGGAAGCGGTGTTGTAACTGCGTGACTACTTCCGCGGTTCCGTCTTCAGAAAAGTCGTCTACTACTATTATTTCAAAGAGGGAGGTGGGGTAGTTATTGTTTAGAATGGAGTTGATACAGCCTGCGATGTTTGCTTCTTCATTTCGGGCGGGGATGATGATGCTGAAGCCAGTAGAGGCCTGTATTTGTGCGGAGGGGATAAAGGGTTTTAGGCGTAAAAACCATCTTTGATAGTTCAGTATCAATGCACAGTAACCGCCAAATAATATGAGGAAAGCAATAGTGTTGATAATAAATGGCAGTTGCTGCATGGCAAACAAAGAAAGCTAATATTCTTGATAGAAAGAACCTCCGCAACAGGTAATAAAGAGGGGGATGCTGCAGACCGGCACGGTCATAAGGGATGAAAAGGGGGTTGTGATGGGGGTTAGCAGGTGGTTAACAGGGCTTTACCACGGGTGTGGCATGGAGTTATATCAGTATAAGTTCAGTATAACTACAGTATAACTTCAGTATAAGTACAGTATAAGTACCGTGAGTGGGGAGGGGTGAATGGCGAGTTTTGTGGTTTTTTTAGGTTGTTTAGAAAAATATGAGCCTAAAATTTGATTATTGGGGGAAGAGATATACTTTTGAAATTAGTTGCATAAACAACTATATGCAAATAAACCAGTTTAAAAGAGGGGAATTATACAGCGTTATTAACGGGATGGCAAGCACAGCGGTTGCGCGAAGGTTACAAAAGAATTTCAGGAGTGCGGGACTGGATATAACTATTGAGCAATGGAGCATACTGTACCACCTTTGGAAAGAAGATCGCCTTAGTCAGCAGGAACTTTGCCTGCGCACTTTCAGGGATAAGCCAAGCATCACGAGGCTTATAGACAAGCTAGAGAAACAGAAACTCGTTGAACGAATAGAATCGACAGAAGATAAAAGAAAAAATTTAGTTTGTTTAACCGATGCTGCAAAACACTTGCAACAAAAGACAATTGACCTTGCGAATGAAACCATGGAGGAATCGTTGACTGGCATATCAAAAGAGGAAATAGAAACTGTGAAATATGTGTTGCAGAAAGTGTATGATAATTTAAAATAAATCAATAAAAATTTTATATTATGGAAACCGTAAAACAAGCACCGGCGCTGCGTGGCGGCGAATGGCTGGTGAAAGAAAGCAATGCTTTTGACACGTTTACCCGTGAAGATCTTGATGAAGAACAAAAGATGGTGCTTGATATGTGTTCGCAGTTCCTGGACACTGAAGTGATGCCTGTTATTGAACGTATTGACAAATTAGAACCGGGCCTTATGCCTTCCCTGATGGAAAAGGCGGGCGAACAGGGGCTGCTCGCCACTTCCCTGCCTGAAGAATATGGCGGACTGGGGAAAGATTTTGTAACGGCGACCATCGTTAATGAAGGGCTGGGTGGCGGCTTCTCGTTTTCGGTTGCCATGGCTGCACATACTGGTATCGGTACATTGCCTATTTTATATTTCGGCACGGAAGAACAAAAGCAGAAGTACATACAAAAATTAGGCAGCGGCGAATGGAAAGGCGCTTATGGCTTGACCGAACCCAACAGCGGCAGTGATGCGCTTGGTGCAAAGTCAACCGCAAAGCTGAGTGAGGATGGCAAGTATTATTTGCTGAACGGGCAGAAATGCTGGATCACAAACGGAGGCTTTGCAGATGTTTATACTGTATTCGCAAAAATAGACGGGGATAAGTTCACTGCATTTATTGTTGAGCGCGGCTTTGAAGGCTTTACGCAAGGGCCTGAGGAACATAAGATGGGGATCAAAGGCTCATCGACCGTGCAGCTCTATTTCCAGGACTGCAAAGTGCCAGTTGAGAATGTATTGGGTGAGATAGGCAAGGGCCATATTATTGCTTTCAATATCTTAAACATAGGCAGGTTAAAGCTTTGCGCCGCGACAGTGGGCGCTTCAAAACGTGTTGCCAGCGTAACGGTGCAATATGCAAAGACGCGCGAACAGTTTAAAATATCTATCTCAAAATTTGGGGCTATTAAACATAAGCTTGCTGAAATGGCGATCCGCATTTGGGTGGCTGAAAGCGCGCTGTACCGTACTGCTAAATGGATCGATGATAAAGAACAGGAATTGCTTTCTTCAGGCCAGTCCTTTGACAAGGCTATGCTTGGCGCTGCGGAAGAATATGCCATTGAGTGCGCGATGCTGAAAGTGGCTGGCAGTGAGGCTTTGAACTATGTGGTGGATGAAGGCGTGCAGGTGCATGGGGGTAACGGATACAGTGATGAATACATTGTTTCAAAGGCCTTTCGTGATGCGCGTATCAACCGCATTTTTGAAGGTACCAATGAAATAAACCGCTTGCTTACGGTTGATATGATGCTGAAACGCGCTATGAAAGGCAAGCTGGATCTGTTAGGCCCGGCAACCGCCGTGAGCAAAGAACTTATGAGTATTCCTGACCTCAGCAGCGATGATGAAACTTTTTTCTCAAAAGAAAAGAAATATGTCCTCAACTTTAAGAAAGCAGTGTTAATGGTTGCGGGTGCTGCTGTTCAAAAGTTGATGATGACACTTGATAAGGAGCAGGAAATACTTATGAATATTGCAGACATGGCCATTGAAGCTTTTAACTCAGAAAGCGCGCTGCTGCGGGCTATGAAGCTTGCTGATACTGATGGCGAAGCTGCTGCTGCTTTACAGTTAGACATTATGCGTACAGCCTTATATGATGCCGCAGACCGTATCAATAAAGCAGGCAAAGACGCACTGAACAGTTTTGCGGAAGGCGATGAATTGAGGATGATGCACCTGGGATTAAAGCGGTTCACTAAAGTGGATGGGTTTAACTCCAAAGAGGCAAGGCGACGAATCGCGAATAAGATGATAGCTGAAAACAGTTATTGTTTTTAAGCAAGCCCTGAAAGGATGTCTGAATCACGGATCAAGGGGATTAAAGGATTGCACGGATCAGGGAGTGACGAACAATCAACGCAGGGTCTCATGCTATACACAACGCTATACAATGAAGACCCTGCGCCGACCTAAGACGCACTGAACAGTTTTGCGGAAGGCGATGAATTGAGGATGATGCACCTGGGATTAAAGCGGTTCACTAAAGTGGATGGGTTTAACTCCAAAGAGGCAAGGCGACGAATCGCGAATAAGATGATAGCTGAAAACAGTTATTGTTTTTAGTTACACTGCTGCAGCGTATTTTCTTTCGCCTATCTGCTGGCGCCACATGGCGTAATACAAGCCCTTGTCGGCGATCAGGTCGTAATGGTTGCCGGTCTCTACTACCTGCCCTTTTTCCAAGACATAGATCATATCTGCGTGCATGATGGTGCTGAGGCGGTGGGCAATTAAAACAGTAACCTGCTCTTTTTCGAGGGATATATTTTTTATGGTAGAGGTTATTTCTTCTTCGGTGATGGAGTCGAGAGAAGAGGTTGCTTCGTCAAATATCAATAAATGTGGTTTGCGCAAAAGGGCGCGGGCAATGGCGATGCGCTGTTTTTCGCCGCCGCTTAGTTTGAGGCCGCCTTCGCCGATGACTGTTTCGATGCCTTTCTCAGCGCGCTGCAATAATGCGGTGCAGCTTGCTTTTTGCAAAGCAGTGCGCAGATCATCATCGGTTGCAGAAGGGTTTACAAACAAGAGGTTTTCCTTTATGGTTCCTGCAAACAGTTGTGTATCCTGCGTTACAAAGCCGATCTGGCTGCGGAGTTCATCAAAGTCAATGTCTTTTCCGTTGATGCCATCGTAAAATATCTTGCCTTCCTGGGGACGGTATAAGCCCACTAATAATTTCACCAATGTGCTTTTTCCGCTGCCGCTGGGGCCAACAAATGCAACGGTTTCGCCATTCTTTACATTAAATGAAATGTCTGAAAGCGCTTTGTACTGCGCGGTCTGGTGTTTAAAAGAGACGTTCCTGAACTCGAGTTCTTCAATAGCTCCGATGTGCTTTGGCTGATCTGGTTTTGGTTCTACAGCCTTTTGCATTACGTTGTGGAAGTTATTGAGCGAGGCTTCGGCTTCGCGGTAAGAGATGATGATGTTGCCTATTTCCTGCATGGGGCCAAAAATGAAAAAGCCATAAAACATTAAAGAAAGGTATTGCCCCGGAGTAACCGCCCCTTTGAAGATGAGCAGCAGCAAAGTGAGTGTTATCAGTTGTTGCAAAAAGTTTACCATCGTTCCCTGAATAAAACTCAGCGAGCGGATGCTTTTTACTTTGCGGAGCTCCAGCCCCAGTATTTTATAGGTATTATTATTCAGCCTTTTAACTTCCTGGTTGGTGAGGCCCAGGCTTTTTACTATCTCAATATTGCGGAGGCTTTCGGTTGTGCTGCCTGCAAGGCCTGTTGTTTCCTTTACAATGTTTTTCTGGATGAGTTTTATCCTTTTGCTGAGCAGGCTTGTTACGGTTGCAATTAAAATAATACCAACCGTATAAATAGGCATAATGACCCAATGCAGCCTGAAGGCATAAATAGAAACAAAGATGATACTGACAATAATGCCAAAGAAAACATTGATGAAATTACTGATGAATTTCTCTGAGTCGTCGCGGACCTTGGTAAGGATGGAGAGCGTTTCGCCGCTGCGCTGGTCTTCAAACTCCTGATAAGGAAGGCGCATGGAGTGTTGCAAGCCATCTGTAAATATCTTGGCGCCAAATTTTTGAATAACTACGTTGGTTGTATAGTCCTGGAAGGCTTTTGCTATGCGGCTTACCATGGCAGTGCCGATCAACAGCAGCAGGAAATGGACCGCCCCCAAATACGCACCGCTGCCAAAAAGATATTGATTTAAGGTGCGTGGTTCAGGTGCTTTTACGGAAAAAACGCGGGGATGTGTAACAAACAGATCCAGCAGGTTACCTGTTAATGCCGGTGCAAAAAGTGAAAAAGTCTGGTTTATAGCTGCCAATAATAAAGAAATGAACACCAGCCAACGGTATGGCCTGATATAATGGAGGAGGATCTTCATGCGATTCTTATATTTTGGGTGCAAAAGTAATACAATGAGGGTATGAGGGTTGGCTGTGGGGTTTTCGATTGTGGTTGTTTATTTTGAAAGTAATGCAGGTGAGCCAATCCACACATGCAGACAAGAGATAGATTTAGGTACTTTTGAATAAGAAAATAAAACTGTGGCTAAAAAATACTCATCAGACCTCCCAATAGAAGTAATTGAGAGGAAATTAAAAAAGATGATAGAAGTTCATGCTTCTAATACTTTTAAGACTCATTTAGCTCAAATATTCCTTTCTCGCAACAATGATAGGGTCTGTGGCACGGTGCAAGGCAATTATGCAGAAATGTGGTTATGCGAGCAGGGGCGCGGTGTTGGTTTGCCGTTTTATCCTATAGTTTCGGTTAATGTTGAAACGGCTAACAACAGAACAAAAGTGTTTATTAGTTCAAAAATGAATGCTTTCGGTTCAATAATTACTATCTTAATTTTCGGAATAATATTTTGTTCAGCATTAAATACCCCATTGGTTAGAGAGGCTACCTCTTTTGGTGAAATAGTTAGAAATATATTCTACTCAATTATTCTAGCGTTATTTTTTATGGCTTTTCCATTATATTGCTATCACACAGTAAAAAAGGCTTTTGTGGATGAAATAAAAGAACAACTTGCTTTAAAGAAATTAGCTTAATTGACCCCAATTGTGCGCGCTAACTTCTCCTGAATGTCCATTTCATCATTTCTTTCCAGGTAACTTTTTTGCCGTAGAGCAGGATGCCAGTGCGGTATATTTTGCCTGCCATCCAGGTGGTGAATAAAAAGCTTAATATTAAGGAAACCATACTTAAAGCAAGTTGCCAGTAAGGCACAGTGCCGGGCACGCCGTAAGCAATGCGAGCCATCATCACGATGGGCGAACTGAAAGGGATGATGCTGCTCCACACAGCAAGCGGAGTGGAGGGGGCTGTATACTACGATGCTCATGATAAGGAAAGAAAAAATGATGGGCATGGTAACAGGTTCAACCGAGAGGTGCTGCGTGAGTGATGGAAACGGAAAGCCCGCAGTACGCCACCGGCGGACGAGGACTTGGAGTGGACAGCGCGACCCGCACAGGCGGAGCATGTCCTGATCATTAGATCAATGCAGTACTATAGCTGATGGAATTTGTATGCTATTTGAAAATATGCGGCTATATTTGATTTAAAAGTGCTGTTGTGATTGAAAATTATATATCTCCCTATTCTGTAGAAAATGTTCAGGAGAAACTAAAAGATATGATCAAGGTGGAAGCGCCTGACAGTTTTAAAACCCATTTGTCTCAAATATTTTTATTCAGGAAATATAACGAAGTATGCGGATTCTTTAAAGGCCGGTATTTTGAAATGTGGTGGAGCAAAGGCTTAACAGGGGTATTTAATCCAATCTTATCAGTAATCGCTTCTACAAATGGGAGGACAGAAATACTGGTATATTCAAAAATGAATAAAGTTGGGGCAACAATTACCGCTTTAATAATGGGCGCGGTTTCATTGGCATTTGAGAATATACTGGATATCAAAGACGCTCCCTCTTTTTGGCAAGCAATTAAAATAATATATGAATCTACATTTATTACAATACCCTTTTTGACTGTTCCTTTAATTTTTTATACGATAGCAAAAAATACTTTTATAGGTAAAATAAAGGAGCGCTTGTCCTTAAATAAATTATGGTGATTTATGGCGCGCATTTTATCCAATGGTGCATTAACTCCTTCTGAAAGCCCATTTCATCATTTCTTTCCAGGTAACTTTTTTGCCGTAGAGCAGGATGCCGGTTCGGTATATTTTGCCTGCCATCCAGGTGGTGAATAAAAAGCTTAATATTAAGGAAACCATACTTAAGGCAAGTTGCCAGTAAGGTACTGTGCCGGGCACGCCGTAAGCGATACGCGCCATCATTACCGTAGGCGCGGTAAAGGGTATAATGCTTGCCCATATTGCAATAGGGCTATCAGGCACCTGCACCGCATTCATCATAATAATGAATGAAAAAATGATGGGCATTGTGATAGGCAAAGTAAGGCTTTGGGAGCTTTGAATATCTTCTGTAACGCTGCCTACGGCCGCAAATAATGAGGAGTAAAATAAATACCCGCTGATAAAATAAAAAATAAAACAGCTAAGGATAAGTAGCCAATTTGCATTGCCCAGGTTGTGTTGCGCGTTATAAAACATTTGGGCAGTATTACTAGCCTGCACCATTCCCCCGCCAGGCATCATGCCATGGTTTTGCTGCAATGCCTGCACCTGCATCATTGTATCGTGTGACAAAAAAGCCTGCGCAGTTGATGACAATGCAATAATGAGCACGATCCACATAAGGAATTGTGTAAGACCTACGGCCCCTATGCCAATGATCTTGCCCAGCATAAGCTGGAAAGGCCTTACACTGCTGATGATGACCTCGGCAATACGGCTGGTCTTTTCTTCCATTACGCCGCGCATCACCATCATGCCATAAATAAGCATAGTAATGTAAATGAGTATGCCGCTGCCATAACCTATGGCACCAGCAGTTAGCTGGTCGCTTTCTTTTGCTTTGCCTCCTTGCTCTACCAGCGGTTGCAGTTCTGCAAACTGTGAGTTGGCATGTATAGAATCAAGCTCCGTTTTATTGATGCCTGCTGTCTGAAGCATATGGTCTTCTATAGCGCTGTTTACTTTGTCTTCAATATCACCTTCGGCGCTGCTGCCAATGCTTTTTTGTGAGCGTATGATATAGTTTGTTTTCTGTACACCTGAAAATTTTGGTATAATAAGAATGGCAGTGTACCCTTTTGCAATGTAGTTGGAAGTATCCACGCCTGCAGGAAAGCTGAAGGTTATATCGCTGGTACTTTTTAGGGTATTCTTAAAATAGTTATTGCTGTCGAGCACGGCAATGCTAATGTTTTCTTTGCCTTTTATAGAAAGATAAGCTGCGCCGCCAATAAACACTACAAACAAAAGGGGGGTGAGTATGGTGGTTAAGATAAAAGCACGGTTGCGGACGCGGCTGAGGTATTCGCGCTGGATGATCAATAGGATCTTGTTCATAAATAGTTGAGTTTTGTTGTTAATCTACTTTTTGAAAAGCACGGGCGGAGGAATGGGTACCTTCCACTAGACGGATGAAAATATCGTTAAGCGAAGGAAGTATTTCGTTGAATGCTTCAATGTTTATGTTTTGATGGATGAAATATTGCAGTACGTCGTTGCTTTTGAAACCATCACTGATCTTTACCACGAACTTGTTTGCCTTTTGGTCAACCACACTGAACACGTTGCTGCTAACAGTTGCCGGAACGCCGCTTAACTGGATGTTGAAAGTATTTTCTTTAAACTGTTGCTTTACGTCTGAAACAGAGCCATCTAATATTTTCTTTCCCAGATTCACAAGCACGATATGGTCGCATATTTCCTCCACCTGCTCCATGCGGTGCGTACTGAAAATAACGGTGCTGCCACGCTGCGCAAGGCCATATATCTCATCTTTGATGAGGTTGGCGTTCACGGGGTCAAGACCGCTGAAAGGTTCATCAAGGATGATGAGTTTAGGTTCGTGGAGAACAGTTATTACAAACTGTAGCTTCTGGCTCATGCCTTTGCTGAGGTCTTCCATTTTCTTGTTCCACCAGGTTTGCATGTCAAGCCGCTGGAACCAGAACTTCACTTTGGCCATTGCGTCGCTTTTGCTTAACCCCTTTAGCTGCGCGAGGTATAAAGCCTGCTCGCCTATCTTCATCTTTTTGTAGAGGCCACGTTCTTCGGGCATGTAGCCTATTTTGAGAATGTCATTGACAGGGTCAAAGGCTTTGCCATCCAGGATAATGCTGCCGCTATCGGGGTAGAAGATGCCGGTGATCATGCGGAGCAAAGTGGTCTTGCCAGCACCGTTGGGGCCGAGCAAGCCAAAGATGCTGCCTTTGTCAATATTGAAGCTGATATCGTCCACGGCTTTTTGCGTGGCGTAATATTTCTTTAGGTTGTGCAGTTCAAGAATGGGCATTCGGTAAGTTTTTAATGCCCCAAAAGTAGCAGTTCGCCAGTAAAGTTGGAAGAGTTTATTGATGAATGGAGTTAAGGATCCCGGTGGCTAATGTTAACGCAGGAGTTGTTGATGAAATAATACATCTAATTTTATGCACTCACACTTATCTTTAATAAAACAGATAAAAGATGGCTGCTTTTTTTATTGACAAGAATATAGCTAAGGCAAAGACGCTGCACACTGACTACTATACTTCGCAGGAGTATTTTGAAGCTTCTAAAGAAAAGATATTTGCGCGTTGCTGGCAATTTATAGGGGATGAGGATAGAGTGAAAGAAACTGGCTCGGTTTATCCGTTTGTATTGCTGGAGGGCTATATCAGTGAGCCGTTGTTGCTGACAAAAGATAAAGCAAACGAGCTCCATTGCCTGAGCAATGTTTGCACGCACCGCGGGAATCTTGTTGCAGGCGAACCCTGCAAGGCAAACCAACTGCGTTGCAAATATCACGGAAGGCAGTTTGCACTGGACGGCAGGTTTATTTCTATGCCTGAATTTAAGGAGGTTGAAGATTTTCCTACGCAGGCTGATGACTTACACGCGTTGCCCCTTTTTAAATGGGGTAAATTGTTGTTTACTTCATTGCAAGCCACTATAAAAGCGGAGGGCTTCTTAGCTGATATAATGGAGCGTATGCAATGGTTCCCGATCGATCGCCTGGAATATAAAGCAGCACTTTCAAAAGATTATTTTGTAAAGGCCAGCTGGGCTTTGTACTGCGAGAATTACCTGGAAGGGTTTCATATCCCCTTTGTTCATGCGGGGCTGAACCAGGTGCTTGATTTTGGGGAATACAAAACAGAGCTATTCCGTTATGCTAACCTGCAACTGGGTATTGGGAAGAAAGGAGATGTGTGTTTTAATCTGCCGCCTTCATCGCCTGATCATGGCAAAGAAGTGGCGGCATATTATTTCTGGGTTTTCCCGAATATGATGTTCAATTTTTATCCGTGGGGGTTATCGGTAAACATTGTTACGCCGATAAGTGTGAGCGAATGCAGGGTTTCTTTTCTGACCTACGTTAGTGACGAAGCGAAACTGAACCTGGGCGCGGGAAGCGGCCTGGATACGGTTGAAATGGAAGATGAGGCAATAGTGGAGAATGTGCAGAAAGGCGTGCGCTCAAGGTTTTACACGCAAGGCAGGTACTCGCCCAAACATGAGCAGGGCACGCATCATTTTCATTCGTTGATAGCGGAGTTTATTGGGTAGGTATATATTTCACTCCTTCTTTTTATAGATATCAGGATAATGTTTTTGCATGAACCGTTTTGAGACATCTTCCGCGATCCTTGTCCAGCCGAATTGTTCGTAAAGGCTGTGCGCATCTTTTGTACCGAGCCACCATCTTCTTAAATTTTGCAGTTGAGGATGTGCATGAATGGTTTGCAGGAGCCATTTTGATAAGCCCCTGCCCCGGTAGGCTGGCAGAACAAATACATCGCCGAGATAAGCAAAAGTTGCCTTGTCAGTGACGACCCTGGCAAAGCCGATCTGTTCATCCAGTAAATAAATGCCAAAACAAACAGAGTTCTCAACAGACCTTTTTACCACTTCAAAAGGAATGTTTTCTGCCCAATAAGATCCTGTAGAAAGATAGTGGTGGATGAGGTGAATATCCAATTTGGATCTGTCTGTGCTGATCAAAAAGCCGTCTTTTTCTATTTCATAAAGTTCATTCATCACGGAATAATTTTATTATTTTTATGCCTCCAGATCTCTGAATTCAATTTAAAAGATAAAGATAATATCACTTAAGCTATTGCCTGCTGCAATATTTGCCATACTGGCGATCTGGCAGAAAATGATAAAACCCTTCCATAGCCTTTAATAGGCCATTAACGAAGGATGAGTAAGGGATAAGTAGGGGATGAGTAAGAGATCAGTATGAAAGAGGTATATGACAAAATGGCTGTACTTATAAAAGGAAGGCTAAAGGATATGGCTTTATGATGAACCCAATTATTATATTTGCCTAAAACGGCCTTATGAAGTTAGTTGAAGTGAACGACAGGGAAACGGAAAGGGAGTTCATTGGTTTGAATGCGCAGATGAACAGCGGCAACCCCTGTTATATCCGCCCGCTGGATAACGAGGTGAGGGATGTGTTTGATGCTGCAAAGAATAAATACTTTAAAGGCGGCGAGGCCAAAAGATGGTTGCTTAAGGAGGATGGGAAAACAGTGGGGCGGATCGCGGCGTTCATTTATCCTAAATATAAAAACAAGGGTACCGAGTTCTTGACGGGCTGTGTTGGCTTTTTTGATTGTGTGGATGACCAGGAGGCTGCCAATACGTTATTTGATGCGGCTAAAGAATGGCTGCAAAGCAAGGGGACCGAGGCGATGGACGGGCCAGTGAACTTTGGCGACCGCGACAAATGGTGGGGCCTGATGGTGGAGGGTTTTGATAAGGAGCCAATGTATGGTATGGCGTTTAACCCGTCGTATTATGAGAAGTTGTTTGAGCAGTATGGGTTTAGGAACTATTACAACCAGTACTATTATGCGATAGACGTGCAGTCGCCGTTGCCACAAAGGTTTATAGACCGGCATACAAAGTTCAGTGCTAAGAAAGACTATAGTGCAAGGCATGTGAGCCTGAAGAACCTGGAGAAACATGCGGAGGAGTTTGCTATGGTATATAATGCCGCATGGGCGCAGCACGGGGAGGCAAAAGAGATAACAAAGGAGCAGGTGGTGAAGTTGTTCAACCAGATGAAGCTGATCATGGATGAACGCATCATCTGGTTTGCATATTATAAGGATGAACCGATAGCAATGTGGATCAACATCCCTGACCTGAACCAGTATTTTAAGCATTTTAACGGCAGGTTTGGCTTGCTGGAAAAGCTGAGGCTGCTATGGATGAAGAAAATGGGGGCTAACAGGTCTTTTACCGGGGTGGCGTTTGGAGTGGTGCCAAAGTTCCAGGCCCTAGGGATAGATAGTTATATGATCTATGAGGGTTCGTTAGTGATACAGGGGAAGCGGCTGTATGATATTTATGAAATGGGTTGGGCAGGGGACTGGAACCCTAAGATGATAAATATTTATAAAGCTATCGGCGCGGCACAAAGCAGGCATATGGTTACTTACCGCTATATATTTAACGAAAGTAAAAACCCTTTTGAGAGGCACCCGGTGATGGAGTATAAATGATAATGGAGAATTGATAATGGAGAATTGATAATATACCTGGATGTGTTATAGATTGATTTTCATTGGGTGCTTTTTTATTATCCATTTTCAATTATCCATTATCCATTGAGTCTTATCTTGCAGTAGTATGGATACATTCGTTGTTTCAGCCAGGAAGTACCGCCCGCAAACTTTTGATACTGTTGTTGGGCAGGCGCATATCACAACCACGCTTAAAAATGCTATTAAAAATAACCAGCTTGCGCATGCTTTTTTGTTTTGCGGGCCCCGTGGTGTAGGTAAAACAACCTGCGCGCGCATACTTGCTAAAACCATCAATTGTGAGAATATACAACCTGATGGAGAGGCCTGCAATGAGTGTAATTCCTGCAGAAGCTTTAATGAGGGAATATCGCTGAATATTCATGAACTGGATGCGGCAAGCAATAATTCTGTTGATGATATACGCTCGCTGGTGGAGCAGGTTCGCTTTACACCGCAGGCGGGAAAATATAAAGTGTATATTGTGGATGAAGTGCACATGCTGAGTGCGAGCGCCTTTAATGCCTTCTTAAAAACGCTGGAAGAGCCGCCGCACTATGCCATTTTTATTTTAGCAACTACGGAGAAGCATAAAATAATCCCTACGATACTGTCCCGCTGCCAGATATTTGATTTTAAGCGTATCACTAATAATGATACAGTTGAACACCTTGAAGAAATTGTTGGGAAAGAAAATATAGGCGCTGAGAAAGCTGCCCTGCAAGTAATTGCCCAAAAAAGCGAAGGCTGCATGAGGGATGCGTTGAGCATTTTGGATAAAATAGTAAGCTTTACAAACGGGCAAGTTACTTATCAAAATACGCTGGAGCACTTGAACATCCTGGATGAGGATTATTATTTTAAACTGCTGGGGAACCTGCAACAAGAGGATCTGGCAGGTGCGATGCTTTTATATGATGAAATAAACCGTAAAGGTTTTGAAGGGGATCTGGTGGTTAGTGGCTTCGCATCTTTCCTAAGGAATTTATTGGTTTGCAAAGACGAAAAGGCTGCAAGACTTTTAGATGTGGTGGAAGGGTTACAGGCTAAATTTATCGAGCAGGCTAAAAAAGTTTCGACATCTTTTATTGTAAGTGCGTTGAATATCTTAAATGAAACAGAGATCAATTATAAAATGGCGCGCAACAAAAGGCTGCATGTGGAGCTTGCTATTATTAAATTGAATTTCCTGCAGCAGGCAATTGAACTGGCAAGTGACAATGGAATGGTTGTTAAAAAAAAGCGCCTTGACGGGCCCGTGGCTTATAAAACGAAGCCCTTGCAATCCGTGCAGGTAAAGGCTATTGAGGCAAAGTTAACGATGGAGCAACAAGTAATCAGCTCTCTGCCTTCAGCTATGAGCTATGAGCAGTCAGTAATCGTCAATCAACCGTCAACCGTCAACCATAAACCATCAACCACCAACTATCAATCAAGCAAAAAAGGCCTTCTTGCAGGGCTTAGAGAAAGATATGGCAGCGAATACATTATTGAAGAAATAAAGGAACCGGAACCTTTGGAACTGGGGAAATTGAAACTGCACTTTAATGAATATGCAAAAAAACTAGAGGCAGAGCAGAAACACTCATCTGCTAATACATTCAGAAATGCAACGCTGCGATTGATCGATGAGGTTAAATTTGAAATAGCGGTAGATGCCCTTACGCAGCAACGCTTTATAGAATTTGAGAAAACAATGCTGAACGATCATATTCAGAAAGTGTTTAGCAATAGGCAGATCAGTTTTGATATCGTTGTAAAAGAAGGTGAGGCGCAGGAAATACCCCTCAGTATGAAGCTAAACAGCCGCGAGCGCTTTGAAAGAATAACAGAACAATACCCGCTTCTGAAAGAACTAAAAGACAGGCTGAAATTAGAGATAAATCATTAAAGTGAGAACTAATAACATAAATTGATCAAAGTCCTTATTTTTGTCTTCTTCAACAATTCCTAATGAGTATAAAAAAGGAAGAGGATTTTGATACTGATCTATCGGGTGATGAAAGCGAAAGCGTCTCTCCTGAAGCTAAACGTCAAAAGTGGTTCAAGCGTTTCAAAAAAGGAATTACTACTGCAACAGCAGACAAAAAAGAAACGCCTGAAGGCCTTTGGAATAAATGCCCTGAATGCAGTTACATCTGCACAACCACGGAGTTGCAGGAGAACCTATTTGTCTGTCCTAAATGCAATTATCACCACCGAATCGGCAGTGAAGAATACTACGGAATGTTATTTGACAATGGTGAATACAAGGAATTGTTTGACAACATTTCCAGTAAAGATTTTTTAGGCTTTACTGACTTGAAATCCTACCAAAAAAGGCTGGACGAAATACACTCAAAAACAGACCTCAAAGATAGTATGCGGGTGGCTACAGGGAGTGTGAAAGGAAGCAACATTGTTATTGCATGCATGGATTTTGAGTTTATCGGCGGCTCTCTTGGCAGTGTGATGGGTGAAAAGTTCAGCCGAGCTGTTGATCATTGTATCGAACACCGGCTGCCTTACCTTGTGATCAGCAAAAGCGGCGGCGCCCGCATGATGGAAAGCGGGTTCAGCCTTATGCAGCTTGCAAAAACAAGCGGGAAACTATCCCAATTAAGTGATGCCAAACTTCCATACATATCCTTGTTGACCGATCCAACTTTTGGGGGCATTTCCGCAAGTTTTGGCATGTTGGGCGATTTAAATATTGCTGAACCAGGTGCACTTATCGGTTTTGCTGGCCCCCGAGTAATAAAAGAGACTATTAAAAAAGATCTGCCTGAAGGCTTTCAGCGAAGCGAATTCCTGCTGGAGCATGGTTTCCTCGATTTTATAATTGACAGGAGAAAACTAAAAGAAAAGATCTCTCAATTGGCAATTTTATTTGCATCCTGATCAATAGCCTAAATATTCTTATTAGTAAATGCTATTTTTGCGGAACATACTAATAACGCGTTATGGCTGAAAGATTGAGTGCGCTTGCAGAAACACTTACCGGATCCGAAATTGTAAGGCTGGGAAATGAAATAAATGACCGGATAAGGAATGGCGAAAAAATTTACAATTATACAATTGGCGATTTTAACCCGTTTATTTTCCCTATCCCTAAACAACTTGAGCACCTTATTATTGACGCTTATAAAAAAAACTATACTAATTATCCCCCTGCAAACGGGATGTCAGAATTAAGAGAGGCTGTTTCCGGTATTATTAAGAACAACCAAGATCTGGAATACACCAGCACTGAAATATTGATTGCTTCAGGCGGCCGACCATTGATATATACCCTTTTTAAAAGTATTGTGGATGAGGGAGATAAGATAATTTACGCAGTGCCATCGTGGAATAATAATCACTATACTCATCTCAATAATGGCAAACATTGTGTAATTGAAACTACAAGGGAGAATAATTTTATGCCCTTTGCAAAAGATATTCAAAAACATGTTTCCGACGCTGTACTAATTTGCTTATGCACTCCTCAAAACCCAACAGGGACCACATTGCAGAAGGAGGAACTGGAAAAAATATGTGATATAATTCTGGAAGAAAATGAAAAACGCGACAATAGCGAAAAGAAAATATATCTGATGTTTGACCAAATGTATCACATGCTTACCTATGGCGACAACAGACATTACAATCCTGTTTCACTAAGGCCTGCTATAAAAAAATATACTATTTTTATTGATGGCATTTCAAAAGTTTTCGCAGCTACAGGAGTACGCGTAGGCTGGGCGTTCGGTCCCGAATTCATCATTACAAAAATGAAAGCTATACTTACTCATATTGGTGCCTGGGCGCCAATGGCGGAACAAAAGGCTGTTGCAACCTTTTTAAGCCAACCCGAAAATATTAAGGCTTATTTAGAGCAATTTAAAGCCGCTTTGGAAGACAGGCTGAACACAATCTATAATGGCTTCATCGCTTTAAAAAAAGCAGGTTATCCTGTAGATGCTTTATCTCCGCAGGCAGGTATTTATTTAACTATAAAATTAAGCCTTGTTGGAAAAATGACGGCTGGGAAAAAGCTTGAGACCCAAGCTGATGTTACTTATTATATTTTAAATGAAGCAAAATTGGCAGTAGTTCCTTTTTATGCATTCGGTGCCTCCAGTCAATCGCCATGGTACCGTCTTAGCGTGGGAACGTGCAAAATTGAAGAAATAGAAGAGATGTTTAAAAATCTGGAGAGCGCTTTGCAAAAAGCAAATTAAATGCTTTTATAAAATAAAAAAACTCCGCAAGCGGAGTCAAATTGTTTTAAGCGTGCAATAAAAATGATTAATTCTTATTGCAGATAAATACGAAGGGTTTTAACGTTTTCTGCCTTAGTGCATGGAGCATAATGTAAGAGTTATTAAAGATTTTGTACTTGTTCAAATCAATTATTTCATTGGCAGTACAAAAAGCATTAAAGCACTCTACATGATAAAGCAATTCATTCAAAAGCTCAACCTGGTGTTCAAGCTCCTGAGGATTCATCGTTGTTTTCCCTGTGAGTAGCAATAAATCTCTGCTGGGGGTAGTCATACGGCAAAAACAAATTTTACTTTATATTGAGAATTTAATTAAAAATTAAAAATCAGCCAACCATTCCCCTGTGTGCCGGACATCCGCAATTTTTTTTGGATGAACTGCATGATACGGATATTAGGCTAACTATTATCAATATTAAAACAAGAGATTTACTTATACTAAGTTTCATAGAAATCATTTTTTAAAATTATACAACTTTCATACAATAAAATCTTTTTGTGGAAAAAATTTATGCAAAAGTTCTAATTGCTCCGCTTGACTGGGGCTTGGGTCATGCCACACGATGTATCCCAATCATTCGTCACCTGCAAAAGGCAGGATGTGAAATAACAGTAACCGGTGATGATAATTTGCTAAAATTATTAAAAAAGGAATTTTTATTGCGCAATTATATCCCACTACCTGGCTACCGAATTCACTATTCGAAAAACAAACGCTTTTTTTTATTAAAAATTTTGTTGCAGATACCAAAAATAATAAACCGGATAAAGTATGAACACAAATGGCTGGATATGATCATCTCGGCAAAAGGCTTCGATATTGTGATCTCAGATAACCGTTATGGATTTTATACAAAAAGAATACCCTGCATTTTTATAACTCATCAATTGCAAATTGCTGCTCCATTTGATTGGCTTGAAAAGAGGCTACGCAAACATACTTACAAGTACATCAATCGCTTTACTGAATGTTGGATCCCTGATTTGGAAGAGGCGGAAAATATTGCAGGCAAATTATCTCACCCTTTTTCTATGCCTTCAATACCAACTAAATATATTGGGATATTATCAAGGTTTGAAAAGAAATACGAGAAAGAAAAGAAATATGATTGGATGGTTGTTTTATCTGGGCCAGAACCTCAAAAATCTATACTTGAAAAAAAAATGTTAAAAATAATTCATAACTTAAAAGGAACCGTTTTATTGGTTCGTGGCAAGCTTTCCTCCGACAAAGAAATTGATGTTCCGGGCAATTGTATCATAAATGATTATTTAGCCACAAAAGAAATGCAGGAGGCATATGAAGCAAGCGAGTTTATCATCAGCCGTTCGGGCTACACCACGGTTATGGAAATTTTATCTCTACAAAAAAAGTCGATCCTTATACCTACACCAGGGCAAACAGAACAGGAATATTTGGCTGCGCATCTCATGAAACAACATTGGTGTTATTCATTTGAACAGGAAGAAGAAATATTACCGAACATAGAAAAGGCCACTGCTTTTCCTTATGACCTGCCTCAACTACCAGAGAATATACTTGAACAAACAATCGACGACCTTATCAAGCCATTCCGGGATAATCCAAAAAGAGGAAAGTTTTTTTAGCATCTTTAAATTCCTTCCATTTCTGTGTTTTAGCCTGAACGGCGAAAATAGCACAGGTGGACATGTTGTCAATTCTAATTTCAGTTAAGCTGTTTACAAAATCTGTAATAGCGGGATTGTGAGAGAAGATGGCAACTGAATCAAATAGATCATTCAATTGCGCAATCACATCAAAAAAAGCAGGAGGATTTGCCTCGTATAATTGAGGGGCCTTTATAATGTCTTTGTTTTTTTTGCCAAAAGTTTTTGCAAAATACTCGCAGGTAGTTAAGGTGCGTTTGGCAGGGCTTGAAATGAAAAGGTCAATATTTTCTCTTTTCTCGTGCAGGCGCTTTGCCATTTCAGGGGCATCGCGATGGCCGCGGCTATTTAGGGGGCGATCAAAATCTGTTTGGGAAGCATCATCCCAACTGCTTTTGGCATGGCGGATAAGAAATAATGATCTCATTTGTCAAAGCTATTGTCAAAAATGATACAATTTGCTTTTAAAATTTTGATATAAGTAATCATTCAAGCTAAACCAAGCCCGGGAATAGAAGCATTGGTAGCTTTTTAAGGCACCCAAATGATAATGAAAGAAAAATGACCTTAAACATTCTGAAAACTAACTAATGGAATGCTATAATCGAATATTACATCAAGATAATTGAGTATTACGTTATGACAATCTAACATCACTTTATGATAATCGAATATCACATCATAATAACCTAATATTACACTAAGATAATTAAATATTACATAATGATAATCTAGCATTACATTATGATAATTTAATATTACACAAGGATAATTGAACATTACACAAGGATAATCGAATATTACACAAGGATAATCGAATATTACACAAGGATAATCGAATATTACACAAGGATAATCGAACATTACACAAGGATAATCGAATATTACACAAGGATAATCGAACATTACACAAGGATAATTGAACATTACACAAGGATAATTGAACATTACACAAGGATAATCGAACATTACACAAGGATAATCGAACATTACACAAGGATAATTGAACATTACACAAGGATAATTGAACATTACACAAGGATAATTGATATTGACAGAGCTTGAATAAGCTTTAATACTGCCGGGGCTGGGGTTGAAAAACGGGAAGGCTAATAACTCCGCACGTTTTTTCCTTCGTAATAGTTGATAAACGCCTTGTTTACGACGCGGTTGCCGCCGGAGGTGGGATAGTTGCCCGTAAAATACCAGTCGCCAGTATTGGTGGGGCAGCTTTCGTGCAGGGCTTCTATGGTTTGGTAAATTACCTGCACGGGAATCTGAACTCCTTTCGGTGTGATCAGCTGCGCAATTTTATCTGAAACCTGTTGTGGGTGAAGGGCTTGTAAATCTGCTGTACCACATTTTCTGTGTGCAGCTGGTTGGTTCGCTGCAACTCTTTTATGCAATTGTACATCTCCTCCAGGCAATTGCCTTTGCCGTTCTCCTGCAGTAATTCGATGGCTGCGCGAAAGGCTATAAAATCGCCGAGTTTGCTCATGTCGATGCCATAGCAATCCGGGTAGCGGATCTGCGGCGCGGAAGAAACAACAATGATCTTTTTGGGCTGAAGGCGGGCCAGCATTCGCACGATGCTTTGCTTTAAGCGTGGTGCCTCGCACGATTGAGTCATCAATTACCACCAGCGTGTCTGTCGTCTTTTCGCACGGTGCCGTAGGTAATGTCATATACGTGCTGCACCATTTCGTTCCGGTTGGCGTCTTCGGTAATAAAAGTGCGCATCTTTACATCTTTGATGGCAATTTTTTCCTGCCGTATTTTGCGGGTTGATCATTTCCGTGAGCTTTTCTTCGTTAATCTTTGCCCCAGCTTAAAATACGCTGCATTTTTACTTTGTTCAGGTAATCTTCCATGCCTTTGAGCAAACCGTAAAAGGCCACTTCTGCGGTGTTGGGGATGAAAGAAAAAATGGTATTCTTGAGATCGTGGTTAATGGCATTCAGTACGGCCTGCTTAAATTATAGCCCAGCGCGATGCGTTCGCGGTATATCTTTTCATCGTTTCCGCGGGAAAAATAAATGCGTTCAAAGCTGCAGGCCCTTCTTTCTTTGGGTGCCAGTATCTGTTCTATGCTGTATTGACCGTTTGCCCGTATTATAATGGCCTGGCCGGGCATGAGTTCCTTTACTTCATTTTCACCCACATTAAAAGCAGTGCGGATGGCGGCGCGTTCAGACGCGGCCACTATCAGTTCATCGCTGATATAATAATACGATGGCCGGATGCCATGTTCATCTCGCATTACAAACGCATCACCATTGCCAATAAGGCCGCCAATGTGATAGCCCCCGTCAAAAAGCCTGGATGCATTTTTTAAGCACATTTACAATATTCAGGCATTGCCGGGGTCGTGCTCATCTTCCTTTACTATAAAATGATGGACCACTTCCATCATGGCCGCCAGGTCGCTTTGCCGCTGAAATTCTCCGGGCTCAATGTTTACCAGCGCAGAACATCTCTTCGGTGTTCACCAAATTAAAATTCCCTGCAAGCGCAAGGTTGCGTGCCGGGATGGTATTTCTTTTAATGAAAGGATGACAAAAATCCGCATTGTTTTTTCCCTGTGTGCCATAGCGCAGGTGGCCCAGCAGCAGCTCACCCAGGAAACGCACATGGCCCTTTCAGCAATCCCGGGTGCTTTTTGATATCGGGCTGATACTTTTCCAGGTCGGTGATTTCTTCAGCCATCTGCCAAAATATGTCTGCTATGGGTTGCGGCGCAATGCTGCGCATCCGGTTGCAGAAAACGGATAACCCGGTTCTACATTCAGCTTTGACAGAGGCAATTCCTGCGCCGTCCTGGCCCCGGTTGTGCTGCTTTTCCATCAGCAGATACAACTTGTTCAACGCCGTATAAAACAGTGCCATATTGTTGCAGGTAATATGAAAATGGCTTGCGTAACCGATGAAAGCAAGCCCGCATTCATGTTTTATATCATCACTCATTGCTGAAGGAAGCGCAAAGTTACCGCTTTCGTTTTGTAGTAAAATATTTAAACTACATGTGTTGTTTCCGGAACAAGGCTTTCTGCAAGCCATAAAAATTCTTTCACAAAAACATCAATGTTTTTCTGAAAAGATCCATCAATGAGATCACCTTCGGCATCAAATTTTTTATCAACGAACGGCGTAACCAGCATGTGTGGCGAACCGATGCCAAACAAGGCGTTTATCAGTAACTGCAATTGAAGGCCGGCGCGTATGCCACCCAATGCGCCGGGGCTTGTGGTTACAATGCCAAATGTTTTGTGTGTTCGCTTTGGAAAATGATCAAACAAATTCTTGAGCGCCGGGGTATAACTTCCGTTATATTCCGGCGTTACAAGAATATAAGCATTTGCCGCAAGCATTCTTTCAGCCAGCGGTTTAAATAGTTCGGGCGTTTTTTCTACGCTTGTAAAAACTTCCTGGAGAAAAGGCAGTTGCCAATCGCGCGCATCAATTATGTTTATATCGTGAGTTGTTTTTTCTCTTAAATACTTTTGAAGAAACTGTGCTACACGGATAGATAAACTTTCCTTTCTTGGGCTGCCTGAAATAATTTCTATGTTCATGTATTATTATGCTTGTTTGATCATTTGAACATTCATAAGTAGTTTTACATCTTCGCTCAGCACCACACCTCCTGTTTCAGTGGCTGCATTCCAGGCTAGCCCAAAATCTTTACGGTTGATCTTACCTGTTATTTCGAAGCCCGCTCTTGAATTGCCATAAAGATCGTTCATTGTTCCCCCGAAGGTCACATCAAGTTCAACAGGTTTTGTTACATCGCGAATAGTGAGTTCACCTGAAAGTTTATAGTCTTCATTGCCCTCCTTCTCAATGCCGGTAGATTCGAATGTGATCTTTGGATACTTTTCTGCATCAAAAAAATCTGCACCGGCCAGGTGACCGTCTCTTTGCGGATTGTTAGTGTTGATGCTGTTTACATCTGCTTCGAAGGTAATTTTCGCATCAGAAAAATCATCCGCACTACTTTCCATTGTTGCATCAAATTTTGCAAAGCTTCCAGTTACATTAGTGATCATCAGGTGCCTGATCTTGAAGTGAATTTCTGAGTGCGCGGGATCAATTTTGTAAGTTGACATAGTTGTGTTTTTTATTTGTTTTAAAAATTGTTTTGAATAGTTGATCTTGCTTTAGCTCATCATTGGTATTTCTATTAATAATAATTCTGCATCACTGTTTGCCCTGATGCTGATATTATCCGTTTCATAGATCCCTAACGCATCTCTTGTTTGCAAAGGCTGTTCGTTTATTGAAACTTCCCCGTTAAGGACGAATGCATATATGCCGTTATCTTTTTTCTTTACCTCATAAACTGTTTCAAAGTTGTTTTCGAGATCTGCGAGGGAAAGCCATGCATTCTGGTTTATCCAAATGGCATCTTTTATATCGGGTGCTACTACGATTTGAATTTTATTTATTCTTTCTTCAGGCAGGAAAACCTTTTGCTCATAACGCGGAGTGATATTTTTTTCTTTAGGCAAGATCCATATCTGCAAAAACTTCACTTCTTCTTTGGTGCTGGCATTGATCTCGCTGTGGGCAATGCCGCTGCCGGCGCTCATGATCTGTACATCGTTTTGCTTTATGATGGCTTCGCGGCCGGTGCTGTCATTGTGCTTCAAAGCTCCCGATAAAGGGATGGAAACTATTTCCATATTGTTATGAGGATGTTTTCCAAAACCAAAGCCTGCCTTTACTGTATCGTCGTTTAAAACACGCAGGGAACCAAAATTCATTTTTGCAGGGTCATGATAACCGGCAAAACTGAAGGAATGCCAGCTATCCAGCCAGCCATGGTTTGCATGGCCGCGTTCGTTTGCTTTATATAATATCGTTTTCATTTTTTATTTCTTTAAACAAAGATCATTCTTCGTTTTCGTTTTCTCTAAGCTTTTCAAGGAGGTTGTTCAGATCCTGCGCTACGTCACTTTCCAGTTTAACGTTACTTTCGAAATGGGCGTTTATTTTTTCTGTACTTTTTTCAAGCAGGTCAAGTCCCAACTGTGTTAGTGTGATGGCGGTTTCTCTTTTATCAAACTTTGATGGGTTTCTTTTTGCCAGCCCCTTTGCCTCGAGCCTGTCTATAATTCTTGGAACGTTTGAGCTTTTCTCGATCATTCGGCAAGCAATTTCGCGAACGCAAACCTGTTCGGGATGTTTGCCTTTCAATATCCTTAGAACATTGTATTGCTCGTGGGTAATTCCATATTCTTTCAGTTCTTTGCTCATGATAGTCTTCAGCCACCATGCCGTATAGAGAATGTTGAGTACGGCCTTATGCTTTTCGTCTCTGAATTTAGTGCTTTTTATGGCTTCTTCAAGTTTCACAATGCAAATGTATGTATATACATTCAATTTGCCAAATAATGTTTGTTAATCGAAAGGGAGAATGGAAAATGGAGAATTTGGAGTAGTGAATTGTGAAGAAATGGGGTTGGATTATGAAGCAATGTCATACATATGCTGAAACAATGGCAGAGGTGTGGCAGCAATGAAGATAGGAGTACAAGCAACGAAGGTAGGAGTGCAAACAATGAGGATAGGCGTAGAAGCAATAAGGTTGGGAGTGCAAACAATGAAGATAGGGGTAGAAGCAATGAGGTTGGGAGTGAAAGCAATGAGGATAGGAATGCAAGCAATAAGGTTAGGAGTATAGCTTTTGTGCCGGACTTGGAACGGCTCAGCCGGAACTGAGCCGAAGGAAAGATACAGTTGACAGCCCCAAAAGAAGAAAAGAAGATGACAGATGGTTGGTTGACAGATGACGGCAAAGAATTACAACGTCCTTTTCACCTCTTCTTCTTCGTAGGCGACGATAGTGTCACTAACGTTGATATCTGTGTAATTTTTAATAGTGAGGCCGCATTCATAACCAGCGGCAACGTCTTTTACGTCGTCTTTGAAGCGTTTGAGGCTGCCGAGCTCGGCATAAGCGCCTTCCTGGCGTGGGTAAACGAGGATACCATCTCGGAAGAGGCGTATTTTGCTATCGCGTTTTATTTTGCCGTCGAGAACATAACAGCCTGCCACAGTTGCTTTATCGAACTTATAGACTTCGCGTATTTCAACGTTGGCTACTTCTTTTTCTTCCACCTTCGGCTCAAGCATCCCTTCCATGGCGCTGCGAACTTCTTCGATGGCATTATAGATAATGGAGTAACTTTTTATTTGTACGCCTTCCGTTTCTGCAAGTCGGTTTGCTTGTAGTGATGGGCGCACATTAAAGCCTACAATTATGGCATCTGAAGCGGTGGCGAGAAGCACATCGCTTTCGGATATCTGGCCTACGGCTTTATGAACAACATTAACGGCAACTTCGGGAGTAGAAAGCTTTTGCAGCGAATCGCTCAAAGCTTCTACAGAACCATCCACATCGCCTTTGATAATTATTTTTAATTCTTTGAAATTGCCAAGTGCAAGGCGGCGGCCAATTTCGTCGAGCGTAATATGTTTTCTTGCGCGAAGGCCCTGTTCACGAAGTATTTGGGCACGTTTGGTGGCTATTTCTTTGGCTTCTGCTTCATCTTCATAAACCTTGAATTTTTCACCTGCCTGCGGAGCGCCATTTAACCCTAAGATTTGAACGGGCGTTGATGGTGTTGCCTCTTCTGAACGTTGGTTGCGCTCGTTGAACATGGCTTTTAGCCTTCCGTAATATTGCCCCGAAACGATTAGGTCGCCCTGGTTTAAAGTACCGTTTTGAACTAAAATAGTAGCAACATAGCCACGGCCTTTGTCAAGCGAAGCCTCAATAATTGTTCCTGTGGCTTCACGGTCGGGGTTGGCTGTTAACTCGAGGAGTTCAGCTTCAAGCAGGATCTTTTCAAGTAGTTTATCTACATTGGTTCCCTGCTTTGCGGATATCTCCTGGCTCTGGTATTTGCCTCCCCACTCTTCCACAAGGATGTTCATTTGAGCAAGCTGGTCATATATTTTTTTAGTATTTGCTCCGTCTTTGTCAATTTTATTGATGGCAAAGATCATTGGCAAAGAAGCGGCCTGTGCATGCGAAATGGCTTCTTTTGTTTGAGGCATCACGGCATCGTCTGCGGCAATAACAATAACTGCGACATCGGCAGCTTTTGCACCACGGGCTCGCATCGCAGTAAAAGCTTCGTGGCCGGGAGTATCAAGAAAAGTTATCTTTTTATCTGTGCTTGTAGTCACCTGGTAAGCGCCGATATGCTGAGTAATACCTCCAGCTTCGCCAGCAACCACGTTTGCACTGCGGATGTAGTCAAGCAAAGAAGTTTTACCATGATCCACGTGTCCCATGATAGTAACAATTGGGGCGCGGGAAACAAGTTCATCGTCATCATCCTCATCATCGTTATCATCATCGTCCACATCGTCAACGCCGGTAAATTCAACTTCAAAACCAAACTCACCTGCAACCAGTTCTATCACTTCTGCATCAAGGCGCTGATTAATTGAAACCATGATACCAAGGCCCATACACTTGCCGATAACCTCAGCAAAGCTCACGTCCATCAGGTTCGCCAATTCGCTAACAGTAACAAACTCAGTCACCTGCAGCTTGTTATCATTTTCCATATCGCCACCCATGGCCTCTGCGGCCTCTTCTCTTTTGGCGCGTCTGTACTTAGCTTTAAGGCTTTTGCCACGGCCACCCCCACCGGAAAGTTTTGCCTGTGTTTCGCGTATCTTTTCCTGTATCTGCTTCTGGTCTATTTCCTTATCTTCAGGCTTTACAGGTCGGCCACGAACAGGGCCTCTTCTGTCATTGCTGCCACCTGCAGTGGCTGGGCGCCTGTCACCACCCGGTGCAGGAGGGCGGTTAAACCTGTTGCCTCCCTGGTTTTGCTGTCCCGGTTGGCCGTTATTGTTAGTATAAGTTCTGGTTGGATTAAAACCGCTTGGTGGGCCGTTTCTATGATCGCGGTTGAACGGAGGTGCAGATGGTCCACGAAACTGGGGATTATTATTTGGCCCCTGGCCTTCATTGCCTTTCTTGTCAACCGGAATACGTTTGCGTTTGCGCTTATCTTCAGGGGAAAGGGGTTTTGGCCGCGTGTCACTATTAACGGGCAACGTTATTTTCCCGACTATTTTTGGGCCTTCAATTATGTCGGCTTTAATATTTTCTATTATCGGCTGGGCAGGTTCATCCGAAACTTCAGGCGTTTGAGGCAATACTGAAACTTCTGCTGCTGGAGTTTCTTTTTTCTCCTCTGCTTTGGTTTCAGCAACTACCTTTTTTTCTTCTTTCTTTTCTTCAGCAGTAGCCTTTTTGGAAGAAGATTTTTTAGGCCGTGTGGAAGGATCAAGAGTCGAAAGATCCATTTTTCCAACCTGCTTTGGCCCTTCAAGCTCCGGGGCTTCAATATTAGTAATAATATTTTCTTCTACTGGCTTTTCTTTATTTTCAGGCTGAATAACAGGAGCCGGGGTTTCAACTGGAGCTTTAACAACAACTGCTGCAGGAACGGGTGCAGGCTCTGTTTTTACAGGCTCTTTCACCGGTTCTTTTGCAGGCGCCCTTTTCTCATGCTTCCCGAAACTAATGTCTTCTTCGTCCCTCTTCCTCCTTTCAGTCGCAGCGCTTTTTGGTATTTCAATAAGGTCTGCCTTGTTTTTTGCAACTTTATCCCCGGAGAACTCCGCCTGCGATGCATAGTACATTGCCTCCGTAAGCTTTGTATTGGGGTTCAGTTCATCCTTGTTAAATCCCTTTTTGGCCAAAAAATCCATAAGGGTATCAGCACCCACATTAAATTCTTTTGCAGCTGCAAGTAACCTTGGTAATCTTATTTCTTTTACTTCTGACATTCAATTTCTTTTTGCCCCAACCCAATGTCGAAAGGCATTTTTAATTTCTTATTAGTGAACCTCCTTCAGAAAAATAAATAATGCAATTTATTCTCTTTCAAATTCGTCTTTTAATATTTTTCTCACATCGTCGATCGTTTCTCTTTCCAGATCTGTTCTGCGTTCAAGCTCCTCTGCTGTTAAATTCAATACACTACGCCCTGTGTCGCAGCCAACCCTCTTCAACTCATCAATGATCCAAGGTTCTATTTCATCTGCAAATTCTTCCAGGTCAATATCAAATTCCTCTGTCTCGCCTTCATCATCTCTGTAAACATCTATCTCGTATCCTGTCAATTCACACGCCAGTTTTATATTCACACCACGCCGGCCGATAGCAAGCGAGACCTGGTCTGCTTTCAAAAACACTTCTGCATGTTTCTTCTCAGTATCCAGGTCCATAAAACTTATCTTCGACGGTGTCAATGAGCGCTGGATAAGTAGCTGAATATTGGAAGTATAATTTATCACATCAATATTCTCATTCTTCAGTTCGCGTACGATACCATGAATACGGCTTCCTTTCATTCCCACACAAGCGCCTACTGGGTCGATCCTGTCATCAAAACTTTCAACAGCCACCTTCGCTCTTTCTCCCGGTTCACGCACAATTTTCTTGATGCTTATCAGGCCATCAAAGATCTCGGGCACTTCAATTTCGAGCAATTTAGCAAGAAATAAAGGACTCGTGCGCGATAGTATTATTACTGGTGCGTTATTTTTTATATCCACCCTGCTTACCACTGCGCGGATGCTCTCTCCTTTCTTAAAATAATCCTGCGGTATCTGTTCGCTTTTTGGCAGTATTAGTTCATTGCCATCCTCATCCAGCATCAACACTTCTTTCTTCCAAACCTGGTACACTTCAGCGCTGATAATATCCCCCACCCTGTCCCCATATTTCTTTATAAGCACATTCTTCTTCAGGTCACTTATACGGCTGGCAAGCGTCTGCTTTGCTGCCAGTATAGCGCGGCGGCCAAAATCATAAATATCCACTTCTTCATACAACTCTTCCCCCACTTCAAAATCCGGGGCTATTTTAGATGCATAGCTGTAAGACACTTCTGCCAGCGGATCGTTTACATCATCGTCATCCATGATCATGCGGCGGCGTATTATCTCAAGGTCACCTTTTTCAGCATTAACGATCACATCAAAGTTTTCATCGCTCGCATATTTTTTCCTGAGCAATGTTTTAAAAACATCCTCCACCACTTTCATCATCGTGGGGCGGTCTATGTTTTCAGCATCTTTAAACTCCTGGAATGCCTCAATTAAATTAATACTTGCCATACCTGAAAATTTTTAAATTGAAGTTTTGTTGTATCATTTTTTTATACTTATACGCTTTCTATAATTAAATTCCCTTCCCGTCTTTGTGCCCCCAATTCAACCGATCAACCAATCAACAATTCAACTATGTCTTCCTCTCTTTACGCCCCCATCCGTCCTTTATCCCTCCTTTGTGTCCCTTCGTGTCTTTGTGTCTTCGTGGTTCAATTATCTGTCAACCGTCATCTCTCCTGCCTTTAAAACTTAACCTGAACCGTCGTTGTTTTTATATTATCAAATGGAATGACCAATTGCTGTGTCACTGCCTTCTTTCCTTTGCCCTCACTATGTTCCAGAACAATGCCTGTTTCTGCCACCTGCAGTAATTTACCTTCTTTTTTTTCATTATCAGTAAAAACCACTTCCACAAATCGCCCAGTATTTTTCAGGTACTGCCTGTGCATTTTTAATGGCTCATCCACACCCGGCGAAGACACTTCCAGCGAAAAATCTCCTTCGGGATACATACCTGCCTCTTCGATCAGCTTATACAATTTTCGGTTTATCTGCACACATTTTTCTATTGTGATGCCGTTATCCCCGTCAATAAAAACCTTAATATTATTAGTAGGTTTTATTTTTATGCTCACACAAAAAAACTCAGGTTCCGCAGCCAGTATCCTCTCCAAAAACTGCCCTATTTTTTCTATTTCTAATTCCGCTGACATAAGATAAAAAGAGAAGGGAACGTTCTCGTTCCCTTCAGTCGTTTTATTATTCGGGCACAAAAGTAAGACATTTTCGCAATATATTCCGTTTTTTTCTGTATTTAAGTCAAGCGGTTCGCCCCTTTCATTTTCCCAAATCGTACTATTTTCACTTCCCTTACCAAATGCAAGTATGTTTTCGGCAATGTCAAATTTTAATACTTTTCAGGCTTTTCATACATGATTCGTCAAAAAAATATTCTCTGAAGTTTTTTTTCTTATGATGCAGGTCAGGGTGATAATGTACTTCCTTGCTTTCTGTTTGTTGTTGTTGATTGGTCGGTTGTGGTTTTTCACTCACGGCTGACGATTCACCACTCACGTCTTCCCGACTTTCCGTCTTCCCGTCCCCCCGACTTCTTTCTATTTTTTCTTCTTCACTCATTTTCTAAATGATATTCCTTTTTTAGAAAAGTGATAAGTCTTATTGTATAAGGAAGAGTTTCCACTAAATTATCTATATAATTCCTCGTCCATCCGCGTTCATAGGAAATTTTGTTAAAGAATATTGTTATTCTTTGCGGATCATTGGTCAGCAAGGGCAGTTCCTTATTAGTAAATACATCGTTTTTGATATACGAGGTATCTTGAAGCCAGGTGGTTACTAACAATTCCTGCACTGCATCTATAGCATTGCTGCCTGCTTTTATATAAGGTGTTTCTGCAGCATAGATATTCCTCATTTTCAAGTCATATTCCGCAATGCTGTCGGCCACATGACTATGTTTGATCAGCCGCAAACCACCGGCATTTTTAAGTTGGAGCATAGTAGCATCATCACTTATAAATACAGAATAAAAACTAATATACTTGAATGCATATCTATATAATTGTTGCCTGTTAGCCGGTTCTGCAATGTTTCTAAAAGATAAAAGGATCAGGCTGTCAAGGCCTTTACTCTTTTTTTCATTTTGGCGGATAGCCAAATTCAAGTTAGCCGTATCCTGCTCTAGATTGTTTATGAGGCTGCTCATATATTCTTTTTCCTTTTGTTTGTCGGTCATGTTTTCCCGCAGCCCTTCCGCAAAAAATCCCATTGTCACCGCAAGAAATATCATTAAGAATTCTAAAAAATATTCCCTCAAATTTTTTCTTTTATGATGCAGGTCAGGATGATGATGTACTTCCATATTTATTTCTGATTGAGGGATTTCCTGATTGATTGATTTCTGCAGAAGCTTCAGTATTTACAATTGGCCATTCACCAATCACGTCTTGCGAACTTTCAGTCTTTCCGTCTTCCGGTCTTTCTTCTATTTTTTCTTCTTCACTCATTTTCCAAATGATATTCTTTTTGTAATGATAACTTTCTTTATTTCCACCCTAAACCTTAGTAGAAAAAATGGATCCCATCATTAAGAATTCTAAAAAATATTCCCTGAAATTTTTCTTTTTATGATGAATATCGGGATGATGATGTACTTCCATATTTATTTCTGATTGAGGGATTTCTGATTGATTGATTTCTGCAGAATCTTCGGTATTCACGATTGACGATTCACCACTCACGTCTTCCTGACTTTCAGTCTTTCCGTCTTCCGGTCTTTCTTCTATTTTTTCTTCTTCACTCATTTTCCAAATGATATTCTTTTTGTAATGATAACTTTCTTTATTTCCACCCTAAACCTTAGTAGAAAAAATGGATCCCATCAACTAACCTTATTACCTTATTCTTTCACACGCTTTCCAAAAGGGAGCAAGGTTTTCTGATAAAATTTTATAAATGTATCATACTCTTCCTGAAAACTGACTTTACGATGATGCTCCGGCTGATTAAGTATGTACTTACAAACTTTGTCTATATCCGATTTTGAAACCGAAAATGCAGATGCAGAATCCTGCCACTGAAAATGCCCTGTGCAAAGTTTATTTTCATTGATAAATCGGGTTGAACTTTCAGCAACTATCGTTGCAATATTTTCTTCTGACAATTTTGGTGAGCGGGAAATAAGAAAATGAACATGTTCCGGATTTGCATAGATCGAGTAGAGGTGCGAATCATTATTATTCACTATGCCGGTAATATATTTTTCAATTCTTTCCCGATGCTTTTCTTCAATAACCGGCATCCTGTGCAACGTGGAAAATATAAAATGGGTGTATAAATTATTGTATTCGATTTTCATTCCCTTTACAATTTTAAATAAGGCAATAAGGTTGGTTATAAAATACAAGTCCCTTTCTGCTAAGGTTTTTGATACCGGGTTTTATCTCAGGAAATATCATTAAGAACTCTAAAAAATATTCCCTGAAATTTTTCTTTTTATGATGAATATCGGGATGATGATGTACTTCCATATTTATTTCTGATTGAGGGATTTCCTGATTGATTGATTTCTGCAGAAGCTTCGGTATTCACGATTGACGATTCACCACTCACGTCTTCCCGACTTTCTGTCTTCCCGTCTTCCGGTCTTTCTTCTGTGTTTTCTTCTTCACTCATTTTCCAAATGACATTCTTTTTGTAATGATAACCTTGTTTATTTCTACCCTAAACCTTAGTAGAAAAAATGGATCCCATCATTAAGAACTCTAAAAAATATTCCCTGAAATTTTTCTTTTTATGATGAATATCAGGATGATGATGTACTTCCATATTTATTTCTGATTGAGGGATTTCCTGATTGATTGATTTCTGCAGAAGCTTCAGTATTCACGATTGACAATTCACCGCTCACGTCTTCCCGACTTTCTGTCTTCCCGTCTCCCGGACTTCTTTCTATTTTTGCTTCCTCACTCATCTTCAAAATGATATTCTTTTTGTAATGATAACCTTCTTTATTTCTACCCTAAACCTTAGTAGAAAAAATAGAGCCGATCAACTAACCTTATTACCTTATTAATTACCCCAAGATTTTATTGCCTTATCGAAGCAATCTAATGAATTTTATAAACTTCAGGTTGCAGTATTTTCTTAATTTAAACAATATGAACTAAAACACTACCAGTATTTCCCCCTGTTAACCGTTTGTCAAAAAACAAACATTCAGCATATCAGTTCAATAATAGCCACTTATCTTTGCAACATTATGGGTGAATTAATAGAACTCTTTTTTACAGGCTTGGTAATATATTTTTTATACAGGCTTGTTTTTGACCTCATCGTTCCTGTTACCAAAGTAGCCTCCTCAATGCGCAGCAAAATAAAGGAAATGCAGGAGCAGCAACTCCACACACAGGCAAACCCTCCCAACAAAACCACTTATCAGTCAAAAGCCACTCCCCCTGCCAACGACAGCGAGTACATAGACTTCGAAGAAGTGAAGTGATCTAAAAAATATTCCCTCCTCTCTTTACTGCATTAACTTATGCTGCCTTCTGGGAAACAAATGTTTCTTCCCATCCCTATTTTTCAACCTGCCAATATTTCCGAAATTTTCTTGCTATTATTTTTCTATTTATCAAAAATCCCCCTTTTCATCCTTCGCGGCAGTCATTCCACCCCCCTGCCACCTTCCTGCGTCCTTCCTGCCACCTTCGCTACACTCCCACTTGTCCATGCCTGCCCCATCATCCCGCATCCTTACCATTTTTCCTTAATGTCTTTCTGTCATTGATTTCTTCTCTACTCCTCTTTCCCTACAAATATTTTTATTATCATCATGACCTGTTTATGAAAAAGAGCTTATTTTTAGCAAAAATATCAACCATGCACACAACAACCCTTTTTAGCCGCTCTGGTAAGTTACTCGTTGGCTTGGCATTTATATTAATGCCTGTTGCCTATAGCTGCAACAACACCAACGGAGACGCTAGTAAGAAAGACTCATCAACAGTGGCTCCAATGGCTGACAGTTCAACAATGCACACAGATACTGCCATGAAACCAGCCGATACAGGCCACAGGGGAGACCAGCCTCCTCCGCCTCCTCCGCATCATCCTTAATCAGTTACTTGTGGTATTTTCTTCCTCTGTAGTTTCTGCTGCAGGGTGAGCATATTTATGGATATGCCTTTCATGCATTATTGCAAGCTTCGTCATAAGCCATCGTTCCAGCCGGTGATGAATAGGTGTAATGAGCGCAGCTATAGCTACTAAAATAATTATTTCCAGGAACGGGGAGTGGTTTGTTTTTTCCGCAACAAAGGGGTGTATAAGAAGGGTAATGTATTCAAACAATAAGAGTAGCGATACAATACCTGAAAACTCTATTAGCTTACTATGCACTTTCTTTCTGCTAAGATAAATGCTTATCAGGAAAAAGGCAGGTATCATAATACCAATAAAGAGTAGCTGTAGCTTTTCATTCAGGTCTTTTTTATCCTGTTCAAGCTGCTCTGCTATTTGTTTCTGCCTTAATTGTTCTTCAATAGTTATACTTGTAAGCTGCTTTACCTTTTCTATGCTTTGTATGGAATCTTTAAGGGAGTACATGATACTCGTGATAAGCAAAAGCGCTGTCAATCTTATTTTCTTTCTTATACAATTGAGAGAGAAATATGCTTGCATCAAATGCATGATTGAGAAATCCATTTCTTGTAGATAAATTATAAGCTGACATAGCATAATTCCTTGCCGAATCAGTTAACCCTTTTTTGTAAAAAACCTTGGCTAATCCTAATTCACATTCAGAAAGGTTGTAATTATCATTTAGTGCTATAAGATACGGCGCACTTGCTTCGTAGCTGGCAACCGCCTGTTCAGGATTGTCCATTTTTGAATAAATATTTCCCAGGTTATTTAACGCCGTGCCTGTTATCACGCTGTCATTGGCCCCCACAGACTTGCTATAGCATTCAAGGGTGTAGGATAAAGCAAGAGGCAGTTTATTCGCCTTTTCAGATATCTCACCCAGGTTCAGCAAGCTATACCTGCTAAGCATTTCTAAATTATTTTTCTTAATAATTGAATCAGCTTTAAGCGCATAAAAAAAGGCATCGGCAGCATCTTTTTCACTATTGTAAACCAGTGCTATACTCATATCAACAGTAGCAATATCATC
Source organism: uncultured Bacteroidota bacterium (assembly GCA_963771435.1). Classification (GTDB taxonomy): domain Bacteria; phylum Bacteroidota; class Bacteroidia; order Chitinophagales; family Chitinophagaceae; genus CAVYTF01. The sequence continues at coordinate 412,227 of CAVYTF010000009.1, read as the reverse complement.
AGGGTACCCCCGTTGCTCTTCTATCTTTAACAGCCTTATGTAATATTCAAGCGACTGTGTATAATCTCCCAGCCTGTCATACGATAGCGCTATGCGGCTCAAAGCGTCATTTTCTCCCCAGGTGTATGCATGTTTAACTGAAAGCGAGTACGCCTCCTGCGCAAGTAATAATGCAGAATCAGGCTTATAATCCTGGTATTTGTAGCACAGGCTGATAAGAATCTCGGCCTTTCCTGTATCAGTTTTCTCTTTTCTTAATGCAGTTTGCAAACTATCAATTAAATTGTGCTGGCTATAAGATGTTAGTGAAAGAGAGACAGCAGTTAAAAGAGCGAATACTCTTTTCATGGAGTTGTATTTAGTTGTCAATAACATATATAAACAACGAGTTCAATATGCACAAAATACTAAAACTTTCTGGTGCGATCTTTTTCAGTTTAAGCTTTCTTATCGCGCCAGCACAACAAAAATATGCTTTACTTGTAGGGATCAACAAATATTATAATGCTCCCGGGCAAATTTATAGCCAGTTGAACGGTTGTGATAATGATGCAACGGCAATGAAATACCTGCTCATCAACAGGTTTGGCTTCAAGGCGGAGGGTATTAATACGCTTTTTGATGCTGATGCTACGAAGCAATCCATTATTCTATCGCTGATGAAAATATTAGGTAAGTGTAAGGCGGGAGATAACGTGGTTTTTTATTTTTCGGGCCATGGCGTATGGATGTATAGTAATGGTGCAGAGAAAACATTTGATGGCGCGATGGTAATGAGTGATCTCTACGCAGATAACCAGGATTTCCTGTTGAATAATAATGAGATGACGAGCATATTTAACATGTTCGTGGAGAAAAAGGTAACGCTTACATCCTTCTTTGATTGTTGCTACAGCGGAAATATACTGGCCGGGATGTCTTTTGACATGGCGGCACCCATTTATAATACGCCCCAACCTGCATTTAAAGAGAAAGCAATAGATCTTGATGATATCCAGTCAGCAGTTGCCGGTTCTGCAACGAAAATGGACAGCAGCACTTTGCTTCAAGTTAGCAGCTACCGGGATCTGACCAAAACCTACCAGGATTCGGCCAGCAGCTTATTGAGATCATACAACCTGAGTTCTACTCTAACTGACAATACTTCTACAGTAACTGCAAACGCTCGTCCGGATGACAGATTCCTTTCGTTTTCTGGTTGCAGCGATTACGAGAAAGGCCTCGAAGTTGTTGATGAGACCGGAACCTATCACGGTGTATTTACAAAAGCTTTGCTTCGGGTTATGAGCCAACATGCCGCAACTACTCCCGTTAAGGATATCATCAGCGCGCTTTATAAAATGATCGGGAATGAGTTCTATTCGCAATCTCCCCTATTTCGTTGTGATAAGATCGATTCCGTAAGATACCGGATGAACCTCTTTGGCGTGCCGAATGAAGATTGTTCGGATAATATCGCAACTACATGCGGTTCTCCCGCAGGGGAATTTGTGCCGATCTATTCGGGAACGGATGAGGGGCTGGCGAAAGGTAACCTGCTTTCGTTAAGATCTAATGATAACTGCGTGGTTCAGATCACCACTATTGAGAATGACTGGAGTGTGGGAAAAATTATAAAAGGAACTTCGTCCATGATAACCAGCGGCGCCACGCTTCTCGTTAAAGACCACTACACACTGAGCAGCCCGTTAGTTAAACTGTATATCCCCACATCAGATCTAACCAGGTCCCAATTCGTTCTCTTCTTCAATAAAACCATTCTTCCCTTGACGCGTCTGCCTTCTTATTCGGATTATGATCATTGGGATTCGAGAGCGCAGATAAAGAACCTGTTCTTTAATGGCCCTCATTCTACCGCCGTAAAAACTGCTCATCAACTGTTGGCAGATAGTTCTACCCAACCTTTTTTTGCTTATCTCCCCATACCTTCTTACCTGGTGCAGGGGCTAAAGGACTCGCTTAGAAAAGATCAGAACGTGGAGCTGGTCAGTTCTGCATCGCAGGCGGATTATTCGCTTTATCTTATTTATTCCCCTGATTCGGTGGTCATCCCCAATGTTTATCCCACAAAAAAAACAGGCCCAAGCTTCGTTTTTACTTATTATAATTATAACGGATCTGATCCGCATATATCGGCGCCTGTCTATCGTACGGTGGGGTCTGCACAGACTGTATATTACTTCGGTTTCAACACCTGGAATGTTAGGGCGCCCGACGTAAATATCACCGGAAAAGACCTGGATCTGCTTAGCAACAATTTATATCAAATGACAAAACCGGTCATTCGCTCTATATCCGCTCACTGGATGAATGAATACCCTTTGAGGATAATGAAAAGGTAAAAACTAATAATTAAAAAGGAAAAAGGAAAAAGGAAAAAGGAAAAAAATAGCATGATAACACATTTAGTTCGCATTATTTACTTTTGCGCATTTATCATAAACCATTAATTTATAATCATAATTTTTTACTTTTTAATTTTTACTTTTTACTTCATCATCATAATCCATTAATTTATAACCATAAATTTTTATTTTTTAATTATTACTTTTTACTTCGTGATCATAAGCCATTAATTTATAACCATAAATTTTTATTTTTTAATACATACTTTTCATTTACTAACCATTTAAATCCTGATCCTATGCAGATCTTTTCTCTTCCCGAAGGGGAATTCACGGTTGATAAGTCGAAAGACTTTATTCCTTTTGATGCTAAAAAACATAATCTCTGGAACCGCCCGAAAGGTAGCTTGCTTGTGGAGGTGAATCCTTATCTCGTCGTCACTTCTAAAGATGTCTTATTGTTTGATACCGGTTTGGGCTTTCGAACTAACGGGGAGCTGCAAATACATAATTCTCTCCGAAAGATCGGTATACCGCCCGAACAAATAACTAAAGTGTTGCTGAGCCATTTGCATAAGGATCATGCGGGAGGTGTATGTATGCTGGACGATTCCGGTCAGTATGTGCCGGCTTTTCCACAGGCGCAATATTATGTTCAGCAGAGATCGTTATTGCGTGCCCTGGAGAAAGGGTTACCGAGCTATATGGTGGATGAATTGAGGGCGCTTCAAACAAAAGCTAACGTGGTTTGGTTGCAGGGCGATGGGTTTATAGATGAATATATAGAGTATAAAATGACGGCTGCCCACACCAAATATCATACGGCCTATTGGGTGAGGGAAGCGGGCGAGACAATATTCTTTGGTGGCGACGATGCAGCGCAGGCGATGCAGATGAGGAACAAATTAGTAGCGAAATATGATTATGATGGCAGGAAGGCAATGGAGTTGCGCCAGCAATGGTGGAAAGATGGTCAGCAGCAAGGCTGGAAGTTCTTGTTCTATCACGATATTGGTCAGAAGTGAGGAGCTCATAGCTATCAGCCGTGAGCAATTAGCTATGAGCTGTGAGCGATTAGCTAGCATAGATTTAATTCTAATTAGAATAAAACATGTTCTAGTTATCCTGCATTCGTTTCTAGCTATTCCTTACTAGTTTCTAACTAGAATATAACTGTTTCTAATTAGACTGAAATATTTTCTAATTAGTTTGCAGTTTACTCTTATCATCATACAAAACAAACTAATTAGAATTTTATTTTATCTAATTAGAATACGTTTTAATCTAATTAGAAACGATTAGCAGATGATTATTATCTTTCACGTTATAACTATCTGTTAATATTTTGTTATCAGTTTAAAAGATGTGCTGCTCATTTTAATTTTAATTATCTTCGTTTTATAGTTTTTACTAATAAAAACTAGTTGAGTTCTCATTAACCAATTTATTTTACTAATTAAACTAATTTTATGCCTAAGCTGGTTGTTGTTCTCATGAACTGGATAAAAATGAAAGGTAGCGATATGGCTGCTTTTGCGCGTGGTGTTGTAACCAATATGACAGATAACCTAAATTTTCCTACACCGGACGTACCGCTCACTGACCTGACGAGCGCGGCAGTTGATGTGGAGAATGCTTACGGTAACCGGAAAAACAGCCTTTCCGGCGAGTCTGACCTTCAGGATGCAGTGGACATTTTGAATAAGCTACTGCACGATCAGGCATATTATGTGAACGCCCAAGCGGGGGGTACGATCAGTGTTATAGAGAGTGCGGGCTACCAGACAACTAAAAATTTTAGAAGCAAACGTGATATTCCCGCCACCTGTGCTGCACCGAGCGTGACGGGCAATAGTGCGAAACTGATGCTGAAGGTACCGAAAGTGCCGGGAGCTGCCAGTTATTTTTGGGTGATATACATCGGCGCGGCTGTTACAGCTACTGTGAACGGCAATGTAGTTAACTTTCCGCAGGCTGCAATGCTCGTGATCCCTTGTGGAAAGACCGTGGAATATATTCGCGGTGTAATTCCGACCGGAACCGTCATAAACGTCCAGGTTCTCGCGCAAAACAGCGCCGGAATGGGCGGATTCAGTTCGCTGATAAACTTCACGGTGGGGGGTTGAGTTAGATGACAGATGTTAGATGTTAGATGACAGGCGATGATTGTTATGCTTTATAAAATTTCTATTTGATTCAAAATTCTGCTGATCATAAACTATGGGTTAATAGTCAACAACTGTCAACTGTCAACTAACATCTGTCAACTGTCAACTAACATCTGTCAACTGTCAACTAACATCTGTCAACTGTCAACTAACATCTGTCAACTGTCAACTAACATCTGTCAACTGTCAACTAATATCTGTCAACTGTCAACTAACATCTGTCAACTGTTAACTAACATCCGTCAACTTCTGATCTGATACAAATTGCTTCAAGTCCGGCCAGAACCATTCATAATAAGTTTTCAATTGATCGTAGTGGTTATCAAACGCAAGATTAGCAGCATCGGGTGTTTCCAGGTAAGCTGCTCTCTTCACCAGGTTAGCAAAGGTTTGCTTTACACCAAAACGGTGGCGGTAATGATATAACCAATTTGACTGCCGCATAACAGGCAACATTCTCTGGAAGTTTTTGGGCAGCATCTCATTATACTTTGCCAGCGTATCATAAGTATTCAGCGTGAACTGCATCCATTCTTTTTCATTCAGCTCATTTTCATCCAGCGCCAAATAATGGTCGTACACCACATCAATAAAAGCGCCCGCATACCTGCCAACTGCCGGCTGAAACAGCTTAGCTGCCTCCCGCGTCGCATTATGGTCATCTGCGAAATGATCAATTAACCGGTGAAGCTTAATACCCCGTTGTATCTTCTCATCATAGTCATATTGCTTTATGCCCTTTACAAAGTCGCTTATCATATTCCCAACTAAAATATCATCATCATTAAACGAGAGATAGGCATGTGCGAGTAGATTCATGTTAGAAAGTAAAAAGTTATAAGTAAAAAGTAAAAATAGGCGATCAGAAAGTAAAAAGTTATAAGTAAAAATTAAAAAAGTATGATCATAAGTTTTTCCTTTTTACTTTTAACTTTTTCCTTTATCACTAGAACTATTCCTTAAGGAGTCGTCTTATGAATGTTTTTATCCAGCCAGTCCCCTATGTAAGCCAGAACGTCGGGGCTGATGGTTTGCTTTATTTCGTTATACTCCGGAACGGTACACTTGCTGCATAGTTGGAACAAGTGGTTAAGCCCCGGGAATATTTTTGTAGTTACATCCTGGTCGCCGCTAAGCTGCAGCGCCCGCGCAATGATAGGAATGTTCTCGTTCGCATTAACCTGTATGTCTTTCTCGCCATCAATGGCCAGCACCGGGCATTTTACTTTTTCCCAATAATCAGTTGGTTCCGTGGTTATAAAGAAACGAAACCAGGGCAAGAGCTCCGTCTTCATTTGCTGGCCATATTGTTTAGGGGTCGCCTTATCAGCGTGCAGGGGCTGTAGAACACTGGTAGGATACTGACCCTTCCACTCGCCAAACCAGTCCTCTATCTTTTGCTGCAAGGCAGAATCAGAAAGCTGCGGGTTATTATGGATCAGTTGCAAGGTCTTTCTCGTTAGGGAATAATACGCATTGAACGCGGAATCACTCACCAGGCCCTTCACCGGGTCAGTTTGTTGCGCCAGCAGTATCTCCGCTCCAGAGATCCCGGGACCTGCCATCGAGATCAGGAAAGAAACGCGCGGCTCCCGGCTAGCAACTATCACTTCTATTAGGCCTCCTTCGCTATGACCGCATAAACCGATCTTCTTATGATCAGCTTCAGGCCGCGTCAGCAGGTAATTAAAGCTGTTCTGCACATCATTGGCAAAATCCGCGCTGGTTGCATTCTTAAGATCACCGGTTGATTTGCCTTTCTGCCTGTCATCCACGCGAAGCACAGCATAACCGTGGCGGGTCAGGTAATCAGCTATCACGGCAAAGGGATGGTGGCGGAAGATCGTTTCATCCCTATCCTGCTGACCACTACCAGTGATCATGAGCAAGGTAACAAACGGGCCGCCCTGGTTAGGATACGTTAGCGTCGCGCCATAATGGATGGATTTATCGGCATTATCATATTCCACACTATCAGAATGGTATGGGAACGGAGGAAGCGGCGTTTGTGGCCGGGTAGAATCAAACTGCTGCGCATGAGAAAAAGTTGCGAGCAGTACAGAAGCGATCAGGAGCAGGTTATATTTCATTTTGTTCGGGGTTGAGTTTTTGAAGATGCTTATAGTAAATATCTCCAACAAAGTTATTATTATATGCGTAGCGGCAAAAATATTGCTTTGGGATATGGCTACCATGGCTTTAACATGGCTTTGGAATGGAATTGGCATGAAGGTGATACAGTATAAGTTCAGTATAACATCAGTATAAGTACAGTATAACTTCAGTATAAGTGCTGTAAATGGAGGAGGTAAAAAGGGGGCTTGCCAGATAAATTTGGAGAAAAGATATAGTTGGTTTTGAAGAAAGGAGGTTTTTGGTTGCGGTTTTACGTTGTGGTGAGAAACTAACTGTGCTGTTGTTGCGCTGCGGGTCTGAGGTTGTTTTAGGAGTTGGTTGGTTTTATTTCATTAAACAAAAAATTATTAGTAATTCAATTGCTAATTTCGTTTTTCCTTTTTGGGGTCATATTTAAAGCAATATTATGCGCCTGACTTTCCTTTTTGCTTTTTTATTTCTTTCCAAACTGTTATTAGCACAGGATGATAAGATGGTGGCGGATATTAATAGAATGATCGGACCCCAATTTACAGAAGATACCATTAATTATAAGGTGGTTGATATAAGCAAAAAATTGCAAGAAGGCAATAAAACTGCTGTGATAATTGCAGTGGATACAAATAGTGACGGGTTGTCTCTTTATAAGATCTTTATATTAAAAAAGATAGATGAAAGATTGAAAATAGTAGATACATCAGCCAGATATATGCAAGGCGGAAGTATAAGATCATTGCATGATACCCTTCAGATAATGCAACGATTTAGTGGCGGAGCTTATATTTTTGATTATAAGTTTGACAATGAACGCCAGAAATATTTATTGGTCAATATGGAATATGCATATCCTAAGGGTGGTATTGAGAATGATTATGAAATAAATAAACAAGAACTAACTGTTTCAAAATTAAATAGCCATGACAAATGGATAAGTAAAACCAGCAAACAACCTTTGCCAAAGAATTTTATCCCTGATCTAGCACATTTTATTGCCCCTGAAGGATATGATGACAGGGCGAATATTTATGATACAATCTTTATGTTAAACTAAAACTATTAAACGATGAGCAACTTACTGGAAGGAACAAAAGCGCCTGCGTTTACGGCTAATGATCAAAACGGGAAGAAGGTTTCGCTGGGGGACTTTAAGGGGAAGAAGGTGGTGCTGTATTTTTACCCGGAGGATGATACGCCAACGTGTACAATAGAGGCGTGTAACCTGCGGGACAATTATGCGTTGCTGAAACAGCATGGCTTTGAGATATTGGGGGTGAGCCCGGACGACGAGGAGAAGCACAAAAAGTTTGAAGCCAAGTTTGAACTGCCTTTTACGTTGCTGGCAGACCCGAAGCATAAGATAATTGACAAATATGGCGTGTGGGGGCCAAAGCAAATGTTTGCCCATAAATACATGGGATTATTGCGCACTACGTTTGTGATAGATGAAAAGGGTATCATCAGAAAAATATTCCGTAAGCCAAGGTCAGCCCAACATGCGGAAGAAATTATAAAGGCGTGGGAGAAACAGTGAGAATAAACAGGAGATCGGTTTATTCAATTAGCCATTCTACTTCACCAAAAGTGAAACTGTCTTTTGAAGCTCCGTGGATGATGAGTTGCCCGTAGTGGCTGACTTCCTTTATAGTGCATGAAAAGCGAGCGTAGCCTTGTTGAAACGTTACCGGTTGGTCTTTCTTATATAATACCGCATTATAGGCTTGAAGGAGGTTGTTCACGCCACTGATTTTTAATTGTGTAAACCTTTGTTCGAGGCAAAGGCATAGCTCTTTTGATAGGGTAATTGGATCAAAAGTATTGCCTGTAATTTGTTTTAGGGATACGGGGTTTTTTAGCCGCTCATCGAAGGTTGTTTGGTTGATGTTGATACCGATGCCTACGACGGCCCACTGCCAGATATCGCCCTGTATGCGGTTCTCAATCAGAATGCCTGCTGCCTTTCTGTCATTCCAATAAATATCGTTTGGCCATTTTATGGTTGTTTTTTCGCCTGCATACCTGGAGAAGAAATCATGCACAGCTAATGCAATAGCGATACTTAAATGGAACTGGGAGGAAACGGTCAACCACTTCATATCCAACAAAACAGAAAGAATGATGTTGAGCTTTGGGTGGGAATGCCATTGGCGGCCGCGCTGGCCTTTTCCTGCTGTTTGGAGGTGGGCAAAGTATGCTGCGCCATGCATTGCTAACCCCTTCTGTGCCAAAGCCATGGCATAGTTGTTGGTGCTTTCTGTTGCGTCAATTTCTGTGAAAGGTTCACCAATTATGGTAGAGAAAGATGGGGAAGGCAAAAGAATTACTATTTTCGCAAAGTTAATTCAGTTGCATTTTCTCAATTCAGGACGAGCAAAAAAGAATTATTACAGAAACACCCGCAGGGTAAAATATTAAATAACAAAACAGCTTCATTTTTGGTACCACTATCTGTATTAGCTGAAAGGCCTAAGAGCAAGGTTGGAAAGCTTACTAAGAATTCAAAACTTTTTAAGGCCGTTATCAAGGGTATAAAGGAGAAAAAAGGTGAATATATCGTGTCCCTGGACATGAGAAAAATTCCGGAGGCCGTATCGGACTTCTTTGTGATATGTGAAGCTACAAGCAATATCCAGATAAGGGCAATCGCCGATTCTGTAGAAACTGTAGTGAGAGAGAATTGCGGGGAAGCGCCTTATAAACATGAAGGTTACCAGGCTTTGCAATGGGTGCTGATAGATTATGTTAACATTGTTGTACATATCATGCAACCTGAAACAAGGAAGTTTTATAAGCTGGAGGAAATGTGGAGCGATGCGGTACTGGAAGAACATAATGACTAAAAAATATACTAAACAAATAGTGAAGTAAAGAAAGCAGTATGGCACAGGAAGACAAAAAAAATAACAAGATCAATTTATTAAATCCAGGCAATGATGACGGTAAGCCTACTAAGAAAGGCCCCAAGTTTAGTATATACTGGATCTATGCATTGATAGCTATTACATTGATAGGTTACCAATGGGTAAACAAAAGCATGGGCGGCCCAGATATAACTACTATCAGCGAGCAGGATTTTAAAGTACACATGCTCTCACAGGGAGATGTTAAAGCACTTGAGGAGATAACGAACAAACGGCTGGTGCGTGTGACCATTTATAAGGACAGCCTCAGAAAGCCCTATTATCAACAAAAAGTTGGCGCCAAAGTAACCGAAAACGCGACCGGGCCTTTATTTGAATTTGAAGTTACTGACTGGTCAAGCTTTAACACCAGACTAACTGATTTTTATAAAGCTCACAGTAATTTAAAAGAAGTGGATGTTAATACCAGTGATGAAGGTGAATGGTTTGGGCCGGTGGCAAATATTCTTGTTACTATTTTGCTTTTTGTAGGAATGATATTCTTGTTTTCCCGAAAGATGGGTGGAGGAGCGGCCGGTGGCGGCCCAGGAGGCATTTTCAGCATAGGGAAATCAAAAGCTACGTTGTTTGATAAAAGCGCTAAGGTAAATATCACTTTTGCAGATGTTGCGGGGCTTGATGAAGCCAAAGTGGAGGTGATGGAAATAGTTGATTTTTTAAAGTTCCCTAAAAAATATACAGCGTTGGGTGGCAAAATTCCTAAAGGAGCTTTACTTATAGGGCCACCGGGAACGGGTAAAACATTGTTGGCAAAGGCTATGGCAGGAGAGGCACAGGTACCCTTTTTCAGCCTGAGCGGAAGTGATTTTGTTGAGATGTTTGTTGGGGTTGGCGCGAGCCGGGTACGCGATCTTTTTAAACAGGCACGTGAAAAATCGCCATGTATTATTTTTATTGATGAAATTGATGCAATAGGAAGGGCAAGAGGCAGGAATGCGATCATGAGCAACGACGAAAGAGAAAACACGCTAAACCAGTTATTGGTTGAAATGGATGGGTTTGGGGGAGACAGCGGGATCATTATTCTTGCTGCGACGAACCGCCCAGATGTACTTGATTCTGCATTGTTACGTCCCGGCCGTTTTGACAGGCAGATAAGTATTGACAGGCCTGATGTTAAAGGGAGAGAAGATATTTTTAAAGTACATTTAAAGCCAATAAAAATATCCCAAACGCTTGACATTTACAGGCTGGCAGAACAAACACCCGGTTTTGCGGGGGCTGATATTGCCAATGTTTGTAATGAAGCTGCTTTAATTGCTGCCCGAAATGGAAAAGAAGCAGTGGATATGAGCGATTTCCAGGATGCTATTGACAGGGTAATCGGTGGCCTGGAAAAAAAGAATAAGATCATTTCTCCCGAAGAAAAAGAAATTATTGCTTATCATGAAGCAGGCCATGCTATCTGTGGCTGGTTCCTGGAACATGCATATCCGTTGTTGAAAGTGACCATTGTTCCGCGCGGAACAGCAGCGTTGGGCTACGCACAATATACTCCTAAAGAACAATATTTATATAATATTGACCAGTTATCTGACCAGATCTGCATGACACTTGGCGGTAGGGCTGCTGAAGAGATATTCTTTGGTAAGATCTCTACAGGCGCATCGAACGACCTGCAACAAATAACTAAAATCGCCTATTCGATGATCACTGTGTATGGCATGAATGATAAGATCGGCAATATCAGTTACTATGACCCTACGCAGGAAAATACTTTTACGAAGCCTTTTAGCGAAGAAACAGGGAAACTGATCGATGAGGAGGCGCGTAAGCTGATTGAGATCGCCTATGTTAGAACTAAAGCATTGCTGGTTGAAAAAAGGCAACAGGTGGAAATACTTGCAAAAGAGCTGCTACATAAAGAAGTGTTGTTTAAAAGTGATGTAGAAGTACTAATAGGCAAACGCCCTTATGAAGAAAAGAAATTGCTGGATGTTGTTGTGGAAGACAACCATGTGCCACAAACCGGCGAAATAAGCGAGGGGGTGCCGCCTTATGACAGTAGTATTCCTGTGCCACTGTAAAATATGGATGAAAGATGAAAGTATCCCAGGCTAAAGAAAATATATTAAAAAAAGTAAGGCAGGCACTGACCAACCCAGTGCCTGTTCCTTTTCCACAAAGTGAAGGGGCCGACAATGTTTTTCAGCCACAGCAGGAGGAAATGGAAATTGAGTTTGCTGAGAACTTTTCAAAATTGCAGGGACGTTTTGCCTTTTGTTTGAACGAAAAAGAACTTGTGCAGCAGCTTAGGGGGTTAATTAAAAAGAGGAATTGGACTAAGATCGTCTGCAATGAAAGCGCTTTAAAAAAGAGGTTGTTCATCAATAATTTTATACAGAAATATACTGACGATCTAGCAACTTGTGATGCATGTATCACGACCTGTGAGCAACTGATCACACGTACAGGAACAATTGTGCTAAGCAGCGCGGAACAAAGTGGCAGAACAGTGAGCGTTTATGCTCCTGTGCATATTTGTATTGCTTATGCACATCAATTAACTTATGATATAAAAGAAGCGTTGCAACAGGTGCAAAAAAAATATGCGCAATTCCCTTCGCTTGTAACGTTAGCCACTGGCCCAAGCAGGACCGCAGATATAGAAAAGACATTGGTTGTTGGTGTTCATGGGCCAAAAGAAGTGTTTTGTTTTTTAGTGGAAGATGTATTACTTTAGTCTTGTAAGAAAATCTTTTGTAAAAATATCAGCTCCCGCGCTATTTAAATGGCTAACATCGGCAAATAATGAGTCTGGAAAATAAACAAGTTCGTTATTAAGATAATTGACGAATGGAGTATTGGTCTGATTGCAAGCTTGTCGTGTTTCCTCAACCGATCTTTCATAAATAACATGATCATCAAATGGGGAAATACAGACAATCAGCTTAATGTCATTTTTTTTGCATAAATCGATTATTTTCAAAAAATAATTATACAATCTTTTTTGAAATGCTATTTCATTACGCTCTTTTTTTTGCATAAAGACCTTTTTTACAGGAAGCGGTGAATATCCTGAAATGGCTGCCGTATCTGTTTTTTTTCCAAACATGCCGACTATTTGTTCAATAGCAATCCCATTAAAACGGTAGCAATTGGACATTAGCTTCCATTTTTCAAAAGGTGAAATAATGTTTAGCTCTTCATCATTAATCCTTACTTTATTAGCTAAAGGATATAATTGCGACATTTCGTTTAAATTATTAAACTCATTAAATTCGTTGGGTTTTATATCAAGGATAACAAGAGATGGTTTTGTGTGGGCAAGAATTATTTTTAAAAACGTATACCAAAGGACCACATCGCTTCCGTCCTGGCCATAATTTATTGTTTTTACTTTGAGTTTTTCTTGAATAAGAGTAGTATTATAATGATGGTTTGCTCTTGATGAACCTAAAATTACAATTCCTGGTTTTGCCATGAACAATTTATAATTTAGCTCATATATATTACCATTTCTAGCATGGCTAACAGTATAGTTCATGCCGATACCAATGAGTTTATCAAGAGAGATAATCAATAGAATGGATAGTATTATTTTAATAAATATTTTTCCTTTAATATTTTTCATCTTAAAATTGAAAATAAATAAATGACGTATTGCGCAAAATGCCGAATAGCAATATCCCCAAAACCATCGTTGTTATTGTTGATATTCTTACTACAAAATTTTTGTGATGCAATAATTGGATATTCAAATTATATTCCTCAACAGCATCTGTAACAAATATAATAACAACACCTGCTAAGGCAAGAAACATCCAGATACCTGTTTTAATAAAAACAGGATGGTTTATATTGGTAAAAATTTTTTTAATAATTCCAAAAGCTTCATTGACGGATCCCGCTCTAAAAAATATCCAACAAAAACTAACAACTAAAAAATTGATGAAAATTGAGAAGGGGTTCCATTGAAAAAACAAATTCTTTGTTTTGTAAAAGCTAACTTTCGCTTTCCATGAAATAAATAATTTATGAAGAATAGTAAAAAATCCGTGCAAAAATCCCCATATTATAAAAGTCCAGTTAGCCCCGTGCCAAAATCCGCTAAGCAAAAAAACAATCATTATATTTCGAATCCATTTGCTCAAAGGAGTTTTATTGCCGCCTAATGGAAAATAAACATAATCCCTGAACCAACTTGACAGAGAGATGTGCCATCTACGCCAAAAATCTGCTATGTTAGTTGCAAAATAAGGCCTTTTAAAATTGATCATTAAGTCATAACCCATTGTTTTAGCAGCGCCTCTTGCTATATCAGTATAGCCGGAAAAATCACAGTATATCTGTATTGAAAAAAAAAATGTAGCAACTAGTAAAGTACTTCCTGTTTGGTTAATATAATTACTATAGGTTGAACTTACGTACATAGCCAACCTGTCCGCAATAACTATTTTTTTGAAAAGCCCCCAAAGCATCAGTTTAAGCCCATTGCTTAAATTCACTTCGTTGAAAACTTTCCTTTCATGAAATTGATGTAGCATATGTTGTGGCCTTTCTATGGGCCCGGCCACTAATTGCGGATAAAACATAACATATAAAGCATAAATACCAAAGTGCCGTTCAGGTTCTTGTGTTCTACGATATACTTCAATAGTATAGCTCATTGCCTGGAAGGTGTGAAATGATAAGCCTATTGGCAGTAAGATATCTAAATAATGGAGTCTTAAACTATATCCTGCTACTTCTAAAACAGAATTTGTGTTGTCGGCAAAAAAATTATAATATTTAAACACACATAGAATACCTACATTAGCAATGATGCTCAAAATCAGGAGTAGCTTGCGCTTTCTGCCTTCAAGTTTTACTAGGTTAATGCCTACAAAATAATCAATTACGATAGTTCCTGCTAATATTAATATATATACAGGCTTGAAAAACATATAAAAATAACAGCTGGCTGCTAGTAACCATAACCAGCGAATTTTTTGACCTAGCAAAAAATAAATAAGAGTAACAAGCGGATAAAAAATTAAAAATTCAAACGAGTTAAATAGCATCTTTGTAAATGATTATAACTGAATTTAAACATAAAAAAATTTATTTTCTTTCTGATTTTCATCTTGGTGCCCCTGATCATAAAAGCAGCGTTACCAGGGAAAAAAAGATAATTAATTTTCTAGAACACATTCGCAAAGATGCTGCACAGATCTTTATTGTTGGTGATATTTTTGACTTTTGGTATGAGTATAAAAAAGTGGTCCCAAAAGGCTATGTCCGATTATTAGGGAAGTTGGCAGAATTGACTGACAATGGTATTCCTGTTCATTTTTTTGTTGGCAACCATGATATGTGGATGAGCGGCTATTTTGAAAAGGAATTGAATATTACTGTTTATTTTGAACCAAAAGTGTTTGAATGGAACAATAAAAAGTTTTATATTGCCCATGGTGACGGACTTGGCCCAAATGACCACGGTTATAAATTTATGAAAAAAATCTTTAGAAATAAATTATGCCAGTGGTTTTTCGGACAACTTCATCCGACAATCGGCATTGGCATCGCAAATTATTTCAGCCGCAAAAGCAGAATTAAAACAGGGATGAGCGATGTTATTTTCTTAGGTGAAGACAAGGAATGGCTTATCATTTATGCCAGGCAGTTACTTGCAAAAGAACATTATGATCACTTTATTTTTGGGCACAGGCACTACCCTCTTGACCATAGGCTGAATGAAAAAAGCCGATATATAAACCTTGGAGACTGGATACGCAATTTTACTTATGCAACGTTTGATGGAACAGATGTAGAACTGAAAAAATGGGAAGAATGAAATACATATTGTTCACGCTCTTTCTTTTTTGTTGCCTGTCATGTTTCGCCAGTGGGGACACACTGTTGCATTTGAAACAAACCAGATCTATAGCTGCCCACTTTGTTGATTTCTATGCAGATAATCTTGGAAATATCTATTGCATTACCCCAACAAATCAAATAAAAAAAATAAATGCAAACGGAGATTCGCTTGGCGTATTTAACGATGTTAAACAATATGGCAAAATCTTTTCTATTGATGTAACCAATCCTCTAAAGATACTTGTTTATTATAAGGACTTTGCTACTGTGCTGATACTGGACAGGAACCTGAATGTTATTACCGTTGTTGATCTAAGGCAGTCAGGCATTTTACAGGTTCGGGCTGTGGCACAAAGCTATGATGGTAATATATGGCTTTATGACGAGCTTGACGCAATGATAAAGAAGCTGGATTATAATGGGAATGTTTTGTTACAGTCGCCGGACTTCCGTCTTTTATTTTCTGATACTTTTTCACCTTCAAAGATCATTGATAATAATAGCCAGCTTTTTTTATACGATGCAAAGTTCGGATGGAAAATTTTTGATTATTACGGCACTTTCAAAAAAAATATAGCATTTACTGACTGGAAGGATGTGCAGGTTTCGGATAACTTTTTATCGGGGAGGGACTCTACAAATTTCTATTATGCCCAGACCAATTCCTGGAACTGTACGAAAGCGTTTCCGGATATATCTTTGGGCGATGCCATAAAAACGCAATGGCGCACAAATGAACTATTTGTGCTCACCAAAGAAGGCATTTTTATTTATTCTTTTAACCAATAAACATGCAGGAGCTTCTACATAAGGAGTTTTTCAATAACACAGTTGGTGCCTGGCTTACGGTTCTGCTCATTATTTTATTTGTTCTGCTGCTGAAAAAACTTATCTCAAAATATGTGGCAGGGCTTTTATTCACCATACTTAAGGCAGGTGAAAAGTTTCATAAACAATCTTTTTTAGACCTTGTAGCTAAGCCGCTGGAGATATTTTTAATAGCCCTTGTGGTTATTCTCGCTTTTGATAAACTTCAGTACCCACAGGCACTTGAATTTACAGTATTTCACAAAATAAACTTTCACGATTGTGTGGATTCAGTAGCGAGTGCCCTTCTGATCATTACCTTTATCCGGCTTTGCATCCGCATCACAAAATACATTTCCCTGTTTCTGGATGATAAAACGGATGCTCAATCAGGCAGGCAGTTTCTCGTTTTCTTTAATGATTTTTTTCGGGTAATACTGATCCTTATTGGGGGATTGCTTGTGTTGCATTTTTCTTTCCATTACCGGATCGGCAATTTATTTACAGGCTTGAGCCTTGTTGGTGCAGCTATTGCGCTTGCTACACGGGAGAGCCTCGAAAACCTGATAGCGTCTTTTATCATTTTTACAGATAAGCCTTTTTCTGTTGGAGATACGGTTAAAGTGCTTGACTTCACCGGTGCTATTGAAAAAATAGGATTAAGGAGCACACGTATCCGAACGGATCAAAAGACATTTATTACAGTTCCTAACAAGCAAATGGTAGACAATATTATTGATAATGTTTCCATGCGTACTCAACGCCGTGCTGTATTAAGCTTAGAGGTGGCTCTTTGGGTGGCAACCGACATTTTGCAAAAAACAATTGATGAGGTAAAAAATATCCTTCAAAAAGATCCAGTAGAAAGTTTCACTGTTTTTTTGAGTGATACGGGGAAAAACGCCCATATCGTAAGCATCGAATATTTTGCAACTATACAGCAAACGCTTTCTCAATTCTTCGAATTGCGGCAGGAAATAAACCTGCAGATCATTTCCCTGTTCAACAAAAACAATATTGATTTTGCAGCAGCCAGTTCGGATGTGGTTGTTACACAGAAGCAATCATAAGCCTGCAACTATCTTTCCTAATTCTTTATCCATAATGCCGCTTTCTCCATATTCAACCACACGCCCTACTTCTTTTCCATCTTTCATTACGATAAATGTAGGTACCCTGGTAATGTGAAAAGCTTTATTGAGGTTATCTAATGTTTGCTTTGTTCTATCAACGCCAATGAGCGTTATATTTTGATCTGGATAACCGCTTTTATCAACCAGCCTGTAAAATTGAGGCACCAGATTTTGAGAATCATCACACCAAGTACCGAAGAAAATAACCATTTGAAAGCTGTCGCGATTCTTCTGAAAAGCAGCAACTGCAGCGGCATCAGCCGTTCCCAGGTCATAATTTTCCTGGAACCATTTGAAGGACTTTTCGTTTTCTATAATGCTTCTATTCAACAAGCCTTTCAAAACTTTTGCCTTGGTATCAGGCACAATTTCATAAGCACGGATATGCTGAACGGATGACTTGCCTGTAGAACAAGAAACAGTAATGATGCAAATTGCAATTGCAAAGAATAATTTTTTCATTCGCCAAGATTAGTTTTTAATTCTAATAAAAATGATTTTAGTTTAGTTAAAGAATCTGTCAATTGTTGATTTACTTCAATATCCTTTTTATTGCCTGAAAGATATTTTTTTGCTCCTTCCATGGAGAACTGGCGTTGGCGCAAAAGATGATAGATGAGCTGTATATTTTTTACATCTTCCGGGCGAAAAAGCCTGTCACCTTTTCGGTTCTTCTTTGGTTTTAAAATGTCAAATTCATTCTCCCACAAACGAATCAGTGAAGCATTTACATTAAACCATTTCGCTACAGTGCTGATGGAATAATATTGCTTTTGAAATAGAACTTCATCTTCAGGCACCTCAATTAAATCAACACCTGCATTAATTTCTTTATAGGATTTGCGGCCACGCTTTTGGAGAACCTTTGGTTCCTTCTTCTTTTTTTCGGGCGCTGCTTTTTTTACAGGTATATTTTCCTGTCTTATTTCAACAGGCTTTTTTTCTTTCTGCAAAGCAAATAAATCCAATTGCTCCATACTGTAAAAGTACAATTGTGCGGTCAAATTAAACCGGATATAAAAAACAAAGCACATCTGATTATCTTGCGTTCATTCAGTAGTATGAAATTGATCCCTTTTAAGAAAATAAAAACAGTTTGTGTTTGCGGGGCTGGAACTATGGGCAGCGGAATTGCGCAGGTTGCTGCGCAGGCAGGCTTTGCAGTTATACAATTTGATGTGAATGAGCTTATGCTTGAAAAAAGTAAGGCCACCATCAGCAAAGGATTGCAACATCTGGTTGACAAAGAAAAAATAAGTGCCGCCGATAAAGCCTCTATATTTCAAAGAATTTCTTTTACTGGTCAGGCAGAGAATTGTATTGCCGACATGATCATTGAAGCTATTATTGAAAACAAAGAGGCCAAGGTTGAATTGTTTAATAAGCTGGCAACGATCAACAATGAAATAACCATTTTTGCTACGAACACTTCCTCTATTGCTGTTGGTGCTATTGCAGGTGAAACAAAATATCCGGCAAATGTCATTGGAATGCATTTCTTTAACCCTGCACCATTGATGAAATTAGTTGAAATTATACAAACGGAGCAAACAAGTGAAACTACTGTGCAGCAGGTATTTCAGCTTGCAACTGCATTTGGCAAAACGCCTGTACTATGCAAAGACGCTCCGGGCTTTATTGTAAACCGTGTGGCACGGCTTTATTATTTAGAAGCAATGAAATTGATTGAAGATGGCCTTGCAACAATAGAAACAGTTGATGCTATTATGGAAGCGACAGGCTTTAAAATGGGGCCATTCAGGCTGATGGACCTGATAGGGATGGATATAAATTTTTCTGTAAGCAATATAGTGTGGGAGGCTTTAGGCAAACCTGAACGCCTCAAACCATTGTCCTTACAAGAACATAAAGTAAAGGAAGGGGCGCTTGGAAGAAAGGCCGGCAAAGGGTTTTATAATTATTAACCAACATCATTCATCTTCAATGATCTTAGTTACAGGCGGCACAGGCTTACTCGGTTCTCATCTGATAAAAGCATTGCTGAGCCAAAACCTCCGTCTGCGGGCATTGTATCGCAATACTATACCTTCTTTTGCAGGCGCTGAAAAGGTGAATTGGGTACAGGCTGACATCCTCGATGTTATTGACTTGGAAGATGCCTGCCGTGATGTGCAGCAGGTATACCATTGCGCGGGGATGGTTTCATTTGACCCTAAACAAAGAAGAGAACTTTTCCAGGTAAATGTAGAGGGCACTGCAAACGTGGTCAACGCATGCATCAATGCTGGCGTTCAAAAATTATTATTCGTCAGCTCGGTATCCGCTTTGGGAAGGATAAGGGAAACCGAAGCCATCAACGAAACCATGACATGGAGTGAAGAAACAAGCAATAGCGAATACGGCAAAAGCAAGTATCTCGCTGAAATGGAGGTGTGGCGGGGCATTGGCGAAGGCTTGCATGCAGTGATTGTAAACCCTGTGATCATTTTAGGCGCAGGCGATTGGAGCAAAGGCTCCTCCGGCATTTTTAAGAGTGTGTACAATGAATTTCCATGGTACTCCGATAGCGTAAGCGGTTTTGTAGATGTGGAGGACGCCGTGAAAGCAATGATATTGCTTATGCAAAGCGACATTACTGCCCAGCGTTTCATTATCAGCGCAGAGAATATTTCCTATAAAGCTTTATTTGATATGATTGCGAGATCCTTTGGCAAAAAAGCCCCGGGAAAAAAAGTTACACCGCTTTTTGCCGCGATTGTTTGGCGTCTTGAGGCCATTAAAGCATCGTTCAGTGGCAAAACCCCGTTTGTCACAAAAGAAACTTCCAAAACTGCTCTTGCCAAAGTAAACTTTGACAACTCCAAACTATTAAAAGCTTTGCCTTCTTTTGCCTATACCCCCCTTGAAAGATCAATTGAAAGAATTTGTGCAGAATTGAAACAGATTTATGATCTGCCATAGTGGGCTAACTTCACAGTATAGGTTTTAGAAAACACAGAAACCAGATCGATCGCGAAAAGCAACACTCAATTTATATCACCGTTCCCTTCTTCTTCTTCTACGGTCCCTATACTTTAAAATAGGCACTTTACTTTCCGTCCCCTTAATGAGGCGGTTGATGTTTTTTTGATGTGTAAGTAATATAAGCAACGCCACCGAAATAGAAAATGCACGGTACAAGTATACATGGTCATCAAAAATATAAAGGATAAATATTGCAAAGGCTACCCCAGACAAAATTGAGCTCAGGGAAACAAATCTGGTCAAATATAAAACCAGTAAAAAAACACCTATACAACAAGCGGCAACGATCGGCTGTATGGCAAGTATCATCCCAAACAAGGTAGCAACCCCTTTTCCGCCTTTAAACTTTGCCCAGATCGGGAAAATATGACCGATCACTGCAGCAAGTCCAAGGCCGATCATTAAATTAGTGCGATCCCAATCGTTCACTCTCGCAGCATAAAAAGGAAGAAGAAGATAAAGGGAAGTGGCAGTTACTCCTTTCAACACGTCAACGGCCATAACGATGCAGCCCCATTTGTTGCCCAAAACCCTGAAAGTGTTGGTAGCGCCTGAGTTGCCGCTGCCGTAATCGCGTATGTCTATGTCAAAAAAATGATTGCTTATCCAAACAGCTGTGGGTATTGAACCAATTAAATATGCCAGTATTATTAATACTAATTCATTCATCAGGATTACAAATGTAATCTTTTGGTTAATAAATAGTGGATAATATTATGCTTAAAATAAATTTAAGTTTTTAATAAAATATTTATCCATCCGCTCCTTTCAGTAGTATGAACATGCTGAAGTTTCAATAGATCCGTTTGCAGCAAAATATCTTTTTCGTCTTCTTCCAGCAACCCGCTTAAAAGCAGGTAACCATTAGCCGCTAAAGCAGAAGCCAATTGTGAAAGGTTTGCAACAATAATATGCTTATTGATATTGGCAAGTATAATGGCAAACTGCTCCTGTGCCGGCACTTCATCCCCTTGAACAAGTTTTATTTTATTACAATTGTTCCTCTCAATATTTTCCTCTGCATTGGCGATGCTCCATTCATCATTATCAATAGCAGTCACACCGCTTGCACCACATTTTTCAGCAAGAATAGCAAGTATTCCGGTGCCTGTACCAAGATCTAAAACAGTTTTATCAATGAGATCAAGCTGGCGCATTTGCTGCATCATCATAAAAGTTGTTGCATGATGCCCCGTTCCAAAACTCATTTTCGGAGTAATGATTATTTCGTGCTGCACATTCTGTATGGGCTCGTGAAAATCTGCTCTTACGGCAACAAAATCATCAACCACTACAGGTTCAAAGTTGGCTTCCCATAATGCGTTCCAGTTTTGTCCCGTTATTATTTCCTTAGTGTAAGAAAGATGCAGTTCTGCGGTCAGTTCTAGCAGGATGCTTTCATCAAGATCATCTTCATTACAATAAGCAACAAGACGATCTTTTTCTTCTTCAAAACCATCAAAGCCCATCTCAGCAAGCTTTGCAACCAGCAGGTCTTTTATTGCTGCATCACTGGTTTTAATTTTTATACAGACAGAATTTTTCATGTATATAGTTTGATCAATTAAAAAAGCCGGAACTTCTATTCCGGCTTTTATTAGTATGAACAAATAAATTATCGCCTGCTTGCAAAGCGGCTAAGTAGTTTCAGGATCTGGATATAAAGCCAAACCATTGTTACCAGCAAACCAAACGCACCATACCATTCCATATATTTTGGCGCCCCTGTTGCTGCCCCCTGTTCGATCCTGTCAAAGTCCATTATCAGGCTTAAAGCTGCAATTGCAGCTATAAACAGGTTGATGCCGATCCCTAACATACTACTGTCGTTCCAACTCATAAACGCCATGTTCACGCCAAACAAACTAAGTATCCAGTACACTACATAAAACAAGAGAATGCCTGCCATGGCAGAAACTATAACTGACTTGAATTTCTGTGTCGCCTGGATAATGCGGAAATTATAAAGCAGGAACATTACAACACCTACTCCAAAGGTTAAACCTACTGCCTGCACTACTATGCCTGGATATTTTACGCTGAATTGTGCATTCACAATAGCAGAAAGGCCACCAAGCGCCAGGCCTTCCAATATGCCATAAGCAGGCGCAAGATACCGGGCAGTCGTGGGTTTAAAAGAAACGATCAACCCTGTTATCAAACCCCCAATTAACCCTATCCATAACAAGGTCATCATGGATGCCTCTTTGCCCACAGTAAACAAATGCCAGTTATAAATAGCCCCCGCAATAACCATGAACAATAAAAAACCAAACTTGTTAATGCTTCCCCTAACGGTCATCACACCGTCATCAGTTGTTTCTAAACTTCTGTCGAATATTTTTTGGGACAATGTTGGATTTCCCGAATTAAAAAGTGCCATATCTATTTTTTATTTTAGTTATAAAATTACAAAGAAAATAGTTTGAAAGGTCGTTAATTATTGAGTTTTAAGCTTTGGATATTTATCAATGGTTTCCAATACATAATGTGGATTATTTTTTAAAGCAAGGATCACTTTTCGCAGGCTGTCCACGCTTGCAGGCTGCACAAAAAGGCGGTCATGTGTAAGCAGAACTACATTATTACGGGTATGCGTATAGTTATTCAAAGCGTGATCTATCATTGCCAAAATTTTGTCAGCGCTTTCAACAGGATGTTGCTGCCCCTTGCCTAAACTATAAGCCCATTCCACATCCCAGCCAATTACGTTGTAGCCGCAACTGTCCAGCAGTTTGCTTACAGCATGGCACTGTTTGGTTGAAGAAATTTCATCTTGCCTTACCCAAACACTGTTGCCGGGCAGGCGTATGATCTTATAACGGACATTTAAAAACTTTTGCGCTTTCAGAAAATCCTGCAGCGCAGAATCAGGATGGTTGTAAAAGAAAGAGTACTTACCGTTAAAAGCATGTGTTGTGCTGTGGTTGCAAAGTAACAATTGGGGGTAGGCATTGCGAATATTGTCAACAAGAGCGGCCCGTTCGGGACTAACTGCTCCTGTACGAACATTTGCCATCTCATTGTCGCTTACCATAAAAAAACTCGCTTTCACGCCAAGCTCCTTACACAGGTCATATACATTTCGTGTTCCCGGAGGCTGCGGGCCGTCATCAAAAGTCAGGAATATATACTGCTTGCTGCTGTCTTCTTTTATTGGCGCAATGCCCGTTATCTTTGGCACTGTATCTATCTTGATCGCAATAGTATCTTTATCATTTTTGGAAGAACCACTGTGGCAGGATGTAGCGGTCAGGCTTACTGCCGCTAAAGAAAATACAATTGATGCTCCCAATAGTGTCGCTCTTATTAACTTTATCATGTTTTTAAAATTGAGCGCAAAGATAATTGAGTGCAAACTTGTATGTTTAAAATGTTGTGCTTATTTTTTACTTCTTTAACTTTACAAACTTTTTTGAAAAATATACAGAACTCCATATGAACTCAAAAGAAATTCTCTTACAGGATGTCGTTATCAAGTTTGCCGGCGACAGCGGCGACGGAATGCAATTGACAGGCTCACAGTTTATGAACAATACAGCGTTGCTTGGCATTGACCTTGCAACCTTCCCTGATTTCCCTGCTGAAATACGCGCCCCAGTTGGCACGGTACCCGGCGTAAGTGGCTATCAATTGCGCTTTTCCAGCGACAGGGTATTTACGCCCGGTGATATTTGCGACGTACTCGTAGCAATGAATGCCGCGGCGCTTAAAGTCAATGTAAAGAATATAAAGATCGGCGGAAAGATCATTGCCAACATAGAAGGGTTTGATGCTAAAAACCTCCGCCTTGCCAATTATCCTGAAGGCATCAACCCCTTGGAAAACGGCAGCCTCGATGATTTTGAAGTAATACAAATAGATGTTACCAAAATGACCCGTGAGGCGCTCAAAGAGTTTACTGATCTGGGCATGAAAGAAAAAGACCGCGCCAAGAACATGTTTGTGCTCGGCTTCCTTTACTGGATGTACAACCGCAGCCTCGACAACACCATCAACTTCCTCAAAGAGAAGTTCGGTAAAAAAGAAACCATTCTCCAAAGCAATATCAAAGTATTGCAGGCAGGGTATAACTACGGCGACACTACAGAAACCTTCACCTCAAGATATCGTGTTGAAAAAGCGAAACTCCCCTCTGGCCTTTACCGCAGCATCATGGGCAACCAGGCTTTAAGCTATGGCCTCATCGCCGCCTCTCAAAAAAGCGGCCTGCCATTGTTTCTCGGCAGTTATCCCATTACGCCGGCTTCAGATATTCTGCACGAACTCAGTAAATACAAAAACTTTGGTGTGCGCACGTTCCAGGCCGAAGATGAGATCGCAGCCATCACTTCAGCCATAGGTGCAGCCTATGGCGGCAGCCTTGCCGTAACCACCACTTCCGGCCCCGGCATGGCACTCAAAGCTGAGGCCATGGGGCTTGCCGTCATGTTGGAAATACCCCTCATCATTGTCAATGTACAGCGCGGTGGCCCCTCCACAGGCTTGCCAACAAAGACCGAACAGAGCGACCTCTTGCAGGCATATTACGGCAGGAACGGCGAATGCCCCATGCCCGTTATTAGCGCCTCCACGCCCAGCGATTGCTTCGATGCCGTTTACGAAGCGGTGCGCATTTCCGTTCAGCACATGACGCCTGTTATATTTTTAAGTGATGGATATATAGCAAACGGCGCCGAACCATGGAAGTTTCCGCAATCGGATGGCCTGCCAAAGATCGAAGTGAAGTTCAAAACTGATTTAGGAGAAAGTGAACACCAGTTTCAACCTTATTTGCGTGATATAAAATTAGCACGTCCATGGGTAGTGCCTGGCACTCCTGCTTTGGAACATCGCATCGGTGGCCTCGAAAAAGAAAACATCACGGGCAACATCAGTTACGAAGCTGACAACCACCAGTTAATGGTAAAAATAAGGCAGGAGAAGGTGGATAAGATCGCAGAATATATCCCCGAACAGAAACTCGACAGCGGCCCCGAAAAAGGAAAGCTGCTTGTCCTCGGCTGGGGCAGCACCTACGGCGCCATAAAAAGCGCAGTAAAAGAACTGCAGAATGCAGGGCATGCGGTCAGCCATGCCCACCTGCGTTATGTACGCCCCTTCCCCAAAAACCTCGGGGACATATTAAAGAACTTTGAAAAGGTACTCATCCCCGAAATAAACAACGGGCAACTCATAAAGATCATCCGCGACATCTATTTGGTAGATGCCAAAGGCTACCACAAAATCATGGGCGTCCCCATAACCAAAGGCGAACTGGTTGATGAAATAAAGAAAATGCTATAGCGCTATAGTTATTTTGTCAAAAAACAGGAGATTGGATATTGGCGTACATTATTTAACTCTTGTCGTAACTAAAGTGTTTTTATCTGTTTCCTTATCATCCCACTTTGTTGGTTTACTACCATTCCAATCGCCTTGTAATTTCAACGTACTGTTATTTTCGATCTTAATAAAAAGATAACTATTAATTCTTATGTTTTCTTTACTTACACCTTCAAAATGTAACAGCGTTGGGTCAGAAGAAGTGTCTAATAAATAGCTAAAGATACTTTCTTCAGTCATATTAATTTTTGGAATAGATGAAGACAGCAAAAGATGTGTACTATCCATAAATCTAAAAGTCATTGCCTGTGAAGCAGAAGTATCTTCGGTAAACCAAGCTGTGCCGACTAAATCTTTATATGTTACCCTTTGCCCTGAAGAATTAAGGCAAAGCAAATAACAAAAACAACATATCAGTAGTACTTTTTTCATATCTCTGTTTAAATATCTTTAATCCCAACAAGGTCTTCATTTTCTCTATCGGTGGGTGTCACACCCACCGAAATTCACCGTTTTCAGCGCCGTCTGCGAGAATCCCAACCCCTACGAACAAAATTATATTTGTTCATCAAACAACAACTCCCTCATAAAACACTAACAACCGGTTCTTCGAGGTGTTAGCACAGCGCACCTCGAAGTAAAGATAAAAGCATATCTCCAATATGCCATTAAGTTACCTTTTTCTCCGAAAGCGTCTTTCTTTAGTCGCAACAAGGTCTTTGGTCAGCGCAGGGCCTTCATTGCATAGCCCGTGTATAGCATGAGACCCTGCGTTGGTTCGTTATATTGCCAAGGCGAAGAGTAAAGAGATTTGTCTTATTTTCCCGCATTAGCATTATTAGGGAAACTTACACCCGTCCCAAAGAAACATTCATTCGAGATTATTTTCCCGTCTTTAAATTTAAAAAGCTCAGTGTTCCTGAACAATTTGCCGTCCGTCGTCCAGCCATTGTAAGTTGCATACGCCACATCTCCATCAACAATGATCTTTTCCAGGTCAAACTTTTTGGTTTTATAGGCATTCGGCCAGCACCTTTCCTTATATAGTGCTAAACTAATACGATCATCGCCGGCCGGGCTTGTAAAAGTAAATTCCTTAGCAAGAATAGGCTCCATTATGCTCCAGTCTTTTTTCTCATATGCCGCATAATAATCTCTAACCATTTGTTCAGGAAATTCACCTTTGCCCATGTTCATACAGTTGCAGTTAAGCAAGATCAGGCTGATCAATAAAAAGAATGCAGCTCCGTTTTTCTTGAATATATTTTTCATTTTTCTAATTTTAAATGTTTGTAGGGTTCCAACTATGCTTGCCCATAACTCCAAATATATAAAAGTTTTTCGCCCTTGATCGAAGCAGGGTCTTCATTCCATAGTCCCTTCTGAATGATATTGAACCCTGCACAGATCCGCCCTTACCGGCATTTCTCCCGATCTCTCTTAGCTTAGCCTGCGTACTATAAGGACATCGCAGCTCCCTATTTGGCTGCATTACCGCCTTTCCAATGCATTAATAGGAACAATATGAGGAATATAAAGCTTTAACGTTTCAAATTGAAACCTCAAACGGCGGCCAGGAACCAGGCATCTGACAATATAGAACTCGTAATTTTTATCCTTTTTTCATTCAAAATACCAAAATATCACCCCCTTATACCGTACTTATACTGAACTTATACTGTACTTATACTGAACTTATACTGATGTAGCTTCATGCCACATCCCTGCCAAAGCCCTGTTTAAGGCATGGCAAAGCCATACTAAATCCATTATATTGGCAGCCCTACCCCTACTCAGATCGCTGCTATATTATCTTCTTTCTTCCTCCCACCTGTCGTCTTTAAAGCGCAACTGCACCACATTGCTGGGTCGGCTCTCATTGTTTTCTCTGTCAACACAGGTAATGGCAATATAACAATGCTCCCACGCCGCAGGAATTTGTGCATCGGTGAGGTTCAGGGCGAACCGTCTGCTTTTATCCGCAGGAACAATGAGCTTCGGCACAGTGCCCAGTGTGGCAAGGTTGTTTGTAAAGTAAACTACATAGTTTTTTATTGTTTCGGTCTCGTTGTCATTATGCTCTTTACCTTCTATTTTTAGGCTCGCGGCGCCGTCACTCTTCTCCGTTTTTATTTTTAGGATGTCAGGGGCCTGTGGCGCAACGCTGTCTATCCAGGGCATAGGGGGGTAGAGGGCTGGTTCCTTGTAATAATTATTTTGCAGGCTGTCCTGCCAGCCGTTGGGGTTTCTCAGCAGGTCCCCCGAGCTAAAAAAGACGCTGCCTTGGATGTTGGGGTTCCCACGGAGAATGGATATCTGGTTAGGCAATTCATCAGGTATATTAGACCAGGTGTTTTTATACTCAGGATCAAAAACCTTATATAGCCCATGGCCTATGTAAACATGTTTGCCGTAACTGTGGTCGCCCCACCATTGCACAAGAGTTTCATAGTCGCATTTGCTGTTGCCTATTTCCCAATAAAGCTGCGGAGCAACGTAATCGATCCATCCTTCTCTGAGCCAGAGCAAAACATTAGCATATAAACCGTCATAATCATTAGTGCCCGCAGTGGTGTTGCTTCCGTTAGCATCTTCCTTTTTGTTTCTCCACACACCAAAGGGGCTAATGCCGAACTTTACCATCGGTTTGGCTGCAACAATTATCTCGTGAATGTACTTTATGATACTGTCACAGTTGCTGCGGCGCCAATCGTCCTTGCTTAAGCCGTTGCCATACTTAAGATAAGTGCTGTTGTCTGTAAACTCTTTTCCTGCAATTTTATAGGGGTAAAAGTAATCGTCCATGTGCAGGCCGTCAATGTCATAATGGGTCAGGATGTCGCGGACAATGCCTTCAAGGTAAAGCATCACCTCAGGCAGGCCAGGATTGAAATATTTTGTGTCGCCATAAGTAATGAACCAGTCTGGATGTATTTTGGTAACATGGTTAGCAGCGACAGAAGAACTGTGCAGGTGAAAAACAGCTCGGTAAGGGTTTATCCAGGCGTGAAACTCCATGCCTCGCTTGTGTGTCTCTTCAATCATGAACTGAAGGGGGTCATAGTATGCGTTAGGGGGAACGCCTTGCTTACCGGTTAGATACTCGCTCCAAGGTTCATATTTGGAATCGTAAAAGGCATCGGCACTGGGGCGTATTTGAACTATTACTGCATTCATACCGTCGCGCTGGAGGGCGTCAAGTATGTTAGTGAATTCGGCTTTTTGTGCATCTGATGGCAGGCCTTTAGTGCTTGGCCAATCCATGTTGGCAACGGTGGCTATCCAGGCTGCACGGAACTCATATTTGGGTTGGGAAAAGGCTGGGGAAGTAAAAAGTAACAGGTAAAGAGTAAAAAGAATTAGCCATCGCCTGCGGTTTATCATAGTGCTAAGGTAAGGATAGTGGGTGGGTGGGGGATGGTTTAGTAAGTGGAAAGAAGCTATTTAACAGTTTTTATTTGAAATGCTTATTATTTACAGGTGGGGTTGAGTGGACATTGAGTGGGCATTGAGTGGGAACCTGGTGGGCATTGCTATGGAATAGAGATTTTGATGGATGTTTTATTGAGGGGTTTGTTTGAGTTTGAAGATAGTGAAGAGATGATGGGCTTCGTGGAGGAGGAAGAATTCTGTCCAGTTGAGGAGGGTGTTGTTGCCGTAGAGGGGGTGTTGGGCGGTTCTGTGGAGTTGGGTTTCGTTGAGGGAAAAGAGAAGGGTGTTTATTTGGGTTCGTATTTCTGTGCCTTTTTGTATTAATGTTTGTTTATCAAGTTGTTGATATTCTAAGAACTGGGGGTCGAAGTCGGGGACAAACCTGTCGAAGGTTGGGTTGTCTTCAGCCAATAGTTTTTTCATTCTTGAAAGAAAGACATTTTGATAAGAGATGAGATGGGCGGCATTTTGCCAGATGGTCCATTTGCCGGGGGTTATTTCCTGTTTTAAACGGGTGTCGCTTAATTCATTAAGCCAATCAATTAAACCTTCTAATTGATGCTGGAGGCGGGTGGTTTGGGATGTCGTGAATGGCACTCGTATTTGATTTTGATTGTAAATGAATTAATTTAAAATCTGTAAAGAATTTATAATATTATCAGCAATAGGTTCCCAGTCTTTTTGCAATTTTTCAATACAATTAAATGTAAAAAATAATATTTTCCCTTTGTAAATAGTGAAGAAATAGTAGTTGAAAATTTTCTGGTCAGAGGCTTGTGTAATAAACTTGATAAATGCTACATTTTTATTGTTGATACTTTTTATTCCCTGATCTAAAATCTGTGCGTCAGACCTACTTTTTTTGGTACTTGCTAATTCATAATCCTTGAAAGATGCCAGTTGACTTTCTGATGCACGCTGGTTTGTGGAATCACCAATAAGATTTACTTCCCCATTTTCATCAGAAAGGGCAAGCATAGGTTTTGGTTTATCATGATATTTCAGAACCCATATATCGTTTGTAACCGCGGAAAGTTTTGCAGGAATCTGCATTTGAACATGGCTGTCAAACAAACTTATTTTTTGAAGTTTAATTTGTGAGAAACCAATGAATGGAATAAAAAGAAGTAGTACTAATTTCATTTTTGAATAATTTAAGATAATTTCTTTCTTCGAGACATAAGCTGCCTGTATTAGTTCTGCCGAAGCTTTGATTATTCCTTAAGCAACGCTGTACTAATATTCTGCCTCTACTAACAATAGAAATAAAAACAAAACTATATTTCTTATTAATTGTTTCCAATTTTATGATAGTGAGATATATAACAAAAACAGGAATTTTGTGATATATCAACCATTATATGTCAGTTATTGCAACATATCCTTTTATTATCTTGTTAGCCGATCACTTGTTTCAATACGCGACACTATTTAAGTTGTTAAAAGCATGTCCTGAATTAGCTGAGTAACGAGTTATGGGTAAATCAAATTAATCTTCCCAGACACTCAGGCCTTCGCTGCAGTTAGCGCAGATGTCTATGTTTTTGCGGCTGGTGGTGAGCTCGCGGCGGAATTGTTTGTAGTTGTCGTTGTTCCAGATCTGTTTGAAGGACTGCATTTTGAGGTTGCCGAGCTGGTGGGTGGCATCTTTGTCGAAACAGCAGGGGACTGCGAGGCCATCCCAGGTGATGACGTTGCCGCTCCACAGGCGCCAGCAATGGTTCTGGAGGCCGCTTTTTATTTTTATGTTGCCGTCTTTGTCTTTTTTGTAGCGGCTGTATTTTTCGTTGGTGGGGATGAGATGGTTAGGGTCGTTCTTGTAATCGTAGACCTGGGCTGTTTTAAAACGTACCTGATCAACACCTATTTCTTTGGCGAGCTTTTTTACATCTTCGACCTGGTGTTCGTTTGGCTTGACTACGAGGAACTGGAAGAAGACAAAGGGGGTTTTGCTTTTTAGTTCTTTTTTCCACTTGACAATGTTGCGGGCGCCTTCGAGGACCTTGTCCAGGTGGCCGCCGATGCGGTATTGTTTATAGACATCCTGCGTGGTGCCGTCTATGGAAATGATGAGCCTGTCCAGCCCGCTTTCGACGGTTTGCTTTGCTTTTGCGTCCGTTAAATAATGTGCGTTAGTGGAGGTGGCGGTGTAAATGCCTTTGTCATGGGCATATTTGACCATGGTAAGAAAATCGGGGTTGAGGTAGGGCTCGCCCTGAAAATAGAAGACAAGGTAGAGGAGGTCTTTGTAAATGTCGTCAATGGTTTGGCTGAAGAAGTCTTTCTTTAACATGCCTGTAGGCCGCGTAAACTCGCGGAGGCCGCTTGGGCACTCGGGGCAGCGGAGGTTGCAGGAGGTGGTTGGTTCAAAAGAAATGGAAACGGGATAGCCCCACTGGACGGGCTTTTTGGTGAGCTTTGTTAACTGGTAACTTGCCATGACCTTGCCGGCGTTCCACAAACGGCGGGAGGTGAGCTTTGTGAATAAATTGATGGTATCGTTCCAGTTAAAATATGCCATATCGTTACAAATTTAGCAGCAAAAAAATAAGTGAAGATCTTAAGGAAGGGTTATTTCTGTTTATCGTAAGTGAGGGGAACCACAAAGCCTGCGATAAGTATACCATTATTTGTTGTTGGTAAGGAACACCAATAACGACAGAAAATTGGGGATCTATGAAGAAAAAGGTTAATTAAAGATAGGCATGCCGGGAATATTGGCAGAGGAAGGATTCCCTGTTGGTTAAGACTTTCCTCAAAGGAAATTGTATTTTGTTGCCGGGAGATATCAGCCAATAAGTGAAATAAAACATCTTTGTTTTATTTTATACTACCTTAGTTTTTTAAATTATTTAATTTTTAAAACAGGACTTATGAAAATGTTCGGAATTGTATTGATCGTTGTTGGTATAGCGATGATAATTGTAAGGGGTTTTAATGTTCAAACAGAAAAAAAAGTGGTTGACCTAGGGCCGCTACAAGTGAACAAAACTGAGAATAACTGGATCGGCTGGCCCACGTATGCAGGGGCTGTAATTGCTGTGGTAGGGGTGGTGTTGGTTATTGCGGATAAGAAAGGGAAGGCGTAACCAGGGAGTTAGGAAGCCCTTATACAAACAGAAATACCGGAACAGTTGGAATGATCTAAAAACAATGTAACAAAGGATTTCCAGACGGGTCAAACTGCAACACTATTCTGAATCTTTTGAAATAATGTTAACCCAATTCTTTCAATGACTCCAACAACTAATGCGTTGCCCATAAGGAATGCTCTCTTACCATCAGATATTCCTTCCAGCTTAGTATGATCATCGGGAAACATATTTAATCTTTCGAGTTCAATTGGTGACAATCTTCTAAACCCGTTTGGGGTTTGAATGACATGTTTAAAGCGGGAAGGAGTTGCCCCGCCTTCTCCTGTTATGATGGTTCTGGAAGGTTTATCTATGGGGTCGGGGAATACCATACCCCCTTCACTATATTTGTATTCAAAGCCCTGATCATTTACCCGGACCTCTTTCTTGGGGCCTTTCAGATAATGCCATTTGGGAATATCTTTCTCATTTATATAAAAATCAGTTGTGACCTCTCCGTTCCGGATAATATCTTTTAATACTGTTTGCTTTCCTTCCCAGGCAGCAGCAGTTTTAATTGTGGTAACTATGCCGTTGATCATTACACCGCTATTCTCAAACATTGACAGATCTTCAGCGTTAAAAGAAGAGGATATGCCGACGATGGTGCCATTCAATTTGAACTCTTTAGGGAGTGTTAAATTATCAACTGTTACAGGAAAGGCAGAAGGAAGAATACCGTCTTTGAGGATCCAATCTTTTGGGTCGCTTTCCAGGATGTGTTTAAATAGTGATGTGTTTTTTTGGTATGCCAAAATAAAGATCCGTTTCCTTCTTTGCGGCATGCCAAAATCAGCCGCATTTATCACCCGCCACTCAACCGCATAACCAAGGTCATCCAGGCTTTTTAAAATGATGGCAAAATCCCTCCCTCTTTGTTTAGATGGTGAAATGAGCAAGCGGTCAACATTTTTCTAAAAACAGATATTTAGGCCTATCCTTTTTTTCGCTCAATATTTTATGTATCGACCACCATAAAACTCCTTTCTTTCCAAGCAGCCCTTTTGAATTTTTTAGGGTAGTTGCTACAGAATAATCCTGGCAAGGGAACCCGCCAACCAACATATCATGGTCTGGTATTGTTTCAACATCAACATTTGTAATATCTTCATTAGAATGGCCATTTTTGCCAAAACGATGCTCATAAATGACTGATGCATGTTGCGTTTTGGTAGTTGGCTCCCATTGGTTGCTCCAGATGACCTGGTACGGAGAATTAAATTTTTCGATATAACCTGATGAGGCAGATCTTTTATTCCATCCTTCAAGCCCAATCCTGAAACCACCAACCCCGGCAAACAGTTCTATAACTTTGATCTTATTTGGCATTGTGATCTATCAATTCGTTCAAATTTATCAACAATAATTTATGGGAGCGAAAAAGTAATTTTCTTAATAAGACCGGCCAGGGTTTTTTCGAACTTATTTCTTTTTAGCTGGCATTCCCAGACGGTAATTGTTTTCCAGTTCATTTTTTTTAATTGTTGGGCCTTTCTTTTGTCCCGATCAATGTTAGTTTGAAATTTATTTTGCCAAAATGCTGTGTTGTGTTTTGGTAAATCATAATTGCATAGGGGGCATCTGTGCCAAAAGCATCCGTGAACAAAAATCGCGATCTTTTTAGAAACAAATGCAATATCGGGGCGGCCGGGTACTTTTTTGTAATTGATCCTATATCCTTTTAAATCATTTTTCCATAATGCTTTTCGAAGTAATATTTCAGGTTTGGTGTGTGCCGCCCTGTTTGCACTCATTGTTTTTGACACATTCTCATTCTTAGGGACCGGGGAACGTTTATCTCTTAAATATACCTTTTTCACTATTGTATTTCTTGTTTCAGGTTATTGATCAACTCTTCTTCATAACACGGTGTCCTTTACCCGGTTAATTTTTATGGGCTTTAAGTCAAGAATATCGTTGCGGCCTTCTTCATAACCCTCCTATATTTTTATATCGGGAGGGGAATGCTGAATAGCCCAATGTTTTAGATGCCATTTGGTAAACCTAATAAAATAATTTAAGAGTAAAGTGTTGTAGTATATATTTCATTCTACGAGATCTAGGGGAGGTAGATGTATCCGAATTTTTCTTACTGGGCCAAAATCGTTCCCATTTGTGCCTTTTCGTTCCTTTTTGTGCCCAATCGTGCCCAAAAGGGAAATGCGGGAAACGTAGCGTTGTAATGTTGCATTTGAATGACAGTGTTGGAATTCAAGTGAAGTAAAAGGAAGCAAAGTCAGCAGGGGAAGCTTAAAACCTGCGGGATGTATTTTCCACAAGGCGGGCGAGCTCCGGCAATAGAAATTTAGCGTATATTTGGGTGGAGTTATTTTTGTTTAGTACAGGTGAACGGGGGTATTATGAAAAATTTTTTTATCTTATTATTGTCGACCTTTCTTTTTGTAAAGGGGCATGCCCAAAATTTTGTGCGAGAAAACAAGGGTATTGCAGAAGGGGAAATGAAGGGAGCCCGTACAAAAATAGATGGTGGTATCTATACCAATGCCTCACCAAACTTTGATGTATACTATTACCGTTGCGAATGGACGGTAGACCCTGCGGTTTTATATATTACAGGTAAGGTGACGCCTTATTTTACAATATCAGCCAATGCTCTTTCGGTTGTGTTTGACATAAATGATCAATTAACTGTTGACAGTGTTACGTCTCATGGCGCTAAATTATTATTCAGCCAGGATACAAGCAAAACATTAACTATTAATGAGAGTTATGAAGCAGGGCAGAAAGATTCTCTTTCTATTTACTATCATGGGGTGCCGCCACAAGATCCACAGAGTATTGGAGATTTTACCATTAATACGCATGACAGCGTACCTGTACTTTGGACGCTAAGCGAACCTTATGGGGCAAGGGACTGGTGGCCCTGCCGAAACGGCCTGGATGATAAAGCAGACAGCATTGATATATACATTACGCATCCATCAAAATATACGGCTTCTTCTAACGGGTTAATGATTGGTGCAGTAATGAAAGCCGACAGCACAATAGTGACACATTTTAAGCACAGATACCCTATCGTTTCTTACCTGGTGGCAATAGCGGTGACGAATTACAGCGTGTTGAAGGATTCTGTGCAATTAGGCTCGAATGTATTGCCGCTGGTTTCGTATATCTATCCTGAAGATTCGGCGTTGTTTCAAACCTATCATATGTACCTGCAACAGGGACTGCAATTATTTAATACTTATTATGGCGATTATCCTTTTATGAATGAAAAGTACGGGCAGACGGAATTTGGATTTAACGGCGGGATGGAGCACCAGACCAATTCTTTTGTAGTTACCCCTAATGCAGACCTTGTTGCCCATGAGTTAAGCCACCAATGGTTTGGCGATAAAGTGACCTGCGCGAGTTGGCAGGATATATGGCTGCATGAGGGGTTTGCGGTTTTTTCTTCTGACTTTTTCTGGATGGAGAATTTTCTTCCTTATTATTACCCGCTTTATGTTGCCGGTGACCTTGCTTATATTGTTACACAGCCAAACGGTTCTGTTTTTGTGACTGATACTACAAGCACTGACAGGATATTTGATGAACGTTTAACTTACTGCAAAGGGGGATTTTTAGTTCGCATGCTGCGATGGACGCTGGGGGATAGTTTGTTCTTTCAAGGGCTTCGGCAATACCTGAATGACCCACAAGTGAAATATGGATTTGCGCATACGTCAGACCTACAGAGGAACCTGGACTCAGTGAGCGGAATGGATCTGACTTACTTCTTTAAACAATGGTTTTATGGGCAGGGATACCCTATGTTTACTGTGCAGTGGAGCGAGAATACTAACAATTATGTAAATTTTACTATAAACCAAACGACATCGGATAGTTCTGTGCTTTTTTATAAGGTGCCACTGCAATTGGTCTTTAAGAATGCGACACAGGAGAAAACCGTTGTGATACAGGATACTGTCAATAATCAGCAGGTTTCACTGGACCTGGGTTTCCAGGCAGACAGTGTTTTGATAGACCCGCAGTCATACCTGATAAGTGCGCATGATACTGCTATTAAAATTGCCTCCCCGAACAGGAGTTAACGTGATACAGGTTTATCCGAACCCATTTGAGAATGAACTGGTTGTTTCAGTTAAAAACCCTGTTGACCCAAGTTTGCAGGTGCAAATGTATGATGAGTTGGGGCAGAGGGTATTAAATACTACACTGAGCTTAACAGAGGCGGATGCTTTGTTTACACTCCCGATAATGCCACTAGCACATGGAGTTTACTTTTTAAGGATCGACGGGAATACTACTAAGTTTAAGCAGGAGTTGGTGAAGTAAGAATAAAATAAAACAGCCCTGGAAAACCAAGGCTGCTTTTAGTCGGGAAGACAGGATTCGAACCTGCGACCCCCTGGTCCCAAACCAGGTGCGCTACCGGCCTGCGCTACTTCCCGAACGTGTTTTTGTGAACCGGGCAGCAAAACTAAGGGTTTGCAACTTATTACCCAATTTAAATATCGGTTTAGTGAGCCGCATAATCTGCGAGATAATTAAAATGAGTGGTTAGTTTTCCGTCTTTTAATATGGTTGCTCTCTCAAGTGTGAGGCTCCCGCCGTTGATAAAATCGTTTAGTACAAATTTTATGAGCTGCTCTCCAAAGTAGCGGCTTGCATCACGAGGAAGTTCATTTGGTAAATTTCCGACAGCCATTATGTCTATACTGCCCTTTGCGTAAGGTGCTGTTTTCTGAAAGCTTGTTTTGTCAACGCCATATATTGGGTGTTCAATGGTGCCATTGGAAATGTTGCAGGGCACACTTCCTCCAGTATCATCAGTTATATCTGCGATGGTTTGTATGCTGAAATCACTGCTTTGCATGTCTTCGAGGCTGAACAGGCGGGGCATGTTAATATCCCAGTAAATGCCATTCATTAAGATATCTGTATGCGTACAATATTGCTGAAACATGCAATCATACTCTTCGGGGTGTTGGTGAAAATGCTCCCGGTTATACTTGCCGCTGTCTTTCTGTTTGTATAGATCCGCACCTTTAAGATGCACATAAACAGGGTAATCAAATGTTCGCGCAAGATATTCTTCGGGTTCTACTTCCTGTGCATCTACAAGATTCATCACCTCGAGGATGCCGTGGGCTACGCGGCCACTGCCGGTGACAGCAATCTTTATGTTAGGTAATTTGAGACCAAAATAGGTATGAATAAGGGCCCGGTAATCCTTTACCTTGCTTACCCTGCCAAGATCATAAAGCCCTGTCCGGTTGCCATAGGCCATTAGACCATTATGCGCCCCAACGATGCCCGCAAAAAACCCAAAGCCGATGATACGCTGGCCGTCCGTATGCTCAAGGCATTCATAATCAATGAGGGTAATGTTCTTATCCATCATTGCGTGGAGGAGCTGCTGGTTGTAGGGTTGCTTCTTTTTTGTGTGGGAGAAAAACAGGTAGGTTTTGCCTGCTATCAAACTATTAACCGGCACTTCTTTAATGCCCAATAATATATTACAATTGCTTAAATCATCCTGTAGCTTGACCCCTACGCGCTCATAATCAGCATTGGAGAAGCAACGGTGAGGACATGGTTGTACAGTGATACTGCACCCCTTCACGTTCCTGAGCAACCATTTGCATTGGGCTGGAGTGAGTGCTACACGATCATCCGCAGGTATTTTCCCTTCTTTTATGAGGCCTAATGCAAACATTCGCTGGTGGTTTTTAGGGTGGCAAGATAAATTTTTTTGGGTAATGGGGGTGAATGCAATAATGGCAGAAAGCATAAAGCAGGGTAAATGGGCGGGTGGATATGGTGGAGTCCAGTGAAGGTGGCAGGAAGGACGCAGGGATGCGGCATGAATGCGGAATGAGGGAAAATGGAAGAAAAACGGGGGTTTTATAAAGAAATAGAGAAATAGTTTGGGGAAATTCCGGAAATATTGGCAGATATGGTTGATGAGTAGTTTGTGTCAAGAGAAGAGTGGATGGCTTGCCTTAGGCCATGGAATGAAGGCCTTGCGGCGACCGATAGTTTGTAAAACGATATATTTTTTGGCGATGAAAAATGCTATCGGCAGCATCATTTACTTTTTCAAGAACATATATAAGCCATTAGTAAAAGTGGGAAAGGGCGTGTCCATGTGTGATGCGTTCGGGAAAATTTGAGTATCAATTTTAATATTGGGGAGTTTCTCATTAAATACCTTTAACAATGAATCAAAAGAGAGAGAATTTTGAGCTCCCTCTTTATTCAACTTATTTATCTCACGTTCGCCAAAGGTTAAATAAAGATCCACCGAATCTCTGCTCATCTCCCGTTCCTTTTTAAACTCTTCTAAAAGGTATTGATCATGATAATATAAAGAAGGGCTTGCAGCAACGTAATTTCTAAAAACACGGCTATTCGTTTTTGTGTTTTCTTCGAGTGCAAACAGTGTAAAATATGCTCCCAGCGAATGCCCCATAATAGTCCTGTTGGAAGTATCTGTGTGATATTTTTTATCAATAAAAGGTATTAGTTCTTTTTGAATAAAAGATAAAAACTTGTCGCCACCACCGGATAAGGGAAAACTATCCCCGGGTAAAGCTGCAGGGTAAGTATAATCACGTTGGCGCAAAGAATCCAGTTGAATAAAATCTTTATAGCCTGTACCGACTATAATGGCATCGGCCAATGATCTATTTTCTTTGTATGCATTTACCACTAAATCAAAATAGGCATTTGCGTCAAGCAGGTAAATTACCGGGTATATTTGTTTGCCCTTGCTGTTGTAATTTTTTGGTAAGTGGATAAAGAGGGAAAATGTGTCCTTCACATACTGTGAATACAGTTGCGCAGTAGCAACCGTTTCCTGTTCCTCAGCATCATCCTCTTTTAAATTATTTTTTGTTGCCGGGACAAGCGCTGTGATATACATTCGATAATGATGCGGGGGAACATGCCAATCTCCCTGGCTGCTTGTTCTTACAAAACTCCTGGCGGGGCCTCCCAGTTTCACATCATAATAAATGGGAATAGTTTTTTCTTTTGCCGGTATAAACTCTATGCTTACCACAAAATTCCCTTTCAAATAAACCATGTCCTTACGCAGATCAAAAGTTAGCCACCCTTCTTTAATGGCCAGTGTTTTGGTTATATTTTTTTCAATGAGTTTATCCGTGGGCCTGTTGCCATCATAACCATAAAAGTTTATCCTGAAAGTGCCGCTGTCATTTCTTGAGTTAGACAGGTATAAATTTACCGAGGTTATTTTTGATAGTACCGTGTCAAGCTTTATTAATTGGGCTATTTCAAATATGTCGTTTTGGTTTGTGCTTCCATCAGTAAAATGAATCAAAGCCTTGTGGTTTTTTATTCCGTATTTCTTTTCAACCAGTTTAGAGAATACGGTTACTTTTTGCAACTGTGTAGTTTTTACCTGAAGTGCAAAAACTTTTTTCCCTGTTGTTTGAATAGTTTTTATCGCTATAGAAGTATCGCTATAGCCAACCATTGAAAAGGTAAATGAGTCGTTTATAGAGCCCTGTGGCACCACGATAGAAAAACTTCCGTCATTCATGGAGATGGCGCCCACATTTCTGTGTTTTATGCCAATGTTTACAAAAGGCAAAGTTTCTTTAGAAGCTGCATCAATTACGGTTCCTGATATTGGTGTTTGTGCAAATGTTTGAATGCATGCAGTAAAGACACAACATGAAAAGAATAAGACTTTAAAACTTATCAAGGCGCTCTTATTGTTTCGGGATAAAAAAATGGGATGCCTGAATGCAATCACTCAAATCACGAATATGAGAAATTATAAGTTACATAAAGGGTAAAGTTTGTTGGTGTAAATATTTGGTTGGGAGGTAGAGAAGGTTAATATTTGTGGTGTGGTGATGCTAATTGATGTTTCATTTCAAAAAAGCTATGGATCATGGCGGGAGTTTGGTTCCTATAGCAGGAGGAATAACAAGCATTGTATTTAACCTTCCTTATTCTAATTGGCAAAAGGATAGTGCAGCAATGACTATAAATACGGTAATACTAAAAAGTTATGCAGGAGCTTATGAATACAATGCTGACCATAAATTGATAGTAACGTTTATGAATGGGAGTTTATTTATAGAAGATACTAACCCGAAAGATAAGCTGCCAAGGGTGCAATTATATGCGCTGAATGACAACACATTTTACATGAAAAAAGCCCAGTTAAAATTTAATTTTATAAGAGATGGTAATGGCGATCCTTTAAAATTGGTTACCTATATAACTGAGGATAAAAAAGAAGAATGGAAAAAGATAAAATAAGGCAAGTTGTCTTCGTTGCATATCCTGATCTTGTGAAGACGCTGCCCCGCGCAAAAATCATTTATCAGCTAAAATTATACAGGATGATGGCCTGAGTAGTAATATTGTTTACAAAATCAATGTACACAATATTTGGCTTTTGGGCTCTTTCGGTAATGATCCTTTTATATAAAACATAGGGTAGTGCATTATTTGCTATTGCGGCGTAGTAAACAACACCGGGAATAAAGCTTTTTGGCGTCAATGTCCATGAAAGTAAAAAGAAATGGCCCCTGCCAAGACCTGCATTAGCATTCCATTTTTGCAACTGGCCGGCTTCCATTGTGTTGTAATCATCGCTATCTGAATACTCATCAAATACGGTTATGTTGCAGCCTTGCTGGGCGGAACTGCCGTCTGCATAATGGAACCGCCCTTCTGCCGGATCAATGTATTCAACATAATCAAAGACAAGAACCATCTTTCCCCTAACATCTGCCAAGGGAACTTTAGCCAGGTTTACAGCGGAGTCCTTATTTGTATAAATAACATTGCGGTAATTGTTGAGAAGGACGTTTATTTTTGACTTAATTACTGAGGGTTTATGTTCATCACCATCATCCCTAATATGAGAAAATTTAAGGATGGCCGTTTCGGTATGGTGTGCGTCCAGAAATACAAGAACTTCATCAAGAATGGCTTTCAAATCCTGGCCATTGCAGCCAGCCGCACCTGTTCTGTGGTAAGTCACTAACTCTTCATGATCGTAATCAACCCTGATGTCAAAATATCTTGAACCGTCAATGAGCTGGTGGCCTATGTTCCCGCTTTGTGTAAGACAATCTGGCTCAGCAAACAGGGCAGGGAAACAGTGATGAAGTTCTGACATACCTGCATCATGACTGCCGGGCATAACAAGCTCATCAAGTGTGAGAGAACCATTCACCCTGCGCATCCAATCTGCAGTTTCAATAAGCCGTTTGGGCGTTGCCTGTATGGTGCTAACATCATTACCACCCCTTAAGAACACAAAGGATACCTCATCACCGCTTGAGTTAGTGCCCGTGCAGGTTACCTCATCATTCTCAATGTAAGAACAATTGAGGCCGCCGAACCACCAATTGTTACTGAGATCAACATGCCCCTGTGCAATGGCTACATTTGAAAATGTAAAACTGCCGTGGCCGTTGCCAAGAATGCCACCCGTAATAGTCATTTTGAGGGTGCCTAAAAAAGCGAAATTCAATTCTCCTGCACTATGGTTGAAAGTTGTTTGCGAGCCGGGAACCATGGTATTGAACCAGTTTGCCGTTGCGGACGAGCCCTGTCGCCCAACATGAAATGACATCTGCCCGTTGCTTCCAAAAGATTTGGTTAACCCTGCATGAATATACCCATCAGGGTCTTGTCCTTGAGTAACTGAAAAGCTATCTATTGTATAACTTCCATCAATTATGGAGTAGCCGGAGCTTAATGAGAAGGAAACTTCATTGTCATGGTATGTCATAAGGCAATTTTAATCAAATATAATTATGTGTTTTAAGAGCTAAATTAACACCCGTTGCCCTAACGACCATCTTTGAATTAATGGGTCACAATCAACAAGACGGAAGGAGGATGAATCAGGGAAATTAAGTATTTAGTTATTGCAATGATGAGAATGAAAGAAATTGATTGAAGAGCACTTTTTAAGCATAACGGTTGGTTTTTAATAATATCCAAATATATCGTTTTATTATGGCAGGGCAAAAAGAATGCCTTAGCAGGGTTTTTATTATACAGCTATGCAATGAAGATCGTGCTCTAAGGACGAGACTGTTTGACTTCAGTCACAATCCCTTACCCTGTAGGCTAATTTATTGGTTGGCAATGAATATTGGTGAAATTATAATACCTCTTAGTGGATACATATAAGCATTTAGAGCACACTATAAAAACCGGGAACTAAAACAATATTGATGATAGTTCAAGATAAAATATTTTGCATAACTGCAAGTGTTATATAACAAAATTTATCAGAGATATGGAAGCTGATCGATCATTTCATTAAAGTTGAATGGAATAAAAAATAATCGTAGAAATAATTAAACAATCAGCAATCTTTTTGTTAATTTCGTTGTTGGATAATACCATTGTTGCTTTACCATTTAATAACAAATTTTATTCTTAAACTAAAAATTGCAATTTATGAAATTCAAATTGTTACCCATTTGTTTTGCTTACCTCTTGCTGCTTCTTTCTTTTCGATCTATGGCCCAGGGAGGAACGCTCCCTCTGAACAACAGTGTGAATGGAGATGAAACCACTGCTTCCGGTGATGTATGGAGTGTTACAACGCCTTCGGATGGGCTGTTGAAGCTTACGCTTACCACTGTAAGCCCTGCCGATCTTTACATTACATTGTTTGACAGTAATGGGACAACTGCCTTAAGTGGCTCATTAGAATCCTATAACAATTCCACTGTTTCTTTCAATACCGATGGGCTTGCAACTGGCACTTACATAGTGAAGATCACGCCAGCTGAGACAGACTTTGGGCATTATACACTTTCCGATAGCTTCTTTGCAGCGGCACTTACTAATGATGTGGAACCAAACGGCAGCCGTGCATTGGCATTAAACCTGCCGCTTAATTCAAGCAAAACAGGCCATGCGGGGTATTATTATGACAATAATAGAGATACTGCAGACTGGTATAAAGTAACCACCACTTCTAATGGGCTTTTAAGGTTGTATCTGAATACAGCTTACGGGAGTGTTTACAGCAATAATACACTAGATGTAAATCTTACCCTTTATGATAATGATGGGGTAACACAATTAGGGGCTGTTGAAGATTATAGCGGAGGTGCCCCTTTTGCAGCTCTAATAACAACAGATGGCCTTGCAGCGGGTACTTATTATATTAAAGTTCAACCTTTTAATACAAATGAGTTTGCTAACTATTCTATTGCTGACAGCTTTTTTATTCCTCCGGTTGCGAATGATCCCGAACCTAATGGTTCACGCGCTACTGCAGTTACTTTGGGGTTGAACGACAGCACAACAGGACAAGTGGGTTATTATTACAATAACTATAGGGATACGGCTGACTGGTATAAAGTAACTACTAATTCTGACGGGCTTTTAAGAGTTTATATAAGGACATTAAGAGGTAGTGTTTACAGCAATAACGTGCTGGATGTTAATGTTACGTTGTATGACAACGATGGCGCGACACAATTAGGATTTATTGAAGATTATAATTCAAACAATCCAGGGTTGGCTGTAATAACAACCGATGGCCTTGCCACCGGCACTTATTATATTAAAGTGCAGCCATACTCGGTAAACGAGTTTGCAGATTATACCCTTGGTGACAGTTTGTTTACTCCTCCAGTCGCGAATGACCCTGAACCTAATGGCTCTCCTGCTACTGCATTGATCCTTCCTCAAGACGGCAGTGAGACCGGCCATCTTGGTTACTATTACAATAACTACAGAGATACAGCGGACTGGTTTAAGGTTACAACTACCCAGGATGGTATGTTGAGTGTCAGGTTATCAACGTTGAGGGGAAGTATTTATAGTAATAATACATTAGACGTAAATGTAACAGTTTATGACATTGACGGTACAACACAATTGGGTTATACGGAAGTATATAACGGCAATAATCCAACAAACGGAACATTAAATATTGACAGGCTTGCTGCAGGTACTTTCTATATTAAAGTTCAACCGTTTT
Organism: uncultured Bacteroidota bacterium; assembly: GCA_963771435.1. GTDB lineage: Bacteria > Bacteroidota > Bacteroidia > Chitinophagales > Chitinophagaceae > CAVYTF01. Next base: position 368,095 of record CAVYTF010000009.1, on the reverse strand, counting down.
CCGTTTCAGAGTTTGCAGATTATATCCTTAGCGACAGCCTGTTTACCTACAATCCAAATGATAATGAGCCTGATAACAGCCCATACCAAGCCACTACTATTCCTGCCAACAGAACTTTGACAGGGCATATAAGTTTCTATTATAACGGAGGTGTTAAACTGGATGACAGCGACTGGTTTAAAATAAATTACACAGGCACGGCGGGCACTATACAGTTCACATTTGATCTTTTACCGCATTTGAGTACCGGTGCGCTTGGCGATGTATTCTTATCAGTGTATAAGGATACAACAGCGGCCCCTATTTTTAACCAGGAATTCTATACGACCCCGACAAGTACATTTACATTGACAGGGCTTACACAAGGTTATTATTATATAAAAGTATCTCCATATAATAATTCACCGTCTTATTTCACGGCATATTCTATCACTGATTCTTTTGTGCAGGTAAATATTGCCCAGATAAGCCTCGTGGATTCTGTCGCACACAATGGTTGCAGCAGTGACAGCCTAACTTATTCTTTAAGTGGCAGCCATTCACCTTATACTGTCAGGTTATTCCGTGACGGAGTATTATACGATAGTGTAGTAACAACAAACAGTACAGTAAGCTTTACCGGTTTAAGCGAAGGGAATTATTTTGCAACTGTTTATGGTGATGGAGCTACTGACAGTGCCTATGGTAAATCAGTAGTAACACAGTTCCTGCCACCTTACCCTGTTGGGCTTTATACTAACAGTATTGGTGTGCATACGGCAAAATTAAACTGGGCAAAGTATGATTGTGTAAAGAGATATGAAGTAGAATACCGTGCAACAGGAAGTGGTGTATGGATAACTGCAAATACTGTTACAGACACGAGTGCTTATGCTTTATCAGGCCTTGCGCCATATACACTTTATTCATGGAGAGTAGCATCAATAGATTCTGTTGGTGGTGTAGCATTTATGAGCCCTTATTCTGACAGCGTAACGTTCAGGACATTATCAGACACTGCGCATATTGCTCTTATTCATGAAGGGGTTGGCTCTTCCTGCGATGGAGATACTTTAGAATATTCAGCCACACACAGTGAGGCTCCTTATACAGTACAGCTTTACCGCAATGGAGCAGCTTATGGCAGTACAGTTTCAGTAAATGATACGGCTATCTTCACTGGCCTGCCTTCCGGTAATTATTATGCAAGGGCCACTGGCACAGGCTCAGGTGGAAGTTATGGAACGAGTGATACCGTACAGCTAACACCGCCGGTACCGACTGGATTAAGCCCTTATGATTCAACAGTAACAACTACCACAACGGCAGCGGTTTACTGGAATGCGTTGACCTGTGCTGAGAATTTTAATATTCAATACATGATAAAAGGTTCAGGCATATGGCTTACTGTAAATACAGTAGGTGATTCCAGTTCTTTCACCTTAACGGGCTTAACAGCGGACACCTTGTATTACTGGCGTATTGCTTCTGTTGATCCTATTGGAATTAGCAGCGCATACTCTGTCACTGATTCATTTATGACATTGGCAGCTCTTCCGGTAACCCTGCTATATTTTAATGGGTCCGCCGTTGGTAATACAACTCAACTGAACTGGAAAACAGCAGCAGAATTAAATAACAAAGAGTTCGTGGTAGAACGTTCTGCGGATGGCATCAATTTCACAGTGATAGGCCAGGTAGCTGGCGCAGGCACCACATCTTTGCCACATGCATATGAATTTACAGATACTAAACCTTTGCAGGGCACAAACTTCTATCGCCTGCAGCAGGTTGATGATAACGGGCATTTTGTTTATTCACAAACTGTGACGGTTAATTTTGGCAGCAGCGAAAGTTTTGCATTGTATCCTAATCCGGCAACAAGCATTGTAAACATAGTTGTTCCGCAGAGTTCATCTCCTTTAACGGTTATTATTACTGACCTGCAGGGAAGAACAGTAATGCAGAAACAGTTAAATGTAAATTCAATTTCTCTGCAATTAGATGTAAGCGATCTTGCAGCAGGTGTTTATAATGTAACATTATTGCAGGGCAGCCTGAAACAAAACCAGAAGTTGATAAAAGAATAATTATTCCTTAACGAAAAATAAAAAGGCCTTTGCAAATGCAGAGGCCTTTTTATTAAAACAACATACCAAATCAAAGTTTATAACGCAAATCATGAACGGAATAAAAAGATTACGCCAATGAGTGTTTATGCGAACTATAACTTATCTTCTATGGATTTATATCCTTATTTGGAGGGTAAATTACACGCAGTTTTATGTGGGAAGCAAAGTTTATCTGTACTGAAAATAAAATGTATAAAAATAATTTCCTTAAAAACAATTGTGACTTCAGAGAATGGAAAATAATGATCTTGTAAACGAAAGAAATTCAACAATTTAATATTTTGACAATCGGCAAATTTTTTGTTAATTTCGTTCTTTGTTTCCTTCAATTGTAAACCTATAATATTTCTGATTAAAAATTTACTACTATGCGATCAATGAATCTACCCAAATTGTTTGTCCTTGCTGCTGTTTTTTTTCTCTCCTTAACCGCTTTGAAAGCACAAGTTGCTGAAACAGAACCTAACAACACGCCTGCACAGGCTAATGCAATGCCGCTAAATGGTTCAGGTACCGGCATTATTAACCCTGCAGGAGATGTGGATTGGTGGAAAGTGAAAACCAATGCTGATGGTTTGCTGAGTGTAACATTGACGCCGCTTTCCGGAAGAAATACTTTTGTTTATTTGTATGACACGGCGGGAACAATACAATTTACTGGCACCTATGGCACCAGCGCTTTTACTATAAGCCAGGATGGCCTTGCAGTTGGGACTTACTATATGGAAGTTTATTGTTATTTTGGAACAGATACAAGCAGTTATATTATTTCCAACTCTCTTACGCCGGCGCCGGTGCCCAACGATAAGGAGCCTGACAGCACGAGGGCTACTGCCTTAACCCTTAATCTTAATGATAGCGCAACGGGGCATATTGGTTATTACTATAATAATCATCGAGACACAGTTGATGAGTATAAGATCACCACTAATGCTGATGGATTGCTGCGTTTATCGCTTAATCCTATAAATGGAACGAACGTTTTTGTTACCCTATATGATAATGATGGAACAACGGTTCTTCAATCCACATATGGCTCAGGGCCATTTAGTATAAGCCAGGATGGCCTCGCTGTTGGAACTTATTATGCAAAAGTATATTGTTATTATCCTAGCCAGTTTGCACCCTATGTGATCTCAGACAGCTTGTTCCCAACGCCTATTCCAAATGATAAGGAGCCTGACAGTTCGCGTGCCACTGCTTTAACGCTTCCGTTAAATGACAGCACAACAGGGCATATTGGATATTATTATAACCATTACAGGGACACCCTTGATGAGTATAAAATAACGACTACCTCAGACGGCTTGCTTCGCTTATCACTTAATCCTGTCAATGGAACGAATGTTTATGTTACGCTATATGATAATGATGGAACAACCGTTCTTAATTCCGCTTATAATGCGGTGCCATTTACTATGAGCACGGATGGCCTTGCCGCCGGAACATATTATGTTCAGGTATATTGTTATTATAATTTCCAGTTCACCCCTTATATATTATACGACAGCTTATTTACAACAGGCATCGGCAATGATAAAGAGCCTAATGGTACTTTGGCGCAGGCAGATACATTGCCTCTCAATGCCGCAGTTACAGGTCATATAGGTTATTATTATAATCATGTTCGTGACACGGTGGACTATTATAAACTAACCACCGACTCCGACGGGCTGATCCGGTTGTCACTCAGTCAGAGTAACCCGTCAATCCCTGTTTATATTACTCTGTATGATCATAATGGAACAACCGTTCTCAATTCCCAATATGGATATGGCTCATTTAGTATGAGCACGGATGGGCTTGCAGCAGGCATTTATTATGTATCGGTATATTGCTATTATAGCAGCCAGTTTTCTACCTATGCATTGTCTGACAGTCTATTTACTTACAACAAAAATGATGTCGAGCCGAATGCATATTTCCGAGAGGCGGCAACCATACCTGCCAACCGAACCGTGACCGGGCATATTGGCTTTTATTATAATGGTGTGAGGGATACTGTTGATACATGGAAGATAAATTATACAGGAACTAGTGGTAATCTCAATTTGACATTTAATTTGTTGAATCTTCTTAGTAGTGGAAGTACTAATCCTACCTTTTTCCAGGTGTATAGTGATACCACTGCGGCGCCTCTTTATAGTAATTACTTCTATGGTGTTACACCTGTGAACTTAACAGGCCTTGCACAGGGTTATTATTACATTAAGATCTACGAATATTACAGCAGCCAGTTTGAAGCATATTCTATCACCGATTCTTTTGAGCAGGTAAATATTGCACAGATAAGTTTAGTAAATGCAGGCGTAAGCAATACCTGCAGTAGTGATACACTTACTTATTCTTTGAGTGGCAGCCATTCCCCTTATACTGTCAGGTTATTCCGTGATGGAGTATTATACGACAGTGTAGTAACAACAAACAGTACAGTAAGCTTTACCGGTTTAAGCGAAGGGAATTATTTTGCAACTGTTTATGGTGATGGAGCTACTGATAGCGCCTACAGTAAATCTGTTGTAACACAGTTCCTGCCACCTTATCCTGTTGGGCTTTATACTAACAGTATTAGTGTGCATACGGCAAAATTAAACTGGGCAAAGTATGATTGTGTAAAGAGATATGAAGTAGAATACCGTGCAACGGGAAGCGGTACATGGATAACTGCAAATACTGTTACTGACACGAGTGCTTATGCTTTATCAGGCCTTGTGCCATATACACTTTACTCATGGAGAGTAGCATCAATAGACTCTGTGGGAAGTGTAGCATTTATGAGCCCTTATTCTGACAGCGTAACGTTCAGGACATTATCAGACACTGCGCATATTGCTCTTATTCATTCAGGTGTTGGCTCTTCCTGCGATGGTGATACTTTAGAATATTCAGCTACACACAGTGAGGCTCCTTATACCATTCAGCTTTATCGCAATGGAGCAGCTTATGGCAGTACAGTTTCAGTAAATGATACGGCTATCTTCACTGGCCTGCCTTCCGGTAATTATTATGCAAGGGCCACTGGCACAGGCTCAGGTGGAAGTTATGGAACGAGTGATACTGTACAGTTAACACCGCCGGTACCGACAGGATTGAGCCCTTATGATTCAACAGTAACAACTACCACAACAGCGTCAGTTTACTGGAATGCATTGACCTGTGCTGAGAATTTTAATATTCAATACATGATAAAAGGTTCGGGCACATGGGTTACTGTGAATACAGTAGGTGATTCCAGTTCCTTCACATTAACTGGTTTGACATCTGATACTTTGTATTACTGGCGTATTGCCTCTGTTGATTCAATAGGTATTTCGAGTGCATATTCTTATACTGATTCATTTATGACTTTGGCAGCTCTTCCGGTAACGCTGCTATATTTTAACGGGTCCGCTGTTGGTAATACAACCCAGCTCAACTGGAAAACAGCAGCAGAATTAAATAACAAAGAGTTCGTGGTAGAACGTTCTGCAGATGGCATCAACTTCACAGTGATCGGCCAGGTGGCTGGCGCAGGCACAACATCCTTGCCACATGCGTATGAATTTACCGACGCTAAACCTTTGCAGGGCACAAATTTCTATCGCCTGCAGCAGGTTGATGACAACGGGCATTTTGTTTATTCACAAACTGTGACGGTTAATTTTGGCAGCAGTGCCAGTTTTGCATTGTATCCTAATCCGGCAACAAGCATTGTAAACATAGTTGTTCCGCAAAGTTCAGCTTCTCTAATGGTTATTATCACAGACCTTCAGGGGCGCACAGTAATGCAGAAACAGTTAAATGTAAATTCCACTTCTCTGCAGTTAGATGTTAGCACCCTTGCATCAGGTGTTTATAATATAACACTGTTGCAGGGCAGTCTAAAGCAAAATCAGAAGTTGATAAAAGAATAGTTATTTCTTAATGAAAAATACAAAGGCCTTTGCAAATGCAGAGGCCTTTTTATTAGATAAACCCTAAAAGCACATTATATCTAAATCAAACATGATCAGTCTAAAAAAGTTTACATTGATCGTTGGCAGCTTATTGCTAATTTGTTCAAAAAATAAATTAGGGATAAACAATATTACTGTGTAATAGCGTTATTTTAGTGCCTCATACCCAATTTTATGAAACCCAATATTTGGCTATCCGTTTTTGTAACAGGATGCCTTTTTTTTTGCATTTCGTGCAATAGTAAAAATCAACTGACTGTAATTCACACCAACTGCGACGGGGAGGTGGAGCAGCAGCAAAACCTTGAGTTTGACTTTAACAAGGACATTTTCCCTGACAGCCTATTGCAGGCCTGGGACAGTACGGCTTATGTGGATCTTGAGCCGGCGGTGAAGGGGATGTTTAAATGGAGCAGCTCCAGCGAACTGGTGTTTTCGCCTGCGGATGGCTTTTTGCCCGGCCAAGAATATACGGCGACGCTGACGCCGCTTTTGCTGAAGCGGAGTGCTAAGAAATATCACCTTGGGAGCGGAAATGTGTTTCATTTCCACACGGCGCCGCTGCGGGTAGTTAGCACACATGTTTCGTGGACGAGGGGCAAGAATATGTCCAACGTGATGGTGCAGCTCGACATGAATTTTAACTATGAAGTGAAGCTGAATGAGGCTGCTGCGCATTTGAAACTGAGTGCTGGTGGGAACGCGGTGAGTGTTGTTTCTGCAAATGCGGGGGAAGGGAAAACGCTGTCACTGCAATTTATGCCGGTGAATAATTTGGACCAGGAAACGCTGCTTGCCATTGCAGTGGATAAGGGGATACCGGTGAGCCATAGCAAATATGTTTCTGAGAACGACACGACATTTAATGCAGCTATCCCTTCAAGGTTTAACCTTAGTATTACGGACGTAACGGGGCAGCATGACGGGAACGAGGGGACTATTACTGTGAATACTTCGGAGCCGGTATTGGAGGATAGTTTGAAGAGCATGATAACACTGGAACCGGCTGTGCCGTTTGAGGTGAGCCTGAACGATGGCGGATTTACAATAACAAGCACCAAACTTTCTGCTACGCAAACTTACCAGCTTACCGTTTCGGATAGGCTTGAGGGAGCATTTGGTGGGAAGATGAAAGGCGATTATTCAGGCGCGGTGACTTTTGGCAAGCTGAAACCTTCGGTAGCTTTTGTTAATGAAAAGGGGATGTATTTGAGTTCGCAGGGATATAAAAACCTGGCGTTGACCATTGTGAATGTACCAGAAGTGCGGGTGAGCGTGGTGAAGGTATATGAGAATAACCTGGAGTTTTTTATGCGAAAGAACAGAAGGTATAGCTATGGGTATGATGCAGATTATAACTATGATGATAATAGCGACAGGGATGACAACAGCGGGAGTTACGAATATTATGAGACAGAGGACCTTGGCGACACGGTATTTACGAAGGATTATGCAACAGCAAAGCTGCCGAAACAAAATGCAGCTTCACTACTGCATCTTGATTTCTCGGATAAGATAAAAGATTATAACGGGGTGTATGTAATCACCGTTGCAAGCAAGCAGCATTACTGGATACAGGAGTCGAAGGTGGTATCTATATCGGATATTGGCCTGATAGTGAAGGAAGAGAAAAATAATATGTATGTGTTTGCGAACTCGATACGCGATGCAACGAACCTTTCAGGTGTAAGTGTATCATTCATCAGTACTAATAACCAGAAGTTATATACTGCCACAACTGACGGAAGCGGGGTGGCAGTTTTTAATGATATAGATAAACATTCACCCGGTTTCCAGGTGGGGATGGTGACTGCAAAGAAAGATGAGGAGTTCAGCTTTGTGTGGATGGGAAGCAGCAGGATTGAGACTTCGCGGTTTGACGTTGGCGGCCGTATGCCGAATAACACAGGCATGAATGCCATGATATATGCGGAACGGAATTTATACCGCCCGGGGGAGACGATACATGTGAGCACAGTATTGCGTGATGAGCAGTGGAATAACCCAGGGGAAGTGCCAGTGAAATTCAAGCTGGTGATGCCTAATGGTAAGGAGTTTGCGACGATGCGCAAAATACTGAATGAAGAGGGTTCGTCGGAAACATCTTTTGCAATGCCGCAGGCTGCTTTGACAGGAACCTACACGCTGCAAGTTCTAACAGGAAATGATGTGTTGCTGAACTCTTATGATGTAAGCGTTGAGGAGTTTATGCCGGACAGGATAAAGGTCGGGTTCAATATTGATAAAGAGGCATATAATCCCGGGGACAGCGTTCATGCGAAGATACAGGCTGATAACCTGTTTGGTACTCCTGCGGCAAACATGAATTACCAGTGCGAACTGAATTTGAGTAAAGATGTTTTTACTGCGAAGAATTACTCTGATTATAATTTTTCAGTGACCAATAACTTCAGCTTTAATGCTGACCAGCGCAGCGCAAAAGTGAGCGAAACGGGAGCTGCGGCTGAAAGTTTTGCCCTACCAACTGATATAGTAAACACGGGTGTTTTAAAAGGAAATATAATGGCTACGGTGTTTGACGAAACGGGCAGGCCGGTGCACCGCTACCAGAACTTTACGGTTTATACGCAGCCTGTGTTTATTGGAATGAAAAGTACAGATGAATATGTGGGCACACGCACACCAGTTCATATTGGGTTGATAGCGGTTGATAAAAGCGGCAACGTTCAAAATGCAGTGGTGCAAGTGGCAGTTGTGAAAAAAGAATGGCATACTGCAATTCAGCAGGACGGCAATAGTTTCAGGTATGTTTCACAACAGGATGAAAAGATAATATCAGAACAAAAAGTGACGGTTAGCGGTACTGCGACCAGTTTCTATTTCTCGCCGCAACTGAGCGGTGATTACGAGGTTCGTGTATTTTATGGAGGCTCGAATGCCTATGTATCTACTGAATTATATGCTTGGGGATATAATGATACACAGTACACTTCCTTTGAAGTAAACAATGAGGGGAATGTTGATATTAAGACCGATAAAGAAAAATATCAATCGGGTGAAACCATTAATGCGCTATTTACCACGCCTTTTGAAGGGAAGATGCTGGTGACTGTTGAGCGCGACCATTTAATAAAGTATTATTACCTCGATACGAAGAACAAGGCCGCTTCATTGAGTTTGAAAACGGACGGTGATTATTTACCCAATGTTTATATATCCGCCACCCTGTTCAGGCCGATGGATGGCAGCGATATGCCATTGACCGTCGCACATGGGATAAAGCCTGTGGTAATTGAGAATGCGGAAAATCATTTGCCTGTGAATGTAGTGGTTGCTGCAAAGTCAAGGTCTAAAACAAAGCAAACCATTACAGTTAAAACAGAGCCCGGCGCTTATGTTACTATTGCCGCAGTTGATGAAGGCATACTGCAGGTTAAGAATTATGTTACACCTGACCCTTATGCTTATTTCTATCAAAAGATAGCACTGGTGATGAACAGCTACGATGTTTACCCCTGGCTTTTACCTGAAATAAAAACAGCAAGATCCAGCACAGGCGGGGATGGCAGCGAGGAGTCGAAGATGCGGGTGAACCCCATATTTGTAAACAGGGTGAAACTTGTTTCGTTCTGGAGCGGGATACTGCAGGCTGATGACAACGGTTTGGTGCATTACAATATTGATGTGCCGCAGTTTTCAGGTGACCTGCGCGTGATGGCGGCAGCCTATAAGGGCAAAGCGTTTGGAGGTGCAGATAATCACATGAAAGTGGCTGACCCAGTTGTAATCAGCACTGCACTGCCACGGTTTCTAAGCCCGAAAGACGAAGTGGTGATGCCGGTTTCATTAAGCAATACTACGGGCAGGGACGCGAATGCGGTGGTTTCTGTTCAGCTTACAGGGCCATTAAATGTGAAAATCAGCTCACAATCCATAAAGCTATTGGCAAACCGACAGCAGCGGGTAGTGTTTAATATCAGTGCACAACAGGCAATAGGCGCGGCAAAAGTGTTGGTATCAGTAAAAGCAATGAATGAGACGTTTACGGACGAAACAGACATCAGCATCAGGCCGCCTGCTTCCTTGCAAAAGCGCACGGGCAGTGGTTCTGCAAGTGAAATAGCGGCAGCGACCATTAGCCCACAGAGTGGGTTTATCCCTTCTTCTGTTACATCTACTTTGATTATTGGTAAATCTCCTTTAGTGCCATTCTCCAAAAACCTGTCAAGCCTGGTCGGTTATCCTTATGGCTGCGTGGAGCAAACGACTTCTACTGCCTTTCCTCAACTCTATTATTATGACCTGGTGAAAAGCATTTCAGGCAAAACGGATAACAACTTGAACCCTGCCTATAATGTGCAGCAGGCCATCAATAAACTACAGACCATGCAGTTGCCGGATGGAGCCCTCTCCTACTGGCCGGGCGGGGAATATGAAAGCTGGTGGGGAAGCGTATATGCCACAAACTTCCTGCTGGAGGCGCGCAAGGCAGGCTACGAGGTGAATAAAGCAACCATTGACCGTTTGCTGCAATACATGGTTTATAAGCTGAACAGCAGGGAGACGGAGACCTTTTATTATAATGGCAATTCCAGGAGGCTTATTGCACCGGAAGAAGTGGCTTATTCCCTGTATGTGCTGTCGTTGGCCGGGCAGCCCCAGCAATCTTCCATGAATTACTACAAGGCCCACCAGGAGCTGCTTACGCTTGACAGCAGGTATTTGCTGTCTGCCGCTTATGCGCTTTCGGGGCAGGCGATGCAGGCAAGCGCCACATTGCCGCCAGCCTTTGCAGGAGAAGTACCAAACAGTGCTTTCGGGGGCAGCTTTTATTCTTATATAAGGGATGAGGCTTTGTCGCTCAATGTGCTGCTTGACATTGACCCGAACAATGCGCAGGTAGGCATTATGTCAAAACATCTTGCAGAGCAGCTTCAGAACCAATATTACCTGAACACGCAGGAAAACGCCTTCAGCCTGTTGGCTTTGGGCAAGGTGGCGCGCATGGCGAATAATACTACAGCCACTGCAACGCTTTCGGTTAACGGCAAAGTGGTGGGGAACACAACGGGCGCCAACATAGTGCTGGACGCTAAGCCATTCCTAAATTCGCCTGTGAAACTGAATGTGAAAGGCAAGGGCAATTATTATTATTGGTGGGAAACGGACGGCCTCACCACCGACGGCAACTACACGCAGGAAGATAAGTACCTGAAAGTGCGCCGCGCGTTCTTTGACAGGGATGGCAACGAAATAAGCAGCGGCGAGTTTCACCAGAACGAACTGGTGGTGGTGCGCCTCACGCTGCAAAGCGATTATGGCAGCGACATAGATAACGTGGTGGTAACGGACATGCTGCCGGCAGGTTTTGAGATTGAGAATGAGCGGCTGACTGAAATGCCCGACATGAAATGGATAACGGACCAGGCCAAGGCCGATTATACTGATATAAGGGATGACAGGATATTGCTGTTTACCGCTGCAAGCAGCCAGCCCAAAGTGTTTTATTATATGGTTCGTGCGGTGTCGCCGGGCGTGTACCAGCTTGGGCCGGTGCAGGCGGATGCCATGTACAACGGCGCTTATCATTCTTATAATGGAGGAGGGGTGGTGAAGGTGGAGGATAAATAGATACTGTGCTGTGCTTACACTTCGAAGAACTAACAAAAAAGTTGATGGTGAAAACATCATCAACGGTGAAAAAACCAAAATCCAAGTAAAATGAAATACCTGATATTTTTTGCCATAGTATTAGGTTGCATTCATCCCCTGTATGCACAGAAAAAATCAATTACTGATACAACAGTTTATGAGTATGTGAACTTTTTTTCTAATGGAGATACAAGTTTTTTTAAATTATATTTTTTAAATGATAGAATGTTGGTTAGAAAAGAATACTATGGCCATGCATGGGATACAAGCAGCATAACAGAATCAAGTATTGACACTTTTATAGTTAGTAAAAATAAATGGAAGAAAATTTTTAATGGAAAGACTTATCCTTTTTTGTCAGAAAGTGATTTTACAAATAAGAAAGTTGTAAAGGAATATATACGAAGTGAATCTCCTCCGGGTGTGTATTGTTTATATACACCAGTAAAAAAAGTAAAAGTGGGCAATGACATGATTTATGTTTATGATATGGATGTTGTTCATTTTAAAGCAAAACTATACAGCGATACAAGAGTATATTTTAGTTTTAAGTATGGAGTTGTCGGATATATAAACTACACTAGTCAAATGCTGATAAAAAATTTTGTAGGTAATCTTGATATGGAATTACGAATGCTTTACTAATAAACTCAAAATAAATTTTGCTACATATTCCAAACTTTCTAATTTTATTTCTTAATTAAACCTAATTATTAACACAAAAAAACAATCCCTATGGCAGAATCAATTAACGTCATCACGCACGGCATGAGCGGCATGATTGGCGATGTTATCGTTTTCAGGCAGCGCGCCGGCAAAACCTTCACTTCGGCTGCGCCAAGGCCTACCGAACATAAGCCTTCCGCAGCAGAGTTGCAGCACCGGCAGCAATTCCAGGAGGCTATTATTTACGGCAAACAGGCGTTGACAGACACCAAGCTGAAAGAAGAATACCAGGCGCAGGCAAAACCTGGGCAATCCGCTTTTAATGTGGCCGTGGCAGACCTGCTGCACGCGCCTGACATTGACACCGTGGACCTGAGCAACTACATGGGCAAGGTGGGCGACACGATAACCATTCGCGCAACGGACGATTTTATGGTGACAGGCGTAACGATATCTATTTCCGATGCAGACGGCACATTGGTAGAAAAAGGCGCCGCCGTGCTGGGGTCTAACGGGCTGGATTGGGTGTATACCGCTACGGTAGCTAACCTAAATTTATCGGGGGATAAAATAGTGGTGCTGGCAACAGACCTGCCTGGCAATGTGACAGAAAAGGACGAAACGCTTCCATAGCATAAGTATGCTTTGAGTAGGGTGTGAGTAAGGGACAAGTAGGGGATAAGGACAAAATGAGTATATGACAAAAAGGCAGTATGAGGTAAAAAAGATATTGCTGAAAATAATAAAATGGACGGCCATCAGTGTTTTATCGCTGGTGGTTTTGTTTTTTTTGTATGATCTGGTATTCCCATTAAGGGTGGAGGTTCCTTATTCGCCCGTAGTGGAGGCAAGAGATGGAACCGTGCTGTATGCATGGCTGGCAAGCGACCAGCAATGGCGCATAAAGGCTGGGGGCGATGAGATATCGCCGGAGTTCAGGAAGGCCATCATTTTTAAAGAAGATAAATACTTTTACGGTCACCCCGGCGTGAATCTGCTGGCTGTGGGCAGGGCAGTAGTGAATAATATTTTCAGGCTAAAACGAACGTCGGGGGCCTCCACCATCACCATGCAGGTGGTTAAAATGCTGCACCCCGAAAGGCGCAGCTACCTCAATAAATGCGGCGAAATGGTGCGCGCGCTGCAACTGGAACTGCACTATAGCAAGGAGGGTATTTTGGGATTATACTTTAACCTCCTGCCTTATGGAGGAAACATACAGGGCGTGAAAGCCGCATCGCTGCTCTATTTCAGTAAGCCGCCCGCCAAGCTTTCCCTTGCGGAAATTGCTGCGCTGAGCATTATTCCCAACAGGCCCAACTCAATGAGATTGGGGAAGAATAACGCCTACATTATAACAGAAAGAAATAAATGGCTGCAGAATTTCAAGGCCGCAAAGCTCTTCCCTGAAACCATAATTGACGATGCACTGCACGAACCGCTGACGGCGCAGCGGCATCATGCACCCAACAATGTACCCCAGTTTGCATGGAGGATGCGAAAAGACCATCCCACGCAGGTACAATTGCGCAGCACATTAGATGCGGCTATCCAGCAAAAGACAGAGGGAATAGTTGGTAATTATGCTGCGCAATTAAAGGCGCATCATATCAACAACGTAGCTGTGCTTGTGGTGAATAACAAAACGCATGAAGTGATGGCTTATGTTGGTTCGGCGGATTTTAAAGACCGGGCAAATCACGGCGAGGTAGATGGAGTGCAGGCATTGCGCTCACCGGGCAGCACGTTGAAACCCCTGCTATATGGGCTTTCTTTTGATGCTGGGCTTATAACTCCAAAGACGATGCTGGAAGATGTGCCCGTTAGCATCGGCGGTTATGCGCCCGAGAATTATGACCTTGTTTTTAGGGGAACTGTTACTGCTGAAGATGCTTTAAAGAACTCGCTTAATATTCCTGCGGTGAGATTGCTGAACCAGTTGGGGGTGAAGAATTTTATCAGCAAGCTTGCTGATGCAGGTTTTGATAATGTATGGCAAAACAGGCGGAAAGAAGGGTTGTCGGTTATATTGGGAGGCTGTAGCGTAAGGCTTGATGAATTGGCGGCATTGTATAGCTCCTTTGCAAACGATGGAAATTATTACCCGTTAAGATGGACCATAGCTGACTCTTTTATAGGTAAAAATAAGACAAACAATTCAGCAGATACGGCCTATCATGGTATGAAAATAGTATCGCCTGCGGCGGATTATATGCTGACAGAAATACTTTCAGAATTGCATCGCCCCGACCTGCCCAATGCTTATGATGCTGCGCAAGACATCCCTAAGATAGCTTGGAAGACAGGCACTTCTTATGGGCGCAAGGACGCATGGAGTGTTGGTTATAATAAGACCTATACGATTGCCGTATGGGTGGGCAACTTCTCAGGCGAAGGGGTGGCTGATCTAAGCGGTGCATCAACAGCTACACCCTTATTGTTTCAACTGTTCAACAGCATTGACCACAATGCAAACAATGAATGGGCGCAGCCTCCAAAAGACCTGGCGTTTCGCCTGGTATGTGCAAAAACAGGCAAAGTGCCCAATGACTTTTGTAATGAGCAGGTGATGGATTATTATATTCCCGGCGTATCTAATAACGAACGCTGCGACCATTTGAAGGAAGTCTGGCTGTCTGCCGACGAGAAATTCTCCTACTGTACGTCCTGCCTTCCGCCGGATGGCTATAAGACGAAGTATTTCCCTAATATATCCCGCGAGCTGTCTGCTTATTATGCTGCAAACCATATTGCCTATGAAAAGATACCCCCGCACAATCCTTCATGCACAAGGGCCTTCAGCGGGCAGGCACCATTGATCACCTCGTTGAATAATGGAATGGTGTATATAGTAATGGATAAACAGGAACAGCAGCTTGCCTTGTCCTGCTCAACTGCCAATGATGTATCTAAAGTATATTGGTATATTAATGATAAATTCCTGTCTGCGGCACCGGCAAAGCAAAAGATATTCTTTAACCCGGGGGCGCCTAATGTGAAGATATCCTGCACGGACGACAAGGGGAGGAATACCAATATAGAGATAAAGGTGAGGTTTATATAAGGATCTGGAGGGTAATGAAGGAGAAAATGGAAAGGAGAAAGGGAAAAGGAGGAAGAGGCCTGCATTAATGGCAGAAAGAAGGAGGGAGGCAAATGGCGTAGTGGATATGGCGGACTCTAGTGAAGGTGGCAGGAAGGACGCAGGGATGCGGCATGGGTGCGGGAGGAGGGAGAATGGAAGAAAAACGGGGTTTTTATGAAGAAATGGAGAAATAGTTGATGGAAATTTCGGAAATATTGGCAGAGAGGTTTTAAAAATCAGTTTGCGCAAAGGCATGTGCTGATAGACCTGATCAAGGCCATGCAATGAAGACGTGCGGCAACAGAAATATATTACTTTAACGCAGGGCTGCTGGCGCAGACCCCGCTGAGACAAAAATTTTAAAAAATATATATGAAATCTATAATAATTATTTTATCAATTCTATTAGTATCACTTAAAAGTATATCGCAGAATAAACCAACCAGACAATCATTTCAAGACTCTATCTATAATAGCTCAAATACTCTAACTCAGGATTTTATTAAAATTAAGTATGTTGGTCTACAAAATCATCCATTGCCTCCAATTTATATAGAAAAAGAGGGGGAATGCAATACCAGTACGGAACAATGTTCGTGTGTTGCTACACGAAGTTTTTATGGAGGTTACTTTACTTATGCTTTTTTAGTAAGTGTATATTCCTATGACTCTTGTAAAAAATGGGTTCTTGAAAACATGCAAATGTACATTATGACAGTTCATTTGTTGGATTTGGTAGTTTTGAAATTTGCATTAAAAGTGAAACGCATATTGATACTATGTATGCTTACTCTTTTCGATTCCTCGAAGATTTAAAAAAGAAAATAATTGTATCAAATCATGCATGTTATTTATGGATCATTCCTGCAATAAATGAGCTGGAAGAATCTTCAAGGTATTATATTAAACCCGATGAATATAATAAACGCCCACCTTTGTGTGACTCATGTAGGTAATGGTGGGTAATGTATTAAAAGTGTTGTTGGGTTGGTTTAGGTATTGATAATCAACTAAAAGAATGGTTCGTGGGGGACACGAACCATGGCGCGGGGGATAATCAACTAAAAGAATGGTTCGTCCAGACACTAACCATGGCGCGGGGTGATTTTATAGGACAAGGATATAATAGCTTGCCTAAAGTTGATTATGGTGATAACGGACCTCCAGCATTTTAAAATTTCGAAATGAAAAATAAATTATCGCTTTTTGATTATGTATATTATATAAGTTGTCGTTTTTATGATAGCCATGGGGAAAGCGCCACCGCAGGTCTTTCAGGAGTGGTCGTTTTGTCTTTATTTCAAACTCTAAATATAATCTTAATATATCTAATAGTTTTGGGTTTTATTCCTTCATTGCCTTTTAATAAATATTGGATTGTCCTACCTTATGTTGTGCTACTAATTATTAATGGTGTCCATCATAATAAATACAATTATAATTCTTTAAAAGAAAAACTCAATAAAGAAAGTGAAAATGAAAATATAAAGAATAAAAAAATAGGCTATGCTGGGTTATATATGTGGTTAAGCGTTATAGTTCTTATACTGTTTATGCTTTTCCTGGCAATAAGGTAGGTAATGTATTAAAAGTGTTGGTAAAGTAGTTTACGCCCAAGAGTTGATAATCAATTAAAAAATATTTTCGGTTATTAGAATAGAGGCAGCCATGTGGTTGCCTTTTTTATTTTATGCCCTTAAAATGGCTGAAATGCAAGAACTATACTCTACGTGTATTAAAAGTGTTGGTGGTGGTATGGAATGCTTATGCTGTAAGGACTTCAGCAGCAAAATGGCAAAACCCTTGGTGTACAATTTCTTTCTTCCTTAACGCACACTTCTTATTGTTCGTTAATTGTTTACACTCTCTTATGTTCCTTAGTGTGCCGTAATGTGCCGTAGTGTTCCTTAATGTGCCGTAGTGTGCCGTAATGGGAAATGGGAGAAATGGGGCATCGTAATCTTGCATTGTGAATGGCAGCGCTGAGTTCCAAGTAAAAAGTAAAAAAGTAAAAGTAAAAAATGGCGAACAAGCAGGGGATCATCAGGTTGATCGGTACCGTAGGTAACATCACCTTTCAAAAAACAATGGGTACTTAGCCGGTGATAAGGCGTTTGTGATTGTTAAGTTACGGTTGTTTATAAGTTTCATATTTGCGGCGTTTAAACTTGTATCTTATCTTTCAGTCCGATAAAAAAAGTATTGTGGCAACAAAACAATTAAAAAATCAGCATTTGATGTGGCGCGCGGGTTTTGGCGTTTCGCAAAATGAGTTTTCAGATGTTGACGGAATTTCGCAGCATAAGCTGTATGAGGAACTTGAAAAGTCGTCTTCGGACAAACCTGCTTACATAAACCTTGTTAGTGATAACCTGAAAGCAATGTTTCCCGGAGTGGGGAAACCTGAGGAAATGAAGCCGGGAATTGCCAATTTATCGCGCGAAAGGAAAAAGGAAATCCGGCAGCAGAATGTGGCGGATATTAAAAAGCTTAATGTGGGCTGGATGGACGAGATGATCAATTCGAAAGCGCAGTTGAGGGAAAAGATGTCTTTGTTCTGGCACGGGCATTTTGCGTGCAGGGTGCAGAATATTTATTACCAACAGTTGCTGCTGGATGTGGTTAGAAATAATGCACTTGGAAACTTTGGAGACCTGCTGAAGGGTGTTAGCAAGAGCGCATCTATGCTGCAATTCCTTAATAACCAACAAAACAAGAAACAACACCCTAATGAGAATTTTGCGCGGGAAGTGATGGAGCTGTTCACTATTGGACGTGGCAATTATACGGAAACTGATGTGAAGGAAGGGGCACGCGCGTTTACAGGGTGGAGTTTTAACCTTGACGGTACGTTTGCTTTTCGCCAGTTTAATCATGATGCAGATAAGAAAACATTTTTTGGTAAGACCGGGAACTTTGACGGGGATGATATATTGAATATTTTGCTGGAGCAAAAACAAACTGCCGTATACATTACCAGGAAGATCTATAAATACTTTGTGAATGATAATGTGAATGATGAAAAAGTGCAATGGCTTGCGGGGCGTTTTTACCAAAGTAACTACGACATTAAAAAGTTGATGGAGGATATTTACACAAGTGATTGGTTTTATGACGATAAAAACATTGGTGCACATATAAAATCGCCTGTGGAATTGCTGGTAGGCATCAGGCGGACATTGCCTATGCAACTGGAAAATGATTACATACAATTGTTATTTCAAAGGGCGCTGGGGCAGTTGTTGTTTTATCCCCCCAATGTTGCCGGATGGGCGGGAGGTAAAGCGTGGATAGATAGTTCTTCGTTGATGTTGCGGATGCGCATACCACAGTTGATAAAAGATGACCAGACGTTTTACCTGACACCAAAAGCGGATGACGATCAGCAAATGGGGATGAAGGACAAATTTGCAGGTAAGGACCCGGAGATGGGGGACAATCCCAAGAAAATGGGTAAAGATGGCTTTAAAGTGCTGGCAAAAATAGACTGGGATGCTTATACAAAACAGTTTGATAAGGTGCCGCGCACGGATCTGTATAATACGTTACAAAGCCTGATACTGCAAACGCCGCAGAACTCAGTGCCGGAGAAAATAGCGATGGAGATAAGCTCTTCACAAACAAAAGACGATTATATAAAAACGGTGACGATCGCGCTGATGAGTACGCCAGAGTATCAATTGTGCTAAGGGGAAGGAAAAAGGAAAAAGGAAAAAATAAAAAGGTTCAAATAAAAATTATTCTATGTTATTTAAACGCAGGCAATTTATACAAACAGGTTCTTTGGCTACCGCAGCTTTTTTGGTTCCTAAGTTTTTGAAGGCTTTTGAAACTCAAAGCTTTGTGGGAGTGCCGCAGGGAAATAAGGTAGTGGTAGTGCTGCAAATGAGCGGTGGAAATGATGGGTTGAATACTGTGATCCCGGTGCGGAATGATATTTATTATAGCCTGCGCCCGAGGTTGAGTATTGCGAAGGGTACGGCAGTTTCGCTTACGGATGAAGTTGGGTTAAATCCGGCGTTGACCGACTTTAAAGGGTTATATGATGACGGTAGTTTGGGAATTTTGAATGCTGTTGGTTATCCTAATCCGGACAGGAGCCATTTTAGAAGTATGGATATCTGGCAGACAGGGACCGATAGTAAGGTTGTGGCCCAGACGGGCTGGCTGGGGCGTTATCTTGA
This sequence comes from uncultured Bacteroidota bacterium, assembly GCA_963771435.1. GTDB lineage: Bacteria > Bacteroidota > Bacteroidia > Chitinophagales > Chitinophagaceae > CAVYTF01. The sequence continues at coordinate 348,501 of CAVYTF010000009.1, read as the reverse complement.
TGCGCAATGCAGCGGTTGCGACAAACCAACACAGGCCCTTGAAATTGATGATGTACTAAGCCTTGCGTTGAAAGGTGAAAATGAAAAAGGGCTCGCACTGAAAGATCCACGCAGGCTTTATAATACCAGCAATGAACAATATTTCCGCGACCTTAGTAAGGCGCATGTTGATGACGACCATCATGAACAGCCTGTGGATTATTTATATAAAACAATGGCTGCAACGCTGAGCAGCGCAGACTATATTTACCAGGAGAGCAACCTGCACCCAACAAAGGGAGTTTATCCTAAGTCGCAACTGGGCAGTGATCTGAAAACGATCGCCTCGCTCATTTTCTCTGATATAAATACTAAGGTGTATTATGTTAGCCTGGGGAGTTTCGATACGCATGTGAACCAACAGGCGACGCAGGAAAGATTGTTTAAAGAAATGAACGATGCCGTTGCAGCCTTTGTAAAAGACCTGAAAGACAATAACCGTTTTGATGATGTACTGTTGTTCACGTTCAGTGAATTTGGGAGGCGTGTTTCGCAGAACGCGAGCAATGGGACTGACCACGGTACGGCAAATAATATGTTCCTCGTTAGTGGTGGCTTGAAGCAAAAAGGGCTTATTAATCCGCTTGCTGACCTAACTGACCTGCAGGATGGCGATTTAAAGTATAAAGTAGACTTTAAAGATGTATATGCTACCGTTCTGAACAAGTGGCTTGGCGCTGATGATGTGAAAATTATGGGCAGGCAAAATGAATACCTTTCATTTATATAACAATGTTTTGTTTTGATCTATGGTAGGCCTTCTGTTGCAAGAAGGCTTTTTTGTATCCTATTCTGCCATAATAGCACCAACCATTAACCAAGTCCTAACCCCTCACTTATTATCTTTGCCTAAAACATTGCCGTATGGAGTATCGTATAGAAAAAGACACAATGGGCGAAGTGAAAGTGCCTTCAAATGTATATTGGGGTGCGCAGACAGAACGTAGTGTAGAGAATTTTAAAATTGCCCAGGATACCGATAAGATGCCCAAGCCGATCATCCGTGCGTTTGCATATCTTAAAAAAGCTGCTGCCATTACCAACTATGAACTCGGTGTTCTACCTGCAGAAAAGAAGGATGCCATAGCGCAGGTTTGTGATGAAATACTTGAAGGCAAACTGGATGACCAATTCCCTCTGGTGGTGTGGCAAACAGGGAGTGGCACGCAAAGCAATATGAATGTAAATGAAGTGGTCGCCTATCGTGCACATGTGTTAAAAGGCGGTAGTTTAACTGACAAAGACAAATTTCTGCATCCAAATGATGATGTAAATAAATCACAGTCAAGCAACGATACCTTCCCTACCGCAATGCACATCGCTGCCTACAAAATGCTGGCGGAAACAACCATTCCAGGCATCACAAAGCTGCGCGATACGCTCGCCGCCAAAAGCAGGGAGTTCATGCATGTGGTAAAGATCGGGCGCACACACTTCATGGATGCCACACCGCTTACGGTTGGGCAGGAATTTAGCGGTTATGTATCCCAATTAACCCATGGGTTAAAAGCTATTAATAACTCATTGGCACACTTAAGCGAGCTGGCCTTGGGAGGAACCGCTGTCGGCACAGGCATCAATACGCCAAAAGGTTATGATGTACTCGTAGCTAAAAACATTGCGGCCTTAACAGGCTTGCCGTTTATTACAGCCGAGAACAAGTTTGAAGCTCTTGCAGCACATGATGCTATTGTTGAGGCTCATGGCGCACTTAAAACGGTGGCGGTTAGTTTAATGAAAATAGCCAATGATATCCGCATGTTGTCCAGCGGGCCACGCAGCGGTATTGGCGAGCTTTTTATCCCTGATAATGAGCCAGGAAGTTCTATCATGCCCGGCAAGGTAAACCCGACCCAATGTGAAGCATTGACCATGATAGCTGCACAGGTAATGGGCAATGATGTAGCCATTAATATAGGCGGCGCTACAGGGCATTTTGAGCTGAATGTTTTTAAGCCGCTCATGATCTATAACTTCCTGCACTCTGCAAGATTGATCGGTGACGGCTGCGTTTCTTTCAATGATAAATGTGCAATTGGCATTCAGCCTATTGAAGCCAATATTAAAAAGCATGTTGAAAATTCTTTGATGCTTGTAACTGCGCTTAACACAAAGATCGGCTATTATAAAGCAGCCGAGATAGCCCAAAAAGCGCATAAAGAAGGAACCACTTTAAAAGAAATGGCGGTAAAATTAGGCCACGTTACCCCGGAGCAGTTTGACGAATGGGTTATCGCTGCCAATATGGTGGGGGAATTAAAGTGAACATTCCTTTAAAAAAGATCTACAAAGCAATTTATACATCTGAATATCGTTTAAAATCCTTGTATTTATAAATATTCTTTAATGAAACGTTTGGTTATCTTTTTAGGGCTTTTTGCATTTGCCGTTGCCGCTTTTATTGCCTGCACCAAAGCCTACAGTTATGAAAATCCTTTGCTTGGTATTTCGGCAACAGGCACGTTAAAAGATACCACCGGCAATTGTTTGCCCATAACCGTTTACGGGACCTTCTATGATGGCGTTGCCCCCGGAGATACTAACTATGTTCAGATCGAAGTAAATGTTGCTGCGGCAGGCGCTTACAACATTAAAACGGATATGCAGAACGGTTTTCAGTTTGCGGACTCCGGCTTTTTTAAAACCACCGGCTTAAATACTGTCACTTTAAAAACCATCGGCACGCCCATTCTTAATATACAAACAACTTTTACCGTTTCTTTTGATAGTACGGCCTGCATGTTCAGCGTAAACGTTCAGGACAGCACAGGCAGGAATGCGGGAAGCGGCGGTGGCGGTGGTTCTTCCGTCAACAGTTCCGACAGCGCATGGCAGTTTACGGGGGCGGGCGTTTTTTATCATGGGCCCATCTCTGACGCCGGGCTCCAGGATACCCTCGGCGTTGGCGTTCTTGACATTCTCGGCGACAATAATGATTCGCTTTTCAATATTGTTATCACCCTGCCCACCACTACGCTCACTACAGGAACCTTCTCCACTATGAATGCGGTTTATTTTGCATTTTATGATGGCGCAGGCAATGTTATTTACCAGGCAACTCCCGGCACTGCAGGCGCGGCGGTAACAGTGATCATCACATCCTATAATACTACAACAAATCTTGTAATGGGCACTTTCAGCGGCACTGCGCTCACTATGATGGGCATTCCCGTAACTATTACCGGCGGCCAGTTTATGGCGACATTAGATTAATTCAATCCCTGCCGGCCATTACTGTTATTTATCGGTTCAACAATTACTATTGGGCTTATTATCAAGCAATATGCTTCCAACATTTATGTAAATGAGCCTTTCTTCCTCACGAATGTTTGAAGCGTTCTCCCGCATGTTTTAGGATTCCTCATGAATGCTTGATGCTCTCTTACGAATGTTTGATACTCTCTTACGAATGTTTGATACTCTCTTACGAATGTTTGATACTTCCTTATGAAAGCTTGATACTTCCTCATGAAAGCTTGATACTCCTGCGTGAAATTTTACTGCAATAAAGAAAACTGTAAATGGAATGTTGCGCTGGGTTTTATGCTTTTAATTAAGCAGGAAATAGATCTCGAAAGATTAATTGCACATTTTGTCGGCGCAGCAACTGCTGGCAAAAGCTTCGGGCTTGGCTTTAAAGGCAAACCCCATCCCGAGGATGTAGCCCATTGCCTCCCGCAATGCATCATTACTTTTAAACTGGGGGTTGGTGTTTATGTCGGCATGAACTTCCATGTCCACGTCGTACTGAATAAATAAATTGCAAAGTTCATAAGCTATTTCAATGCTCTTGGCCACCTCCACAAGCATACGCTCTTTGATGTTGTATTTGTATTTTGTTTTTTCGTTGTGGATGTACATAAAGCCGCCGTTATGCTCGCGCAAAAAAACGATCACGGTAGCAAACTCCGTCTCCTCCCCTTTCACCTGGCTGTCGGTACCAATGCACACTTTCAGCCTCGTGCCTTTTTCCGTTTCGTGCTTAATGGCATCTTCCACTGCCTGTTTAATGGGCAGGTTAATATTCTCTCCATTGAATTTTCTCCAGCGCATAAAATAAATTTTCTGTAAGTTAATGCGGTATTGCATTACAACAAACACAGAGGCAATTATATTATTATTAACAGGAGTGGAAAACTGGAGAGGAGCAGGCGCGAAGTTTAACTTTATAAGAAGATCTGTTTGTGTGCCTATTCTCCATAAACCACCAAATGTATGATCGTGGCCCCCGCTTTATAGAATCCTTCCGTGGTCGGGAACATACTTTTCCTGCTGCTGTTCGCTTTTTAAGAATTTATCCAGGAAGTTTTTTACTTTATTGTTTGAAACCGAAGGCAGGTCTATGTTTCTGGAGATGCTGTGCACATAACTGCGCACCAGGTCTTCATACGAGATCAGGCAAAACTGTGTACTGCCAAACAGTTCACAATTAATGATCCGCGAACCCGAGATAGCAACAAAACCAGCATAGCTGCTGTCGCTCTTCGCCATTTTGTTTATAAAGAAATTCATATACGCAGAATCAGCACGCAGCGTACTGTCTTTGTATAAACTCATATACTTCCAGGTAATGGATTTAACTTTCTTTTCAGTGAACTGGGAATCGATCTCCTTCCACACTTTGTTTTGCTTTTGCTGCACGTCTATCTCCCTTCGAAGCCCTGCATCCGCCAGGCCGCCATAAGAAAAGGGCTTGCTTTTAGTGTCCCACCTTTGTTTCTCTATGCAATAGACGTTTAGATAATTTTTATCCTCCCCTGGGGGGATAACAACAGTTTCTGCAGAGGCCCTGTCTTGTTTGCCTCCGGTGATGATGTCTCCGCTATGGACCAGCACATTCTTCTTTGAGAAGTTTTTTATTTCCAGCACGCCAATGTCTGAGCCCATAGGCGCCGTGATCTCATGTATTGTAAGCTTGCCCGTTTTAAATGCTTCTTCAAAGGAAATGGTATTTGCAAAAGCCGCCAACGTTTTTCCCGCGCTCGTTTTAAACCTTACGGGAATGAGCTTGAGGTTCTTATACGTCCAGGAGGAATCATACAGCACGGTCAGTTCGTTGTAAGTGAGCTGTGCAAACAATGCATGCGCGGCTGTAAACAATAAAGCAGTTAGAACGGTTTTCTTCCACATTATGGGCGTGAAAGTAAGTAATTCTTATTTATGCGTTATAGCAGTGCAATACGGGCAGAGCAGGAAAGAGATAGCTGGCAGCCGCAAGATATATTCGCTGCCTATGCCTTTCGCTTCACCATAGTTAATATGGTAGCTATGCCTATGAGTTCGTCTGTTTCATCAAACATTTCTACCAGCCATTTTACAATGCCTCTGGGAATATCAGTTTCTTCTTTTTTCTCCTGGCTTATTTTTTCTTTGCAGGTAAAGCGTACATACATTTCCGAGCCAGGGTACACAGGCTTTGTAAAGCGCAACTCGTCAATGCCATAATTGAGTAGCACGGGGTTTTTATCATAACTGTCAACAAACAAGCCTGCTGCGGCGCTCATGATGAAATAACCATGTGCCACCTGTTTTTCAAACATGGTATCGCTGAAGTCGGTGCCCTGCAGATGCGCATAAAAATGATCGCCACTCAGGTAAGCAAAGCGGTCAATATCGCCGGTAGTAATGACTCTTTTTTTTGTTATAAGCTGGTCGCCTATATTTAGTTCTTCAAAGTATTTTTTGAATGGATGAATATCTGCTTTATTCCCCTTTGCATATTGCTGGTACACATTTGAAACAGCAGTAATGCTCGTCGGCGAACCCTGCACCGCCACTCTTTGCATATAATGTTTCACACCGCGTATGCCTCCCATTTCTTCTCCTCCACCCGCACGCCCGGGGCCGCCATGCACCAGCAAAGGCAGCGGCGAACCATGCCCGGTGCTTTCTTTGGCGCAGTCTTTATTGAGTATTAATATCCTGCCGTGGTGAGTCCCTGCGTTCAATACATACTGCCTCGCGATTTTATCGTTTGCAGTAACAATGGTGCTGCACAAAGAGCCCCTCCCTTTTTTGGAAAGCGCAATAGCATCATCCATATTTCCATACGGCATCAGTGTGGACACCGGCCCAAAGGCTTCTACTTCATGTGCTTCCTGTGTATGAAAAGGGTCTTCATTTAGTAATAAAAGCGGGCTGATGAATGCGCCTTTTTCAGCATCGGCATCTATGACTTCCACGCTGTCAAGCGACCCATAAATTATTTGTGACGAAGCAAGCAATTTCTGAACCTGGCTTTTTACTTCTTTCCGCTGTGACATCCCTGCAAGAGAACCCATGCGCACTTTTTCGTTCAACGGATTACCGATGGTTGTTTGTGCCAAAGCCTTACCCAGTGCAAGATGCACATCTTCCAGCTTATTTTCAGGAACAAATATTCTTCTTATTGCTGTGCATTTTTGACCCGCCTTAGTGGTCATTTCCTTGCGCACTTCTTTTATAAAAATATCCCATTCGGGCATTTCAGGGGTCACGTCTTCGCCCAATACAATACAGTTAAGCGAATCCGCCTCCATCGTGAACGGCACATTTTCTTCCATTATCCTCTTGCCGCCTTTCAACATCAACCCCGTTGAAGCAGAACCTGTGAACGTAATAACATCCTGCGATGTAACATGATCCAGCAGGTCGCCCGTGCTGCCACAAATGAGCTGCAGTGCGCCTTCAGGAAGAATGCCCGATGCCACTATTTCCTTCACAACTGCTTCTGTAAGATAACAGGTAACGGTTGCAGGCTTCACAATTGCAGGAACGCCTGCCAGTAAGTTCACTGCAATTTTTTCCAGCATCCCCCACACAGGGAAATTAAATGCGTTGATATGTATGGCTGCGCCTTCCTTTGGTATCAGCAGGTGCTGCGCCATAAACGTATTGCCCTTGCTGAGGTTAATGCCCTCTCCATCAAGGCAGAAACTTTCATCCGTAAACTTCCTCCGCAGCGATGCGTATGAAAACAAATTACCGATGCCCCCTTCTATATCCACCCAACTATCAACCTTCGTCGCGCCTGTTTGATAACTCACACTGTAGAACTTTTCAAGATGATTGCGCAGGTATATCGCCAGTGCGCGCAGCATCAAACCCCTTTCATGAAAGGTCATGTTGCGCAAAGCAGGGTTGCCCTTCATTCTTGCAAAATGTAGTATCTCATCAAAAGCCAATCCCTTGGTAGTGGCGGCGGCAATGCCATCACCCGTAACAGCATTTTGCAATAACTGCCCGTCGCCATCGCCGGTCACCCATTTTCCCAAAACATAGTTTTCTAACTTCTTCATATGGCCTATTATTTACAATAAGCAAAACTAACACTTGGCAGTTAAATATTAAAGCTAATGGAAAGATTGACATATTTTATGGAATATTCTTGATATTCTCATCTACTTTAAAACTTCAAATGAATTGCTTCAAATTTTTACTGTTTATCGGTTGTGTTGCTTGTAACAGCCAATCAAACACAAAAGTCCAAATCTCCACTATAGATAGCCTATTACATTTTATTAGACCACATGTGATAACTAATTCTAAAGAGGTAAGGCTTGGGGAATCCAATTATTATTTACAACTTCCTGATAATTTTAAAATATCAGAAGATAGTGGAAAGGAAGGAGGGTTAGGATATGGCATTACTCCTAAAGATGTTTCATCAACCTCTATTGGTTTTGTGAGCATCCGAAACAATAACGGCATCAACGACCCTGCCGACACCTCGTCTATTGACACAACTGCTAAAGTGTTTGCCAGCTCTTATTTTCTAAATAAAGTAGTTAAATGGAATATTTCCAAAACAATAACCGGTTACTTTGAAGCTTGCACAATTACTACAGGAAATTTAAATGCCTGGGCTTCATCAAAACGAAGAAATGAAATTGACAGTTTAATTTCGATAATTGCTACCTTAAAGGAAAAATAGAATAGATTCAACAGTCAACTACTCCACCAGCCCAAACTGTCTCAAATGGTGCATCACATGCTTGTGGTGCAGCAACACCCATTCTTCAAAGTCTAGTTTGCCAAAAACAGGGTGCAGCGTTGTCTTCCCGGGATAGCTTTCAAAATATTCAAAGAAAGCGTTAGTTTCTTTTTCCAGCTTATTCACAGCCTCATGCATGGTGGCACAACGCACCGGCACTGCCTCGCTGCCAACAACACTTTCTGGGGCTTTAGTGTTCTGGCGAAACTGTTTATCACTCAGGAGAAATTCTTTGTATTTAGGTAAATGTTCTTCAGGTGTAACTAGGGGAAACTGCAACTTTTCAGTAGATACTTTAAAAAATCCCGTCACATGCTCTGCCATTTGCTGCCCGTTCATTACACCCCATTTCCCCTTTGCGTCCGCAGGTAAGTCTTGCAGAAGAGGAATAAATCCGTGTTTTAAAAACCGCTTTTTTTCTTCATTCATAGCAATTGTTTTCGGGAACAGGCAACGCTTCCAAATATTATTCTGACCAGCTCATCACATAATTCTCATTCTCAATATCCAGCGCCTCAACTGTTAGCTGCAACGGGTGAAAAGTATCCACCATCACGGCCAGTTCTTTTGTCTCTTTAGCGCCAATGCTTTTCTGAACAGCCCCTGGGTGTGGCCCGTGCGGGATTCCACCGGGGTGCAGTGTTATCATGCCGCGCGTTACATTTTTCCGGCTCATAAAGTCGCCATCCACATAATAAATTACTTCGTCGCTGTCAATATTACTATGGTTATAAGGTGCAGGTATAGAGAGCGGGTGGTAGTCAAAAAGCCGCGGTACAAAACTGCACACCACGAAGTTATTTGCCTCAAACGTTTGGTGCACAGGTGGCGGCTGGTGCACGCGCCCTGTGATTGGTTCAAAATCATGGATGCTGAACGCATACGGGTAGCAGCAGCCATCCCAGCCGATCACATCAAACGGGTGGTACCCATAATGGATATGGTACATACGCCCTTTCTTTTTTGTTTTGATAACAAAATCGCCTTTCTCGTTTATCGTATTTAAAGCGGCAGGTGGTTTAATATCACGCTCGCAGTAAGGTGAGTTTTCCATCAATTGCCCGTTGCGGCTAACGTATTTTTTTGGGTACCGTATCGGCGAAAAACTCTCAACAATAAACAGCCGGTTCTGCGCATCATCAAAGTGTATTTGGTAGATAGTACCCCGCGGAATTACCAAATAATCACCGTAACCAAAAGGCAGTTCCCCATACTGTGTCAGCAATTTTCCCGTACCCTCATGAACAAATATCATTTCATCCGCATCAGCGTTTTTATAAAAATAATTCGTCATACTTTCCTGTGGTGCAGCCAGCACAATATGGCAATCACTGTTCACCAATACCGCTTTCCTGCTTTCAACGAAATCCTTTGTGGGGCTCACTTTGAAGCCTTCAAAGCTCCTGTGCTTCAGCATTTTTTCTTCTGCTATCTTAGGCGATACATCATAAGGTTCTTCCGTATGAATGATCACCGTTGGCGGATGGCAATGATACAGCAACGTAGAGTCGCTGCTGAACCCTTCCGTAGAAAATAACTGTTCAGAATACAGGCTTCCGTCTGGCTGCCTGAACTGGGTGTGTCGCTTATGCGGAACTGTTCCCGCTTTATGGTAATATGGCATGATGTTATAAAATTTGGATGAGTTGATCCAAAACTTTCCTTGGTGCAATTTCCTGTCTTTGTGATCCTATGGCAATCTATTCCTTAGTACCCCTTCGTGTCTTTGTGCCTTCGTGGTTCATCAACCGAATTCCTCCATTTTTCCTTTTTATTTTTTCCTTTTCCCTTTCTTTCGTGTCTTCGTCTCTTACTTGTTCAACCCTATCTGGCTATCACTCGTTTTTTCTTCTTTATGATGTACCTCGGCAATAAGTATATCAAATATCTCTTCCAGTTTTTCAGTACCTGCATCAGCTATCTCTTCAAGGTCAATTTGTGCGTACCTTCGGTGATGCGTTTCGTCTGTAATAAAAGTAAGTGAATTCATTTTTTATTTTTTGAAATGCTTTAGAAGAATTTTTTTACCAATATTGATAATATAAATTGTAACACCCCTATCCCAAAGATCCAGATTATGGTTTCTGTTTTGGCAGCATGTATCCTGTCAACAATATCGTTCTTATCATCTTTTGTGAGAAAAATATCTTTTTTAGCCTGCACCTTTTCTTCAACAATTTGTTCAATTTCCTGCACCACAATTTTAACGTCATCAGCATTTTTAAAATGCTTTTGAAGAACCTCATTTATTTTAAAAGATTGTACAGAGATCATTCTGTGCTACTTTTAGATTAACAAACTTAATATAAATTTCCAATAAATGACAAAAATCGGTTTGATCTCAGATACACACAATTATTTAGACGATGCTGTTTTTAAACATTTTGAAAACTGTGACGAGATATGGCATGGCGGCGACTTCGGAAATATCGAAATAGCAAACGCTTTAAAAGCCTTCAAACCCCTGCGCGGCGTATATGGTAATATCGACGGCACCGACATCCGCAGCCTCTATCCTGAACAATTAATTTTCACCTGCGAACAGGTAAAGGTCTTTATAAAACACATTGGCGGCTACCCTAAAAGATATGCCCCCGGAGTAAAAGCCACTATTGAAAAAGAACACGCAAAACTCTTCATAAGCGGCCATTCACATATTTTAAAAGTCATCTTTGATAAAGAATTAGACTGCCTCCACATCAACCCCGGCGCCGCCGGAAAACAAGGCTGGCAAACAGTTCGAACCCTCGTCCGTTTTGCGATCGATGGAAAAGAAATAAAGAACTGCGAAGTCATAGAACTCAAGAACAGGTAAACCCTTTAAGACAAGATACCTACCGATATACTGGCAATTCCGCACATAAAAAAATCTCACAGAACTGTTGAAGATGCCAGGAAGCGCTGGTGAATCAGTAGTGTCAAAACTTAGGGATTCCGATAGTCTTGAGGATATGGTTGGCACGATTCACTTTGTCCTGAAACAACGGTTGCTGGCAAATGCGATTCTTTGTCAAGCCAACGTCTTTTGTTTTGATGAAGAAGTTTTTGATTTCGTTCTATTTTTTTTACCAGCATTTTTTGCTTTATAGTCTTGGATAAACTTGCTGATTTGTTTTCTTTCCTCGTCTGTCAACGGTTTGCTTTGAATAATAAAGTCAACGCCTTTTGGTTCTTTTATATATCCCATGTTTTTAATTTTTAAAATATTTATCAAATAATTTTTGAGACGACTCTGTTGAAATGATCATTCTTTGTCCACCAAAACAATAAGCTCCTAATGTTTTTTCATAATGTCGAACAAGTTTTGTCTTTGCATCGAAGGCAACAAAACCGTCAAACCCTTTTTGAAAAGAAACTTTACAGGCATAAGCAACCAAATTTCCTGCAACGCCTTCATAAATTTTGTCTTTGCCAATGTTGAATGGTGCACTTTCAACTAAGTTCATAAAAACATGGTCTGTTTCTATTGTTAAACTTAATAACCCTTGAATGATGTTTGGATTATTGATGATTGTTAACTTATAAACTTCTTTCACATTATTATCAAATTCAGTTTTCCAGTTGAAAGACCAGCCGTTTTTCCTTGTCACCTGCTTAAGGTCAGCTTTTGTAAGCAAGCTAACTTCCGTTTGAAAACTGTCTCTTGAAACGGTATTTTGAATAGAATTTGTAAGCCTGTCAATCTCAAAATCAAGTCCTGTATTATTGCGTTTTTTCACTTTGCTAATTTACGAAATATTGATGTCATCGTAAAAAGTGTTTTCAAATTTTAAAGTGTAGGAAGCATTTCTGCCAACGAACAGAACTTTGGGCAGGCGGGGAAAAAGAATTCCGTCTGCCCGAGCCAAAGTACAGCGATGCAAAACAGCCGAAGTTTGAACGTCCAGTCCTACCTGCACAAAACCTAATGTTATAGGGAGTTTTTGTACGTCAATTTACTTTAATGCCATGCTGCAATAAATATTTCTGAAGCGAATCTTCTATGTTTTTTATATCAGCGTCATTTAATTGAATTAAGCTTAAACCAAGTTCATTATAGATTTCAATTTTTTTGTTTTTACGCTGATTATATTTTTCATCATTCTCCATACCCCAATATTCAATGTAAACAGCTTTAGGTCTTCCATTTCCCGATGGAATATGAAAGTCAGAATAAACATTTTCTATTGTGTTTGGAAGTTTTTTTTCATATGCATGAGCTATACCCCATAAATAAAGGGAATCATCAATTGTCAATTCTGCTTTTGAACGAACATAATGTCCGTCTTTAGTCCGGTATTCAGCAAGATATTTTTTTCTAAAGTCGTCAACTGTGTCAGTGTCCGATTTGTTTATGATGAGATTAGCTTGTTTAAATCCTTGGTTTTCTTTTGGGGGTTCATGGAACTGCTCCAACAAATCTTTGTTTCGAAGGACAGTGTCCGGCCACAACACATAAGAACCTCCTGAAGTTTCATGTTCAAATTGTTTACCACCTAAACTTTTGCCAAGTTTAGTTAGCCCCCACCCCGCCACTGTTTTTTCAATCCATCCAAGTTCGTTCAGTAAAAGATTAAGTCGGTGCGAAGAAATATTGAAATGCTTCCCAAGCACTGTCGCATTAATAAGTTTTCCATTATTTTTTTCTTGTCCATTTTCAATGGAAATATTTTCTGGCCAAACGATAAATTCTCCAAATTTCGTGCTTGCCCTTATCTGTCCACCTTTTTGTTTACCAAGGTCAGTGAGTGTCCATTTGTCGTTTTTTCTTTCTATCCAACCAAATGTTTTTAGTTTGTCGAACAGGTCGCTTGATTTGATGTCAAGTTCGTTTGCAAGTGCTGATGTCGAAATATATTCCATAATATTTTGTTAGAAGTAGGATTTCGTTTTAAATGCCCTGTGACTCTTAAACATAAGCTATATAATATTGTCTTTTCCATCCACGTCTATTTTTATAACTTGTTTATTGCTACGCTTAAAAAAATAGACGCGGTCGTTTACAAGTAGCTCAAATAAAAAACTAAGGTAGTTTATATTTGTAAATTCAAATTATTCAATGGGCTTAATATCTTCAACAAATCCTCCTTGCTGGTAGGTAAATAACAAACTGTATAAACAAGCAAATCAACTCACAAGACAACAAAACAAAGAATGATATTTATAACCCAGTTAGTTTATATCAAAGAAGGACAGGAAACTGTATTCCATCAATTTGAAGACATTGCCATCCCCATGCTCTCAAAATATAACGGCAAGCTCCTATTCCGCCTAAGGCCAACAGAAAATACTTTTATTGAACATCATATTGACAAACCTTATGAGATTCACCTCGTAGAATTTCCCTCCGAACAGGATTTTGAAAACTTTAAACTGGATGAAGACCGCAAGAAGTTCCTGCATTTAAAAGAGCGATCAATAAAGTCTGTTCTGTTCATAAAAGGCACGAAAACATAACAACAAAAAAGGGTTTCCCTATTTAAAGCATAACAAAATTTACTAACAGGCATATCTTTAAAAGAAACTCCGCACCCCTGAAATCCAAACAAGACCTTAAAGAACCTTAAACACCTCCTGCCAATATTTCAGAAATTTTTCTATCTTATTAATGTTTTCTTGCATAAAAGCCCCTTTAAACCCTTCGCCGCAGCCCTTCCTCCTCCCTGCCGCATCCCTGCGTCCTTCCTGCCACCTTCACTAGAACCCCACTATTCCACTGCGGCAATTTACTTTGCGTGTCTTTCTGCCATTAATGCAGCCTGCCGCCCAACATATCGATATCTGCCAGCAGTTTCAATAAAAACTCGTCTGAAAACTATAAGTGTGGCAGCATAGGTCTTCCTATACCATCCCTTCCCGGCCACGGAATGCAGGCAATAATAATAAGCAGGGCAATTAAAAACAGCCATGCACTGCGCTTGTGTTTTGCTGCATCTGTAATCTTCTTCTTCGCCACGCCCTTGCCTATTGTGATCAATACTATTGCTATGATCATCCCCGATATATGCTCAACTGCCCAAAACCTTTCTACACTATTCTTCATCACAGCCTTCATACCGTCCCCTTCTATAAGCGAAAATCCAAAAGCACCTGCAAAATACTGATACAGCCCTATAAGCAGCGTAGTGTGTGCACATATCATCAGCCATAGCCCCAGCTTCTTATCCTGCCCTGTAAAAGGCTTATTCACCGCAGAGAAATGCCGGATAATATTTACCACTAATAGAATTAAAATAGCCCACCTTAGCAGGCTGTGCAGCACTAACAGAAAGTTATACATCTTGATTGCAGTTTTAATGATGAGATAATGTAAGAATTACTGCTTCAAAACTACAAACCATGCTCTGAACTTGGAAATATCATTTTCAGCAGCCCGACTATCAAATGGCTTCTGTAGTTATTTTTGCACTATGAAGGCAAACCGGCTTTTATTCTTTTGCATATTACTCCTCACTGTTGCTGCCTGCAATAACAATTCTGAAAATAAGACTGCTACAAGGGATTCTGCCCGCATCTCACCCAATGTTTTGCCCGCTGTTATTACTAATTTATTACAGCAGGTTTCCCAAAACCCTGATAGTGCAGGCATTCGTTTGCGCCTTGCCAACGCTTTTGATAGTATCGGGAACTATAAGAACGCTCTTGCCCAAATGGATACCTTACTAATGAGAGATTCCCTGAACTATGGTTTCTGGTACACCGAAGGCCGCTTCTTCCAGGACGCACAGGACACTGTTCATGCCATTGAAAGCTATTCCCGTGCAGCAAAAGTATATGCCTCGCCCGATGCACTGCTGAGCATTGCCAATTTGCTGGCGGAGCAAAAGAACCCAAAGAGCTTAGCTATTTGTACCCGGGTAAAGAACCTGGGACTGGGCGGCGAATATGACGCCCACTGCGACTTTATTGAGGGCATTTACAATGCACGCATCTTGCAACGGGATAAAGCGTTGCAATTGTTCGATGAATGCATCATCGATGACTTTACTTATATGGAAGCCTATATTGAAAAGGGCATGATATACTTTGATGAAAAGAATTATCCCAAAGCTTTGGAGGTCTTTCGTTTTGCTTCAACGGTTGATAACCTCTTTGCTGACTCTTATTACTGGATGGCGCGCTGTTATGAGATGATGGGCTCGAAAGACAGCGCTATATTGCGCTTCAAGCAATCATTAAGCCTCGATAAAACGATGATAGAGGCGCAGAATGGATTGAAAAGGTTAAATGCTGAGTAACAATTAGAAACAAAAAATAGTATTATGCCAATTATCGCCCCTTCTTTATTGTCATGCAACTTCCTTCACTTGCAGGAAGCGTGTGATATGCTGAATAACAGCGAAGCAGAATGGTTTCACCTGGATGTTATGGACGGGAGGTTTGTGCCAAACATCAGTTTTGGGTTCCCTATTATTGAGCATGTGCGCAAAGCAACCACAAAGTTCTGCGATGTGCACCTGATGATCGAGGAACCGGGCAAGTATGCTGAAGATTTTAAGAAAGCAGGCGCCGATCATCTGACGGTGCATATAGAAGCGTGCCCGCACCTGCACCGAAACATCCAGCAGATAAAAAGTTTGGGCATGAAGGCAGGCGTTGCTATCAACCCACACACGCCGGTGGACTTTTTGAAAGACATTATTCAGGATATTGACCTTGTTTGTATGATGAGTGTGAACCCTGGCTTTGGAGGGCAGAAGTTTATTCCCCATACTATTGAAAAAATAAAGGAACTGCGCCGCATGATTGATGAAAGAAACACAGGAACACTGATAGAAGTGGATGGAGGCATCACATTAGAGAACGCTGTAGCCATTGCTGCCGCAGGAGCGGACGTTTTCGTGGCAGGCAACACCGTTTTTAGATCGGCTGACCCCGCGGGAACCATAAAACTGCTGAAAAATGCAGGCATTTCACAGGCATAATTAAGGTTTATTCCGGTTTTTTACCTTTTAGTTCTAATTTTTTAATTCTTATTCCCGCTTATCATTATCTTCATTTTTATTAAATGAAAAATTTGCTGGTGAAATTGCTTAATAAAACCGTTTTACTACTGCTTTGTATTGCCCCGCTGCTTGTTTTCGCCCAGAAAAAAACAGCTACTATATCCGGCAAGGTCGTTGATGAGAACGATCTGCCTCTTTCCAACGTGTCTGTTCAAATTCTTTCAAAAGATATTGGCACAACCACCAACGATTCGGGCTTTTTCAAAATACAAATTCCTGCAAACCATGCTGTGGCGCTTGTTTTCAGCTATACGGGATATAAAAACGCCCAGAAGAATTACTTTATTAATCCCGGGGAGCGAAGAACGCTCACTGTTAAGCTTCAACCTTCTGCCAATACGCTAAAAACCGTTGTGGTTAAGGGCAATAGCGAACGCCGCCAGGCGGGATTGATCAATATTGATGCGTCAAGGGCTCTTGTTAACCCTTCGCCCGTTAGCGGCATTGAAAGTTTGATCAAAGTTTTTGTGGGAAGCAACAACGAATTGACTTCGCAGTACTCCGTTCGGGGCGGGAACTATGACGAGAACCTTGTTTACGTTAACGATTTTGAAGTTTATCGCCCATATCTCGTCAATAATGCCCAGCAGGAAGGCCTTAGTTTTATCAATCCTGAATTAACCGACAACGTTAAGTTCTATACCGGCGGTTTCCAGGCAAAATATGGCGACAAAATGAGTTCCGCGCTTGACGTTACCTACCGCAAGCCCACTGAAAACGCCGGTTCCGCCTATGTCGGCCTTTTGGAGCAGGGAATTCACTTTGAAGGCACCGCCCATCACAACAAAGTCACCTATTTGATCGGCGCACGCAACAGGAGTAACAGGAATTTGCTCAGCAGCCAAAGCACTCAGGGCAATTATGTGCCTTCTTCGTCCGACCTGCAGGCGCTTGTTACCTGGAAGGTGAGCAATAAGTGGGAATTGCAGGCGCTTGCCAATCTTTCTCAAACAAAATTCACCTTTACGCCCATTTCTGATAACCTTACCAGCGCGGTTTTCTCCCCTTTATACTCAGAAGACCTGGGGCTTGACGTTTTTTTCAGCGGGCAGGAGAAAGATAAGTACAGCACCAGCTTTATTGGGCTGACGGCCATAAACCAAATAAACAAAAACTTCCGGCTTAAGTGGATGTTGAGCTATTTTGGTGACAAGGAAACCGAGGATCAGGACATAAGCGGCACGTATCTGTTCGGGGAACGGGATTTTGACCAGAACAGTTCCACATTTGGCCAGATAATTAACCCCCTTGGTGCGGGAACTGACCAAAATTTCTCCAGGGATAACCTAAATATAAACGTTTACAACGCCGCTTTGAAGGGAAGTTGGGAGGTTCGCAACAATTTCTTCCAGTTTGGCAACAGCGTGGAGGAACAAACGGTCTCCGCGAACCTTGATGAGTGGGAATTCAGCGACAGTGCGGGCTATTCTCAGCCATATAACCCCAATATTCTCTTATTAAACAATGTTCTCAAGACCGATACGTCGTTTAACCTAACGCGTTTTACGGGATATTTCCAGGATAACATCCAGTTCCGCGATTCTTCGCAGTTTACTTTGCAGGCGGGCGCGAGATATAACTATAATACGCTCAACAACGAGTTGCTTCTCTCGCCCCGCGTGGGCATTTCGTTCAAACCTAAACGCTGGCGCAGGGATATTATCTTTAAAGCGAGCGCCGGCGTGTATGATCAGCCCCCTTTTTTCCGAGAAATGCTCAGAAATGACGGCACTATCAACACGCAATTGAAATCGCAGAAGAGTACACAGGGCACTGCGGGCATGGATTACAATTTTTCGCTGTTTCAGCGCCCCGCAAAGTTCACAACTGAGGCATATTATAAGTACATGACGGACGTTGACCCCTACGACATCACGAATGTGCGCATCCAGTACTTCGGCACGAACAATGCCGTGGCTTATGCGGCCGGAATTGAGGGGCGTTTGTTCGCGCAGATAGTAAAAGACGCCGAAAGCTGGCTCAGTTTGGGCATTTCGCGCACGGAAGAGAACATAAGCAACTACAAATATTACACTTACCAGAACGCTGAGGGCCAAACCATAACGCCGGTAACGATGGACAAGGTGGTTACGGACTCGGTGCCGCATCCTTTAGGCTGGATACGCCGCCCGACGGACAGATTGCTGACGTTTGGCATGTTTTTCCAGGATTATTTGAGCACAAACAAGAACTTTAAGGTCTATTTGAACACACTTTACGGCAGCAACCTGCCCTACAGCATCCCGAACGAGCCGCAATACCGCAACGCGCTCATCATTGACCCCTACATACGCATAGATATCGGCTTTAGCGCGCTGCTTCTGGACCCCGAAAAGGCAAAACGCAGCCATTCGCCGTTCAAACCGTTCAAAAGTATCTGGGCAAGCTTTGAAGTTTTCAATTTAATAAACCATTTGAACACCATTAGCTACATGCTTATAAAAGATTACGCGAACGACACCTACGCAATACCCAATACCCTAACGCCAAGGCTGGTAAACTTCAAGATAGCGGCCAGTTGGTAGATGTTTTCGCCCATTTCATCCAAAATTTTGCCCCAATACTTGAAAAATATGGGGAAAATATCCATAAATCTGGGGAAGATGTTTAAAAATATGGGGAAGAGTTCGATAAAAATGGGGAATATTCTAAGAAGAATGGGGAAATTATAAAGAAATATGGGGAAGATTCAGAGATAAATGGGGAAGAATTAAAAGAATATGGGGAGAATATTTAAGAATATGGGGAATATTCAGAGAAAAATGGGGAAGAAATTAAAAATAATGGGGAAATTATAAAGAAATATGGGGAAGAAATTTAGAAAAAGGGGGGAAATTTTGATGAGTATGAGCAAAATTTTAAACCATACCGGCAAAATGGCTCAGCCTACCTCAATTTTATAACTGATCCTTTACTTTAAAAAGCAAAAAGTTGGTGTTTAGTGACCTAATTTTGGCGGATCGCGCAAGCAAATATGAAGTATTCTACCATAAAAAAGATATTGCCTTATATATCTGTTCTCTATATTCTCATATTGCTCTACATAGTGCTTTTTACGCCGCAAAGGTTCAGGCATCTTCCCATGCCGCCGCCACATCTCGTCCCTTTAAAGGACACAATTTTCACGTTTTTCCATTGCCCCCGCACACATATTGCAGATCATTACATAGCGGCGCTCTCAAACCTGCTTGGCAACCCCGTTCTTTTTCTGCCTTTTGGTATATTTGGGAGTATTTATTTCAATGGCAAAACAAAAACCATCGTTTTTCTTGCGTTTTTATTAAGCGCCGGGATAGAAACCTCGCAATTGCTGTTTCGCCTGGGCGAATTTGATATAGACGATATAATACTTAATGTTTTGGGCGCGTGGTTTGGGGTTTTATTGTGGAAAAAATATAAAAATAAATTAATTAAGCATGAGTAAACAGTGGGTTTTGAGAGTTTTTGGGGTAATAAGCATGGGTTTATTGGCGATAAGCAGCAATGCTCAATCCACATCCGGCCTTTCGCCCGAAATGTTTGGCGGAAAAGGCGATGCCGTGGTGATAAACAGCGGAAATGTGAGCAAAAATTCAACAAAACTGGGCTGCACTGGCGGCAAATTCACCGCTTCTGACATAAATAAAGTGATTTTTGTGAACGGCGCGGGCATAACGGGGGGCACTTTTGCAAGTACGATCGATTCTGTATTCAGCGCAGACAGTATCGCCATGAAATATCCGGCATATCTCAGTGCTTCCGGCGCGATCGTAACCTACGGAACGGACTGCACGGACGCTTTTATAAAAATAAACGCCGCTGCGCGGGAAATAAAGGACAAAACGGTGCGCATCACGTTTGAAAAAGGCACGTACCTCACCAAATTCAACAACTGGCTGGCAGGAATAAAGAATGTTCTGATCAATGGCAACGGAGCCTCCATCATGTGCACCAACGGAGCGTATAATGAGAACGGGTTTCCGGCAGCAAATGTCACGTTATACATGCCCACCGTTTATGATAATGTTGATAATAATTATTACGACAGCAAATGGGCGGCCCACACCAGCTATGGCTACCGGATAAACAGCGCCGCCGCCGCGGATAACAAAATAACTTTGCGGGAAACCGACAGCGCGGCGAATTTTAAGGCAGGCGACTGGGCGCTTATCTACGGTTTTGATGAGCAGAACGTAGGAGGCTTTCCGCCAAACTCAAGATATTTTGAATTTATAAAAATAAAAAAGGTGAATGTGGGCGGCGGGGGCGTTATCACGTTCAATACTCCTTTAAAAAACAGCTACGATAGCGGCTGGCCGGACAGTACCTGGACGGGCGGCACCACGGGCATAGGCGCACCAAGGATAATAAACTGCAACCGCGCATCTTTTAACATCATTGACAACCTAACTATCAACGATCTGAACTTTGTGCCCTTTCCCGGCTGGACGGGGAAGTATGCTACGCCGATAAGAAACGGCAGGTTCCAGATGTATGGGGCAATAAATGCAAGTTTTACTAATGTTCACGCCACAGGTTTGTATATTGGGACCAGTAAAAATGTGAATTTTAAGAGATCGGGTTTTGTAGAAATAGAACCGGATAAAGAAGTGGATAATTTGGTGTTTGATGACTGCCCTATTCATAAACTGGTGGGCGCTTGCGGCATAGATACCATCAGGTTGCTTCGTTCAAACGTGGAAGGAGAGTTTGCTGTGTCACCAAGAGTGCTGGAAATGGATGGATGCAACTTTTCTACCTTTGCGCAAGGGTCATCTTCGTCATTATTGCATATGGGTTTCAACTGCGGTACAGACTCTGTGGTGCTTGGAAATAACACATGGAATTGTAATGATGCAAAAAGAAAACACCTTTTTGGCCCGGGGGGCGTCACCAACCTGAAAATTGAAAAAATATTGGCTGAAAACAAAGTTATTGTAAGCAACAGCAATTGGGCATCTGCAAGAAACGGTATGCAGGTGGTGCCGGGCCACACGGGATACGCACAAAACGGCAAGACGTTTACAGTTAGCCGTGTTTATCAAAACTCACCGGGGGAAATAGCGATCGAGGGTATTTTTTCTACCCCACCTGCCGTGGGGGAGGTATTTAGTTTCTATTTTATCCCTAAATTATTAGTTGCAGGCAAGCAAACACTGGTGGGGCCATTTAAAGAAAACTATACTTTTTTTGCAGATACCACGCGGGTGAAGAATGTAAAATATTTAAACAAGCAGTAAAAGAGCATGGCTGCAAAAGCGGTTCCAAAAAAACGTATAATTGCGGTCAAAAGTTAAAAACAACCGGGCATGAATAAAACAACTGACCTTTCTAAATTTACTACAGGGGATTATATTCCGGGGCCACGCTGGAAAATTTTATGCTGGTCGTTGATAAATTATTTTATTTTTAATGGTGCACTTCCCTGGCCACAGTCTTTCAAGCGAAAACTATTGATATTATTCGGGGCCAAAATAGGAAAGGGCTTAGTGATAAAGATAAAAGTGCGCATAAAATATCCCTGGCGGCTGGTTGTCGGCGATAACTGCTGGATAGGCGAATCAGTATGGATCGATAACCTGGAAAATGTGGTTATAGGCAATAATGTATGCCTGTCTCAGGGCGCACTATTATTAACGGGCAGTCATCAATACGATATCAGCAGTTTTTTAAACGCCCTTGCACCAATTACACTTGAAGACGGTGTATGGATCGGTGCTAAAGCAGTCGTTTGCCCGGGTGTAGTATGCAAAAGCCATTCTATACTTACAGTAAATTCAGTAGCCATCAGGCAAATGGATGCATGGGGCATTTATAATGGCAACCCTGCTGTATATATCAAGAAAAGGGAAATAGTTGGATAAAACTCATTATCCTTCTTTGCCTTTTTGCAACAAGGATCAAAGCAGTTCAATTACATAGTGCCCACCCCGGCATTTAAATAAAGGTTTATAAAGAATAGGATGCAAGGATAAGAAATCGAGGAATGCCCTGTATTCGTGATGATTTTTAGTAATAGTAAAATATTCATCAAATATTATTAGATCCCCTTTTTTAAAATAAGGAAATAAGGAAAGCAATGTAAATAATGTTGCATTATAAAGGTCAAAATCTAAATGAACAACCAATTTAGTTGAACGGTCAAAAGTTTTTAGAAAATCAGGAAGAGTATCTTGCACCAATCCAACACAAAACCCAACCCTGCTATCATCTATATCGGGCATCTTTCCTAAAGTGGAAAAAGTCCCTTTTTTAACGGTACCCCAATCTTCCGGAAGGCCTGTAAAAGTATCAAATCCGGTAAATATTGAATTTGCATTCTTGTTAGACTTTGCCCAGGCAGAAATTATTTTGCCCCAATGGACGCCAAATTCAAAATAGTGTATTTTTTCATTTGGATCAAGAACATTGGTAGCAATATAAGGATGTAATTTATGCCTGTCATCCTTAAAGAATATTGCCGGAGTTTTATTATACTCAGATTCGCCTTTAATAAAATACCCGGTTGCAATAAAGAAATTAGAAAAGAAAGTTGTATTAATTTTTGATAATAACCTAAATATCCCGTAACAAACATGTTGAAAAAAATGCTTTACTTTCATGTAATTGGTTCTTTTAAAATTGATAATGATTTAGCCTGTTCATATTGGAAGATGCCTTAAAATAAATAATATAAGCAGTTGATTTATTAATGCCTTAGAATAAAGTCTCTAACTACAATATAGGCCACAATAGCCACAATAGCGAGGAAATAAAGCTTGCTATATGATTTGGGGCGGGGGGTATTAACTATTTCAACAGGTGCAGGGGAAATTTCAGCAGCCTTTGGTTCAAAGCTGCCTTGGATCCCTGTGTTATTTTGCAGTGCTATCGCCACAGCTGTATCTCCTGTATGCGATAAAGAAATGAAATAATTACTGTAACCAGGCTTTCCATTTTCGTCATAAGAAATAAGGATATTGTCCCAGTCCAGCGAGTTGTCGCATTTCACGAGCGCCTCTTTGGCGGCATACAAACCGGCAAAAGACTCCCGCGGGCTTTCTTTTTTCACACAGTAAGCAATTTCTTCAGCCTTGAACTTTGTTTTATAAAAAGTGTCTTCCCAGTAATCGCTGCTTTCGGGTAATTCTCCTAAGCGCTGAATATCTATTCCAACAGAAAAGCCTTTTGCCGGGGCATTATTTTTTGCCACAGGCTGGCTCACTCCGTTCGTTTTTGCTACACTTATAATTGGTGCGCCGCCTCCAACGAGGTTTTTATACTGTACATCTTCCCCATTCCATTTTATACCCGCCTTTAATAGTTCAGCCTTAAACCTGTCCACCATGATGGAATTAAAATCACCCTTTGTAATGGTATATTCCTCAGAAGTGATTTGCTTTCCGCCCGACAATTTTGTATATATATCCGTGATATTTTTTTCCATTACCACCCTTTTAAACAGTTAGAACAAATGTACCCATGGTCATGCGAATTGGCAACTTTCAGAAAATATAAATTGCCGCCGAGGTCGTCGCTTACATCTCTCAGGCACTTGAAACAATGGATATCCTGGTCAACTTCTTCGGCTGCAGTGCCATTTGTTTCCATCGCTTTAATAGTACCAAATCTCGTTTCCAGTCTAAATTTAAGGTCGTCCAGGAACTGCGATACTTCTTTACCGCTCGTCGTCCGATGGTCAAAAGAAAGGTCAACTACAAACTCGCCATTATGAAAAGCCGAAATGCCCAGAATGCTTGAGTTGTTACTATTAACTAATGGGTGAAAACTAACCACATTTGTATTGAAAAGGTCAGTGATAGTAAATGTGGCAGAACTAAGCTCCGCCGCAGTAAGTTGTTGATTTGCATATTTCAGCGATAGTTCGGAAATATTGTCTTCAACTGCCTTTAGCGACAGTTCATTTGTTTGTAGGATAGCAGCAACTTTCAGCCCGTTCTTGCCATCGTCCAGCGCAAACCCGATATTAACCTCGTTGTAAAAAGCCTGCTCGCCATTTATATAAAAGCTATTCAAGTTTGGATATTTCAGCAACAATTTAGATACTTCCTGTATAACGCTCGGCAATGGCGTGGATGTTATAAAATTTTGCGCCTTGCCTATAGCCTCTTTCTTATTTACAACAATTACCGTTGACAATCTGGATATTACTGAGGATGAATTAACACTTTGGAGATATTCAAACTCCCTCTTTTTATTGGACGATAATGGTTTTAAAGTCTTATTGCTGGCATTGGTTTCTTTCACCTGAGAAGGCTGTAAAGCCGGTTTACCGTCTTTTGGTTTAGCTGCAACCATTTCCTGTGGAACAAGGTCTTTGGTCGTGACAAAAGCCAGCCCGCTGAACTTCTTTGTATCAATACCATTTTTGGATATGTACTCCTGTGCTGCTTTAGAGAATTTAGTCTTAACAGCGCTTTCCATTTGTTTGTGAACCATAACACCATTCGTTGGCTTTTGAACTTCTGCTGTTGAGATTGCAACGCCGGGAGCATCATATATTTCGAACATTGTGCTACCCACCTTTACATCCGTATTTGGCTTTGCGTGAACTACCACATAACCCTCATTGTCAGCC
This sequence comes from uncultured Bacteroidota bacterium, assembly GCA_963771435.1. GTDB lineage: Bacteria > Bacteroidota > Bacteroidia > Chitinophagales > Chitinophagaceae > CAVYTF01. The sequence goes on along the minus strand of CAVYTF010000009.1, from coordinate 323,948 downwards.
CTCACTTCCACCAGCGCTTTCGACGTTTCCAGTTCGGCAAGCAGTTTGTTTTTTTCTATAAAATCCCCTGTTTTCACATACACATTTACCAGCGACAAAAAGTCGTCATTTACTGATTCCTGGGGTACTAAAATTGTGTTGAGTAATTTCATTTGTTTAGAAAGATTTTATGCCCTCAATTAACATTTTTTCATTAGCAAGCATACTTTCTTCTAAAGCCTTCACACTTGGTATGGTTGTGTCAAGTGATGCTATTACGAGCACTTTTGTCCCCGGTTTCTTCTGCGCTATCAGGGAAACAATATTATTACCGATACATCCTCTTTTAGTTCCTTCCTCGAACGTAATAACCTTGGTATCGCCGATATTGCTCAATATAAACTCCTCTGGCAATGGGTCTATTTTACTAAGGATTAAAACCTGCACCAGTTCATCATATTCATAAAACAGCTTTTCTATATGGTCAACTATTATTTCAGCCGAACCCCCATAAGTGATAATAGTGGTCGTTACAGTAGCTTTTACCTTCGGTTTTACAATAAGATTCGGTATCGCCTCATCAGAAATAAACAGTCCGTATTCTTTAGGCAAACTCAAAGTAGGCTTCTTCCCATAGTCAACCTTTTGTTCAATGATCAGTGTAGGGTGTATTCTTTTATGAGTATATTCATAGATAATCGATGGGTTCAGATATTTGTTCATAGTTAGTATCTCGAACATATCCATCCCAACAAAATGCTTCTCAATGCTTTGACTGTGCGTTGGTCCATAGCCCCTTCTGCCCCCCATTGGCGTACGGAAAACTACCGGGCAGGTAATTTTCTTATTGTACATGTTGTAAACCTTAGCAGCATGGTTCAGGAACTGGTCAAACGCCAATGCTGTAAAATCCCCAAACATAAACTCCGCATAAGGTTTAAAGCCATTCAAAGCCAGCCCATTGGATACCCCTGCGATCACTCCCTCCGAAATAGAAGTACCTATTACCCTATCCGGGAACTTTGTGCTTAACCCTTTAGAAACCTTAAACGCCCCGCCATACGGGTCAATAATATCCTCGCCTATGAACACACTTTTTTCGTCCTCCATCAATCGCATAAACGCCTGGTTAAGCTCTTGTATCTGGCGGTTATTGCTTAGTTCATATTCACTGTACTGTATTCCCTGGTTCTGTACTTCGCTGTCAGGGTAATAATCTTCCATCTGCAGTTCCTCATTGCCAAGAATATCATTCACAAAGCTCCATATCTCATCTTTTATCCGCTTATCCTCCCCTTCAATATATTCCTTATCAGCCCTCGATAACACACTTAATAAGTCCCTGCTGTCATGTTCTGCTATTTCCGCAGGGTCCCTGTCATCATCCCCCTTCGAGTGCGCCCTTAGGCGGTAAGTATTCACCAAATGAAACAGTGGCTTTCCCGTCGTCCTTACATATTCTATTGAATCCTTAGCTTCAGTCATGATGCTTGCCTCATCGCCAAATGTGCTTGATTCCCTGAACTCAATACCAAAAGCTTTCGCCCTTAGTTCAATTGAACCGGCAAGGTTGTAGCTAATGGGCGTTGATTGCGCATACCTGTTGTTTTCACAAACCACCAGCAGCGGCACTTGTTTCTTTGAGATAAAGTTCAGCGTTTCATACACCACGCCCTCGCCCAGCGTACCATCGCCAATATAAACCACGCCAATGTCACCTGATTTCTTAAGCTTATTGCCTAATGCAAACCCTGCTGCCAAAGGCATAATGCCTCCTTGTATCCCATTAGAGAAGAAATTATACAGGTGCAGGTGCTGGCTGCTGCCTACGCCCGAGCAAACGCCGCCTTTTTTGCCCATCAGTTCCAGCATCAGGGCTTTCCATTCCTTGGTATAGGCTATAAAATGACCGTGGCATCTGTGATTGGAGAATACAAAATCGCTCTTTTTAAGTTGCCCCGCAAACGCCAAAGCGCTCAATTCCTCTCCTATACAAGTATGAACGGTACCGTTAAGTTTGCCTTGGCTAAAAAGGTCTAAAAACGCCTGCTCTACATTCCTGATTCGCAGTAAGTCCTTTATAAGCTTATGCGTCACATTGGTTTCTTTCATTATAATATTCGTATCTTTCACATTATAAGGAATTATAGTGAGCGCAAAAGTATCGATTTATTGCAAAAGACTAATGTTATGGAATAATTGCCTTCTTTTCGTCTCATTTCTCCATCTGCTCGATTACTGCCTGCGTAACGCCTGTAAAGCTGAAACCGCCATCATGAAATAAGTTCTGCATGGTCACATATTTTGTCATATCGCTGAACATCATGGCGCAGTAATTTGCACAGTCTTCCGCTGTAGCATTGCCAAGCGGGCTCATCTTTTCTGCATAAGAAATAAACCCGTCAAACCCTTTCACACCGCTTCCGGCAGTCGTCCGTGTCGGCGATTGTGAAACTGTATTCACGCGCACATGCTTTTTCACGCCGTAATGATACCCAAAACTCCTAGCCACACTTTCAAGCAGCGCCTTAGCGTCCGCCATTTCATTATAATCTGGAAAAACCCTTTGTGCAGCTATATACGTCAGTGCCACCACACTCCCCCATTCATTCAGTGCATCCATTTCCCAGGCCGTCTGCAAAACCCTGTGCAGGCTCATGGCAGAAATATCAAGGCTTTTTTGGTTAAACCCATAATCAATTTCTGTATAATGTTTTCCCTTTCGAACGTTAATGCTCATCCCGATGGAATGCAGTATAAAATCGATTCCTCCCCCAAAATGCTTCATGCTCTCTTCAAACAGCTTCTTCAGGTCATCCATATTGGTCACATCCGCACCAACAACCGGAGCCCCAATAGCTTCCGATAGTTTATTTATCTCCCCCATCCGCAGTGCCACAGGTGCGTTTGACAACACTATATGCGCCCCCTCTTCATGGCAGCGCAGCGCCGTTTTCCAGGCAATAGACTTTTCATCCAGCGCCCCGAATATGATACCTTTCTTTCCCTTAAGCAAGTTGTATGACATAAAAACAATTTAAGAATTGAATTGAATGAAGAACAAAGAAACTATAATTTTCTTAAACCCGCTATTCATAACCAATTCTAACCTGTTTTATCACTCACGCAGTACCCCGCAAACCGCAACACCATCAATAAAAAAACTGCTCACAAACTATTTTGCCTTCCTTTACTTCAAAAACGCCTATTTCGTCCAGCTTCATACGGGGCCTTCCTTTAAAAGTAATATCCCTGCCCATCGCCACACTAAAAAACTTACCACCCACCACAGGCTCGCTGCAGTATTGCCCATGTATCTCTTCTATCATTTCGCTTCTTGCTTTTGATTTAGCTCTCACGGCAGCCATCCCTTTCGTTATGGTAGGCACGCCCATTGCCACAGCATGTTCCGGTTCTATGCACACAACATCCTCGCTGTACATGGTATCCCATATTTCCATCCGTTTGCTTTCTTTCAACAATTCGTAGTACCGGTTGGCTACTTCCTCTGTTGTCATCATTGCTTGTTCCATGTTTTCTTTTTTTATTTGTTTAATGTAATACCGCAAAGGTCAAACACGGGTATGACAGACGTATGTCAGGGGTTCAGAAAATATTTCAGCTAATATGTAAGTGCAGGTATTGCTTCAGGTCAAAATCCCTGCTTTTAAAAGTAGAATCCTGGAATGCAACCTCCTGCATCCTGTCGATCCTGAAAGCCCTGAAGTCATTGCGCAGCCTGCACCAGGCTATCAGTATCCAGTTTTCGTTAGAATAACACAACGCCTGCGGCTCAATAAAGCGGCAGCTTGTCGAGCTGTCATCAGGTTTTTGGTAAATTATCTTGGTCAGGGTACAATTAGTAATGGCAGATTGCAGCTCAGAGAGTGAGCTGCTTGTCTTTTGCTCATCATCTTTTCTAATCACCTGTATCCTGCCGGAAAGCAGGTCAGATTTCTCTTTAAGCCCGTACCGCACTATTGATTTTATTTTCACCAATGCCTCCCCAAAATGCTTTACCAGCGATGCGTCCTTTGTTTTATGTATAATGTGTTCCGCCGTTATCAAAGCATTTATCTCCGCTTCCGTAAACATCAGCGGCGGCAACGTATAACCCTCCATTACGGAGTAGCCCTTACCCTCGATCGTTAGCACCGGCACTCCCGAACTCGCAAGCGTCCTTATATCACGGTAAACGGTCCTTATGCTGATGTCAAACTTCTTTGCAATATCCGTCGCCGTCATTATCCGCTTTGATTTCAGCAAGGTCACCATATTCGTCAGCCTCGCCAACCGTGATATTTTGTTTTCCTCTGCCATTGGTCATATCAATATTCGCTTCGGGCTATGCCAACCAGGTAAGGGTCTTCATTACAGAACAAATTCATGCCCCGAGACCCCTGCGTTGATTGGGAATATTACTATTGATTCTGCTCTTCTTCATTCACCTCCTGTATAAATGCATCAAATTGCTCTTCTACTGCCGTAGCGTCATACTGCTCTTTCGTATACACCCTGGTAAAATCCTCATCATCACCTGGTTCCATAAGTTTACCTCCAATATCATATCCTCCTGCTACACCCAAATAAGAAGTAGTATCCGCATCATTTACATAGCTAACCTTAAACAGGTAAAACTTATATTTTTTCCCCTTGCATTCGGCAATTTTAGAACCTACGCTTTCCACTGCCACCGGGTCATCGTCATCATTCGCAGTATATATTTCCGAAGCAGCAAAATTGCTTTGCGTCCGGTATTTTTTGGGGAACAACGCTTCTTTATCAATTTCTTTCAGGCCATGGTACAACCCCAACGCTGTAGACGGGCTTGCCGCCACACTGTTAAGCGATGCCGTATCTATTGGTTGGTTTTTATCCGCCAACACCAAAATAGCAGTCTTGCGCAGGTATAAATATTTCACAGCAAGATAATTTCTCACTGCTTTTAGCGCTTCCGGGGTATTGTAACTTCCCAGCAACCGCAACAGTGGATGCATGTTATAAATATAACCTGGATCATCTTCTTCAATTAAAGCAGGCAGCAATTTAGTCGACAGCGCAATAAACGCAGCCTCGCTATTTTGTATATCTGTTATTTTCAAAAACCCTGAGTCCACAAGTTCATGTGTCACATTCGCCACCATTTGCCCTGCAATGCTGTCTGCCCCCAATTGCAGCACTTGCGGGTAAAGAGTACTGTAAGTCAATGCCAGCGTATCTTTTAGGTCAGTAGTAATATTATTATCGTCAAATAAATAATGCGCGGGGTAATTAAGCAGCATATCAGACAGCGCAGTAAAACCCTCCTTTGTTTTCAGGTAGGAAACATAATCCAGCGCCGTATTTTTTAAATACTCTTTATCTCCCTTTAAACTTGGGTATTGGGCCACCATATAAGCCAGCGTAGCCTTGTCGTTCACATCATTCAGTTTGTCCGCAATGCGTTGGTTCACCATGTCTGTCACGCTGTCTTGATAAACCGAAGTATATTTCTTAAATACAGCATCTTGAAGTAATGGAACATCTTCTGCTGTAAACTTGGCCTCTTTAAGGGCAGAGAGAGCCTTATCTCTTGTGGCAGGATCCTGTTCAGAGGCTAGGTCATGTAATATCAAAGCTGTTTTATGGCTATATAGGTCAAAAGCAGGCGCTTGTGAGGTCGGTAAAAAACTATTGAACATTTTGTCGGCGTCATCGCCGTTCACCACTGCAGAATCTCCCACAATATAAACATAGTACAATAAATTGCCGTCGATCACAAAGCGCACCCGTTTCACTGTCTTTGCATTCCTGTATCGGTAAAGAAATTCGTCTCCCTTATAATTCCCATTTTTAGTACGCTTTTCAGCAAGAACACTGTCTTCGCTGGTATACTCTTCCCTTCGCTTTTCCCAGAATGCACTGTCATTATCCACCCAGGTGTATTTGCTAAGCGTATCTCTGTCCACAAACATCGTAGTGGAAGAGGCAGCATCAAAAAACATAAATTGCTGCTTATGATCAAATTCACCTTCTTTCGCCTCGTAAACCGTAATGGCAGAAGGTGACCATATCGAAAAAGAATGGTCAGGGGCTGTTTGGTTGCTCCACTTGCTTTGTGGATAAGGCATAAGCCGGAAACTGTTATACATACTGTCTACTGCTTCTGAATGTAAGTTCGCTGAATCACCAACATAATCTAAACAAATAGTGTTGTTCCCGCGCGAAACAGCAAGAACCTTCATGCGCAAATGGCTGTCTTCCCCACTTTTTCCTTCAAGATATGCGGCACTATATCCCTGTATAGTTGTTTTTTCCATCTGCGCGTTCACTAAGCTTTGGTTCAGGTTAGTATAAACATTAGCGATCACAAGGCTGTCATTCGTAAAAGAATAGCCTTTTTGTGTTGAGGTAACCGTAAGCAAAATATAGCTGCCCGTTCTTACATCTATCCCCGTAAAAGCGTATGATTTGGTCGTTGAGTCGGGGTTCATTTTTTCTTCCATTTGTCTATTCTCTTCCATTGCTACCGGCGCATCAAAAGACAGTGCAAGCGCAGCATTACTGAACTTACCACGATACCCTTCCGCCGGAAGGTCTTTAATGGATAGAGAAGCAAAATATTTATCGGCAGCAGGCTTATAAAGTTCTTCCTTTTTTAAAGCATACAGCATCGCCAGGTAAACAATATTATTTTTAAGGAACAGTTGCACACGCACATTCCCTTCTTCATTTGTATTGGTATATTCTCTTCCTTCAACACCATTTTTTTCAATTGCTTTATAAGAATGCTTGTCAGTAGATTTAAACATTCGGTTGGTCATGCCCATAAATATACTGTCCTGGTTACTGTAACCACCGGGGCTTAAAACAGCCATCGTAGCATAAGCAGAATAATTAGTAATGTCAAAAAGAAAATTCATGTCTATTAATCCATACATTTTTATATCTGATGGATTGCCGGGCATTTCAACAGTATAGAAATGGCTGCTGTCCACAACTGTCACCCACTTCTGCGGCACTTCTGTAAAATGGTAGTCTGTAGAATATGTTTTTGTTTTCGAGAAAACCGGCTCCACGGTAAACCCCCGTTGGCGCAGCAGGCTTATAACCCCCGCTTCTCCGCCCAGGTGAGCAGAGCCTACGGCAAAAAACATGGTTCTTATGGCAGAAAGGCTGTCCATCCGCCTCGCCATTTTTATATTTCTTTTTGTTATCAGTGCGTCCTGTTGGGCAGGGTCAGATGCCCCCGGGTCGCTCATCTTTTCAATATTCTGTGAAATATAAAGGTTTATTATATCGTCAGGGTCATTACCAGCGCTCCCTTCTCCATTGTCATCAGATGCCATTGCCTGGATGTCCGATTTATCAACAATGTCTTCCATAAGGGTTGTCTGGTCTGCCACATCCTCAACTCCCCCAACCCATTTGCCCTGTTTTCTCGCAAGGCTGTATAAATAGCCATCCACAAACGTAGGCATCTCCCCTTTTTGAAGGTTGTCCCCTACCCATTTATCTTTTTCTTTTGCAATATCAGCAGTAGTAATATCATCGGCGGGCTTATGTAATTTCTTTGACAAGGCTGCGCTGTATTTATTAAAATCTTTTTTGTTCAGTATCTCTTTTATTTTCTTCCCGTTCTCCTCGCTGTCTATTAGTTTATTCACCATAGCAGCAGCTATTTCATTAGGGTCAACCTCAATAGCAAGCCCGTCGGTCTTTTCAATAGCCTTATAAACAGAATCATCAAACCTGAACAGGCGCTTGTCATTCATGTGAATGGTGCCAAAAAGATAGCTCGGCTGCTGTAGCCCGTGTCCCGATATCCGCCACAACAATGTTTTTTCAGTAGGCGCCTGCCCCCAACATTGTTGAATAAAAAACACAGCAGCAATAACAAAAAGCAGTTGGCGAAGGTTCATACAATATGATGTTAGGATGCAATATTAATTTTGTTTTCATTAAAAAACCTTCATCGCAGGGCTTAATATTGAGTAACCCCTTAAACTGGTTATTTTTTATTTGCCCGGTATAGGCAAAATACTTCCTCTATTGGCTGGTATCTCACCAGTCAAAAAGATGATGATCCCCATAGTTTTGCCATTCAGGATTTGCGATTACTCAAACTCCCATCAAAGGGTTAATGATCCTCATTCCACCCGGACTTTCCCCCTACTGTCATTCCCGGCCTAATAAAAATAAGCATTAGGAATGAAGCTCATATAGCCGTCAAAGAAGAACAACCATGCGAAAATTGATCAGGTATCTCTTTCCATTTGCCACTTTCAGCAAACCTTTTTATTATTTTATTTCGCTCAATTAAAAACTTCTTCAAGTACCCTGTCAAAATAAAAGCATTAAAAACACGGCCTAAAACACCCAGCGGAGACTCAAAAAAGAACTTGTCAGTCATTATAACTATGCCTTTAGTTACGGCAAAAAAATGTTCATGCTTCATTTTCTTAAACACGCCTTTTATTTGTTCATCGCAAAAATAAAATGGCCGGTCGTAAGCCGTAATTTTCGTTGTTAGCTTTTGTCTAACTCCAAAATGGGTTGCCTCCCACGTCACAAACTCGTTATAGTTGATCACCCCTTTAGTAATCCCGTCAATAGCTCTTTCTTTGGTCTTGGCAGTAGAGACCTTATGCAGGTCAATACTTCTTGATAGATCAAAACAAATTTCAATAGTAGAGTTAATTTCTGTTTGCAAATGAATGAGGGGCATTTCTTCAAATTATACATTTATCGCCTCTCACTGGTGTAAATATCCATCATAGCATCCTTTATGGTCTGCTTGACACTTTTGGGGCCTTATATTATAGCTTATGGACATATTCACTTCCTGTCTTACACCACTTTATTTTAACCTTGCTGCAAGTATCTTTATTATTTTGAAGAACACCAACAAATTTACGTATTAATAAGCCTCCGTAACAAAAACTGCAAACTACTTTTTTGCAGTACAAAAAATTAAATGTACCTTCCACTTTGATCCTCCTGGGATTGTTATTTACTAAAAAAACCAACTTATTTTTCGAATTCAAACCACCTTATAGAGACTTTATAGAGACCTTATAGAGACCTTATAGAGACAATATAGAGACCCTACTCCCACTCAAAGCTCACCCAAAGCCATTTTAGATCCATCCCAACCCCCACTTAAAGCCATCACAGCCATGCCGCACCTAAAATGCTACCTCTTCCTTCATAACATTCATCACCATCATAAATGAAGGCCATCCCTTTCAGAATGGCCTTCATTTTTACTTCTTACTTATTTACTTTTTTACTTCATCCCTACTTCGTCAGCATCATCTTCTTCGTATCTATCAGCTTTCCATCAATTAATAAACTATACTGGTACATGCCCGCTGCCATTTCGCTGCCACTTATAACCTGCTTCCCATAACCACTGTTAGCTAACCCATAAGTCTTCATCACATTTCCTGAAATATCTACAACCATCAACTGCGCACTGTGAAAACCCTGCGGAATATAATAGCTAATATAAGAGCTGCCGTTAAAAGGGTTAGGCACATTCTGGTCAAGCTTTGGCATATCTGTAATAGTTGTCACCTGCTGGCTGCTTTCTGCCGATTGCATGTTTGATGAAAAGCTATTGCAGCATTGGCTCATAGCTGACTGCATCTGCGCAATGGTGCTTTTTAAATCAGTCATTTGTTGCTGTAATGTGGAAACATCAGACTGCAATTGAGTATTTTGTACCTGCAATGGTTGTATAAGCTGTACCATATTTTTTAACGAATCAACCTGCTGCTGTTTATCAGTGTTTGCAGCACTCAATTCCTGCACCGCCTTAACCAGCGGCACCACAAACTCAGCATACCTCAATCCATACAGGTTCTTGCTGTTTTTAGAAGCATCCACGCCGCTAAAATTATAATTCAGCCCTTTAGCCGCTTTTTCCACATCCTGCGCTATAAACCCTGTATAAACAATATTTTCTTTCGCGCTCCGTCCTGCCAGTTCCTGCTGTGTAGGCTGTATTACATTGCCTTTAGCATCTTTATGCACGGGCGGCTGTGTTATTTGGTCAATAGCATCAAGGTCAAGATTATACGTAATAGGCTGCAGTTGGTTGATAAAGGCCAACCCGGGCACATTTTGTTTAATATTTTTCTTCACCCTGCCATCGCTTATATTCGTCCAGTTCGCATACCCGCCAATGCTGGTCTGGCTTGCATCCCCAATTACTGTCTGGTAGCTTGCCGTCGTAGTGGCGTTATAGCCAAAAGCGCTTGCATCATTAAAGCCATCGGCATTTACCTGGGCATTGCTACCTACAGCAGTCAGGTTGCTACCGGTAACATTGGTATTTAGTGAAGTGTAACCATATGCAGTATTATTGCTGCCTGTTGTATTGTAGTCGTTGGACCATGTACCAAATGCAGTATTGTAGCTTCCTGTAGTGTTGGCATAAAGAGCTTCATACCCATTTGCTGTATTTTCACTTCCCGTAGTGTTAGAATAAAGGGCAAGATACCCAATAGCTGCATTATAAGCGCCCGTTGTATTGCTATATAGCGTTTGGTATCCTACAGCAGTAAGGTATCCAACTGTAGTATTAGCATAAAGAGCTTCAAAACCTAAGGCTGTGTTAGCGAGTCCCGTAGTGTTAGAATAAAGTGCATTAACGCCAACGCCTGTATTGCCTTCCCCCACAGTGTTTAACAAGAGAGCACCGGAGCCGTTTGCCGTGTTGGAACTTCCTGTACTATTAGTACCGAGTGCCTCAAAGCCACTCGCAGTGTTTGCATACCCCGTAGTGTTAGCAAAAAGAGACTGGGAACCTGTAGCTACATTACCGGCACCCGTTGTATTTGAATACATTGACTGGAAACCATTAGCTACATTACCGGCACCCGTTGTATTTGAATACATTGATTGATAACCAGTAGCTACATTAGCGGCACCCGTTGTATTTGAATACATTGATTGATAACCAACAGCCGTAAGATTACTCACAGTACTGTTAAACAATGAACCGTACCCAACAGCAGTATTGTTGCTGCCTGTCACATTCGTATAAAGCGACTGGCCGCCATTTGCAAGGTTATAACTACCCGTAGTATTATAATTAAGCGTCTGTCGCCCGATCCCGGTATTATATTGTCCCGTTGTGTTGTATTGTAGCGTTGTAGCTCCGTTCGCAACGTTGAACGATCCCGTAAGTTGGGCCCCTCCTAATGCAGCATACCCAAGTGCGGTATTTTCGATCGGAGGATTACTGCCTGAAGCGCTTTGCAGGCTCAGGTACCCGATGCCCGTATTATAATGGCTGCCGGTATAAGTACCCTCTACAATACCTCCCTTCTTGCCGCCAAGAACAAAGTTTAATGGGAATGAGTTGGTAGTGCCCAACACATTACCGCTAACGGCTGCATTCCCTGCAAGGCTCCAGTTTTGTGCATGTACAGCCTGCATTGTTATTAACAGCAAGGCTGCGGAAAAAAGGATTTTTCTCATTTTTTGAGTTATTTATTTAGTTAATGCCTACTCTTTTTTTTAAAAGGATTTTCCAGCTTACCTCCTTATTTTTTGTTTTATTAATGAAAGTTTTTAAAGGAATACGTTTCTAAAATTCCTGCATCAAAATTCAAACTTCCATGCATGGCGGGCAATCGTGAATACTCATGATTTTGTGTCATGAATATGCTCTAAAATGTAAACCGCTCATGAGAATTGATGATTTATTCTGTGGCTGGTCACGTTTTTTTATTTCTATGCTATTTAATAACCAACATAAAGCTGTTTATCATTACTTATATTTGTTTCACCCTGATGAACTGTAAACTGCTTCCCATAGCCCTTGTGATGCTGTGTGCCACAAACCTGCATGCACAGGATAGCATTAAAACCATTTATCCTCCCAATGAAAGATTTGGTGTAAAAGAAGGATTAAGCCAGGGGCTTGTTATGAGCATCATACAGGATAAAGAGGGTTATATGTGGTTTGGCACCGGTGATGGGCTAAACAAATACGATGGGTACAGCATTACTGTTTATCGCAATGATCCTGACGATAAATATTCCTTACCCGAAAATTCTGTTTCAGAGCTGGCAGAAGATCAGTATGGCAATTTTTGGGTGGCAACCAGCCACAAAGGCTTGTATTTGTTTGATAAAAAAACAGAGCGTTTTTATCCCACTCCGGTAAAAACAGAACTCAGCAGGATCAGCTTACTGGTTTGTGGCGATAAATTGCTAATGAACACGTTCAACGATATTTTGATATATGCTGTAAAGCCTGTGAACCTGCTAAATGATACGGCGCATATCAACGAAAATATACAACTACTGTTCAGTTACGATGCTGTACAAAAAAACAAAGCTTATAAAGTAACGCCTTCAGATCCGGTTATAAAAACATGGATGCCCGATTGTTCTTTTTGGGCAGTTTTAAGCGATACGGTCTTGCATTACTTACCCGTTAATAATTTTAAAAGCTGGCAGGTAAAGGGATATAGTTTTCATACAATGGGTTTAAATGCTGTATCAGCCGCCAATGTTGCAATGGCGCCTGTTATCCATTCACCGGGGCGCCTTCTCATTTTCAGCAATAATAATTTATCAGAATTTGATGAACAGGAAAGTAAAATTGTTTCAACAATAAAATTCCCCGCATCTATTAAAACCCACCCAAAGACCCTGAACTGTTTTAGTGATAGCATTTTTCTTTTTAATAATGACAAAGATTTGTTTGTTTTTAATTATTACTCAAAAACGGTCTCCAAATGGGACATGCAACAGCAAATTCCAAACATGTGTTTTAACTATAGTGCCCCTTTCAGGGATGCAGGTGGCATCAGTTGGTTTGGCAGCAGTGGCTGGGGAGCCCTGAGGTCTGACTTGCTTAAGCAGCATTTTACCAGTTATAGCAGCTATCAAACGGCTACTGATATTTATTTTACAAAGCTTAATGCTGGTTATGATACCTTACCACGCAGAATAAGAGAATTTTATGCTTTTGATTATGATCAAATAACACAGGACAAACGCGGTATTTTTTGGATGTATGGCAATTTAAGAACAACGGATGAGAACAGGCTTATCAGCTTTGATCCCGCAACTAAAATAATTTCCCGGTGGCCAGGGCTGCCTGATAATTTCACTTTGCAATCATCCATTTATAATGATCCGCAGGACAGGCTTTGGATATCTGCCAGCGATAAAGCCAAACGGTTAATGATTTATCAAATAAGTAAACAAACAGGAAAACCCTTAGCATCCTGGCAACTCCCGTCCGATGACAAATGGTGGGGTAATAGCTATATAATGCAATGGTGGCAGGATGCGCATCAGGTATTTTGGCTTGCTACTGTTCATGGTTTATACAGCTTTGATTTTGCCAATAACAAATGGAAACACTGGCTGCACAGGAACGGGGATAGCACTAGTATTAGTACCGATTGGCTTTACACGCTTTGCGTTGACCCTGCAGAGCCGGAACGCTATATATGGCTGGGTACCAACGGTAACGGCTTTGATAAATTTGATATGCTTACCGGTAAATGTATAAAACACTACACTATAGCAGACGGCTTACCCAATAATGTAGTATATGGCATACTGCCTGATAAAGCGGGTAATTTATGGCTGAGCACCAACAAAGGGTTAAGTTGTTTTAACCCCCTCTCTATTGGAGAGAGGAAGGGTGTGGGGCTGAAAGATGCTTTCCGGAATTTTTCGCAGGAAGATGGTTTGTCCGGCGATGAATTCAATCACTTCCAGTTTATGAAATTAAAGAACGGCGAACTGCTGTTTGGCGGGGTAGAGGGATTTACCGTTTTTGATCCGGCAACAGTTCTACAAAAACAGGATCCGGTACCCGTTGTTTTTACAGCGCTTTCTATTTCCAACAGGCCCGTTAACTGGAAGCGGGACAGCAATATTCTTTCAGCACCCATCAGCTATGCCAAAACCATCACGCTCCACCCCGGCCAAAACATGTTCACCATCAGCTTTGCTTCTCTCGAATACCGCAGCAACCAAAAGAAATTTTACAAATACCGCCTGGGCGGCTTCGACAGGAACTGGACAGAGCCAACCAATAAAAACGAAGCCACCTATACAAATCTTTCACCCGGCGCCTATACATTCCAGGCGACAGCAACAAACAGCGATGGCGTATGGAACAGCAACGGCATTTCCATACAGGTGGTAGTGCTGCCTTACTGGTACCAAACCTACTGGTTCGCGGCATTAGTATTATTAATTGGCATTATAGCTGTCTATTCGCTCTACCGTTTCAGGATAAACCAGGTTATAAAGCTGGAAAGGCTTCGCAATCGCATAGCCGGCGACCTGCATGATGAAATAGGCAGCACCCTTAGCAGCATCTCCCTCTATGGCGCATCAGCCCAAAAGCTTATGAACAGGAACGAGGAAGCCCATAGTATTTTGTCAAAAATAAATGCCAATACCTCCGAAATGATGGAAGCCATAAGCGATATTGTTTGGGCAATTAACACACGAAATGATGGGATGGACAACCTGGCCAACCGTATGCGCAATTTTGCAGTACAATTAACTGAGTCACAAAACATAGAACTCCACTTTACGGAGAACAAAAACCTCCCTTCCCTTCCGCTGGATATGGCACAGCGAAAAAACATTTACCTCGTATTTAAAGAAGCCGTCAACAATGCGGCAAAATATGCTGCATGCAAAAACCTTTGGATAGAATTTACAACCGGACACCATATACTTCAGATGAATATCAAAGACGATGGCAAAGGCTTTGACACGCGCACAAGCCTGTCAACCGCCGCAAACCGGTCTTTTGGAGGCAACGGCATCATCAACATGAAAAACCGTGCGGCAGAAATAAAAGGGCTGCTGGATATTGCTTCGGAAGAAGGAAAAGGCACTTCTGTCATTTTAAAGGTTCGCCTTAAAAAATCATGATAATTCACGATACGCATTTACTTTTTGTTGAGTGATATTTGCTTTATGGACAAAAGAGTTGTAGTGTTTGATGATAATGATAACCGCAGGGAAGGCTTGCAAATGCTCTTAAACCTCACCGACGGCCTCATTTGCTCAGGCGTTTACAGGGATTGCAGCAATGTCCTCGAAGATGTTGCCGAAAGCATGCCTGATGTAGTATTGATGGATATTGACATGCCCAATGTCAACGGCATTGAAGGCGTTATTATCCTCCGTAAAAAATATCCCGGTCTAAAAGTACTCATGCAAACAGTATTTGAAGAAGACAATAAAATATTTGCAAGCATCTGTGCCGGTGCAGACGGTTACATACTCAAAAAAGCCCAGCCCCACGAACTCATAAAAGCCATTTTTGAAGTATTGGAGGGCGGCGCCCCAATGACACCCAGTGTAGCCCGCCAGGTCCTCCGCCTCGTAAACCTCCAAAACCACAAGGCACCCGCCATAGACTTTAAACTAACAGCAAGGGAACTGGAGATACTCGCCCTTTTGGTCCAGGGCCTCAGCTACAAAATGATAGCCAGCCGTTGCTTCATTTCCCTGCCCACCGTAAACACCCACATCCAGCACATCTACGAAAAATTACAGGTAAACTCCGTAGTTGAAGCCGTCATCAAAGCCATCGAAAAGCAAATTCTCTAACCTCTCCCCACCAACCACAAACTAAAGACTACAAACCACAAACTACAAACCAACAACAACCATCCCGCGTATAAAAAAGTCTAATAAATATTTTGCCGCCCACCAACTTTAGCCTAAATTGCCAACAATCTTTCCTTTCTCCCCTTCCCAACCACTATTTCCACACCCTTACAGAGACCTTATAGAGACCTTATAGAGACATTATAGAGACCTTATAGAGACCCTGATCCGCTCAAAGCCCACCTAAAGCCGTGGTAAAGCCCACTCAACCCCCACTCAAAGCCATCACAGCTATCCCGCCTCCATACTACTAACTCTGCTATCCTGACACTCATCACTACCACAAACAAAAGGCCACCCCTCTCAGGATGGCCTTCATTATCAATTGTCAATTATAAATTATCAATTACTCTAGTTCCCCTTCACCAGCTTAACCGTATGCACCTCATTGCCCTGCCTTATCTGCAATATATACATACCGCTTGTAAAGCCTGACCCGAACTCATACAGGTTGCCTACCCCTCCCCTGCCTTCATACACTTTCACTCCCTGCATATTTGTCACCGTCAGCTCTACCTCTTCCCTGCTGCTGCTCTCCATCTGCAAATGGAAGGTTGACTGCGTTGGGTTAGGTGATAAATGCGCTGCAAACATTGATGATGCTGATTGTACCTTCTGCTCTCCCCCGCCTTCAACAAGCCCCATACAGCTCATCGATGTAACTGTTACCGCCGCAGGTGTATAGGTACAGCTCAGGTTATCCTTCACCGTTATCGTATGCACTCCCGCAGGTACGCTGAAATAACGTTCGCTGCTCGGAACAAACACTGAACTGTCAAGGTTATAGGAATATGGCGCTACCCCGCCTGAAGGGATCGTATAGATCGTCGTCGTGCCGCCGGGACATACCGTCAGCGTTCCCTGTATGGCCGATGAGCTCAGTGCACTTAATTTCACCACCGATGTCGGCGCTGCACAGCCGTTCGTATCTTTTACCGCTACCGTATAGTTACCGTAGGATAACCCGCTGAAGCTGTTGTTCTCTGCCTGGTAGCTGCTTCCTCCATTATCGCTGTAGCTGTAATGGCCATAACCACCTGCTGCTGTTATCACTATACCTGCATTGCCTGTACAGCCCTGTCCGCCCTGCACTGTTGTGAAGCTTACCGCTGCTGATGGCTGCGTCACCGTTGCAGGTGCCGTCGTCACCTTGCATCCTGCGTTATCCATTACCGTGATAGAATCTGTACCCGCTCCTACTGTGAAGTAACGGTTGGCGCTGCTCACAAAGTTATTGGTAGCATTCAGGCTGTACGTATATGGTGATACGCCGCCGGACGGTACCGTAGATATAGAAGTGGTCGCTCCGTAACATACCTTCAAGTTCCCCGTGATCGCTGAGGTAGTGAACGTTGGCGCTTTCACTGTAGCTGTGCTGTATGCTGTGCATCCGTTCATGTCTTTTACTACTATGTTATACGTCCCTGCTCCAAGCCCCGTAAAGCTGTTGGATGACTGGTAGGTGCTGCCGTTGTTCACACTGTAGCTGTAGCCTCCGTAGCCTCCTGCTGCTGTTATCGTGATGCTGCCTGTGCTGCTCGCACAGTTCGCATTCGTTGTGGCTGCCGTAAAGCTTACCGCTGCTGATGGCTGTGTGATAACTATTGCAGGTGGTGTATAAGTACAGCCTATATTGTCTTTTACTGTTATAGTATGGCTTCCCGGTGTCACTGTAGCAAAGTAGCGCTGTGAACTGGATACAAAGCTGCCGTTGTCAAGGCTGTACAGGTAGGGTGGTGTCCCGCCTGATGGTGTGGTAGTAATTGTTGTTGTACCCCCATAGCAGGCTTGTGTATTGCCCGTTATAGCTGAAGAGCTCAGCACATACTGTGATACCGCCTGTACTGTCGCATTGACCGTTTGCTGTGCATCCGTTGGCATCTTTTACCACAAGGTTATACACCGTCTGTACTGTTGGTGCAAGCCCTGCAAAGCTGTTGCCTGCCTGGTAGCTGCTGCCGTTATTGTCGCTGTAGGTATAGCTGCTGCTGTAACCTCCTGCTGCCGTCACTTTTATCGTGGATGAACTGCTCGTACAGCTTACTATGCTTGTCGTTACTGTTGAAGTAAAGCTTAATGCCGTTGAAGGCTGGGTTACAGAGATAGTATCTGTATTATAAGTGCAGCCATGGCTGTCTGTTACAATTATATAATAGCTACCCGCTCCTACCTGGAAGTAACGGTTTGCTGCCTGCTGTGCTGTGCCGTTCGTGCCATTGGTGTTCAGCGTATATGTGAACGCCGGGTTACCGCCTGCCGCATTAGTTGTAATGGTCGTCGTGCCTCCATAGCATATTGCTACTGAGGCCGGGGCTGTGGCGCTATTGATAAGTACCGGTTCCTTTGTCAGTGGGCTAAGTATTGCCCCCTGTGTACCGATACAGCCATACACGTCTTTTACTGCGTAGGTATAACCTCCTGTGCTTAATGAACCAAACAGCGGGTTGCTTACATATGTCCCTGATGGGTTAAATGCTCCCGGATTTACTTTGTAAGTATACGGCGATGTGCCGCCTGTTACTGTGTTCGTCGTCAGTGAGCCGGGGTTGCCATGGCAGTCAGGGTTCACCTGGGTAAGTGTTACTGCTATAGGTGCTTCTACCGTCATCGTGCCGTTCACATAACCGATAGTGTAATTGGCCAACCCTGTGCCCACTGCTGCACTTGGGGTAATGCTGTATGGCCCTGCTGCTGCGCCTGCTGCTGCTCCTGTGCTGCTTAACGTCACACTGCTTACTGCGTCACTGCCCTGTAGGCCGCTTGTAGTGAACTCGGTGCCTGCAAACGTATACGTCGCTCCGTTACACTTGGTGATGTTGTTGGCCGTAATGGTTAAGCTCGCTGCTGTGATATTAGCGGTTGTCGTTGCAGTTGTATTGCTCAGCGTATAGTTCCCTGCGTCAGGCCCGCTGATGCTGATACCGCTCACGCTAACCGTCTTGCCGTTGCCTACATTCTTATCGCTAAAGCTTGCACTGGTGTAATTGTCTGTTATATTATCGCCTGCTACCCTATTGTCACTTAAGGTTACCGTGGCAGCTGTGGTCCCGTCATATACTTTGTTAACGCCTGTGGCTGTTACTGTCAGGCTCGCTGCGGTGATGTTGGCTGTCGTCGTTGCAGTTGTATTGCTCAGCGTATAGTTGCCTGCGTCAGGCCCGCTGATGCTGATACCACTCACGCTAACCGCCTTGCCATTGCCTACGTTCTTATCGCTAAAGCTTGCACTGGTGTAGTTGTCTGTTATATTATCTCCCGCTGCCCTGTTGTCGCTTAAGGTTACTGTGGCGGCTGTGGTGCCGTCATACACTTTGTTAACGCCTGTGGCTGTTACTGTCAGGCTCGCTGCGGTGATGTTGGCTGTCGTCGTTGCAGTTGTATTGCTCAGCGTATAGTTGCCTGCGTCAGGCCCGCTGATGCTGATACCGCTCACGCTCACCGCCTTGCCGTTGCCGACATTCTTGTCGCTGAAGCTTGCACTGGTGTAGTTGTCTGTTATATTATTCCCTGCTGCCCTATTGTCATTTAAGGTTACCGTGGCAGCTGTGGTGCCGTCATATACCTTGTTTACTCCGGTTGCTGTTACAGTAAGGGTCACGGCTGTGATATTGGCAGTCGTTGTTGCAGTTGTATTGTTCAGCGTATAGTTACCTGCGTCAGGCCCGCTGATGCTGATACCGCTCACGCTTACTGTCTTGCCGTTGCCTACATTCTTATCGCTAAAGCTTGCTGTTGTATACGCGTCAGTTATATTATCACCTGCTGCCCTGTTGTCGCTTAAGGTTACCGTGGCGGCCGTGGTGCCGTCATATACCTTGTTCACGCCGGTTGCTGTTACCGTAAGGCTCGCTGCGGTGATGTTAGCTGTCAGCCCTGTCGGCTGGCTTAATGTATAATAGGCTGCCTGCGCCCCGCTAAGTGTAAAACCGGATGCTGTAACCACTATCCCTGTGCCGACATTCTTACTTGCAAAAGTGCCTGTTGTCCCTGAACTTACAAGGTTTACAGCATCCGGGCTTACAACTCCTGACAATGCTGCTGAACCTGTATTTAAAGTGGCTGTTGTAGTGCCGTCATATACCTTATTTTGTGCCGTTACCCCCGTTATAGTCAACGGTATAGCCGTCTGCCCCAGCGCAAACTGGCTGTTGGTAGAGCCAATAGTTGTAAAGGCAGTTGAATTAATATACGGCCCGCTTCCCGTGGTAGCATTTGACGAAGCTGTTGCACTATTGTCTGATTTAAGCATAACCACCGTTCCTGTCGGCGTAAAGCCACTCGATGGGATACTCATAGTATAATTGGTTGCAGAAGCTCCCGTCTGAGAAACCGTCCAGTAAGCCGAAGGATATAACCTTACGTTCGCTGGAATAGCTGGAGGGTAAGAACCTGATGTTGCTCCTATCGTTACTGTACTACTGGTAGGCGTTGAAGTATAAGCAAAAGTAACCGGCAGGTAAGTTCCTGCATTGCCAACAGGGAATGCATGATTGGTGGCGCCAGTAAATGCCCAGCTTAAATTACCGTCTACATATGCGTTGGCAGATGCTGTGCTGATAGCAGTAGCTGATGCCCCCATTAGCAAAACATTGCCGTTTGGTTCTATCAATCCGCTCGCAGGGAACGTAAGCGTATTGGTTACACTTGTATTCCCTGACAAACTGAGCCCCGAACTGTTGCTGTAACTAAGTTTATAAAACGTATTTGAGCCTATGATGCTCTGTGCAGAACCACTGCCGTTAAAGTTAACGGTACCTGTACCTGGCGTAAAGGTTGATGCATAATTTGCCCATTGGCCTGCCACATTAACTGTAGTACCATTGCCCGGTGCAAAGATGCCGGGTGCAAAAGCAAACCCATTTGTTGCATTACCACTCTGGCCCAGGTCTAAATTACCCGTCAGCGTTAAGGTAGTAGTGCTTCCGGTAAGGCTTAGTGTGCCTGTATTTGCTACCTGGATACTGTCAAAAGTTTGTGTTGTGGCCGTACCGCCAATGGTCTGAGATACTCCACTAAAGATCACTGCGCCCCCGTTATTTGCAAAAGTACCCCCGTTATTCACCCAGTTGCCGGATACATTAAAGCTACCGGTTGCATCCGGCGCTGTCAAAGTACCGCTGGTGAGGGTCACTGTCGCTGCAGATAAGGTCAACCCTGTTGCGCTGGTAAAGTTAGTGCCCGCACCCGAAACCGTCAATCCGCCATTGAAGGTTTGCGCACCACTGCCCGCCAGGTAGGTACCCCCACTTACTGTGGCAAGGCCCGTAACCGTAGTATTCAATGAATTGGTATTGCAGTCGTATACACCTGCTGAGTTAGTAAATATGCCGTTAACTGTAACATTATTATTTACTAATTGCAGCGTCCCTGCAGCAGTATGCGTGATATTAAAGAATTGGTCTGCTACCGCCCTGCCACCGGATATTAAGGTCTGTGTACCCGATGCAGCATTAAAGTTAATAGTGCTGGTTCCAAAACTAAAGGTTCCACCGCTGTTCGTCCAGTTACCCGAAAGTGCATGGGTAAAAGTACTGCCCGCAAAAGTCGCCCCGCTGTTGATCAGCATATTGCCCGCAATGGTCAATGCTCCTCCCGCAGTAGCCACTGTCGCAGGGTTTGTTGTAGCATCGCCAATAGTTAGGTTGCCGTATGTAGGCGTCTTATAAATAGTTTGGGCAGCTGTGTAATCATATTCTACTGTACCTGCAGTTAAAGCTAAAGTGCCAAAATTAGTAGGAAAATTACTTCCTGTCTGGCCGCCTGTAGCTCCTCCTAAAATAAGGGTTCCCAAATTAGTAAGCGTAGTTCCCAGTCCTGATGCTATTGTATTTAACGAATAAGAAGCTGTGCCGCTTACTCCCGGTAATACCAGTGTAGCACCCGTGTTTATCTTTAAGAAACCGCCAGATATGGTAGTTGAGCCAATAGTAGGGTTATTACTTGTCGCACTACCTGCTAATGTAAGTGTAGGTGCATTAGAACTTCCTACCAGTATAGAGAAAGGCTGTTGTAAAAAAGCTGTGCTATTGTTGGTAAGGGTTTGGGTACCGCTCCCGTCAAATATTAAATTTGGAGTTAAGGTATTCATTGATCCCTCAACATTAAAAGTAAGGTTCCCCATAAATTTAAAAGTACTGGCGCCTGCCGTAGCATCACCTCCTATCAATGATGCCCTGGTATCAGATGTTCCCCCGATCGTTGCATTACCGCCCACTGTTACTAATGCAGAGCCTGTAACAAGTACCACTGCATTATTAGCGTTGCTTCCACCAGTTGAGGTGATATTTAACGCGCCTGTTATCGAAAGGGCGTTTGCGCCACAATCTAACGCCAGGGTTTTTGCTCCCGTTATTGCCGCTGTACCATAAGTGCCTGTCATTGTTAAGCTGTTCACAGTAGCTGCAACATCAAGATCAACCGTTGCTGTAGCTGCACCCGCCGTAGTTTTATTTAGAATGATCACTGCGTCTTCACACGGCAATGGAGCATGGCCTGCAGACCATGCCGCAGTGCTCCAGTTCACAGTTGTTGTTACGGTTAGTGTAAGGGTATTGGTGACTTCTACACACGCTGCCGAAGTTGCATTGTTCGTTATATCAGATGCAGAATACACGGGCCCTCCGGTACAGTTTGTATTGTCATAAGAATAAACCCAGTACCAGTATTGCGTTGAAGGGGCTACGGTAATGTCAGTAAAGCTTGCTGTTGTATTGTTGGAAACAATATAACCGCCAAGCGCTGTTGAGCCGTTTGCATACGCAGTGCCGTTCGAAGGCGCTGTAGGCGCTGTAGAACTGGTAGTTCTTATCACTAAATAGTTATCCGGTGCCGGAGAAGGCGCTGTAAATGATCCTGCAATTTGCCCCGGCGTTACAGTTAAAGTCAAAGTGCCCGATGGTGATGTCGGTGTAGCACATGGCTGTTCAGGATAAGTGATAACGATCTGCCCGTTACCACCTGCCGCTCCGGGTTCTGCCGTTGTATAATTAGCTTCCCCGGCTGCGCCTCCGCCCGGAACATTACCTGCCACACCAGGAGCGCTTCCGGTTTGTTCAGCCGCGCTTGCACCTGCACCCCCTGGCCATGGCGCCAAATTTGGGTTTCCTGCACCACCTGTGCCACCTGTTGTCCCGGTAATTGATCCGGAACCATTCCCGCCTGCACCGGCATTGCCTGCTCCGCCACCACCTGCACCTCCAGTTTCATCCAAAGTAGTTGCAAAACCTACAGTTCCATTTCCACCGCCAAAAGAAACATCATAGCCTGTTCCTGCTGCGCCACCTGTCCCTGCTGTTCCGGTTCCGGAAGTACCTGATGCTACAGTAACACCGCCGCCGCCGCCACCGCCATTGGCAGAGAGGTTAATAGTTGAGCCCGATATAGTGGTCACAGTTGATGCATTACCCGTACCTCCTGATGTTCCTGCGGTAGTACCCGCTGTTCCCCCCGAACCTACTGTTAAGGTATACTGGTTTCCGGGTGAAACAGTGTATGTCTTTTGAACAAAAGCGCCGCCGCCGCCGCCGCCGCTTGCATTATCATCAGAATTAGCAACCCCGCCACCACTGCCACCACCTGCACCCCACGCACTGACAGTAATAGCAAACACACCTGCCGGCACTGTATAGGTAGTTGACGAAGAATAAGTAGTAGATACCGCTGGAGTAGTGCTAACCGTAACATTATTGCTCACGTTGGCAGTCGAATAAACGGGGCCACCGCTACAGGAAGAACCTGTATTATAGGAATAAACCCAGTACCAGTATTGCGTTCCACTAACAGCGCTATTGTCTGTAAAGCTCGTTGTTGTGTTGTTAGAAACAATAAAGCCTCCAAGTGCACTTGAACCTGTTGCATAAGAGGCGCCGTTGGTTGGGGCTGTAGGGGCTGTTGAGCTGCTTGTCCTGATCACCAGGTAATTGCTGGCCGATGGTGAAGGTGCTGCAAAACTTCCAATAACCAACCCGCTGTAAGGAGAAGTAAGGCTTAAACTTGTAGGGGCACCAGGTGTGGCGCAGGGCGCTAATGGAGTTACAGAGTTTGAAGCCGCACTAGCAGCTCCCGTACCCCCTGCATTAGTGGCAGTCACTTTAAATGTATAAGCTGTTCCGTTCGTTAATCCCGTTACAGTGATCGGGCTTGATGAGCCTGTTCCTGTAAAACCTCCGGGAGTAGAGGTCGCTGTATATGTTACCGCAGCAGTACCCGAAACTCCTGTAAAAGTTACCGTAGCCTGTGCATTGCCAGCCGTAGCTGTCCCGATCGTTGGGGCCAATGGAAGCGTGGTAGCAGTAGTCGTAGCTGACGTAGCGCTGTAAAAAGGCGTACCTGTACAGGCTGAATTATAGGAATAAGCAAATAAATTGTATGTCGTATTACTGCTTAGAGAAGACGAAGCAGTAAAAGAAGTAGAAGTATTTTCATACTGCACTGTACCGCCGCCCAAAGCACCGCCTGCAGTATAGGTCGTACCGTTCACAGGCCCTGCGCTAAGTGATCCGCTGGTGCTTGAAACAACTAGGTAACCCGATGGCGGAGTTGCAGGGGCAGTAATAGTTCCCGGTATTGTTGTGGTCGTAGTTGTACCGCCCGATACTGACGCTGGCGCAGATGGTGTTGTACACGGCGCAAGTGGCGTTACAGAGTTTGAAGCTGCACTAGCAGCTCCCGTACCCCCTGCATTAGTGGCAGTCACTTTAAATGTATAAGCTGTTCCGTTCGTTAATCCCGTTACAGTGATCGGGCTTGATGAGCCTGTTCCTGTAAAACCTCCGGGAGTTGAGGTTGCTGTATATGTTACAGCAGCAGTACCCGAAACTCCTGTAAAAGTTACCGTAGCCTGTGCATTACCAGCCGTAGCTGTCCCGATCGTTGGGGCCAATGGAAGCGTGGTAGCAGTAGTCGTAGCTGACGTAGCGCTGTAAAAAGGCGTACCTGTACAGGCTGAATTATAGGAATAAGCAAATAAATTGTATGTCGTATTACTGCTTAGAGAAGACGAAGCAGTAAAAGAAGTTGAAGTATTTTCATACTGGACTGTACCGCCGCCCAAAGCACCGCCTGCAGTATAGGTTGTACCGTTCACAGGCCCTGCGCTAAGTGATCCGCTGGTGCTTGAAACAACTAGGTAACCCGATGGCGGAGTTGCAGGGGCAGTAATAGTTCCCGGTATTGTTGTGGTCGTAGTTATACCGCCAGATACTGACGCTGGCGCAGATGGTGTAGTACATGCAGCCAATGGCGTTACAGAATTTGAAGCTGCGCTTGCCGCTCCTGTTCCCCCTGCATTAGTAGCTGTAACTTTAAAAGTATAAGCCGTTCCATCAGTCAATCCTGTCACAGTTATTGGGCTTGATTATCCTGTAGCCGTAATACCGCCTGGAGTTGATGTCGCTGTATATGTTACCGTAGCAGTCCCCGAAACACCGGTAAAAGCTACTGTGGCCTGTCCGTCACCCGCCGTAGCCGTACCAATGGTTGGTGCAGCAGGGAGCGTGGTTGCACTTGTTGTAACAGAAGTGCTGTAAAAAGGTTGCCCGGTACATGTCGAATTATAGGAATAAGCAAACAAATTATAGGTTGTATTGCTGCTTAAAGAAGAAGAAGCAGTGAAAGACGTAGAGGTATTTTCATATTGCACTACACCTCCGCCTAAAGCTCCGCCTGCTGTATAGGTTGTCCCGTTCGCAGGCCCTGCGCTAAGCGTTCCGCTCGTGCTGGAAACTACCAGGTAGCCGCTGGGTACAGTGCCCGGCGCTGTTATTGTTCCCGGTATCGTAGTAGTTGTTGTTGTGCCTCCTGCAACCCCTGCCGGAGTTGAAGGTGTAGTACAGGCTGGCAAAGTATAAGTTACCGTCACTTGGCCTCCGCCTCCGATGCCTCCTGCTTGGCTGGATATTCCAAAAGCGTCATGTCCCCCGGAACCACCGCCGCCAAACGTAGAACCGGCTTTACCTGCAGTAGCAATTCCAACGCCTGCACCGCCGGCACCCCCTCCTGTTGCTGTACCTGTTCCTGCGGTAGCTCCCGAAGCATTACCTCCGTTTCCTCCGCTTCCTGCTCCTCCACCGCCAGCGCCTGAATTTGTGCTAGTGCTGGTACCGCCCGCAGCTCCTGCCCCTCCTGAAAAAAGAGTTGATCCTGCAGTTGCCGTACCGCCTGCGCCACCGGCACCAGCGTTTGCTGCACCCCCTGCGCCACCGCCGGCCACTACTAATGTGCTAAAAGAAGAAGTCCCCCCGGTACCTCCGGCTGCTCCTGCTGCTCCTGCTGCTCCACCTGTAGTACTTACAGTCACCGTATATTGTGTACCTTGGGTCACGCTGATAACACTGCTGGCATAAGCGCCGCCGCCGCCACCGCCGCCTGCGTCGCTTCCGCTATTAGAGCCGCCACCGCCACCGCCTGCTCCCCAGGCCTGAACAGTCAGTGATGTCACGCCATTAGGTACAGTAAAAGTGCCGGATGTTGTAAAGGTTTGTGTTGTTTGAGCCATGGTCCAGCTGCTTATAAACAAAACTAATGCAGTAAGGAAAAAAGCAGCCAGGCCGTGATTGCTTCCCTTTTTTGACCGTAGGTTTGAGGTTTTTTTAGCAGCAATTTTAGCAACTTTAGAGAGTGAATTTCTTTTCATAGCAAGTAATTTTTTAATTTTAGTTGTTAATTGAATTTTCTATTCTTTTATTATTATTTCACTTTTTAATATTATAGTACGTATATCAATAGGATGAGGGAAACATTACTTATAAAAAATGCTATCTGGCATCTGAATTTGTAAAATAGAATAGTCGATATTGACTTTGCTAGCATATAGTATTTTTTACATTAGGTGATGGCATTTATGCTCTAAAAAAATTTAAACCAATTTCAAAAGAAGCAAAAAACCAAGCTCGAAATAACCAAAAGAGAAGTAAAAATAAGCCCAACAATTAACAATATATTGGTTAGCTCATTAAAATTCACTTAATTTAAACTACAATAGCTATTTCGTTCCAAATAATAATTTCTGTTAATTAAAAAACAACTAATTATAACTTAAATTATAATTAATCAACGAATTATTATTCTATTTCAAAGTTAAAAGTTTTAACTATTTCCTAAGTTGCACATGCCTTATAGTTTTAATTTATAAAAACACTCCTAAATGAAAAAAAGACTACTGCTACCCCTGCTGTTTGCATCCTTGCTTTCATTAAAAGGTTTTTCACAAATGACCATTGGGGCAGCTACAGCACCCAATGCGGCATCAGTTTTAGACCTTTCAAATGCCAATACCCTTGGGCTGTATCCGCCCCAGGTATCACTAACTGCCACCAATACTGCGGGGCCAATTGCCTCACCGCCAACAAGTTTACTCGTTTATAACAAAGCAACAGCAGGTTCTGCACCCAACAATGTAACCCCCGGTTATTATTACAATGCAGGCACCCTGCAGCACCCAATTGGGTATTGCTTTTTGCTGGCAATAACAATTCAGCTTACGCATGGCTGCCAACAGGCAATGCCGGCACAAACCCCGCTTCAAATTTTATAGGTACCACAGATAATAATGGATTGAAGTTTAAAGTGAATAATACGCTTGCAGGTTATATTGACCCTTCCAATTCCATTGCAACCTTTGGAAGGTCTGCCGGCAATATCGGCGCTACCTCTGCCACAAGCATTACTGCATTTGGCAGCAGTGCTTTAAGAAGTAATACGAATGGCGGCGATAACATTGCAGTGGGTACAAATGCCTTATCATCAAATACCAGCGGCGGTCAAAACGTAGCAGTGGGAGCTAACGCTTTGGCAAGTAATGTAACGAATGGGTCTAATACGGCAATTGGTTACGGTAGCCAGTTTTTCAGCACCGCAGATAATAATACCTCCTTAGGCTATTTCAGTTTGACAAACAATACAACCGGCACCCAAAACACTGCGCTCGGCACCCAGGCGCTCATCAGTAATACCACCGGTAGCAACAATACCGGCATTGGCCTGGACGCTTTGGCCGCTAATACAACTAATTCAAATAATACGGCCTTGGGCTTCCAGGCAGGTAATTCCAACACAGCAGATGCAAATGTGTTCGTAGGGTTTAGGGCAGGTTATGTTAATACTACCGGTACAGGGAACGCCTTCCTGGGTTATAATTCCGGCACGGCAAACACATTAGGAGGTTTTAATACCGCTCTCGGCTATTATGCGTTGGGGTCAAATACTGTCAGCTATGCAAATACTGCTGTAGGTTACGGTTCTTTATTTACCAATAATAGCGTGTCTAATGCGCAGGCCACTCAAAATACAGCTGTTGGCTATTATAACCTTTATGGGAATACCACGGGCTATTTTAATACTTCAATTGGCTATAAAGGGTTAACAGCCAATACAACAGGTGCAGGAAATACTTCTGTGGGGGAATTTGCTTTAGCAACCAATACCACCGGCAACAACAATACAGCTATTGGTTATGGTGCAGATGTAGCTTCAGGAGCTTTATCCAACGCCACTGCCATTGGTGCCAACGCCATAGCTGGTCAATCCAACACTATTATTTTAGGCGGCACAGGCGCCAATGCAGTAAACATAGGTGTCGGTACAGCTACCCCCGTAGCATCTGCTTTAATGCAACTGGCTTCTACTACACAGGGTATAAGTTTCCCCAGCATGGATAGCACCCATAGGAATGCTATAAGCGGTCCCATCGCAGGGTTAACAGTTTATGATCAAACTACTGGATGCCTTGAGTTCTATGTAGGCGGTAAATGGCAGCCAATTGGTTGTGGTTGCACACAAAAACCAGCAGCGCCTACCTCTATTGCTGTTTCTCCGTCAGGAACGATATGCCAGAATACATCAGTAAGTTATTCAATAAGCGACGTATCAACAGCCACTTCTTACACATGGACATATTCAGGCAGCATTGGCACGGGGGGAACATTTACAGGGCAGGGTACCACTCAAATAAATGTAAACTACGGAACCTCTCCTACAGCAGGAAACTGGACCGTTTCTGCAACCAATGCCTGCGGAACAAGCGCTACAATAAGTACCGCTGTCAGCCTCACACCTGTGCCGGTTACACCAGGTACAATTACCCAAAGCCCTGGCGGAACAGTTTGCCCCGGGCAAACAGGCATAACTTTTACTATAACAGCAGTAACCAATGCCACTTCTTATAACTGGACTCTTCCAGGAACAGCTACTATTACAGGAGGCAGCGGAACTACTTCCATTACAGTTACGTGGGGAACTACATCAGGTAATGTTACAGTGACTGCTGTTGGCTGTAATGGCAATAGTGTTGGTTCCAGTAGCCTGACTGTAAACCTTTTGCCCGTACCCGCTACCCCCGGAACCATCACTGCTAACCCTGCTAATTTCTGTTCAGGTGCTACAGTTACGTATAGTATAACAGCTGTTACCAATGCCACTTCCTATACATGGACTTATCCTGTTGATGCAACTTATGTTTCAGGCCAGGGCACAACATCACTCACTATCACCGAAGGCAGCACTACTGGAGCTGTAACGGTTACAGCAAGTGATTGTTCGGGCACAAGTGCAGGGGCAGCCAGTCTCACAGTAAGCCCGGGCCATGGCTCTCAAACATTTACTTATTCTTCGGCAGGCCTTCAAACCTTTACTGTTCCAGCCTGTGTCACTTCTCTTAACGTAAAGATATGGGGCGCAGGAGGCGGCGGTGGCGGTTTTGACATCCCTTTCCTTAACCTTGTTGGCGGAAACGGGGGTTCGGGGGCATATATGAGTGGCACTTTAACCGTAACCGCGGGCAGCACCCTTTATATAGTAGTAGGCCAGGGAGGTGGCACTAATGCTGCAAGTGCTTATGGCGGGGGCGGCGCAGGCGGAAATAATGGCGCCACGGGTTCTGGCGGTGGCAGGTCAGCTGTAGAAATTACTTCGGGTGTAGACGCAGCTACAGCAGGCGGCGGCGGGGGCGGCGGGATTATCTACAATAATGCTTATCCTTATGGCGGCTATGGCGGCAATACCGATGGGGGTGCGGGAGGGTTTAGCAGAGCGATAGATCCCGGCTCAGCAGGGCAGGGCGGCAAAACCTCTACCTTATCGGGAGGCGCAGGTGGCACAGGCAGTACTGCTGCATTTAATGGAACCGCAGGGGCTTTGGTAACTCAATACCAGGGCGGTGCAGGAAATAATGGAACCGATGCGGGCGGCGGCGGCGGCGGTGGTTATTATGGCGGCGGCGGCGGCGCAGGAGGCAATAGTACGAGTTTTTCCGGCGGTGGCGGTGGCGGCTCTTCTTATCCTGCTGCTTCCACAGCCAGTTTCACGTTGGGCACAACTTTTCAGGGCCTTGCAGGTGGTGGCAGCAATGCAGGTCAGGCTGCTCCTAATAATACAGATCCCAATTATGTTGCCGGTGTGGGAACAGGAGGAAATTACACACCTGCTTCAGGTGGAGGCGGCGAAGTATATCTTAGCTGGTAATTCCCGGTAAACTTCTTGATAAAATAGATAATAAAGATCAGTCTTTATTATCTATTTTTATTAATATCATTTCTGCATCAGTAATAGCACAGCTTGTTAACAGGTCCAATGGCAGGAGGTTCTGTTTTTCGGGACCTGATTTTAGATTCCCATAAAGAGTGGCCGTTAAAGATAATGTGTCATTTTTATTTAGATGCATCACTTCTGAATGATCCAAAGGAATGGAAAGAAAGCTGAGTTTATCATTGATCTTGTCTGCCCCCTCTGTAAATTGCTTTAACAGGAGGTCCTTCCCCATTTCCGTACCCTCCCCGTTTAGCGAAAGCCATGCGGTTGCAGCAGAATCTATTGCTAAGGCATCAGGGCTGTTTGGATAAAAAGTAGTGGTATCCCGCGCTTTTGCTTTCCAGATCACCAAATAATTTCCCGTATCTATTACAGCGTAGGACAGGATAGATACTACCTCGTTGCGTGGAAGAACGTTTACAGGGGCTTTTAAGATAATATCCGTTATATTATTTCCCAGCGCCTTTACTGACCTGTGGTTTTCAGGCACCTCGAATATTTTTCCTTTAAATGGCTGCTCTTTCAGTATCAGGTTGGCCTGCCCATGGCTTTCAGTTGATAGATGAACCAGCATAATGAAAATAAGGTACCTGAAGGAAACAATTGTTTTCATAAGATGATTTCAGCAAGTTTCTGCCATCGTCGGCCTTCTTCACTAGTAACTATTAAAAATATATCCATCACAGCTCATCATTCACCATTCAACTTATTCAACCACAACCTTATTTACGACCATCTCTCCATTAACTACAAACCGGACTATATAAGTACCGCTTACCAATTTGTTTTGAAAATTAAGTGTTACGGCATTTGTTCCCAGCGCTGTAGAAACGCTCTGTGTCAGCACTATCTTGCCCGAAATATCTGTCACTTCAATTGTTGTTGATTCATATTTACTGGAACCATAAGTCAATTGCACATAGTTTTTAGCAGGGTTAGGGAAAAGCTTTACACCCGTTTGCTTGCCTAAAGAAAATACTAATACATTACTGTAGGTAAATTTCCCGTCTTTGTCAATAAGCTTTAACCTATAGAAAACCTCAGCGTTCGCAAAAGAAGGATGATCCGTGAACTGGTAATTATTTACTTGTAATGAACCTTTTGCCGGCAAAGAGCCTGCGGCAACAAAGTTTACGCCATCATAGCTTCTTTCCACAACATCCGAAGCAGTATTTACTTCATCAAAAGTTGTCCATGAAAGAACGGTTGATTGATTAACAACTGCTCCCTGGAAACCTTTTAGCACCAACGGCGTAACTATATCACAGGAATCAGCAACAAAAGCTGCACAGGTTGGGTTTGTAGCGTTTATAGTCGCATCGCTAATAATAGTTCCGTTCCATGCGGGATTGCCTTGCAGGTTCGTTAAACTGTTGAATTGATAATAAGCCAGCAGCCCTGTTTGCGTGGTCGGGTTTGGCAACGGGATGTTCATATATTGGCGAAGTTGAGCCTGCGTCCTCGCCACTTTCCATATACGCACTTCATTAATATAACCGAGCAACCCGGTAACATCCGGGTTTGAAAGGTCCGCTGTTGTTCCAAACGTTGTATTCCAGTTATTTGTTACTAAAGTTCCCGACGCGGGTATAGCGGTCATCAAATAGCCGTTTCTGTAAAATTTCAAACTGTCGCCATCATAAACAAGTGCAACATGATACGTTTTGCCCGTATCCATATCGCAGCTGTATGGCGTCATGTACCACTGAACATTAGTGGTTATTTCTGCTTCGTCTGGGCGGAGTAAGTAATTACAGTCAAGCCTGTTAGTGTGCTTGGAAACGATATCCCCTTCGTATGATTCACTTCCCCCAACATAGGGTTCATTCCTGTCAAATTCAGCTTCAATGGTTATCGAGTCACCCGTAATATCCAGGTCGCCAATTTCTACTCCTGATTTTTGGCCTGTAATATTCAGCCAGTCATTACATTGTGCATTTCCGGCTAACGAAAAGGCGGTTATAGCAATAAGAATGTAGATTTTTTTCATAATTATTAGTTTTAAGCAAATTAACTATTTTAAGATCACTTTATTCACCATTTTCTCCCCATTAACAACAAACTCTATTAAATAAGTCCCGCTTTGCAATTTGTTCTGAAAGTTGAGCGTAACCCCATTTGTTCCCGGTGTTGTCGAAACGGCTTGGGACATTACGGGCCTTCCTGAAATATCTGTCACCTCAATTGTGGTTGTTTCATATGTAGTTGAATTGTAGGTGAGTTCCACATAATTCCTGGCAGGGTTAGGAAACAGGGTAACAGCACCTGCTTTTTGTTTACCCAATGGAAATACCAAAGTATTACTGTAAGTATATTTTCCATCCTTATCCATAAACTTTAATCGGTAAAAAGCATTGGCATTTGTAAAGGAAGGATAGTCAGTGAACTGGTAATTATTCTGTGCGGATGATCCTTTTGCAGGTAAAGATTTTAGGGCAACAAAGTTCAAACCATCATAGCTTCTTTCAACTACATTGTAAGCAGTGTTTACTTCATCAAAAGTTGTCCACGATAGTATCGTTGATTGGCTTACAATTGTTCCCTGGAAACCTTTCAGCGCCAATGGGGTAAGTATTCCGCAGGAATCAGCAACAAATGCTGCACAGGTGGGGTTGATAGTATCAACAGTTGCAAAACGCCTTATTGTTCCGTTCCATTCAGCGTTACCCTGCAGGTTTGTTAAACTGTTGAACTCATAATAGGCCAATAAACCCGGTTGTGCTGTAGGGTTAGGCAAAGGGGTGTTTATGTATTTCCTTAATGAATCCTCTGTCCTTGCTACATTCCAGATGCGAACTTCATTTATATAACCTATAAATCCTGATGGATAAATGGTTGGCGCAGCCGTAGACCCAATGGTAGTTATCCAGTCATTTTGTATCAGGTCTCCAGAAGCAGCAACAGCGCTCAATAAATAACCGTTCCTGTAAAACTTTAAGCTGTCTCCGTCATAAACAAGAGCGGCATAATATGTTTTTCCTGTGTCAACGCTGCAAACAACAGGGGTAATATAAAATCCGTTTGTCGTTGTTATTTCTGCAGTGTTTGGCCTCAGCAAATAATTTACATCTGTAGGGTCATTATGTTTTGACACAAGGTCCCCACCATAAAAATTAGCATCATAAACTGCCGTCCTGTCGAACATCGCTTCAACGGTCACCTGGTTTCCCGGGATATCCAGGTCTCCTATCCGCACTCCGGAAGAATCTTGCTCAACATCCAGCCAATCATCACATTGTGCATGCACAACAAGTGAAAACGCAACAAGAAAAACAAGAATGTAGATTTTTTTCATATATTAGTTTCAACAAAAATAGTTAAAAGGTCTTATTGATAGATACCATCTGTGCAACCAGTCTTCTTTATATTCTTCCAAACTATTCTTCTAGCTCTTCATAAACTCCGTTTTTTTTCACTCCTCTTTTCCGCGCCTTCCGCGTTTCTCTTCTCTGCGCTCATTAACTATGCGGAAGAGACCTTTAGATTTGCTTTAAAGAATTAAGTAAAGGGCTACTACTATTATTACTTTTCTTTTTTGCTTCTTTTTTCTTTTATAATTCAGATTCAAATGTTGATTAGTTAATTTTATGAACCAACCTGCCAGCATAAGCGAATTATGGAAGGACAAGGCTTGAAAGGCCTATGCAATGTTCTAATCTTATGCTGGTTTGTTTTGAACAGGCATCAAATAGAAAATAGGGATCAAAGTCCCATTACAAGGTCATGATATGTTCAAAATTTCAGGTTGATCCATTCATATTTAAAATGTAAAGACATGAGCAAGTTATTAAAAAATTTTGTGGGCATTGACATTTCTAAGACTTATTTTGATGCAGCCATTGTGAAAGGCGAGGGCCATTCTACAATTATTCACCAACAGTTTTCTCAAACCAGGGAAGGATTTTTAAAGATGTCCAGATGGTTGTATGAGAATGATGTTGCTGTAACGGCAGAAACTCTTTTTTGTATGGAGTATACCGGTTTGTATAACAGCGGGCTGGTAAATTACCTGATAGGATGCAATGCTCAATTATGGGTAGAAATGCCGTTGCGTATTAAAAAGGCAGCTGGTTTTGAACGGGGCAGCGATGATAAAAGCGCTGCTATTAAAATAGCGTGGTATGCATTGCGCTACAATGATCAAATGAAGCTCTGGCAGCCTGTGGACAGCAGTATTGAAAAAATTAAAAACCTTATTGCACAACGCGACAGGGTAGTAAATGCTATTACACAACTTAGTGTTCCTGTTAATGAGTTAAAAGAAGCCGGTTGCAGTGAGGATGCAAAAGTTATGGAAAAACTACAAAAGCCTGCTTTAACTGCATTGCAAAAAACCAAAATTGCTATTGAAACGATGATACTAAAAACAGTACAGGCAGATGAACTGTTAAACAAAAAAATCCAACAGGTGCGATCAGTAAATGGCATAGGCTCTGTTACTGCCGTAACGTTGCTTGCATACACAAAAGGCTTTACTGCTTTCAGGAATGCAAAAGAGCTGGCCTGTTATTGTGGCATCGTTCCGTTTAAAAAAATATCAGGTACCAGTGTGAGGTTTAAAGCGGGAGTCAGCCCTTATGCAAATAAAAAACTTAAAAAACTATTACACCTTTGCGCTTTATCAGCTATCAAAAATGACACTGAATTAAAATTGTATTTTGAAAGAAAAGTAGCTGAAGGAAAAAATAAAATGAGTGTTATAAATGCTGTAAGGAATAAACTGGTTCACCGGGTATTTGCTGTTATAAGAGATCAAAGATCATTTGAGCAAAACTATACCAGGAGATGTGCATAAATATGTGTAATAAATAATTAAAAACACTTTTTTATGTCATAGAAAACATTTTGGAGAAGAAGAAAAGCATTCTCTTTTAACATGTCCTCCATTTTTCCTTTTTCCTTTTTCCTTTTTCCTTTTTATTTGATCCCTCTCCCAACCCCCTTATAAAAAAAAGCTTTTACTTTGCTGCCTGTTTATAATTGATGAGCAATGACCGACCTTTCAAAGTTTGACCCCAATGCTGCGGGCAATCCCAACAATACCATCTATGGCTTACCTTTCAAAGAAGAAGATGCACAGCTTGTCCTCCTGCCCGTCCCGTGGGAAGTAACAGCAAGCTGCCGCTCAGGCTCTTCCCGCTGCGCTGAGCAAATATTAAAGGCAAGCATGCACGTGGATATCTTTGATGCTGATGTCCCAAATGCCTGGCGCAAAGGATATTTTATGCGTCTCGCAGATAAAAAGATACTCCTCAAAAGCGATTATCTCCGCCGCGAAGCCGAATTATACTTAGGCTACATTGCCAAGGAGGAAGATCTGTCCGCCAATAAGTTTATGAACAAGAGTATAAAAGAGATAAACGAAGGCGGCGCCATGCTTAATGACTGGGTTTACAACCAAACAAAAGATTTGCTGGAGCATAACAAATTAGTAGGGCTCATTGGCGGCGATAGCAGTGTGTCCCTGGGCTTTTTCAAAGCGCTCGAAGAGAAACACGGCAGTTTTGGCGTTCTCCAGGTAGATGCCCACTGCGACCTCCGCAAAGCCTACAACGGCTTTCTTTACTCCAACGCATCAGTCATGTATAATGCCCTTCAGGATGTCCCGGGAATAGAAAAGCTGGTCCAAATTGGCATTCGTGAATACTGCGAAGAAGAATGGGATTATATCTGTAACAGCGACTATAAAGTGATCGCCTATTTTGACCAGCAGATCAAGGAAAAGATGTATGAAGGGCAGGGATGGGGAACTATCGCTGCATCTATTATCGATCATTTGCCGCAGTCAGTTTATATCAGCCTCGATGTAGATGGCCTCGATCCCAAACTTTGCCCCAACAGTGGAACCCCCGCCATCGGTGGCTTTCAAAGTGAGCAGGTACTGTACTTGTTCAAGAAGATCGTAGAGAGCGGAAGAAAGCTCATCGGCTTCGATTTAGTAGAAGTAGGCATTGGAGATGGCAGCACAGACGTAAATGTAGCCGCCCGCCTTATATGGAAACTATCCAACCTCATGATGAAAAGCAACGGCCTCGCATAAAACAACATATTTCCCACCAACCACCAACCACCAACTATCAACTACCAACTTTCCTACTCCTTCACAAACCTCTGCTCCATCTCCCCACCGCTGCTAACCACCCTCACATAATACTCCCCGCTGCTCAACCCACTCACATTAATACCCTGCGTCGATGCCCCCGCCACAATTTCCACCTGTTGCTCAGCAACAACCTTCCCCCCATTATCAACAACCACCACCTGCACCTCCTCTGCCTTATCACTATTAAAACTAAGGTTCAGCTTATTCTGCACCGGGTTAGGATAAATACTCACCACAAAACTTATTGATTCATTAATTGTTCTAACTAAACTATAGCTAAACTCCCCGTCTTTATCCATCATCTTCAACCGGTAATAATTCAGCCCACTAACCGGCTTAGCATCAACCAACGAATAATTCTTAGCCACACTGCTGTTCCCAACAGCATTTATTTGCCCAATGCCTGTAAAACTCACCCCATCACCACTTCTCTCAACAGTAAAATAGCTACTGTTTATTTCCTGTGTAGTGGTCCATTGCAACAAATTCTGATTACCCTCTTTTGTAGCACTAAAGCTCAACAATTTTATCGGCAACGCCTCATCATTCCCCGTGCCGCCACCGCCACCGCCTGAGAAACTCGCCACGCTAAACTCTGCATATTGTGTTGTATCTGTCAGCTCGTGATACGTCCATGTAGTGTCGCTTGCATAAGTAGAAGGCATGATGCTTATTAAGCCCGTTGCCCCCGCAAGGTTAGTTGTAGGGTCAGGATTGCCGCCGATCGCTTTATAAAAAATAAGCTTTTGATTTGTCAGGTCATGGTTGGGATAAGAGCCGTTCACATCAGCCAGATCCTGGTTATTATAATAAAACCTAACCCCCACACTCGCTGTTGGTTCTGTAGTAGGCGTCACCAGCCAATACCTGTTCATCACCCAAAAGCCCGAAGGGTTCGTGACTAATGGATTCGTAATATCAATACCTGTATTGCTTCCTGCACCCGCCGTAGCTGCCAGCTTCACAGCAAAAGTCCCATCACCAATGCTACCAATGTTTTGTCCGTTTGTGTTTAACGATAACAGCAAAGTATCATCATTAAGATCAGCCGGTGTATTATTATCCCAATAATAATCTGTCCAGCCATTGGCATTGATATTTTGGCGGTTAGCATATTCAACAAGAGGATGGTCGGGCATGATGTTCAAAGAATCTAATACAACCTTTATAGAATCGCTATACAAGATCAGATCGGTACCGACATAGGCAGGATTAGTAACTATTGAATTTGTAACAGCTACCGCATAATTACCTGAAATGCTAGGCGTGAATGTAGAATCCCCAACAATTGTCGCTACTAAAGTTCCGTCTTTATACCAGTTATAAGTATTGTTACTTAATGTACCCCCAGCCGAAACAGAATACTGCCCGCCGTTATAATGCAGGGGTATAAAGGCTTGTGGGGAATAAGAATCATTAGCATCGAGAACTTTTTCAGCAACGTCCTCCATGCCATTGAATGTAAATTCATTATTGCCAATAGCAAGTTGAAAAGCACCATGGGTACCGTCAGTAATAGTAGGCACAGTCCCGCTCAGCATATTGCCGCTTAAATTTAAACGGAGTAAACCTGTAAGAAGATCTATAGTTGAGGGGATGCTGCCGCTTAATTGATTATTACTTAGATCTACATCTATTATTTCGGTACCGTAATTTCCTATCGCTGATGGTATGCTGCCGCTTAATTGGTTATTGCTTAGATTTAAAACCTGTAAGTCGCCCTGGCTTCCCAAGTTATATGGCAAACTGCCGCTTAACTGGTTACTGTCTAATAGCAACTGCGTTAAGAATTATGGTATAAGGATAAAATTTTTAATTGTGATTGTGAATTGCCTAAAGATGCTGATATACTACCGGTTAATTGATTATTGGACAGCCCTATATTCTCTATGTCTGAAAAATTTCCTAAGGATGCTGGAATACTGCCGCTTAGTTGATTATTGTCTAAATATAAATTACCCAAATTTGTACAATTTCCAATTGATGCCGGTATACTGTCAGTTAATTGATTATTGTTTAAAGATAGAGCCATCAGGTTTGTTAGGTTTCCTATTGCTGATGGTATGGTACCAGTAAATTGGTTATTGTTTAAATATAAATAACCTAAGCCTGTTAGATTTACAAAATAGGATGGTATGGTACCGGTTAACTGATTATTGCTTAGATCTATATACCCAAAGCTTGTTAGATTTTCAAAAAATGACGGTATGGTGCCGGTCAGTTGGCAATTACCTAATTCTAAGCCCTCTAAAGCAGTAAGGTTCGCTATTGATGGTGGTATGCTCCCTCCTGTTAAATTATTATTACTAAGCGCTAATCCTGTAACCCTTGTTCCGGTTGCATCAAGCGTTATACCATGCCAAACGCTAACGGGTCCATCTAACCATCCGCTATTATTGGTCCAGTTAGCGCCGCCATAATTATTATATATATCCACCAAGGCAAGAGAATCTGCTGTGTTCACTTGCCCAAAGCTGCCCGTTGCTTTACAAACACACGCAGCAACCAAAAGAAAGAGTAGAGCTTTTTTCATAAACTTATTTTTATTGTTTTTAAAAAGGTAAATATGTTTTACTAAAGAATAATTTCCTGCATATACTTCCAAAACCATAAAAGGGTTGGGTAAAAATACATTTATTTCAAAAATAATTTAATTACTTGTATACAGCCTAATTTTCTACCCCTTAAACCATCTCCTTTATCCG
The DNA here is from genome assembly GCA_963771435.1 of uncultured Bacteroidota bacterium. Lineage (GTDB taxonomy): Bacteria > Bacteroidota > Bacteroidia > Chitinophagales > Chitinophagaceae > CAVYTF01. Next base: position 284,984 of record CAVYTF010000009.1, on the reverse strand, counting down.
TGCAGATCAGCAAGATCCATAAGAAACTTAGTGTCCCTTTGTGTCTTTGCGCCTTCGTGGTTCAAAAACTACATCAGGAAAAACTAATTTTTGCCGCCAACCAACTTTAAACTATATTGCAACCAACCTCCTCTTTTCTTCATTTCCAACTATCATTTCCCTATCCTTATAGAGACCTTATAGAGACTTTATAGAGACCTTATAGAGATGTTACTCCCACTCAAAGCCCACCTAAAGCCCATCCAACTCCCACCCAAAGCCGTTCCAGCCATATGCCGTGTCTCGCCTTTTCTGCTCCGACAACAATAATAAGTTTGCTCATATCCCTTTTTGAAATAGCTTTATGTACTTAAACGATAGCCATGCATAATAAACAAACCGCCTTTCTGGTCCTCGCCTTACTCTCTTTAAGTATATCTCAGTCCTCATATGCTCAAACCCCTGCCTCCCCTGCACCCACAATAGATGGCCACCCCGCCTGGATAATGCAGGGCAACATCTATGAAGTAAATGTGCGCCAGTACACCCCCGAGGGCACCTTCAAAGCCTTTGAGAAGAGTCTGCCCCGCCTCAAAGCAATGGGTGTGCAAACCCTTTGGTTCATGCCTATCAACCCCATCAGTAAAACCGACCGCAAGGGCTCCCTCGGCAGCTATTATGCCGTCGCCGATTACCAGGCCATCAATCCTGAGTTCGGCACTATGCAGGACTGGAGAGACCTTGTCATTGATTGCCACTCTATGGGCTTTAAGGTTATTATTGACTGGGTGCCCAACCATACCGGGGCAGATAATTACTGGCTTACAAAACACCCCAATTTCTTTGTAAAGGACAGTGCAGGTAAATTCGTCTCCCCCTTTGACTGGACTGATACCCGCAAACTCAACTATGACAACATGGAAATGCAGGACAGTATGATCGCTGCCATGCAGTTCTGGATAGAGAAGACAGGTATAGACGGCTTCCGCTGCGATGTAGCAACCGGCCCTCCAACCTCCTTTTGGAAAAGATGCATCCCTATTCTTAAAAGCGAGAAAAATATATTCATGCTTGCTGAAGGCGACGACCCCTCTCTGCCCGAAGCAGGCTTTGATGCAGATTATACCTGGAGTGAATTCAATATGATGAAACTGGTAGCTGCTGGTCAGCGCCCTGCCTTTGCTATTGACAGCGCCCTTGCAAAGCTGGACAATACCTTCCCACCCAACGCTCTAAAAATGTATTTCACCAGCGACCATGACGAAAACAGCTGGAATAAGGCAGACTTTGGTACTACCCCCGGCGCAAGCCATGCCCCATTTGCTGTACTTACACAAACTATAGGCAGAAGCGTGCCCCTGATATACAGCGGCCAGGAAGAACCCATTCTGCGCGCCATCCGCTTCTTTGATAAGGATACTATTGTCTTTAAAAACTATTCCCGTGCGTCATTTTATAAGGCCTTACTAAAGTTGCGCAAGCAAAACGCTGCCCTTGCAGCCAACGCCTCTTTTACAAAACTAAAGTCAACAAATGATGCCGCCATCTATGCCTTCCTCCGCGAAGCAAATGGAAAAAAGGTGTTGGTCTTACTTAATCTTAGTAATAAAATGCAGTCATTTGCTTTTGCGGGAGCCACTATTTTAGGCACGCCTACCAATCTTTTTACAGGGAGCAAAGAACAACTGACCAATAAAGAGGCTTTCAAACTTAAGCCTTGGGGATACAAGGTTTATTCTTATTGAGATGATCAATTACAGGCAATTAATTATTCATCCCATACTCCTTACTTGCATACACACTAACAGATACCTGCCAGCCTAACCCTGTTAGGTATTGCATGGAAAGGTCAACCACCACATTTTCCAAAAAGTCTGATTCAGGCTTTGGGGTAAAAAGGATGGTAGCGAACTTTTTATTGTCATCCGGCGCCTCATATTCTCCTTTAAGTTCTATTCTGTTATAATGTACTGAAGCCACCGTTGGCTTTATATGGTTGAAGTATTCATGAAACTTAGCTTTGGCTTTGTTCTCATCATCGGTTTGCAGCAGCACACATTTCCACGTATACACACTATCCTGCTCCGTACCTATCCTTGTCACAACACTTGAATCTGCTCCTTGAATAATTACGCTACAGGCATAATCAGTGTTCTGCACCCCCTGATCGATAATGGAGCCTTTGATATTGTTGAAATGATTTGGATAATCTGCCAGCACCCTTGCCAGCGCCCTGCTAAGATCGTTTTGGATAGGAAGGCTGCCAAATTGCGCTTTAGCGCCAACTGAAAACATAAACAGTAAGGGGAGGAAATATTTTTTCATTTAATGATAAATTTCGCCGAAAATAATAATTGTTCCCAGAGTACAAGGCTTGCATAAAATAAAAACCACAAATTTAATTTTGGCGATCAGGATAAGTTTTATTTTTAGCTCATCTTTATTAAAACAGCAGCTTTCATTATATTTTCCAGAACGAGTCGTGTGGGTGTTTTCAGGTCTATTTATATCTAAATACCGTATAAATACGGCAATTCGTACCGTATTTATACGGTAAAGAATACCGTGAAAATACGGTAACCGATACCGTATAAATACGGTAAAAAATACCGTGAAAATACGGTTGTTTTATAGGTATCTGTGGTTGTAGTTTTGTCCTGTGAAAAAAATAATAAATTTTGAAACACCCTCCGAAGCCGAAAAGGAGATCAAAGAGTAGGCAAAAAAAATAAAGAAAATGTTCAATTCATCCATTCTTAATTTGATCATTCTTTTATCGTTTACCTATTTTGTAGGAAGTTTAATCCTCACGTCAGCAAATGAGTTTATCGCAGCCATATTCAGGCTCAGGCAAAAACAATTAAAGTCCGCTTTAGAAAATCTATTTTTTGATCCTGCATGGACAAGTTTTGTTCAAAATATATTAGTAAAGAGTCCGCACATACAGGCTTTAATGAGAGTAACAGATCAATATCCCGTATATATCTCATCGAAAAATTTTGTATCTGCCATAATACAACAGCTAGGGCCAGGCAATTTTACTTCCAATAATATACAAGCCGCCATAAAAGCAAGCCCCATCCCTGCTTCTATGCAACAGGTAATGGTTGACCTTTTAGCAAAAACAGCGAATAATTTAAATGATTTTCAAACAGAGCTGGAAACATTCTATAAAGATTCAATGGACCGGGCTGGAGGATGGTATAAAAGAAAAATACGCACTATTATGTTTTTTGTTGCCGGTGCAATTGCTATTTCATTAAACATAGATACTCTAAAAATTATTAATGATTCTTTGAAAAATCCTAATGCTTTAAGCCAGGCAGTAGATAATATTTCGGCCTCTATGAAAAATATTTCATACAGTGGCGATACTGCCTATATAAAGGATAACACCAATAAAATAACACTGAAAATGTATTCAGGAATTGATACGGGAAAAGTGACAGACACATCAAACCTTAAAAAGCCAAAAGAAAATTTTGAAGATCTTATAAAGATCTATAAGCAGGATGAGGGGTACACTTTAGGTTATAAAGGCCAAAAGCAATTTTATAAAGAATGGGTTGGGAGCGGCTTCTGGATCTTTTTAAAGAAGCTGTTTGGAATCTTAATTACTGTGTTTGCACTGCAATTAGGTGCTAATTATTGGTTTGACATGCTGAACAGGTTTATCAATATCAGGGCAGCAGGGAAAAAACCGGGAGAAGTAAAACAATAATTATTAATAAAGGGAGCAAATCGCCGAACCACCCTTATAAAACAGTAAGCAACCGGATGCCGAAAACGGGACAATAGAGGCAAAAAAAATAAATACTATGTTTTACGCAGATCTGCACGCACATTCTTTTCTCTGTGCCTTTGAACAACGGGTTGACAACAATATTGTCATGAGCACTAACCCTAATGATGAAAACTCCGTGTGGCACCAGTTTCCTGAGGAAAGCAATCTTGTGGACTGGATAGCTAAACAGGTAGGGTTTACAGATTACTCAGAATCTGATCTTACACAAAGTGCATCATGCAATGTTTGCCTCATAAACGTGGCAATTTACCCGCCGGAAAGAGGCTTTTTTATGCTGGATGATAAAACATTGCTTGAGAAAATAATCAGTTGGCTGGGCCTTACCAATTTTGCCGAGAAAGAACTTGGCCATCTTATTCTCCGCATTTTCAATAGAAAATATTGAATTCATGAAGTCTCCTGCCTATGATTATTTCCAGGAAACATTAGGGCAGATCAGTTTTATAGTGAATGCACCTTCTTTTCAGCCTGATCCTGCAGGCTGCGTGGGTGCCACATACAGCAACATTAAAAATGCAGGGTATTCTGTATTGCAAAATAGTGATCAGTTAAAGACCTCACTGCCCAACCAACAGATACAAATAGTTTTGAGTGTAGAAGGGGGCAATGCTTTCTGGAGCAATATTATTTCAGGAGATACTCTCTGGAACGGTACTGATTTCAGCTTTTTCACTAACGACCAGGTGCAGAACTACCATGCATTGAATGTACCCGACTGGCGCAATGCCATAACACGGGATATGGTAGACAACCATGCTGATCAGTTAACTCCCTTCATTCCGCAGGATGTATGCATGGCTGTGCTGCAAAATGTGCGGCAGCTCCTTTTACAAACAAAGCTTTTCTCTTATACGGTATCCCATCATTTTTACAATGGCCTTTGCGGGCATTGCGCCAGCCTGCAGCCACTTACAGACCACCAGTTGGTTGACCAGAGCTTTGGGCTGGGCAGCGATATTACCAATCTTGGATATATGGTGATAAATGAATTGTTGAAGAATAATGTGATCGTTGATGTAAAGCACATGAGCTGGAACACCAGGCAAAGCTATTACCGTTTTCGAGCCAATAATTATCCTCAAATACCCATCATTGCATCTCACACTGCCGTGAATGGATTGAAATGGATGGATGGACAAGCGTGGAGCTTAAGGCTTGGGCTCAATAATCCTTTTTACCAGTGGGAAATAAACCTGTATGATGATGATGTGTATGAAATAGTAAGAAGCGGCGGCCTGATAGGCATCCTCATGGATCAACGCGTGAATGGAGTGAATAATTCCATAACGAATGTTTACTCTTTGAAAACGCTGTGGCTGCAGTTTCAATACATAGCCGAAAGAGCCGCAGAAGTGCGCACGGGCAGCCATACTGTATGGGATAATATCTGCCTCGGCACCGACTACGATGGCGTGATACACCCGGTGGATGAATTTCGCATGTATGACGATTTTATTGACGACAACAATGGCAGCGGCCAAAAATTGTACGACTTTCTGCTGGAAAATGCCACTGCCTACATGCAAAACCCGCCGGCAAGCTTTTTAGACAGCGACAAACTGGACCCGCACCTGATAGTAGCCAAAATTTGCTATACAAACATGAGAGATTTTGTACAGAAATATTATTCATAAAAATAAAACACTTAAAACATACAACATGAAAACATGAATCTTTAAAAACCAGAAAGCCCAGCAGCAAGGGAACTAATGCCGAACCACCCTAATAAAACAGTAAGCAACCGGGAGCCGAAAACGGGAACCAAAGAGTAGGCAAAATAAAAAAATTACAACTATGCCACGAACTGGAGGAGCAGGAGGAGGGGGAGGAGCTATCCACTACCTAAGCGGTATCACATTCTCTTTCTTTCTTTATGCAAAACTTGATCCCTCAATTTGGGATGCTATTCCGCAAGTGCCTAAATATTCAAGAGGCACATTAAATATTATTGCTTCGCAAATTTTAAAAACGATCGCGTCTTCCATTAAAGATGAAAGCCTAAAAGCAGAATTAAATAAGCTTGGCTCGGCAATTTATAACACGGGCGCCCAGGCAATGGACTATGATGACGATAGGTGGATCTGTGGAAATAATATTATTCCATTCCCTTTTCCGCATTTTGGAAGCAGCGAATTTGTTTTTGACCCCTCTGAACTTGAACTAAATCCTCAACCATTGCCGCCACGCTGGAAGTATTACAGTGCCCTGATCAGCATTGTAGCAGATTCTATTGAGGATAGAAATATTGCTTCAGCATTAACTGAGCTTGGCAATAAACTATCATCTGGGGAAGAATAAAAAAGCAATTATTATTAAAAAAGGACAACAACCGCCGAACTATCCTTATAAAACAGTAAGCGACCGGGAAGCCGAAAACGGGTAAATAGAGTAGGCGAAATAAATAAATAATATGAAAAAGATAATTTTTTTGATGTTTCTATTTGCAGGGTTAAATAGTATTCAACTATATGCCGAAGGACCTGTAACCACACCAGCGACTGTTCAAACTTCAGTTCCCAAAAAAAGTTGCACTTGCGAACAGTCCAAAACCTATGTTATTGTTGCAGCAATAATTATTGCAATAATTATTGCTTTATTTATTGGGTTGCTTATTTATTCAAATATTTTGAAAGATGATGTTGACCTTGTTGCGTTGCTGGCAAACGCACAAAAATTACCCAAGTATCAAAATGTAACCGATCCTTCAAAAATTCCAAGGCCTTATAGCTTAGCGCGAACTCAATTAGGAATATGGACTGTTGTAATAGCATCAGCGTATATTTATCTTTCTGCTCATTGTTGTTGGATCTTCATAGAGTTTACAGCAAGTATTTTAGGCTTAATGGGGATCAGTGCCGGAACTGCAGTGGTTGGTAACGCCATTGATAAAAATCAATCAACTCAAGCAGGCGGATCTGACAGGCATCAAAATCAACCTTCCGAAGGTTTTTTAACCGATATTCTTTCTGACGAAAACGGCATTAGCATTCATCGGTTCCAAAACTTAGTTTTTACACTTATAGGAATTGTAATTTTTTTATACAAGATCCCTTGCACTGATTGCGGAAAGTTGCCGGAATTAGATCCTACATTAATTGCATTAATGGGTATAAGCACTGTAACTTATTTGGGTATGAAAGTCAATGAAAATAAAAGTTAGCAAATAAGGAGCATAAAATCAAACGCCCTTATAAAACAATAAGCAACCGGCAAGCCGAAAACGGGATAATAGAGTAGGCAACTTTAAAACCATATAAACATGAAAACATAAAACCTTTAAAAAACCAAAAACCCAGCAGCAAGGGAACTAACAGCCCAACCACCCTTATAAAACAGTAAGCAACCGGGAGCCGAAAACGGGAAAATAGAGTAGGCAAAAAAAATAAATTTTATGGCAAACCCAATTATTTTTATTCCAGGCATTGAAGCCACAACCCTGGTAAATGTAAATTCTTTAAATTTTGATAGTGTATGGGATAAATACGATACATTATTAAATTCGATAGGCACCCCTGTATTTAGTTATGGTTTACAAATGAATCCAATGTTTGATGAAGACAACTCAACCATTATTAAACGGGGACATATTGATCGGTTTCCTTACCAGGATGTTATTAACACTCTTCAGGCAAAAGTGAATGCTCCAATTTATCTTTTTGGGTATGATTGGCGTTTACCAAGCGTTGAGAATGGAAAAAGGCTTCTCGCTTTTGTTGCTTATTTGAAAAATAAGTTGAACAGAGACCCTGCAACTCCTGTAGTAACAAAATTTGATTTCCTCACCCATAGCATGGGGGGGCTTGTTTTTTCATGTTATTTAAAACAATTGAATGGCATTTATAATGACATTGGGCACATCGCTATGTGCGCCTGCCCTTTTAAAGGGTCTGTATATGCTTTGGTACATCTTGCCATAGGAAATGCCGGCGTAAATTCAATATTCAATGCAAACGACGCTTCGCGAAAAGCCAATCGTACATTTCCTGCCATATTTGAATTATGTCCATGGTATGATGGTTCAGTAACATTTCAATCAGATGGCAGTCAGGCAGATCTGACTGTGATTAATGATTGGCAATCTAATGTATATGATGATAATGAACCTCTTTTCCAAAACAGGCTTGGTTTGCTATCTTCTTTCAGAAATGGAGATCTTATGCAACTGGATACATTACCTGATGCCATTAAGCAGAACCTTTTAATAGTAGTAGGAGAAGGCGAGGATACTCATCATAAAGTAGTAATAGATGCTAATTCACCGGAAGGAAGTGTAACGAATTTTTTTGATTTTGACCAGCCTTTAGGTGACGGTGACGGAACAGTACCTATTGAAAGTTCCACTTTTTATAGTAGCAATCTTTTGACAATTGCTGTAAAAAAATCAATCTGGAATATAGCAAACGATATGTCCTATCACGGATTGTTTTTAAAAGACAGCCGGGTTCAAAATATTATCAACAGGCTCTTTACTAATCAAACCGCTTCAGCAAATTGGTGGGCATCAATAGGTGGCGCAGAACGAAAAGTATAAAATAGAACTAATTATAATGGGAAAACTGCCGAACCACCCTTATAAAACAGTAAGCACTCGGTAAGCCGAAAACGGGAAAATAGAGTAGGCAACTTTCTTAACAGTTTAAATTTATAATAATGTCAAAATTAAGAGACTTTCTGAGTAAATGTTATAACTGGTATGCCGGACAACATGAAATGATTAAGGCGTCAATTGTTGTTTTTTTAGCTTACTTATTTTTAGGTGCTATCTTTCTTTCCGTAAGATCAATAATGGCAGAGAAATCAGATGAACTTATGACTCCTTATAATAATTCCAATATGCTGGTAAGCGAAAATATTATTTCAAGTACTATCCCTGTACTTGGTGATACTGCTTACAGCAAGATTTTTAGGTTGCAAGATAATATTATCACATTGCGAAGAGATCATCATTATCAATTGGCGATGACTTTTTTCAAAAATTACTATGGGGTTACTATTTGCTTAATGCTTATTTCTTGCGTTGGAGGATTGTTGTTATTTGTGTTAATTAATAAAGGTTGGGCGGGAAGTTCATATACTATTAAAGTTCTTTTTATGGCTTTGGCATCGGCAGCTATTTTTCTGAGTTTATTTTCAGGTGTATTTGATCAGCAAAAAAATTTTGAAGATAATATGTTACGATATATGAATTATACCAAAACAGAAATGCTGATAGCGCAACAAATATCTCAATTATCAAAAAAAGAATTCGAAATGAAACCAATACCTAATCCTTCTTTAGATTTTTCTAAAATTGCAAAACCAACAAAATTTGATAGTATTTCTATAATCGATACACTTTCATATTACAGGTCTCTTGATAGCCTTATATCAAAAAACAATAACACAATCAACAGTTTTACTGATTACATTTTTACAATAGATGCCAGTAAAATGAGCAATATTAGTGAAGTGTATCAGCAATTATTGAACTTAAAAAATATGGGCAATACAGACAGTACTAAACAGATTCATCATTAATTATTTAGTTTGAAAACTAAATACCCCGCCAAGCCGAAAACGGCATAATAGAGTAGGCAACTTAAAAACGTATAAATATGAAAACATAAACCTTAAAAAAACCAAAAACCCAGCAGCAAGGGAACTAACGCCGAACCACCCTTATAAAACAGTAAGCAACCGGACGCCGAAAACGGGACAATAGAGTAGGCAAAAAAATTATAATTATGAGATTTAAAAAAATTTTTATTGCATTTTGTGTGCTTGTTTGCTTCTCAAGTTGTAAAGTAACCTTTATTACAGGTTATGACAGCAATATTGACCAAACTGCAACCGATTTAAAAAAGGATTTTAATTTCTTTTTTTTACGGCTATCGCGAACACTTTGTGACGGTGATACTACTACACAGAATATAAAAAATTTTCAAGGCTATTATGATAGCATGGAAGTTAATTTAAGAATGATAAAAGACAGAGAAGTATTTCTCGGAAAGAAATCCTCAACTGTAATAAATCAAATAAATAATGTTGATAGCGTAATGCATGCCTTCAAGAGAAAACATGCCCAAGGATTTACAGAAATAGATTGCAATAGCAAATTCCCACAAGATGACAAACATGATTTATCTAATGATGTAAATATTTCTTTAGATGGATTGCTAAAACTTCAAGAAGAATTAAAATCAACAGGAACCATAACCTCTTCATCAAAAAATAATTAAAACATGGCAAACATTGATATCAATGCAGTATTACAAGATTGCATTACAAAAGCACAAAGCGATTTAGGTACAGCCTGGAATGATGCTAAGCCCTTTGCGGAACAATCATTTAAGCAATTTGCAGAAGATGCTGAATTTCTAGCTAATCTTCGTTTAACAAATCAAATAGATGATGCAGAATTAAAAGACAGATTTTCTATTCAATGGCTAGCAGTTAAAAATGTATTGCTAACTATTGAAGGAATAGGGTTGATTGCTGCACAAAACACAGTTAATGATATTATAGGGATTGTTACTACTGCTATTCAAACAGCATTAAATGTTGCCATACCTATTTAAGTATTTAAAGGTGTCCAAAAGTGCCTTTGTGAAATAACACTTTTACAATAGCATGGAGCAGGTTGCTAACCTAAGGAAAAACACAGAATAGTTCTTTTTAGACGTCGGCATGATACTGCCAAAATCGGCAGTATCATCCTAAGACGTTAGGATGGCATCGCCCGGTCAGGCAGTATATTCCTAAGACGTTAGGATGGCATTGCCCGGTCAGGCAGTATGGTCCTAAGACGTTAGGATGCCATCGTCCGCTCAGGCAGTATAGTCCTAAGACGTTAGGATAGCATCGCCCGGTCAGGCAGTATAACCCTAAGACGTTAGGATAGCATCGCCCGGTCAGGCAGTATGGTCCTAAGACGTTAGGATAGCATCGCCCGGTTAGGCAGTATAGTAGAAAACAAATATTTTAAACTTTAAAATTTTATTTTATGATTGAAATTGAAAAACTCTTCGGCAATATTTTCGTGAATGAACACATTACCCCCCTTCGCTTCTATGGCTTTTCAAGCGATGCTTACAATGCGCTGGTGAACGGCAACAGTTCCGGGCAGTATGATGGCATACTTGCCATACTGAAACCATTGATACCTGCTTTGGGCTCGGAACTTGGCGTGGTGGACACCAGCCTGAACGTTCAAAAAGGGGCAACACTCACTAACGACCAGATGCTTAGCAATTTTTCTTTCACCATGAGCGATGAGGAACCGTTTGTCGCCCGCGCACTCGGCGGCAGGGCAACGGCGGCTTACCTGCAGTTTTATCCCCACCAGATCAACGAATATTCACAGGCCACCAAAACGCAGATGCCCACGCTCACGCAGCGCATTTTTACTGCAGCGGGCGCCAACTCAATCGCGCTGGGAACAACTTTAACTACCCTGTTGCAGGGCTTTCAGCAACAGTGGGCAGACAGCCGCGACGACCAGGAAACGGACAAATTGCAGGTGAAAGGCACGCGAACCGTGCGCAGCTCCACCCTGCTGGCAGCGCAATTGGGCATGCTCACGGCCATTCACACCGTGGCCGCCCTGAACCCCGGCGACGTGGCCACCTGCAGTTCATTTTTTAATTTTAATTTATTGTTCACGCACACGGTGCACAAACACCAGTTGCTGGCCGGAACGCCTGCTGCCGGGGCTACAGAGCAGGTGCTGAATCAAACGCTTACGGACAATGTGGGGTTGACTTTTCGTAACAAATCAATTAACGCGCCTATTGCGGTATGGCTTTCGGCAACAGCCACCGGCGCGATGCCCGACACGGCCATCACCATTCAGCCCGGCGATAGCAAAAGCCCTAAACCTCACGAACTGGGCGACCTGAAAAATACATTTCTCCTGATTGCCAACCTGAGCGCTGTGAACGCGGGAAGTTATGAGGTGGAAGTGGTGGGGCTGAAGGAGTAAGGAGGCAATGGAGAATTAAAAAGTGTATTCATTTTAACAATAAAACGGAGCGCGCCGAAAATCCGATCTAAGAGTAGGCAAAAAAATAAACTTCAATTATGACAAACGCAATTATTGACATCTATCACGAAAATCCAATTAATTTTCAGGACGCATTAAATGGGGGCATTGTAGCTATCATTCACAAAGCAACTCAAGGCGCAAATATTCAGGATTTCAACCTATCTTGACCGGCGTACCCAGGCAAAGGAATTAGGCTTTCTTTGGGGTGCTTATCATTTTTCAACCGCGGATCCTGTAGCTGACCAGGTTGATAATTTCTTAAATTTTGCGAAACCCGGTGACGATGAACTTATTGCTCTCGATTGGGAGCGAAGCGGTCCGCCAAATATGACTATTAATCAGGCAAGGGATTTTGTACAGAGGATCAAGAATGCGACAGGTAGATGGCCGATTCTATATGGAGCAGACCTTTTACGTGAATCAGTTGGCAGTGACCCTGACCCAATTTTGAGTAATTGCCCTTTGTGGTATGCCAGGTATAGCGATACGCCAATAGGCATTCCTACACAGGTTTGGCCAACATATACTTTGTGGCAATATACAGATGGTGATAATGGACCGGAACCTCATAATATTCCAGGGGTAACAGGGGGAGATAGAAATATTTTTCAGGGTAGCACGGATGACTTAAAAGCGGCTTGGCCACTAACAAAAAAAAAGTAAGTATTGATTAGCACAATTTTAAAGGTTGGTGATTTTAAAGAAGTTGCCAACCTTGTTTAAAAAGGGGCAACCGAAACCCTTATTAAAGAAGTAGGAATTTAAATCGTAAATAAAATGTATAAAAATTTTTATTTAAAAACGACCTTATTAATTAGTTTGTTTTTATTTTTTTCTCTCATAAAAATATATTCTCAAAGTAACAATTTTGATAACTCATCCTTAAAAGATACTGTATCAAAAAAGCTTCTAATTGCGCATAGAGTTTATGATGAATTTTTAAATAATGAAGTGAAAAAAAAATATTCTATTTCAGAGTTTAAAGTAATTGATTCATCGGTTCAAAAAAATAGAAGTAAATTAAATTCTTTAGCTGTAAACTTTGATAGCCTTCAAGGTTATGAAAAGGATTCAGCATTTTCAATAATTGCTAATTATATAGATTCCTCCAAATTATACTCTATAAACACACCAAAATCTTTAAAAGAGACTAACAATGCGGTAGAAAAATTTCCAATCACAATAGCCTATTTTAAAAATGAAATTAAAAATGATTGGGATATTAAAATACCTAATTCAACAGCCGTTAATATATCCCAGACATATCGACTTATGCTTGACATCTCATTTAAAAACAATAATAATCCCAAAGATTTTGCTATTTATGTTTATCCAAGATTTTTTAATCTGGTACCCACTTATGGGATAAGTAATTGCTATAACGAAAATTGGACAAATATTTCTGATTGTATTGATAATCTAGAAAAAAAGACCTTTAAATGGAATTACAACAAAGCATCTTATATAGATAATTTATATTCTGGGTGCTATTATATATTGATTTATAACATTAAAGATCAAAAAGTAGTTGATAATGAAAGTAATTTTTGGATACCAAATAATCAAGATAGTACCACAACTTTTAAATACACAATTCAATAAACGATTATGCCTATAAAAAATGATACTCTTAAAAGTGGAATAGAAGTAGTGACAGCTCTTTTAGGTATTGGGGGATCTTTCCTCTTAAATTTATTACCAAATAATGGAGAACTCGGGAATACTAACTTTCTATATGGAACAGCACACTTAACATGTTTAATAATTTTTTTAATACTCAAATACTTGATATTTAAAAAGAGTAATATATGGTTTACTGTTGCTGTTATAAGTGCAGTTCTTTTTGTGGTTTTTTCTTTTTTATACTACTCACATTCTAATAATCATTATAAAAAACGTGGGACATCCAATGTTTTTGTAATTACTGCTCAATTAAGTGATTCAGCAATGAATATATGTAATCAAAACCCTAATGCTGTTAGAGGTTATCTTGATTGCGAAGATTTCATTTTATCAAATTATCCTGCGGATGCATATAAATGGATGTGGGACAAATCTTCATACGAGACTAATAAAAATTTATTTATTATCTATTACTTTTTAATAATATTCTTTATATCAATAACAATATTTTCTTTAATTGAATTAATAAATTTTAAGGGGGGCTCATAATTTATTTGAATCAATTCAATAATGAGTATAGATAAAAATTACTAACTATGACCAAAATAAAAGACCTCATTTCAATAGTCCGGGATGGATTATTATTGATATTGTTTATCCTGCTGATATTTTTTCCAACCACTTTAAATGATATGCTGACAAAGGCAGGATTTACACAGGGCAGTGTAATGGGGTTTACATGGGAGGATAAAGCAATGCAGTCAAAAGAAGTAGCTGATTCATCGCAACTGCTTGCCCAGGCTGCCAGCACTCAATTGGAAGCGATGCAGGAACGGCTGGATAGTATTTCGCAAAAACTTGCTTCACTTCCGCCGGAAACGGCTAATACGCCTGAAGTTCATGCAATAACAGAATCTATCACCTCATCAAAAAAGAAAGTTAGTTCTTATAATACAATGCTGAAAAGAAATGTGGGGCTTCAAAATGCAAAGCTTAATAACATTTTCAATGGATCGCAGGCAGAAAAACCTAAAACACCAAACCCATAATAAACCTATAATGGAATGATAATAGTCTGTAAAAACATCATTATAAAAATAAAACTCAAATGTCATGAACAACTCAAATTCAACATGGACAAGGTTATTGATCATGGTGATCATCCTGTTCCTGATCAGCGTGGTTATATGGCTTTTTCATTGCCAGTGCAATTGTAAAAGAACTATACCAACTGCAAACTACAATTATAAGGACAGTTTGCACTCCGCTACTGTGCCTGCAAATCATGTGCAGGGAGGAAAATACCCTCACTATGAAACACCAAAAGGCGAAGTGGAAAGTAATGCTGCTCCTTTTTATCATGTTCCAACAGGGCCTTCGCGTGGCAGCATGTCACCAGTCAACAGCAATTTTAAATTACAGCAAATAAAGAATAATGCTGGTGGTGCAGGCGGCGACCCGGTGGTTTTTAGCCAGTACAATCAATTTGGAAGCCTGATCAATTCTTTCGGCATTCCGCCCGACCCAAGTGGCGCGCGAAGCGGCAATGTGATTTTATACACTTACAACACAAAGGGAGTGCTTTCGATCAATGGGGGCACGAAATACAACATTATTGACCCAACAACCATTTTCCCAAGTACACCTTCAAAAGATGCAAGCGGTAATTTTCTTGATGGAGGTTTATGCTGCGACCAGGTTATTCAGTATGTGCCTTCTATAGACCGTTTTATATGGCTGATGCAGTTTTGCGGGTCAGCCACAAACACTGGTGGAAGTTGCCTTTCCGGGGTGAACCGGGTGCGTATCGCCTCTGCCAGCCCGCAGGATATTATTAATTCAAATGGTACTTCTTGGACTTACTGGGATGTGCTTTCCTCCACATTCAACCTGGGAAATGTAACGATGGATTACCCTGACCTCTCGGTAGGAGATAATTATCTTTATTTTAAAATTGATGCAGTTGGATCAGGTTCATTTGTAGCAAGATTTCAGTTAAGTGAAATTCAAAATGGCCAATCCTTAGGCATTGGTTATACCAGCCCCGCAGACGGAAATACTAATTATGGCGGCCACTTATGTCAAAACACAGGAAACGAGATCTTTTGGGCTGGGCATAAAGATAACAGCACGCTAAGAGTTTTTTCACTGAAAGAAGGAGATAATAGTTACTACCAGCATGATATTAATATAAATAGCTGGCCAAACGGAACCATATCTTCTATAGCCAAAGATGGCACTACCGATTGGCTTTCTTATTTAGGCACTTCTTTCCCGGGAAATGCGGTGCTAGGTGCGGCCCGTTCGGGAAATAATGTTTGGTTTGGTTGGACAGCTTCTTCCGGCGGCGGTTTTCCAAGAGCACAAATACAGATGACGCAGATCGATGTAACCAACTATACATTAAAACAGCAGGTGCAGATCTGGAATCCTGATTATGCTTTTGCTTTCCCTGCTTTTTCAACCAACGCAAGCGGCGACCTTGGTATGTCGCTGGAATGGGGAGGAAATCAAAACTGGGGAAATAATGCAGTAGGCATTTGGGGAGATTTTATTGTATGGTATCCTGAGCTGAGCGATACAGCTATAACAAGGAACGGCGATTTTTTAGCATGCAGAAGAGCAAGCCCAAATTCCACTTTGTGGGATGCTTCTGGGTATGCTGTGAAGAAAAACTCCTCTTTTACAACGGGATATTTATTTGATGTTTATTATATCCAATTTGGAAGGAATTCGAATGTTAATGGCGGTTCACCGATCCGGTAAAAGAATTAATTGATCTACAAATGAAGTATTCAAAATTATAAAAGAAAATTATTAACATTAACAAGTTCGCTTTCTTTATTAAAAGGCCAACGAATTTTTTATTAAACTATGCTTTTGATAGCAGTGAAATGGGCTGAGGAATTTGGTTTTCCTGCAGGTTTTGTTGGAAATTTAAATCTTGAACAAGATGAAGATAAAGATGGTTTTGATGAGGATATTGAAAACGATGATGGAGATGAAGATGATGAATGGTCATGAAATAAAATGAATTCAGGCATTGTCTTTATACATATCCATTAGTTTCAGCAGCACCCCATTTGTCCATCCGAAACCATCCTGCGCAGGGTATTCACCCCCACCTGCATCAAGGTTTGTATCTACCACATTATATTTTTCCATTAATTTACCGGTTCGCTTGTACACTTTATTATTTAAATCGATCCAGCGTACAGCTGCTTCTTTTGCAAGGGCACCCATACCATAATTTTCCAAACCTTTTATTGCAATCCATTGCAAAGGTGCCCAACCATTGGGACTATCCCATTGCTGCCCTGTGATTTCTGGTGTAGTAACAAACCCTCCTGCCTTTAAAAAATTATCTTTTAATACTTCTCCGACTTTTAGTGCCTTGTCTCCTGTTGCAATATTGAAAAACAATGGAAATGCGGCGGCCATTGTGTAAATTGATTTTTGCTGTTGTCCTCGTAAATCATAGTCAAAATAAAAATGCAAATTTTCGTTCCAGCAATATTTTTGAATGGCTGATTTCCTTTTCTCAGCCAGTGCATTAAAATAAAATGACTCCTTTTCATTATTGTGGATCTGATATGCTTTTGACAATGTTTTTTCATAATGAAACAAAAGGCAATTCAAATCTACAGGTACAATTTCTGTGGTATGGATAGTTGCGAAAGAAGTTGTGTCTTTAAACCACCTGCAACTGAAATCCCAACCTGATTCGCAGGCAGCACGGATATTTCTGAATAATTCAACAGTATTGGTATTGGTAGCTTCAGCAATTTCAATGTCCTGTTTGAAAGATTCTGGCCGCGCAGATGTGTGTTCATCCCAATATCTGTTCAATATTGAGCCATCCGGCATTTGTATTACGTGCCTAACAGTTTTATTTACTTCACTTATTTCAGAAGCGCCGGTCATCCAGAAATGATATTCTTTTAAAAGCTGAGGCAGGTATTTTATCAAAATACTATCTCCATTTTCTTCGCTAAATAATGTTACCATTAAGGAAAAGAAAGGAGGCTGAGACCTGCCTAGAAAATAAGAACGGTTGGCATTTGGAATATAACCAAACAAGTCAATGAGGTAGGCAAAATTCTCAACCATGTTTTGAACCATATCAATACGATGCGAAACTTGCAGACCAAGCATAGTAAAATAACTGTCCCAATAATAAATTTCACTAAATCGGCCACCCGGAACAATATAAGGATGCGGAAGATTTATCAAAGAACTTTTTTCATTATCAGGTTCGCGGGTTAATACATCCCATAATTGTTCAATATGCTGCTGCACTGTTTTGCTGGTATCGCTTTCAAACGGAGAGGCATTTATTTTTGGCAATAAAAAATTTTCTTCAGCAAAATTTTTCAAATTGAAAGAAAGAGAACTCTTTTGGTGAGTATATTTTAGATTAATTTCATCCAGCGAGTATTTTGGTAGGCAATCAGGAAATGTTTTTCCATCTGGAAATACTTTTTCTAACTGAACGTTTGCAAAAAGTTCCCCAAGTTGATATATTTGTTCAATAGCCATTTAGGAATGAGTACAACTAATGAGATGCAGATGAATTAAACTCAATATGCATATTTGATTTCTTTTGGATATTATTTAAAATAAAAAGGCATATCAATAAAATTGTTAAGGGAAATAATGAAAAATAAAAGGCCTTTTGGCCTCCAATATTTTTAAATAGATAACCAACTAACCTTGAGCCAAGTGTGCCTCCAATGGCAGAGAAAAATGTAAGCAACGAAGCCATTGGGCTATGAAAGCTTTTTTCCGTTGCGCTTAATACTATTGAATTTACAAGAGGATAAATGGGCGCAAGAAAAAAACCTATCAACGGAAAAACATAAGCGATAACAGGCACGTCTGCAATACTATTGATGGGCTTCACCTCAAGGTTGGCAGTTTGTGGCAATACAAATACAACCATAGCAGCAGCACCGATAAGGCAGGTAACAAGAAGCACGAGCCAATTAACCTTTTTTATTAAAATAGATGATATATATCTTCCGAAAGCTATTGATAATACTAAAATGACTGCCATGGTTACGCTTGTTTTTTCAGGCAGGTGCAGCACTTTCTGGTTGAAGGTTGGCAACCAACTCATGATACCTTGTTCAGTCATTACGTACATAAATGCGCCTATGGCAAAAACAAGTACCAACCTGCGTTTAAGCAATTTTATCATCTGTAGAAAATCATTTTTGATACTTATGCCTGGTATCTCGTATTTGATATTAAAGTCCGCAAAGAATAGGACAATAATTGAAAAAGCAATTAATATGGCTAAAACAAGATAAATGCGAAGCCACGCATTCGCATCTGCATCACTGTAAAATAAAGGGAAAGTAATATAGGCTGCTGCAATACCTATCATGAAAAAGCTTTCAATGGCGCTCAAAAAACTTTTATGTTCTTTGTCGCTTTTTACTAAAATACCTGCCAATGAATAAACAGAAACTTTTATAACGGCAAAAGAAACTCCTACACATGCAAATAAAATCTTAACTGCCGCGAAGGAATTTCTAAAGTACATGATAAGACAGCCAGTAAAAACTAAAGCCAGCGCTATAAGCATGCCCTTTTTATATCCTAATCTTGGTAAAAAAGAGCCTACAAAAAATGAAGCAAAGGCAATAGATAAATCCTTAAATGCCTCTAAAATGCTTGCAGCTAATGTGTCTACATGGTAATTGTTAACTGATTTTTGAATCAATATGCCTACACTATTTAATAAAATAGCAAACACAAAATAATTCAAAAACAATGAGACCTTAATTTTCCAATTTTGCATAGCAGTATCGTTAGGTTATAAAAAAATAAATGTAGGTATAAATTTATGAACCTATAAAATAAAAAAAGCGATGAAATATTTTCCATCGCTTTCTTAAAATAACTTCTTATTAAGCCACTTTCAACATATTCATTTTATCTTTTCCGAATTTTTCTTTTGCATAATCAAGTGAAACATGAAAATCTTTCACATTAGTGCCAGGCATTTCAAACATGGCATCTGTCAGAATATGCTCGCAAATCGTTCGCAAACCTCTTGCCCCTAACTTGAATTCCATGGCTTTGCCTACCATAAAATCTAAAACGTCCTCATCAATGGTCATTTTTATTCCTTCCAGTTCAAAAAGGCGGTTAAATTGTTTAATGAGACTGTTTTTTGGCTCAGTCAAAATTGCCCGTAATGTTTCGGCATCAAGAGGATTCAGATGCGTTACAACAGGTAGCCTTCCCAGTAGCTCGGGTATCAGTCCAAAACTTTTTAAATCTGTGGCATTGATAAACTCCAGCAAGTTATTTTTTTGCATTTCCTGTTTATCCTTATTTATCCCAAAACCAATTGCGTTTGTGTTGATACGGCGCGCAATGATTTTATCAAGCCCGTCAAATGCCCCTCCGCAAATAAACAATATATTCTGCGTATTCATTTTCACCATTTTTTGTTCGGGATGTTTGCGGCCTCCCTGTGGTGGAACCAGTACTTCGGTGCCTTCCAGCATTTTTAAAAGCCCCTGCTGCACCCCTTCACCGCTAACGTCGCGCGTAATGGATGGGTTGTCGCCTTTTCTCGCTATTTTATCAATTTCATCTACATAAACAATTCCCTTCTCTGCCGCAGCCACATCATAATTGCAGGATTGAAGCAAACGTGTAAGCATACTTTCAACATCTTCACCAACATATCCGGCTTCTGTAAAAACAGTGGCATCAACTATGGCGAAAGGTACATTCAGTAGCCGCGCAATCGTTTTTGCCAGTAATGTTTTTCCTGTGCCTGTTTCGCCAACCATGATGATGTTGCTTTTTTCAATTTCCACATCATCTGTTATTTGTTTCTGGGTAATTCTTTTGTAATGATTATACACCGCAACAGCCAAAATTTTCTTTGCATCATTCTGCCCGATGACATATTTATCCAGAAATGCCTTTATTTCAAACGGCTTACGAATCGAGAATTTATACTGTGATGCCTGAGATTCTTCTTTAACCTGCAGCTCCTGCAAGATAATATCCTGTGCATGTTCTACACAATTTTCACAAATATGCCCTTCCTGCCCTGCAATTAAAATCTTCACTTCATCCCGGCTGCGTCCGCAAAAAGAACAGTGCAAATGCGATTGTTTAGCCATTTATTAGTTATTTAATGTAACTGATTAATTGTAAAATTTATAAAGCCGCCTTAATATGTAGGTTTATTAATGAATTTTAATTCAAAAACTTAATCATTATGGCTTACTGCTCGTTATATGATAGAGGAAACTTAATTTTCGGTGCACCGAAAACAATTTTCGGAGTTCCGATTTTCATTTCCTGGTTCTCGAAATATGTCTATTGGGGTTCTGATTCTTATTTTCGGGGAACCGTAAACAATTTTCTAAACGTCGATTCTTATTTTCGGGGCGCCGAAAAAGTCTGTCGGATTCCCGATTTTCATTTCCGGAAGACCGAAAATTATTTTCGGTATTATAAAAAAAGTCTTCTTTCCCTTTTTACTATTGCTTCCTTATAATTTTTTAAGAATACTATCCACTATTCCATACTGAATAGCTTCATTGGCATCCATCCAGTAATCGCGGTCAAAATCTTTTATCACCTGTTCATAAGTTTTGCCACAATTTTGGGCAAGAATTTCGGCACTTACCTTTTTTGTTTTTTCCATTTGTATTGCCTGTATCTCAATGTCTGCAGAAACAGCCTGGAAAACTCCGCCCAAACTCGGCTGGTGAATCATCACTTCCCCATGGGGGTAAATATATCTTTTGCCTTTTTTCCCCACGCTTAGTAAAATAGAGCCCATACTTGCCGCAAGTCCCATGCAAATGGTACTTACTGGCGACTGTATCATTTTTATGGTGTCGTAAATTACCATGCCGCTTGTAACCATGCCTCCCGGGCTGTTGATATAAAATTTTATTTCTTCGCCGGGCTTTTCCGCATCCAGCAGCAACAATTTGCTTACCACGTCACGCGCAGACTTGTCATCAACCTGCCCCCATAAATACACCGCACGTTTATCAAGAAATAGTTTCTCCATTTTCTTCATCAGCAAGGGAGATTGCGGGTCTTGCTTGTCTTCTTTCGGTTCCTGTTCACGCTCATCTTCATCCTCCATTTTGAAAGGATATATATATTTTGATTCTAACATGTAGTTTTATTTTTAATTCCAATCAATATTTTTATTTCTTATCTTTTTTGGGATTAGTAATAAGTACTTCATCAATTAATCCATAATCTTTTGCTTCAGCGGCAGACATCCAAAAATCGCGGTCACTGTCTTTGTTAATTGTTTCCACATCTTTGCCTGTATGATGAGCTGTAATAGTATAAAGTTCCAATTTCACTTTTTTTATTTCTTTTGCAGTAATGGCTATGTCACTTGCCTGACCGCCAATGCCACCGCTTGGTTGGTGAATCATGATCCGGCTGTGTTTCAAAGCGCTACGTTTGCCTTTTACGCCGGCACATAATAATATCTGCCCCATGCTTGCTGCAATGCCGGTACAGATGGTAGATACATCAGGTGTAACAAACTGCATGGTATCGTAAATGCCAAGGCCTGCATATACACTGCCACCCGGGCTGTTGATATACATCTGAATATCCCTTGCCCTGTCAGTACTGTCGAGAAAAAGTAACTGTGCGGTCACAATATTTGCCACATAATCGTTGATAGGTTCCCCTAAAAAGATGATCCTGTCCATCATCAGGCGGCTGAAGACATCCATTTGGGCAACGTTCAAAGAGCGTTCTTCAATTATATAAGGAGTAAGATCAGTAAAATTATTGCGATAACTATGTAAAGTTGCACTGCTAATGCCGCGGTGCTTTACTGCATATTTTTCAAATTCCTTTCCTTGATTCATATTATTATTTATTCTATGAAGAGATTTTTTGTGAATTGAACGATTCTAAACCAAATACCATGCAAAGCCTCATATGCGACAAAAGGGCAGAGAAGATAATATTTAGCTCAAAAAGTCTTCTTCGTCTTTAGGGGTGTATTTTTCAAATACTTTATTGATCGCCCCAGCAAACATTGGCACTTTTTCTTTTGCAAAATCCTTAATTACTTCAATGGCTTTATAAGCCTGCTGTTCAGTTAATCCTTCTGCCATAAGTTTGGCAATAAGTTCTTTCATAAATATGTTTATTAATATACTTGAGTTAATACGTTTAATGATCTTCTTCACACAAAATAAAATCTTATAAAATAAAATGCCGGCAATTTTTTTTACCGGCACTAGTTTATTAAGCTAATCTTTAATGATGATGATGGTGAAGTTTTGTTGCAAAGTCTTCCACGCTTATTCTTTCTTCTGTTTCATGCACCATATTTTCCAACAGTGAAAATAATTTTGCAGTTTTCAGTTCTAGGTAAGTTTCTTCAACGAACTTTTTATCATTCAGCATTCTGTCAGCATATTCATCCATCCATGACGCCTCATCAATTTGCTGGCCACCCATATAATTAAATAGCTGTCGTTTTGCAGCGTCTTTTATTTCGCTTTGTTCAACAGTGACTTTATTATCTTCCAATAGTTTGGAACTTATAAGTGACCATTTTAATTGCTTCTTGAACTTAGGTAGGTCCTGTTCTACATCTTCTCCAGGCTTGTTTTTTTCTGTCTCAATCTGAAGCCAATGTCTTAGAAACTTTTCAGGAAGCGGAATATCTATATCGTCCAGCAGATGATGGTAGATCTGATCCTGCACTTGTCCGCTGCTCTGGCTGCGGTAATAATTTTCGACCTCTGCCAGAACTTCAGCTCTAAATTCTTCGGGTGTGGTGATATTTTTGCCTGCATATACCTTGTCAAAAAAAGCTGAATCCAATGCAGCTTTTTGCATCAATCCAACTTTAGTAATTGTAAGTTTAAAGAATTTGTCAGCAGCAGTACTGTTATTTTTATCTAATCCTAAGTCACTCATCACCCATTCTCTTTCTTTTTCTTCAAGGGCTGAGCTTAATTGTATATTCTGGGAATCATTGGCCTTTTTGCCCATCCACTCTTTGCGGGTGGCTTCTGTGAAATATTTTACCAGCAATGTTGCTATCTTGCTAACGCCATTTTCTATGATATTTTCTTCTGCATCAGTTTCTGTAAATTGCAGGGTGAGCATGTTCTCATCGTTATCAACCGTTTCCTGGTCAAGGACAGTTCCATAACGCGTTTGGAGACGTGCAACCTCTTCATCAATCATCTGATCTGTTATTTCAGGCTTGTAGCGGGTTACATGGATGTTGCTGAAGTCAATATTTACAGAAGGTTTCAGGCCAATTTCAAAGTTGAATGAATAGTCGCCGGGAGCATTCACATCAAGATGAAGCTTAACATCATCATTAAGCGGCAGGGGCTGCCCCAGATAATCAATCTGTTCTGCAGTGAGGTATTCGGTCAACTGCCTTTCAAGGGACTTGTATATCTCTTCTGTAAAGACACTCTGGCCGTACATTTTCTTTACTACTCCGGTAGGTACCAATCCTTTGCGGAAGCCGGGGATGTTTGCCTTTTTGGCATATTCTTTAAGGCTTTTTTCAAAAGCAGGGAGGTAATCGTCCTTGCTTATAGTAACTGTGAGTTTATCATTTAGCGGAGCGATGTTTTCCCTTATTACATTTCCCATAATAACTTTAATTTATGCTGTTGGCAGGCAGTTGTGAGCTATCAGCTTTGAGCTATTAGCCAATAATTACTGGCTAATGGCTTATTGCTTTGGTGCGGATGGAGGGGGTCGAACCCACATGCCTTGCGGCGCTAGATCCTAAGTCTAGTGCGTCTGCCAGTTTCGCCACATCCGCAAACAGGGGCGCAAAAATAGGGGAAAATGTAAGAAGGGCGAAATGAAAGGGAAAAGAAGGGTGTTAATTTGGTGGAATGGGGTGAGTGGGAAGGGAAAACCAGCTTTGAGCAGAGGGTAGATGGGCTTTGGGTGGGCATTACGTGGGATTAAAGTGGGCTTTGAGTGGGAGTAACATCTCTATAAGGTCTCTATAAAGTCTCTATAAGGTCTCTATAAGGGTAAGAATTTGAAGAAGAAATGAGGGAAAATATATAATTTGGGGCCGGAAAGAAGAGGCTTAAACGATAAAAATTAAAGATAGGGAGAATTTATTTTATGGCAAAAAATATTAGTTCTGTTGTAAAGTTACAGGGGACGCTGAAAGATACTGTGTTTGTACACAGCAAAGTTTATGGCGACCATGTGCGAACTTTGAGAGGGAGTAAAAAAGAGGCGGTGGTAAATGAGGTATTGCAGGGCAATGCATTAAGAACTGCTGCTATTAATGCTGCGGCTAAACAGGTGCATGACCTGCTGAAAGTTTATGGTGGTAATTTTAAAGAAGGGCAACTGTGGCCAGAACTGCTGAGCCGGATGAGAAGAAGTAAAACGAATGAATTTGTTGACCTGCTTAAACAAACTGAAGGGCTGGAACTGAACAGGGCGTATGTGCTGGAACGGTTGATAAGCCCTGCTACTGTGGAGGTTGTTGCTGATGAACAAGGGTTGTCTGTTAAGGTTGGCGGTAGTGCGGTGCCGAACTTTAAAAAAGAGATAGACTGTTATTATTACGAGGTATGCGTGTTTTCTTTTACTGATGCTAAAGCAGAGGAGGCTTATGGTATTGCAAAAAGCAGGTGGATATATTTAAAGGACAGCCCGGAAGAGGAAGTGTTTAGTTTTGAGAAGCCTGCTGGTAGTGTGTATTATGCTGTGTGCCTGAAGCTGCAAGCGGGGACAGGTTGCGTGGAGAGGGAAGCGTTTGATGCAATGGGGATAAGGGTGGTTGGAGTGGGAGAATGGTAGGAATTAGTGATGAACTGATAGTTTGAAGACAGCAATTAAGAAAAGAAATAAAAATTATGTTTGCTTGCAACAATGAAATAGTAACCGATATAAAGGTATTTTTCAAATAACTTCACAGAATGGCAAACTTGTTTTCTGATTTAGAAGACGAAAAAAAAATTTCAATTGGACAAACCGCCATAACATATAAGGCAGCAGCTTCTATTTTGACAGAAGCAAAAGGTTTCATGAATAGTTATGATTATACTTTAAATCCGTATTCAGGTTGTTCATTTGGTTGCACTTATTGTTACGCAGCTTTTTTCTCGCGAACTGAAGAACAAAGAAAAAATTGGGGTTATTGGGTTCAAGTAAAGGAAAATGCACTGCAATTGTTAATTAAGTTTAGAAAGAGATCCTTGATAGACAAATCAATTTATATGAGCAGTGTTACTGACCCATACCAACCCGTTGAAAGAGAATTAAACCTAACAAGGAGTTTGCTGAAAGAACTTTTAGTTTATCATCAACCTCGCATGGTTGTTCAAACACGAAGCAATATTTCAACGAGGGATATTGATTTGTTTCAACAATTTAAAGTCATTCAGGTCAACATGACCATTACTACTGATAGTGAAAAAGTAAGAAAAGTCTTTGAACCGCTTTGCCCATCAAATGCAAGCCGACTAAAAGCAATAAAAGAAATAAATGATGCAGGAGTAAATACTTGCATTACTATGACACCACTTTTGCCGATTGATAACGCAGAAGATTTTGCAAAAAAGCTTTTAGATACAGGCATTAAAAAATTTATTATTCAACCCTTTCATTCCGATAAAGGAAAATTTGTTGCAAGTACAAGAGAGAAAGCGATACAGCTTGTTAAGGAAATGGATTGGACAATGAATAAATATCAAAAAGTATTTGAAGTAATTCAAAAATACATTCCCGATATTGGGATTGGCAAAGACGGCTTCAAACCAATATGACAGAGATAGAGCTAATAGAATGGTTGAAGCAGCAACATTCAACCCTTGATAAAATTATTGCAAATGCAGGAAAGGAGTTTCATAAAGATGCTCTTGAAGTTCGTTCCAAAGAGCAATTTGGTTTTGATCTTGCAGAATGCCAAAACGAATCATATAATTTAAAGAACAATAAGGATTTGTGTTACGACAGACCTAATATTCCTTTTTGTTATTCCCTTTGGTATCATGGTAGAAGAGTAAATACATTTCTTTCTTATTTTGCTAAAACAATTTTCAATATACCAGCAACAGAAAAGCAAATTGAAATTTTTGATTTAGGCGCAGGGACAGGAGCGGTTCAATGGGCAGTCGGGCTTGTATATCACAAGATGAAAGAAGAAGGTAGACAACTTCCAAAAATCAGGCTTGTAAATGTTGATACAAGTCCGTTTATGCTTTATTACAGTAAAGATTATTTATGGAAATATTTTATTATTGAATACAAACATTGCCAAGATTTTTCAAATGATATAGAATATGAAATAAATTCTTGGAACAATAGTAGAAATATAAGCGTTACAAATCCATGGATTACTGCAAGCTATTTATTTGACATTTCCGATACAAAAGATGGAAAGAATGAATATAAAACAGCGGTGTTGCGTGGCTTCAATGAAATAATTGATAAATACAACCCCTCAACATTTCTACTCTTGACGGCTTTATCAAAAGAACAATTGATTGATGAAGTATCTAAGGAGTTTGATTCATCAAAGTATATAATTGAAAAAATAAAGTACACATCTCTTATCCTAAATGGTTCTTTGCAAGAAGTTTCTAGACTAAGAACCGGGCTTTTAAATTCATACAGAACATATTTTCATACAAGAGAAGCGCTATCCATTGGCAACACCGCATCATGGAATGATGTAAGTTTTGTGGGTACTATTATTACTAAAAGGCAAAAAGAAATGCGAATTGTTTTTGATGAGCACTTAAATATGAAACTTTATAATCCTCCAATTATTATAAGACGCGAAATAAATTTAAATGATGACCAACAAAGAGCAGCTCAACATACAGAAAAACCAACTATTATTTCTGGTCCTGCAGGTTGTGGAAAAAGTGTAGTAATAACAGAAAGGATAAAAAATCTCGTAGAGAAAAAAGGCGAAGAATATAACCCTAATCTAAAAATTTTACTCTCAACATTTAATAAAGGATTAATTCATTGCCTAAAAAACTGGTTGATTTCAATTCTTGATAGTGCGAAAATAGAAAAAATAGAATCCTATTATGATGAGTTCAAATTCTATTTTAAGAACTCGTCAGTTGTGAATATTCGCTTAATGCATTTCGATATATTACCAACAAGATTAGGAATAGGAATTCGTCAATTAAATGTTGGCAATAATGATTACCACAAACAACTGATTTCTGAATGTATTACTGAATTGAAAAAAGAAAAGGGGATCACGACAAATGTTCACGATAATGTATTAAACCCTGACTTTATATCCGAAGAATACCATCGAGTAATTTATGGGCTTAATATTGACAGTATAGATGAATATCTTACAATTAAAAGAAGCGGCAGACCAAGATTAGAAACAGGTTTTGGAGGAAAAAGAGAATTAATTGGTGAATTAATATTCAAAAAATATCTGACAAAGATTAGTAATGGTGCAATGGAATCATTTGTTACTAAACGACATAGATTTTTAAAACAATTAAATAGGAACGAAGTTGCTACTAAATTCACTCATATTTTTGTAGATGAATTTCAAGATTGTACGAAATCAGATTATGAAATTTTCTTTTCTTTATTATCAGATCCAAACCATTTCGTAATTGCTGGGGACATTGCCCAAGCTATCACTTTAGGAAATAAAATTGCAGTTAATCAAATTCCTCGACTTAGAATGGAAGAGGGAATGGGAAGAAGAGATTTTATTACATTAAAAGGTTCTTATCGTGTCCCCTTTCGAATAGTTGAAGCAATTCGAGAAATTTCAACTCTTTTTAATCCCAAAAAGCTAGAAGAGCAAGATTGGAGTAATTTATTAACTCCCTATAAAGGCTCACCTCCAGGAGCGAGACCAATTATTGTATATGCTTCAACCGTCAAAGAATTAAATCCAAAAATCAGGATTATTTGTAAATCATTTAATTGCTTCAATATTAACGAAGTCACTATTCTTGAAGGCGATGATACCATTTCTGATTACTTAAATCAAAATGATATAAAAGCTTCTAAAAAAGATACCATTCTTAGACTTAAAGGCCTTGAAAAAACTTGTGTCCTTTGGTCAACTCAAAAAGACATTCAATATAAAGATGAAGTTGCCGAGTTTGTTTACACAATCCTTTCAAGAACATCAGGAATCTTACTTATTGTTCTTACAACACAGACATTAAAAAAGTATCATAAAATAATTAAGTTGCTTCGAAAAGACCGGTTAATACTTTGGGATAGAGAAACAAAAGAAAATTTTGATACCTTTTGTAATGACACGCAAGACAATGAATCTAATGATGACGATGAATAATGGAGTACATTTAGGTTATAGAAGTGAAATTAAGCACAAACTATTATTTACCACATCTAACTTCCTCCCATCGCCGGGTCTGTGATGCTTTCTTTGCCTGTGTCAACGTGGCCGGCGAACTTTCTTTCGAAGGTGTTGTTGCCTTTTATTTTTACTGAGAAGTCGTACCAGCCGAAGCTTTTATTCAGGTTCATGAGCTGGGTGAGCTCGTTGTGCTTAACACCAGCGAAAAGGTTTTGTATGCTATAGCTGTAGGCATGGTGCTTTATTTCTATCATGGAAGGGTCGGCTGTTGTTACTTTTAAAATGATGTTGCCGGTGAGGAGTTTGTTGTTGAGGCGGTTTCGCTCGTAGGTGCAGGAAATGTCTATGGAGGGGTCATCTGCGTTGCCCGTGAAGGCACGGTAAAAGCCATTGGGGCCATAGACGGATAACAGATAAGAACCCTTGTCAAAATCGCTGATTGCCCAAGTGTCGCTTAACTTATCGCCAGGTGAGACTGCATAGGAACGGAAGTGTATACCCTGCTGCCTGAAATTGTTGGCCGCATATACATTGAAAGGCGAACCTTTTGCCTGTGTGCCAAAGACATTGTTTGCGGCAGCGAATTCTATGCTGAATGTTTTTTTATCGTCGCTTAGCTTGCCTTCTGCATAGAGTTCATAGCGCAGGGCATTGGCTGGCCTTGTACCCTTTTCCTGTTGCGGCAAGAGGCCGGGAGCAAAGAGGTTGGTGTTTATTTGGGCTATTTCTTCTGCGGCTAATTTCTTAAAGTCCGCAGGCGGTTGTTTAAACTGCGCCTTGTGAATGCTTTCAAGAAAGACATCTTTTTGAAGGAAGTCAGGCTGTGCAATGGTTTCTCCTTTGTATGGCCTGAACGCAGCAGTCAAGTTGCCCGAAACCATGCGCCTCCATGCGGTGATGTTGGGTTCCTTTATTTGTTTGCCATATTTCCTGTAGATAAAATCTTCAAGGAACTGCAAAGAAGAAGTATGCTCAAAAACCTCTGAACACACATAGCCGCCTCGGCTCCAGGGCGAAGCAATCACGAGCGGTACCCTGTAACCAAGCCCTATAGGACCGCCACGGGCGTTCGCCTTTGGCAGGCCTTCCTCCTGTTGCTCCTGTTCCAGCTTTACATATTCTATGGAAGTATCAATGTTGCCGGACGCTTTGCCGGTATCCGGTTTATCTGGATGGTGCGCCACAAAGGGAGGGACATGGTCGAAGTAGCCGTCGTTCTCATCGTACGTTAAAATAAAAATGGTCTTCTTCCACACTTCAGGGTTTTGGGTGAGTATGTCGAGCGCTTCGGACACATACCATGCGCCATACCATGCGGAGGCAGGATGGTCAGAGAAGTTTTCGGGTGCTGCCAACCAGGAAACGGTTGGCAGGTTGCCGCTTTGTACATCCTGCCTGAACTGGTGGAAAATATCTCCCTTGGGCACTTTCATTTCGCGTTGCACGGTGCCGTCCATGTAGGTTAAGGAAGTTAATTGATGCTGGTCTGGGTCGTTGATATTTGTTGCTAAGGCGCTTTTGTGCAGTTGTTTTTCCCTTGCTGTTAATTGCTCGTATTTTGCCTTGGTAGCGGTCTGAAGGTCTGCAGTGGTTTCTGCAAGGGCAGCGTTTTTGTCTTTTAATTGTTTTTGAAGATGCGCATAACTTTTGTCTGTTGGCTGTATTGTTTGCAGCTTATCCTGCAAGTCTTTTATCTGCGCGGTAAGCAATGCAATTTTTGTGGGGATATAGTTGATGTACCTGTCAGTAAGTTTGGTGTTGTATTGGGCAAAATGCTCCAATACATTGTCGCCAAAGTTTGATAGCCACCCGTCTTCTTCTTCCGTAAAGCCACCGTCAATGCTCAGTTCATTCTGATAGACTTTCCATGAAACGCCGTTGTCCTCCAGCCATTCTGGAAAAGTATGCCAGCTAGTTTTGTCATAATCATTGTCAATATCCTGGTTCCTCACGTTGGCCTTTGAGTCAGCATTCTGCTCAGCTCTTACGCTGCCCGTCCAAAAGAAAAGCCTGTTGGGCGTAGTGCCAGTTAAGGAAGAACTGAAGTGCTGGTCGCATACAGTGAAGGCATCGGCAAGCGCATAATAAAATGGAAGGTCTTCACGGGTGTAATGCCCCATGGTGAGTGGCATGGCACCATACCCTGCCTCATGCGATTTTTTAGCGTTCAGCCAGTTGTCATATTTCCCTTCGTTCCATGCATCCACCTGGCTTTCGCGGCTGTGCGGCAGGGAACGCATCCAGGTAGCTTTTGTATTATTAATGTCTAAACGGAAGGGCGTATAAGTTTCGCCTGCCGCATTGGTTTGCAGCCATACTTTATTATCGTTAGCAAGCTTGATAGCGCGCGCGTCATTAAAGCCACGAACGCCTTGTAAACTGCCATACATGTGGTCAAAAGAACGGTTCTCCTGCATCAGGAAAACGATATGTTCGGCATCAAGATAAGTGCTGCCTTTTTCGGGGTCAATTGCAAACGCCTTCTGCACGGAACCCGGAAGAAATTGCGCAATGCCCGCCGATGCTGAAAGCAATGCCGCTTTCTTTAAAAAGTCTCTCCTGTTATCCATTGTTGATATAATTAATGACGATAAAATTAAACTTCCTGCCGTGATAATAAAGGAAGAAAAAAGATTTAAAAATTAAATAACCTGTTCATGCGACCCTGGCAAGTAACCAAAATAAAAATGCTTTAAGAGGTTGCTCGCGCGGAAAACGCGGAAAGCGCAGAAAAGAATAGGATCGCTCGCGGATCTAATAGTTTCAATTATTGAATTATTCCATAAAATGGAGGCAACAAAATTATTTATTCAGCTGGTGCAGCCCGAACTATTAGTCAACGTTGAAATCCATGGTTAATATTTTCGCAAAATGGCATTGGTATTTTTTTTCATAGAGGGCTGCGTGTTACTTTGTATTTTCATGGTTCATTATTTTACAAAATATTATGCAAACAGGAGAGGAAATAAAAAGGCTGAATGAAAAGATTCAATACCATGCGGTATTTGTTGATAAGCTTCGCAATGAACTGGCTAAAGTGGTTGTGGGGCAGCAACATATGGTGGAAAGGTTGCTGATAGGGTTGCTGAGTAACGGGCATGTGCTGCTGGAGGGCGTGCCGGGGCTGGCAAAGACACTGACCATTAAGTCGCTGGCACAGGCGGTTCATGCAAAGTTCAGCCGTATACAGTTTACGCCGGATCTGTTGCCTGCAGATGTTATAGGTACGATGATCTATAACCAGCCGCGGAATGAGTTCCAGGTGAGAAAGGGGCCGATCTTTGCGAACTTTATCCTGGCGGATGAAATAAACCGTGCGCCGGCAAAGGTTCAAAGCGCACTGCTTGAAGCTATGCAGGAAAAGCAGGTGACCATTGGTGAACATACTTATAAGCTGGATGAGCCGTTCCTGGTGCTTGCTACTCAAAACCCATTGGAACAGGAAGGGACTTACTCCCTGCCGGAAGCGCAGGTGGACCGGTTTATGATGAAAGTGATAGTTGGTTACCCTTCTAAAAAGGAAGAACAAAATATTATTCGCCAACAGGTGCAAGGGCTTGAAATTCCTACGATAAATGCGGTGGTTAGTACCCAGGAGGTATTGCAGGGAAAAGATCTGACGAGGCAGGTTTATATGGATGAAAAGATAGAGCAATATATAGTTGATATTGTTTTCGCCACGCGGTCGCCGGAGGAATATGGATTGAAGAAACTGAAGCCGTTTATTAATTATGGGGGTTCGCCAAGAGCAAGCATTAATCTTGCGCTGGCGGCTAAAGCGTATGCGTTTATGCAGAAGAGGGGGTTTGTGATACCGGATGATATAAAAGCGATATGCAAGGATGTGCTGCGCCATAGGATCGGGTTGACTTATGACGCTGAAGCAGAAAACATAACATCAGAGCAAATCATTGATGATATTTTGAAGGCAATTCAGGTTCCATAGGAAAGATGACAGATGTTGGATGACAGATGACAGAACTCGACTAAAGATGACGGATGTTAGATGACGGATGACAGGACTCAACTAAAGATGACGGATGTTAGATGACGGATGACAGCACTCAACTAAAGATGACGGATGTTAGATGACTGATGACAGGACTCAACTAAAGATGACGGATGTCAGATGACTGATGACAGCACTCAACCAGGGAAGATGATAGTAGACAGTATTGGATGGCAGATGATAGAACTTAATTTTAAACGACCTTATTATTTATATAAATGACCGGGTATAAGAATTTAGAAGCATGGAAGAAAAGCATGGTGGTTGTAAAACAGGTTTATTTGCTTGTGAAAAAATATCCGAAAGAAGAATTGTTTGCACTTACGTTCCAAACAAAAAGGGCGGCTGTTTCAATTCCCTCAAACATTGCAGAGGGAATAGGTAGAAATTACAAAAAAGATACTATTCAATTTCTGCATATTGCAAGAGGATCGATATATGAATTAGAGACTTTATTGAACGTAGCAATAGCGGTGGACATAATAAATGAAAATGATTTTAACCCATTTACACCTCTATTAGATGAATTATTGAAAGTGATAAATGGCTTGATACGGTCTTATGAAAATAGGGCTGATTTGAAATAATAGATATTGTCAACTGTAATCAAACATCTGTCAACAAACAATGGATCCTACAGAACTCATAAAAAAAGTTAGGGAGCTTGAAATAAAAAGCAAACGGCTTACCAATCATCTTTTTACAGGTGAGTACCATACTGCTTTTAAAGGACGCGGCATGGTATTTAAAGAGGTGAGGGAATACCAAGCGGGGGACGATATACGCTTTATTGAGTGGAATGTCTCTGCGCGCATGAACAGCACTTATAGTAAGCTTTTTGAAGAGGAGAGGGAGTTGAGTGTGTATTTCCTGATCGATGTGAGCGCGAGCAGCTTGTTCGGTACTTTCCGGCAGACCAAGAGGGACCTGATCACTGAGATATGCGCCGTGCTTGCGTTCTCTGCTATCAGCAATAATGATAAGGCTGGGTTGATCTTCTTTAGTGATAAGGTGGAAAAGTATATTCCTGCAAAAAAAGGGCGCGACCATGTGCTACGCATCGTTCGTGAAATGTTGTCCTTCCAACCACATTCGGCACAAACGGATATTGTGAAAGCATTGGGGTTCCTTAATAATACTACGCGTCATAAAAGCATTATTTTTTTACTGAGTGATTTTGCAGATGCAGGTTATAAAGATGTATTGAGGGTTGCTGCAAAACGGCATGATGTGATCGGAGTGCAAGTGTATGACAGGCGGGATGAACGATTACCAAAGGTTGGTTTGCTACAGGTGCGCGATGCGGAAACAGGCAAAACCACATGGCTGGATACCAATGACACGTTCACACGGTTTAAATATAACCAGCAGTTCACGCGCATCATGCAGGATGCCAAACAAACTTTCCGTGAAGCGGGTGCAGACCTGATGCAACTTGCTACAGGCCAGGATTACGTGAAAGCATTACAGCAATTTTTTATCAGGAGAGCATGAGGAAAGAGAATGGAAAATGGAGAATGGAGAATGGAAAACGCACTTCCCTTAGAGCTGTTTTACTTTTTACTTTTTTCCTTTTATTCTTTATTTTTAAATCCTTTTCCCAGACCGTTTCAGCTACTTTAGAACGGGATAAAATACTTATCGGTGAGCAGGTAACACTCCAGTTAAAAGCTGATGTAAACGATAGAAATTATTCATTGGTCAGTTGGTTCAATTTCCCTGATACCATCAACCATCTTGAAGTAGTGAAGCGTGGCAATATTGATACGGTTGAAACAGGGGGGTTTACTTCATACGTCCAAACACTAACACTGACTTCCTTTGATTCCGGTTTGTGGAAACTGCCCGCCCTGTTTGTGGTGTTGCAGAATAACTCTTCTTCCAAACAATTATCGTTTAAGGCTGATACACTCTCGCTACAGGTGTTGCCTGTTGATGTGAGCAATATGCAGGACTATCATGACATTAAAAGCATTATTCAAGTGGAGGGGAAGAGCAATACATGGATGATTGTTGTGATTGTTGCTGTTTTAGTGGTTTTAATTGTGCTTTTGGTTTGGTTGTTGTTGAAAAAAAGAAAAAAGAAACCAGTTCAAGTGCAGGAAAAGCCTGTGTTTAAAGGCACCCCGCTGCAATGGGCAATGGAGCAACTTGACATGCTGAAAAGCGATAACCTGCTTTCAAAGAATAAAACAAAAATATTTTATACAAGGCTGGATGAAATTTACAGGATGTACTTTGAAATGCAGTTTCGCAGCGGCATATTGCAGCTAACTGGTGATGAACTGATGAGGCGCGTGAAACTCTACTACCCGGGAGATACATTGCGCAATAAATTTTACCAGTTGATAATGCTATGCGAAGCAGTGAAATTTGCAAAGTATATTCCCGAAGATGCAGAGAATAACGCCGCTATTTCAACTGCGCGCGAAGCAATACAATTTGTTGATGCCAATTTACAATTGATAAGAAAATAATGCTTACTGATTGGTTTCAAAATATTCAATTCGCATACCCATGGGTGTTCAGCTTCCTGTTGCTGCTGCCGATCATTATTATTGAATATACTGTGCGTAATAATAAAACACAGGCATCCATGCTTGTGAGCACTACTCATTTTGTGAGCGAAGTAAAAAGCATGAGAACTGCTACGCGGCACTTGCTGTTTGTGCTGCGTTGTTTTGCGCTGGTCTGCCTCATTATTGCGCTTGCAAGGCCTCAGTTGAAGTTCACTGAGCAGCAAACAAACGGCGAAGGCATAGATATCATGCTTTGTTTCGACATCAGCGGAAGCATGACTGAAAAGGATTTTGACCCTGACCGTATTGATGCATCCAAAGAAGTGGCCTCTGAATTTGTAAGGAACCGCCCCGGCGACAGGATAGGCATTGTTATCTTCAGCGACCTGAGTTTCACATTGTGCCCACTAACAACAGACCATGATGCTGTGCTCAGCCAAATAGCAGGAATAGAAAGCGGTGAGCTAAAAGATGAAGGAACTGCGATCGGTTCCGGCCTTGCAACAAGTGTTGACCGCCTCCGCGCCAGTAAGTCAAAAACCAAGATCATTATCTTATTAACTGACGGCGTTGATTTTGGGGGAGAGATATCGCCCGATATTGCTAAACAAATGGCGCAGTTATATGGCATAAAAATTTATGCTATCGGCGTGGGTAGTGAGAAAGTAGTGACCGATGTTACCAACACTCCTTTTGGCCCTATGACCGAGCAGCGGAAACTTGAATTTAATGAACCCCTTCTTAAAGACCTTGCACAAAGCACGGGCGGCGAATATTTCCATGCCACAGATAAAGACGCACTTATAAAGATCTACCAGAGCATTAACCAGCTTGAAAAGTCTAAAGTGGAGGTCACAACTTACAACCGCTTCACCGATGAGTTTCTTCCCTGGCTGCTTGCAGGCTTATGTATCTTGTTGGCTGAAATATTACTGCGTTATACAGTTTTCAGAAAGTTTCCATAACGCACAGAAGCTTTTACTTTTGCACGGCTTAATATTTGCTAAAAGCTAAAAAACTTTTTATGAGAAAGATATTCACTCTATCGTTAATGCTCGTTGTTATTTCTACTACTGCTCAAAATCAAACAACAGGCACCATGCAGACCGCTTCAGGAATGGCAATCGCCAAAGACCCTAAAGACACGGCGCACAAAACATGGAAAACAGGCGCCCTGTTCAGCCTCAACCTTTCCCAGGGTTCTTTAAGTAATTGGGCGGCAGGCGGCGACAATTTCTCTCTTGCCTTAACCGCTTATGTCAACCTCCACGCCTATTATAAGAAAGGAAAAAGTAGTTGGGACAATAGCCTTGATATTAACGAGGCCTATGTAAACACTACCAGCCTTGGCAGCCGCAAAAATGACGACCGCATAGACCTGCTCTCAAAGTATGGCTACGCCCTCGGCCCCAAATGGGATGTAGCAGCATTGTTCGATTTCCGTTCGCAGTTCTTTAAAGGCTATACCTACCCAACCGACACTTCAAAGATCCTGTCTTCAAACATATTTTCGCCCGCTTATGTTTTGCTCGGCGTAGGCCTCAATTACCATCCCGCAAAAGGGTTTTCCATTTTCATGTCTCCAGCCACTGCGCGGTGGATCATTGTTACTGATGATTCCCTTGCTGCCATTGCCGCTTACGGAGTGGACAGCGGCCAGCACGTGAAAACCGAGATTGGCGCTTACGTCAGCATCCAGTACACATCCAATTTCAATAAAGTTGTTTCTTACACCGGCAGGCTCGACCTCTATTCCGATTATTTAAGCAACCCGCAGAACATTGCTGTGTACATGACCAACCTCCTTGCCGTAAAACTCTCCAAAGTTTTTTCCTTAACCTACAGCTTAAGCCTTATTTACGATGATGCTATAAAGCTTTTCGGCCCCAACCACGATGCCCCCGCCCTGCAGGTTAATTCATTAGTTGGCGTTGGGTTGCTGGTGAGGTTGTAAGAGGGTGTGGGAAAGAGTAAGATCCTTACAAATTTATTGGGTTCATGAGGTTCAGGCTATCAATGTGAACAAAGTGTTTAATATTTAGTGTATCTAAGGTCAACTCATTAACAACAGCAGTTGCAGCTATAAACAGGTCAGGTTTATCTATTGTTATACGTTTGGTTTTAAGTTGAGCCACAATGCCTGCAGCTTGCCTTGCCGCTTTTCGGTCAAAGTCCAGCACTATCAATCTTGATATGATCCCTTCCCAAAATTGTTTGTGTTTGTCAGTTGCTCCATTATACACTTCAAATTCTGACACACTTGAAATGTATAGCAGGTCAAATTGTTTAAAGTGGGAAACTAATTTTGAATTGGCCTTATCTGTCTTGCGGAAATAATCAATAAGAATTGAAGTATCGATCATTAATTTTTTGTCCGCCATGCTGCAATACTTTTCCGGTTTTCTTCAATAATAGCAATGTCTTTTTCACTATAAACCGGCCCGTTTAATAAAAAATCAATAAACGCATCCTTGTCTGTAATAGCCAATTTATCCTCATCGAGTTCCTTACGCAGCTTTGCCTTCTCTGTTGGTGTCAACGATTTAACCAATGTCAAAAGTTGCTGAAAAGGCACTTGAACTTTTATTTCCATAATTCAAATTTAGGAAAAAATATTAAGCTCAATATATCTATTGGTATCCCAATAATTCTTTGTACCGCCCGTTCCAAAATTTTCTATGATCAAAATCAGTAACACTAATTTTTTCAGTCAACTTTATATTTTCAATTTTCTTATCATTTTTTGCAGAAGATAAAACTTCCTCTTTAATTATATAGTCTTCATCATCTCTGTCAAACGTAAGTGTCAATGTAAACAAGTCAATTCTTTTAAAGTTTTTAATGATAAACAAATTTGAGATCACAGGTTCAAGTAATCTATCCTCATGAACTTCATAGAAAATTCTTTTTGCTGTATCTAAAAGAGACCAATCACGGCCTATTGTACAATTGATCGTATCAGAAAAGCGCTTTTTAGTTTTATCGAAAAAGCGTATTTCTCCAAACCATTTCCAATAAAAGATCAGATCATTATAGCCATTCCCATTTAAGTCATTTGATATGTCATAATTATTATGATTGCCTAAATTTTCAAATTCTAAAGTTCTGTACCATTCTCCATTTTTATTTACTTCAACAACCCCATCAAACATGGTGTCCTGATGCACAATTCTAAATTTATAATTATCAATAGTAAAAGTGTCAATATATCCTTCAGGGCCCGCTTGATTCATAGTTGAGTCCCAAAATGGAAGCAAATAGTGAGTATTGTCAAGCGAATCCTGTATAGATGTGTCTACTCGCCCAGATGTATTTTGTGCGGGGCATATAAAAACCAAAAAAAGAAACAAAAACAAAAAGGCAATTTGTAATTTTTTCATATTTAAGTATAAATATAGTCCTGCAAGAGGTATAAAACTTCTGCAAAGGAATTATATCCACAAAAAAAGATTCATCTTCTAATCAAAAAGATTCGACATCTGTCCCAAAAGATCCGTCTTCTGAGTTAAAGGATGAATCTTCTAACCCAAAAGATAAATGATATAACTTAAACCTCATAACATCTGGGTTCAGAAGATATATCTTTTAAGAGAAAAGATGAGAGGTTTGGGAGAGAAGATGGGTCTTTTGAGGCGGAAGCCAAGTCTTTTGCCGCAGAAGACAGATGTTTTTGGCAAAAAAGATTGATCATTTTTAAAAAAGACACTTGATCAGGCGCAGAAGATCCGTCTTTTGGGTTAGAAGATCCATCTTTTAATTCAAAAGACGAGTAATCAGGGTTTTTACTCTCAATTGCCTTATTCTTCCTTGGTATTCTTACACTTTTTATCCATTCCCTTCTCAAATTTCATTTTATTTGCCGAACTAATGGCACAAAAAAAACTACAGCGCTTCGCAGAAATAAACACTTTCCCCAATGTGTTGCAGCACCCGGAGAACATGAAAGGGGCATGGGGCGATCTCTTCAAAAACAAAAACCCCATCATCCTCGAGTTAGCCTGCGGCAAAGGCGAATACGCCCTCGGCCTCGGAAGAATGTTTGGCGAAAAGAATTTTATAGGAGTAGATATAAAAGGCAACCGCATCTGGAAAGGCGCAAAAACTGCACTTGAAGAAGGGTTGGGCAATGTGGCCTTTCTGCGTGCGGAGATTGAAATGATAGAAAAATATTTTGCCTTCGGCGAGGTTAGCGAAATATGGATCACCTTCCCCGATCCGCAACTGCGTTTATCCAAAATGAAGAAACGCCTAACCCATCCGCGCTTTTTAAGGGAATATCAAAAGATATTGCAGCCAAACGGCATCGTTCATTTAAAAACTGACAGCCCCCAGCTCTATCAATTTACTAAAGCAGTCATTGAATTGTTCCAATTAACGCTTTTGGAAGATGAGGAAGATATTTATGCCAAAGGCCTGCTGGGCGATGAACTAAAAATAAAAACCCATTACGAAAAGCTGGACATTGCGCAAAGCAACCGCATCCATTACCTGCAGTTCAGGCTGGATAAAGAGCTGCCTTTGACTATAGATGAAACTTTAAAACAATTATTCCGTGAGCAAGACAACAACTGAAAAGAAAGAGCCCAATTTTTTTGACGATGTGTGGGATGTGGCGCGCCAGATACCCAAAGGGCGAGTGACCTCTTATGGCGCCATCGCCGTTTACCTCGGCACAAAACTCTCCGCGCGCATGGTTGGCTGGGCAATGAACGGCAGTTTCCAGGAAGGCGAACCAATACCTGCGCACCGCGTAGTGAACCGAAACGGGATGCTCAGTGGCAAAATGCACTTTGCCACGCCCACCGAAATGCAGGAACTGCTGGAGCAGGAAGGCATTAAAGTAGAAAACGATAAAATAATTGATTTTGAAACCCGCTTTTGGGATCCTACAAAAGAACTGGGGTTATAATTCTGGTGCTGTCATCTGCCATCTGGCATCCGTCAACTCTATTTAGAGCAATCCTTTGTCAACAAGATACTCTGCGATCTGCACGGCATTAGTTGCCGCCCCTTTGCGCAGGTTATCACTCACGATCCACATGTTTAAAGTATTGGGTTGTGTTTCATCCCTGCGAAGCCTGCCTACAAATACATCATCTTTTTCATGGGCATTCATCGGCATAGGATAGACTTGCTGCGCTATATCATCCTGTAAAACAACGCCGGGCGCATTGCTCAATATTTCTTTTAGCTCATCCAGGTCAAAATCATTTTCAAACTCAACATTCACACTTTCGCTATGGCCGCCAATTACTGGAATACGCACGGTAGTCGCTGTTAAACGGATGGAATCATCCCGCATGATCTTTCTCGTTTCATTCACCATTTTCATTTCTTCTTTTGTGTAGCCGTTATCAAGAAAGACATCCATCTGCGGTATGGCATTCATGTCAATGGGGTATTTATACGCCATTTCCCCCACACACATTTTTTCTTTCGTTCATCAACTGGTTAACGGCTTTTTCCCCTGTTCCGGTTACGCTTTGGTAAGTGCTTACTACAATTCTTTTTATGGTGTATTTTTTATGCAAAGGATTCAAGCGCAACCACCATTTGTATGGTGGAGCAATTAGGATTGGCGATTATTTTATCATCTGCGGTAAGAGCGTCTGCATTTATTTCTGGAACGATCAGTTTTTTTGTTGCGTCCATCCGCCAGGCGCTGCTGTTGTCAATTACAGTGATGCCTGCTTCTGCAAACTTTGGCGCCCATTCCAGCGACGTGCTCCCTCCTGCTGAAAATAAGGCAACGGCGGGTTTTGCAGCTATTGCATCTTTCATGCTTACCACTTCATATTTCCTGCCTTTAAATACCAACTCCTTCCCCACAGACCGTTCAGATGCAACGGGTATCAATTTCGAAACATTAAAATTCCTTTCCGCCAATATCTGCAACATTTTGGTGCCTACCAAACCCGTTGCGCCAACTACTGCTACTTTCATTTTGTTTATTGTTCTTTTTTAGGCTCAATTAAATCCCAAAGATTGCCATACAGATCTTCAAATACTGCCACTGTGCCATATACTTCCTCAGCAGGCTGCCTTACAAAATTGATATTATCTTTCACCATACACATATGATCCCTCCGGATATCATCAGTATGCAAAAAAAGGAAAACACGCCCTCCTGTTTGATTCTCCTATACGGTTCATCTGTTCCTCAGTTGCCGCTTTTGCAAGTAGCAAACTGCAACCTCCGTTTCCTTTCGGTGCCACTACAACCCATCTTTTTGTTTCGCTTAAAACCGTGTCTTCAATAAGCGTAAAATGGAGTTTTTGGGTATAGAATTGTATTGCTTCATCGTAGTCTTTAACCACTAATGCGATATGGGCTATTTGCTGATTCAATTCTTTGTTACTAGACCAGGATAAAAACTCTTTTACGCATCCTTCCCATGGCACTGTTTATATTTCTTTCCACTACCACAAGGGCAAGGATCGATTGCGTCCTATTTTGGGAGCAGCTTTCACCGGAGCTGTTTTCACCGGTGTGGGGTCATAATAATCATTCTCATTCCTCACATTATTCCCCGCTCCATCCAGTTCTGACTTATTTGCCTTAGTGCGGCTCATATCTGTTTTTTCCACCCGGCCTTCACGAAGCGGAGCATTTTGCTGCTCCATGGGAATATCCCCGTGGCAGAGAAAGTTCACAATGTCTTTATTTACACCGCTATCCATTTGTTTAAACAGCCTGTAAGCCTCTCCTTTATAAATAACAAGCGGGTCTTTCTGCTCATAATGTGCCGTCTGTACGCTTTGTTTCAGGTCATCCATAGCACGCAGGTGTTCCTTCCATGCGTCATCAATAAAGTTCAAGGTCACTGTTTTTTCCAGCGACTGCACCAATTCCCCTCCATTGCTGATAAGTGTTTTGTCCAAATTTGCAAGTACCTGCAAGCCTTTTCTTCCATCTGTAAACGGAACTGCCACGTTTTCAATATGTGCCCCCTGTGCCTGCCTTATATTTTTGAAGACAGGAACAACCGTCTTCATCATGTCTGCACGTCTCCGCTGAAAATTGGCAGACGCTTCCTGGTATAACTTCTCGCTCAACACATTTTCATTGTCTTTATGAAAATCATCAGCGCTTATCTTTGTGTCCAGCCCAAAATTCACGATCGTCTCCAGCCTGAAACCTTCATAATCACTGCTTTCTTTAAACGTGTTCACCAATCCTTCTGCAACGTCATAAAACGCATTATCAAGGTCAAGCGCAAGACGTTCGCCAAACAAAGCATGGTTTCTTTTGGCATACACCACCGTACGCTGCTTGTTCATTACATCATCATATTCCAGCAACCGTTTTCGTATACCGAAGTTATTTTCTTCCACTTTTTTCTGCGCCCGTTCAATGGATTTGGTGATCATGCTGTGCTGTATCACTTCACCTTCTTTATAACCCGCAAAGTCCATTACCTTAGCAATACGCTCGCTGCCAAACATCCGCATCAGGTCATCTTCCAGCGAAACATAGAACTGTGAAGAACCGGGGTCTCCCTGCCGACCCGCACGCCCACGCAACTGCCTGTCCACACGGCGGCTTTCATGCCGTTCTGTACCAACAATAGCCAATCCACCTGCCTCTTTCACGTTAGGGCCCAGCTTAATATCCGTACCACGTCCAGCCATATTGGTAGCAATGGTTATTGCACCTGTAAGGCCAGCTTCTGCAACCACCTGTGCTTCACGCGCATGTTGTTTTGCATTCAATACATTATGCGGAATTTGTTTCTGCTTTAATATCCTGCTCAGCAATTCGCTTACTTCCACCGAAGTAGTACCTACCAGCACAGGCCTTCCCTGTGTACGCAACTCAACTATTCGGTCAACAAGCGCACTATACTTTTCCTTTTTTGTTTTAAATACCGAATCCTGCTCATCATTTCGAACGCATGGGATATTGGTTGGGATAGTAACCACATCCAGTTTATAAATATCCCACAACTCTGCAGCTTCTGTTTCTGCCGTACCGGTCATACCCGCAAGCTTGTGGTACATGCGGAAGTAGTTTTGCAGCGTAACCGTTGCATAGGTCTGCGTGGTTGCTTCTATCTTCACGTTTTCCTTTGCTTCAATGGCCTGGTGCAACCCATCTGAATAGCGGCGCCCGTCCAGGATACGGCCTGTCTGTTCATCCACGATTTTCACCGCCCCATCCATCACCACATATTCTATATCCTTATCAAACAACGTGTATGACTTCAGCAATTGCTGAAGCGTATGTATACGGTCTGCCTTAACGGCATATTCATTCAGCAACACTTCTTTCTTCTTCAGCTTTTCTTCAGCAGGCAATGAAGCGTTGCCTTCAATTGCCGCCAGATCAACGCCAATATCAGGAATAATAAAGAAGTTAGGGTCTTCCCCTGCACGGGTAATGGTCTGTATGCCTTTATCCGTTAATTCTACAGAGTTATTCTTTTCATCGATATAAAAATATAACCCTTCATCCGCCTTTGGCATTTCGCGGCTCTGATCTGCCATGTAATAATTTTCAGACTTCTGCATCTTCACACGTATGCCCGGCTCGCTTAAATATTTGATAGTAGCGCTGTTCTTTGGCAAACCACGGTGTGCTCTGAACAAGGCAAGGCCGCCATCCTTAGGGTCATCATTGCCCTCAGCTATCTTCTTTTTTGCCTCGTTTAAAAACCCATTCACAGCCCGTTTTTGCGCATCCACTAACTTTTCTATACGTGGCTTCAGTTCAAAGAACTGATCAATATTGTCATCATGCCCTATTGGCCCGGAAATAATAAGCGGTGTCCTCGCATCATCGATCAGCACGCTGTCCACTTCATCCACCATAGCGTAGTGGTGTTTGCGCTGCACCATTTCCTCGGGGTTATGAACCATGTTATCACGCAGGTAATCAAAGCCAAATTCATTATTGGTTCCGTATGTAATATCCGCCTGGTACGCCTTTCTGCGCTGCGCAGTGTTGGGCTGGTGCTTGTCAATACAGTCAACAGTAACGCCAAGCCATTCAAAGATGGTCCCGTTCCATTCACTGTCACGGCGGGCGAGGTAGTCATTTACCGTTACAATATGCACCCCTTCACCAGCAAGCGCGTTCAGGTAAGCAGGTAGGGTAGATACAAGTGTTTTACCTTCCCCTGTTGCCATTTCAGCTATCTTGCCCTGGTGCAGCACAATACCCCCGATCAACTGCACATCATAATGCAGCATGTTCCAGGTAACAATGCTGCCCGCAGCATCCCAGCTATTTTTATAGATAGATGTATCACCCTCAATAGTAATGTACTGTTTCTGCACGCTCAAGTCCCTGTCAAGTTGTGTGGCGGTGGCTTCCAGCGTAGCATTTTCCTTGAACCTTCTTGCCGTTTCCTTCACCACAGCAAAGGCTTCCGGTAATATTTTATCCAGCGCCTTTTCTATTTCTTTATCCCTATCTTTTTTAAGCTCGTCGGTTTGGCGGTAGATAGCATCGCGGGCCTGTATCTCAGCTTCGGGCAAAGCCTCTGCTTCCTGCTGTTTGGCAACAATGCGGGCATCAATATCCTTCAA
The DNA here is from genome assembly GCA_963771435.1 of uncultured Bacteroidota bacterium. Taxonomy (GTDB): domain Bacteria; phylum Bacteroidota; class Bacteroidia; order Chitinophagales; family Chitinophagaceae; genus CAVYTF01. Next base: position 240,146 of record CAVYTF010000009.1, on the reverse strand, counting down.
ATCATCTTTAATGCGTTGCCGGAACTCATAGGTCTTACCGCGCAATTCATCGTTTGACAAATGCTGATACTCCTGAAAGAAGGCGTTTATCTGCCCTACGAGAGGGGAAATGATCTTTACATCTTTCTCAGACTTATTGCCGCCTAACATCTTATTTAGAAACCCTAGCATACTACTTAATTTTTTCCGCAGGTATAACGCTACCGGCTATACCTGTTTTTTAATGAATTGATATGACATACAAAAACAATGCTTCATGTGAGCATTAGCCAAAATGACAGTTTTTGTGTGGAGGGCAAAGATAAATAATTAGTGCTGGATTAATATTAGCAGGATCGATCATAAGGGCGGGAGGGGAATGGGGCGGCCCGGGAATGGCTTTGGGTGGGAGTAAAGTGGAGGTAAGGTGGGCTTTGAGTGGGAGTAGGGTCTCTATAAGGTCTCTATATTGTCTCTATAAGGTCTCTATAAGGGTGGGAAAATTGTAGTTGGAAATGAAGAAAAGAGGAGATTGTTGGCAATTTAGGGTAAAGTTGGCTGGCGGCAAAATATTTGTTTGGGAGAAAGAAAAAAGTAAAAAATAAAAAGTAAAAATGTGTACTTGCAGCGGTTGTTGATCGTAAAGGAGAATGATCATATAATTCTGAAGAATTATTTTTACAGTTCTTCGAGGTGTGCAGCGCTAACACCTAGAGAAGAACTGAGGTTTTTTATTTATGGTAAATTGCTGAGAAAATAAAAGGGTGAGCAGCCGCAAGGCCCTTCCTGTACACAGGCTATGCCAAGAGACATACGGGAAAGAAAAGAAAAATGCAAATAAGGATCATAAATCGTTAAATAGGAGTTCGAGATCGCAAATCTCTAACAGCCAGTAGTTTAATAAAAAATGACCTGAAGGGTATGCGGTAATGGGTAGATCGACATGTGGCAGCAATAAGAAGATGACATGAAGATGGAACCTGTTTAAGAGATTGAAAAAGGAGTTCGAGTGTGATGAGTATATAATATTGCAACAAACATGTATGGATATGCAAATTAATATTCTTAAAACCCAGGTTATTATTGTTGGCGCGGGGCCATCGGGGCTGAGCATGGCGGTGCAGTTGCTGCGCTATGATGTTGACTTTATCATCATAGAAAAAAACGAGAAAACAACCTTTCTTTCAAAAGCGCTTGTTGTGCAGGCAAGGACGCTTGAAATCTTCCAGGAACTGGGAATAGCAGAGCAGGCATTAAAGGAGGGCAAGATAACAACGGCGCTGAACCTGTTTTATAAAGGAAAACAAAGGGCAAAAGTAAATATTAGCGGCCTTGGGGAGGGGTTGAGCCAATTTCCGTATGCGCTTTCTTTGGAACAAAGCAAAACGGAAAAGCTTTTGGTTGACCATCTTTCTGCAAATGGGAAAGCGATACAGTGGAAGTGTGAATTTACCCGTGTGGAACAAAATGAAAACGGCGTAAAGGCTTATTATAAGGATGGCGCTGGGGAGGAGCAGCAAATAGAAGCGGCATACTTAGTTGGCTGTGACGGAGCAAGCAGTATAGTGAGACATCAACTGGGGTTATCATTCAAGGGAGATACGGTGCCTAAGATATTTTATGTTGCTGATGTGAAGCTACAAAGCACGGTGATCAATAAAAATGAATTGTTCATGTTCATGATAAAGAAAGGGTTTATTCTTTTCTTTCCCATGGAGGGCGATGGGCATTACCGTATTGTAGGGATACTGCCGGAAGCAAAGGATGCCAACGAACAATTTAAGTTTGAAGATATAAGGGACTATATAAAAGAGCAGGTTGTATGCCCGGTTAATTTTGAAGAGGAATTATGGTTTTCAAGCTACAGGGTGCATAGCCGCAAAGCTGACGCCTTTGGAAACGGAAGATGTTTTATAGCCGGGGATGCTGCCCATATCCATACACCCGCAGGCGGGCAGGGGATGAATACGGGCATACAGGATGCTTATAACCTGGCGTGGAAAATTGCTTATACAATCAAAGGAGAGGCGAATGCTGACCTTTTAAAAACATATAGTGCAGAAAGGGTTGAAAATGCAAAACACCTGCTGGAGACCACGGACAAAATGTTTGACATTATGGCCGGGGCAACGGGTTTCCTAAACTTTATACGGCTACACCTTTTTTCTGCAATAGCTGCGCTGGTCATTAGAAGTAAAATGGTAAAGAAGAGGCTTTTTCCATTGATATCACAAACGGGTATTTCTTATCCGAACAGTTACCTTACTATCAAGAGTTCAATAGGCAAGGTGAAGGCCGGGGACAGGATGCATTATTTTGTTTTTTCTGACGGCAAACCCATATTTGATCATTTAACAGCGCCTGCCTTTAAAATACTATTCTTTGGTGATGCGGAGATGGATAACGGTGGGATGCTACAGGATATGAAGATCAAAATAGTTGCGCTTGCTTTTAGAGAAATCCCTGAAGCCTTATTTGGAGCTGAACGGGATTTTTATATCCTGCTGCGGCCTGACAACCATATATGCTACATTGGGAAAGACTTAGAGAATTGCCGAGCAGCGCTACAGAAGATAGCGGAGAAATAATAGCATTTACATAGATGAACTGTTGCTATGTGCCAGCCACGGATAAGGTGGCATGAAGGTTGGGGTAAGGTGGCGGGGGTAAAAAAGTATGATCTCAATTGGTTATAGTTGTTGCCCTATTCTTTGATAAAAAAATCCTTATAACTAAAAAAGTAAAAAATGAAAGCGATACAATATGCATCTTATGGTAATTCTAATGTTTTGAAATTAAATCAAGTCGATAAACCTTCAATACAGGAAGATGAAGTGCTGATAAAGATCACTGCTACTACTGTAAACCCGTTTGATATGAAGGTGCGCTCAGGATCAATGGAAAAACAAATGCCTATTAAGTTCCCGTATACACCGGGTACGGATGTTTCGGGCGTGGCGGAAGCTGTTGGAAGTAAGGTGGAAAGAATTAAAGTGGGGGATGAAGTTTTTGCCAGCACATACGGCGGAACTTATGCCGAATATATTGCCATTAAAGAAGAGCAAGTTGGGCTTAAGCCAAATAATGTTTCTGCGAATGAGGCGGCGGCGTTGGTTATACCGCTTGTTACTTCGTACACCGTATTGGTTGAAGCAGGGCAACTGGAAAAAGGGCAAAAGATACTGATACACGGCGCTTCGGGGGCCGTTGGCAGCACAATGGTACAGATGGCGAAGGCGCTTGGAGCTTATGTGACAGGGAGCGGCCCAACATCAGGGATAGATATGATAAAAGAACTGGGAGCGGATGAGGCAATAGATTACAAAACGGAGGACTTTACCAAAATTGTGAAAGAGGCAGACCTGGTGGCTGATCTGGTTGGCGGAGAGACTCAAACGAAATCGTTTGAAGTATTGAAGAAAGGTGGAAAGTTGTTGAGCATCGTGATGCCGCCTTCTGCTGAACTGGCGGAAAAGTATGGTGTTAAAGCACAGTTTGTAATGTCTAACCCGTCGTATAAAAAATTAGACTTCGGGAAAGAATTGGTAGAAGAGGGCAAAATAAAAGCGCAGATAGCTAAGATAATGAAACTGGAACAGGCTGCTGAAGCACAGGATATGGTTTCTGCGGGTGGCGTGAACGGGAAGGTGGTGATGGAGATAGAGTGAGGGGGAGAATGGGAAGGAAGCTTTGTTTAAAAGCTAGAAAGGATCGCATTGACACACTTCCATAATAAAGAGCTGATGGTTGATCGATCACAAAATGAGTATAAACTTTCTTATATCTCACTTAGACTAAATAAATAAAATTGTACATAATTATTGGGGCATTATATTGTTTATTGGTTATTGCAACTTGCTTTAAAATACTGTATGATATAGACTCAACTACTAAAACTTTTGCTTATTTACTGGTGACCATACTTGTGCCAGTTATCGGAATGATAATATACTTTGCAGTGGGGGCCAATTACCGTAAAAACAAGCTTTACAGTAAAAAGATAATTAGAGATGATGTATTGCTTGCTGAGATACGAGAAAAGATAATTCACCAGTCGGAAAAATCATGGAGTACGGGCGAGGAGGAGGTAAAAAGCCATGAGAGGCTGGCGCGTATGCTTTTGAATGAAGACAGCCCGCTGACGGGGGATAATGAAGTAAAGCTACTGCTGAATGGTGAAAAGAAATTTCCCGAAGTAATACAGGCATTGAAAGAAGCCAAACATCACATACATATTGAGTATTATATTTTTGAAAATGATGTTATTGGCAATGAGATAAAAGAAATTCTAATTCAGAAAGCTTCTGAAGGCGTGAAAGTGCGGTTTATTTATGACGATTTTGGCAGCCGTTCTATACGCAAAGGATTTGTTAGTGAGCTTAAAGAAGGCGGCGTGGAAGCGTTCCCTTTTTATAAAATCTTTTTTATTGCACTTTCCAACCGTACTAATTACCGCGACCACCGTAAAATTATAATTGTTGATGGCTGCACAGGATTTGTAGGTGGTATAAATGTGAGCGACAGGTATATTAATGGAATAAATAAAAAACAACTGTTCTGGCGTGATACCCATGTAAGAATAAACGGCCCTGGCGTATATTATTTACAATACCTGTTTATATGCGATTGGAATTTTTGCACCGGGAAAAAACTACCCATTCTGCCGGAACATTTTTGTTCTGCAAAAAGCAAAAATGGAAAGGCCATTGTACAGATAGCTGCAAGCGGCCCTGATTCTGACAATCCTACTATTATGTTTTCTCTGATGGAAACTATAGGAATGGCCAAGGAAGAGCTTCTTATTACTTCTCCATATTTTATACCGGGTAAAAGCATATTAGATTCTCTTTGCATGGCGGCACTAAGCGGGGTTAAAATAAAATTGTTGGTGCCGAATGTTTCTGATTCGGCATTGGTTAATGCAGCAGCAAGATCATACTATAATGAAATACTTAGTGCGGGAGCTGAAATTTATTTATATAAAAAAGGGTTTGTTCATGCTAAAACAATGGTTGCTGACGGACAACTGGCAATAATAGGAACGGCTAACATGGACCACCGCAGTTTTGAACTTAATTTTGAGGTGAACAGCATGATATATGATACCGAGATCGCACAACAACTGAGAGATGCATTTTATGATGATGTAAAGGATGCTGTGCAAATAAATCCTATAACATGGAAAAAACGTACTCAGTTTAAGCAATTACCGGAAAAGTTATGCAGATTATTATCGCCCCTGTTGTAGGGGTTTGGTATGAGATAGCTTAACAGCCAGTCTTTTTAAATGTGCTTAGCAAAGGGAATTTGAAAAATAATTAAAAAAATATTGGGTGTTTGGTTGCAACCCATTACCTTTGCGCTCCCAATATGAAAATTGGGTATTGAATATGTCTCAGCGAATCAGAATAAAATTACAATCTTACGATCACAATTTGGTGGATAAATCTGCTGAAAAGATCGTGAAAACAGTGCGTAGCACAGGCGCCGTGGTTACAGGCCCGATACCCCTGCCTACTCACAGAAAGATATTTACTGTACTGCGTTCGCCGCACGTGAACAAAAAAAGCCGTGAACAGTTCCAGTTGGCTACTCACAAACGCCTGCTGGATATTTATACTTCTTCTTCCAGAACTGTTGATGCACTGAGCAAACTTGACCTGCCATCAGGTGTGGAAGTGGAAATTAAAGCATGACCCTAACCCCTTAAGAAGGGATAAAGGATAAGAAGTTCTTACAATAATCACCTGCCAATCGTAACTGAAAAAGCAGCTCTGAAATGAAAATTAATCACGAGTAAAAATCGTGGTGTGACATATAAACAGGCCCTTCGAGGTTTGTTTACTACCGGTACTTCCGATCGCGCTTAAGGTGCGAACAAAGGAAAAGGTCGGCGGCAAACATGGATAGAATTACGCTTCATCAGCGTGATGTCCTTTGACCTGCGGGGCGCAAACCGCAAAAGATGAAAGGAATTATTGGAAAAAAAATAGGGATGACCAGCATCTTTGGTACGGATGGCAAGCAAACTGCCTGTACCATCATTGAAGCGGGCCCATGTGTGGTTACGCAGGTGAAAACAAAAGATACCGACGGCTATACTGCGGTACAATTGGGCTTCGGCGACAAAAAAGAAAAACACACCAACAAATCAGAAACTAACCACTTCTCAAAAGCCAGCACTCCGGCAAAAAAAGTTGTAAAAGAATTCAGGGATTATTCTCTCACTAAAAATATAGGGGAAACTGTTACTGTTGACATTTTCGCTGAAGGCGATAAAGTTGAAGTAATAGGTACTACTAAGGGCAAAGGCTTCCAGGGTGTTGTAAAACGCCATGGATTTCATGGTGTTGGCGAGGCATCCCACGGGCAACATGACCGCCAGCGTGCACCGGGTTCAATTGGTAACTCATCTGACGCAAGCCGTGTTATGAAAGGAATGAGGATGGCAGGCCGTATGGGGAATGACAGGGTAAAGCTGAAAGGTTTGCAAGTGTTGAAAATATTCCCGGATAAAAACTATATATTAATAAGCGGTGCGGTTCCAGGCCATAACGGCTCTATCGTTTTTATCCAGAAATAAATTAATTGAAGAAAATGCAAGCAGAAGTTTTAGATATAAAAGGACAAAAAACCGGCAGAAGTGTTGAACTGCCTGACGAGATATTTGGTGCAGAGCCTAATGACCACGTTATTTATCTTGCTGTGAAGCAATACCAGGCTGCACAACGCCAAGGCACGCACAAGGTGAAAACCCGTGCTGAGGTGAAAGGGGCAAGCCGCAAGCTGCACAAACAAAAAGGTACAGGCGGTGCACGTAAAGGGAATATCCGTAACCCACTGTATAAAGGTGGTGGTACGATATTCGGGCCAAAGCCACATAGCTATGATTTTAAGCTGAATAAGAAAGTGAAAGACCTTGCTAAGGTGAGCGCACTTTCATACAAAGCAAAAGATAATGCAATTGTGATAGTGGAGGATATGAAGTTTGAAACGCCTAAAACAAAACAGTTTGTTGATGTTTTGAAGAGCCTGAATATTGAAGGCAAAAAGACTTTGTTCGTGATGCCGGAATATAACGACAACCTGTATTTGAGCATGCGCAATTTATATTCAGTGGGCACTACGCTGCTTGCGGATATTAATACGTATGATGTGCTGAATGCTGATGTTGTTGTGATGACCGAAAACGCAGCAAAGATCTTTAGTGAAGACGAAAAAGCGACCGCATAGAATAACCAGACATTAAATTAGTTATGAAACCGACAGATATTTTAGTAAAACCGATACTTACAGAAAAAGCAAATAACCAGCAGGAAAAATTGCGCCGTTATGCTTTTCGTGTGAATAAGAAAGCTAATAAGCTTGAGATAAAAAAAGCGGTGGAAGAGATGTATGGTGTTGCGGTAACTGATGTGAATACTGTAGTCGTTCCGGGAAAGAATAAGACACGTTTTACAAAGTCAGGTTTTATTAAAGGTGGGAAACCATCCTATAAGAAGGCAATGGTGACAGTGGCTGAAGGGGAAACAATAAACCTGTACGCAAATATTTAATATAAACTATAGCATGCAGAGCTGAAAATTCTGCAAAAAGTTAATAAACAATGCCATTAAAAAAATATAAACCGATGACCGCAGGCACCCGATGGAGAATCGGGAATGCTTATGCTGAAATTACTACCAACGAACCTGAAAAGAGTTTGCTGGAAGCGCAAAGCAATAATGGCGGTCGTAATGTGCAGGGGCGCCGTTCAACACGTTACCGTGGTGGTGGAAACAAAACACATTACCGTATCATTGATTTCAAGCGTGACAAAAAGAATATGGAGGCTAAGGTTGTTTCTATTGAATATGACCCTAACCGCACAGCTTTTATTGCGTTGGTACAGTATACTGACGGAGAGAAAAGATATATCATTGCTCCACAAGGTTTGCAAGTAGGGGCGGCTATCATGTCAGGTGATAATATAGCACCTGAAGTTGGGAATGCATTGCAAATGAAGAATATGCCGTTGGGTACGATCATTCATAACATTGAAATGCAGCCTGGTCAGGGTGGCAAGTTGGCAAGAAGTGCCGGTTCATCTGCACAGCTTTCGAATAAGGAAGACAAATATGCTGTTTTGAAAATGCCAAGCGGTGAATTGAGAAAGATATTGATCAACTGCTATGCTACTGTTGGCGTGGTTTCAAATAGTGACCATAGCCTTGAAACAGCAGGTAAAGCAGGAGTGAACAGGTGGAAGGGTATTCGCCCACGTAACCGTGGCGTTGCAATGAACCCTGTTGATCATCCGATGGGTGGTGGTGAAGGCAAGGCAAGCGGCGGACAGCCACGTTCAAGGAACGGGCAGTATTCAAGAGGCCTTAAGACCCGTACAAAAGGAAAAGGCAGTGACAAGCTGATCATCCAGAGAAAGAATGGCAAAAAGCTGGCTAAATAATTAAAATTTAAATTAACTCATTAATATGGGTCGTTCGATTAAAAAAGGTCCTTACGTTGATGCGAAACTGGAGACAAGAATCCTTTCAATCAATGAAGGCAAAAACAAAAAGTCAGTTGTGAAGACCTGGAGCAGACGCTCTACCATTACCCCTGATTTTGTGGGACATACGTTTGCTGTGCATAACGGCAATAAGTTTATCCCGGTTTATGTGACCGAGTTTATGGTAGGGCATAAGTTAGGCGAATTTGCTCCTACGAGAAATTTTAAAGGACATTCAGGAAGCAAACAATAAGATAGTCAGCGTTAACAAAATAAAGAAATGGAAGCAGTAGCTAAATTAAATAATTATCCAACCGGCCCGCGCAAAATGCGACTGTTGGCTGATGTGATACGCGGAGCTGAAGTAGAAAAAGCTTTGGCAGTGCTGGAACATCATCCACAACACAATGCCGTTCCTTTGGCGAAGTTGCTTAAAAGTGCAATCAACAACTGGGAACAGAAAAATGAAGGACAAAGTGCAGCAGATGCAAGCCTTGTAGTTAAATCTGTTTTTGTTGATGGAGGCCGTACTTTAAGGCGTATGCGCCCGGCACCACAAGGACGTGGATACAGGATAAGGAAACGCAGCAATCATGTAACAATTATTGTAGATACTCAAACAAATAAAAAACCTATTTAAACCATTATATGGGTCAAAAAGCAAATCCAATTGGTAACAGGTTAGGCATCATCCGCGGATGGGAAAGCAACTGGTTTGGAAGTAAAAAAGATTATGCCTCCAAACTGATTGAAGACCATAAAATAAGAACTTATCTTATGGCCCGTATCAGCAAAGGCGGTATTGCAAGAATTGTTATTGAGCGTACTTTAGGGAAACTGATCATTACCATACATACTTCCAAGCCAGGTATCATTATAGGTAAAGGTGGTGGAGAAGTTGACCGTATAAAAGAAGAATTGAAAAAGCTTACAGGAAAGGATGATGTGCAGATAAATATATTAGAAATACGCCGCCCTGAATTGGATGCAAATATTGTTGGTGATACTATTGCCAGGCAAATAGAAAACCGTATCAACTTTAAACGTGCTACTAAAATGTCAATTGCTTCGACGCTTCGCATGGGTGCAGAAGGTATCAAAGTGAAATTGAGTGGCCGTTTGGGTGGTTCTGAAATTGCACGCAGTGAAGAATTTAAACAAGGGCGTGTGCCATTGCATACTTTCCGTATGGATATCGACTATGCGAGTGTTTTTGCCCAAACCGTTTATGGCAAAATAGGTATAAAGGTTTGGATCTGTAAAGGAGAGGTTTTAGGAAAACGTGAACTGAACCCGAACTTTGTTGGCGGCAAGAGCGACCTGAGCGACAGGAGAGAAAGAAGGGATGATGACAGGCACGACAGAAGAGATGACAGAAGAGGAGGTGGTGGTGGAGACAGAAGAAGTGGCGGTGGCGGCGGCGGAGATAGAAGAGGTGGTGGAGGTGGAGGAAGAAGATAATTATAAAAAAAGCATTGTCAAATTAATATATGTTACAGCCGAAAAGAACAAAGCATAGGAAGGCGCAAAAAGGCCGTATCAGGAATGTGGCAAAAAGAGGATTTAGCATCTCTTTTGGTTCTTATGCCTTGAAAGCAGTAGAACCAATCTGGTTAACGAACCGGCAACTGGAAGCTGCACGCCAGGCACTGACACGTTCTATGAAGCGTGAAGGGAATGTTTGGATACGTATTTTTCCTGATAAACCAATTACCAAAAAGCCTGCTGAAGTGAGGATGGGTAAGGGTAAAGGTAACCCTGAATATTGGGCAGCAGTAATAGAACCAGGGCGTATTTTATTTGAGTGTGATGGTGTTTCAGAAGCCACTGCAAAAGAAGCAATGGGATTGGCATCGCAAAAACTTCCTATCAAAACGAAGTTTGTGGTAAGAAGAGATCTACAGAATTAAATTAATTGATGAATAATGGCTAAGAATACTTTGAGTTTTAATAAAAGCCTGCATGATCTGAATGTACAAGATCTGAATGCACGCATAAGGGAAGACCAGGTGCGTTTGAAAAAGCTGGAGTTTGCACATGCGATCTCTCCTTTGGAAAATCCAATGAGCATCCCTAACCTGAGAAAAGATATTGCGCGTATCAAAACTGAATTGAAAAAAAGGACATTACAAGCGTAATGCTAAAAAATAGAAACAATGGTTGAAAGAAATTTGCGTAAAACAAGAATTGGTGTTGTTAGCAGCAACAAAATGGCCAAGACCATTACAGTTGCTGTTGAAAGAAAAGTAAAACACCCTATCTATGGAAAGTTCGTAAAGAAAACTACGAAATTCCATGCGCATGATGAAAAAAATGAGTGTGTTCCCGGAGATGTGGTAAAGATCATGGAAACCCGCCCGCTCAGCAAAACAAAGCGCTGGAGGCTGGTGGAAGTAGTAGAAAAAGCGAAATAGTAATGAGCTGTCAGCTGTTAGCTATGAGCTATCAGTTGAGCTTATAGGATAATATCAATGCTGACAGTTAAAAGCTGAAAGCTCAAAGTTTAAGTAAAATGATACAGCAGGAAAGCAGATTAAATGTAGCGGATAATAGCGGTGCCAAAGAAGTGCTTTGCATCCGTGTATTGGGAAACAGCGGACAGGATTATGCAAAAATCGGTGATAAAATTGTAGTTACTGTAAAAGACGCATTACCTGCAGGCGGCGTGAAAAAAGGAACTGTTTCAAAAGCGGTTATCGTTCGTACTAAAAATAAATTACGCCGTAAAGATGGTTCTTACATTCGTTTTGATGACAACGCTGTGGTGTTACTGAATGCATCAGATGAGCCAAGAGGTACACGTATTTTTGGGCCGGTGGCGAGAGAATTACGCGATAAGGGGTATATGAAGATCATTTCGTTGGCGCCTGAAGTACTTTAAAGCAATGGGCTATAAAAATAATAAATAAGAAACAAGCTGATAGCTAATAGCTAAAAGTTCAAAGACAAAATAGCAATGAATAACAGATTTAAACCGAAATATAATATCAAAAAAGGTGATTCGGTGGTTATTATCTCAGGTGATGATAAGGACCTTAAAAAGCCACGCACTGTTTTGCACGTTATTGTTGACAAAGGCCGTGTAGTTGTTGAAGGCGCAAATATCATTACCAAACATACCAAGCCAAGTGCGCAAAACACTAAGGGCGGTATCGTGAAAAAAGAAGCCCCCATACATATCAGCAATGTAATGTTGTGGGACAAAAAAACAAGTGCGCCTACTAAAATAAAACGTACAAGGGTAGAAGGTAAATTAGTTCGTGTATCAAAAAAATCCGGGGAGGTAATTAAATAATGCATACAGAAAAAAAATATACTCCGAGATTAGCCGCTAAGTATAAAACAGACGTAATACCGGCTTTGATGAAGAAGTTTGGTTACAAAAATGTGATGCAGGCACCTAAACTTGAAAAGATCTGTGTAAACCGTGGTGTTAATGGCGCTGTTGCAGATAAAAAGATAGTTGAAATTTCTGTGGAGGAACTGAGCAAGATCACAGGGCAGAAAGCAGTTTCCACCATGAGTAAAAAAGATATTTCAAACTTTAAACTGCGTAAAGGAATGCCTATTGGTGCGCGGGTTACGCTTCGCGGCGAAAGAATGTTTGAGTTTTTAGACAGGTTGGTTTCAGTTGCATTGCCCCGCGTTCGTGATTTTAAAGGAATTAATGAAAAAGCATTTGATGGCCGTGGCAATTATACGTTAGGAATTACAGAGCAGATCATTTTCCCTGAAATTGATATTGACAAGGTGAATAAAATTACGGGTATGGATATAACTTTTGTGACTTCTGCAAAGAATAATGAAGAGGCGTATGAATTGTTGAAAGAGTTGGGAATGCCCTTTAAAAATGCTAAAAAAGATAATAATTAAAATAGTTTATGGCAAAAAAATCAATCATAGCCAGGCAGGCAAAACGCGAAGCAATGGTGGCAAAGTATGCTGAAAAACGCAAGGCTTTGAAAAAAGCAGGCGACTATGCAGGACTGGACCAATTGCCGCGGAACGCTTCTCCGGTACGTTTAAAAAACCGTTGTCAGATCACTGGGCGCCCGCGTGGTTATATCCGGTATTTTGGGCTTTCGAGAATCACTTTCCGTGATATGGCATTGGATGGGAAGATACCAGGCGTTAAAAAAGCAAGCTGGTAGTTTTTAATTTTTAATTTTCAATTATTAATTTATATGGTAACTGATCCTATAGCAGATTATCTTACAAGAGTGCGCAATGCACAAATGGCTGGCCACAGGCTGGTGGAGATCCCTGCATCAAATTTGAAGAAAAAGATCACTGAAATTTTGTACGACCAGGGATATATACTGAAATACAAATTTGAGGATGATAATAAACAAGGCGTTATAAAAATCGCTTTGAAGTATGATCCTTCTACAAAGCAGCCTGCAATCCGTTCATTGGAAAGAGTTAGCCGCCCGGGTTTGCGCCAATATGCAAAACCTGCTGAGTTTAAAAGAGTGATCAACGGATTGGGTGTGGCAATTGTAAGCACCTCAAAAGGTGTGATGACCGATAAACAAGCAAAAGCAGAGAAGGTAGGTGGTGAGGTGCTTTGCTATATTTCTTAAAAAATTAATAGAATAACAAATCGACTATGTCACGTATAGGCAAACAACCGGTTACTCTTCCAAAAGGCGTTACAGTTAACGTAGGGAAGGATAATGTGGTTACTGTAAAAGGCCCAAAGGGCGAATTGAAACAGGCAATTGACAGGGATATTGTGATCGAGGTAACTGATAGTCAAATAAACCTTACCCGTCCTACAGATCAAATACGCCACCGTGCCATGCATGGTTTGTACCGCGCCTTACTCTCAAACCTTGTGAAAGGTGTTACTGACGGGTATAAGAAGGATCTTGAACTTGTAGGGGTAGGTTATAAAGCAGCAAATACGGGTAATGTTTTGGATCTTTCATTGGGCTTTTCCCACAACATTATTTTTGAAGTGCCGAAAGAATTAAAAGTTGCTACTTTAACTGAGAAAGGTAAAAACCCAATGATCATTCTCGAAGGAAGCGATAAACAATTACTTGGTCAGGTTGCTGCTAAAATACGTGGCTTGCGCAAACCTGAACCTTACAAAGGAAAGGGTGTGAAATATGTTGGTGAATTTATCCGCCGCAAAGCAGGTAAAGCCGCCGGTAAATAAAATATAATTTATAGATCATGAACACTAAAGTTGTAAGAAGGCAAAAGATACGTTACCGCATTCGTAAAAGAGTTGCAGGTGTAACTGAAAAGCCAAGATTGTCTGTATTTCGCAGCAATACAGAAATGTATGTGCAGTTAATTGATGATGAAAATGGTAAAACGATCGTTGCTTCATCTACAAAGGAAAAAGATATTGTAGCTCAAAAGGTAAATAAAACCGAGAAATCAAAATTAGCAGGAGCAGCCCTTGCCCGCAAGGCTTCTGAACTTGGAATAAAAAACGTAGTGTTCGACCGTAGCGGTTATTTATATCATGGCCGTGTGAAAGCAGTTGCAGAAGGCGCAAGAGAAGGCGGCTTAGAGTTTTAATCATTGATCAACAAATCATAAATCGTTAAATGTCTACAGTAAACGTACATAAAGTAAAGCCTGGTGGTGAAGTGGAGCTTAAAGAAAAAGTAGTATCCATCAACCGTGTGGTGAAAACTACCAAAGGCGGCCGAACTTTTAGTTTTTCAGCATTGGTGGTGGTTGGCAATGAAAATGGCGTGGTGGGCCACGGTCTGGGAAAAGCCAAAGAAGTGCAGGAAGCAATCGCCAAAGGCATTGAAGATGCAAAAAAGAATTTGGTGAAAGTACCCATAATGCATGGCACAATCCCACATGACCAGTTTTGTAAAGAAGGTGCAGCAAAAGTATTGATAAAACCAGCTGCCCATGGTACTGGTGTAATTGCAGGAGGCAGTATGCGTGCTGTGCTGGAAAGTGCAGGAATTACAGACGTGTTGGCTAAAAGCCTTGGTTCTGCTAATCCTCATAACGTGGTTAAAGCAACCATCAAAGCATTGGTTACTTTGCGAGAGCCTCTCGAAATATCAAGAACACGCAACCTGAATCTAAAAAGAGTATTTAACGGATAAAAATAAGTTAATGGCTAAGATTAAAATTACACAAACGAAAAGCGGCATTGACAGGTCAGAGCGCCAAAAACTTACTTTACAAGCTTTAGGTTTAAACAATCCCCATGCTTCTAAAGAAGTAGAAGCTACACCGCAGATCCTGGGTATGGTGAACAAAGTGAGCCATTTGGTGAAGGTCGAAGAAGTAAAATAATTATTTAAGCGAGGGGCGATTTCCCCGTTGAGTTAAAAATCATATATACAATGAAACTGCACAATTTAACACCTGCTGAAGGCTCCGTACACAAACAGAAACGTCTCGGTCGTGGTGAAGCATCAGGCAAGGGCGGCACTTCAACACAGGGTAATAAGGGTAGCCAAAGCCGCGCCGGTTATCAAAGAAAAAATGCTCATGAAGGCGGCCAGATGCCCATCCAGAGAAGGATACCCAAACGCGGTTTCAAAAACATAAACCGTATTGAATATAAAGTATTTAATCTTGGGCAAATAGACCAGTTGAATGAAAAATACAGTTTCCCCGAATTCAGTGTGGAGAATCTTTATATCAATGGTTTGATAGGGCGCACAGATAAAGTAAAAGTATTGGGCAATGGTGAACTGAAAGCTAAATTTGCTTTTAAAGTAAACGCCATCAGTGAAAAAGCCAAATCCCTTATCGAAGCGGCTGGCGGAACGATTGAAATTGTAAAGTAATTTTACGATATTTGCCGTTCGCATCACAGGATGCGTCTTGGTTAAGAGCCTGTCACATTTATAACCTCAAGTCGTGAAAAAATTAATTCAAAGTATAAAAAATATATGGGGCATTGAAGAGTTGCGCAATAAAATAACCGTGACCCTTCTCTTCATCCTCGTTTACCGTTTCGGCGCCCAGATCGTTCTCCCCGGCATCGATGCCAATGTCCTCGCCAGGTCGGTCGCTTCCAACACAAGCCAGAACGGGCTGCTCAGTTTGTTCGACACATTTGCAGGCGGCGCTTTCACCCGCGCATCCATTTTTGCGTTAGGCGTTATGCCCTACATCTCAGCCTCCATCTTCATGCAATTGATGACCATCCTCGTTCCGCAAATGCAAAAAGTGCAGAAAGAAGGCGAAAGCGGCAGAAAAAAAATCAACCAGTGGACCCGTTACCTCACTGTAATAGTTACCGCTTTCCAGGCCGCAGCATATATCGCTTATTTACGCAGCCCCGGTTATGCCGAAGCCATCATCCCGGGTTATGCAAAATATTTTTTCCTTTCCACTATCATCATCCTCTCTGCAGGCACTCTGTTTGTAATGTGGCTTGGCGAAAAAATTCAGGATAAAGGCCTCGGCAACGGCACATCTATCATTATCATGATCGGTATTCTTGGCCGTTTCCCGCAAGCCTTTTGGAATGAGTTCATCGCAAAACAGGCAAAAGGCGGCGGTGGTTTATTGATATTCTTAATGGAAATAGCCCTTTTTGTAGCCGTTATCATGAGCCTTATCGTTCTCGTGCAGGGTGTAAGAAAAGTGCCCGTAAATTATGCCAAGCAGATCGTAGGCAACAGGCAGTTTGGCGGGGCCCGCCAGTTCCTTCCGCTCAAGGTAAACAGCGCCGGCGTTATGCCCATCATCTTCGCGCAGGCCATCATGTTTCTGCCCACCCTTATTTCCTTCACCAGTCTCACCGACACCACAAAAGGGGGCATCGTAAAAATATTCAGCGATCACAGCAACCCTTGGTACATGCTCATTTATGGCGTCATGGTTATCGCGTTCACCTTTTTATACACCGCTTTGATATTTAATCCAAAGCAAATGAGCGAAGACCTTAAACGCAACAATGGGTTCATCCCCGGCGTAAAACCCGGTCAGCCTACTGCAGATTATATCGGAGCAATCATGGATAAGATCACGCTACCCGGTGCCGTATTCCTCGCCCTCATCGGTATCCTGCCCGGATTTGCGCAAATGCTTGGCGTTACCCAAGCTTTCAGCATGTTCTTCGGAGGCACTTCATTGCTCATCATGGTAGGTGTAATTCTTGATACACTTCAGCAAATAGAAACCCATTTATTAATGCGCCAATACGATGGTTTAATGAAAGGCGGCCGCATACAGGGCAGGCAGTCAATTCCCGCAAACATTTAGTTTTAGGCTTATAAAAAAATTGATTTTGGATAAAAAGAAAGATTTGGGGTTATAAAAAGAATTTTGCAAGATTTTATAAAACTGCCTGTTGGATTAATTTCTGGCAGGTTTCTTTTTTAATAACGAAACCATTTACAACCACGAATGAACTGTTGATGATTAGAAAAAGAGCGTCGATACCGATTCCAGTCAAGTCGATGCCGATTCCAGACAAGTTGACGTTTAGAAATGAATTATTGGCATAAAAGGTCGAATAAGCAAAATCCTATTCAGTAACTCCGTAATTTTATCCATCATTCATAACTAATCAGTCACCATTTATCATTCATAATCCATCATTCATAAAATGATTTTCTACAAATCTGAGGCAGAAATTGCGTTAATGAAACAAAGCGCCACCCTTGTCAGCAAAACACTTACTGAGGTCGCCAAAGTATTAAAACCCGGCATGACCACCCTTGAGATCGACAGGCTTTGCGCCAACTTTGTACGTGACCATAAGGCCATTCCTTCCTTTTTAAATTATAAAGGTTATCCCCACAACATCTGCGCTTCAGTGAATGATGTGGTTGTGCACGGCTTTCCAAATAATATCCCTTTAAAAGAAGGAGATATTATTTCAATAGATATGGGAGTAATATTAAATGGTTGGCATGGCGATCATGCCTATACTTTCGTTTTAGGTGAAGCCAGCGATGAAGTGCTTCAATTAGTTCGCGTAACCAAAGAATCCTTATACAAAGGAATTGAAAAGGCCACCGCCGGGAACCGTGTTGGCGATATTGCCTTTGCTATACAGGAGCATACAGAAAAAAAACATGGCTACGGCGTCGTGCGTGAACTCGTTGGCCACGGCTTGGGCAGAAGCCTGCACGAAGACCCGCAGGTTCCTAATTATGGCAAACGCGGCACCGGCCCCAAACTAAAAGAAAATTATGTTCTGGCTATAGAACCAATGATAAACATGGGCAAAAAAGAAGTCTTCACTGAAGATGACGATTGGACAGTACGCACACGTGATGGCAAGCCTTCCGTTCATTTCGAACATGATGTTTGCGTAAAGCGCGGCAAAGCATTGATATTATCTGATTACACTATTATCGAAGCAGCAGAAAAAGCAAACCCCAATTTGAATACGAAATACTATGCTCCCAACTCCTAAGGGGCTTTTATGCGACAGACATTAATTGTTATTGGTGGTGGGGCAGCAGGTTTCTTCTGTGCTGTAAATGCTGCGCGATTAAATCCCTCATTGAAAGTTATAATCGTTGAAAAATCCAATAAGTTATTATCAAAAGTAAAAGTCAGCGGAGGCGGGCGGTGTAATGTCACCCATGCTTGTTTTGAAATAGATGAGTTGGTAAAAAAATATCCCCGCGGGCAAAACTTTCTTAAGAAATCATTTCATTGGTTCAATACAAAAGATACTATTCAATGGTTTGAAGAAAAGGGTGTGAAACTAAAAACAGAAGCCGATGGAAGAATGTTCCCGGTAAGCAATTCCTCTCAAACGATTATTGATTGCCTGCTGCGCGAAGCAGATAAATATGGCGTTGAAATAATATTGAACTGCGGCATCAATGAAATTGAAGCAGCGCCAGGTTCTTTTACATTGCTGTCCTCTGTCAACAAAGATCTGTCGTCTGATTTTCTGTGCATCGCCTGCGGTGGTTTCCCTAAAACGGTACAGTTTGACTGGCTGAAACAAACCGGGCATACTATTGCAGAACCTGTTCCATCACTCTTTACTTTTAATATACCCGGCAATCCTGTCACTCAATTAATGGGAGTAAGTGTAGAAAAAGCATTGGCGAAAATTGCCCAGACAAAACTGGCCGAAGAAGCACCGCTGCTTATAACCCATTGGGGAATGAGTGGGCCTGCAATACTCCGCATATCGGCGTATGGGGCAAAATTATTGGCAGAAAAGAAATATATGTTTACAGCCATTATTAACTGGTTACCACAATATAATGAACAAAGTTTGAGGGAAGAATGGATTTTATTACGCAGTAAGCTTTCTTCACAAAAAATAAATACTAAAAACCCTTTTGGGTTGCCAAACCGTTTGTGGCAGTACCTACTAGAACACAGTGAAATAAATGCAGAAAGGCGTTGGGCAGAACTAACCTCCAAACAACAAAACAGGCTTATTCTAAACCTTACGGCGCAAGCCTTTGAAGTGAACGGCAAAACGACATTTAAAGAAGAGTTTGTAACCTGTGGTGGCATTAATCTTTCAGAAATTGATGCCAATACAATGCAAAGCAAACTCCAACCCTGCTTGTTTTTTGCAGGAGAAGTGATGGACGTGGATGGCATCACTGGCGGCTTTAATTTTCAGCATGCATGGACGAGCGGATGGATCGCAGGGAAATCAATCGCAGCTTTATGTAAAGTAATACCCGATAAAGTTTAACCTAATTCCGGATATAATACAAACTGCTTCATAAATTCATTTACCTCATTCTTTACTTTGGCGAGTATGGAAGCATCATTCGCATTCATAAGCGCTTTGTCAAGCGCGTCAACGACAAAAGGGATGTGTTCTTCTTTCATGCCGCGGGTGGTTATGGCCGGGGTGCCGATGCGTATGCCTGAAGTGACAAAAGCGCTTTTATCATCAAAAGGAACCATGTTTTTATTAAGCGTGATGTCCGCAGCAACCAAAGCCTGCTCTGCTTTTTTGCCGCTGATGTTTTTGTTGCGCAGGTCTATAAGCATTAAATGATTGTCAGTTCCTCCACTAATGATCTTATATTCTTTGTCAACCAATGCCTTAGCAAAAGCCTGCGCATTTTTAATGATCTGGTGCGCATAATCAGTAAATTCATCTGTCAATATTTCGCCAAAGGCGATAGCTTTTGCCGCGATTATGTGTTCAAGCGGACCACCCTGTGTGCCAGGGAAAACAGCCATATCGAGCAGGTTGCTCATCATGCGGATGTTACCTTTTACATCCTTCAGGCCGAATGGGTTCTCAAAATCTTTGCGCATCATTATGATGCCGCCGCGGGGGCCACGAAGGGTTTTATGGGTTGTAGAGGTAACAAACTGGCAATGGTCGAACGGATCATTCAATAATCCTTTGGCAATGAGGCCGGCTGGATGGGCAATATCAGCCATTACGAGAGCGCCAACTTCGTCTGCTACTTTGCGGATGCGCGCATAGTCCCAGTCACGACTGTAGGCACTGGCGCCACAGATGATAAGTTTGGGCTTTACCTCGCGGGCTTTTGCATCCAGCATGTCGTAGTCCACTGTTCCTTCTTCGCGGGTGACGCCATAGAAGTGGGCATGGTATAGTTTGCCGCTGTAGTTGACAGGCGAGCCATGGGTCAGGTGACCACCCATGCTTAAATCAAGCCCTAAAATATTATCTCCCGGCTGTAATACTGCCAGGGCTACGGCAGCATTTGCCTGTGCACCACTATGTGGCTGCACATTGGCATAATCTATATTAAAGACCTGTTTGAGACGGTCAATGGCTAATTGTTCGGTTTGGTCTACCAGTTCGCAGCCGGCGTAGTAGCGCTTGCCGGGGTAGCCTTCGGCGTATTTATTGGTCATAACGCTGCCCATTGCCTGCATGACCTGGAGGCTGGTGAAGTTTTCAGAGGCTATTAACTCTATGCCGTGGCGCTGGCGCTCCAGTTCTTTACGGATGATATCAAATACTAAAGTATCTCTTTGCATGTAGCGGAATTTGGGCAAAGATAATAGCGCTTTACACAGCAGAGAAACGGAATAAACCTTTACATTTGCTATGACCAATCAGTTGCTAATTTTTCCTCCAGATACAGTTAGATATTTCCTAGTAATACAGGCACAAAAGACGAAGGATGAACGAGGGATAGACGGAGGTACAACGCAGGGTATAATGGCATTACCATGGGTTCACAATGGAATTGCCATGAAGGTGGCATGGAGTAAGAATGGTTTATATAAAAAGAAGACGGTAACTAATTATAAACCTATAGTATTTAACTTGTTGGTTTTGGATGGTTGCTTGCCTGGATTTTAAAAGAAAAAGCAACATATCTGAACCTTAGGATGCAGATATGTTGCTTTTAGTTTCCCCGGTTGTTGTTATTCTGGCTTGTGGGTGAGTAATGTGGCCTCAGTTTCATTCTTTTTCTTTTTGCGGGCATTGTCTATTACTGCTACTGTTTTAGTGGGTGGAGGGGCATTTTTTCATCGGCCAGTAGCTTATTAACAGCCTTAGATTTTTCGGGAGGGGGCTTGGCAGTTTTGCCAGCTTTCTCGTCCTGTGCGGTCATTCCTGTGTTTTTTGACATGGTATGTGTTTTGGAAATTTTAAAGTAAAAGAATGCCAGATCTGAATGTTATAAAGTGTTGAAACGCTCTTTGGAAATGAGTAACATATAGTTGCAGGTTGATGGGAATGGGCTGGATCGAAAAGGATGTTATTGCGGGTTTAATGAGGAGCAGGCATAGGCCATGAGGCAGATGCTTAATGGTATATCGCTCCGATGGAGCTTTATTGCGTTTGGTGGAATAGCATAGCTATTGATATTTTGCCTCTATGAGGCAGGAAGAAGTAAGCCTGTCAGCAGTTTTAAATAATACACAGAATGTTTTATTATAATTTTTTATCAGGGATGGCTTTATGGCTGGTGGGTGAAACACCCACCGACAGAGGAAATAACTATAAACAAATAGTATGTAACTTGTTGGTTCGGGATAGTTGCTTGCCTGCATTTTAAAAGAAAAAGCCACATATCTGAAGCTTAGGATGCAGATATGTTGCTTTTAGTTTCCCTGGTTGTTGTTATATTGGCTTGTGGGTGAGTAATGTGCCCGTAGTTTCATTCTTTTTCTTGTTGCGGGCATTGTCTACTGCTGCTACTGTTTTAGTGGGTGGAGGGGCATTTTTTTCATCAGCCAGTACTTTATTAACAGCCTTAGCTTTTTCGGGAGGGAGCTTGGCAGTTTTGCCAGCTTTCTCGTCCTGTGCGGTCATTCCTGTGTTTTTTGACATAGTAAGTGTTTTAGAAATTTTAAACTAAAAGAATACCAGATCTGAATGTTGTTAATTAGATGTGTATTTGGGTTTTATAAAGCTTTGTTTAATGCCGCAGAATGACGAGAAGGATGCGGCATTTTTTGTGGGAAGGGTATAAATGTGAATTTTCAATAAGAAAATAATATTTGGCAAAGCGTCTAATAACATAAATCTTTGTGCTTTGCGCTATGCTAATTCAACTAATAAAATATGAAAAGACTAATTCTATTGCTTATAGTTGTCTGCAATCTTTCAACATACGGGCAGACGAAAATGGAAACTATAGATTGGCTAAACTCAAAATTTGAAAATAGTCCAATTATAAGTACAGAGAGCGAACAATATACAAGGTTTTTAAAAATAAAACAAGACGGCAGCTTTTCTATTCAAAGTTACGAATATTCCCTAAAAGTCATTTTACCTGACTTAAAGAATTATAAGCCCCAACTCTGTTAGAACTAAAACAATAGATGGTAATATTTATTTTTATGCAACATGTAGCAGCGGAAAATGTATAACGCAACAGAATCAAGGACCTAAGGATTTTACTTCCTATTCATCAGGGGAAGTACTTTTAGGAATTACTTATGATACGGATTTAGAAGCTCGTTGCAAAAAAGCATTCATTCATTTAATCAATCTTTGTGGTGGTAAAAATGAAGCTTTTTAAAGATGGAATAGCATGCATTCGTTTGGGTTTGCTTATTTCTAGTTCATTGCAAAATCTTTAACGTTCCATCCAAGCGCAAAGATTTACTACTATGTCAAAGAACCGAGACGATTTTACTAAACGCACAATAGATATTTTAGGCAAGAGAGTTGGATTTCTATGCTCAAATCCTGAGTGTAGAAGATATACAATTGGACCAAATGAAGATGCAGAAAAAGCTACTATTATTGGAATCGCAGCTCATATAACAGCCGCTTCTCCAAATGGCCCAAGGTTCGACTCAGACTTTACAGACGAGCAACGAATTCATATTGACAATGGAATTTGGCTTTGTAGTAACTGTGCAGCCCTTATTGACAAAGACCCAGCAAAGTTTTCTGTTGAACTTTTACATGAATGGAAAAATAGTACCGAAGCAGAATTATCAAAGCATTTGCAATGTACTAACGTCAAAGTGGATGGCTTTGCTAATTTACCTTTAATTGAAGCTGATATTATTTGGACGCATGGAGGCAGGTGGAATCGTGGATTTAGCCCGAAAAACAAGCAACCCATTATTATCGGAGAAGATTTACCAATAATATTCTGGGAGCTAAATTGGACATATACAATAACCTTGTACAACAATTCAAAGTTTGACGCATATAATATCAAGATAGAATCAGTTGGGAAAGTTCATTTTGATAATTTATCTAAATTAAATAGGATTAATATTTTGCCTTCATTACAAAATTTAGATTTAAACGCTGACTATAGAGAAGCAATTGAAGGGACACATGTTGAAGCAGACCAAATAATAAAGGAAAGAATTCCTCAAAATACAAATGGATTGTGTTTACGGATAACTTATTTAGATAATACAAGAAAGAAAGAAATGGCAACATTAGCTTATATTGAAAATGGGCAATTTATCAATAAACATGAGTAACTATTTGACTTCGCTCTTGTTGCATTCACTAAAACTTTCTACAGTTTACATAACAACTATTTTGGGTTTTACTTTAAAAAAGTTTACAAAACGATATATTTGTTGGTAGGGAGAACAATAATGCGTAAAGCACACCAGCAGGTGGATAAGGCTGTTGATGTGTGCTACCGTTCGCAGCCTTTTATTAATGAAACAAAAAGAATAGAGTATTTATTTGAGATTTATGATAAATACACGGCGGGGTTGTTTGTGAAGGAGAAGAAAAAAAGTAAGAAAATATAGATGTTTTGTGCGTCGCTTAGTGTAACAGCTATGTAACTTAATATCGCAAAAAAAGGATATTTAGTATGCAACTGATTGATATTTAATAGAATTGTTATGTAACGGTTATGTAACTGGAATATGAAAACATGGGAAAACAGGGCTCTGGCATTGTTAGATAGAAGTATTACGCCCTTAGCCAGTGAATTAAATGAAATAGACTGGAAAAGTAACCTTTCAGATAAAAGCGAAAGACTTGCCCAACACCTTTCTGCATTCTCTCATTTGCCGGGGGGTGGCTTTATGGCGTTTGGTATTAATAATGATGGAACAATTAATAGCCTTACTAAAGCAGAAGTAGATAATGTGTTGCAGAAGTTGGGAAACATTGCAAGAAATAATTTAGCACAGCCTGTAACTATACACCATTCTGTTGTTACTTATCAAAATAAAATAATTCTAGTAATCTATATTGAAGAAAGCATTTATAAGCCTGTTCATTTAAGGGGGGCAAATATTTTTGAGACATATAAAAGGTCGGCAGGTCAAACAGTAAAGATGTCACAACAGGAAGTGAAAACACTAATCGCGCAATCGCAAAACTTAAGTTTTGAGGAACAAACAGCAATCAATGATATTGATGCGGACGAAGTTTTAAAGTTGCTTGATCATGACGCGTACTTCCGTTTATCTAATAAAAACCTGCCAGAAAACAAAATTTCAATACTTCATGTACTCGCCAATGAAGAATTTGTGAAGCTGAATAACGAGGGCAGATACAGCATTACCAATTTAGGCGGGATACTTTTTTCAAGAGATATTAGTCAATTTAAAGGGCTGAGAAGAAAAGCGGTACGGGTTATTGTTTATGATGGGATAAATAAAATAAGAGCTATTAAGGAACAAATAGGAGTTAAAGGCTATGCGTCAGGATTTGAAGGGCTAATAAGACATATCACCGACCAATTACCAACAAATGAGATAATAGAAAGTGCATTGAGGCAACAGGTTAAAATGTACCCTGAAAAAGCAATACGAGAATTTGTTGCAAATGCCCTGATACATCAGGATCTTAGTATAACAGGGACAGGAGTAATGATAGAAATATTTAAAGACAGAATTGAGATAACAAATCCCGGTGTGCCGTTAGTAGATACAAACAGGTTTATTGATACTGCACCAAAATCAAGAAATGAAATTATTGCTTCCATGCTAAGAAGATTAAATATATGTGAAGAAAGAGGCAGCGGCGTTGACAGGGCGATCGAGGCTATTGAAGTGTATCAATTACCTGCTCCAAAATTTGTGAGAGGAGAAGATTATACAAGGGTTACTATGTATGCACACCGACCATTATCAAAAATGGATAAAGAAGACCGCACAAGAGCATGTTACCAACATTGCTGCCTACAGTATGTAAGTAATCTGATCACCAATAATCAATCAGTAAGAAAACGTTTCAATATTTCAGAGCCTAATTATCCCATGGCATCACGGATCATTGCAGACACGATTGAAATTGGTCTAATAAAATCTTCAGATCCAGAAAGCAATTCAAAAAAGCACGCTAATTATATACCTTTTTGGGCATAGGTATTTATGTGGGCGAACCAGAAGGTAGATTTTTTTCTGTAAATATATGATACCTATGGCATTATGAGCACAATATCTTTATCCGAACTCAGGTTAGGTTATATAGAACTAAAAAAGCCTCCCCGATGTGGGGAGGCTTTTTGATGCTTAAAGCATTATCATCACTTATCATTCATTATTTATATCACTCTATTGTTTTATTATCTTGAATGACTGGGCTGTGCCGTCGGCGTTTATTACCCTGAGGATATAAGTGCCGTGGGCTAAGCCTGTTAAGGATAGCTGTGTTGGCTGGCCGCTTAATACTGCCTGCCTCATTACCCTGCCGCTGATGTCTGAAAGGACCGCTTTGGGGGTGGTGGAGCCGGAAGTAATATTTACGCCTGAAATGTTTATATAATCCGTGGCGGGGTTAGGATAAACCTGTATGGTTGGCCTGCCCGTAAAGCTTACCTGCTGCCACTGTGAATAGGAAACCGTGCCGTCTTTGCCGGTTATTTTTAAACGGTAGAAGGATACTCCTGAAAACGGATCTTGGTCAACGAGGGAATAGTTGCGCTGTACGCTGCTGTTGCCTGAGGCAAGTACATTGCCGAGGGCGACAATATCCCTGAAGTCCTGCGTTTTCTGTATGGTGAAGTAATTGGCGTTTACTTCGTTGGCGGTTATCCATTTGAGGCTTACTACGGTGCTGGTTAACGCCTGGGCTGAGAAGCTTACGAGCGTTACCGGCAGAATGGAAGCATTGTCAACGAGTGTCCACCAGGGGTACAGATCGCCGCCATCTACTGATGCGACAGTTACCATGTGTGTTGATGTGTTGTCAACGCCTACGGGGCCAAAATCTCCCCATTGGTCAGCGGTGCTGTTCCAACGCTGCGCCTGCATGTTGGCTTCTGTGATGGTGTTGCCACTTTCGGTGTACTCGATGGGGCGATAAGTGAACGAAAGGTTGCTGAGCGATGGGTTGGTGCTGTATCCATTAGCATTAACCTGCCAGAACCGGTCAACCACATAAGCAGAATTATCCACGCCGTTGTGGTTTACGTTGGTTACTGTGGGCGGTAGATAAGCGCTGTTTTGCCAGTTGGGGCCTGCATAAGTGCTTAGCTGAAAAAAACCGCTCCCGCTTGCGCCGGACGTGGTGAACGAAACGGGAATGTAGCTGCCATCTGATGCTAAAAAGGGCACGGTGTAAGAAGCTGCCGTTGTGCCAATATCCCAGACGAGGTTGTTTTCCGTGCCTTCGCTCACAATGCCCCCGCCTGAAGCGGTGCGTGTGATGGCGTTGGCTGCCGGGTTGGCCACCACTACCGTTGCGCCATTGCTTATCACCATCATGCCTCCATTAAAAACTATCTGCGCCTGCGCATACAGCAGGGGAGGCAGCAACATGGCAACAAGCAGTATTATACCTGTTTTCTTTTTCATGTTATTTAATTTAATGTGAGGTTACTTTTTTGGTGATGTTGTGTTGGCTGCTTTTGCCTTTGCCTGACCTGCCAAACTATTTGGAGGATAAACAGGGGCTACATTCTTGCTTGCTACAGGTTTCTTAAGACCACCCGCCATTGAACCTGCACTGCCTTTTAAGGAAGCAGGGAGTGTATGAACCGCAGGTGTATGTGTTGCTGCACCTGCAAGGGCTTTCAGAGAAGGCACCGGGCGGCGTGCGGCTGTAGTTTTGCCGGTTGACTTTGGCATATAGACAATTCCTGCACTGGCTGGCTGGCCATACAATTCAGGTTGAAAATATTTGCCTGCCTGCCTTGCTGTTTTTGCTTCCTCAGACACGAAAGGATGCGCCTGCATTTGTTTATCGTTGCGAACGCCGGTAACCTGCCAGCTTACTTCTACATTGGGCTGGTTGGTTTGAATAACAAACTGGTTGCCGCTTACTTTCTGTTTAACAATTGCCTGTGCAAAAGTGCCCATTACAGTTAACTGGTAACGGAAATCTTTAGTAATAGATTCAAAATAAGCAGGCAATTGAACAGTTGCATATCCTGTGCCGTCAGTAGTAATATTACCACTGTACTGATCAAGCACTTCATTGCTTTCCATTGCAGCGTGGCGGAGTATTTTATTTGCGGGGTCTAAAGGATGGTCTATTTCAAAATTCTTTGTGCCGCCAGCACTTAAAGTGCCACTCATGTATACATTTCCATTAAAATAACCTGCGTAATCGCTGGCGTTGTCCGCTTCAGCAAAAAGGGCAAAATTACTTCCTGCAGGGCCATCGTCTGCCAAACCTA
Source organism: uncultured Bacteroidota bacterium (assembly GCA_963771435.1). Taxonomy (GTDB): domain Bacteria; phylum Bacteroidota; class Bacteroidia; order Chitinophagales; family Chitinophagaceae; genus CAVYTF01. The sequence continues at coordinate 212,741 of CAVYTF010000009.1, read as the reverse complement.
TCAGGCCCACGTTAAAGCTATTTGTTGACCCGCCAATGCCAACAACACCTGCACCAAATGTAGAGGTGCCTCCATTTGTATAACCCAACACCCCGACTTCTGAAACAGTATCGTCAGTTGATGTGTTTGAACTGTAAGTGGCAGCATCAAATCCAATAAAAGAGGCAGAAGGCGTAATTGCCGGGCTGCTGCCGTAGGTAGTTGTATTACCATATGCAAGCACGTTCCCAAGAAGATAAGCTGCATAATCATCGGGGTTAAGATTCGCCTGGGCAAATAAACCAAAATTTGATCCGTCAGGCCCATCACCCGCTAAAGCGAGTACGCCTGCGTGATAAGATCCTGTGCTGCCCCCAATACCTACAACGCCGGAATTGAAGGGACCGGCACCTCCGCTTGCATAACCAAACAAACCTGTAGTAGAAACACTATCATCAGCGCTTGTGTTTGAACTATAAGTAGAAGCGTCAAAACCAATCCATGTAGTGGAAGGTATAATGGCCGGGCTGCTGCCATAGATGGTATTATTGCCTTGTGTAAATACTTTGCCGTTAAAATAACCTGCGTAGGTATTAAGTGAATCCACTACATCATATCCCAAAACAGCACTATTGAAATAAGATCCGCTTACAGGCGCAAAAGAAAGCCTTCCAAAAACACCAAAATTGGCAAGACCGGTTGATCCCGCCTCTCCAAAAACACTTTCATTTTCCACCGTGCTACCATCAGAATAGGAATATATGCCTGCTTGTTCATAGCCGGATGCAGAATCGCTTTCGCGTGTGGCTAAGCCGGTAACGATGTTATATCCCGAAGCAATGGTATAAAGGTTGTTGGTGGGGCCAAAAGAAGATATTTCAGTTTTTGCAACGGGGGTGAGCATGCCAATGCCAACATTGCCATTTGCGGCTATTGTGGCTGCCGGAACCGAATTTGTATAAAAGTCAATGGGCCCGTTGCTAAAATTTAAGAGGTCAACAGTACTATTGCTAAAATTGTCCTCCCCTATCGCAAAACCAACCCCTGTACCTGCACCTGTGACAGGAGTTTGATAATAGGTGACACCATATATGCCCGGAACGCTCCCATATATATTCTGCATTCCGTTTGTAGTGGTGGTATTAGCCCCAATATTTACTTCCCCGGTATTGGTGTTGTAAATGTTTATGCCGTCAAGTGAAGCCCAGTAATTGGCTCCTGTAGAAAATATACTCCACGAAGGCGACCCCTGGCGTGCCTGAATTATAATAAAAGCCGGCAGGTACCGCACCACCAGTATTATAAACCAATAAGCTTGTTGCAGGGTTGACAATGGTAGTGGCATCCGTTAAAGAAGCAAGTGTTACGCGAGGCGCAAGTAAACCTGCATTAGTAGCATTTACATCGAGCATGGCGCTTGGGTCTGCAGTGGCGCCGGTAGCGTTAATGGCTACGTTTTGAGCAGACACTGCTGTAGCTATCAGCAGAACTGTTCCTGTGAGAAAAGATAATAAAGTCTTTTTCATGTTTGTAAAGTTTTAATTAATAAAAAAGTGGTTTTAATTGTTTTTTCAAAAAAAGAAATAATGAACTGAGAATTAAGCAGAAGGGTGGTTTGAGACTTACCATAGGCAAATTATTTTTAGAGTTATTATTAATTTTGCAGAACGGAAATGGTTAGAAATATAAAGTCAATATATAAAGGGGAGAAAAAAAATCCTGAAATATAACCTACAGCCCGTATTTTCCCACCTTAACTTATTGTTAGTAAACTCTTTCAAAAAACATGCCCCTTTTATACAAATTTGTGTTTTTTATATAAATAATTTAACTTCTCAAGAGTAAGATATGACTAATAAGGTGTTGCTGCTTTGGCTTAGATTTGCTGTAAAGGATGAAAGAAGATGGCAAGAAGCAAGAATGTTTTACTTAAAGAGTTGAGCGGGGCTATTGGAAAGCAATTGGTGTTTAAACAATACAGGGGCAAGACGGTGGTTAGCCAATACCCTGACATGAGCAATGTGAAACCAAGTGAGCTGCAAAAAGAAAAGAGAAGCCTGTTTGCAGAGGCAGTGAAATATGCCCGACGTATCAATAATGACCCAGAACAAAAGGCGCTTTACCTGAAGAAGGCTAAGAAGGGACAGAGCGCTTACCATTGTGCACTTAAGGAGTACTTGGATAAGCATAAGAAATGAGTGCTGAGAATAGTTTGGTTGAGTATAACAACACTAGTTATAAATTAATTTATTCATGCAAAAAGCAATTTTTCAAATAGTAGTCATTTTTGTGTTGGTTGGTTTGATGCAGTCTTATTGTTATTCTCAATCGAGCAGTGATAAAGATGGCGGGAGATGGTGGAAAGAGGCGGTTGTGTACCAGATTTATCCGCGCAGTTTTAAAGATAATAATGGCGATGGGATTGGCGACCTGAAGGGTATCATTTCCAAGCTGGATTATATCAAAAGCCTGGGTGTTAATGTGGTTTGGCTTAACCCTATCTATAGTTCGCCGAACGATGATAATGGTTATGATGTGAGCGACTACCGCAACATTATGAAGGATTTTGGCACGATGGCAGATTTTGATGCGTTGCTGAAGGGGCATGCATGAACGCGGCATTAAACTGGTGATGGACCTGGTAGTGAACCACAGCAGCGATGAACATGAATGGTTTAAGCAAAGCCGCAGCTCGCAGGACGAGCCCTTACCGCGATTATTATCACTGGTGGAATGCGGAGAACGGAAAGCCGCCTTACCGTTACAGCCTGTTTGATGTTAACCATGATGCGTGGATGTATGATTCAGTTACGAATGCTTATTACCTGCATTATTTTTCGCGGAAACAGCCTGACCTGAACTGGGAAAACCCGAAGGTGCGGAAGGAAGTATATGATATTATGAAGTTTTGGGCGGATAAGGGTATCGATGGTTTCAGGCTGGATGCCTTCCAGTTTGCGGCGAAAGATACTACTTTTCCTGGTTTTCCGAAGGGGTTTGAGAAGGATTTTACGAAGTACTATGCGATGCAGGGGAATTTGCATGGGTATTTGCAGGAGATGAATAAAGAGGTACTGAGCAAATATGATGTGATGAGTGTGGCGGAAGGCGCGGGGAATACGTTTGAGGATGCGCATAACCTTGTGGACTCCAACCGCAAGGAACTGAATATGGCGTATGCATTTGATGGCGTTGACCTTGCAAAACCGGAAGGTTATAGCCTTTTGGAGTTTAAAAAAATCTTTAGCAGTTGGGATAGTGCGTTTGCGAATGCGGGCTGGCTGGCTGTTTTTTTGGCTAACCATGACCAGGCAAGGTTGGTGAGCAGGTTTGGGAATGACAGCCCTGCGTTCAGGAAGGTGTCTTCTGAAATGCTTACTACGTTTCTTTTTACGATGCGGGGGACGCCGTATTATTATAACGGTGATGAACTGGGGATGACGAACCCGGGGTTTGATAAAATAGAAGACTACCGGGATAAGGCTACTCTGAATGAATATGAACATGTGAAAAGCACAGGAGGGGATATGAAGGCGTTCATGAAAAAGATAGGGTTTGCAAGCAGGGATAACGGACGTACGCCGTTTCAGTGGGACAGTACGGCCAATGCAGGTTTTACGAGGGGAACGCCGTGGATAGAGGTGAATAAAAACTATACAGCGATAAATGAAGCGGAAGAAGATAAAGACAGCGGTTCTGTTTTGAACTACTTTAGAAAGATAGTAAAACTACGAAAGGACAATCCGGTGCTGGTTTATGGAAAGTATACATTGCTGGATAAGAATAACCCTAATGTGTATGCTTATACCAGGGAGATGAACGGGAAGAAGATATTAGTGCTGCTGAACTTCAGGAGTAAAGTGGAGACAGTAAAGACTGGTGTTGATTTGCAGAAAGCAAAGGTATTGCTGGACAATTATGCTCATGCTTCAAGGAATGGGGTGCTGAAGGCTTATGAGGCGGTGGTGTATGAGGTAGAGTAAATGTTGCTCGCGGAAGTCGTGGAAAAGGGTTCTCACGGATTTAGATGATCTGCACGGATCTTTGTTATAAATTTAAGTATTTCTGCAAGCTAATTGCGGCTACCAAAAGGGTAAACATTCTTCGCCGAGCTGTTTTGCCTGGCATTGCCTCTGGAAGTATGGCACAGTATTTAGTTTGATCATGCCTTGTAATGAATCCTACACATATTCACTTTATCATCAACCCGGCGTCAAGCAAAGAAGAGGCGGTTTTGAATTATATTAATGACGTTTTAAAAGATACGGGGATACAATGGGATGTTTCCATTATACAGGAAAATGTAAGCATTGCTGATATTGTTGGTTCAGTTGCTAGCAAGACAGATCTTATAGCTGTATATGGAGGGGATGGCTGCGTAACTGAAGTGGCAAAATGTTTAATAAAGAGTAATATGCCGATGGCCATTATTCCCGGTGGCACGGCTAACGTAATGGCCAAAGACCTGGGCATTCCCCTGGATACTAAGGAAGCTCTTGCATTGCTTACCGGGGAGCATGAAATAAAAAAGATCGATACAGGTATTGTAAATAATGCACCTTTTCTTTTGCGTATAAATATTGGCATTATGGCGGATATGATCATCAACACGAAAAGGGAAGCTAAAGATAAATTAGGGCAGTTAGCCTACGGTGTAACTGCGGTACAAACGATAAGCAAGGCTGAAAAAGTACAATTTAAGCTTGTAATAGATAATAAAACCATAGAAACGACCGGCACATCTTTAACCATCACTAATTTCGGGCACAGTGGTATTGGCAATTACAGCTTACAGCCGGGGATAAGTATTACCGATGGCCTGTTGGATGTGCTGTTGTTGCAGGATGCGGGTATTGAAGCGATGCTGAAAGTGGCTGGAAGTACATTGTTTAAAACAGAAACAGATGCTGTGCAGCATTGGAAATGTAAAGAAGTTATCGTTACCATGTACCATGAACAGCCCATTATTTGCGATGATGATGAACAATCGGCGAAGGAGCTGCACATAAAAGTGGTACCTGCTTCCCTTACTATATTAACACCGTTTTAAGCAAGGAATGATATGTTTAAAAAATTGAAGAGACTTTTTTTAATTGTAGTTATCTTTTTTCAGAAATTATCCGACAATATTTACCGGCTTTTTAAAGGTATACCAAGACTAAAAAGAAGCCAGCTTACTGCTACACTTTTCCTGGGGAGCCAATACAGTGCCGTGGGCCTTGATAAACTGAGAGCGTTGGGTATTACGGCCATTGTAAATATGAGGATGCATTCTGTATTTGAAGACGCGAGATACCAAGGCATAAAATACCTGCACCTGCCTATTCAAGACAATACGGCTCCTCCATTAGAAGTCCTGCAAAAAGGTATTGATTTTATACAAGCCGAAATAAAGAATGGCGGCAAAGTGTATATACACTGCAGGCAGGGGCTTGGAAGAGGGCCAACTATGGCTATTGCTTATTTAATTTCTACGGGATTAACTTATGAGGATGCCTTTGCGCTGGTAAAAAAAGTAAGAACATTTATTAATCCCAAGCCGGTGCAGGTGGAACGCCTTAAGGAGTTGGAAGCGTTGTATAGTTCATCGGGGAAGAAAAAGGAAACTGTAGTGTAGTGGTCACGCGGAAAACGCAGAAGGCGCGGAAAGTTGTTCTCACGGATTAGGGGATTTGCACGGATTTAGGAAATGGAGAGGAGTAATTCTGAAGAATTGTTTTCATCCCTGATACAAGGTGCACTATACTAAGACCTACAAGAACGGGCTAAATCTTAAGCAGTTATTTTATTTGTATTTGCTTTTCATCAGTAACCATTATTTCAGGCTTTTCCTTATACATTTTCAGCAAACCGGTAATGCAGACCTTTTTGTTTTCTAAGGCTTCTAATTTGTATGAGAACTTAGCTGCATCGTCGTTGTTTATTGCTACTGAAAATGACTGGTTAGGGTAGGCATCCCCAAAATTGATGTAAGTATTATTCGCCCCGACATGAACGTTAAAAACTGCTCCGCAAACGGTTTCTGTTTTTCCCACGCTGTCTTTTGCCTGTGCAGGTGTAACCGTTTGAGCGCGTGTTGATATTGCAAAGAAGAGAGATAGGATGAAGAGATATTTCATGGTATTGATTATTTGTTGCTGTAAAAATAAAGGATAAAACAATATAGCTGCCATGATGGAAAAGATATAATGCAGGTTAATTGCCACCCTGTCAGCCTTTCAAGGTTTGGTATTTTCTTTGCCTGTATAAGTTTTCACTGAAATAAACGGTGAATTGATCATTTTTTACAAAACCTGACATTACAAAACAGCGATTTATGCAAAAAGGACAGATAAGGGTAACGACGGAAAACATTTTTCCTATTATTAAAAAGTTTCTTTACAGCGACCATGAGATATTCTTAAGAGAGTTGATAAGCAACGCTATTGACGCTTCGCAAAAGCTGAAAACGCTTTCTTCCATTGGGGAAGCGAAGGGCGAATTGGGCGAACTGCGTATTGATGTGACGCTTGACGCGAAAGAAAAAACGCTGACCATTACTGACCGTGGCGTTGGGATGACCTCAGAAGAAGTTGATAAATACATCAACCAGGTGGCATTCAGCGGGGCGGAAGAGTTTATGAATAAGTATAAGGATGCGAACATTATAGGGCATTTCGGACTTGGTTTCTACAGCGCTTTTATGGTGAGCGATAAGGTAGAGATATATACGAAAAGTTTTAAGGACGAAGGCGGCGTTTACTGGAGTTGCGATGGCAGCCCGGAGTTTGAACTGTATAACGTTGACTACAACGAAAGAGGAACAAAGATCGTTTTGCATATAAACGAAGACAGCAAGGAATTTTTGGATGCACACAGGATAAAATCAATACTTACAAAGTTCTGCAAGTTTCTGCCAATACCGATCTACTTTGCCGATGTTGCTGAGGAAAAGAAAAAAGATGAAAATAAAGAAGATGAAGAAAAGGAAAAACCTATTAATAATACTAACCCTATCTGGATCAAAAAACCAAGTGAATTAACCAAGGAAGACTATGAAAAATTCTATCGTGAATTGTATCCTTTTGGGGAAACTCCACTTTTCTGGATCCATCTGAATGTTGATTATCCTTTTAACCTGACAGGTATTTTGTATTTCCCTAAGATAAAACAGAGCTACGAAATTCAGAAAGATAAGATACAGTTGTACAGCAACCAGGTGTTTGTGACAGATGAGGTGAAGGATATTGTTCCTGAGTTTTTAATGTTGCTGCATGGGGTGATCGATAGCCCGGATATTCCATTGAACGTAAGCCGCAGCTACCTGCAGGGCGACCCGAATGTGAAGAAAATCAATAATCATATCACTAAAAAAGTTGCTGATAAACTGGATGAAATATTCAGGAATGACCGCGCGCAATTTGAAAGCAAATGGGAAAGCCTTGGTTTGTTTGTGAAATACGGGATGATGACCGATGATAAATTCCTTGAAAAAGGGAATAAGTTTTTTATAATGGAAAGCGCTGCTGCAGCAGCGAGCGCACCCGAGCCGCAGCCATTATCCGGAGAAGAAGGGCAAGATGAAGACAAGGAAGTTGTTTTGGTTACACCTTCTACATTTTTAACGCTTGAAGAATACAGGCTGGCTGCTGAAACACTTCAGAAAAACAAAGAAGGCAAACTGGTTGTATTATATACGAGCGACCCCGTTCAGCAGGATGCATATATACAGGATGCATTGGCAAAAAACTACACTGTTGTGAAGTTGGAAACGATAGTGGATACGGCTTTTGTGAATACCATGGAGATGAAATGGAATGATGTACATTTTGCAAGGGTGGATGCTGATATCGTTGACAATCTCATTGACAAACAGGAAAATAATGAAAGTATTTTAAGCAAAGACGAAACAGAACAATTAAAAAAACTATTTGGATTCCCCATGCCTGATCTGCACCTAACTGTTGAAGTAAAAGGGTTGAGCCAAAATACAGCGCCTGTTGTTGCTACGCGCCCGGAATTTATGCGCAGGATGAAGGATATGTCTGGCATGGGCAACAATGGCATGATGGCGTTTTATGGGCAAATGCCGGACGAAGTTAATTTGACCGTAAACGGGAACCACCCTATTTATCAAACCCTGTTAAAGGAAAGGGACAGTAGCAAACAGGAAAAGCAAGTTCGCAGCCTTGCAGACCTGGCACTGCTTTCCCAAGGATTATTAAAAGGGAAAGACCTTACGAATTTTATAAACAGAAGTGTGGAAATGATGGAAGAAAAGAAAAGCAATATTATTTTGGAGGCCTAATAAATAATTATTCTATAAAGCTAAGAACTCCATCATAATGATGGAGTTCTTGTTAGAGGCAATCGATCGAAGAGGCCTTAATCTATGACCGGCGCGGCTTTTAATATTTCGCCAGAAACACCAGCTGCATATTTTTCAAAGTTTTTAAGGAATAGTTTGGCAAGCATAACTGTTTTTTTATCATAATCATCTTTGTTTGCCCAGGTATTGCGAGGGTTTAAAATTTCAGAAGGAACATTTGAACAGCTCAGCGGCATCATCATCCCAAAAACAGGATGTTTTTCATAATGAGAGTTTTCCATTTCATTATTTAACACGGCGGCTATCATCGCACGTGTATAACAAAGTTTCATACGATCACCAACACCATATGCACCACCGCTCCAGCCAGTATTTATAAGCCAAACATTTACATTGTGCTTTCGTATTTTTTCACCAAGCATTTCTGCATAGAAGGCCGGGTGAAGGGGTAGAAAAGGCGCTCCAAAACAAGCGCTGAAAGTAGCTTTTGGTTCTGTTATTCCAGTTTCGGTTCCTGCAACTTTTGCAGTGTAGCCGCTGATGAACTGGTACATTGCCTGTTCCGGCGTAAGCTTGCTTAAAGGAGGAAAAACTCCATAGGCGTCGCAGGTTAAAAAGAAAATATTTTTCGGGATGCCGCCTATAGACGGTTCTATTGCGTTGCTGATGAAATGCAAAGGATAGCTTACGCGTGTATTTTCTGTAATTGACTTGTTGCTGAAATCAATTTTATTTGTGCCTTTATAAAAAACTATGTTTTCAACCAATGCTCCCGGACGCACTGCGTGATAGATCTCAGGTTCTTTTTCTTCTCTTAGGTCTATACATTTTGCATAGCAACCGCCTTCAAAATTAAAAACGCTGTTGCCTGTCCAGCCATGTTCATCATCACCAATCAGTTTTCTTTGGGGATCAGCACTTAATGTTGTTTTGCCTGTGCCGCTTAAACCAAAGAAAATAGCTACATCTCCTTTTTTGCCCATATTGGCGCTGCAATGCATGCTGAGCACCCCATTATCTTTTGGCAATAAATAATTAAGCACACTAAAAATACCTTTTTTCATCTCACCTGTATAAGCCGAACCACCAATAAGTATAGTTTTGTGTCTAAATGAAAGGATGGCAAAGTTTTCGTGTGGTACACCATCTTCAACCGGATCTGCTTTAAAATCAGGGGCTTGTATGATATGCCATTCGGGTTCCAAATCTTCCAAATCCTGTTCATCAGGCCGGAGAAACATATTGCAGGCGAAAAGGTTGCTCCAGGGATTTTCATTTATAACCCTGACATTCATCCTGAAGCTGTTGTCTGCACAGGCGTAGCAATCACGTACCCAAATATTTTCCTGTGAGTTTAAATATTGTAAAAGCTTCTTCCTGAGCTGAAAGAAATACTTTTCATCAATGGGCTGGTTAAAATTATTCCAGTCAACAGTAGGTTCAGTAATGTCATCTTTCACAATAAATTTATCCTGCGGGCACCTGCCTGTGAACTTACCTGTTGCCACGCAGAGGGCACCTCTATCATTTAGTACACCTTCGCCGCGACGAAGCGTTTGTTCAATTAATTCTTCCGGTGAAAGCTGGTAATGCATATTTGTGCTTCCTATAATGCCCGATGCCAAAAAGCTTTCTTTAGGTAAAGCGTTTATTTGTAACTGCATAGTAATAATTTTTTAAGAAATAGCAAAATTAATAACAAAACTTACAGTAGTTAGTTTTTTAAATGTCATTCTTTTGGAATATATTTATCAAAATGACAAAATCAGTGAATTATATTAAATTATAGTATTAAAAAAGAATAGATATTTTCATAGTTTACAATCATTGTTGGATGAAATGTAAAATTGATTGTATGATAGGAATTGAGTAGCTCTGTATCCAATTGCCACAATATTGCTTATTTTTACAGGCAAATAAAGAAAGATGAGCAACGATCTGCAAAGGCCGGTTATTGGTTTCACGTCAGGAGATATTAATGGTATTGGCATTGAGCTTATTATAAAATGCATGGCGGACAGCCGTATTCTTGATATGTGCGTACCAGTGATCTTTGCAAGCAACAAAACGATCAACTTTTACAGGAAAGCGTTACCTGATATCAATATTGCTTATCAGTCTGTTAAGGACTTAAACAGGCTGAATGTGAAGCAGGTTAATATAGTAAACTGTTGGGAAGAAGAGGTTGCCATTATGCCCGGACAGTTGAACGAAACGGGCGGCAAGTATGCGCTGATTCTTTGCAGCAGGCGGTGCAGGCACTGAAAGACGGGCATATCCAGGGACTGGTTACAGCCCCGATACATAAAAAAAATATACAATCCGATGCCTTTAATTTTAGCGGGCATACACCATATTTGAGATCTGTGTTTAATGTGAATGACGTTGCAATGCTACTGACTGCCGACAATATGCGTATAGGTTTGGTAACTGAACACGTGCCGATAAGCGAAGTAGCTAAAAATATTACAAGGGAATTAATCCTGAGTAAACTAAAGATACTCCATTTTAGCCTCCAGAAAGACTTTGGTATTGATAAGCCCAAAATCGCCGTACTTGGTTTAAATCCACATGCAGGGGACGAAGGCCTCGTGGGCAATGAAGAAGAAACCATTATAAAACCGGCAATCAAGAATGCCAAGCATCAAAACTTATTTGCCGTTGGGACTTTTAGTGCGGATGCTTTTTTTGCCCGTGGCTCCTACGAAAAGTATGATGCCGTGCTTGCCATGTATCATGACCAGGGCTTGATACCTTTTAAATCATTATCTGTTGGACAGGGAATCAATTATACTGCCGGTTTGCCTGTCGTCCGCACCAGCCCTGACCATGGTACGGCGTTTGATATTGCGGGCAAAGGCATTGCTGATGAATCGTCTTTTCTGGCAGCCATTTTCAGGTGCATAGATATTATTCGCCACAGGACAACATTTGAAGAAAACCGCAAAATCCTTTACGTAAAATAAGCGAACGTGTACTTGCCAATGCCGTTGACGAGCGCATTGAGGAATGAGACATAATTGTTAGTTGTATTTTTCTTAACCATCTTTAAAAAGCTTCTCAAATGATATCGTTTTATATTTGCCGTTGATATGCGGGGGTATAAAGACTTATTTTTTCTACCGTTGTTTTTTTCTGCCAATTGGCTTTTTGCGCAGTTATCTTTTACCATAAAAATACAGGATAGGGAAATTGGCAAAGCTGATGTATTGCAGGTTGAATACGCTGTAGATAATGCAGGCAGCATAAGTGATTTTAAGCAGCCTGTTTTCACTGACTGGAATGTGGTTTCAGGGCCTGAATATTCTCAGCAATCCATTTCAATGAACGGCAAAACGGAGAGTACAATTAGTTATGTTTATATGCTGTCGCCAAAAAAAACAGGCAGTCTGACTGTACCTGGGAGCACTGTTACAGCAAATGGGAAAAAACTAGCATGCAATACTGCCTCTGTCCAGGTAAGTACACAACAGCATGTTGCTTCCGCCCAGCAACAACAGAATATTTTTCAGTTCCCCGTAGTTCCTGACAATATGTTACAGGGAGATGATCTTTCTCAAAATAATATTTTAAAACCAGGCGAAAACCCAAGTGAAAAAATACGCAAAAACATTTTTGTAAAAGTAGTTGCCAGCAAAACAACCTGTTTTGTAGGAGAGCCTGTTTTAGTTACCTACCAACTCTTTTCTGCTATGCAAGCGCAAGCAAAAATGAACAAGAGCCCTTCTTTCAGCAGGTGTAGTGTAATTGAGATGACCTCTCCCGACGAACATGAAAATATACAAAATATAAACGGCAAAGACTATAAAGTTTATACTATAAGAAAAGTACAAATAATCCCTTTGCAGGAAGGGGATTTAAAATTAGACACTGCTTCTATTGATAATGAAGTAACTTTTTCTTCACCGGATAACCCTTATAAGACGCAAAACTATACAGCTACTACTGTAAGCAATTCCCTTATAATACACGTAATGCCTTTGCCGGAGAAGAATAAACCTGCTGATTTCCAAGGAGCAATAGGCACATTCCATATTACGGCAAAAGCAGACAGCAGCCGCATTGCGCTGGGCGAAAACAATAACTTACAAATAATAATAGAAGGTGAAGGGAATTTCAACGGTGTATCGCAGCCTGCGGTTCAATGGCCGAAAGACCTACAGCATTTTGACGTAAGCGATAGCGAACATGTCGCCAAAACCTCTTTTCCTATGACAGGCAGTAGGAATTTCAACATTCCGTTTATTGGGACTAAGGAGGGAACTGATACCATACCTGCAATAAGTTTCACCTTTTTTGACCCATCCATACAAACATATCAAATAATACATTCTAAGGATATTGTTGTAACAATTACTCCGCCTCTGCCAAAAAGCAAACAGTTTAAAGATATAGTAACAGAAGATATTGCTAATCCCCAATATTTATGGTTAGGAGGGCTGATAGCTCTTATTGTGGGGTTTGTGTTTATCATTACAAATAAAAAGAATACAAGAATACAAGATGTGTCTTTAGAGAAGAATGAAGAAATAATAAACCTGGAGAAGGTAAAACTTACAGAAGCTCCAAAAGTTAAGACAGATCTTGTTTGGGAATTAAATAAGTTGCAAAACATAACTGATAACAAAGAGTTTTTCATGAAAGTAAAATCGATTCTTAACCTCGCCCTTCAGCAAAAGCTGAATGTTTCTTCCGGCACAAGTGCTATATTACTGTCGGCTTTGCAGAAGCAAATAAAGAATGAAGCTTTAAGGAATGATGCAGAAAATATTTATACAATTTGCGACCGTTCTTTATACTCCCCAATTGTTTCTGGTGAAGAAAAAATATCGCTCCATAACCAATTAGAATCTGTTATAAAGCGATTGGAAGTTTAGTCAGAATACTTGTAGCCTACTCCCCTCACTGAATGAAAATGTTTTGGATCCCTGCTGTCTATTTCAAAGTATTTACGGAAGTTAAGGATAAAATTATCGATAGTTCTTGTGTTGGGGTAAACATTGTAGCCCCAGACGATCTGTAGGATCTTCTCCCTTGACACTACTTCGTTTTTGTTTTCGATAAGTAGTTTTAAAAGCATTGTTTCTCTGCGGCTAAGTTGTATCATTTTCCCGTTCCATGTGGTGGCTTCAAGTGCTTTGAAATCAATTTTGTTGCCTTGAAACTCATAGACATCCCCGATAGACTCCTTTTCGGATAGCCTTTTATTTTTGCTTATCAGTTTTTCTATGCGAATCATTAACTCTTCTAAACTAAATGGTTTTGTAAGGTAATCATCTGCTCCTTTTTTTAATCCCAATATCTTGTCAGCACTGGTGTTTTTGGCGCTAAGCATGAGTATAGGCACTTCGTTGTGCTGTATCCGGAGGCTTTCTGTAACGCTTATGCCATCTATTTCAGGCAGCATTACATCCATAATAATAAGGTCGAAATATTCTTCCTGCACAGCTTTTAATGCTTCATTGCCTGTGAAGGCAGAAGTAACCTCATAATTGTCCATTTCGAGGTTCAGCTTCAACGTGCTGTGAAGGCTTTCTTCGTCTTCCACTAAAAGGATGTTAGCTTTTGTTTGCTTAGCTATCATGGTTCGTTTGTATTGTAAAGATAAAAATGCTGCCCTTAGGGTGATTGTCTTCCACTATAATTTTCCCTTTATGGTCAGCGGCTATCCTTTTGCAAAGGTACAGGCCAAGCCCTGTGCCTTTAGCAGTGCGGGTTGTTTCATTGCCGCTGCGGTAGAATTTATCAAATACTTTCTTCTTTTCAGCATCGGCAATGCCATTCCCTTCATCAATTACCTTTAATACTGCATGGCTATTTACTTTTTGCAGGTTCACTTTTATGACTGAGCTTTTTGGAGAATATTTCACTGCATTATCTACCACGTTATTAATGAGCATTTGGAGTAAAACGCCCTCTCCTTCTACAAAAATATCAGCTTCGACAGATGGCAGTATGCTTCGTTCAGTAAAGCTTTCAGCAAAAGTTCTCACACAATTGTTCACCAGTTCGCTGAAGTTTAACTCCTGCTTGCTGACATTGTACGCATGGGCATCTAGCTGGGAGGCAACAAGGATATTGTTGGTTAACATATCCAGGCGCTTGGTTTCTTTTAAGGTGCCGGCGATCAGTTTTTGCTGTTGCTGCGAATCTAAGTTTCTTGTTTGAAGGGTTTCAAGGTTGAGTTGAGCGACAGCAACGGGGGTTTTTAGTTCATGGGTGATGGCCATCATGAAGTTGTTTTGCTGGCGCGAGAGGAGTATTTGTTTTCTTGTTGCGCGGTAGACAAAGACAGCGCCTACGCAGATCAATAGGAGAAAGGTGGCGCCTTCGCCGATATACGCCTCTGATCTAAGGTGTTTGGTGTTATTTAGCGCTGCTGTTTTTTGGGCATAGGCGGGATCATCAGCCTTTAGTTCCTGCATGCGGAAGAGATACATCTGCTGATTCTGTCGCTCTAAGGCAATAAACCACCACACCAGCGCTGCAATGATATATAAGAGCAGGAACCAATATACGAGGGTGATGACTGCGAGCCTTTGTTTCTTTGCCATAGATGAATGCTGCCTGCAAAAGTATCATTGAAAAGGGTTGGATGCATTTTATTATGATTTGTTGCATGGGCTGCACTTATGGCAGAAAGGAGTCAAACTAAAAATGGGGTGGCTGCTTGAGGGAGAGCTCCTTATGGATTTAGCGGCCTCTAGTGAAGGTGGCAGGAAGGACGCAGGGATGTGGCACGGCTGCCGAAAGGAAGCGGCAGAGGAAAAAAGGGCTTTTTCATGATAAAAAATAGTAATATTGAGCAACGGTTCCTGAATTATTGGCAGGTTGTAAGGATCGTTGATCAGAGGAATTAATATAACTCCATGCGCTATTAATTAAGTCAGAAGGTTCTTTTAGTTTGCCGTTGTATTTTTCCGTTACTTTATCGTATTAAAATTGCTTATGCCCACTACAAAACCTACACTTAGTTTCTGGCAGATCATCAACATGAATGTTGGGTTTTTTGGGATACAGTACAGTTTTGGATTGCAGCAGTCTGCTATTAACCCGCTTTATACTTTTTTACATGCCCGGCCGGAAGCGTTGCCCATTTTAAACCTGGCAGGGCCTATGACGGGGTTGCTGATACAACCATTAATCGGGGCGTTAAGCGATAAGACCTGGCATCCAAAATATGGCAGGAGAAAGCCTTTTTTCTTAATAGGCGCTATTTGCTGCAGCCTTTGTTTGTTTGCATTTCCGTTCAGTAGCACGCTGTGGATGGCGGGCGGATTGTTGTGGGTTTTGGATGCATCGAACAATACAGCAATGGAACCTTACAGGGCGTTTATAGCAGATAAGTTGCCGGGGAAGCAAAGGGCGATGGGGTTTCTTACGCAAAGCTTTTTTACGGGGCTTGGCATCACGCTGGCGAATATTTCTTTGTACCTTTTTCAGAAGCATATAACAGGAGAAGCAAAGGCTGCTGACGGGCAACCGGGTATACCTTACTGGGTGTACGGGTCTTTTTTTGTGGGAGCATTTTGCTCTATTACTTCGGTGTTGTGGTCTGTGTCAAAGACGCCTGAAATACCGCCGACGGATGAAGAACTGAAAGCGTTGAGGGAAAGAAAGAAGGGGTTTTTGGAACCGCTGAAGGAGATATTCTCCGCCATATCAGATATGCCGAAAACCTTGTGGCAACTGGCTTTGGTGTATTTATTTCAGTGGTATGCGATGTTTGTTTACTGGCAATATATTGCGCTGAATATTGCTAAAACGGTGTGGCATACTACACCTGACGCTAACAGGGACTTGTATGCACAGGCCGTTGGCTGGACAGGATTGGTGAATGCATTTTATAATGTTATTACTTTTCTGTCGGCATTTTTTTTAGTTTGGCTTACCAAAAAATTAAGTGCAAAATATGTGCATGTGATCTGCCTTGCGCTTGCGGCGATCTCGTTGTTTATCCTGCCGACCATACAAGATAAATATTTCCTGTTCGCGCCGATGATAGGGTTTGGGATCGCGTGGGCGAGCATGATGGGTGTGCCTTATATAATGGTGGTGGGTAGTATCCCTAAGGAAAGGTACGGGGTGTATATGGGTATCATTAACATGATGATCGTGGTGCCCATGATATTGCAAACATTATCGTTTGGGTTTGTGTTCACGCATTTTCTTGGGGGCGATCCTGCTAATGCGATAACGTTTGCGGGAGTGTTGCTGCTGGTTGCATCGGGGGCTACAATGCTTATAAAGACTGTGAAAGCAAGGGATGAGGATGTGGTGATGCCGGTGGGGGGAGGGCATTGAGGTTTGTACACCTGAGGGGAGCGAAGAAATTTAATAATAAATCATTTTTTTGATAATGAGCCCTTTAAGAAAAGAGTTATTAAGACGAATAGGATACATTGCAATTGCAATTATCATCTGCATTCTATTTGGCAATCCGAAAGGGCTTGCAAGATTCATTGGTGTTGCAGGAGTTTTCTTTGTGCTTTCGCAACTTATCCCACTTATCCTTAAATCGCAATTAATTATTGATGATTTTTTCCCAATCAAAGTAACGCAAGAAGCGGGGGAAAAAAATAGTGACGCTATTACCAACATCGGAATGATATTATTTTTTGTTCGGGATCATCGCAATAGCAATTGAAGATACCCCAATTGGAAACATGATCCACGGGACAAATTTTTTCTGGACTGCCGCATTTTTAGGAATTGGTCTTTATATACTCACTATCATATTTTTAAAGTTTCGCTTCCCCTTAGTATTTGATGATAGCGATTCCAGATTCACGGTTTACTTTAGTTATCTAATTGGATTTTTTCTTCTCATCCCTTCATTAGGGAGTTATTTAAATAGTGCATTAGCAGAACAACAAATTACATGCAAGAATTTTATCATTGTTCGCAAAGCTACCGTAGGTACAAGAGAGACAGCATTTTTTTTATATTGTAAATTGAGTGATGGGGTAGAAAGATTTGAAGTTAACAAGCGAACCTGGGACAGTGTGCAACAGAATAAAACGATTGGGCTCTGTACTCGAAAAGGATATTTAGGCTATGACCTTGTTATGGAGTTTAAAGTTGAAAAATAGGCTAAAAAATAATGAACTGAACATTAATAATTTCAATCACTGAATATGGCAAATGAAAATATTGTTGCTGCAAATTCCACTTTTGGTATAAAGGGCTTCAAAATTCTTTGTATTGGTGAAGCCCTTATAGATATGATCTGCACGGACAAGGGCAGATCATTGAGCGAGGGCAATAACTTTTTAAAGAAGACGGGGGGCGCGCCGACTAATGTGGCGGCGGCTATAGCTGCGTTGGGAGGCGATGTGGAGCTTGCTGCGAAGGTGGGTAACGACCCGTTTGGGAAGCAGTTGATCGAGGTGATGCAGTCGTTTGGGGTAAGTACGAAATGGATGCTGCAGGATAGTAATTTTTTTACAACGTTCGCGTTTGTGTCGCTGATGGAAGACGGGGAGCGGGACTTTGTGTTTAACCGTGGGGCGGACGGGCAACTGAGCCGTGCAGAGATAGAGGAGATAGACCTTGATGAATTCTCTATTATCCATTTTGGTTCTGCTACTGGTTTTCTGCCGGGGCCGTTGCAGGCGGCGTATCAAAGCCTTATGCATAAGGCTTTGCAGAAGAATATCTTTATCAGCTTTGACCCTAATTACAGGCATCTTTTGTTTCAAAATAATACACAGACATTTATAGACCAAAGCTGGAATTTTTTAGAGGCCTGCCATTTTTTTAAGGTGAGCGATGAAGAGGCGATGCTTATTACGGGCGCTGCTACTCTTGCAGATGCAGTGAACATTTTATTAGAAAAAACAAATGCCGTGTTTACTATCACACTTGGTAAAGACGGTACGCTGCTTGGGTTTAAGAGCGCGACGGAAACAGTTGCAAGCATTCCTGTGAAGCCTGTGGATACTACCGGCGCGGGCGACGCGTTTGTTGGCGCAGTGCTGTACCAACTTAGTGATAAGAACTTGATGGAGATAAATGCAATGGATGTTGAAGACTGGAAGCATGTTATTTTTAACGCCAACAAAGCAGGGGCGCGCACTTGCGAATACATGGGCGCGATGGAAGCGTTCAAGCACCTGAGCAATCAAATCTTTGAATAAACAAAATCATATTCGTGTATAATTATAAACTCCACACGCATATTAATGAACTGCTGCAAGAAAATGGTATTGGGGTTGGCGGCAGCGGAAACCCTTTCTGCACAAGGCTTATAGCGAACGCGGCAGCAATTGAGGAATTGTATAAAGAGCTGTATCAACATCATCCAAACAGGAGCGAGGCTTTTGAAGCGTTGCTGCAGGTGGTTATCGATGCTTATAAAAACAGAAGAGAAATATTGGTTGAAAAAGATGAGGCAAAGGAAAAAAAGGGGCATTGGTTTTTGAGCAACGAGATAGCCGGGATGAGTTTGTATGTTGACCGTTTTTGCGGCACCATTAAAAACCTTGAGAGCAAGATGAGGTACTTTAAAAAGCTTGGCGTAAACTTTTTGCACCTGATGCCGTTGTTTGAAAGCCCGCAGGGGGAAAGCGATGGAGGCTATGCTGTATCTGATTTTCGCAAGGTGGATGCGCGGTTTGGAACACTGGATGACCTAGTTGTTGCACAGAGAAAAATGGAGGAGCAAGGGATATACGTGATGATCGATATTGTGCTGAACCATACTTCGCGCAGGCATGAGTGGGCTGAAAAGGCGAAGCAGGGCGATAAGAAATACCAGGATTATTTCTATTTCTATGATGACAGGAGCATGCCTGATAAGTTTGAACAAACGATGCCTGAAGTGTTCCCGGAAGGGGCGCCGGGTAATTTTACTTATGTGCCTGAACTTGATAAATGGGTGATGACTGTGTTTCACAGTTACCAATGGGACCTGAACTATACGAATCCTTATGTGCTGGTTGAAATGCTTGATACCATTATGTTTTATGCGAACCTGGGCGTTGATGTTCTGCGCATAGATGCGCCTGCATTTATCTGGAAACAGTTGGGGACGGCTTGCCAGAACCTGCCGCAGGCGCATACTATTTTGCGATTGATAAAGCAATGTGTGCAGGTAGCTGCGCCGGGGATGGCTTTGCTGGGCGAAGCCATTGTTGCGCCGAAAGAGATCATGAAGTATTTTGGTACGGGCCGCTATACGGGCAGGGAGTGCGACTTTGCTTATAACGCAACACAGATGGCGCTTCAGTGGGACGCACTGGCTACGGGCAATACGCGGGTAATGCTTTCGGGGCAACATGATATACTGCAAAAACCTTATGGCAGTTCATGGATCACTTACACGCGCTGCCATGATGATATCGGGCTTGGTTATGATGACCATTTAATAACGAATGCAGGCTTTAATGCTTTTGAACACCGTAAGTTTTTAAAGCATTATTACTCAGGTGAGAATGGTTCTCCGGCAAGCGGGGCCTTGTTCTCCGTGAACCCTAAAACACAGGATGCACGCATTAGTGGGTCACTGGCATCGCTTTGCGGATTGGAGAAAGCGGTTGCAAATGGTGATGCAAATGCAATTGACCGATCAATAAAGAAAATACTGTTGATGCAAGCGATGAGCTTTTTTATTGGCGGTGTGCCGATGATATTTTATGGCGATGAAATGGGTTATACGAATGATTATTCTTATCTGAATGATGTTAGTAAAAGTTACGATAGCCGATGGATGCACCGGCCTGTTATTGACTGGGAGAAAAACAAAAGAGCTGAAGTAGATGGCACTGTTGAGCAACTCATTTTTTCTTCCACACAGAAACTAATAGAGATCAGGAAACAAATGCCTTTTGTTGCAGACCTGAAAAATATTACGTGGCTTTCGCCGCATAATATTCATGTGATCGCTTTTGTGCGGGAGCATAATGGTAAGCGGTTGTTCTGCGTATTTAACTTTAGCAGCAGCCCGCAATTGCTTACCTGGTATGTGTTTAAGGAGCGGGGCAATGCACCTGCTTCGCTGCATGACCATTGGGAGGGTAAAAAACACACCGTTGGCAAGGACAATGAATATCTAATGCTTGAGCCATACCAGTTCTTTTTGCTTGAAGCAGAGTAGTTTCTTTCATCATGAACTCATTAGGCCCTGGCTTATCCATCTCTTCATTTTTTAGCATATTTCTTTTCAACCAGATCTCATTTTATTTTTTTCTTATTTCTTCGTAAATTCGTAATCTATGGAGCAAGTAGAAGAAGAGGCAATTATTACAGAATTACCATTACCAAAGTACACGCTGAACGAAGAGCAGGAACGCAAACTTATCCTGCGGCAGTACCGTGCGCTCCTGCGAAGCCTGCGCCCCAAGCTGAAACCACGTGATAAAGAACTCGTGCGCACTGCCTTCGAAATGGCCGCCGAAGCTCACAAAACCATGCGCCGCAAAAGTGGCGAGCCCTATATTCTGCATCCCCTTGCGGTGGCAATGATCTGTGTAGAAGAGATCGGCCTGGGCGTGCGCTCCACCATCTGTTCTTTATTGCACGATACGGTGGAAGACACCGACGTAACCCTCGAAGACATAGAGCGCGAATTTGGCAGCGAGATCACCCGTATTGTAGACGGCCTTACAAAGATCTCCAACGTCATAGACGCCAAAAGCAGTGCGCAGGCAGAGAATTTCAAGAAGATATTGCTCACCCTCACAGACGACCCCCGCGTTATCCTTATAAAGCTTGCCGACCGCTTGCACAACATGCGCACGCTCGATTACATGAAGCGCGAAAAGCAGTTAAAGATCGCGAGCGAAACCGTTTGGGTTTATGCCCCTCTCGCCCACCGCATGGGGTTATACAATATAAAAACAGAACTGGAAGACCTCTCCATGAAATACCTGGAGCCGGATGCTTACAGGGACATTGCTAAAAAGCTTGCAGAAACCAAGCGCGAACGAACCAGGTTCATCAACGAATTTATCAGGCCCATCAAAGAAAAACTAGTAAAAGGAGGCTTCGACTTTGAAATATATGGCAGGCCAAAAAGCATCCATTCCATCTGGAATAAAATAAAAAATAAGGGTGTAGAGTTTGAAGAAGTGTACGACCTTTTTGCCATCCGCGTTATTCTCAATTCCCCTCCCGAAAGGGAAAAAGAAGACTGCTGGAAAGTATATTCCATGGTAACTGATTCATACTCCCCTTCGCCCGAACGCCTGCGGGACTGGCTCAGCAACCCCAAGAACAACGGCTACGAGGCTCTGCACACAACAGTAATGAGCGACCAGGGCAAATGGGTGGAAGTACAGATACGCACCCGCCGCATGAACGAGATCGCAGAAAAGGGCCTCGCTGCCCATTTCAAATACAAGGAAGGGAACACCTCCACAGGCGGGGACGAAGACCGTTTCGACAAATGGTTCGTACAGATACGCGAAGTGATCGCAAGCCAGGACACGGACGGCATTGATTTTCTACAGGATTTTAAAACCAGCTTCCTCGCAGAAGAAATATATGTGTACACCCCAAAGGGCGATGTAAAAATGCTCCCCATCAACAGCACCGCCCTCGATTTTGCTTTTGCCATCCACTCCGTTGTAGGTTCAAAATGTATTGGCGCCAAACTAAACCACAAGCTCGTTCCGCTAAGCTATAAACTAAGCAGCGGCGACCAGGTAGAGATCATCACCAGCAACAAACAAAAGCCTTCAGAAGACTGGCTCAGCTTCGTAGTAACCGCCAAAGCAAAAAGCAAAATAAAGGACTCGCTGAAGGAAGAAAAGCGCAAAATAGCCGACGAAGGAAAATATACTGTGCAGCGCAAATTAGAAAACATGGGCGCAGCCATGAACCAGCATAACATTGATGAACTGGTTGCCTTTTACAAGGCGTTTTCACAGCTTGACCTGTTTTACGACATTGCTAAAAAAACAATTGACCTCCATGAGCTCAAAGAATTTACCCTCCATGGCGATAAAATTATTCCGCCTAAACCGGTAAAGCAGATCATAGAAATAAAGCCTGACATTGAGAACAGGCAACTCCCCAAAAAAGATTCAGAGCTCATCATCTTTGGTGAGAGCAGCGATAAGATCATGTACTCCCTCGCCAAATGCTGCAACCCCATTCCTGGCGACGCTGTTTTTGGCTTTGTAAGCACAGGCAAAGGCCTCATAATCCACCGCACCAACTGTCCAAATGCCACCCAGATGATGGCCAATTACGGCCCCCGCATCGTAAAAACCAAATGGGCCAAGAACAAAGAGATCTCTTTCCTGACGGGATTAAAGATCATCGGCATGGACGATGTGGGTGTCATCAACAAGATCACCAACATCATCAGCGGCGAATTAAAGATCAACATCGCAGCCCTCACCATCGAAAGCGCCGAAGGCATCTTCAACGGAACCATCAAAGTCTTTGTACATGACAAAGAAGAGCTTGATGAACTCGCAGAAAGATTAAAGCAACTCAACGGCATCCACACCGTGGACCGGTTTGACACCGAAGAAGAATAAGGGTTTTATTAAACACAACAAAAGGCACGCAATTTTTATAAAAAACAGTAGCAATGAGAACGCTTTCCATAAAGCTTGAAGACAAAATTTTTGACGAAGCGGAAGAAATTGCGTCCAAACTAAAATTATCTAAGAACCACTACATCAACGAAGCCATAAATAGCTATGATCTATTTAATAAACGGCTCTTGCTCAAAAACCAGCTAGCCAAAGAATCAAAGCTGGCATCAAAAGATTCAATGGAGGTACTCCATGAATTTGAAGGCTTATAGATGCATATTAAGCAACACGGTAGTTGCATAATATAGAACAACAATGGGGAATTTTTTTGAGCCCGGCAGAAGAATATCCATTAAGCTTTAGTGACGTCGCACTCTTGTACAATAGGAATTCTATTGAACAATTGCCGCGGCATTAAAAGATCACAATACACTATCCCTTAGAAATATATTGCCTGCTTTTTCTCAATTTGCCCCAGTTATACCGTAGTTATACTGAACTTATACTGATGTTATACTGAACTTATACTGATATAACTCCATGCCACATCCATGGTAAAGTCATAGTTAAGCCATTCCACACTCGGTCCTGCTATATGTAGCAACGATTGCCAACCCATTATTTTTTCCGTTTTTACTTAAACCTGTATCTTGCACCTCACACGAATTCCTTACAAATGAAACATTTACCCATCAGCAACAAGCTCTTTACAGATAACCGCAACCGCTTTGTAAAACAAATGAAGCATGATAGCATTGCCATTTTCAACAGCAACGATGAAGTGCCCAGCAACGGCGACTCCTTATATCGCTTTCAGCAGAACAGCGACCTGTATTGGCTCACTGGCATTGAGCAGGAAGACACAATGGTCATCTTCTATCCAGGCAATGTAGACCCAAAGTACCGTGAAGTACTTGTATTGATCCGCCCAAATGAAACCAAAGAAAAGTGGGATGGCAAACGCCTCCGCGCAAAAGAAGCAACCGATATCTCCGGCATAGAAACCATAGTATGGCTCGATAGCCTCGATGCGTTGCTTCAACCATGGATCCACAGCGCCGAAACCATCTACCTCAACACCAACGAGAACGACCGTAAGGGCGTCTTGCTGGATACCAGGGACTATCGTTATATAAAGGAAATGAAGCAGCGTTACCCGCTTCATAAATATGAACGCAGTGCAAAAATATTGCGCGAACTACGGGCCATTAAAACAAAAGCTGAAGTAGATGTGATACAGGTAGCGATGGATATAACGGACAAAACCTTCCGCAGGCTGCTTGGTTTTATAAAGCCCGGCGTCATGGAGTACGAGATAGAGGCTGAAATAGTACATGAATTCCTGCGCAACCGCGCCCGAGGCGAAGCTTACAGCAGCATCATTGCAAGCGGCGACAGAGCAAGGACACTACACTATGTCTTTAACAATGAAGAATGCAAAGACGGTGAATTGATACTAATGGACTTTGGTGCCAACTATGCGGGCTATGCAGCAGACCTTACACGAACAATACCTGTAAACGGCAAATTCACCAAGCGCCAAAAGGAGGTTTATAATGCTTGCTTACGCCTGCATAATTATGCAAAAGGCTTGCTCAAGCCAGGAATAACCCTTGTTGACTATACAGAGAAAGTAGCTGACGAAGCAACAGTAGTTTTTCAGAAAATAGGCTTGCTGAAAAAAGAAGATGTAAAGAATGAAGACAAAGACAATCGTGCTTATCGCAAATATCTATATCACGGTATTTCTCATCACCTCGGCGTTGATGTACACGATCTGGGTACCAAAACAGGGCCCCTTCAGGCTGGCATGTTGCTTACTGTAGAACCCGGTATTTACATCGAAGAAGAACAAATGGGCATCCGCATTGAGAACAATGTGTGGCTTACCAAAAACGGCAACGTTGATTTAATGAAAAACATTCCAATAACTGTTGAAGAAATTGAAGCTTTGATGAAGAAATAGCTTACTCTGTTGTAAATGAAACAAATCCCAAATATTTTCACTTTACTTAATCTTGTTTTCGGTTGCCTCGCCATTGTATGCATCTTACAAGCAGGTTTAATTTATACAATAGATGAAAACTCTGGGCAGAACTATATCATCATTCCTGAAAAAATTTACCTTGCTTCTGTTTTTATTGGCTGCGCAGCAGTAATAGATTTCTTCGATGGTTTTGTGGCCCGTCTACTAAAAGCCACTTCCGAAATGGGCAAACAACTCGACTCCCTTGCTGATGTCGTAAGCTTTGGCGTAGCCCCGGGGCTCATTGTCTATGAATTTCTCCGCATGAGCTATGCCCAGCAACCCGACGGCCTCGACATAAGTTCAATATGGCTACTCCCTGCCTTTATTATTCCCTGTGCCGGCGCTTACAGGCTAGCAAGATTCAATATTGATACTGAACCATCAAACGGCTTCAAAGGTGTCCCCATTCCTGCTGTCGGTTTGCTCATCGCTTCTTTCCCACTCATTTATTGGTACACCAGCAATAACTTTACAATTCAATTGCTCATTAATAAGTGGTTCTGGTATGCGGTCATTTTTGTAGTCAGTTATTTAATGGTTTCTACCATGCCCATGATGGCCTTCAAGTTCAAAAAACTCAATGTAAAGAAGTTGCTCCCGTTCATTATTCTTGCTGCAGTTGCAATTGTCACTGCCATTCTTTTTCAATGGCTTTCAGTTCTTGCAACTTTTGTTGCTTATGTAATTTTATCTTTGCTCTTCACCAAAGGATCCCAAAATGATTTTTAATGTCCAGGTTAAAATAATGCCCCTTAAAGATTTGCTTGACCCACAGGGCAAGGCAGTTCTCAGCGGCCTCCACAATTTAGGATTGCACGGTGTGGAAGATGTTCGTGTTGGCAAACACATAACCCTTCAGATAGATGCTGCTTCAGAAGTTGAGGCAAAGCAACTTACAGAAGATGCCTGCAAAAAACTACTTGCCAACGCCGTTATGGAATTTTATGAAATCGAAATGGTGAAGTAATTTATAAATTCATGAATTGTGCTGGTGCGCGAATGAGCATCTTCACATCTGCACATTCACTAATTCCTACCTCCCCATGCTCTACCTCGTCCCAACACCTATCGGAAATCTAAAAGATATAACCCTTCGGGCTTTGGAAATACTACAACAGGTAGATCTGATCTTGTGTGAGGATACCCGCACTTCCTCTAAATTGCTCAACCATTACAACATCCAAAAGCAACTTTCTCCCTACCACCAGCATAATGAACATAAAATTGTCACCCATTTAACAGAGCTGTTATTGCTGGGCAAAACAATGGCACTCATAACAGACGCAGGCACACCCGGCATTTCTGACCCTGCCTTTTTGCTCGTTCGCGAATGCCTCAAACATGATATTAAAGTAGAGTGCCTCCCCGGCCCTACAGCCTTTGTCCCCGCATTGGTAAACAGCGGCATCCCCTGCAACAGCTTTGTCTTTGAAGGTTTCCTGCCTTTAAAAAAAGGCAGGCAGACCAGGCTTATAAAACTTGCTGAAGACGACCGTACAATAGTAATATATGAAAGTCCCGTTCGCCTCGTGAAAACGCTTGAAGAGCTTGCTGGCTATTTCGGTGCAGAAAGGCAATGCAGTGTCAGCCGGGAGCTGACAAAGATGTTTGAAGAAACCAAAAGAGGAACCTTGCATGATGTTTGCTTATACTTCAAAGAGAAAACTGTGAAGGGAGAAATAGTAATAGTCATACAAGGTAAGTAACCATTTTTTAAATAAATATAGTTTCATGAAAAAGTTTCTTTTAGCATTTACATTTTTTACCGCTGCTTTTGTTTGCAATGCGCAAATACCTGCAAGCGTTACAACCGCTTTAAAAGCCAAATACCCCGATGCTCAAACGGTAAGCTGGAAACACAAGTTATCTTCTTTTGAAGCAAGTTTCGTTTTGAACGGAACTAAAACAGACGCTTATTTCAAAGGCTCTGGCGACTGGGTTGAAACAGATAAAGCAACAACTTTTGACGACCTGCCTTCCAGTGTAAAAGACGGTTTCAGAAAAAGCAAATACACTGATTGGAAAACAACCAATGCTGTAGAAATTCAAAAACCAGCTGGTACCCAATACCGTGTTGACATTAGAAAAAGTGATGTACAGATAAAATATCTTTACTTCGACCCCAATGGGTCTTTGGCAAAAGATGCAATGACCTTATAAGTCGTTTAAATTAAAAATTATAACAAGCCTGTAGCAGTTCAAACCTGTTGCAGGCTTTGTTTTTTAAAATACCTTCGTCCCCTTCAAGATCTATCTCATGAAAAAGTTAAGCCTGTATGTCTTATTTTTCTGTGTAGTAAACTCTACACATGCTCAACCGGATCGCTGGCAGCAACACATCAAATACACGATCGGTGTAAACATGAATGTTTTGACAAATCGTTTTACTGCCACTGAAAAAATTGATTATTGGAACAATTCTCCCGATACTTTAAACAGGATATTCTTTCATTTGTATTGGAACGCCTTCCAGCCAAACAGCATGATGGACGTGCGCAGCCGTGAGCTTGGCAAAATTGTAGATGGCACTGACGCAAAAGGCAACAACAGGTACGACTGGGATCCTCGTATAAAAGACCGTATCAGCAAATTGCAGCCTAATGAAATTGGCTACGACTCCGTTCAGTTTATCAAAATAAACGGCATAGCCCAGCAACTCATTTACCACGAAACCATCCTTGAAGTAAAACTATCTACTCCAATTCTGCCTCATTCTAAAACCTCCCTTGATATGGCTTTCAGCGCACAGGTACCTTTGCAGGTTCGCCGCAGCGGGCGCGACAATGCCGAAGGAGTTTGCTACAGCATGAGCCAGTGGTATCCAAAAATGGCCGAGTATGATTACCAGGGCTGGAACGCTGATCCATACATAGCACGGGAATTTTATGGCGTTTGGGGCGATTATGATGTAAACATCACCATAGACAAAACCTATATGCTTGCCGGCACTGGTACCATCCAAAACGCAAACGAAGTGGGCTTTGGCTATAGCAACCTTCCTCCTATGCCTCATCCTTTTTCGCCTACTCTCCTTTGGAAATTCTCTGCACAAAATGTGCACGACTTTGTATGGGCTGCTGATCCCACTTATATTATGCTAAAACAGCAAATTAAAAACGGCCCCTTGCTATACGTCGTTTTCAAGAATGTTCCTTCGGAAATGATCAAATGGCAGCATCTTCTTGACACAGCTGTTATATGTTATCCGTTTATGGCAAAGACCTATGGCCCTTATCCATATAAAAATTATTCTTTCATACAAGGCGGCGACGGCGGTATGGAATATCCCATGGCAACCTTGATACGCGGCCCCGGCCTTGACGGTGCCATCCACGAATGGACGCACAGTTGGTACCAGGGAATGTTAGGAACAAACGAAAGCCTTTATCCCTGGATGGACGAAGGCTTCACTACTTATGCCTCTACCCGCTCGCTCGCTTGGGCGCGGCGCGATACAACCTTTCCTTACAGCAATATATACGCAGGTTACCGCGCCCTTGCAAAAAGCCCTCGCGAAGAACCTCTATCTACACATGCCGACCATTACAACACCAATTTTGCTTATGGGCTTGGTGTCTATGACAAAGGCGGCATATTTCTTCCCCAGCTTGGTTATATAGTAGGCGATTCTGTGCTTGATAAGATCTTCCTGGAATATTATAACGAATGGCGCTTTAAACATCCCAACCCCAACGACTTTATCCGCGTTGCCGAAAAAGTAAGCGGCATGGAACTCCAGTGGTACAAAGAATATTGGATAAACTCCACCAAAACCATCGATTACGCCTTAGGCGACATCAATGATTCCAACGGGAAGGCCGCCCTTACCCTAAAGCGCGTCGGCTATATGCCCATGCCGGTGGATGTGCTGGTTACCTACAAAGACGGCTCCAGCGAAATGTATAATATACCTATGGACTTAATGTACGGCGCAAAAGCATCCGAGAACAAAAGCATCCCCTTTACAGTAGCCGCCGACTGGAAATGGACCGACCCCGATTACACCCTTCTTCTAAGCAGGGCCGTTGGGGACATAAAACAAATAGAGATAGACCCAAGCCTGCGAATGGCAGACATTAACCGCGCAAACAACAAGATCGCAGTGCCTGATGCAAAGTAAGGGTGTATAATTCGGCGTTGGGCCGTAGGTACAAGGGAGGTGGCATAAGGGTGGCGTGAAGGAAAGCCAGTATAAGTTCAGTATAACTACAGTATAAGTTCAGTATAAGTTCAGTATAAGTACAGTATAAGGGGGTGTAAAATGGGTATTTATAATAAAGCCGGGGAATGTTGCTGCAAAAATGCTAATGTTTCAAAGTGAAACGATGGGTATGCACAGGAAGCTATCAACACTTCTTCGGTCTTTGTGTGTCTGTTTGCCGCAAAAAAAGCCACCCCTTTCAGGATGGCCTTTAAATCATTATTCCTAATTCTTTATTCTCCCTAGTTCCCTTTTACCAGCTTCACAGTATGGACTGTATTCCCCTGCCTTATCTGCAGGATGTATATACCGCTGGTAAAGGGCCCTCCAAACTCAAAAGTATCATCTATGCCGCCACGGCCTTCATATACTTTCACACCAAGCATGTTCATCACAACTAATTCTACTTCTTCCCTGCTGTTGCTCTCTAACTGTAAGTGGAAGGTGGTTTGAGCAGGGTTTGGCATCACATGTGCCTGAAACATTGCCCCTGATGGCGAAAGTTTCTGTAATTCTTCTATACCGCCTCCTGCAAGCGTTGGTGCGCAACTGGCCGAAGAGGTGTCAATTGTTATAGAAAGCGGCCCATAAGTGCAGCTTACATTATCCTTAACCGTTATGGTATGCTGCCCCCCCGGTACGTAAAAGTAACGGCCGTTGGCTGGTACATATAACAACCCGTCAAGACTGTAAGAATAAGGGGCCGTTCCGCCGTTTGGCACTGTATAAATGGTTGTGCCTGAACCGGGACAGATCGGGTTCTTTGATGCTGTGATAGGAGAAGAGGTCAGTGGGCTAAACTTAACCACGGCAGGAGTTGCCGCACATCCGTTTTGGTCTTTTACTGCTACAGTATAACTGCCATACGACAACCTGCTGAACATATTCACGGGCTGGTACGTTGTGCCGCCATCATCGCTGTAAGTGTAGCCGCCATAGCCGCCTGCTGCCGTTACTATTATTCCTGCCAGCGTGTTACATGCCTGCCCACCGATGCTGGTTGTGAAGGACACGGCTGCTGCCGGTTGAGCAATGCTTACTGTGTTGCTGGTGTACGAACAACCTATATTGTCCTTTACAGTTATATAATAAGTTCCCGCAGGCACACTAAAATACCTGTTGGCACTTGCTACAAAAGGGCCGCTAACCCCGTTTGTGTTCAGGCTGTAGGTGTAGGGAGTAGCTCCTCCTATTGGTATGGTAGTAATGGACTTTGTACTTCCATAGCATATTTGGGTAACTGGTGGTGCAGGCGCTGCCCCTAGAAGTACCGCTGTTTGCGTCAGCGGGTTCACGCTGAGCCTTGCGGCTATTGCCATACATCCTGCACTATCCGTTACTGAGTAGGTATAATAACCCGGGGCTACAGGGCTGTAAAGCGAGGTAGCGCTTGGGCCGTAAACTATCGCTCCTGTATTATAAGTTAAACCGGTGTTCACGGTGTACATGTACGGAACTGTGCCACCGGTTACTGAGCCTGACAAGGACCCGGGATCGCCATAACAATCAGGGTTTACCTGTGTCATAGCCAGCACAAGCGCCTCAACCTTTAAAGTGCCGTTGGCATAGTTAATAGTGTAATTATTCAACCCTGTTCCTGTTGCGGAACCCGGGGTAATAGTTATCGGATAAGAGCCCGGAGTTGCTGAAGATGATGCACCTGTACTGCTTAAGCTTATACTGCTCACTCCATCACCATTAGCCAGGCCGGCTGTAGTGAACTCCGTTCCTGTAAAATTATAGGTAGCGCCGTTGCACTTAATAATATTGTTTGCGGTAATAGTTAAAGAAGCAGCAGTAATTGCAAAACTGCCTGCTGTGAAACCTGTTGTATAATCAGATGGGTCACCCGTTGCCAAACTCCCCAAATTATAAGCATAGGTCCCAACATTTTCTCCTGCTGTGCGTCCAAGCCGGCCGCTCAAAACATCATTAATAGCACTGCTCTCAGCAACCAAGCTGCCTGAACTATTCCAGTAAGTGGGGGTAACACCAGTAATTAAGCCCGCACTGCCATAGGTAAAGCCGCCGGATGGGTCGTTCGTTCCATATACCTTGCTTTGGCCTGTGGTTGGTGTAATAGTAAGTGTCGCCGGAGTAATGGCAAACGTGGCTGCAGTTATACTTGTTGTATAATTGGAAGGGTCGGATGCTGACTTACTACCCAAATTATAAGCATACGTGCCTACATTTTCTCCCGCAGCACGCCCCAGGTTACCGCTTTCTGCATCATTAATAGCACTGCCGTCAGCTACAAGGCTGCCTGAACTGTTCCAGTATGTTGGTGTAACACCGCTAACTAATCCCGTCCTGTTGTAGGGGAATCCGCCTGATGGGTCATTTGTTCCGTACACCTTGCTTCGCCCTGCCGTGGGAATGAAGGTAAGTGAAGCAGGGGTGATGGCAAAAGTACCTGCAGTTAAGCTGGTAGTATAATTTGAAGGGGTAGATGCCGCTAAATTCCCTAAATTATAAGAATATGTGTTTACATTTTCTCCCGCGGCACGCCAAAGATTTCCACTTAGTACATCATTGATGGTACCATCACCAACAAGGTTGCCCGAACCGTTCCAGTACGTAGGTGTGACCCCGCTAACCAATCCTGAACTGGAATAGGTAAACCCGCCTGATGGGTCATTTGTTCCGTACACTTTGCTTTGGCCTGCCGTTGGGAAAATGGTGAGTGAAGCTGGAAGAATAGCAAACGTGCCAACAGTAAACGTTGTTGTATAATTGGACGGGTCGCCTGCTACCACGCTCCCAATGTTATAAAAATAGGTAGCTGCATTTTCTCCCGCAGCGCGCCCCATTTTACCATTCACTACATCATTAATAGCGCTCCCGTCAGCAACAAGGCTGCCCGAACTGTTCCAGTAAGTTGGTGTAACGCCGCTAACTAATCCTGAACTGGTATAGGTAAACCCTCCTGAAGGGTCGTTGGCACCGTATGTTTTGCTTTGCCCTAAGCCCCTTGTGATGATAAGTGAAGTTGGGAGAATAGCAAACGTTCCTGCTGTTAGGTTTATCGTATAATTGACGGCATTTGATACGGTCAGGCTTCCAATATTATAGGCGTAACTGTGCACATTTTCTCCTGCAGCACGCCCAAGCATTCCACTAATATTGCCGCCTGCAACTAATCCTGTATAGCTATAGGTAAACCCGTCCGAAGGGTCGTTCGTTCCATATGCCTTGGTTTGGCTTGCGGTTGGGTTTATCGTCAAAGTGGCTTTATTTACCGTGCTCGTTGAGATAGCAGTTGTAACATTAGTTGCACTTGTAGCGGATAAAGTTATATTGCCTGAATAAGTGCCTGCTGCATCTGCCGCAGAAAGTTCAATGTACACGGGAGTACTTGCTATAGTGCCCGCAGCACCCACCACTACAGAAGAGGAATAAGTGCCTCCGCTGGTTAAACAAACCACAAAGCCCGTAGGCGGCGTTACTGTAATGCCCGAAAGCATTGCTGCCCCGCTTACGCTAAGTGTCATATAAGCAGATGCCGTACCGTAGGTGGCCGTTTCTGATGTAGGTGATAAAGCGCTTGAAATGCTGATGGCAGGCGCTTCTGCCATAACATAAAACTGCTGTGTGCTTCCTCCTGTGTTCTTTGACATACCAATAGACGTGCCGCTCGCTGTGCCGCCAATAGATGTATAAGCTCCGGTTTTAGAACTGCTTTTGGCAATTATATTAAACGGAGAAACAGCAGTTTGCCTTGTAAGGCTTATAGATGCATTAGTGTAGCTGCCTGATAACAATGTCGAGTTCCAGTATTCCGAGGTGCTCAGGTTTCCGTTGCTGGCAAGCGTAGTACCGTCACCCGTGCCGCCTGAAGATGCAGCAAATGCCTGCACCTGCAGTGTGGGCCCTGTAGCCCCTGTCGTAAGGGAGTCCGCTGAATAAGGTAGGTACGTGCTCCCCGCCCCCACGGGGAAAGTATAGATATTGGTGCCTTTAGTTAAGTTTGCCGGCAGTGCCCAGTTCAGGGGCCCGTTTACAAATGAAGCCGTTGAGCCGCCCGAAACAGCGGTTGCAGCAGTATTGCTCACCAGCAGCGTGGAACTGCCTGTAGAAATTTCCCCGCTTGTCAGGGTCAAAACATTCGTCACCGTTGCGTTATTGATCAGGCTAAGGCCACCCGTAGAGCCGGTCGCAGTGTTGTTCATAATAAGGTCATAGAAAATCGATGTATACAAACTCGTAACTCCTGCCAGGGTCTGCTGGGATGCTCCGTTAAAAGTCACCGTGCTTGTCCCCGCTGTAAATGTTCCGTTATTGGCCCAGTTCCCTGCAATAGAATGGAGGTAGCTGCCGCCCGCAAAACTTGCTCCGCTGTTGATCGTCAAATTACCAGCTATCGTTAATCCAACCGTATTGTCAAATTGGTCCTCGCCTGAACTCGCTGTAGCAACAGCCCCACCGCTATTGGCAATGATCAGGTTGCCGTATGGCGCCGCAAACCCTCGTATACCTGGGTTATATACCGTTTGGGATGCAGCAGCCCCATAACTCACAGTGCCGGCGGTTAAATTATTGATATAAAAACCGGGAAAATTGCTTCCTGCCACAGCGCCGTATGGGGCTGGGTTAGTTGCTCCGTTTACAAATAGGGTAGACCCTTTTCCTAATGTCAAAGTATTGCCTCCTTCAACATTAAGGCCAAAACCGCTTGGCAAGGTTAATGAGGCGCCCGGTGCGATAGTTAAATTACTTGAACTTGCCTGGCCCTGGGCAGGAAAAAGGCCAATGCAATCTCCGGCTGTTCCACCCGATAAAGTTAAAGCGGACCCTATCGTAATATTAGTAAAATAGCTGTTTGAATTAAAAGTACTTACACTTTGCGCACTTGTGCTGTTAAATATGGCCAAAGCAAAATCATAATTCACAGATCCATTTACATTAAATGTTACATTTCCTCCAAAAATGTAGGTTTCCGGAATACCCAGTTCATTCGACTGTATAGCAGTTTCGTCAGGGCCTATATAAGATAGCCCCCTATCGCTGGCGTCTCCAATAGTAGCAGTACCACCAATGCTTATATTACCGCCATTCCCTGTAAGGCCTGTTGAAAAACCGGATGTGCCCGCTGAGGAAATAGAAAAATTTCCTAAAATGTCTAAGTTAAAAGTGCCCGCATCAACCATAAAACCATTGTCGGTTGCGCTTGTAATTGTTAAAGAAGCAATGGTAGTGTTTGCTGTCAAAGGAAGTGCGTAATCGGTTGCGGTATAAGCAAAGCTTGATGAAATAGGTATGGTTACGGTAGCGCATCCGTCAGGTGGGGTAGCTGCAGCAGTATAAGTGGCGGAAGTAGTTGACCAGTTAGCCGCAGTTCCCCAAACAAGTGAGGTGCTGTGGGCTAAATTAGAACCAAGACCTGCCCAGGTCAGGCTGCGCGCGCTGCAGGTTGGGGTGGTTGCGCTGTTGCTAAGTGAAGACGTGGCGTACAATGGGCCGCCCGAACATTCTGTGCTGTTTTGGGAATAGATCCAGTACCAGTATTTTGTATTGCTGGCAAGGCCATCATCTGTAAATCCTGTCATGGTAGTATCAGAAACAATAAAACCCCCTAATGCGTTTGTTTGAACTGCATAAGTAATGCCATTCCCCGGTGCGGTAGGCGTTGTTGCAGAAGTGGTCCTTATTACTAAGTAATTGGTAGGGGCAGGCGAAGGCGCAGTAAAAGTCCCCGTAATTTGTCCCGCTGTAGCTGTTAAAGTCAGTGTCCCGCCCACTCCTGTTGGCGCAGTACAGACAGGAGTCGCGAATGAAATGGTCACTTTCCCCCCTGCGCCGTTACCCCCTAAATATGCTGCGTTAGAAGAACCCCCACCCCCGCCTCCGGGAAGAATATTGGATAATTCTCCCCCTGTCTCGAAGCCGCCGTTTCCCCCGTACTCGATGTCATTTGCTCCATATCCCCCTGGCCCGCCATAACCAGGCTGTCCTGCAAACCCCGGCCCATCTCCGTTTAGGGCAACAGGAGCTGACGAGCCCCCTCCTCCTCCTCCTCCATATCCTATAAAGGTGCTTACGCAGCCTATTCCCCCGTTTGCTCCGCTTGATGCTCCCGCCGTGGGCGTACATGCACTGGCCAGTGCACCCAGCCCAGCCACTGTTGTAGATACCCGCCCGCCGCTACCCGCTGCTGCTAAAACAGGCGCGCCGCTGGCAGTATTACTGGTATTTATCCAGGAACTGCCTCCCGATCCTCCCAAACCTGTCGCTGCCACCCCTCCTGCACCAACGGTCACATAATAAGTAGCCCCCGCCGTTACACTAAGTGTAGTGCTCGTATAAGCGCCACCCCCGCCGCCTGAGCCGGATGAATCCCCGTGAGCGCCATTATTGCTGCCACCTGCCCCACCTCCCCCGTATGCCTGCACGGTTATAGAGGTTACCCCCTGCGGGATCACATAAGTTGTTGTACCGGGTTGCGTAAAAGATACTGTCGTTTGGGCAGTAGCTACTTCGCTAAACAGTAAAAATAGCAACGCTGAAAAGCAGCCTCGTAAAATATAGTTACTTGTTTTTCTAAAAGAAAGATCCGGCAGGAAACGATCAGTTCTTACGGTTGCAATACTAAATGATCTCGCCGTCATGCAGCTTGGGTTTGTATTCATTTGGCAATGTTTATGTTATGGTATCAGAATCAATTTATTAAAGGGAAGTCATAATTAACCAAAGCAACGATGCATCCGTCAATGTTCACCTTGCAGAGAAATGCAATTAGTTTTACAAGTCTATGAAAATTTATTATAGGGGTTTATGGCAAACAGCGCCGGGAAATTAGTATAAAACAAAAATCATATCTTGAGTCAAAGGGATAAAAATAAGGAAGATATCTAACATGGTTTTACTATTTATTAATTTTTCAGTAATACACCGATCCCCCAACTAATAAACATTCTTATTGCTGCAGCACTATTTAGTATAAAAAGAATTCTTTGTCCTTATAAAAACTAAAGTCATAGTGCTGTGCTTTCATCCCACTCAAAGCCATCACTACTATGCCCCTCTAAAATGCTAATTCAACCATTCCGGTATGGATCACTTATCACCATCATAAACAAAGGCCACTCTTTACAGAATGGCCTTCACTTGATCATTTATCGATCTTTCAATTCCCCTTTACCAGCTTCACTGTATGCACTTCATTGCCCTGCCTTACCTGCAATATATACATACCGCCAGTAAAGCCTGAGCCGAACTCATAAGCATCGCCTATCCCTCCCTTGCCTTCATACACCTTCACGCCCAGCATATTCGTCACTATCAGTTCCACATCTTCCCTGCTGCTGCTTTGCATCTGTAGGTGGAAGGTTGACTGTGCCGGGTTCGGCGATACGTGCGCTGCAAACATCAGCGGCAGCGCCGTCTTCTGCATAACTTCTTCTGCCCCTCCTGCTGCCAAACCGCTTGTGCAGCTAACCGTGTTAATTGTTATCGGCGCCGGGGTATAGGTACAGCTTACATTATCCTTCACCGTTATAAAGTGTTCCCCTGCCGTTACATTAAAATACCTGCTGTTGCTCGGCACATAAGCCGAGCCGTCAAGGCGGTAAGAATAAGGGGGCGTTCCGCCAGATGGTACCGTATTAATTGATGTGCTTCCACCAGGGCATATCGGGTTATTCGATGCTATGATAGCAGAAGTGGTAAGTGGCGTAAATTTCACTACAGCCGGGGTAGCAGCACATCCATCCTGGTCTTTTACTGTAACAGTATAGCTATTGTATCCCAGTCCGCTGAACACATTCCCAGGCTGGTAACTGATGACGCCATCGTCGCTGTAGCCGTCGCAGTAGCTATAACCTCCATAACCGCCTGTAGCTGTCACTGTGATTCCTCCTAGTGTCACGCATGCCTGCCCGCCAATGCTGGTTGTAAAGGAAATTCCTGCTGAAGGCTGCGTAATGCTGATAGTGTTGGTAGTGTACGTACAACCTATATTGTCTTTCACAGTAATGTAATAAGTACCTGCCGGCACATTAAAGTACCTGCTAGCGCTTGCCACGAACGGCCCGCTTACCCCATTGGCGTTCAGGCTGTAGGTGTAGGGAGCAGCTCCTCCTATTGGTATCGTAGTAATGGTCTTTGTACTTCCATAGCATACCTGGGTAACTGGTGGTGCAGGCGCTGCCCCGAGAAGTACCGCTGTTTGTGTCAGCGGGTTCACGCTCAGCCTTGCTGCTATTGCCATACATCCTGCAGAGTCTGTGACTGAATATGCATAATAACCCGGCGCTACAGGGCTGTAAAGAGGGATAGCGCTTGGTCCAAACACTATTGCAGTAGGGTCATAATTCAACCCGCTGTTCACTGTGTACATATAGGGTGCTGTACCACCTGTTACTGAGCCCGATAGTGAGCCGGGGTCACTATAACAGTCAGGGTTCACCTGTGTTATTGTTAATGCCAGTGTTTCTACCTTTAATGAACCGGTATCGAAAGTAATGTTATAATTGCGTAATCCAATGCCTATTGCTACACTTAGTGTAATACTGTATGTTCCTGCTGCTGCAGAAGCTGCTGCTCCTGCAGTCACAAAGTTGTTTATGTTGCTCACTGAATCGCCCGGCACTAATCCCGCTGTCGTGAACTCTGTACCTGTAAACGTATAGGTTGCGCCCGTACATTTTGTGATATTGTTGGCGGTAATAGTCAGTGAGGCAGCATTAATTACAAAAAAGCCTCCAGTAAAACCAGTCTTATAATTAGATGGGTCTTCCACTGACAAACCTCCCAAACTGTATTCATAGGCCCCCACGTTTTCTCCTGCTGTGCGTCCAAGTCGGCCGCTAAAAGCATCATTGATAGCACTGCCGTCCCCAACAAAATTACCCGAACTGTTCCAGTAAGTAGGTGTTACACCTGTCACTAACCCTGTGCTGCCATAGAGGAACCCGCCCGGTGGCTCATTCGTACCATATATCTTGCTTTGGCCTGTGGTTGGAATGATGGTAAGTGAAGCTTGAGTAATAGCAAACGTGCCTGCTATTAAAATTGTTGTATAATTAGATGGGCCGCCCGCTGCCGTATTCCCCAAATTATAGGCATAGGCCCCCGCAATTTCTCCCGCAGTGCGTCCAAGCTTACCGTTTTGTACATCATTGATGGTGCCGTCAGCAACAAGGCTGCCCGAACTGTTCCAGTACGTAGGGGTCACGCCGCTAACTAATCCCGTACTGCCATAAGTAAAACCGCTCGAAGGGTCATTTGTTCCAAACACCTTGCTTTGCCCTGCTTTTGGCGCAATAGTAAGTGTCGCAGCAGTAATGGCAAAAGTGACTGGATCTACACTTGTTGTATAATTAGATGGGTTCGAAACTGCCACACTCCCCAAATTATAAGCATAAGCCC
Source organism: uncultured Bacteroidota bacterium (assembly GCA_963771435.1). Lineage (GTDB taxonomy): Bacteria > Bacteroidota > Bacteroidia > Chitinophagales > Chitinophagaceae > CAVYTF01. The sequence continues at coordinate 174,369 of CAVYTF010000009.1, read as the reverse complement.
CCGCAATTTCTCCCGCAGTGCGTCCAAGTTTACCGTTTTGTGCATCATTGATGGTGCCGTCAGCAACAAGGCTGCCCGAACTGTTCCAGTAGGTAGGGGCCACGCCGCTAACTAATCCCGTACTGCCATAAGTAAAACCGCTTGATGGGTCGTTTGTTCCATACACCTTGCTTTGGCCTGCGGTTGGGGTAATAGTAAACGCAGCCGTTGTAATGGCAAACGTGGCTGCAGTTACAGTTGTTGTATAATTGGAAGGGTCAGATGCTGCCTTACTCCCTAAATTATAAGCATACATGCCTGCATTTTCTCCCGGGGCACGCCCCAGGTTACCGCTTTCTACATCATTAATAATACTGCCATCACCTACAAAGCTGCCCGAACTGTTCCAGTAGAAAGGTATAACACCGCTAACTAATCCCGTCCTGCTGTAAATGAATCCGATTGTTGGGTCATTTGTTCCATACACCTTGCTTTTCCCTGTAGCAGGGGTAAAGGTAAGTGAAGCAGGGGTGATGGCAAAAGTGCCCGCAGTTAAGCTGGTAGTATAATTGGAAGGGGCGGATACTGCCAGGGTACCCAAATTGTATGCATACGTGGTCACATTTTCTCCCGCAACCCTTCCCACTTTACCGCTTACTACATCATTAATAGCGCTGCCATCAGCAACAAGGCTGCCTGAACTGTTCCAGTAGGTTGGCGTAATGCCACTAACCAATCCTGTATTGCCGTATGTAAACCCACCTGTTGGGTCATTGGTTCCATAAGCCTTGCTTTGGCCTGCTGTGGGGGCGATGGCAAGTGAAGCTTTGGTAATTGAAAACGTTCCCGCCGTTAAACCCGTCGTATAATTGGATGTGCCGCTTACTGTAACACTCCCGATATTATAAGCATAAGTGTTCACATTCTCTCCCGCAGCTCGCCCGAGCTTACCGCTTATGCTTAACACGTCATTAATAGTGCCATCAGCAACAAGGCTGCCCGAACTGTTCCAGTAGGTTGGTGTAACACCACTAACTGATCCTGTGTTGCTGTAAGTGAATCCCCCTGATGGGTCATTGCTTCCATAAACCTTGCTTTGGCTTGCAGTCGGGTTGATAGACAGCGTAGCCGTTGTAATAGCAAATGTGCCCGCAGTTAAACCCGTTGTATAATTGGATGTGCCGCTTACTGTAACACTCCCGATATTATAAGCATAAGTGTTCACATTCTCTCCCGCAGCTCGCCCGAGCTTACCGCTTATGCTTAACACGTCATTAATAGTGCCATCAGCAACAAGGCTGCCCGAACTGTTCCAGTAGGTTGGTGTAACACCACTAACTGATCCTGTGTTGCTGTAAGTGAACCCCCCTGATGGGTCATTGGTTCCATATACTTTGCTTTGGCTTGTAGTTGGGGTAATAGTAAGCGTCGCCGTTGTAATGGCAAACGTGCCTGCATTTAAACCCGCCGTATAATTCGATGGGCTACCCGCTGCCACACTCCCTAAATTATAAGCATACGTGCCTGTATTTTCTCCCGCAGCTCGCCCGAGTTTACCGTTTAACACGTCAGTAATGGTGCCATCAGCAACAAGGCTGCCCGAACTGTTCCAGTAGGTTGGTGTAACACCACTAACCAATCCAGTGTTGCTGTAAGTGAATCCCCCTGATGGGTCATTGGTTCCATATACCTTGCTTTGGCTTGTAGTTGGGGTAATAGTAAGCGTCGCCGTTGTAATGGCAAACGTGCCTGCATTTAAACCCGCCGTATAATTCGCTGGGCTACCCGCTGCCAAACTCCCCAAATTATAAGCATAGCTGCCTACACTCTCTCCCGCAGCTCGCCCGAGTTTACCGTTTAACACGTCAGTAATGGTGCCATCAGCAACAAGGCTGCCTGAACTGTTCCAGTAGGTTGGCGTAATGCCACTAACCAATCCCGTATTGCCGTATGTAAACCCACCTGTTGGGTCGTTGGTTCCATAAGCCTTGCTTTGACCTGCTGTGGGGGCGATGGCAAGTGAAGCTTTGGTAATTGAAAACGTTCCCGCCGTTAAACCCGTCGTATAATTGGATGTGCCGCTTACTGTAACACTCCCGATATTATAAGCATAAGTGTTCACATTCTCTCCCGCAGCTCGCCCGAGCTTACCGCTTATGCTTAACACGTCATTAATAGTGCCATCAGCAACAAGGCTGCCCGAACTGTTCCAGTAGGTTGGTGTAACACCACTAACTGATCCTGTGTTGCTGTAACTAAAACCACCTGAAGGGTCATTGGTTCCGTACACTTTGCTTTGGCCGGGGGTTGGGGCAATAGTAAGCGTCGCCGTTGTAATAGCAAATGTGCCCGCGGTTAAGCCTGTCGTATAATTGGATGGGTCGCCTACTGCAACACTTCCAATGCTATAAGCATAAGTATTTACATTTTCTCCCGCTGCACGCCCAAGTTTGCCGCTTACTACATCAGTAATGGTGCCATCAGCAACAAGGTTGCCCGAACTGTTCCAGTAGGTTGGTGTAACACCACTAACTAATCCAGTGTTGCTGTAAGTGAATCCCCCTGATGGGTCATTGGTTCCATAAACCTTACTTTGGCTTGTAGTTGGTACGATGGCAAGTGAAGCCGGAAGAATTGTAAAAGTGCCGACAGTTAAAGTGGTTATATAATTAGAAGGGTCGCCTGCTGCCACACTTCCAATGTTATAGTTATAAGTATGTATATTTTCTCCCGCAGTACGCCCCATATGACCACTCACTACATCATTAATAGTGCTTCCATCGGCTACAAGGCTGCCTGAACTGTTCCAGTACGTTGGTGTAACGCCGCTAACTACTCCTGCACTGGTATAGGTGAACCCTCCTGCCGGGTCATTTGTTCCGTATGTTTTGCGTTGCCCTACGCCTCTGGTGATGGTAAGTGAAGCTTGGGTTATAGCAAAAGTGCTTGCCGTCAAATTTACTGTATAATTGCCTGCATTTGATACAGCCAGGCTTCCAATATTATAGGCATAAGTATTTACATTTTCTCCTGAAGCACGCCCAAGGTTACCACTTAGTACATCATTGATAGCTCCTGCTGCAACAAGGTTGCCCGAACTGTTCCAGTACTCAGGTGCAACGCCGTTGACTAATCCCGTATTGCTTAAGGTAAAACCACCCGAAGGGTCATTCGTTCCATATACTTTACTTTGGTTGCCGTCTGGGGTGATGGAAGCTCGGGTAATTGCAAACGTGCCTGCCGTCAGGTTTATCGTATAATTGCCGGCATTCGATACCGTCAGGCTTCCGATATTATAGGCGTAACTGTTCACATTTTCTCCTGCAGCACGCCCAAGCATTCCACTGATATTGTCGCCTGCAACTAATCCTGTATAGCTATAGGTAAAACCACCTGAAGGGTCGTTTGTTCCATATACCTTGCTTTGCCCTGGTGTTGGGTTTATTGTCAAAGTGGCTGTATTTACCGTGCTCGTTGAAATAGCTGCAGTTACATTAGTTGCACCAGTAGCGGATAAAGTTATATTGCCTGAATAACTGCCTGCTGCATCTGCCGCAGAAAGTTCAATGTACACGGGAGTACTTGCTATAGTGCCCGCAGCGCCCACAACCACAGAAGAAGCATAAATGCCCCCAGAGGTCAAACAAACCACAAAGCCCGTAGGCGGCGTCACCGTAATACCCGAAAGCATTGCTGCCCCGCTTACGCTAAGTGTCATAAAAGCGGATGCCGTACCGTAGGTAGTTGTTTCTGATGTAGGTGATAAACCACTTGAAATACTAATGACAGGTGTCTCTGCCATAACATAAAATTGTGGCGTGCTGCCTTTTGTATTATTTGACTTATTAATGGAAGTGCCGCTCACTGTTCCGCCAAGTGAGGTATAGGTTCCCGTTTTGGTGCTGCTCGTGCCGATCACATTCAAACCATTAAGGGCTGCCTGCCTTGTTAGGCTTATAGATGCATTAGTGTAACTACCCGATAACAAGGTAGAGCTCCAGTATTCCGTAGTGCTTAGGCTTCCCGTTGTAGCAAGCGTAATGCCGTCGCCCGTGCCGCCGGCACTTGCAGCAAATGCCTGCACCTGCAGGGTAGGCCCTGTAGCACCTGTCGTAAGAGAGTCAGCAGAATAAGGCAGGTAAGTACTTCCGCTTCCTATAGGGAAATTGTAAATATTAGTATTTTTAGTCAAGTTTGCTGGCAATGCCCAGTTCAACGGCCCGTTTACAAATGAATTCGTTGAGCCGCCTGAAACACCGGTTGCAGCAGTATTGCTGACCAGCAGGATAGAAGAGCCTGTAGAAATTTCCCCGCTCGTCAGGGTCAAAACATTCGTCACAGTTGCGTTATTGCTCAGGCTAAGGCCACCCGTAGAGCCCGTTGCACTGTTGTTCATCGTAAGACTGTAAAAGTTCGTTGCTCCTGCCATTGTCTGTTGGGCTGCTCCGTTAAAGGTCACAGTACTTGTCCCGGCCGTAAATGTTCCGTTATTGGTCCAGTTCCCCGCAACAGAATGGGAGTAGCTGCTGCCCGCAAAAGTCGCCCCGCTGTTAATGGTCAGGTTACCGGTCAGCGTCAATCCAAGAATATGGCCAAATTGGTCCTCGCCTGAGCTCGCTGTAGCAACAGCCCCCCCACTGTTGGCAATGATCAGGTTACCATAAGGCGCTGCAAACCCACTTTGATAGGTAGGGTTATAAATTGTCTGGGAAGCCGTCGCTCCGTAACTTACAGTTCCGGCAGTTAAATTACAGGCACCAAATCTGGGAAAATTGCTTCCCCCCACAGTTCCGTATTGGGCTGGGTTAGTTGCTCCGTTCACAAATAGGGTAGCTCCGTTTCCTAATGTCAAAGTATTGCCTCCTTCAACATTAAGGCCAAAACCGCTTGGCAAAGTCAATGAGGCACCCGGTGCTATCGTTAAATTACTTGAACTTGCCTGGCTTTGGGGAGGAAAAAGGCCCAGGTAATGTCCTGTCGTTCCTCCCGCTAATGATAAAGCAGAACCTATCGTAATATTAGCAAAAGCGGCGTAGGGGTTAAAAGCACCCACAGTTTGTGCGCTTGAGCTGTTAAATATAGCCGAAGCAAATTCTTCATCCACTGATCCGTTTATATTAAATACCACATTTCCTCCAAAAACATATGTTTCGGGAACACCCAGGTATGCGGCATTATAAGCAGCTAGGTCAGGCCCAATATAAGATATCCCCGCATCGCTGGAAGCACCGATAGTAGCAGTCCCGCCGATGCTTATAGTCCCGCCATTCCCTCCAAGGGCCGTTGAAAAACCAGACGTGCCTGTTGAAGAAATAGAAAAATTGCCTAAAATGTCCAGGTTATAAGTGCCCGCATCAACCATAAAACCATTATCCGTTGCACTTGTAATTGTTAAGGAAGCAATAGTAGTGTTTGCGGTCAAAGGAAGTACATTTTCACTGGCGTTATAAGCAAAGCTTGATGAAATAGGTATCGTAACTGTAGCGCACCCGTCAGGTGGAGTAACTGCCGCGGTATAAGTCGCAGAAGTAGTGGACCAGTTGGCAGCAGTCCCCCAAACAAGTGAGGTATTATGGGCTAAATTAGAACCAAGCCCTGCCCAGGTCAGGCTGCGCGCGCTGCAGCTTGGGGTAGTAGCGCTGCCGTTTAATGAGGTAAAAGAATACAATGGCCCCCCCGAGCATTCAGTGCTGTTTTGGGAAAAGGTCCAGTACCAGTACTGCGTATTGCCCGCAAGGCCATCATCCGTAAACCCTGTCGTAGTAGTGTCAGATACAATAAAGCCCCCCAATGCCCTTGTCTGGGGACTATAAGTAGTACCGTTGCTTGGTGCGGTAGGCGCTGTTGCAGAAGTCGTCCTTATCACTAAATAATTGGTAGGTGCAGGCGAAGGCGCTATAAAAGTAGCTGCAATTTGTCCTGCGGTAGCTGTTATAGTGCCCCTGCACCGCTAGCTGCCGTTGGCGTAGTACAGGTAGGTGTAGTAAATGAAATGGTCACCTCTCCCCACGCGCCGTTGCCCCCTAAATGGCCTCCGTTATCAGAACCGCCGCCCCCACCGCCGGGAAGAAATGTGGGAAATTCTCCCACGCCGTCTAACCCTCCCTCGCCACCATACTCTTCGTCATTTACATTAAATCCGCCACCCCCGGCTGCTCCTGGCTGTCCGGCAAACCCGGGCCCGTCTCCGTTTGTTTCAATAGGAGCTGATGAGCCACCTCCCCCACCTCCTCCAAATCCTATAGATGTGCTTACGCAGCCTTTTCCCCCGTTTGCTCCGCTTAATGCTCCTGTCGTAGGCGTACAGGCACTGGCTAGTGCCCCCAGCCCAACCACAGTTGTAGATACACGCCCCCCACCACCAGCAGCAGCTAAAATAGGGGCGCCGGTGGCAGTATTACTCGTATTGATCCAGGAAGTACCTCCGATCCTCCCAGGCCGGTCGCCGCCACCCCGCCTGCACCAACGGTCACATAATAAGTAGCCCCCGCAGTAACGGTAAGCGTAGCAGTGGCATAAGCGCCACCCCCGCCACCTGAACCGGACGTATCCCCGTGAGCGCCATTATTGCTACCCCCGGCCCCACCTCCCCCGTATGCTTGCACGGTTATAGAGGTCACTCCCTGCGGGATAACATAGGTTGTCGTTCCGGCTTGTGTAAAAGATACTGTCGTTTGGGCAGTAGCTACTCCGCTAAACAGCAAAAATAGCAATGCTGAAAAGCAGCCTCGCAAAATGCGGCCGCCTCTTTTTCTAAAAGAAACCGATGTTAAGAAAAGATTGGTTTTTGCAGTACCAATAATAATTCGATGCGTCGTCATGCAGTTTGGGTTTGTGTTCATTTGGCAATGTTTATATGTTATGGTATTAGGAGTTTTATAAGAGGGAAGTGATAATTGGCTAAAGCAACGATGCATCCGTTAGTGGTCACCCTTGCAGGGAAATGCAATTAGTTTTACAAGTCTATAAAATTTTTATTAGAGAAGCCTATGGCAAACACATCAGGGAAATAGGCCTCAAACCCAGTCATATTTTGTTCAAAAAGTAAAAATAAGGAAGATTATTTAACAAAGCTTTATTTTTTATTAAATTTTCATTAACACCAAATTAACTCAGCGTTTACAAACCTTTTTGCCACATCGCCATCATAGTTGAAAAAGGATTTTTTTGGCCCTTACAAAAACTAAACGTATATTGCAACTCCTTTGTAAAATACCCTCCCATTCAAAAAAGGAATAACTGCTTTACTATTTTAATTTCTAAAATTCCCCACCTTATAGAGACCTTATAGAGACAATATAGAGACCTTATAGAGACCCTACTCCCACCCAAAGCCCATCTTACCTCCACTTTACTCCCACCCAAAGCCAAGCCAAAGGCATGGCAAAGCTATTTAGCACTTATTCTCTCCAGCCAGCAACTTAATATCTTTTATCTCCAGTATCTGTTTGGGATAGCCCTTTATCACACTGTTTATCATAGCCAACCCAACTTCACGCATCGTACTTCCCTGCTTTGGAAACAACACCCGCAGCAAAGGATATAACCAACTGATAGCTTTGTAATAGCCTTTAATATTCTTCTGTCCCGCCGTAGGCTTCATATATCCCGGGCGAAAATGATACACCTTCCTGAAAGGCAGTCTCATAAGAGCATTCTCCGTTCTGCCCTTCACCCTTGCCCACATCATTCTCCCCTTTTCCGAACTGTCAGTAAGGCTCCCCGATACAAACCCAAATATCATTTCTGGGTTAAGCCTCACCACTGTCTCAGCAAAATGCATAGTTATGTCATACGTAATATGGCTGTATTCAGCCTCATTCATCCCCCTTGAACTTATCCCCGCACAATAAAAACAGGCATCATATCCTCTCAATTCAGCATCATACTCCTCAAGCTTCAAAAAATCAGGAACAATACATTCTTTCAACTTCTCATGATTCGCATCATAATGTTTGCGGTTTACCATGAGCACTTGCTCTATATCTGGATGTTGCAGGCACTCAAACAACACCCCTTCCCCCACCATGCCTGTAGCCCCTGTAATAATAACTTTAATTCCCATAATTAATACTTTTGCTTAGGTTCTTAGGTTCCCCTCATTCATCCCTCATCATTCTTCTTAGTGTCACTTTGTGCCTTCGTGTCTTCGTGGTTCACCTTTCACCACTCACTATTCACTCGCCCCCTGATCACTTTTCTCATACACACGCTATTTTCAACATTTACATACTGCCCATAATTCTCCGTTATCACATACCCTGCCTTTTCATACAACCTTATTGCCTCCGGCTGCTTCTTGCCCGTTTCCAAAATACACTCTGAAAAACTCAATTCCGCTGCCCAAAATTCCAGTTCTTTTAAAATGGCAAGTCCTGTTCCTTGTCCCCGATGTTCAGGCAGCACAAACATTCGTTTTATTTCCACTTTCTTTTCATCCCATGGTTTAAAAGCCCCGCAGCCAACTGCTTTATTATCAGCATAACAAACGATCACATGCCTGATATTCTCAACCTTATTAAATTGATCATAGAAAGCATGTTCATCCCCATCCCTTATTGCCAGATCCTCATCCAGCATAGCCACAAGCTTCCGAAAGTCTAAATCATCTGAAACCGTTCTATTAAGACCCGTCATAAACTGAAATTATATCTTATAATCATGGCTACAAGTTAAGCTTTCTTTTGGAAAGCTAACACAAGCGTAAACAAATCATTTCAACCAGTTCCTTCTACAGTGTCTGGCAAACTTCCAACCCCCTTCCGACTTTGGATGGGCTTTGAGTGGGAGTAAGCTGGAGGTAAGATGGGCTTTGAGTGGGAGTAAGGTCTCTATAAGGTCTCTATAAAGTCTCTATAAGGTCTCTATAAGGGGGTATTTGTTAGGGGGAAAATTTGAAAAGGGAGTGGCGTGGTTGCCAAGAAACAGGTTTTTTCGAGGAAAAATTGAAAGTAGTTTAAAGTTGCGTACGAGCAAAATATTTCTTTGCTGTTGTTAATAAATAAAATGGCTATCGCCTGTGATCCAGAGTGGGGGAACAAAGAAAATAACGGGGCTAGTATTTTTATATCTTGCACAAACAAAACTTGCGCTTAATCTTAAAATTATTGTTTATGAACATTATTCTTACACCGATAGCCACCGTTAAAAATTCAAGAAGGGAGCCTGTTGACGATAACTGGGGAGAAATAGTTTCGGACATAGAACTGGCAGATGATATGCCGACAGAGGTTTTTGAGAACATTTCAGATTTTTCCCATCTTGAAATACTTTTTTATTTTGACCAAGTTAAAGCTGAAGACATTGTTTTTTCAGGGAGGCCAAGAGGGAACCCGAACTACCCCGTGGCAGGTATTTTTGCGCAGCGCAAAAAAGACAGGCCAAATAAAACAGGCTTATGCACGGTGGAGCTTTTAGAACATGCGGGCAGGACACTTAAAGTAAGAAACCTTGATGCTATAGACGGCACACCCATTATTGACATAAAACCAGTTTTTAAAGAGTTTCAACCGAAGGGAGAAATAAGGCAAGCGGAATGGGTGGCAGACCTGATGAAGCATTATTGGCGCTAAAATGTTAGTAAGGACAGCTGCGGGGGAAAGCAGTCATCAACGACAGGAAAGGAATCAATTATATTCCTGCCAGCAATACCTGCCATGCTTCTGCCACTTTGTTTAAATCAAGCAAATGCTTGGCATAGTAATGCAGTTCTTTTTCCATGTCTTCGGGGTCAATGGCATAATACAGGATGATACTTCTTAGCTGGGCATCTTCATAAGATGCATCAACATAAGGCATTTCATGCACATTTGCCAGTTGAGCTAAATTGTTGCCGGTTAGTATCCTGCTATGACGAATACTTGCAGGTAAAGCATCTACACCAATGCCACGCTGTGTATTTGGCTTCGCCACCCTGAATAAATTATCTTCATTAACCACACAATACCAATCGCCGCCAAGCCTTGCTACCTGGTGGAATTTTTGCGGGCTGATCGTTTTCTTATCATCCGTTAAAATGCTTTCGTCAACATGTATCCGCAGCACTTCGGCAAACACCAGTTGACCTGCACCGCCGCCTTCGCCAAGGCTTTTTATTTCGGTCACTTTACACTCCATGTTCACCTTTGCTTCTTTCACCATGGGTGGTTTTATTAAAGCGGAAGGGAGTTTTGTGAAACCGGCTTTTATAAATTCGTCCACCCCTTTCTCAAACTCGCAACTGGCAAGGCTTACCTGCTGCACCATATCGTAGTCGCAGATGCTGATGCTTACTTCGGGCACTTCCATTAGGTTTTGTAAGGTATGTTTTATTGTGCCATCCCTTCCCCTGCGCGAGGGGGAAAAAATAACTACAGGCGGATCTGTGGAAAACAAATTGAAAAAGCTGAAAGGGCTAAGGTTTACATTGCCAGCCTTGTTAATAGTGGAAGCAAAACAAATAGGACGGGGCGCAATGGCATGCTGCAGCCAATTGTGTTTTTCCGCAATGCTTAATATGGAAAGATTGAGTGTGAGCATACTGAAAAGGAAGGCTTTTCTGTAATGAAAACGGGAATTGAATTTGCTTCAATCCCCGGGAATATTACTTTTAATATAAAGTTACATAAGGTCCATCGCCTTAACAAAATAAGTGCATACGCCGGGCAATGCCAACCAGAAAAACTGCCTTACATAGACGAGCATAAGTATTATAATAATCGTCCAGATAAAAAACCAAAGCCACCATTTTGCAGTTGAATTTCTTGCTTCCATTGTTTAATAATTATTGACAAAAATAAAACTCAATTGAATATGATGGCAGGGAACACAGGATTATTTTTTAAAGAAGAGCATTTTTATGGCTATACAGGCGATGAACACCGCATATATTTTTTTAACCACTGTTTCGGAAATGTTTAATGCGAACGTTGGAATGTCATGATCCGTTCATGAAAGTGTCCTTATATAATTTAATGGCTGCCTCTACTATCTGTAATGCCTTGGCCTTGTCACCAAACTCTTCAACGACCACTGTTTTGTTTTCGAGCCTTTTATATTCTTCAAAAAAATGGCGCAGTTCGCTGAAAAAATGCTTGGGCAGTTCTTCAATATTGTTGATGTAGTTGATGGAAGGGTCGTGGGCCGCTACGGCAATAATTTTATCATCGGCATCGCCGCCATCCACCATTTGCATTACGCCAATCACTTTAGCTTCAACCAGGCAGAGGGGCACAATATTAAGACTTGAGAGGACCAGAATATCAAGCGGGTCTTTATCGTCGCCATAGGTTTGCGGAATGAAACCATAGTTGGACGGATAATAGAAAGATGAATAAATAACACGGTCAAGTTTTAATAGCCCTGTTGGTTTATCGATCTCATATTTGGCGCGGGACCCTTGCGGGATCTCTATTACAGCGTTTACAACGCGGGGAGCATTTGCACCGTAATGCGCTCCATGCCAGGGATGCAGCACGTTAGTTATCATTTAAAATAATGTTTGAGAGGTTAAAGATAGAAGATTTAATGATCGCAGATAACAGAACCTTAAATATCAATCTGCCATGCTTTCATAGTTTTCGTCGACCAACAAATTCTTTCCATCTGCGGCGGCGGTGGCAAGATGGTCGCAGCGGTTGTTGTACCTGTTTTCTGCATGGCCTTTGACCCAGTGAAAAGTAATTGTAAAATCTTTTGCCAGTTCATGGTATTGCATCCATAGATCCTTATTCTTTTTACCGCCTTTAAAATTGGTTTTTATCCAGTTGTCTAACCACTTTTTTTGTACTGTGTTCACTATGTATTGGCTGTCTGTATAAATCGTTAAGGGTATATTTTTTTTCTTTACCGACTGCAGAGCCACAATTACTGCAAGCAATTCCATGCGGTTGTTGGTGGTATGGCGGTAACCTGCTGACAGTTCTTTTTTTGTATCTCCCCAGATCATCACAACGCCATAACCGCCCGGGCCTGGGTTGCCACGTGCCGCTCCGTCTGTGTAGATGATGAGTTGTTTGTCCATTTTCTTTTGGTTCCCCCCTGTTACAGAGGTGTTAGTGCTGCAAACTAAAGCAAATTCCTCTTTTTAATACTGCAAATTGCTTGGACAATAACAGGAATAGTAGTAGCAATCTTATCAACACTATTACTTTTGTACAAAACAAAACAATCTGCTTATACCTAATTTGATTTAGAATGATTAAGAACCGCTAACAAACTTTGGCTTTTGGATGTTGAGGTTGCATTTGGCGTTTAGTTTGTCGACGAGGTAGACGGTAAGTTCGGGGGAGAAGGCTTCGTCGTGCATGTGCATGAAGAAGTAGAGTTCCTGGAGGCCTTTGTCCAGCCAGTGTTTGATGTGTTTTATCCAGTCGTCGATGCGGGTGTAATCGGTTGGGTGGAGGCTGTTGCCGACGTAGCGGATGAATGCTTTTGGTATGGTGAGGTGCATGTGGGCACAGTCGCGGCGACCGGCGGTGTCTGTTATTACAAAGCCTATTTTGTTCTGCTGGAGTACCTGCAGGAGTTCAGCCATTTCCCTTTCACTGGCGAACCAATCGGGGTGACGAACCTCGAGGAATAGCTGGATGTCCTTAGGGAAGGTTTCCAGGTATTTATAGAGGGCTTCTTTTCTTTTGGGGGCGTATTTGTCGCTGACCTGGAGAAAGATGGGGCCGAGGTGGTTGCCGAAAGCCATGATGCCTTCGAGGAAGGCATCTGTTTGGGGGCCGGTGTTGTTGAAGGAGCTGTAGTGGCTGATGGAGTTTGGTATCTTGGGACAGAATTTGAAATCGAGCCCGGCGGCTTTATCGTCCCACTTCTTTATTTCGGCGGCAGTGTACGTTTTATAATGGGTTGCGTTGAGCTCGATTGAGTTGTAATGGTGGACATACTCATCTAAAAAGAGAGCTTCTTTGGTGCCTTTGGGATATATTTTGCCGATCCATTCCTTGCGGCCCCATTTGGCACAGCCGATATAGACAAGGGGTTTGTTGTTTGTTTTTGCCTTTTGAAGGATAGCATCGTTTGAGGCAGGCTCAGGCAGAGAGAAATCTATTGAGTTGAGTTCGTTTTCGGGGACGCGTCCAAATTCCATAAGTGTTATTTTAAAGAGTTATTGGTGGTTGATGGTTGGTGGTTTTGAACCATGAAAACAGTAAGGGGCACAAAGAGCGTAGCCCCGGCCACTTTACACGTCGTGGAAAGGTGAGATGCGAAGGAGAGAAAACTTGTTTCAAAAAGCATACACAGTTTTGTTTATAAATAAGCGTCGCCGATGTTGCGTTTTACTTCGGCGACATATTCTTTTATCTCCTGTTCCTTTTCCTTTTTACAAATCAATAAAACATCTTTTGTGTCGACAACGATAAAATCGTCCAAACCCTGAAGCACCAAAAGCTTGCCATCTTCGGCAGATATCATGCATTTTGTGGCGTCTATTACCATTACGTTCTTTGCGGCAACGGCATTGTCGAAATAGTCTTTATCTAGGTTTTCGTAGGCGCTGTTCCATGTGCCGAGGTCGCTCCAGCCAAAGGAGGAGGGGATGACATAGACGTTGCCAGCTTTCTCCATGATGGCGTAATCAATGGAAACGTTGATGCATAAGGGATATATGCGCTTGAGTGCAGCCTGTTCTTCGGGTGTGTTGAAGCTATCCTTTTCAGCAGAGAACAACTCATACATTTCGGGCTGGTATTCTTCGAAGGCTTTTACTATCTGCTTTACCTGCCAGATGAAAATACCTGCATTCCATAGAAAGTCGCCACTTGATAAGAATGTTTGGGCGAGCTCTTTGTTAGGCTTTTCTGTGAATGTTTTTACTTTAAAAATATTATCGGCCACGCTCATCATTTCGTGCTGTATGTAACCGTAGCCCGTGTTTGGATAGGTTGGCTTGATGCCAAGAGTGACGAAGGACTTTGTGTGGGCCGCAAAACCGAGCGCCTGGAGGCTTACACGCTGAAACTCGTCTGTGTCAAGGACCACGTGATCGCTTGGAGCAACAATAAGGATAGCATCCTCGTCTTTATTTAAAATCTTGAATGATATGTATGCCACACAAGGGGCGGTGTTCTTGCGGCTTGGCTCGGCGAGGATGTTTGCCGGGTCTAACTGGGGTAACTGCTCTTTTACGATCGAGAGGTAATCGCCGGAAGTGACAATGAAAATGTTTTCTGCAGGAATGAATTTGGCGTAGCGTTCGACCGTCCACTGGATGGGTGTTTTGCCCGTGCCGAGAATATCTATGAATTGTTTTGGATAAGCAGACCTGCTTTTTGGCCAAAACCTGCTACCGATGCCGCCTGCCATAATCGCTACGTAATGATGTTCATTCATACCGGGCTATTTATTTATTTAATCAGAAAATACCTTCCCTCAATAAATCGTGCAAATGTATGATACCGCAATATTTGTTGTTGGGACCTGTGATAATAAGCTGGCTTATGTCGTTCGCGCGTAATATCTCCAATGCCTCGATGGCCATTGTTTCGGGCGGAACTGTTTTTGGGCTTTTTGATAAGATGTCCGAAGCAATGATGTTGCTGAGGTCGTTTGTTTTTTCGAGCAGCCTGCGGATATCGCCATCTGTAATGATGCCTATTACTTCGTTCTCATCGTTCAATACAGCGGTTGCACCCATCCTGCCTTTTGATATTTCTATTATTGCTTCTTTTAAAATGGTTGAGGGGGTTACTTTTGGCGCTGCGTTCTGTTTGTATAAATCACTTGCGCGCAAATAAAGGCGTTTGCCAAGGTTTCCGCCGGGATGAATCTTTGCAAAGTCTTTGTCACTAAAGCCGTTGAGTTCCATTAGGCACACAGCGAGCACATCGCCCATTACCATTTGAGCAGTAGTGCTTGAAGTTGGCGCAAGGTTGTTTGGGCAGGCTTCTTTTTCCACAGTAGCGTTCAATATCATATCAGCATGAAGGGCAAGAAATGAGCCAACGGAGCCTACCATTCCTATTAAGAAATTGCCCGCGTTCTTTATGAGCGGCACAAGCTGTTTTACTTCAGGGCTTTCACCGCTTTTGCTTATGATAATTACGATATCTACGGGTTGTATCATGCCCAGGTCGCCGTGAATGGCGTCGGCAGCATGCATAAATAATGAAGGAGTTCCTGTGGAATTAAGGGTGGCTACTATTTTTTGGGCAACAATAGCACTTTTGCCGATGCCGCTTACAATTACCCTGCCTTTTGACTGATGAATAAAATTTACGGTTTTTTCAAAGGAATCGCCAATAAAACCAGCGAGCCCTGCCACAGATGTGGCTTCCGTTTGAATGGCCTGCAAAGCAACCTGCTGTATTTTAGAATTCATAAAAGGGCAAAGTTAAACTTTACATTAAAGTATGCTGAATTATTGTTTATTTATGGTAATTTCGTTACCCTCTTAAAAAGGAGTTTCGCACTCCTGCGAAAATATTTTATGACGGAATAAAAGAAATGTAGTATTTTAACCTTTCTTCTCCCATAAAAGATCTGGGAAAAATTATTAACAATGGCAACAACAATTAGAAAAACTGCAGAGAAGCAGGAAAAAACAAGGACGGCAAAAAACGCCATTATAAAAAAACAAAGCGAAGACAAAACAACCGCTGAGCAACCTTTAACAAACGGGAAAGGACATGTGCATGATATACATGCACACCTGCACTCCAGCTTTGGGTTTGAGCAATTTAAAGGCACGCAGCAGCTTGCTATTAACAGCCTGCTTAATGGCCATGATACTTTTGTGATAATGCCTACGGGAGGCGGTAAAAGCCTTTGCTATCAACTGCCGGCAATGATACTGCCAGGGTGTGCAATCGTTGTGAGCCCGTTGATAGCTTTGATGAAAAACCAGGTGGACCTTGTGCGCGGCTATAGCGAAAAAGACGATGTGGCGCACTTTTTAAACTCTTCACTTAACAAAGCGCAGATAAAGGAAGTGAGGGATGACCTAGTTGCGGGCAAGACCAAGTTATTATATGTTGCCCCCGAAACATTGACGAAGCAGGAAAACTTAGACTTTTTTGGAGGGTTGAATATTTCATTTTTTGCTGTGGATGAAGCGCATTGTATTTCAGAATGGGGGCATGATTTCAGGCCGGAATACCGACGGTTGCGGGAAATGATGGATATTATTAATGAGAAAATACCCGTTGTTGCGCTAACTGCTACAGCTACACCCAAGGTGCAAAGCGATATTGTAAAGAATCTCGGCCTGCGGAACCCTAATATTTATATTTCTTCCTTTAACCGTGCGAACCTTTATTATGAGATACAGCCTAAAATAAATAAGGAACAGACAATTAAAAACATTGTGCGTTTTATTTCCCAAAACATGGGGAAGAGCGGCATTATTTATACGCTTAACCGCAAGACAACGGAAGAACTGGCGGAAATTCTTGTTGCAAATAATATTAAAGCTGTTGCATATCACGCAGGGCTTGAGGCCAAACTCAGAAGCAGCAGACAGGACCAGTTTTTAAATGAAGATGTGCAGGTTATTGTTGCCACTATTGCTTTCGGGATGGGCATTGACAAGCCGGATATCCGTTTTGTGATGCATTATAATATTCCCAAATCAATTGAGAACTATTACCAGGAAACTGGTAGGGCGGGACGCGACGGGCTTGAAGGGAAGTGTATTTTGTATTATTCGCACAAAGACGTGTCCAAGCTGGAACACCTGATGAGGGATAAACCACTGACTGAGAGAGAAATTGGTGCACAGCTTATTAATGAGACCATTTCGTTTGCGGAGACCTCGGTATGCAGACGTAAAGTGCTGATGCATTATTTTGGGGAAGAATGGGGAGATGAGAACTGCGCCAACTGTGATAACTGCCTGCACCCTAAAGAAAAGATCGAAGCTAAAGACGAGGCTGGGAAAGTGCTGAAAATAATAAAGGCGCTTAGCGAAGGCTTTACGGCAGAATATGTAGTTAACGTGGTGCTGGGAAGGCATACGCCACAGGTGGGCATGTATAACCATGATAAGTTGGCTGTATTTGGCGTTGGCAAGGCAAAGGACGAGCATTTCTGGAACAGCCTGATAAAACAAATGCTGCTTAGCAACCTGCTGCGAAAAGACATTGAAGAATATGGCCTGCTGAAGTTTACCGAAGCCGGAGAAAAGTTCCTGAAGAAGCCCACTTCTTATAAAATCGTGCTGAACAATTTGTTTGAGGACGCTAATATGGATGATGACAGCGAGGGCGAAAGCGGGAGCAGTGCCGGTGCAGCAGCAGATGAAAGATTGTTCGAAATGCTGAAAGAGTTAAGACACCGCGAAGCAAAGAAATATAAGCTTCCACCGTTTGTGCTCTTCCTTGAATCATCGCTACAGGATATGGCGACCATGTACCCCACCACGATGGCAGAACTTGAAAAATGTCAAGGGGTGAGCAAAGGGAAGGCAATAAGATATGGCAAACCTTTTATCAGCCTTATTGAACAGTATGTGGCAGAAAATGATGTGGAAAAGCCCGACGACTTCGTGATGCGCAGCGTTGCCAACAAAAGCAGCAACAAAATCTATATTATTCAGAATGTAGATAAAAAGATACCGTTGGAAACCATTGCACGGCATAAAGACCTGACCCTCCATGAACTGTTGGAAGAAATGGAGACCATTGTGGCAAGCGGAACCCGGCTTAACCTTGACTATGTTATTAATGACATGCTGGATGATGATGACCAGACTGAAATAATAGATTATTTCCGCAGCTGCGAAACGGCTTCGCTTGACCTTGCACAGCAGGAGCTTGCTGAATACAATTATGAATGGGAGCAGTTAAAGATAATGCGTATTAAATTTATCTCACAGTTTGGTAATTGATATAGTGGTGCGGGGAATGAGGGGATGATGTTTCTTAATTTCCTTATTTCCGTTTGAAAATAGGTACTGTGCTGCAGGGTTCGCCGTACATAATACTTTTAACGACGGGGCGTAGCCTGTTTGTTATCTCTAAGTAAGCAGTTTCAGGGACTTGAATATCTCCACAGCCTTTCACGACCACACGCCTGTCTTCATAATCTGCAGTGTTGAGTGTGGCAAGATTCTTTATAAATAGTGTATTGACCAGGTTCTTTTCATCGCCAAAAACCACATCTTTTGCCACAGGTTGCAGGTAGCTCGCCAGCAACATATATGCCCACATCGGGATGATGGCGTCTGCGCTGCAAAGGACTGCCACATATTTGTCCGCATAATTGCTCCAGTCTGTCTGCAACAGCGCCGCCCGAAAGTCTTTTTCTTTCAGGATGAGGCCCATAAATAAGTATTCCTTCAGGTCAAACACTGCAATTTCCCCCTTCGGGTAGTAATCCTCCAGGTTCAGTGTTACAATACCACTCTCCGCTACTTTATTTATAAATGTTTCTTCCATACTACGAAGTAAAAAATAAAAAGCAAAAAAGAGGGCCCTTCCAATCTTTTATGCTTTTCTAATATTCTGCAAAATTACCTAATCCATATTGCTAACTGCTTTCTTTAGCGGGCACTCTCGCTTCTTTTCCGTTGCCCGAAAATAGAAAAGCCCCGCAGGTTTTGCGAGGCTTTAAAAAGTTTTAAACTATTTAGTAAAACGCAGAACGGTTATCTGTTATATCAGCGGCATCTTTCAATGCGGACATGACGCCATAACCAAGTTGAGACTTCATCTGAGATGCAAGCTGTTTGCGAAGCGCATCTACGCCG
The DNA here is from genome assembly GCA_963771435.1 of uncultured Bacteroidota bacterium. GTDB lineage: Bacteria > Bacteroidota > Bacteroidia > Chitinophagales > Chitinophagaceae > CAVYTF01. The sequence goes on along the minus strand of CAVYTF010000009.1, from coordinate 155,717 downwards.
CCACCCATTGTTGCGCTGGCGCTGACACCATTGCCCTGCAATACAAAAACACCGGTATTGCCTGCAATGGGAGCGCTTATTTTACCTTGTATATTTTTATTAAATGCTGCTCCTGCAACTTTTGGCTCATTGCCCACGCCGGGGATGAAAGGGCGCTGGAAATAAAGGCTGTCTGCTTTTTTAACTGTAACACCAGCAGCTTGTGCAATTGCGTCAAGTGTATTGCCTTTTATCTTTTGACCAATGATGCGCTGCGCTTTCTTTTGATCTATAAGAAGGTTTTCAACCATTGGCCTTGCGGTTTCTGCATCATCTAATCCTTCTTTATGGACAGCTGTAATTATTGCCACGACATACATAGAGCCGTTTTGGGCAGGATAAGGATCAGAAACCTCACCTACTTTATGGTCATATATCCACCGTATTAACTGGCGGTTCTCGCCGAGAGCCCCTGCAGAGAAATCGTTTTGTTTTATCTGCGGGGTGTTAAGTATAGTTAGCTTTTGTTTGGCGGCCGTTGCTTTAAAGAGGTCTGGAGTGCGTGCAATTGCAGCAAATTGATCAGCTGTAGAACTCGCTGTGCTGATGGTTTCAGAACTTGACACAATCGGCTTTGCGAGATATGCAATATTGAAAGCGGGCTGTATGTTTTTCTGGTCAAGCACTTCTATATAATGGTAGCCGGCATATTGATCATTTGACACATGTACGGTCTTTTTGTCCCCTTTTTTACCATAGAATATTGTTTCCGCAAATTCTTTGCTGATGGTGTTAAACTGCGAGTACGGGAAGGTGTATTCCCCACCTTTTGTTTTGCTGCCTTCATCATCACTGTACTTCAGCACCATTGCATTAAAATCAGCACCGTGAGCGATAGCATTGGCAATGCTGTCAATTCTTTTTTTAGCGGTACTATCATCTAGTACAGGCTTGCCCTTAACTTCTGTCTTTATTAAAATGTGGCGGCATTTTGCAGAATCAGGAATCGTGCGTATGCCAACCATTTTTGCAATAACAAAATCCTGCTTGTCTATATATGGCCCAAAAGTTTGACCAACAGCAAGGTGCGTTAGAGTGTCCGTGTAAGGCTGTTTTAAGGCAGACTTGATAATGTAACCTGAGTCATACGCCATATCAGAACCTTTGGTGCTAATGAATGATCTTGTATCGGTTGCTGCTACCAGTTGGGGTTTTAAACCATTTAGTTCATTTCTAACAGCATCACTGTCCGGCTTGCTTGGAGAAGCATCAAACTTTACGTAAGAAATGCCTCGTGTTTCCTCTTTCTGTTCGTATTCTTTTGGATGCTTCTTTACATAAGCTTCTATTTCATCATCACTTGCTTTAATAGTTGTATCGGTTATAGAAGTATAAGGCACCGTTACATAACTGATGTTTGCAATTGAATTATTATCTGCATTTGTTTTTTCGGCCAGCCAGTGCGGAACATAAATAGCGCCAGCCACCATGGCTTGATATTTTTTGCTCAACTCCTGCTCAAAAGTGGGTTCAATTTCACCTGCTTCCAACTCCTGCACCTGCGGATTGGTCGGGTTCTTCTTCATTTGAGCAAACTGTTTTCTTGCATAATCGGGGCTAAACTGACCCGTATTAGGTAACCTGAAATACCTGTATCTGCATCATCCATTGTGGTGGGTTATTGCCAAAAAGAATTTCGCCCTGCTCCTTACTAGTTAATGTCAATCCTAACTTGTTTTCTTCCTGCCTGAGAATGGTAACAAAAACAGTCCTGTTCCAAACATCAGCAACGGATTGCGCATTATCGGGATTTTGGTTGTTGCTCATTTGATCATATAACTGCACCTGGCTTTCAAAATCATTTCGCTCTATCTTTTCGCCGTTGATCTTTCCTACATAGGTGGCATTAGAAGCAGAGCTTCCCTTTCTCATGAAAGCATCCTGCAATATAAAGGCAAGTAAGGCAAGGGCGATGAGGCCAAAAAGAAGCCAAGCTGCCCTGTCGCGGATCCGTTGTATAACTGACATATAATTACATCCCTCTTTTAAAAAGGATGGCAAAAATAGGGGAATATAGTATTTGAACAAACAAGAGCAGGTTTCAAGAGCCCATTTTAATTAGGAAGCAGGCAATAGAGGCAGTGAAAGCAGGACATGGAGATGTTGCCATCATGGTATGCGTTTTAGTGCCATTGTGCTTTTATTTCTTCCACAATAAAACCGCAATTATCTTTGGCGGGTGAAAAGAACACAACGGGTTATTTTGGAGGATGTACTGGTAGAAGATTATGCTGCCGAAGGCAAGAGCCTGGCGCGAGTAGATGGTAAAGTGGTCTTTATAGAAAATGTTATCCCTGGTGATATTGTGGATGTGCTATTGCATAAAAATAAAAAGGATTGGGCGGAAGGTGTCCCCATACGGGTTAAAAAGAATTCTCCGGACAGAATCGATGCATTCTGCATACACTTTGGCGTTTGTGGAGGATGCCAATGGCAAACACTCCCTTATGAAAAACAACTGCTTTATAAGCAAAAACAGGTAGAGGATAACTTACTGCGCATAGGCAAGATACAACTGCCTGAGATATTGCCTATAATCGGCTGCGAAATCACAACACTTTACCGTAATAAATTAGAATATACCTTCAGTAACAAGAAGTATTTAAGCAATGCTGAACTTCATGATACTTCTGTTTCGGCTTACCAGGATGTAGCTGGGTTTCATGCAAAGGGAATGTTTGACAAAGTGGTTGAGATCGATACATGCCATTTGCAGGAAGAACCAACAAATCTCATCAGGAAAGCTGTTGCCCTTTTTGGAGTAGAAAACAAAATCCCTTTTTACGACCTAAGAATGCACAACGGCTGGCTGCGCACTATGCAAGTACGAACTGCTACAACGGGTCAATTAATGGTTAATATTGTGCTGGGCTATAAGGACGCCGCAAACACAAAAAAACTGTTGGATTCTTTGTTGCTACAGTTTCCGGGGATAACTACTTTGCTTTACACAATCAATACAAAACATAACGACAGTTTAAACGATCTGGAGCCAATAGTTTATTCCGGCGAAGGTTATATTACTGAGCAACTCGAAGGGTTCAGATTTAAAATAAGCCCCAAATCTTTTTTTCAAACCAATACGAGGCAAAGCGAAAAATTGTACCGCATTGCGAGGGATTTTGCGCAATTGAACGGAAACCAAAACGTTTATGACTTGTATTGTGGCACGGGCAGCATTGGGATCTTCTTAAGTAAACATGCAAAGAATATAATCGGCGTAGAAATGGTGGAAGATGCCGTAAAAGACGCAGAGGAAAATGCCAGGCTAAATAATATCAGCCACGCTTCTTTTTTTACGGGTGATGTAATTGATATTTGCAATGAAAGCTTTTTTGATTTGCATGGAAGGACAGATGTTGTGATCACCGACCCTCCCCGTGCAGGAATGCATGAAAAGCTGGTGAAAAAACTGTTGGATATAGCTGCGCCACTGATCGTATATGTAAGCTGTAACCCTGCGACGCAAGCACGGGATATTAATTTGCTGGCCGAAAAATATTCAGTCGAGAAAATACAGCCTGTTGATATGTTCCCACATACCCTTCATATAGAAAACGTGGTTCAACTGAAATTAAAAAACTAATTTGCCCACCAACTAAATATCATTTTTAAAATGACTGAATTCCGGCCCGGCAGCTTCCAGATATTACCAACTATTATTAAGAATCTGATTATTATTAACGTACTGGTGTTTATCGCGCAAAGCACTGTTGGCAATGGCAATTCTTTTTTTGAAGACAATTTTGCTTTGCATACCTGGCAAAGTCCTTTATTTAAACCTTGGCAGTTTTTTACCTATATGTTTTTGCATGCTGGAATTGAGCATATATTTTTCAACATGTTTGCCCTGTGGATGTTTGGCTCTATACTTGAAAACCTTTGGGGGCCTAAACGTTTCCTCATCTTTTATCTCGTTTGCGGGCTTGGCGCAGCGTTATGCAACATGATAGTTCTATATGTTCAAAACCAAAACATGATCCATCAGTTCTTCGCTATTAATTCCTCGGGGGATGACTATATACCTGCGCTAAATAATTTTATTGAGAAATATGGTTCAGGATTGGTTTCTTCATCGGGCGGCGCCATTCCCATTTCCGGGCAGGCGGCGCAGGAAGTATTGACGGCCAATTTAAACATTCCAACCCTCGGGGCCTCCGGCGCTATCTTCGGCTGTCTGGCTGCCTTTGGTTATTTGTTTCCAAATACTTACATCTACCTGTATTTTTTCTTCCCAATAAAGGCGAAATGGTTTGTGTTAGGATATGCGGCTGTGGAATTGTTTATGGGTGTAAAAGGCTCTGCCGGTGATAATGTGGCCCACTTTGCGCATTTGGGTGGCGCTTTGGTAGGTATTATCCTTGTTTATTATTGGAACAAGAAAAACAGGCAAAATTTTTACTGATCATATAGCCGTCGTCATATTTTTATACAAGAAAAGGAGCTATTTGAACGAATTTATTGGTTTAGTCCGCGGTGGACTAAACTTAGTCTACTGCAGACCAAACTTAGTCTATGGCAGACAAAACCTGCTTTTACTGTTTTAAACGTAAAATGCAGTAATATTTCAGTTTAAAATATTTCGAAGGAGGATTATTAATAATTCTTTATAGCCATTAGTAATTTTTTTCGTAGGAACTTTGATAAAAATTATCGGCAATGACACTGGTGAAATTAAGAGGACGCAGAAAAATACGTTTAGGGGAAGATAATAACGCTCTTGTATGGCTGATCATCATTAATGCCATATTTTTTACATCGCTCTATCTTATCCGGCTCATTTATATAATGAGTTATGATAAAGAATTAACAGCGCTTCAGTTCTTTCATTTGCAGGTTATGGACTGGTTTGCAATGCCCGCCAATGCATTTAAATTTATTACAAGGCCATGGGTGCTTTTTACATACATGTTTTCACAGGAAGATATCATGCTTCTTATCGGCAACCTGCTTTGGCTCTGGGGTTTTGGTTATATCCTGCAGGTTCTTTCGGGAAATAGCAAGCTTGTTCCGGTTTATTTATATGGTGGGGTTTCCGGAGGCCTTTTCTTTTTGCTCGCTGCAAATATTCTTCCTTCTTTCAGCAATAATGTTATTAACGAAGCGCCTTTGCTTGGTGCAGGCGTAGCCGTAATGGCTGTTGCTGCGGCCACCACTACTCTTTCGCCCCAATATAAAATTTTCCCGATGATCAATGGCGGCATTCCTGTCTGGGTGCTCATGCTGGCTTATGTTCTTGTTGATTATGCAAGTATAGGCGGTTATAACAGCCCTGTGGCCATTGCTCATTTAGCTGCGGCCTTAATGGGATTTGTTTTTACAAAACAACTGCAAAACGGAAATGATCTGGGCAAATGGATGTGGGATCTGTTAAAATGGGTTGATGCTCTTTTTAATCCTGAAAAGAAAAAATTACACCCCAAACAACAGCTTTTTTATAAAGCAAACAGGGAGCCTTTTCAAAAACAAGTGCGCGTAACACAAAAAAGGCTTGATGAAATTTTAGATAAAATAAATACAGAAGGCTATTATTCATTATCTGAAGAGGAAAAAGAATTTTTAAAAAAAGCCAGCAGCGAAGATTTTTAAATGTTTTAGGATGGCGTTGGAAACAGCAGGCATCGGAATTTGTATAAATTTACTTTATGGCAGCAAGTTTTTTAAGAGCATCCGTCAAATGGTTTTTTCTCAGCTTAAATATTATTGTTTGTTTATTGTTTTTAATTGGCTGCCTGGCTCCTTATATCAATCCTGCTAAAGTATGGCTTATTGGTTTCCTGGGCTTAAGCCTTCCTTATTTAATAACACTGCTCATTTTTTTCATCTTATTCTGGTTTTTCGCAAAACCTATCCTTGCATTAATTCCCATTATTTCTTTGTTGATAGGGTGGAAACAACTTTCGGTATTGTTTGCCTGCCATATGCCCCATGAATTTGTTCAGCAAAAAACAGACTCTACCATCCGCATTGTGGATTGGAATGTTGGAAGTATGTACGGTATGAGCAACAACAGCGAAATAAAAAGACATGACCGTACTGAAATTGCTGACTTAATTTTAAGGCAACAGCCTGATATTATATGCCTACAGGAATTTAATCATTCATACACCCAAGGCCCGCAGGCAAACAATATTGGTTTGTTTTCTTCTGCATACCCTTATTTCTTTTTCTCCAGGGATTACAATAAAAGAAATGGCTTTTACGAGGAAGGCAGCATTATCTTTTCAAAGTACCCAATTATTGATTCAGGCAAAATAAAATACCCCGGCAATATTGCTGAAAGCTTTATCTATATTGATGTACAGAAAAACCAGGACACCTTCCGCATTTACACATTGCATCTTCAATCTTTTAAATTCAACGATACCGATTATGAGGTGATACAAAAGATAAAAGAGCAAAAAGATACTTCTGTAATTGCATCAAGAAATACTTTTCAAAAGATGAAAATGGCCTTTATAAGGCGTGGTATACAAACAGAGACAATAAAGAATTCAATTCTTCAAAGCCCTTTTCCATCCGTTGTTTGCGGAGACTTTAATGACGTACCGGGTTCGTATACTTACTTTAATATCCGGGGTGATCGGCATGATGCTTTTCTTGAAAAAGACTTTGGCATTGGCCGTACTTTTTTTGCACTTGCGCCGACCCTGCGCATTGATTATATTATGCCTGATACACATTTTAATGTTCTCCAGTTTGATATGATAGACCAAGGCCTCAGCGATCATCTTATGCTGGTTGGGGATATAAACCTTAAAAAATAATATCTTCGCAATCATGAAATTTCAAATGAAATATTGTTGCTGTGATATATAATACTGCTTCTCACTACAGCATCTAGTCTCATATCTTCAACATAACTTCATCTTCTTTCAGTAAAAATAAATTCCAATGCAATTAAAAGTTCATAATTCGCTCACACATAAAAAAGAGATATTCCGATCCATTATTCCAAATATGGTAGGTATGTACGTTTGTGGCCCAACCGTGAGCGGCGAAAGTCATCTTGGCCATGCAAGGCCATATATCACTTTTGATGTTGTCTATCGTTACTTAAATTATCTTGGCTATAAAGTACGTTATGTTCGCAACATTACCGATGCCGGACATTTTGAGGAAGAAGGCCGCGAGGCTGAAGATAAAATAAGCAAAAAAGCCGTGCTTGAAAAACTTGAGCCAATGGAACTTGTGCAGAAATACACCAACCTTTTTCATTGGGCAATGAAGCAGTTCAACACTATTGAGCCAAGCATCGAACCCACCGCAACAGGCCATATTGTGGAACAGATAAACATGATTGAAAAAATAATTGCAGATGGTTATGCTTACGAAGTAAACGGCTCAGTTTATTTTGATGTGGCAAAATACAATGAAGAATTTTCAAAGCAGGGGTTGCCTTATGGCATATTAAGCGGGCGGGTTCTGGAAGAAATGTTGGAAACCACGCGCGAACTTGACAACCAGGAGGAAAAACGCAACAAAGCAGATTTTGCTTTATGGAAAAATGCTCCGCCCCAACACATCATGCGGTGGAAAAGCCCGTGGGGCGAAGGTTTTCCCGGGTGGCATATTGAATGTTCTGCCATGAGTTCAAAATATTTGGGGGAGCAGTTTGATATTCACGGCGGCGGCATGGACCTCCAGTTTCCGCATCACGAATGCGAAATCGCGCAAAGCGTTGTTTGCAATAAAGAAATGCCCGCCCGCTACTGGCTGCACAATAATATGATCACCATTGACGGCAAAAAAATGGGCAAGAGTTATAATAATGTGATCAAGCTTACTGAAATGTTCACGGGCAATCATCCTTTGCTGCTGCAGGCTTATCATCCCATGACGATCCGCTTTTTTATATTGCAAACGCATTACCGCTCCACGCTGGATTTTAGTAATGAGGCCTTGCAGGCAGCAGAAAAAGGGTTAAAACGACTGTGGGAAGGATATGAAAATTTGAAAAAATTAACAGAACCGCCAACCGCTAACCATCAATTATCAACCAATGAAGAACTTGACGGCAAAGTAAAAAAGCTGCTGGATGAGTTTGAAGAATTTATGGATGATGATTTTAATACAGCAAAAGTGCTGGCTAATATGTTTGAACTGGTTCAGGTTATAAACGGAATAAAAGACAAGCATATTCTCCAAGATACACTCAGCACAGAAACCTGGCATTTACTAAAAACCAAAATGAAGGTATTTATCGAAGATATTTTAGGGTTAAAAAGCGACGTTGAAAATAATGAACAGCTTAACAAGGTGCTGCAACTGCTCATTACTATTCGCAAAGAGGCAAAAACAAAAAAGGATTTTGTCACAAGCGATAAAATAAGAAACGAACTCCTGGCACTTGGCATACAGCTAAAGGACGAGAAGGATGGAGAAATGAGTTATAGTTTTAATTAAATTTTTACAATTTCTAGGGGATTTAAGTCAAATCGCTACCACAACTCTTCAAAACTCATTTTCTTACTGTCCAAAGCAATTTGACAGTCATCGAAGCCAATTTAGGGCTCGTCAAAACTGCTTTGGTTCTGTTCCAAACTCATTTGGTTATCTTCAAAACCAATTTGGCTGTGTTCAAAATCAATTTGGTTGTCATCAAAACTAATTTGGGTTGTCATCAATACCAATTTAGCTGTCATCTAAACTAATTTGGTTGTGTTCAATGGATTGAAAATAAGTTATTTAGGTAATTTTACAGGATAAGAAAACAGTGAAACTATTTATTTATTCAATTCGATTCTGAACGTAGTTCCTTTGCCTAACTCGCTGTGTTTAACAAATATTCTACCTTTGTGGTATTGCTCAACGATGCGTTTTGTCAACGACAGACCAAGCCCCCACCCACGCTTTTTTGTGGTGAACCCTGGCTTGAAAACTTTGTTAAGATTTGCGGCAGCAATACCCTTCCCCGTGTCGCTAACATCAATTAAGATGTGTGTGGAGGTTTCCTGGATCAATAATTTTATAACGCCTTTTCCTTCCATTGCGTCCAGTGCATTTTTTAAAAGGTTTTCAATGACCCAGTCAAAAAGCGGCGGGGAAATTCTCGCAGGAATATATTGTTTGCCTTCGCTGTCCAAAATGAAATTTATTTTCCCCCCGGCCCTTTTTTTAATATAATCCACCATGATCTGCATTTGCTCTACAAGGTTCTTTACTTCAAGATGGGGCATGCTACCGATCTTGCCAAACCTGTCGGTAATAAGCAGAAGCCTGTTGACGTCTTTTTCTATTTCAGGGGTTATTTTCTCATTTCCCGGCATTTCTTTCAGCATTTCCACCCATCCCTGCAAACTGGAAACGGGAGTGCCCAATTGGTGCGCAGTTTCCTTCGCCATGCCTGCCCAAACCTGGTTTTGCGTGCTGCGAAAACTGCTGCGCTGCGCAATGATGGTGATAAGGATAAATAACCCGGCAATGAACAGTTGTATGATAGGAAAATACCTCACCTCCTGCTGAAGCACGCTTTGGCCGTAATAATATTTATTGGCGCTGTAGGGTTTTTCGTTAAAAACAATGATGATGGGCTGATGCTGTTTTTTAAATTCTTTTAACTTTTTGCTTAGATATCTGTTGTCGGCTTTGATCTCATTGCTGTCCAAATTGAGATAATTATTAGTGATGCTGTCATTTTCATTGGTTTCAATGATGGGGATGTCTTTATTTTCTGAAGATATTTTTGTGGCAAGGTTAAGGTTAGTTTGGTCGGTTGCATTCACTATAGCTTTTTGAGCCGCTGCCCATATTTCCACTTTCTGCTTTTCGGCTGTTGCAATTTTTTGCGATAGATATTGTGAGTAGAAAATACTTCCGCCAACTATAAATATTGCAATAAAAGCTAGTAAAGTGCGCCAGTTGAACCAAAGCCGTATCATAAATTGCATGTTATTACAATAATAAAAAGAAAATCCTGCCAATGGGCAGGATTTTCAAAAATAACAGAATTTATATTGAAAAGTAAATTAACCAAACAGTCCGCCTTTCTTTAGGCTCTTTACGCCTTCGCCTATCTTGTAACCATTTTGATATATTTCGATCTTATAATCACCCGGCTGATAATGCCCATCTTGTTTCCAGTCGAAACTAACAGGCGTTGCAGCACCCTCTTGATACTGTACGTCCACTTTTGTGGTAAATGGTTTATCGCCTTGATCGCGGGAAGGAAACGTTCCGCTTCCGTTGGATGGGATGGTAATTAACTTACCGTCGGGGCCAGTCACGCATACATACAATTCTTTTTGGCCGCTTGGCGCTATGCGATTTTCATCAAGCTGAAAAGCAACTCTTAGCAGGTCTGCTTTTTTTGCGGTAGTAGTGGAAACTTGCTTACCACTGCCTTTTACATCTATTGCAGCTATGCTGATATTTGATGCATGAAGCGTAGAACCTACATCTTCTATATGAGCTTTTGCTTGTTGGGTACTGGTAAGGTTTTGATTTAACTGGCTGTTTTGCGATGTTAATGTGTCACGTTGAACAGTTAACTGTTGGTTGTTGGATGTTAGCGTGTCATTTTGCTGTTTCAAAGTAGCAATTTGTGAAAACAGATCATTAACCTGCCCTTTGTATTTTGTAACCAATGCCTGAAGGTCAGATATTTTTGAGTTCTTATCAGCCAGCATGTTTTTAAGGTCATTTTTTGTTTTGTCAAGTGCAGCTTTTTGTTGTGCCAGCTCACCTGTTAATTGTGTATTGTTGCCTGTCAGCGAATCTTCTTTTGCAAGTGATTCATTATATTCATTTTGAATTGTATTCCTGGCAGAATCAACGTTATTATACTGCAGCTGCTGTGCCTGTTCTTTTTGAGCTGACTGGCTTCTGTCATAAATAATAAAAGCCCAGGATATCAACAACAACGCGATCAAAATACCGTAAATAACTTTGCGGTTATCCTTGGGTGGCTTCTGTGCCTGCGGATTTTCTGCAGAAGGATAATTTGTGTAACTCATTTTTTTAGATTTATATTTATTAAAAATTTTACGACTTGAATAACGATACCTCTCTTTTCGATCTATTCTTCATCGACATCGAAACCGTGCCTAAAGTTGCCGACTTTGGGGAACTTACTCCCCTTTGGCAGGAACTCTGGATTGACAAAATTTCCAAAACCATGCCAGAAAATACACCTCCTGAGCAAAGCTATTTACAAAGAGCAGGCATTTTGGCTGAGTTCGGTAAGGTGATCTGTATTTCGACAGCTTATTTGTTTGAAAACGAAAATAAAGAGACCGCGCTAAAGGTAAAAAGCATTTATGGTGATGATGAAAAAAAATTGCTAAGTGAGTTTGTAGAACTTACTGAAAAGCTGAACAGGCATAACAAAAGATTTGAATTTACAGGGCATAACATTCGTGAATTTGACATCCCTTATTTATGCAGGAGGATGTTGGTCAACAAGGTTCCGCTTCCGGTATATCTGAACCTGCATGGTGCAAAACCTTGGGAAGTACGCATGACAGACACCTTACAATGGTGGAAATTCGGAGACTATAAAAATTTTATATCGCTTAATCTTTTAGCTCATGTTTTAAATATCCCTACTTCAAAAACAGATATTGATGGCAGCCAGGTGCAGCATGTATATTACAAAGAAAAAAACCTGCAGCGCATTGTTGAGTATTGCCAGCGCGATGTGGTAGTGGTTGCTAATATCATTTTACATTTCAAAAACTTTCCTTTGTTAAAAGAAGAGAATATTATAATTGTTTAATAACAATTTCTTTACTTTTTACTTTGAAGCATGAGCGCAGAAAAAATAATAACCGAATGGCAGAAAAAAACTTTTAAACCTGTTTACTGGCTTGAAGGTGAAGAAAGCTATTTTGTTGATCAGGTGACAGAATATGCTGAACATCATATTCTGTCAGCATCTGAAGCCGAGTTTAATCTATCTGTTTTTTATGGCCGCGATGCAGATTGGGCTGCCATAATAAATGCTTGCCGCCGCTACCCCATGTTTGCCGAAAGGCAGGTGGTACTCCTAAAAGAAGCCCAGCAAATGAAAGAAATAGAAAGGCTTGAAGGATATGTTCAAAATCCTCTCTCGTCAACCATTTTCGTGGTTGCCTATAAAGAAAAGAAACTAGACGGTCGCAGTAGCCTTTCAAAACTGGTTAAAAAAGGAGGCTATCTGCTAAGCGAAAAAATAAAAGAGTACCAGGTTGAAGAATGGGCTGCAGGAATGATTAGGGAAAAAGGCTTAACCATTAATTCAAAGGCATTGGCGCTGGTTGCAGACCACATCGGCAACGACCTTTCGCGCCTGCAAAATGAAATTGAAAAGCTAACCATCAACCTAAAAGGCAGAAAGAATATTACGGAGGATGACATTGAAGAATTCATCGGCATCAGCAAGGAATTTAACGTCTTTGAATTGCAGGATGCTATGGCAAAAAAAGACCTTCCAAAAGCCATCCGCATCATTGAATATTTTGCTGCTAACCCAAAAGCCGGCCCGATACAATTGATATTGCCAACCCTTTACAATTATTTCAGTAAAGTATTTATTGTTGCCGGCTCTGCGGAAACTGAACAAGGTATTAAAAGCCTCTTTTATAATAACTCTTATGCGGTAAAACAGGCACAACAAACCGCTGCTGCTTATGGTTTCAAGGGCATTGAAAAAACATTGCTTTTATTACAACAATATAATTTGAGAAGCATTGGCGTAAACGATTCTGGAACGGAAGACGCAGAACTTATGAAGGAATTAGTAATAAAAATGATGCACAATTAAATGCGGCGTTTATTTTAAAAGCAGTAAAGCATTTTCTTTATCACTGTCTATCTGCTTTGTCAATGATTCAAGGCTGTCAAATTTAACTTCAGGGCGCAAATAATGCTTCACATACACCCGCAATAGTTTGCCATAAATATCTTCAGCAAAATCAAAAATATTCACTTCAATAGTGCGTTTCGACACCCCAATTGTAGGTCGCACTCCAATGCTCATCATTCCCTTATGGATGATGGGCGATTCACCATTCACGATTGACCATTCACGATTCAAGATTAAACATTCAACCGCATAGATCCCATTTGCCGGCACAAGTTTCTCCTCATTTTCAATTTCAAGGTTCGCCGTAGGATAACCTAATGTCCTTCCTAGTTTATTTCCATTCACCACTTTTCCTTCAAAAAAATAATCATACCCCAAACATTCATTCGCAGTTGCAAGGTCTCCTGCCATCAAGGCTTCGCGTATTTTGGTAGAGCTTACAATTATTTCGTGAAGCAGGTGTTCATCAATTTCTTTCACCTTAAACCCTAACTGTGCGCCGTACTTTTCCAGCAAATGATAATCGCCTTTGCGGTTTTTGCCAAACTTATGGTCGTAGCCGATTATCACCGTGTGTGGATGGCATTTATCAAATAAAAACTGCTCAATATATTCCTCAGGCGCCTGTTGCGCAAACGTTTCGTCAAACGGAACAACAACCAAATGGTCAATACCTTTTGACTGCAGCAGTTCTATTTTTTCTTCAAGCGTGTTCAAAATAAAAATCGCTTTGGCAGAAACAACTTTTCGCGGGTGCGGATGAAAAGTGATAATGACCGTTTCCCCGCCAATGCGGCGCGCTTCCTGCTTCAGTTGCTCAATAACCTTCATATGCCCCGTATGCACCCCGTCAAAAGTGCCGATGGTTATCACGGCATTTTTAAACAAAGGCAGTTCATTGATACTGTAATGTACACGCATAAATTGCCGCAAAGATAATTGTTGATGCAGCTATTGCCGCCCGGCATTTAATGTTTGGCCATATAGAAAAGTAGTTTTGCATTAATGCAAAGCTCTTTTGGATATAAGAAAACCTTCTCTGCATTAATGCAAAGCTCTTTTGCACATAAGAAAAGCTTCTTTGCACTAATGCAAAACACCTTTGCATGTAAGAAAAGCCTCTCTGAATTAATGCAAAACACCTTTGCATATAAGAAAAGCTCTTCTGCACTAATGCAAAGAGCCTTTACATGCAAGAAAGCCCTTGTTGTATAAATCCTAAAACGAACCTTTTTGGAATTGTACATTTGCACATTCTCAATTATCCATTCTCAATTATCCATTAAAAAACATGTCTTTATACTCCAAACGCGGTGTAAGCGCTCAAAAAGAAGAGGTCCATGCGGCAATAAAAAACTTAGATATGGGGCTGTATGAACATGCTTTTTGCAAACTATACCCCGATTTTTTGTGCGGCGATGACAATTTTGTAAACATTATGCATGCCGACGGCGCCGGAACAAAAAGCATTTTGGCTTATTTGTACTGGAAAGAAACAGGCGATATAACCGTTTGGCGTGGCATCGCCCAGGACGCAGTAGCAATGAACCTGGATGACTTACTATGTGTCGGTGCTTACGACAACCTGTTGTTTTCCTCAACCATTGACAGGAATAAGTTACTCATCCCTGGTGAAGTATTAGAACAGGTCATTAACGGCACACAGGATTTCTTTAATAGTATGAAAACCCATGGCGTTAACATTCATTTCCTCGGCGGCGAAACAGCAGACGTTGGCGATGTAGTTAGAACCATCGCCGTAAACGGCACAATGACCGCCCGTTTACACAAGCAAAAAATAATAACTAATGAAAAAATAAAAGCAGGCAACGTAATTGTTGGCTTCGCAAGCTTTGGAAAGGCAACATATGAGAATGAATACAACAGCGGCCTCGGCAGCAACGGCTTAACCAGTGCAAGGCACGACGTATTGAATAAATATTATGCAAAAAACTACTCTGAAACCTTTGAACCAACATTAAGCAACGATGTTGTATACATCGGCAAAAACAAATTAACAGACCAACTATCAACAACCAACAACCAACCACAAACTTCCATCGGCAAGTTGCTGCTATCTCCCACCCGCACTTACGCACCACTCATGAAAGTATTGCTTGAAAAGTATTTTGATAAGATTGACGGAGCAATCCATTGCAGCGGCGGCGGTCAAACCAAATGCATGAAATACTTGCCAAAGCCTTTAAAAGTTATAAAAGACAATTTGTTTGAACCTCCTCCTATTTTCAAGCTTATTCAACAAAACTCAGGCGCAGATAACAAAGAAATGTACCAGGTCTTTAACATGGGCCATCGCCTTGAGATATTTACAGATAAAGATTCCGCCCAACTATTAATACAAGAAGCAACCCTCTTTAACATTGAGGCTAAGATTATCGGCCATGTAGAAGAAAGCACAGAAAAAACACTGCATTTGAAAGCGCAGGAACAATGGATAGAATATAAATGATTATAACCCGCTGGTTCTTGCCCTTCTCCAAAGGAGAAGGGTTGGGATGATGTCCTACGTAAGCCTGTTCCCCTTCTTGGCTTTTTTCCTTAATGTAACGCCACGTGCAGAAGCAATGATCCTTCTGGGCTTTAGCGTGTCTGCCCAATGTGGCTGTTGAACCGCATACAACTGGGTTGCTGTATGGTTTTTATAAGCAGCAACGCCATCTAATATCTGTTTCGCTATCTGTCTTTCTTCAGTGCTGTCAGTCAGCATTTTGGCATCTGTAGCATTAGTAATAAACCCGCACTCAACCAATACAGAAGGCAAACTATTTTCGCTTAATACATAAATGTTTTTTGCCCTGTCCTGTAGCTTGCCAAATACTTTGAATTTGTCGCTCAGGCTTTTTGTAACTGCAGAACCCAGCACACAGCTTTGTGCGAATTGCGGGTTGCGGTTAGAAACATACACCTGCATTCCCGAAACATAGCTGTAGCCCTTCAATTCATTCACATGGATCGCTATATAAGCATTCCCGTTTTCATGTGCTGCAACATTTATTCTTCCAATGGGGTTTATAAAGCTATCCGAAGCGCGTGTCATCACAACATCAATTCCATATTGGGGAGCAAGTGCTTTTATTTGCTTCGCTATAGCAAGTGTTATATCTTTTTCCTTAATATTCTTGTATTTCGACCCCTCATCAACACCGCCATGCCCGGCATCAACCACTAACCTGAATTGCTGTGGACTATTGGTAACAATTTTCGCCACCTCCTTTTTATGTAAAAAAATAGAATACGCTATCGTAATAAGAATTCCAATAAAAATAAGGCTGGCTGCCGTGATAAATAAACTGGTTTTTCGCCCTTTAAGAAGATCAATTTTTATACGTTGTTTGCTCATTGCAATTAGACTACAAATTTCGTAATAAAAATCGATTTGTTAAAATTTAATATTTCTACAACAAACAAACAACTCCTATCCTGTTTAAAATGAACTTACAGCAAAAGAATTATTATAACTTTACCCTCTCACAAAAGCGATAAAATATGTCTGAAGTAGTAGTATCTGTTAGCCATGCCAATATTTACCAGGGACATAATTTGATTTTACAGGACGTAAATTTCACTGTAAGCAAAGGAGAATTTGTTTACCTAGTCGGCAAAACAGGCGCGGGCAAAAGCAGCCTCTTGAAAACCTTATATGCAGACTTGCCTTTGAAAGAAGGCGAGGCCATTGTAGCAGGGCAGAACCTTCGCGACATGACCTGGAAAAAAGTGCCCTTTTTACGCCGGGAGTTGGGCATTGTTTTTCAGGATTTTCAACTCTTAACAGACAGGAACGTGCACGAAAACCTGCGCTTTGTTTTAAGGGCAACGGGTTGGAAGGATGAAAAGCTGATCGAGAACAAAATAAATGATGTGCTGGATAAAGTTGGCTTAAAAAGCAAAGGATTTAAAATGCCTTATGAAATGAGCGGCGGCGAACAGCAACGTGTTGACATTGCAAGGGCTTTGCTGAACTCTCCAAAACTAATTTTAGCAGACGAACCAACCGGCAACATCGACCCCGAAACCAGTGACGAGATACTTCAATTACTTTTTTCTATCTGCAAAGAAATAGGTGCCGCAATAATAATGGCAACCCACGACTTTATTGTTATCAACCGCTACCCTGCCCGCATGTTAACAACACAAAACAGCAAAGTCTTCGATAGCAGCGCTGAAGCCGTTGCAGCAGCAAGGCCCTGATCACGTCAACATCACTCCTCCCATACCCATTTCACTATTTGCTTTGCATTAGCCTCATTATTAAACCTGCTGTTCAAAACCCGCTTTCTCAATTCCACATCTTCCACACCAAAAGGCTTCTTATACAACTCCTCCAGCGCCCTTTCCATATCCGCCGCGTTGTTGCTGATACAACATAAACTTTCAAGCCCCGTACCTGCAACCATAGCATCGTTTACAAGGCAATATTTGCCATTAAAAAGCGCGTTAACCAGTTTCAGTTTAATACCCGTTTCGCTGAACGAAGGCAGGATATTCACATGTGCCATTGCTATCAGCTCCTGCATCTTCTCTTCCTCTGGATCGGCAACCAAAGAAATATTGCTCCTTCGCTCCACCAGTTTTTGTAGCCGCTTCGAAGGCCCTTTCCCTGCAATAACAAACACTATTTTCTCGCTTTTAAAAACATTTTTCACCAACCACCTTGCCGCTTCTTCATTCTCTGACACCTTCAAATTCGCGTGGTACAAACAATAAGTTCCCATTCCCATGCCCTCTGCCACTTTCCATGCAGGTAAAAACAAAGGCAGGTAACTAACCCGCCTGCAGCCAAAACTATCCCTGTAAAACACCGCATCCTTTTCTGATACCGTCCAAAACCCCGCATCCTTTTCCGCTATCCTCCGCTCATATTTTTTCAGCAGCCAGCTTTCCCATAGAAAATACAGCCTCTTCAGCACATTAGTTTCCCAGCAAAAAAGATGATGGTAATAAACATGCTCCACATTATGAAGCCGCACAAACATCCTGCGCCCCCTAAAACGCTTGTCAGTCAAAGGATACGTGCAATGCACCCCCTCCATCAATATCGGGAACTCATCCTTCAAAAGATTCGCCTCCAGCTCCTTATTCCTTCTGCTGCCAACAATATAAGGCAGCCCTGTCAGCAAACTTTTCCACCACCCCTGCCTTCGGTAATAACGCACCTCCTCGCAATATTTCTTCAGTTCAGCCTGCTCTCCCCGCCCATATTCAAAACAATGCAGCAACACCTTCACCCCCGCCGCTTTCAGTGCCGGCAGTTTATAAAACAGGTCATACACCCCCCCATAATCCGCCGGATAAGGCACATCAAGGCAAACTATATGCAGGCATTTATCTGGCATCTACTACTCTCCAAAGATAATTGTGCTTTGCTTGTGTGAGAAATAATGTTAGCACAGCCCACCTTGAAGAACGGGGACGTTTGAATAAATTATTTTGGAACATGCTCCCGTTGGTGGAAAAACTAAAGAAATAAATATCTTCACTTTTTGTGAACTTTTATTACCTTTACTTCAGAATATGAAGGTTCATCTTATAAAAGAAAAGACTATCCGGGAGTATACAATGGAACATACCGTTAGTAAGATGTCTTTCAAAGAATGGCTTTCAAAAATTAAATTGGCAGATTGGAATTTGCCTGCAGATATTAAAGATACATTTCCTACTGCCGATTTATTAGGGAGGGGTTGTTTTTGGGTAATTTTTGATATTGCAGGTAACAGGTTCAGGATGATTTGCAAATACAGCTTTGGAGAAAATGAAGTGCACTTATTTGTTTGCTGGATCGGCACTCATGCTGAATATAATAAATTATGTAGAGAAGAAAAACAATACACAATAAACATATATTAGATCATTGGTTATGGAAGAATTAAAATATAAAGTAATTACATCTGAAAAGCAATATAACAGGTATTGCAAAGCATTGGAACAATTGGTGTTTTCATCTCCTAAAACTAAAGCAAATAAAGATGAGATTGCCTTACTTACACTTCTTATTGAAAAGTATGATGAAGAACATAATACTTTTGAATTAGCAGACCCGGTAGCATTATTAAAGTCACTGATGAAAGACCACAAAATGAAAGCGGTTGAATTAGCCAACCTTCTGCATGTAAGTGAAGGTTTGGTCTCCGATATGCTCCATTACAAAAAAGGGCTGTCTAAAGATACGATCCGTATTTTATCAGAAAGGTTCAAACTCAGCCAGGAAGCTTTTAATAGAACCTATGAATTGCGCGTTCCCGTAAGCCCCAAATTTAAAAATGCACGAATAATGAATAAGCGTAAAAAGCTTGCAACTGTTTAAAATACCCTGGTTTCTCACACTGCTCAAGTATGCACCATCGCCCATGCATAGTATACCGTGCCTCGCAGCCCCCACATCAAAAATCGGTGCAGATCAAACTACATCGTAATATGTCTGTACCGCACATTTAAACCCCAACTATTCTTTAGATCCGTGCGATCCTTTAATCCTCTTGATCCGTGATTCAGACCCTACACTGGCTCAAGTATGCAGCATAGCCCGTGTATAGCGTACTTGTGCCTTGCAGTCTTGGTCGGAGCAGGGTCTTCATTGCATAGCCTTGTGTAAAGCATGAGACCCTGCGTTGAGCCGGGAATTTCACTATCGGTTGGTGTCTCACCAACCGAAATACTCCAACGCTCGCTCAAGTATGCTCCCCACTGGCTCAAGTATGCAGCATAGCCCGTGTATAGCGTACTTGGGCCTCGCAGCCCCCACATCAAAAATTGGTGCAAATCCCCCCACTGGCTCAAGTATGCAGCATAGCCCGTGTATAGCGTACTTGGGCCTCGCAGCCCCACATTTAAACCCCCAACTATTCTTTAGATCCGTGCAATCCCTTAATCCTCTAAATCCGTGATTCAGACACCTTCCTACTCCCTCACAAACCTCTCCTCCATCTCTCCCTCGCTACCAACCACCCTCACATAATACTCCCCGTTACTCAACCCACCAACATTAATACTCTCCGTCGATACCCCCGCAGCAACCTCCATCTCATGCTCAGCAATCACCTTCCCCCCATTATCAACCACCTCCACCTCCACCGTCATCGCCTTATCACTACTAATATTCAGGTTCAGCTTATTCACCACCGGGTTAGGATAAATACTCATCCCAAAACTCACCGCTTCATTAATACTTCTCACTTGGCTATAACTAAACTTCCCGTCCTTATCCACCATCTTTAATCGGTAATAATTCATACCATTAACAGGTTTAACATCAACCAACGAATAGCTCTTAACAACACTACTATTCCCCGCCGCATCCACCTGTCCTATACCTATAAAGTTCACCCCATCACTACTTCTCTCCACCCCAAAATAGCTACTATTCACTTCCTGTGTGGTTGTCCATTGCAGCAGGTTTTGCGTGACTTGTTTGGTGGCGGTGAAGGAAAGGAGGGTTACAGGAGTTGTAAACTCCTCCCAATGCAAAGCATAGAGTATATTAGTACTATTATCATACCTATATTCAAGTACATTATCACCATCTTGAGTAGCAGCCTCAACAGAATCTCTATAAACAACTTTTCCTGTAGCAACATTTATAAAGTATAAATGCCAATGATTTACACTATCAATAGTGGCATCTATATATTCCTGATCTTTTTCATCAAATGTGCTGTATCCTGCTAAATATTCATCAGATGGAAAATTATATAGAGCAGAAAAAGCCCCTGTAGCTATATTTATTGTACCAAGTTGGATTCTTTCTATACCACTTGAGTCACTACTTTGAACTACGAATAATTGATTAGTGGTGTTGTCAAAATGTATTTCTGAATAATAATAAGTGGTTACTGTTTTAGAAATGATATCTCCTGTTTTTCCATCAACGATAAAAAAGCTGAGGTTGCCACTTATATCTTGTGCAAGAATTATTAATTCATTTAAGTTATGATTATAGGTCATTTGCAAGGCTCCATCAAATCCATCATTTAGAGCATTGATGGTTGTATAACCACCTGTCACGCTATTTACAGAAACTAAATAAAACACACCATTCTGTTCTTCAATTCCATATAAAATTTTTAATAAATCGCCATACAATAGGCCTTTATTAACTGAAAAAAGAGGATCAGATATAATATCGCCGTTATTATTATTTAATGAATAAAGATAAGAAATGCTGTCAACCGGAGGGTGGCCTACAAAAATAAAATAATTGTTTGTGTTGTCGATTGTAGTTACATCCGGTTCAGCAGTAATGTACATAACACCCGGTATACTATTCACCTTTGTAAACACGCCAGTTGCAGGGTCAACAGTCACCAAATATTCCGTTTGCCCCTTAGCCACAAAACCCAAACCCATAGCAACCAAAACAAACAATATAACCCTTTTCACAGCCAATATTTTTATTTCCCTGCAAAGTACAAACAATAAAAACTCCTGCAAGCTTATTTCTGGCCTTCCGCAACCCCCTTTATATACTCATAATTATTGTTTTCCGCTGAAACAACGGTCATAATAAAGGTCTGCTCTTTGGTAGTTGCAGTTATGTTTAGTTTCTGATATTCCTCATACGTCAAATAAGCAAACCTGCCATCATACACACCCACTATCATGTTGTCGCCGTTTTTTACGAGCTTAATTTTATCCTTTACCATACCAAGTATTCCTTTAAATGATTTACATATAACCGAAACAGATATGATGAAAATGCTATTGCCTTTCACATCGGTAAAACTTGGAGTAATAAGAATACAATTCAAAATATTAGCATTATCACAATTCCAGATTCCAAAACCGTCAATTTGAAAACTGCGCATCAGGCTATCTTTCTTTATCAATGCGGCCATTTGTTTTTTCGTTTCTTCGTCAGCAATAGCATTTTGCTTTTCAATTTCCCTGTTTTGCTTTTCAATTAATATATTTTCCCATTCTATTTCCTTGTTTCTTGCCTCTATCAGCACATTCAGTTTCTCTATCATTTTATTTTCTTCCACAATTTTTTCGTACGCCAATGAATCTCTTAAATACTGCTCTTTATCTTTCCTTTCTTCCGCTATATCCTTGTTCGCGAGTGGATCTTTTATGTATTGATTATTTTTCTTCTCCGCTGCCAGCCTTTCTTTCACTTCTCTGTTATACTCTTTAATATTCGTATCAAAAACCTTCAATGCTTTGTCATAGTCAACTCCTTCCAGCACCGGCCTCACAGAGTAGGAAACCGTTTTTTTGGCATTGCTGAATTTAACAGTATACAGCCCTTGCCTGCTTCCTTTCAGCAGTTCCACATGCTTCCATTCCTCGCTTGTGTCATTAGGGTTAAAATTCTTTTCATCAGCATCAACCTGGAACTTTAAATTATTATAAACCATCAATTCTTTAAAAGAAGCAGGGTCTATAACTATTTGAATAATGGGGCTTTTGTATTAGCTTTTTCCGGCTTAACTGGCTCTTCCAATGCTTCAACAGGCAATGGAACAGTTGTCGCGCCTTCTTTTTTCCGCTTATGCAGGTCAGTTATGATACTTGCCCCCTTATTGACCCATTTTTTTTGAGCCGTATCCAAATAATATAAATTCTGTATTTGAGAACTATCCTCACTAGCAAGATTTATCTCCGGCTTACTTGCCGGGTTAACAAAAACAGGCGCTCCATCCTTATACGCAAGTATTTCACACATCCCCGCCGATTCAAAAGTGTACTGCACACCCGCAGAATCATAATTCATCGGTATCCCCGACAGGAAAAAGTCTATCGGTTTTGAGAACTCCCTGTATTTTACTTGAACATTTCCCGTAATTACATTGCCATCTTTATCAACGAAAGAATTAGGTGGAAACAAAATAATACTCCCTGTCGGGTAATAAACAGTATCTCCCTTCGCCGCATCAACCATGTATTCTTTAAAAGGAACATCCGCACCTTTTATTGGGGGATCAATAAAGCGCTCCGGTTCAGGAACCACCTTGGTTTCTTTTTTACTTTCTTGATTGCAACTAACAAACACACAAATGCAAATGCCAATTAGCAGTAGTTTAAATCCCATTTTGAATATTTAAGGTTAATAAGGGTATATATTAAATATTCATGGATTTTTATCTGTTTCCTCACCAACGATATTTACCCCAACTTATTTTTATCCTTAAAATAGAAGAAAGAAAATTATAAATATTTTGTCTTATAAAAGATTGCTCGTATCTTCCGATCCAAACCAATAAGCCCCTTTTTTCTTCAAAAAACCCACCTCTTTTCTAAATTTCCACCAACCATTCCCACCCTTATAGAGACCTTATAGAGACTTTATAGAGACCTTATAGAGATGTTACTCCCACTCAAAGCCATCCCAAAGCCCACCTAATGCCCACTCAAAGCCCATTCAACCCTATTATTAAGCCATCCCACCCCCCTCTGAAATACGGTTGAGATCCAAAAAGAATATAAATTAACCCCCATGGCTATCCCCAAAAACCTCCTTATTAAATAATTGCTTTTACTTCGCTTTCTTTTTGGTATGAAGCAATTCAACTTTGTAGTAACTATTAAACGGCCCGATCACAAGAGAATTGACGCCATCAGCCTGCTGATGCTCTTCTTTGCCATTGCCATGTTTTATTACACCGCAATGAACACCCCCGCCATGATGAAGTTCAATTTAATTTGTATTTCACTCATCGCGTCAAGGTTGATCTATACATTAATAATGGCCTCTAAAAAGCCAGTTATTTACCACGGCGGCGCTTTGCTGCTTGCGGCCATAGGTTGGGTTATGCAGCCTAAGTGGGGCATCTTCTTTTCCTTCTTATATTTGGTTGCAGCTATCCTGGAAAAGCAGGCAAAGATCCCTTTAGAGATCGGCGTTGATGAAACAGGCTTAACCTTTAATTCATTGCCTAAAAAAAGAGTTGCATGGAGTGAACTGAATAATGTGCTTATAAAAGACAGTATAATAACGGTTGATTATAAAAACAATAAGCTCCTGCAGAAAGACATTGATGAAGAAGTAAGCAATGAGCTGGAGACAGAATTCAACCAGTTTTGCAGCAATAAGTTGATCGCTAATAGTTCTTTGTTAATAGCAAAACCCATTGAACGATGAACCGATCCCCCTACCTATTATATTCCGACGGAAAGGGTAATATTTTTGAGGATAGATCTCTTTATGCTGCCGGCCGCGAGGGTTGGGATGCTTTTCCTGTACCTGCAGAAGACTGGATCGAATTACCCGTAGGCGGAAACCTGTACGAACTGCCTGGCAGGCGGGGCATTGGTATTGACATCAACAGCGGCTCAATGCGGCTCTGTGAAAAGGGCTGGGCTGTTGCGGCTTTTATTCCGCCTGCGCATACAGGATTGTTTTTAGCTGCTTATGAAACTCTGCCGGATGCGCCATTGCTCCCACTGTTCTGCTACACCGCTGCAGGCTGGCTGGATGAAAAGTTTTACGTTCCCGCAGTGCGCATTGAAAAAGATATTCGCCAGGAGCATATTGGTTATGATGATGCTAAAATAAAAACTGGCGCTTCCTTTCTGCTGGAACATTATCCACATAACAGGCTAGTGCAGCATTTAATTAATAACTGCTGCAACACTTATCACTGTCCCGCAGCAAGAAACTTTGCTTTGGCAAGGTGGGAATGCCCGGTGCCATCCTCACCTGCGTGCAATGCTAATTGTATCGGTTGTATTTCTTTTCAGCCGCCGGAAGAATCTATCGTATCCACGCAAGACCGCTTAACTTTTAAACCATCTGCAGAGGAGATCGTTGAGTTTACAGTGCCGCATCTGATGAACGCGCCCTTTCCTATGGTAAGTTTTGGGCAGGGTTGCGAAGGGGAGCCGCTTTTGATGTGGGAAACCATCCGCGAAGCGATAAAAGAAATAAGAAAACATACTGCCAAAGGCAGCATCAATATAAATACAAACGGCTCAAAGCCTGATGCTGTGAAAGCCCTGTGCGAGGCCGGGTTAAACAGTATACGCGTGAGTACCAACTCTGCACGCAAGCATATTTACACGCCTTATTACCGACCTAATAACTATGAATTTGAAGACATCCTCGAAAGCATTAAAGTAGTTCGCAGCTTTGGCGGATGGGCAAGCATCAATTATTTTGTTTTTCCCGGCATGACGGATACAGTGGAAGAATACGAAGCATTGCGCAAGCTGATCATTGACACAGGCCTAAACATGATACAATGGCGCAACTTTAATATTGACCCAGACTGGTATCTCGGCCAGCTTGGCGTTGCCGAAACGGGCGAATTGCTCGGCGTTAAACAAATGATGGAACTGCTGCGCGAGGAATTTCCCCAACTGAAGTTCGGTTATTTTAATCCCCCCATAGAGCGCATTAAAGGCAACTTTGAACTTGATTTCGCAAGGGAGTAGTTGACTGATGTTAGATGACAGATGACAGGTCTGCCATAACATCTGTAATCTAAAAAAAAGCTACAAACCTCGTAAGCCGGATCCTGTTTCTAAACTATCATTTATCTGCGATGAACATTACTGTTCACCTGTTGCTGCCTACCCTGAAGCATCGGGCGGGCCGCCCTCAAGCGCTTCTATACGTGGCATTACAGCACCCAAGGTTTACCCGCAATGCAGTTGTTGCCAACCCCTGCCGTAAGCTCTTACCTTACATTTTCACCCTCACCCCGCCACTGGCGGGGCAGTTATTTTCTGTGGCACTGTCTCTTGCCGTGTTTGCACACTGCCGGCTCTTCACCGGTGGGTCGCCCTGCGCTGTCCGGACTTTCCTTCACGCCAAGGCGTGACGATAGTTCGGGTTTGTAGCAACTGCAAAACTAAAATTTTTATGCTTCCCTGCGCCTTTTAACAAGCTGTTTAAAAACATGGCGCGATTTTCATCGTTTCAGAAAGTCAAAGAATTTTAAATAAACTCACCCAAAAACTTTATTATATGAAAAGAATTTTCATCGCATCAGCCTTATTATTAGGCATTTTTTCCGCCACCGGTGCGCAGGAGAACAATGAAACTTATCAAACAGCCCTAGGCGTTAAAATTTATCCTGGTGCCTTTACAATAAAACATTTTATTGCCGACGATAAAGCCCTGGAAGGCCTCGCTTATATTGGCAGCGATGGTTTCCGCATTACCGGATTATATGAATTTTATGGTGATATCACCGGGGTTCCAAACCTTAGGTGGTATGCAGGCCCCGGCGCTCACATCGGCTTTTGGAGTAATGAATGGGTCAGCAAATATCCCGACAGGAACTCATCCGCCGCCATTGGTGTGGACGGTGTGCTGGGTTTGGATTATAAAATATCTGGCGTTCCCCTCGACGTGAGCCTGGACTGGCAGCCATCTTTCAATTTTGTTGGCTATAGTTATTTTGAAGGCGGCTGGGGCGGCATTGGTTTGAGATATACCTGGTAAATTGTTTGCAGTTTATATTCTTTTCCTTCTTTTTAATAAGTTTCAGAGGATATTATAATAGAAAAAGGGTTACCGATCAGACACAAATAGAAAGTCTGCAGGATTTTGCCCAAAGTCTGCGAACTTTTGCCTAATTCCTTCAGACTTTCATCAAATGTCTGGAGACTTTCACCAAAAGTCTGCTGACTGTGGTCAATGTCTGCGAACTTTCACCCAATTCTTTCAGACTTTTATCAAAAGTCTGAGAACTTTGGCAAAATCCTAAGACTTCACTTTCATTGGATATTAAGCCTGCAATGCCTCAGCAGCAGTAACAAATGTATAAAACCGGGATTTATTTTCTTAGAAAGCGCATGGCGCCTCTTACAATTAAAAACTGGCCTGCAGCGTAGGAAAGCAGCACAAATACGTCTGAAGCAACAGAGTGTTTATGATAAAGCCAGATAACATTAAAAGTATCAGATATTACATATAAAACAGCGCCGGGGATAAAATAGGTATAGGCTAACTTTTTTATCCGGCCCCCATTTACTGTATTGATGGCTGCGAAAAGTAGGGCGCCGATAGTGATAGCACGGAATATAAATGGTATTAGAAGGCCTTCGTTAATGACCTGATCTATGATCTGCGAAAGGAAAAAAATCAGGTAAAGTATTATAAAAAAACTGGTAATAATTATAAAAGTACGTTTTGCAGATTTAAGTGGCGTAAGACGGAAAAAGAAAAAGATGTAAATAAAAAGATTAAGTAAAAAACAAAAAACGCTGAAAATAGAAAGAGTAGAAGAAACTGGCCATGCTGATTATTTCACCCAACTGGGCCCCAACACTTTGAAACTTGAACAGATCTCCTAAAAAAGCAAAAAACATCCCGGAAGCTAAAATAGTTCTTGATGTTTTGTGCTTAGATTCCCTGCATTGAAAAAGAAAGGCAGATATCAGAAAAGGCATCGTAATACTTTTTGTAAGATAGGCGTAATCTTCCACAGGGTTTATATAATAATAGCAACTTGCGACAATAGCAGCCCAATATAAAATAATTAATAAAACAGTAAGTTGTTTCATTGGCAAGGTCAATTTGTAAAACTATGCTTTTGGATCATTTTTCAATTATAATATCTCTCTTAAAATATTTTTGCAGGGAATCTTTTACAGTACTGGAATCTACAGGTAGTATTTTCTTTGCAATATATAAACGATAAAGCACAGTGGTATCAGTTGAAAAACTGTCAAAAAAGGCGGCATCGCCGTATTGCCTTAGCGTAGCAACGCGTGTATGGGCCCTGCTACTGTCCTTTGTAAATTCAAAAATAAATTTATATAGCACGGAGTCATTTTTGGCTGAAATGGTATCTATGCCCTTTTTCACAGGCGAGCCTGCTGCTTGATCAAGGCTGTCAGTAACAACAGGAACAGAATTATTCTGCGAAACAGAGCTTACATTCTTATTATAATTCCAGTAAAAAATTGCTGCAATCCCCCCTGCGAGTAGTAATAAGACAATAATTAGCACAGCAGAATAGCTGCCTTTTTTTCTAATATTTTTCCTTTCTCCTGCGGAAGGCTCTTTAAATAATTTAGTTCGTTTTTTTGGTTTCCTGGCGTACTCTTCATTCTTCAGCGCATCTTTTGCCTGCTGAACAAAGAAATAGGCCCCCTCCTTATTTATAAAAAGAATCCCAATCCCTTCAATTATAAACTCTTTGCCGGTATTAAGAAGCTGCCTCATTTCATTTAAATAAGACTCAATATCCATGGCAATGATCCTTCTGTTCTTTCCCTCTTTTTCAGCCACAAACGAGACCAGGTTTTCAGATGTCTCAACCCTTTTATTATATTCAAAAACAACTTTTGGTGCGGTGGAGGATGAATTTCCCTCCTGTACAAAAGATTCGTTGTTTAAGGTGAAGGTGCCTATTTGGCCAAATGATATTTTACCGTCCTGCAATAACGCATCTTTTAAATAGCTGCCATATTTATACACAACAAATGTTTTGGGCAAAATAAGGAATTAAAAAACTAACCATTATATAATTTTAAAAGTATTACCACTACTGATCTTAATTTTGACAAATGATCTCAGCTGAAGAAGAAAAGTTTTTTCAATACTGGTTGAAAAACCGTGAGCGAAAAGGGAAGCTGTTATACCAGTTGCTTACCGGGTTGCCGTGGGGGCTACTTATAGGCGCAGGAGTAGTTATGGTACTTTATACAGGGGGATGGTATGAGCGGGCAACTATGGAGGCCAACTCTGAGTTAAATGCGTTTGTACTGTTATTAGCTGTTGTATGCATAGCTGTTTTTACGGGCGTCTTTTACAAGAGGCACCAATGGGATATGAATGAACAGCGGTATAAAGAATTGTTTCACAAGAGGGGGGAGGATAAATTGTAGGGTTATATCATTTACCCGCCATCTTATTTTATTGACTGCCGGTTGTGGTGGGAATGGCTTTAAGTGGTGGGTATAATGGCTTTGGCATGGCTTTACCATGACTTTGGCATGGAGTTATATCAGTATAAGTACAGTATAACTACAGTATAAGTTCAGTATAAGTACAGTATAAGCCCAAAATTGGAGCAATTTGGTTTGTGGGATAAGACTTTTGCGGGAGGGAGATGATCCAGGGGAGATATTTAGTATTTTTTGGGTAAAAAAGTATTGATTTGGCTTCTTCACTGGCGTATTTTTCAGCTTGGCGGGGGGAAATGGAGTTTTGATGGGTTATATCCCGACATTTGAAAGAATGTATTCAACGACAGAAAAGAAATTAATCGTTTATGTAGCGGCCTTTACGGCAGTGATACTTAATATTTACAAACTGCTGGCGCTGAGGGAAAACGGTTATATAGCCCAATATTGGCATTTTAACGGCTATGAATTGTTGTTTGAAGCGTTGCTGAATTTCGGGTTTTGTGTTGCGGTTGCGTTTATGAACATGCGCCTGATATTGCTGAAAAGAAATCTTTTCTTAAAGATATTTATCCTTATTGTCTGTAACGGGCTGCTTTTGTTCTGCATTGACCATGGAGGCGTTTTTGTTGCACTACATTTCTTTCATAATACCATGCCGGTTGTTTTTTTCCGAGCGGCTTATTTTGTGAGGATGCTTGCAAGCCTTGTACTGATGGCGATATTGATAAAGATAATTTTGTTGATACGGGAAAGTAATGCAAAAGGCAAAGAGAATGACCAATTGCGCGAGGCTTATTTGAAGGCGCAACTTGAACTGCTGAAGGAGCAACTTAACCCGCATTTCTTTTTTAATGCGCTGAGCAGTTTGTCTGCTGTTGTGAGAGAGGATCCGAAGCAGGCGCAGCAATATATTTCTCATCTTTCAAAGATATTCAGGTATACGCTTGACAGGCATGAAAAGAACCTTGTGCCTTTGAGCGATGAACTTGCTATTTTTCAATCTTATGCTGCGTTGCAAAAGATGCGGATGGAAGATGCTCTTGAAATAAATGTGCAGGTTCCTACCCGTTATTTTTCTTATCAATTGCCTTATATGAGCCTTCAGCCATTGCTTGAAAATGCGGTAAAACATAACAGTTCATCGGCGGCAAACCCTTTAGCAGTGAGTGTTTACGCAGAGAATGATTTGCTCGTAGTTAAAAATAACCTACAGGAAGTTCATTTTAAAGACGAGAGCACGGGCATTGGGCTGAACAACCTGAATGAACGGTTTCGTATATTGCTGCAAAAGGAAATTGAAATAGAAAAGGGGGCGGATAGTTTTATTGTAAAGCTTCCACTGCAACAGATATGAAAATCAATATAGCCATAATAGAAGATGAGCCTGCAACGGCGCGCAGCCTAAAACATTTGTTGCAGGAAGCAGACCCGCAAATGGAAGTGCTTGCTGTGCTGACCACGGTTGCTGATTCGGTGGAATGGCTTAAAAATAATAACGAGGCCTGCGACCTTTTGTTTATGGACATCCGTTTGAGCGACGGGTTGTCGTTTGATATTTTTGAGGAAGTGCAACCAACAGCGCCTGTGATATTTGTTACTGCTTATAATGAATATGCCCTGAAGGCGTTTAAAAAAAACGGCATTGATTATATATTGAAGCCGTTTGATGAGGAAGAAGTGTTGCAAGCTGTTGAGAAATTTAAGCAATTGAAAGTAGTTCCAAGCAGTCCTGTTGATAAAGACCTGCAAAACATCCTGAAAGAAATAAAAATACAGTCGGGGTTTAAAAAATCTTTCCTTGTTCATTACCGTGATAAGCTTATTCCCGTGAGCGCCGCGAATATTCAATGGTTTCAATCGGTGAATGAAACGGTTAACGCTGTAACTGCCGACAATAAATTTTATATTATTGAAGGTACGCTTGAAAAGCTGCAGCAAGAACTTGACCCACTGCAATTCTTCCGAGCCAACAGGCAATTTATAGTTAACCGTAATGCCATAACCGAAGTAGACTTCTTTTTTAACGGAAGGCTACTGCTTAAAGTAAACCCCCTCTCCAAAGAAAATATACTTATCAGCAAAGCCCGTGTGCCTGAGTTTAAGGAATGGATGAATATGTGAGTTCGGCTTGTAGTTTTTAGTTTCAAACCTTATTACATAAAGGCATTTTCGCGCCTACTTTATAAAACGGTGAATTGCTTTATCGGCGTTATCCTGAAATGTAGTATTTTTCAAATCGGTAAAAAAAGTACTTTGGTCAACCATGTCACCTGATAACTTGCCCTCTTTACTTGCATAAAAAACGCCACTTTTATATCGCTCATCCGAAATGCCATCTACAAAGCGTTTTGCACCTACTTCCAGCTTATGCACCATTCCTCCGATCAATGGAAATATCACAGGCATCATAAAATTCTTCAACATAAATCTCATTGCCGGGGGAAGATCATTGGGTGCCTGGGTTCCTTTGGTATTCCCGGGGCTCACAACAATAAATTTGATACCAGGATATTTTCTTGCCATTGACAAGGCCCACATAGTTGCTGCATATTTGACATATCCGTATGCTTGCGTTACATCAAATTTATTACCAAAATAGGAGCCGTCAAGCACAGCAGCAAACTCATCTACAGAAGAAGTTTTCATTGCCACCGGTTTCATCCCAAGCATCTTTACTCCCGGTACAGCTTCTGCACTTACTGATAGTACTGCTTTTTTCAACTTATCCTGTTTTAATAATTCTTCTACTAAAATTACATGGCCTAAAATATTGGTAGCAGCCAATTCATTCATACCAGAAGGCGTAATTTTCGCAGCCGTTCTCCCCACCATGCCGCCTGCATTTAAAATTACTGCATCAACAGGTTCCTTTATTTTTTCTACTGCTCTTCTTACAGAATCTGCATCTGACACATCTCCAATAATGATCTCAAAGATCTTTTTCCTGTTTGCTCCTCCAGTTCTTTTTTTGCTGCCTCAGCTTTCGCTTGGTTTCTGCAGAAAAGAATTACCTTTTTTGTTTCTTTTCTCAATGCTAACTGGCGGGCAGTCTCTTTGCCAAGCCCAATATTTGCTCCGGTTATTAATATGCTTTCGTTCATTTTTCTAATTTTTAATTATTACTGCTGCAAAAATAATCGCTTAAAACTGTGCTATTGGTATCAATAAGTCCATTAGATTTGCTCAATCGTATATATTTAAGCTATGGATGCATTAAGCGGTGTTTTAGAGAGCGCCAAATTAAAAACAGTTGTTTATCCAAAATTGCACTTTTCTTCAACATCCTGGGGTATAGAAATAGAGCAAGATCCACGTTCGCAGTTTTGGAGGCTTTTAAAAGGGACTTGTTATTTGAGAGTACCCGGTGAGAAGGTTATAAAAATGAATGTGGGCGATCTTGTTTGTATTCCTCATGGTTCTACACATCGTATTTCAGGCAAATCGAATACTACTTGTGTGCCGGCTTCGCAATTCGGCAAAGCTTTTCACAGCGGGAAGCCTTTATTTCAAGGGAAAGATGAAGAAACAATATTAATGGGTGGGCATTTTGAGTTTACTCCATCTGTACAACATCCTTTTATTAAGTCGCTACCTAAAGTGATACATATAAATACCACTAAAGAATTAAACTTGTGGCTGCAACAGGCCGCCGTGTTAATGAATGAAGAGATAAGTGCTGAAAAAATAGGAAGTAAATTAATTTTAGGCCGCCTGGTTGATATACTTTTTGTATTGATCATCCGTGCTTATATAGAACAGGCAGATATAAAAGAGGGTTTTCTTATGGCATTAAAGGATAATAGAATTAGTAATTCTTTAAAAGTTATACATGAATCTCCTGAAAAAGACTGGGCATTACATCAATTGGCTGCTACTGCCGGTATGTCCCGTTCGTTGTATTGCAGAGAATTTAAAAGGTCAGTAGGCGAAACACCATTAAGTTATTTAACCAACTGGCGCATTTTAAAATCGAAAGAGATCTTATCAGAAAGCAAAGAAAACATTAGTGAGATAGCCAGTAAGGTTGGCTATCAATCTGAAGCAGCGTTTAACAGGCTTTTTAAATCGAAAGTTGGTGAAACCCCTGCAAGCTATCGGAGGAGAGTTCTTTCTTGAAAAAAATAGTTATCAACAAGGCCCGTGTGCCTAAGTGTAAGGAAAGGATGAATATGTGAGTTCGTCCTGCAATTTTTCAGCTTCAACCTTATTGGTATTTCTGTTCTTACGGTGCAAAGTCAAATTTGCAAACGAAGAATTATGAAAACATATTTGGCTCAACATGGCGCTTTGGTTTCCACGCAGTACCGTGGCAAAGTGTTGCTGTTTTTAATTGTACTTATAGCACTTGAAATTACCTGGAGCTGGCGCAACGATAAGAAAGTTTATAACCTTAAGGAAACATTTACGAACACGGCCGTTCTAGCGGGGTTCCAGTTTTCAAAGATAATTTTTGCAGGCTACCAACTTGCTATACTTGGCTTTGCTGCAAACCTTAGCCTGTTTTCTTTCGGGCATAGCGCCTGGGTGTTTGCGGTTACGTTCGTGCTTGCAGATTTTGTGTATTACTGGTTTCACCGTGTGTCGCATTTGTGGCTGCCACTCTGGGCTTTTCACCATATCCATCATTCAAGTCCGCGGATGAACCTTACTTCGGCTTACCGGCTGAACTGGTTCTCTGCACTGGTTAGCCCGCTGTTTTTTATACCGCTTGCGTTGCTTGGTTTTCCACCGGATTTTATAGTGGTATCATACGCACTTAATTTATTGTTCCAGTTTTTTTTACATACTGAAGCAGTAGGCAAGCTGGGCAAAATAGAAGGTGTTATTGATACTCCTTCTGCACACCGCGTGCATCACGGGCAGAACGATATTTATTTAGACAAAAACTTTGGCGGCGTGCTGATGATATGGGACCGCATTTTTAAAACCTATCAACCCGAGATAGAGAAAGTGAAATACGGCATTCCCGGGGAAACACCTTCGCTGAACCCTTTCAAGCTGGTGGTGCAGGGATTTATTAACCCGTTTAAAAGTAAACAACCAAAACATGCAGAAGTTCAACCCTGAGTTTTTCCGTTTCACCACCAGGTGAGAGAATCCTTATTAAAAAAGTAGTCACATATAAAATTTAAACAAATAAAAATCAAACAACATGAAAAAAACAAACTTTACTGCTGTGCTTAAAGCAACGGCAACTGTACTTTGCGGCCTTTTAATTATGACGGCTTTACCGTCCTGCAACAAAGACTCCGCTTCAACGACAACTACAACAGACACTGTAACGGAAGCAGTAGCCGCGCAGGCTGTAACACAGGCCGTAGAGCCAACAAGCGGCGGTATGGCCCAGCAAACAACTGAAGCAGCGGTTGTAGCGAGTAATCAAACAGCGTATCCCTGCGGAGGTACATTTGATTCTTCTATTGTAGCAGCAAGTGTTGCAGGAGCTGCCATCAGTTATTCAGTAGACCTTCAATGGAATTGGGTATTGAGTTGCTCCACAGCCAGCTTTACGTTTGGATTTACGGGACATACTACTTATGCGGGGTCTTTGATATCCTCAAACGACAGCTCCAACGGGGGGTTTGTTGTTACAGGGCTGGCGGAATCTGCTCCTAACTATGTGCTTAGTTCCAATTATGTGAGGAATGGTTCACAACAGTCTTATATTGGGAATAAAAACTCATTTACAAGCGTTATTAATATCAGTTCGTCGAACATTAATATTGACAAAACAACAGAGGAAATTTTATCGGGTACGGCAACGGCAAGCATCAGCGGCTCGTCTACTTCAGGAAAATCATTCAGCTACAGTGGAACAATCAATTTCCTTGGCAACCAGGCAGCAACGCTTACAATGGCAAGCGGAAACGTATATCAAATAAGCTGGTAATTTTTATAAATAAAAGAAATGAAAGTATTAAGGGTATTAATTTTCGGAGCACTATTTTTCTGCGCAGCACATGTAAAAGCGCAAACATTGGAACAGTTTAAAGCAATGCCGCCGCAACAAAGGGCGGCATTGTTTGCTGATACTTTGAAGACTGTTTTGAAGCTGAACGCGGAGCAGTATGGGAAAATCTATTCTATTGCGCTGGATGTTGCACAAAAATCGGTGCCTGTGATGAAAAACGATGAAAGCAAATTCTCAAAAGCGCAGGAAATGAAAATACTTTTTGACTCAGCGGAAATAAAGATGAAGACTGTTTTGACGGCGGGCCAGTTTGTACTGTATCAAACGAAGAAGCAGGAGGTGATCGCTTATTACAGGGGGAGGTATAGAGGGAAATGAGGGCGGGTAATATAGGCACAAGAGGAAAGCTGTATGTGATGGAATATTTTTTTAATTTTGGAAAAACATTTTTATGGATACAACATTAAAGAAAGAGCTGCATGAACTGATCGATGGTTGTGATAATGACCTGCTTTTAAAAGAAGTAAAGGAATTATTTAGCTATAGTTCGGACTGGTGGGATGATTTGAGTGAAGAAGATAAAAACCTTTTAATGGAATCTGAGACGGAATATGAAAAAGGAAATTATACACAGCATGAAAAATTAATGCAAGAATTTGATGAATGGAAAAAGAAATAGTTTGGTTTAAGGTTGCTGTAAAAGATTTCTGGGAAATCGTTATTTATCTAAAAGAGAACTGGCAACCTGAGGTGTTTGAAAAGTTTACCAAATCCTTAGACCTGAAACTTGAATTATTAAAAAAGCAACCAAACTTAGGATTTAAAAGCGCCAAGTATTCCAAGTTTAGAAAAACATATATAACACAGCATTATTCCATTATTTATTCTGTTAGAAGAAACCACATAGTAATCTTCAGGCTGAAACATTCTGCAATGGAATAACTGTTACAGCCGATAATTGGCGGTAGCTTGCACAAAGTAAGAGATAAGTAACGGAGACACACAGACCCGGAGGCCTGCACGAGATCGGAATGCCTTTTAAATGAATTGCAGATCTTAATGATAATATATTTTAGGGGAAGGGAAGAGAATGGAATTTTCCCTATTATTGCTAACAGTTTTCGCGCCAGCAAAAGATCTTTTATAATAAACCAAAACAGATGAGAAAAGTATTGGCATCCTTAGCATTTATTATTATTTCATTGAGTAGTAATGCACAATTGGAAGTTGCAAAACTTATAGGCAAAAAAAGCAGTACCTACGGCCTTGGTTATGGGGCATTTTTTAAAATAGGGGTGCCGGTTTCTGATAATGCTGAAGTCACAACAGAACTTGGCGCTATTTTTATGTTTTCTAAAGCTGGAGGCGGGGATGGCATCGGTGTAATTCCAATAACCCTAGGTTACCGTTATACATTTAATGACTCCCATTCGGGGTTTTATGCAGAGCCAGAGCTTGGATATAGTTTTTATAAAGCAATTTCAGATGAAGGTGATGGCCCTTTTAACGGCCCTGTTTGGGCAGTAGGCGGTGGCTATATTTTTGATTTTGGGGGTAGCACGGGACTGAATGCGGGGCTACGTTATGAATCTGTTATTGGTAGCGGCGGTACTATAGGATATGTTGCTTTTAGAATAGCAGCGACGATGACTTTAGGGAATAGAGAGTAGAAGCTTGAACGAAGTAATTCTTAAGATTGCAAAGAAATAACTGTCATAAGTGATAAATGCCGGAAGCCAGCGGGGAATCGGAATGTTAATGAAGGAATAGAAACACTTATATCTTTTCGAGCCGTACGGCTGTGCCATAAGCAAGCACTTCGGTAATGCCGGTCATCACTTCGTTGGCATCGTACCTCATGCTCACAATCCCATTAGCACCCATTTGTTCTGCATGTTGCATCATTTCATCAAACGCATCATTTCTTGTCTTCTCGCAGAGTTCTTTATAGATGCTTATATTTCCTCCAAGCAAACTTTGCAGACCTCCTGCAACGTTTCCGAGTAAGCTTCGTGACCGAACGGTGATCCCCCTTGCAACACCAAGCGATCCTGTTATCCTGTAACCATCAATTATAAGGGCGGTAGTAACCATTTTTCTATCCATAGTATTTAGTTTTATGCGAAGCTATCTTAAATACATATAGATGGCACGAATATGAGGGGTCTACTGTTAGAAAAATCAGATCGTGATCTTCAGGCTGAAACATTCTGAGACGAAATGGGTGGTATAGCTGATGACTAAGGGAAGGCTTGCGTGAGATCAGAAAATATTTTTTTATTCAAATGATGTTATTGTACTTTTACTTACTAAAACGCTAAAAAATAAATTATGAAAAATCTTTTACAACAAACGATCCTGCTGTTTGGAATTTTATTTACTGCTAATGCGTTAGATGCCCAAAGCATTAACATAGTAGCTAACCCTACAGTACCAGATATATTCGCATGGACAAGTGGTGGTGCATTGTCCGGGTATGCGGGCTCCCCCATATTGTTTAACAATACATTGGTGCTGCAGTACAATCCTTCAGCAACATCCGATCCTTCAAGCCCTGATTTTAAAATACAACTGGCAGTTTATAATGGTGGTGATACGCTGCATTTAATAGCTAATCCTGATAATGGACCAGGCGTTTATTTTCAAAGCGTACAAATTATTTTTAATAATAAACTTTACTTTATCTATCTGAATAATACAGGTACACAACAGCTTGCGTCGTTTGATGGTACATCAATTACACTTTATCCAAACCCGGATGGAGGCGTAGGTTATGTTGGTTCTCCCAGAATTTACAACGACACTTTATATGGTGTTTATAATAATGCTTCATCAATATTTCAATTTGGAAAATTTACCGGCTCAGGTCTTACATTAATTCCAAATCCTGACAATAGTGCTACAGGTTTTTACAATGACTTTTCTGTGGTGTTTGATAATAAGATCTGTTCAAGGTATGTAACTGCTGCCGGACCTAAGCAGTTAGCTACTTATAACGGAACAAGCTGGACTTTAATTCCTAACCCTGATAATACACCTACCCATGGGTTTCAGCCTACTTTTCCTACAAACTTTAATAATAAACTTTACTGGGTCTATTATGGGAATAGCAACCAATATCAATATGCAATATATGATGGTGTCAATAACCCCACGCTTATTGCAAACCCGCAGGACGGAAGCTCAAATAATGGTGGTATTGCCGGCCTGCCCATCATATATGATGATACGCTGTTTTTCCAGTATTACAATACAGCCAATGTATTACAACTTGGAAAATGTGGTGATACGGCCGTCAGCCTTGTTCCTAACCCAGATAATACCAGCTATGGATTTTGGAATACGCCGATCGTTTACAATAATAACTTATATATTTTTTATTTGCCTGCTGATGGGACGCACCATCTTGCTGAATACCAGACGGCTTCAAATAGCCTGAAAGTTTATCCCAATCCTGATGGGGGGGTAGGCTACTGGGATCAACCGATCGTGTATGCTAATAATCTTTATTTTATGTATTATAATGCCCAATCCTTATTTCAATTGGGTTATTTTAATGGTACCGCGATCAACCTGATCGATAACCCTGGTGGTATTTACAATGGGGCATCGGGCAATAACGGGTACACCGGATTCTCCTTTTATCTGGAATAATTTATTGTATATGCAATTTGGCAGTGTGCCTTACGGGGATGCAGGTAACCTTGCTTATTTTGACGGAAGCAGTTTACCTGTGACCTTGCTCAATTTTACTGCGCAAAAGAATGGTGCTGCTTCTTTGCTTCAATGGAAAGTGGCAAATGAAGTAAATAATGCTTACTTTTCTGTTGAACGCTCATCTAACGGGAGTAATTTTCAACCTATTGGAAATGTAACAGGCCATGGAACTGTTTCAACCCAACAGAATTATCAATTCACAGATGCTGCCCCTTATAAAGGGTTAAATTATTACCGGTTGAAACAGGTTGATGCGAATGGTAAATTCACTTATTCAAATATTGCAACAGTTCTATTTGTGAGTTCATCAGCCCTTGGTGTATTTCCGAATCCTGCTGTGAGCACTATAAATATAAGCCTGCCATCAACTACAGCGGCTTCTGTCATCGATGTGTATGACCTAAATGGGAATAAAGTTATGGAAAAGCAAATTGGTAGTAATACAGCTTCTTACACTATGGATGTGAGTGGACTTGCTGCAGGAGTTTACCAGGTTAAACTGATACAAGGCTCAGAAGAACAGACGGTGAGATTTGTAAAACAATAACTAGTATTCAGCCTATTACTAAAAGGAATAATACGAGGAAGCCGCTTTATGCGGCTTTTTCATTTGCAACAGATATATATATCAAAGATCATGATGGGTATATGGTTGAAATTAATGATCAAGTGCAGTAGGAAGGTGTTTTTTTCAACAAGTGAGATCCTTTAAAATATTTGTTTTAGCTTGCTCCTTTGCAGGTTGTATATCTACCTGCGAAAATCATAATAAATTTAATCAACAAACCATCAACCATCCAGATGAAAAAAATCTTTTACGGATTAATTCTTTTTCCAATGTTTGCTTCGGCGCAAAGCCAGAGCGATCCTGTATTTATAAAAACCATCTCTAACAATGTGCTTGGCAACAGAACTGCTGCTTATAACAACCTATACTACCTCACCAAAAAAATAGGTGGCAGGCTGGCAGGCTCGCCACAAATGCCAAAGGCAGAACATTGGGGGGCACAGGCGTTACGGGAGGCAGGGGCAGATAGCGTGATACTACAGGAATGTATGGTTCCGCATTGGGTACGTGGAGGCAAGGATAAAGCGGAAGTGTTTTATAAAGACGCAAATGGCAAGCAGGGATATATGCCCGTTGAGATACTTGCTATCGGCAACAGCGTTGGCACCGGCGCGAAGGGAGTGAAAGCGCAGGTTATTCGTGTGCATGATTTTGATGAGTTGGAGGCACATAAGAACGAATTGAAAGGAAAGATCGTGTTTTATGATGTTCCGTTTGCTGATACGCTTATCAATACGTTTGATGCATACAGCAAATATGTTGTATATCGTGCTTTGGGCGCAAGCCGGGCGGCAAAATATGGAGCTTTAGCAGTGATGGTGCGCAGCATGACCAATTCTATGGATAATCACCCTCACACGGGGGCACTGCATTATATTGACAGCCTGCCAAAAATACCTGCGGCAGCGGTGGGGTTGATAGATGTGGGAAGAGTGGATTCACTGCTTGATGCAGGTAAAACCTTAACGGCACAGATATTTACTTATGGCAAAATGTTGCCGGATACTATCGGTCATAATGTAATTGGCGAGATAATTGGCAGCCAACATCCTGAACAAATCATAACTATCGGCGGGCACCTGGATAGCTGGGATGTGAATGAAGGTGCCAGCGATGACGGCACCGGAGTGGTGCAGACGATAGAAGTGTTGAGGGCTTTTAAATCAATTGGTTTTAAGCCAAAACACACTATCCAGTTTGTACTTTTTGCTAATGAAGAGAATGGTACAAGGGGTGCAAAAAAATATTCCGAGCTGGCGAAGGCGAATAATGAAAAGCACATTTTTGGGCTGGAAACGGATGCAGGCGGATTTACACCACGCGCTTTTGACATCAGCGATTCGGGCGTTAACTGGAATAAATTAGAATCATGGCTGCCCTTGTTTAAGCCTTATGGCGTTACAGAATTTGATAAAGGTGGTGGTGGAGCGGATGTTGGCCCGCTGAACAGCACTTTTGGAATACCGGTAGGGGAACTTAGGCCAGACACCCAGCGTTATTTTGACCTGCACCATGCGGTTAATGATGTGCTGGAAAACGTAAATATCCGCGAGATGAAGCTAGGGGCAATCAACATGGCAGCATTGCTGTATTTGGTGGATAAGTATGGATTGTGAGGGTGTACAAATGAGAAAACCCTGGAAAGCGTTTTAAATAAGGATTATGAAAGCAAAGAAGGTCTTTGGGTATATTACTTTAATTCTTGCGGTGGCAATTGCGATATTTATTTATGTGCGCTATTGCTATGTGTTTGGGCAGGGGACGAAGGCGGGGGAACTGAACTCGTTTATGCAGAAGGGGTATATTTTTAAGACTTATGAAGGCAAACTCATACAAAGTGGTTTTAAGGAAAATGTGC
Source organism: uncultured Bacteroidota bacterium (assembly GCA_963771435.1). Classification (GTDB taxonomy): domain Bacteria; phylum Bacteroidota; class Bacteroidia; order Chitinophagales; family Chitinophagaceae; genus CAVYTF01. The sequence continues at coordinate 115,024 of CAVYTF010000009.1, read as the reverse complement.
AGAGCAATGAATTTGACTTTAGCGTTACCAACCCACATGTTGCCCAAATATTAATGGATAATGCGGGGAAGGAAATGGAATTGCATTACAAGCAATATTTTGGCACCCTGCCATGGCGGGGAATGCAAACTGATATTGTAGATAGCGTGTACGAAATTCGAGGCACACCGGGGGAAACTACACTTAATCCCAAATAAAAATCATCACTGACATGTGGCTTGACAAACTCAGCCAACGGTTCGTCAAAATCAGCCAATAGCCCATCGAAGTCAGCCAACGGTCCGCCGAAGTCAGCCAACGGTCCGCCGAAGTCAGCCAACGGTCCGCCGAAGTCAGCCAACGGTCCGCCGAAATCAGCCAACGGTCCGCCGAAATCAGCCAACGGTCCGCTGACTTCAGCCAACGGTCCGCTGACTTCAGTCAACGGTCCGCCGAAGCCAGCAATTTCTCTAATGGCTTGATTTTGAATATAATAAAAAAATAACCAACCTTTTATGCAGCTCCGGAACGGCATTTTTCCAGTCTTTTACGGGCTTGGTCTGTATTTTTTCGGTGGAAGAAGTGATGTCGGCAGCTATGCAAAGCAAGGTTTCGCTTTTGCAGGTTTGCAGGATGTCTTTTACGAGGCTGTTGTTTCGGTAGGGCGTTTCAATGAATATTTGGGTACAATTCTTTTTTGATGAATATTCTTCTAAATCCTTAATGGCTTTTTTTCTTTCGGCGCTGTCAATTGGCAGGTATCCGGTAAACTGGAAAGATTGCCCGTTCATGCCGCTTGCCATTAATGCTAAAAGTATGGAGCTTGGCCCGACGAGGGGAATAACTGTGGCGTTCATCATTTGCGCAGCATTAACCAATATTTGCCCGGGGTCGGCAATGCCGGGGCAGCCCGCTTCGCTGATGATGCCGATGTTTTTTCCTTCTTTTAAGTGTCGCAGAAAGGCGGCCTTAACTGTTTCTTCTGCTTTGTGAATGGTGTACCATGTATAATTGTCAATAACCATTTCCCGCCATAATTTCTTTAAAAACCTGCGAGCGGTTTTTTCATTCTCCACAAAAAAAACAGCACAGTCTTTCGCGGCAGTTAAAATATAAGGCGGGATGGTTTGCAGGGCTTGCTCCTCCTCGTGCAGTACCGTGGGTATTAGATAAACTTTCCCCAAACTCATATTGCTGTTGTTTCATTAAGTGGCGCAGGGCTTATTTTTCTCATGCTCAATGTGGCGGCAACAATGGCATAAGCGGGCGCCGGCACCCAGCCAAGGACAGGCACAAGGTGCATTAAATAAAAAACGATGCCGTTGCCAATGGCGAGCCCTTTGTGGCTGTTGATGAAATAAATGCTTTCGGCAGTATTCATGTTCCTGCGCTCGCTGCTGTAATCAAGCATGGAGAAGCCGTAGTAGTAACAATCTACCAAGATCGCAAGCACCGGTGTAGCCCATCCGATGAGCGGGATGAAGGACAAAAGGATAATTGAGATCGTATAAACGGTTTGCCATAAAGTGTTTCGCAGTGCTATGCTTATACCGCGCGAGAAATCTTTTACCAGTTGCGTGAAACTGAACGGGTAATTCCTACCTTCAAGGATCGCTTCTGTTTTTTCACTCAGGTAAGCAAAAACAGGAGAACCAAGAATTAGTACGATATATTTGAACAGGGAGAAATAAAATAGAAATAAAATGACATATAAAATGACACTTGCAAACGTAAACAGGAACTGGAGCATCCCGTTTTGAATTTGGTTGATCCATGTTTCCAGATGAGAAACTTTGAGGATCCAGGCAATAACCCTGTTATCGCTTTTTATAAAAAGATATACCCCGAGGCAAAACAAAAGAGTATAAATGATGCCGGGCACCAATATCCATTTCCACAGTTTATTTTTGACGATGAAACGGTGGGCTTCATAATAAGATTGAAAGGCTATAATAAGCTCTTTGAGCAAGGGTATTTATTTTGCGCTAAAATTAAATGAAATGGCAGTGAATTATAAAGATAAAATGAGTTTACTACAAATTCCTGCCAATTGGAAGAAACTGGACGCCTCATTTTACAAGAGAAAAGATGTTGTGAAAATTGCAAAAGAACTAATTGGTAAAATATTGGTTACTCATTTTGATAATATAGTTACGGCTGCACGCATTGTGGAAAACGAGGCATATAATGGCATTGTTGATAAGGCATCCCACGCTTTCGCCAACAGGCGTACCAGCCGCACAGAAATAATGTACGGGAAGGGGGGAACGGCTTATGTGTATTTGTGCTACGGTATTCATCACTTGTTTAATATTGTTACCAATGTTCAGGATGTGCCACATGCTGTATTGATACGGGCTGTTGAACCGGTTATTGGAAAAGAAACAATGATGGCGCGATGCAGGAAATTAAAAGATGATCCTACTTTGACCAAAGGGCCTGGAAATGTGAGTAAGGCTTTGGGTATTTTCACACATCATTCAGGAACTGACCTGAGAGGGGATAATATTTTTATTATGGATGCAGGATATCGATATGGAAAGAATATGATCATTTCATCGCCCCGTATTGGGGTTGATTATGCGGAGGAAGATGCTTTATTGGAATATCGCTTTTTATTGAAGGGAAATAAATATGTGAGTGGAAAGAGGTAGCTGATAGTTGACAGAATTTGCAAAAAACTATTTATCTTTTATTTTTCTTCCGGCGAGAAATCTTTTTTCCCTTACTTCTTCTATGGGAATGTGCTCCAGTTTGCTTTCAAGCCATGCAATAATATCGAGGTACATAAAGGACCTTGTTTCAAGCGGGTTACCTTTCAGCCGTTCTAATTTTTCTTTCAGCACTTTAAATGCACCAGTCATTTTGTTTGGCGAAAGCGAAAACGCTTTTCGTAAAAAGCGAAATATTTCTTCTTCTACAATGCTCAGATTTTTGAGCTTTGCCATGAAACGATAAACTGATCTAATAAGATATTCAAGCAAGTCATAATTGTTGAGTTCATAATGCGCAATCAAATGCAGCAGCCTTGCATAGCACTGTAAGTCTGTTCTTAATTCAAATTTTGAATTGATTATTTTATTAAGGTATTCGATTGTTTTTTCATTGTTGCCGCTGCCAAAATATAAACACGCTATCTTATAATAAAATACCAGGACACGGTGCTTATCAAGATGTAACTTGTATTCTTGCAGCATTGACTCAATATATGGTACAAGCTCCAGGCCCTTTGTGAATGTGCCTGCCAGAAAATGTCCGTTTATTTTTGCGATATGCAGGTATACAAATCCTTGTATACGTACATTGGTGTTGATATTTCCGTCCCGAGAGGTCGTAAACTCTTCAAATTCCAGCAAAGCATCTTCAAATTTTTCATAATTATTAAGGTCAAAATGAGCGCTAAGAAGGTTATGCATTGCCTTAATATATTGTCCTGTTTCGACGCGCTTCATAACGGGCTCCTGATTAAAAAGAGAAACCCATTTTTGAGCATAACGGTAATATGCGAGGAGATCTTGTAAAATAAAAGCGTACCAACAATAAGATTGGTACAAATACATTTTTTCATAAAACTCCATTTCATAAATATTATGTTCCGGAAGGTTTGCCTTAAAAAACATTTTTACTGCGGTTACATCTTTCTCATCCCTGGCATGCCCCATTTTTATATACCAGCTATATAATTGCAAAGAGAGATTTGAGAGCCTGCTCATAAGGGACAGATGTTTGTTTACATTATCTGCTTCATGCGCTAATTGCTCTGCTTTGTCTGCAATGCTGTGAGTAATATGCAGCGCTTCAATTTTTTTTTCAAAAAAGATGGCCTGCATCTGAAATGTAAGCTGATGAATGTTTACAGCCGTTTGTCTTATTTTTTCAAGAAGTTTTAATGCCTGTAAATAAAGCCCTTTGTTGTACAAAATTCTAACGTATGCCATTTGCTCATTTAGCTGAAGCTCAAGATAGTTCTCGTCTCTTGTGTGTTTAATGCTTAGCAAGATCTGTTTATACAAATGCGCTTTCATGTTAGAAAGCTGCTGCTTTGAAATACTCTTATTTTTTTTCAATAATGACGTTTCAGCATACTCGTTCATTTTGTCAAGGGCATCAAATAATATAACCATTTTCAAATCTTCTCCGCCGCCATTTCTTTTAGCAAATAATTTAAAATTTCGTTTTTCGCTTTTTTCTAATGACTTTACTAGTTGAAAAAGCTCGTCTGTATTACGATTGGGCATTGTATTTCCTTTTTAACAAAAGCTTTGTTTGGCAAGGCTTTCAGCGAATTTACGTTTATTTAAGTTGCGTAAAAGAGTAACACTATTAATTTGAGAATGAAAATAAGATGAATATTTTTACGGAATCTTTAGATCTGCATTGATTATGCTGTGTTTTATTTATAAAACTTGTTTATGCCTTATAAAAAAATAGACATTTTTGATACTACCCTAAGGGATGGCGAGCAGGTGCCGGGCTGCAAATTAAATGCAAAAGAAAAAGTAGAGCTTGCCCTAGTGCTGGAGGATCTTGGGAGTAGATATTCTTGAAGCGGGCTTTCCAATATCTAGCCCAGGCGATTTCTTTTCAGTAGAGGAAATTTCTAAAGTGATCAAAAAGACCTCGGTCTGCGGCCTTACAAGAGCTGTTCAAAAAGATATTGAAATAGCAGCCGAGGCCTTAAAAGACGCAGTACGCCCCCGAATTCATACTGGTATAGGTACTTCAGATTTTCATATAAAATCGAAATTCAACTCTAACCGTGAAGAAATTTTACAGCGCGCCATTCAATGTGTAAAATGGGCAAGGAATTTTGTAGATGATGTAGAATTTTATGCGGAAGATGCAGGTAGGACAGACAATGATTATCTCGCAACAGTTATTGAAGCTGTAATTAAAGCGGGTGCAACTGTAGTAAATATTCCTGACACAACAGGTTATTGTTTACCTGATCACTACCATGAAAAAATTGCATATTTAGTTAATAACGTTCCTAATATTGATAAGGCCGTCATTTCATGCCATTGTCATAACGACCTTGGCCTTGCAACTGCAAACTCAATCGCCGGAATAATTGCCGGCGCAGGCCAAATCGAATGCACTATTAATGGCCTTGGCGAAAGAGCAGGGAACACTTCGCTTGAAGAATGTGTTATGATCATAAAGCAACATCGATCCTTAGGCTTCTATACAAATATCAAGACACAAAAATTAAACCCTGTCAGCCGGCTCGTCGCTGATACTATGCGTATGCCGGTGCAGCCAAATAAAGCAATTGTTGGAAGCAATGCCTTTGCTCATTCAAGCGGTATTCATCAAGATGGATTTTGAAAGACAAACTAACTTATGAAAGCATTAACCCGGAATCGGTAGGCGCAGATGCAAGCAAAATTGTTCTTACTGCAAGAAGTGGTAGAAGTGCGCTGGCACATAGGTTTCAGAAGATTGGTTATACGTATAACCGTAATGATATTGATTTCTTATATAACCAGTTTTTAATAATTGCCGATAAAAATAAAGAAGTGCATGATAAGGATTTGCATGAAATGGCGGCTCTGTATCATAATGAAAAGGTTGGTGTATAAACTAAATAAGTAACGCATAAAAAATATTATGGGAAAGACATTATTTGATAAAATTTGGGAGAAGCATGTTGTAAAGAATATTGAAGGGGGGCCTTCTGTTTTATATATAGACAAACATTTCATCCATGAAGTAACCAGTCCGCAAGCTTTTGCCGGCCTTGAAAAACGAGGGCTACAGGTCTTCCGGCCAAAACAGGTTGTTGCAACAGCAGATCATAATGTTCCTACAATTAATCAGCACTTACCGATCAAAGAGGAATTATCACGTATACAGGTTGAAAGATTGACTGAAAATTGCGAGAAGTTCGGAATAGAATTGTATGGTTTAGGACATCCATATCAAGGCATAGTACATGTGATCGGTCCTGAACTCGGCATTACACAGCCTGGTATGACTATAGTGTGCGGTGATAGCCATACGTCAACTCACGGGGCATTCGGTACAATGGCTTTTGGTATTGGTACAAGTGAAGTGGAGATGGTTTTAGCTACTCAATGCCTGATGCAAAGCAAACCAAGACTAATGCGCATTAATGTTGAGGGCAAACTACAAAACGGTGTTGTATCAAAAGATATTATTTTATACATCATTTCTAAGATCTCTGCAAGCGGTGCAACAGGCTGTACAGTAGAATATGCTGGTTCAGCCATACGCAGCTTATCAATGGAAGCACGTATGACTATTTGTAATATGAGCATTGAAATGGGTGCACGGTGTGGTTTGATCGCTCCAGATGAGACAACTTTTGATTACATGCAAGGCAAGCTATTTGCTCCTCCAAAAGCATCTTGGGAAAGCAAATTGAAAGAGTGGAAAAAACTATACTCGGATGATGATGCAGTTTTTGACACAGAAATAAATATTAATGCTGCTGATATTGAACCAATGATAACTTATGGCACCAATCCTGGGATGGGAATCGGTATCACGGGGCATGTGCCTGCGTTGGATGAGGTGGATGAAAAAGAAAGAGCTTCTTTTGAAAAATCGTTACACTACATGGGTATTAAAGCAGGTATAAATTTAAAAGGGAGAAAGGTTGATTATGTTTTTATAGGAAGCTGCACAAACAGCCGAATTGAAGATCTGCGTATGGTTGCCTCCTTTGTAAAGGGTAAGCATAAAGCAGATAACGTGGAGGTTTGGGTTGTACCCGGAAGTATCCAAGTAGAGAGGCAGGCGATTGAAGAAGGCATTGATAAAATATTTGAAGAAGCAGGTTTTCTGCTTCGTCAACCCGGATGCAGTGCTTGCTTGGGAATGAATGAAGACAAAATACCTGCAGGCAAATATTGCATAAGCACAAGCAACAGGAACTTTGAAGGAAGACAGGGGCAAAATGCAAGAACAATGCTTGCGAGCCCACTAACTGCTGCTTTAGCTGCTATTTCCGGAGAGGTAGGGGATGTAAGAGAATATTTTAATTGACAAAAGAAACTTACATGAATAAAGCAATAAATATTATAAAGTCTACTGTAGTTCCAATAAACATGGAGAATATTGATACGGACCAGATAATTCCTGCACGTTTTTTAAAAGCAACGAGCAGGGAAGGCTTTGGTAAGAACCTATTTCGTGACTGGCGTTACGAAAACGATGATGAAGCAACACCAAAAAGGGACTTTATTTTGAACAACCCTATCTACACAGGCAAGATATTAGTAGCAGGAAAAAATTTTGGTTGTGGCTCTTCGCGCGAACACGCGGCATGGGCAATCAAAGATCATGGCTTCGATGTAGTAGTAAGTAGCTTCTTTGCAGATATTTTTAAAAATAATGCACTAAACAATTTTCTATTGCCAGTAACAATAAGTGATGATTTTTTGCAAAGCATATTTTTAGCGATTGAAAAGAATCCTGAAACAGAAATCGAAGTGAACTTAGAACACCAATATATAAAAATCATTATAACAAGTGAACAGGAACGTTTTGAAATAAACAATTATAAAAAGACATGCCTGCTAAATGGTTATGATGATATAGATTATTTATTGAGCATGAGAAATGAGATAGAGGCGTTTGAACTATCAGGTGCAGTTTAAAATAAAATTCTAAGCAAAGAGCAGATATTCGTAAATATAAAGACCGCATGAAAAAGAATATTACAGTGATTTTAGGAGATGGGATCGGACCTGAGGTGACGCAGCAATCAATAAAAGTGCTGGAAGCAGTTGCTCGGAAATTTAATCACGAATTTAGCTATACTTATTGCCTAATGGGGGCTGTGTCGATTGATAGGACGGGGAACCCCTTACCTGATGAAACAATTGAAGCATGCCTTAATAGTGATGCAATTTTGTTCGGGGCTATAGGGCACCCGAGGTATGACAATGACCCTACTGCGAAAGTGAGACCGGAGCAGGGGCTGCTTAAGTTGAGAAAGTCCTTACAGCTTTATGCAAATATCCGCCCTATTGTTACTTATCCTTCCCTCTACCATTTATCGCCGATAAAGAGTAAACATCTTAAAGAGGTTGATTTTATTATATTCCGGGAGTTGACTGGGGGCATATATTTTGGGAAGAAGGAATTAAGCGCTGACGATGCACAGGCCTTAGATGAATGTGTTTATACAAAAAAAGAGATTGAGAGAATAACACACCTTGCTTTTCATTTTGCACAGAAACCTGAGCGCAGGAAAAAGCTAACGCTGGTTGATAAAGCAAATGTATTAGAGACATCCCGGCTGTGGAGGAAGGTGGTGCAGGAGATAGCTGATGAATACAAAGACGTTAGTGTTGATTATATGTTTGTTGATAATGCGGCTATGCAAATAGTACTTAACCCAAGACAATTTGATGTTATCCTCACAGAGAATATGTTTGGCGATATTATCAGCGACGAGGCGAGCGTGCTTTCAGGGTCGCTGGGGCTTGCGCCTTCGGCGTCTGTGGGAACTGGTACGGCGTTGTTTGAGCCTATACATGGCTCTTACCCGCAGGCGGCGGGGAAAGATATTGCCAACCCCATCGGCTCAATATTATCGGCAGCAATGATGCTTGAATACCTTACTATGCGGGAGGAAGCAGCACTGGTGAGGGAGGCTGTGGACTGGACACTACAGAACAACTTTGTAACTAAGGATATTGATAACGTAAATTTTTATTTTACCTCAACCATAGGCGATTTGATCGCTGACTTTGTAACAAATAAAATAAGCGGCGAAGTGAATAAGGAGAATATAGTGCTAAGGAAGTCAACCATTATATAAACAAAGAAGCTATTACAGTAATAAAGGGCTGGAACGGTGGCCGGTTGTTTTAGACTGCGATAATGGCAGGAAGGAATAGAGGGAAGCATGAGATGTTTGGTTAATATTGGAAAAGGCGGACTCTAGTGAAGGTGGCAGGAAGGACGCTGGAACCCGGCATGAAGGAGGAATGAGGGTGGAATGGGATAAAAGCGAATTTGCATAATAAAAAAGAGTAATATTAAATAAAGCTTTCGGAAATTTTGGCAGGTAGAAAGTTTTTCCTGGTAAGTATTTAATTTTAAAAAGAATGGAAATTGGCAACTGTACAAAATTACATTTTATCATTTTTAGGTCAAACAATGAAGCTTTTATTTATAGCATTATAGGAGATTGTTTTCAATCGCGCAGCAAAAAATATTACTAAGAAAAATGGGTGAACTAAATAAATATTCAAAAACATTAACGCAGGATGAAACGCAGCCGGGTGCGCAGGCAATGTTTTATGCGATAGGTTTTAAAGATGAGGACTTTAATAAAGCACAGGTTGGCATTGCGAGTATGGGATGGGACGGGAACCCGTGCAATATGCATTTGAATGACCTGGCAACTGCCGTTAGAGACAGCGTGAATGCTGAAGGGCTTATCGGGCTTAGGTTTTATACAATTGGCGTAAGCGATGGGATTAGTATGGGAACGGATGGTATGCGGTATAGTTTGGTGAGCCGTGACCTTATTGCAGATAGTATTGAAACGAATGCAGGCGCACAATATTATGATGCGTTAATCACCATGCCGGGTTGTGATAAAAATATGCCGGGTTCTATTATGGCGATGGGGAGGCTGAACCGCCCTTCTATAATGCTTTACGGCGGCACGATTGCACCGGGACATTATAAAGGTGAGGACCTGAACCTTGTTTCAGCGTTTGAAGCGCTTGGGCAAAAGATAGCGGGCAATATGGAGGAAGCGGAGTTTAAGGCTATCGTAAGGCATGCCTGCCCTGGGGCAGGGGCTTGCGGTGGTATGTATACTGCCAATACGATGGCGAGCGCTATAGAAGCGTTGGGAATGAGTTTGCCTTATTCATCAAGCAATCCTGCATTAAGCGAAGCAAAACAAAAAGAATGTGCGGAGGCGGGTAAAGCTATAAAAATATTATTGGAGAAAGATATTAAGCCAAAAGACATCATGACGCGTGAGGCATTTGAAAATGCAATTACGGTGATCATGGTTCTTGGGGGAAGCACCAATGCCGTACTGCATTTGATAGCTATGGCAAAAAGCGTGGGTGTGAAATTAACGCAGGACGACTTTCAAACCATTAGTAATAAGATACCTGTACTTGGCTGATTTTAAGCCGAGCGGAAAATATTTGATGGAAGACCTGCATAACCATGGCGGAGTTCCTGCTGTGATGAAATACTTGCTGGGTAAGGGTTTGCTACATGGCGACTGCTTAACAGTGACAGGCAAAACCATTGCTGAGAACCTGCAAGATGCGCCTGACCTTGATTTTGAAAAACAAGACATTATACACCCGCTGGAAAGGCCATTAAAGGCTACAGGGCATTTGCAAATATTATACGGCAATCTTGCCGAAGGCGGGAGTGTGGCTAAGATATCGGGGAAAGAAGGGGAACGTTTTGAAGGCACTGCAAGGGTATTTGATGGCGAGCATGACCTGATAAAAGGTATTCAATCTGGGAGGGTTCATAAAGGGGATGTGGTTGTGATAAGGAATATCGGGCCTAAAGGTGCGCCGGGAATGCCTGAGATGTTGAAACCTACGGGAGCCATTATTGGCGCAGGTTTGGGCAAGTCGGTGGCACTGATAACGGATGGAAGATTTAGCGGTGGCACACATGGTTTTGTAGTAGGGCATATTACACCGGAAGCGTTTGAAGGAGGTTTGATAGGGTTTGTGAATGATGATGATGTTATAGAGATAGATGCTGTGAAAAATTCTCTCACACTTAAGGTGAGCGATGAAGAGATAGCAAGGCGAAAGGCAGCATGGAAGCGGCCTGCGCTGAAAGCAACGAGCGGTGTATTATATAAATATGCAAGGTATGTGAAGACCGCAGCGGAGGGATGTGTGACGGATGAAGAGTAGAACTGGGATTGTAAAGATTTATAGGGAAAACAATAGATTCTAAGTTATAATATGACAAAACAATATTTTATACAACTATCAAATTACAATGTGTGGGCAAATGATGTTGTTTGTTCATGGATTGAAAAAATCAGCGAAGAGCAATGGAAGCAGCATATTGTAAGCAGTTTCAACAGTATTGAGGAGACCGTTTTGCATGTTGTTGCTTCAGAAAAGCTTTGGTATGAAAGACTGAGCAATATACCAAGTTTGCAATTACTTGTCAATACTTTTAAAGGCTCAAAAGCAGAGCTGGTAGGCATTTGGAAAGAAGGCTCCCACAACTTAAAAAAACATGTTGAAAGTTTTGATGAAAGTTTGTTGACCGAAAAGCTTACTTATAAGAACACGAAGGGTATTGAATTACTATGCCTTATTATGTTTTGTTCGCACATATAATTAACCATTCAACTTTTCATCGCGGGCAACTGGTGACGATGCTGCGGCAGGTTGGTTTTACGGAAGTAAGTTCGCTGGACATGACCACTTCTTTAAAGATAAAAATAATTAAATCATGGGTTATGGAGACGCTTGAATTACTAGATGAAAAAACGAAGCTGAAAACGACTGAAAATATTTCAGGGAGCGAGGCTTTGTTAAAGGGGCTGATAGCAGAAAATGTAGAAATCATTTTTGGTTATCCGGGGGGCGCTATTATGCCTATTTATGATGCGCTGTATGATTATGACGATAAACTGGAACATATCCTGGTTCGCCATGAGCAGGGCGCAATACATGCTGGACAGGGTTTGCGCGTACATCAGGCAAAGTGGGTGTAGTGTTTGCCACCAGCGGCCCGGGCGCGACCAATTTGGTAACCGGTTTGGCCGATGCACAGATTGACAGCACGCCGTTGGTTTGCATTACCGGACAGGTGTTTGCACATTTGCTAGGTACCGATGCTTTCCAGGAAACGGATGTGATCAATATTACCACGCCTGTTACCAAATGGAATTACCAGGTAACCGATGCAACCGAAATTCCGGCAGTAATTGCCAAAGCATTTTATATTGCCAAAAGCGGGCGGCCCGGCCCGGTTTTGATCGACATTACCAAAAACGCGCAGATACAAAAATTCGACTTATGAGGGTTATATGAATTGCAACCATATCCGCAGTTACCGGCCAAAACCTATCGTCGAAAACAATATATTGAGCAAGCTGCAGAACTGATCAATGAGGCAAAAAAACCATTTGTAATTTTTGGACAGGGCGTTATTTTGGGCAATGCCGAAACAGGAATTTAAAGCCTTTGTTGAAAAAGGGTAATCTGCCCGCAGCATGGACTATATTAGGTGTGAGCGCATTGCCAACTGATCATCCTTTAAATGTAGGTATGCTGGGCATGCATGGAAATTATGGCCCGAATGTATTAACCAATGAATGCGATGTACTGATTGCCATCGGTATGCGTTTTGACGACCGTGTAACCGGCAGGCTTGATAAATATGCCAAACAGGCGAAAGTTATCCATCTGGATATTGACCCGGCAGAGATAGATAAAAATGTAAAAACAACCGTTCCGGTTTGGGGCGATTGCAAAGAAACATTGCCGTTGCTTACAGAACTGATTGAAAAAAAGAACACAAAGAATGGCTGCAAAGATTTAATGAATATACGGAAAAAGAAATTGAAACGTTATCTATGATGAGCTGAATCCAACCACAGAGGAAATGACCATGGGCGAAGTGATCAACCAATTGAATGAATTAACCAAAGGCGATGCTGTTATTGTTACCGATGTTGGCCAGCACCAGATGGTGGCCTGCCGTTATGCAAAATTCAACAAATCACGAAGCAATGTTACAGCGGTGGCTTTGGCACTATGGGCTTTGCCCTGCCGGCTGCCATCGGCGCAAAATATGGCGCACAGGAAAGAACAGTTGTTGCCATTATCGGCGATGGCGGTTTCCAGATGACCTTGCAGGAACTGGGCACCATTATGCAATAGCGATGTTGATGTTAAAATCATCATTCTTAATAATCGTTTCCTAGGGATGGTGCGCCAGTGGCAGGAGTTGTTTAACTCAAGCCGGTATTCGTTTGTTGATATTCAAAGCCCTGATTTTGTCATGCTTGCAAAGGCTTATAATATTGAAGGAACAAAGTGGATGATAGAAAACGTTTAAAACCATATTGGCTGAAATGCTTGCCCACAAAGGGTCGTACCTGCTTGAGGTAATGGTTGGTAAGGAAAATAATGTATTTCCAATGGTGCCGCAAGGATGCAGTGTGAGTGAAATACGACTACAGTAGGCAAGTAAAAAGTAAAAAATAAAAAGTAAAAAATGGAAGATGATTTCCTAACGGTATTTGAGGAGCCGACATCTGCTGTTTACAATATAAAACATAGGGCGTTCTATTTTGCGAAAGAGATCATCTTTTTTGTTCGCAAGCAAAAATATGAACGTATATATTTCTCCATTTTTGATCAGTTATCAAGGAGTGGTACTTCCATCGGCGCTAATTTAGTTGAAGGGCTTGCAGGTTCTTCTAAAAATGATTTTTTAAAGTTTAATGTGATAGCGCTGAAATCTGCAAATGAAACAAAATATTGGCTTTGCCTTATAAGTGATACCTTAGAAAGAGATAAATTAGTATTAGAAAAATTAATTAAAGAAGCAGATGAAATTTCTAAGATAGTTGCATCAATAATAATCAACACAAAAAGCAAACAGTAATGCTTTTTACTTTTACTTTTTTACTTATTACTTTGTAATGAAACAAGAATTCACTATTACTGTTTATACTGAGAACCAAATTGGTTTACTGAACCGAATCGCTATTATTTTTTCACGAAGAAAAATTAATATAGAAAGCCTTAACACGTCGCCTTCTGAAGTGGATAGTGTGCATCGTTTCACTATCGTGATCAGCGAAACAGAAGATGTGGTGCGCAAACTTTGCAGGCATATTGAAAAACAAGTAGAAGTATTAAAGGCCTATTACAATACCAATGACGAAATTGTTTGGCAGGAAGTGGCTTTGTATAAAGTGCCCACGGATATTATTGCCGAAAAAGTAACAGTAGAGCGCCTGTTCGCGAGTATGGCGCCCGCGCAGTTGCCATAAGAAAAGATTATACGGTGTTTGAAACAAGCGGCCACCGTGAAGAAATTGAAGGGCTAATAAAAGCGCTAGAACCTTATGGGTTAATAGAATTTGTTCGCAGTGCGCGTATTGCTATCATCAAAGATAGTAAGGGTTTTCACGAAAAGCTGAAAGAGTTTGAAGAGGCAGACCCCGGAGAAGCGGTTGTAGAAAATGAATTCCTAAGTAAGCAGGACGAAGTTTTTTCCATGTAAGAAATCATCAATCAACCAATCATAAATTATAAATCAGTCTAATGGCAAAACTTAATTTCGGCGGCACAGAAGAAAACGTTGTAACACGCGAAGAGTTCCCGCTCAGCAAGGCGCAGGAAGTTTTAAAAAACGAAGACAGTAGCAGTTATCGGCTATGGCGTACAGGGGCCAGGGCAGGCGTTGAACCAAAACGACAATGGCATCAATGTAATTGTTGGCCAGCGCAAAAGTTCTAAAACATGGGACAAAGCAGTTGCTGATGGCTTTGTTCCCGGTGAAACACTTTTTGAAATTGAAGAGGCTCTGCAACGCGGCACCATCATCTGCTACCTGCTTAGCGATGCTGCTCAAATTGCAGTTATGGCCTACTGTTAAAAAACATCTGACCGCAGGCAAAGCATTATATTTTTCACATGGTTTTGGCATCACGTTCAATGAGCAAACGGGTATAATACCTCCAAATGATGTGGATGTGTTTCTAGTTGCGCCCAAAGGTTCAGGCACTTCTTTACGCCGCATGTTTTTACAAGGGCGCGGGCTGAACAGTAGCTACGCCATCTTCCAGGATGCTACCGGCAAAGCGAAAGACCGCGTTATTGCGCTGGGCATAGCGGTTGGCAGTGGCTATCTTTTTGAAACAGATTTTAAGAAGGAAGTGTATAGCGACCTCACCGGTGAACGCGGCACTTTGATGGGCGCTATACAGGGCATTTTTGCCGCGCAATACCAGGTACTGCGCGATAAAGGCCACTCGCCATCCGAAGCTTTTAACGAAACGGTGGAAGAACTGACGCAATCGCTAATGCCACTTGGTAGCAGAAAATGGGATGGACTGGATGTATGCCAACTGCAGCACCACTGCACAGCGCGGCGCACTGGATTGGTGGAAAAAATTCCGCGATGCCACTACGCCCGTGTTTAAAGAATTATATGAAAGCGTTGCCGCCGGCAAAGAATCACAACGCTCTATTGATAGCAACAGCCAGCCCGATTACCGTGAAAAACTGAATGAAGAATTAAAAGAACTGCGCGAAAGCGAAATGTGGCAGGCAGGCAAAACAGTAAGAAGCTTAAGGCCGGAGAACCAGTAGGAGGCTAAGGCTGTCGAGAAATATTTTATATCTCTCCTGAGTTCGAGTTAATTATTTATTAGGCAAAAGTTGCCTTTGACGTTGAATAAAGGGAATCATTAAGTGTTCAAATGAATGAGGTTCTTTTTTATAATTTATTGTTTTCTTAAAATACTACCGTTCCCACTTTTGGAAGTTATGGGCGAATAACCTGAAACATATATTTTTGAATTAAGATAGTTACCTAAGCAATTCCATGGCACAAACAAAAAAGGTTGATATTATAGATAAAATACTGGAAGCATGTTACAAGGCAAATCCTGACGCCCTGTTTGTACAAAGCCTTATGCACCGGTATGAAGAAATGGGAAGCCTTAGCAAAAAGCAGTTGCAGGGCTTATATCAAAAGGCACAAAAGCTGGAGGACATACCAGAGGGTTGGCTTGGCACGCTGGAAGCTATCATTAAAAAAATGCCAACAAGATATAAGTCTGAGCTGCCGGAAAATAGATCTGTTTACACAAAGGACGAAACAATAGGAAAAACGATAGAATTAATTCTGGCAAAAGCAGGCCGGCATAAACAGGTTTTATTTCTTAAAAACAAGTATGATAATAATATGCCTTTGACCTCAGTAGAACTGGCAGAATTAGAAAAATTCAGGAAGCTGTTTGATAAAAACAATATATAATTACCCCTATCAACTATTCACTACTCCTTCATTACTTACTTTAAAGATAGCGCAAATTATTTATAGTGGGGGGTGTGCTGGTCCGCAAAACTCTTCTCAGTATTATTCCAGTTATCTATCACCTGGGTTCGCGTGCTATTGATATTTGCGATCGTTTGGTTAAAGCTGTTAACGCCCGCGTTCAGATCATTCACCTCCTTGTTATATGCATCCACATCAGCCTGGCTATGATCCGTTTTTCTATCATACGTTGCTTTCATTTTCTCAAAGGTTTCTTCTGCCAAAATATGGCTTGTAAATTTCGGAGCATCATTTTGTGCATAATTTTTATAAAAGGTCAGCGCCTGCTTACATGCATCATACAATGCCATATCGCCTTCAAAAGAACGCAGTGTATCCAATGCGGTCAATCCGTCAGTTGCATAGCCTGTCAAAGCATTGCGTGTCTGTTCAATATTGGTCACATTGCTTTTATTCTCAGCATCCGTTAACTGCTTGTCTTCCCAACTGCACTTAAAAAAAAGAAGGTACACTTGGTTGTGGTAATGATGTAGCTTGGAGGCCTCTTCAAGCTTCTCCTCAAGATCATTTTTTTCATCTATTAACTTCACACCATATTTTGCCGCAAACGTCCTGATCGCCCGTTCCTCATTTGCAGAAGCGCTGTCAAGCTTTTCGTTTGTTTTTTCATGCAGTAAAAGGTACGCTTGCATTGCATCATACGACTGTTCTGCTATCTCCTCCATATTTACAATATGCGCATAGTCATCATTGAACACCTTATAAATAAGATCAACGTACGCCAGGCTGCTTTGGCGTAGCGAATTATCACCTTTATAAATAGGCAGGTCAGTTATTTTGTATTTACAGTTAGTGATACTTTCTATGGTATGCTCCCGCATTTTTTCAATCTTCCTCGCCCTCCCGCTATGTGCTTCGGCGCTTATGTATGCCATATACGTAGCATCCATTTCACTATGCGCATTGTTTATTGCCCCAATATAATCGCCTGGGTTATCCAGGTTTTGTGCGCTCAGCCTGTTTGCGCAAATGCATAAAATAAGTATAAAACTTAGTGTGGCAAAAGCAGTCTTCATCAATTTGGTTTTAGTTTTTAGGCCATAAAGCTATAAATTATTTCCCCATCGCAGATATTAGATCATAAGATATTTTTACATACGGGTCATGCTCCAGGAAATTTTTATACGCATCATCCGGTTCTTTCAGGCCATTATCTGTCAGTATCAATTGTTTTTCATAACTATTATCATCAACTTTATATTGCTTTGCCGCATCCTTAGCCTCTCTCAGTTCGGGCAATACATTTTTATCTTTATCATCCTCTTTGAAGGCATCTGCCCATAACAGCGAAACATCTTTAGGCTGGGTTTCAATTTTATACTGTTCCACATACTGCCCTAACAGTGTAAAATAATTATCAGCCGCCACCTCTTTATCAGCTATTGCTTTTAACGCTGCTATAGGCAATGCAGAATATGGTTGGTAATATTTATTGGCATCCGTTGCCGCTACATGCAACGCCGTTGGTTCCTTCGCTTCCCTTTCACCGGTCATCTCCAGCAGGTCAGGCAAAACTATATCCGGCTGAACACCTGAGAACTGTGCTGTAGCCCCGCTCACACGATAAAGCTTATTCACCGTGATCTTCAGGTAACTGTCCGCTTGTTTATTACCATTATAGTTTTCTAAATTAATGGTCGTATCCAGCGGCAACACCACCTGCGCAGTAGCTTTTCCGTAAGTAGGTGCGCCAACAATAACCGCACGGTTATAATCCTGCAATGTTCCGGCAACCATCTCAGACGCAGAAGCGCTATACCCGTTCACCATTATTATCAGCGGCCCGTCATAGATAGTACCGCGTATCCTGTCTTTCAGCACTATTGTTTTATTGTCATTTGCTTTTATCTGCGCTACCGGCCCGGCATCAATAAAGATCCCCGCCAGCGCTATCGCCTCTCCCAAAGAACCGCCGCCATTGTATCGCAGGTCAATGATAAGGCCACCAATATTTTCCTGCTTCAGCTTGATGATCTCCTTCGCCACATCATTTGCGCAGCCGTTATCATCCTTGTTATCGTCCTCCCAGTCGCTGTAAAACCCCGGCAGCCTGATATACCCAACGGTCTTATCCCCCTTTAGCAAAAAGCTTTTCACCTTATCCTCATCATTATCTTCTTTTTCTTTCACAAGCGTCACCTTCCTTGTAGTATTATCCTGTTTCTTCACCACCATCGTAAGTTTCGTATGGTTACTTTCGGAAAGTATCTTACTGATCTCCTCAGCGCTTGCGTCCGATACATCAATGGAGTCCTTCCCCTCCCATTGCAGGCTCATTATTTTATCCCCTGTGTTCAGGAAACCGCTTTTATACGCAGCGCTTCCCGGCTTCAGCTCACTTATTTCCACACCCCCCTCTTTATCATCACCATCCTCGTCACGACCAATGCCCAGGCCAAACTCATAAGTTTTATTGCCCAGCTCGCTTTCAAAATTCTCCTTTTCGGTCGGAGGAAAAAACTCTGTATGCGGGTCATAACAGGTGGCGATCTTTTCACAGTACGTATTGCAAACATCCTGCTGCAGGCCGCCCGGGCTTTGAAGCACAGTACTGATAGACCGCCTGAAACTTCTCTCCTCCTTATGCCTGCAAACAGCCTCAAGGCTGTCCAAATATTTCTTGGGCATAGCAGCCCCTTCAGGTTTTTTTCCCATTGCCGCCACCATTTTCCCCAGCACTTCCAGCTTTATTGTTTTATAAATTTTAAGCCGCATAGCCACCGCATTTGCAGGCCAGGAACTGTCCTCCGCAACAGTCATCTTCTGTGGAATAGAGAAATTAAATGGGGCCTTACAAATAGTAGCGATCATTGTGTCCGCCTGCAAAATCCTCTCATTATATAAGGCTATCAGCAACTGCAGGAGATCGGTTTTATGCCCTGCTATCTGTGCATTCAGCGTATAGCGGTAAACCTGCAAGCGGTCAATATCCTCCTGTGTAAAAAACAAACGGTCATCATCCAGTTCTTTCAGAATGTTTTTATACAGGTCGCTTGAAAAAGCAGCATCCAGCGGCCTCGGCTGAACATGAAACTTCTCCGCCATCCTCGTTATCAGGAAAGCATCATTAGCCGCCTTCGTTATTGGTTGCGCATACAACCCGCAACAAAAAACTAAAACAGCAGTAAAAACGAGTAAATATTTTTTCATTATTTGTCGTAAAGGAAATAAAGATATTGATTGAAAATCATTTTCAATATCAAATTTATTAGCTCGGCATTTCCCCCTATTACTCAAAGCACAATATCTGCGGTCAGTATCAGTTTAATAATTCAGCTGCATTCTTTAATAGGCCTAAAGAATATATATTCGTTTTGTGAAACGTAACATTAGAAACAAGACCTTTCAATAAAACTAAACCAAAACTCCTATGGAAGAAGAATTGGAACTGTACAAAACATACTTTCAGAAAAGTCAGTCTTACTATATTGATAAATTGGTTAAATACAAGGAAGGCCAAAAGCTTTCTTTCAATGCTTTTGCATGTTTCCTTGGTCTGTTTTGGTTTATGTATAGGAAACTCTATGTGGAGTTTATATTGATACTAATTACGGCATTTGCTATAGGCATTTTAGAAACGCTTATTTTGGTGAATACTGTTGAATATAGTACCGCCAGGGCAATTATGACGTTTACTGAGATAGTTATGGCATTTACCATTGGCATGTATAGCAACTTTCTATACATACGAAAAGCAGAAAAAGCGGTGGCTAATGCGCAAAATAAATACAAGGACACGGAAGCACAGAAAAGATACTTAAAGAAAAAAGGCGGTGTGAGTTATAGTTTTCTAATAATATTCGTAATAATTATTTTTTGCTTCTATTATTATAACAACTATGTAATAAGCAGCAACAATTGACCCGTTGTAGCAGCCATCGTTATTGACTGCGCATCCGATCTGGAACAAGAAAAAAAACAGCAGCAAAAATTATTTTCAATATCAATTTTAATTTACCCGCAACTCTAATCGCCCCTATCCCCTTTTTCCCTACTTTTAAAAAAAATAGTTGCACTTCCCCATCACAATCCATATCGGTTCCGTTTCAATTCTCTTGCATACCGTCACAGAGTTTCTGGGCATCTTCATTGGTTTCCGCTATTTTCTATATCTGAGAAGAAAACAAGGTGATCAAATAGTCTCTCCAAACCGCGCTTGGATCATTATTGGGGCCATTTTCGGGGCGCTCATCGGCAGTCGGCTCATCGGCGGCCTGGAAGATCCGCTCGCCATGCTTCAGTCAAAAAACATCTTCCTTAACTTTTATGAGAACAAAACAGTAGTGGGCGGCTTTCTTGGAGGGCTCTGTGGCGTAGAGCTCGTAAAAAAGATAGTACACGAACATCATGCGTCTGGCGATCTGTTCACCTTTCCAATAATACTTGGCCTCATCATAGGCCGTATAGGCTGCTTCAGCATGGGCATTTATGAAGAAACCTATGGCTTGCCAACAAGCCTGCCCTGGGGTTTAGACCTCGGTGATGGTTTACATCGCCAACCCGTTTGCCTCTATGAAATTGCCTTCCTCATATTGATTTGGATATTCATTGCCCGGCTTCAAAAGAAAATATTGCTGCATGTTGGGGCAAAGTTTAAAATATTTATGATAGCTTACCTTGTGTTCCGTTTCCTGCTTGATTTCATTAAACCGCATTATACATTTCCCTTCGGCTTATCAACCATCCAGTTGGTTTGTTTATGCGGGTTAGCGTACTATGGCAGGTATTTGATTTATCCAAAACAATTATTGGTACACCAAAAAAACTAAGTACATCAAAGACAATTAATACATTGATTTATGCCCGAACGCCCATACACCTACTACGACTTTACCCTTAGCATTTGCCCCGTCTGCCTCCGTCGTATAGATGCAAAGATCGTGTTTGAAAATGGCAATGTGTATATGCTGAAAACCTGTCCTGAACATGGTTTCAACAAAGTATTGATAGCAACAGACATTGAATATTATAAAAATATCCGCAACTATAATAAGCCTTCTGAAGTTCCCCTGCATTTCACTACTAAAACCCATTACGGCTGTCCATACGACTGCGGGTTATGTACAGACCATGAACAGCATAGTTGTCTCACAGTTGTTGAGATAACAGACAGGTGCAACCTTACCTGCCCAACCTGCTACGCCATGAGTTCCCCGCATTATGGAAGGCACAGAACGGTAGAAGAGGTCGAAAAAATGCTCGATATAATCGTAGCAAATGAAGGCAACCCTGATGTAGTGCAGATAAGCGGTGGCGAACCAACCATTCATCCTGATTTCTTTACCATACTCGACATCGCGAAAACCAAGCCCATCAAGCATTTGATGGTTAACACAAATGGCATTCGCATTGCAAAAGATCTGGAGTTTACAAAACGCCTCGCTTCTTATGCACCTGACTTTGAGATATACCTCCAGTTTGATTCTTTCAAAGCAGAGGCCCTGGAACTATTACGAGGAAAGGATTTGAGGGATATACGCATTAAGGCATTTGAGCATTTGAATGAGGTCAACCTCTCTACAACTCTTGTGGTCACTTTGCAAAAAGGCCTGAACGATGACGAGATAGGAAAGATAATAGAATATGCGCTGCTGCAACCATGTGTACGCGGCGTCACTTTTCAGCCTGTGCAAATTGCTGGCCGCCTCGAAAACTTCGACCCTGAAAAAGACAGGATAACAATGACGGATGTCCGTCAAAAAATTCTCGACCAAACAACCTTCTTTCAGCCAAACGACCTTATCCCAGTGCCATGCAACCCTGATGCTTTGATCATGGGCTATGCCCTCAAGCTTGCCGGTCAGGTCTTCCCCATGACTCGCTACATAGACCCTGCGCATTTGCTCAACAACAGCCGCAACACCATAGTTTATGAACAGGATGAAGAACTGCACAAACACATGATCAGCATTTTCAGTACAGGCATTTCCGTTGACAGGGTAGAAAACAATTTTAAGGAGCTGTTATGTTGTCTCCCACAGATACACGCACCGGGATTAAGTTACAACAACCTATTCCGCATCATTATTATGCGCTTCATAGATGCCTGGGATTTTGACGTTCGTGCCATAAAAAAGAGCTGCGTCCACATAGTCCACAAAGACGGCCGCATCATCCCCTTTGAAACAATGAACTTATTTTACCGGGACGATAAGGAAGAACATGTAAAGCTGTTACAGGCAGAAAGACAACCTTCATTGGTTAAATAATTATATGAAAAGAATAAATATTGTTATTGCAATAAATGTGGCGATTATCACAGCAGCAGTTGCAATAAATTATTTTAGGACATCCCCGCGTGGAGATTATTTTTTCGGAAGATTTGCAGGTGCGGGGCTTGTAATATTGGCAACCGCATTAATAAATATTATTATTGGGCTTACATATATAAATATTTTTGAAAAAAAAGACTATGGCAGATCATACCTGCTTGTTGGTGGAATAATTTTATTGATCGGCTTTTCTGTCTGCTCCCTTCCGGCAATATCTTAAGCATTAAACCTTCATTATGAAATACATTACCCTAAAGCATAAAATAGTTTACGCCAACGTAGCTGCAGCAGTTTTGCTTTGTGCAATTGTACTGCTCTGCATGGGAGGAAACGACATACTCCAAAGTGCTTCTTTCACCTTTGGCGTTTGTTGCTTACTCATAGGAGGGTTGGATTTATTTGTGGGAATAATATTAGCCATTGCCAAAGTAAAAGATTGGGATATTGGCTTTATAATAAGTGGAGGCATCCTACTCCTCCTGAGCGGCATCAGTTGCAGCAGCGGTCTTTTTATGTCCTTCGAGTAAAACTACTCATTCCACTTCAAAAAAACTTGAAAATATATACTCCTTCCTCTTTTCAGTAAGAAGAATGCTTAAAATATTATCAGTTAGCCTATTCGTTCCAAACCTGCCAATTCTTCCGGATTTCTCCCAACATATTAACTTTATCATCCTCAAAATGCCCGTTTCCCCCCTTATCACCCCGCCGCCGGATTCCTGCGTCCTTCCTGCCACATTCCTGCCACCTTCACTAGAACCCCACTTAGCCCTCTCTTGTATTTAGGCCCCTGTCATTATTGCATACAGCCAAACTTAATAAGCAAGCAACTTCTTCACGCACCCATTAAGCCTTGCCTTAGCCATAAAGTTCTTCTCCAGTTCTATATTAAAAGGTATCGGCGTGTCCAGCGACCCGCACCGTATTACAGGTGCATCCAGCAGTTCAAAGCAGTTCTCTGTTATCCAGGCGCTTATTTCCCCGCCGATGCCCCCAATAAGAGTGTCCTCATGCAGCAGGAGTATCTTTCCCGTACGCCCCACTGCCGCCCTGATGGCCTCATAGTCAAGCGGCAGCAATGTCCTTAGATCAAGTATATCAATGGAGACGTCCTTATTTTGCTGCGCATATTCCATTGCCCAATGCACCCCTGCCCCATAAGTGATAAGGCTGATATCCTCCCCCTCCTGCACATGCCTTGCCTTACCTATCTCTGTTTCATAATATCCATTTGGTACAACGCCGCTCACACTACGGTACAACGCCTTATGCTCAAAGTACAGAACAGGGTTAGGGTCATTAATAGCCGCTATCAGCAACCCCTTAGCATCCTCCGGCGTAGAAGGGTACACCACTTTCAATCCCGGGGTATGCACAAACCATGCTTCATTGCTCTGCGAGTGAAATGGCCCCGCACCCACTCCGCCGCCCGTAGGCATCCGTATCACCACATCGGCATTTTGCCCCCATCGGTAATATATCTTGGCAAGATTATTAATGATCTGGTTAAAGCCAACGGTAGCAAAGTCTGCGAACTGCATCTCCATCATGCTCTTAAACCCTTCCAGGCTCAGCCCCAGGGCAGTTCCCAAAATAGCGCTTTCGCACAGCGGTGTATTACGCACCCGCTCCTTGCCAAACTCATTCACAAAGCCCTCTGTTATCTTAAACGCTCCTCCATACTCAGCAATATCCTGCCCCATCAGTATTAAATTCTCATGCTTTTGCATAGACTGGTGCAGCCCTTCCTTAATAGCATCAATAAAGCGTTTCTCTGTTG
This sequence comes from uncultured Bacteroidota bacterium, assembly GCA_963771435.1. GTDB lineage: Bacteria > Bacteroidota > Bacteroidia > Chitinophagales > Chitinophagaceae > CAVYTF01. The sequence continues at coordinate 90,919 of CAVYTF010000009.1, read as the reverse complement.
ATGGTTGATGGCTCAGGGCTAATGGCTCATAGCTCATAGCTGACTGCTTCGCATAAACATCTCCCAACTCTTCCTCCGTATCCGGTGTCAATGGCTTTGCCTCGTAAGCAACCTGGAGCTCGCTTTCTATATGGCTTTTAATTTCGTCTCTTAAGGCGTTTATTGCAGTTACATCCAGTAGCTTTTCATCCACTAAAAACTCCTCATAATTTCTTAGCGGGTCTTTCTGCATCCATTCTTCAAACATTTCTTTCGGAACGTACTTTGTGCCGCTTGCCTCCTCATGCCCCCGCATACGAAACGTAGTACACTCAATAAAATAAGGCTTTTGATTATTAATGCAGTATTCCCTTACACCCTTGAGGGTATCGATCACTGTAAGAATATTATTGCCGTCAATGCGCACACCCTCCATACCATATCCTTTCGCTTTATCAACCAAATACTCGCAGCGGTATTGCTCATTTACGGGAGTGCTCAACCCGTAGCCGTTATTCTCTATTAAAAAAATAACGGGAAGGTCCCATACAGCAGCTACATTCAATGCCTCATGAAAGTCCCCCTCGCTCGTGCCCCCGTCTCCACTGAACGCAAGCGAAACTTTGTTCTCTTTTTTTAATTTATAAGCAAGCGCCACCCCATCCGCAATAGCAAGTTGTGGCCCCAGGTGAGAGATCATCCCGCAGATATAATGCTCTTTATTTCCAAAATGAAAACTCCTTTCCCGCCCTTTGCTATAGCCTTCTTTATTGCCCTGCCACTGCATAAACAACCTGTGCAGCGGCATATTGCGCGTGGTGAAAACACCAAGGTTGCGGTGCAAAGGCATCACCCATTCGTCGTCCTGCAGTGCATAAGTAGCGCCCACAGCTATTGCCTCCTGGCCAATGCCGCTGAACCATTTGCTTATTCTCCCTTGCCGCAGCAGCAGCAGCATTTTTTCTTCCACCATGCGTGGCAGCAATAGCTTTTTATAAATATCCAGCAGTTGCGTGTCAGTAAATTGCTCCCTGTTAAATTGCATAAACATTTCTTATGTGGCTGCGAAATTATGTACTCTTTCCCCACGGAACCACAATCATCCTATACATTCGCAAAACATAATTTTCATTGTATGAACCTTATCGGCAACCTTATCTGGTTAATCTTTGGCGGCCTCGCTGCCGCTGTAGGCTACTTTTTTGGGGGAATTATTCTATGCTGTACTGTCGTTGGCATTCCTTTCGGCTTCCAGTGCTTTAAAATTGCGGGCTTTGTATTATGGCCTTTCGGGCGAAGAGTGGTAAGTACAGGCAGCAGCTTTGGTTGTTTTTCCACCCTTTGCAATATCATTTGGCTCTTGTGCGGCGGTCTTTATACGGCTGTCGTACATTTATTTTTTGCCTTCATTCTGTTCATCACCATCATCGGCATCCCCTTTGCACGCCAGCATTTAAAACTGGTAGAGCTTTCATTAATGCCTTTCGGAAAGGAAATAGTGTAGAAAGACAGCAAGTCCGAAAGTCCGAAAGACATGGACGTTCATACTCTTCTCCTCCTCCCGTCTTTCGGTCTTTCGGTCTTTCGGTCTTCCCCGACTTTCCCGACTTTTCAGACTTCCCGACTTCCGGTCCTTCCCAACCCCTCACACCAACTCCTTCACCACATTAAAGATAGTTCTCGGTTTGCCCAGCGTATAGAAATGTAAAACCGGTACGCCAAATTCTTTCAGCTCTTTACATTGTTGCACCAGCCATTCTACACCTACTTTTTCACAGTCCTCGTCCATTTTGCATTTCATTATTTCCATGCTTAGTTCTGTAGGGATATCTACATGAAAAATGCGCGGCAGCACAGACAATTGCTTTTTGCTGGTGATTGGTTTTAACCCCGGAATAATAGGCACATGAATGTCGTTAGCCCTGCAGGCATTTACAAAGTCAATGAACTTCTTATTGTCAAAAAACATTTGGGTCATGATATATTCCGCACCGGCATCCACTTTTTCTTTCAGGCGCTTTAGGTCTATCTCCAGGTTAGGCGCTTCAAAATGTTTCTCAGGATAGCCCGCCACACCAATAGAAAACTTTGTTTTTACCCCGTTTTGAATATCATCATCTATATAAATACCCTCATTCATCTTTGCCACCTGCTTCAGCAGGTCAATGGCATAAGCATTGCCATGCTGTTCCGGCTCAAAGGCTGTTTCATTCTTTGCAGCATCCCCGCGAAGCACCAGCACATTGTCCACACCCAGGAAATTCAGGTCAATCAGGGCATCTTCCGTTTCTCTTTTGGTAAAGCCGCCGCAGATAATATGTGGCACTGCGTCAATCTTATAATGGTTCATAATGGCAGCGCAAATGCCCACAGTGCCGGGCCTTTTGCGCACTTCCACCTTCTCAAAGCTGCCATCGCCTTTCTTTTTGAACATGGTTTCACTGCGGTGGTAGGTAACGTTTATCCATGCGGGCTTAAATTCCATGAGCGGGTTCAGGTGGTCATAAATAGAATTGATGCTCTTGCCTTTTAGGGGGGGCAGTACCTCGAAAGAAATAAGCGTGTTGCCTGCCTGTGAAATATGTTCTGTTACTTTCATTGTAGGGAGAAAATTGCTGCAAGATAATATGAAGCAGTAAAAGAGTAATGCTTTATTGTTTGCGGAGGTTTTAGGGTACCGGGATGGCTTTAAGTGGGCTTTGGGTGGGAGTAACCATGCCGTTTGCCTGGCTTTGGGTGGGCTTTGAGTGGGAGCAGGGTCTCTATAAGGTCTCTATAAGGTCTCTATAAAGTCTCTATAAGGGGGTAAATTATAAAAGGGAAAACGGGTGTTGATCTTTGGGAAAGGCAAATTTATTACTTAAATGGAAAGATACTTTAAAAATTTAGAATAGCAGCAGTTCTTTTTGGAGCGTAATTATTTTTAAAAGACAAGAGAATGATCTTGTTTGAAAAAGGAAATAACAGTAATAAGTAGACAATAGTTCCTGCCAGATGGGGCGCAATATTCATATAATCATTAAAAATAATTAAAAAATGTACATCAATTCAGGTAAAAAATAACAGGCTACCTTGTTTTTAGATATTTTTACAGCTCAATAAAGTTTCATGAAGCGAATTAGTTTGTTTGTTGCTGTATTTTTTATTTGTTGTGCCGCGGGGGCGCAGGTTAAAACTTTGCCCGGTACGGGTGCGGCACAAGGAGGCCTAGCAGGATACAATATTGCTGTAACTGTTACGCCACTGAAAAATGATAAGTTGTATCTGGGCTGTTATTACGGGAAGTATAAAAGCGTTGTGGATTCGACCGTTCTTGACGATAACAGTTCGGGGGTTTTTAAAGGAAATGAAAAACTGCACCAGGGTATTTATTTTTTAGTTTCATCCCACCACGTGCTTCTTTTTGAGTTTTTGATGGATGAGCCGCAGCATTTTTCTATAAAAGCGGACAGTTCAAACTATAACAAGGCGGTAATAACAGGCTCAAAGGAAAATGCTTTGTTCATTGATTATAATGCTTTTCTTGGAAAAGAGGTGCCGAAGATAACTGAGCTTCAGTCTAAACTGAAGATCACAAAGCTGCACAGGGATTCCCTGCCGATAGAGGACTCGCTGAAAAAGCTGAATCAAATCATTACCGATTACCGTCAAAATGTTATTGGTAACCACCCGCAATCTATGCTGGCGTGGATATTTACGGTTATCAAACGCCCTGAACCGCCTGCGAATATGTCGCGCGATGAGGCAGGATATTACATGAAAGACCATTACTGGGATGGTGTTCTGTTTAATGACCCACGGTTGCTGAGGACGCCTTTCTTTGACCCAAAGCTTGAGGATTATTACAAATATTTTGTGTCGCAGGAATCGGACTCTATCATTCCTGAGGTGAATTATATGCTGCTTTCTGCGCGGACGAACCCGGATATGTTCCAGTATTTACTGGGTAATTTTACAGATAAATATATTAACCCGGAAATAATGGGGCAGGATAAGGTGTTCCTTTTCCTGTTCAATAATTTTTACAGCAAGGGGGATACTGCATGGCTTACAAAAGACCACCGGAAATACATTTTTGACAGGGCTTACAGCCTGATCGCCAACCAGATCGGGGCGGCGGCACCGGCACTGGACCTGGTAGATTCTGCGGGAAAGACACAATCATTATACAACGTTAAATCACCTTTTACTGTGGTTGTATTCTGGGATCCTGATTGTATTCATTGCCAAAAGGAATTGCCTGTGCTGGATTCAATATATACCGCAAAATGGAAGGAAGAAGGTGTGAGAATTTATTCGGTTAATGTTGCAGAGGAAAAAATGGATCACTGGAAAAAGTTTATTTCAGACCATAACATGAAGACATGGATAAACGTGTATCAACCACATGCACAGAAGGTTGCTGAAGAAGCAAAACAGGAAGCAAATTACCGCCAATTGTATGATGTGGTTCAAACGCCAACTGTTTATTTGCTTGATAAGGACAAACATATTATTGCCAAAAGGCTTACGATCGACCAGCTTGATGATGTCATTACTGCAAAAATCAAAACCCAAAAAACAACTTCAAAAGAATAATCACTATTATGAGAAAACTGCTTTTTGTTTCCACTATTCTCTTTTTTTCGCAACCAATATTTTCCCAGACACTATTTACTTACGGCTCAAAAAAAGTGAGTAAAGAGGAATTTATAAAGGCCTTTGACAGAACCCCAAACCCTGACAGCAACAGGGCCGCGGCTTTGAAGGAATATCTTGATCTTTATATCAATTACAAATTGAAAGTGCAGGGGGCCTATGATGAAAAGCTGAATGAAAATGCTGAATATAAAACTGAGGCTGATAATTTTAAAAGCCAGCTTGCAGAAAATGTGATCAACCAGCAGGCAAATATTGTACAGATGGAGCACGAGGCCTTTGAGAGAGGGCAAAAGAACATTCATTTGAGACAGATCTTTATTCCTGTGTCAAATGATGCTGATTCTGCTCATGCATTAACTGAAATTACAAAGGCGTATAGCGATCTGCAAGGCGGGAAAAGTTTTGATGAAGTGCTGGCAACTTATTCCGATGAAGCTACACAGAAAACAAAGGGGGATCTTGGCTACGTTACAGTGTTTACGCTGCCATACGAAATTGAAAATATAGTATATGCCTTACATACAGGTGGTTATTCAAAACCATACCGTAGCAGTATTGGCTATCATATTTTTAAAAATGAGGGGGAAAGACCTGCATTGGGTAAGCGTGTTGTTTCGCAAATATTGTTTGCGGTTGCGCCGGATGCGACCGACGACCAAAAGCAAGTTGTAGCTAAAAAAGCTGATTCTGTTTATGCGTTGTTGCAGCATGGGGCGAGCTTTGAAACCATGCGGTTAACGTTCAGCAACGTGCCCGGGGCGATAAATAAAAAGCCATTTGAGGTGGGCGTTGGCCAATTTGCAGGAGCGTTCGAGCAACAAATATTTGCGTTGAAAGATTCCGGCGAGATAAGCAAACCGTTTGAAACGCCTTATGGTTATAATATTTTAAAACTGATCAAGAATGAGCCCGTGCTTAAAGATCCCACCGATGCAGAAACAAAAGCAGCCCTGCAACAGGAGGTGGTAAATGACGGGCGGCTGGCTATTGCAAAGAGAAATTTAATAGCTAATTGGTTAAAAATAACAGGGTATAAACCTGCCGTATACAATGCGGATACGTTATGGGCTTTTACTGACAGCTCTTTGAAAGATAAAGCAAAGATGCCATTTAAAACCATCACCAAAAAAACAGTGTTGTTTTCTTTTGCAAAGCAAAATGTAACCGCAAATGATTGGGTGGAGTTTGCACAGGCGAAGAAAGCATCTGACAAAACGATGGACAAAAAATCCTATCCAGGGTTAATGAAAGAATTTGTGAACATAAGCTGTGGCAATTATTACCGCGCACATCTTGATGAATTAGACACGTCATTGCGCCAGCAATTAAAAGATTTTAATGAAGCCAACCTGCTCTTTGCCGCAATGGATAAGCATGTATGGACAAAGGCCGGTTCAGACAGTGCAGGCTTGCAAGAATACTACAGCGCGCATAAGCCAAAATATATGTGGGGGCCAAGTCTGAGCGCTGTAGTTATTAGTGCTGACACAAAAGACAACGCGATGGATGCGGCTGCTACCATGAAAAAGAGCCCTTCAAACTGGCGCAGCATTGCCTCTTCTTATGGCGCAGGGGTTACGGGGGATAGTAGCCGTTTTGAACAGGATCAGTTGCCTGTGCAGGCGCAGGGACCTTTTGAGAAGGGTTTTATCTCCGTGCCTCAAAAAAGCGGGGATAATTATATATTTATGTATGTTACGCAGGTTTACCCGCAGCAGACGCAGCGCAGTTTTGAAGATGCGAGGGGGATGGTCATTAACGATTATCAACAGGTTGTGGAAGCCAAATGGGTGGCTGCATTAAAGCAAAAATATCCGGTGACGGTGAATGAGGCTGTGCTTAAAAGCATTAAGTAAATTCATACCCAATATCCTGCCGGTAGTACATGCCGTCAAAATGTATTTGAGCCAGCACCTGTTTTGAAGCGTCGACCGCCTCTTTTATGGTGGCTCCAAAAGAGGTAGCGGCGAATACCCTGCCGCCGTTGGTTACAATTTCGTTGCCTTCCTGTTTTGTGCCTGCGTGGAAAATGATGGCGTTGCTTTCATCATTTTGAACATCGGGCAACCCATTGATCTGTATATTCTTTTTGTACTCACCAGGATAGCCGCCGCTGACAGCTACAATGGTTGCGCAGGAGCGGCCGTCATATTCTATTTCTATGTTGCTGAGGGAACCGTTATGAACAGCAAGGAATAATTCAACTATATCGTTTTGAAGGCGAGGCATTACTACTTCTGTTTCGGGGTCGCCCATGCGGCAGTTATATTCTATGAGAAAGGGTTCGCCTTGTACGTTTATTAAGCCAAAGAATATGAAGCCTTTATAGGTGATATTTTCCTGCTTAAGCCCGGCAATGGTTGGCTCTATGATCGTTTCTTTTACCTTTTGCATAAAGGCATCATCAACAAAAGGAACAGGGCTTACGCAACCCATGCCGCCTGTGTTTGGGCCGGTATCGCCTTCGCCGATGCGTTTGTAATCTTTAGCGTGGCCAATTATTTTATAATCATTGCCATCGGTTAAAACAAATACGCTGGCTTCAATGCCATCAAGAAATTGTTCTATTACAACTTTGCTGGATGCCTCGCCAAATTGTTTGTGAAGGAGCATTGAAGCGAAGGCACGAAGGGCATCTTCATGTGTGTTGGAGATAACAACGCCTTTGCCTGCAGCCAAACCATCAGCTTTTAAAACGATGGGGAGAGAATGGTTTTTAATATAGTTCTCGCCTTCCGAAAAATGGGATGCATCGAACTCATGATAAAGGGCAGTGGGGATATTATGCCGCTGCATGAATTTTTTAGAGAAGGCTTTGCTGCCTTCCAGTTGCGCGCCAAAAGCAGAAGGGCCGATAACGAGCCCAGTCCAAGCTTCGCCTTCGGGAGACAGGTTAGTATTTTCAAAATAATCATATATTCCTTTAACGAGGGGTTCTTCGGGGCCAACAACAATCAATTCTATATTATTTTGCAGGCAGAAGGTTTTTTGTGCAGCAAAATCATTTACGTCAATGTTTATATTTGTTCCGCAAAGAGCCGTACCTGCATTTCCAGGCGCGATAAAGAGGTTAGTGCAATATTTGCTTTGTATGATCTTCCATGCCAGTGCATGTTCACGGCCACCTGCGCCAAGGAGAAGAATGTTCATTAGTGATGTATGATGGGGCGAAAGTAATCCGTTTGTGAAAATAAGATGTGGAATTTATAATTTATGTGTATTTTGAGCCGCGGAAATAAAACAGCACATTTTAAATATTAATTAAATAAACTGCAATATGAGTGAGATAAAAACAGCGAAACACCCTAAGGGCTTATATGTGTTATTCTTTACGGAAATGTGGGAACGCTTTGGCTATTATTTAATGATAGGTATCCTTCTTTTATACTTAAAAGATACTGTAAGCCATGGTGGCGTTGGAATTGATACTACAACAGCAATTGATATTGTTGGAACTTATGTAGCGCTTGTTTATTTAACGCCCTTTATAGGAGGCCTAATTGCTGACCGCTATCTTGGGTATACGAAGTCAATTTTTCTTGGAGGGTCATTAATGGCGCTTGGTTATTTTCTTTTATCTGTTCCGGGCAAGCCTACTTTGATGTTTTCGGCACTTGCCTGTATAATTGTTGGTAATGGTTTTTTTAAACCAAATATCAGCACGCTGCTTGGCAATATTTATAATGCAGAGGAATTAAAACCACAAAAAGATATAGCATATAATATATTTTATATGGGTATAAATATTGGTGCTTTTGTATGCAATTTTGTTGCCGCTTATCTAAGAAATAATTATACCTGGGGGTATGCGTTTGCTGCAGCAGGGGTAGGGATGGTTTTAGGAATGATATGGTTGGCCTCAGGTTTAAAGCATGTAAAATATGCGGACGTAAAGAAACCTGTGCAAAAAGAAGACATGCCTATTTCAAAAATTGTATTATATGTGTTTGCCCCAGCAATTATTTTTGGCGCTATCGGTTGGTTTATTCCCGGAAACCTTACAGGTTCCGATTCTAATGACGCTTTTATTTTTGCATGTGTACCTATCATTTTCTTTTACTTCAGTTTATGGTTTCGTGCGAAGGGATTTGACAAAAAAAGATTAGGAACCTTGCTTACACTGTTTGGAGTATCGCTTATCTTCTGGAATATTTATAACCAAAACTCAACAGCATTGACTATCTGGGCGGAAACGTACACTAACCGCGAAGCACCAAAAGTGATCCAACCTGCATTGAAACCCTTTGGATTTTTACAGAAAGTAAATACTGATGCCAAGGATGAACCAATATTAGATGAGCAATTCCGCGAACAGGCAGATGCTAACGGGAGAATTTTAACAAAGCCGGGTATGAATCCTTATTTTCAAAATCTGCCTAAAAAGAAGTGGCCAGCACAAGGAGAAGATCTGAAATTGGTTTCAACAGAGATATATCAATCTATTAATCCATTCTGGATAATTGTTTTAACTCCTATTATCGTTGGCTTTTTTGGCTGGTTGAAAGCGCGCAATAAGGAAATGTCTACACCAAGTAAATTTGCATGGGGCACTATTATAGCCGGGTTGTCTTCACTTGTAATGATCGGAGCTTGTTTATCTACGAATATTTATCATGATAAAGTTTCAAGCCTGTGGATCTTTTCAAGCTATGGGGTATTTACAATAAGCGAATTGTTTATGAGCCCTGTAGGTTTGTCGCTCGTATCAAAGGTGTCGCCGAAAAGGTTAACAGCGTTGATGATGGGCGGGTGGTTTTTGACCACATCCCTTGGAGCAAAAATCTCGGGAATACTGGCAGGTTTTTGGGATCATTTTGATAATAAAGCTGTGTTCTTTGCAATCAGTTTTGTTGCCGCATTAATTGCGGGAATCGCTTTATTTCCCTTAGCCAAAAGCCTTAACAAAGTGGTGGTGGAAGCAAATGCATCAAATGATTAAAATAGCAATAGCTATTGTTTATTTAAAATAGTACGGTGGCATAATAGTTGCCGATATATAACTTCGGTAGTCTATAATCTTATTCAAATTTTTCAAAAAAAAATTCTCTTTGTGAAAATTCTGCTGTAACATTGCATTTGAAAACAAGCTGATCAGTTGTTAATCTTCTCAGCGTACCTGTTTTTATCAACCGATAATTTTCTTCAATTTATTTTAAAGATCCGACCTTCAAGATTTAAACTTCTTTTTTACAAATTCTATGTACGATATTTTACAATTGAACGACATGTTGGTACCAGAGTTGCAGGATATAGCAGAGCAACTTAGCCTACCCAACGCAAAAAGTATGGACAAGCAGGAGCTAGTATATACCATCCTGGATAAACAAGCTATTATGTCAAGTGAGCATAAAGAAAACGGAACTGAAAAACCCCGCCGTAAACGTATAATAAAAGCAACAACAGGCAACTCCGTGGAAGAAGCGGAGGTAATGAATGATGTTCCGGTAGCTGAAACCTCTGCAAACGCAGAAAAAAACGAGACCGCACCCGCAAAAAGACGCATGATACGCAAACCTCTGAAAGAAAAAGAAGAGGAGCAGCCGCAGCAGGAAACAGAGGAGGAAATTGCGCCTATTGAAGATGATGACATAACTCTCCCCTCATTTGCAAGCGATGTGTTGCGCCGCCTTGATGAAAAAGAGGCAATGGAAACGCCACTGGAAAACTTAATTCCCCCAGAAACTTCAAGTTACCCACGCCCGCAACAGAACCGCAGAGAAACTACTTTTAACGTTGAGTTTGATGGTATTATCCAGTCTGAAGGCGTGCTTGAAATGATGCCGGATGGGTATGGTTTCCTGCGTTCATCAGATTATAATTACTTGTCTTCCCCTGATGATGTGTATGTATCTCCTTCACAAATAAAATTATTTGGGTTAAAAACAGGCGATACTGTATATGGCTCTGTTCGCCCACCAAAAGAAGGAGAAAAGTATTTTGCATTATTAAAGGTTGAAACGATAAATGGGAAAGGCCCGGATGAAGTTCGTGACCGTGTACCTTTTGATTATCTTACCCCTTTATTTCCTTTTCAAAAACTTAATCTTTTTACGCAGCCGTCCCAATACAGCACGCGTATCATGGATCTGTTTACGCCCATAGGCAAGGGACAACGCGGGCTGATCGTCGCACAGCCGAAAGTTGGTAAAACAGTATTGCTTAAAGAAGTGGCGAATGCCATTGCTGCGAACCATCCTGAATGTTACCTGATGGTAGTGCTGATCGATGAAAGGCCGGAAGAAGTTACCGATATGGAACGCAGTGTAAAAGGAGAGGTCATTGCTTCTACTTTTGATGAGCCGGCAGAAAAACATGTAAAGGTTTCAGCCATTGCTTTGCAAAAAGCAAAACGCCTGGTTGAGTGCGGGCACGATGTGGTGATATTATTAGACAGCATTACGCGTTTGGCACGTGCACATAATACGGTTGCACCAAGTAGTGGTAAAGTATTAAGCGGCGGCGTTGAAGCTAATGCCATGCAAAAGCCCAAACAATTCTTTGGTGCAGCCCGTAAAATTGAAAACGGAGGCTCATTAACCATTCTTGCAACCGCGTTAATAGAAACAGGCAGCAAAATGGATGAAGTGATATTTGAAGAATTTAAAGGTACCGGTAATATGGAACTGCTGCTTGATAGAAGGCTCGCCAATCGCCGTATTTTTCCAGCTATTGATCTGGTTGCTTCATCTACACGCCGTGACGATCTGTTGCTGGATAGGGAAGTATTAACCCGTATGAATGTTCTGCGCTTGTATTTAAACGACATGAAACCGGAAGAAGCAATGAACGAATTGCTGAAACGTATGCGCGGCACCAAAAACAATGAGGAGTTTTTGGCAAGTATGAATGGCTAATATTAAATAGTTTATAAAATGAAAAACCGGAATTACTCCGGTTTTTTTGTGCCCACGAAAGGAATCGAACCTTCACACCCTTGCGAATGGCAGATTTTGAGTCTGCTGCGTCTACCAATTCCGCCACATGGGCCTACTTCATTGAAAGGGGTGCAAATATACTGTCATCATTTTAAACCTTCCAAAATACGGTTGAGGTATTTTTTCTTAAAATAATATTCCTTCACTTGCAGCAATCCTTTTTCGGCAGGAATATGTTCCGCATAATGCTCAATAATTTCTTTAACAGGTTCATATATTTCTTTTTCGATGCTTGATAGCTGAGATCTAATAGTTGCGATGCCGCTTTCTTCCCCGCTCATTTTTGCTTCACCCAATTGTTCGTTCAATTCCAACATTTCCATTAAAAAGTCCGGCGGCAATGCATATTTTTCTTCTTCTTTCAGCAGCCCCTTTTGCTGAAGAACGTATTTTATTGTTTCGTCTTTGTTTTTGAATGTTTTATACGCTTTGTTTACCAGCGAAGACTTTTCCAACACTTCATTTTTCTCTTCTTCTGATGAATTGGAAAAGAAATCAGGATGATATTTCCTACTTAGTTCATAGAACTTCTGCTTTATTATTTTTTCATCCGGCAGCAATGTAACGGGCATATCAAACAATTCAAAATACGTCATGTTGTTAGCTTACTTATTCTTGCTCCTGTCGCTTTCTTCAGCTTCAGGTGATGTTGCAGGGGCTATCTGTTTGAACAGTTCTTCCATTTTAAAGACATGGTCAAGTGTATCATCAGCATAAAACTGCAAAACAGGTATCCTGCGAAACTGATTTCTTACACGTTCGGCCAATTCCTTTTTTATTTCCCATGCCCGCGCCTCTATTTTCTTCATCGCCTCTGTAATATCCGGCACTTTAAAAAAGCTCATGTATATCCTTGCTTCCAGTAGATCGGGTGTAACTTTCACAGATGAAATAGAAACCATGCCACCATCAATCATATTTAGAGAAAGCCTTCTGAAAATATCATTCATTTCCTGCTGGATCACGCTTGAAACCTGTCTCTGCCTTTTTCCTTCTTCCATATCCTGACGTTTATTGGGTGCAAAATTAGTTACTTTGCGGGTTTAATAAATAGAATGAAACGTTTTGAGCGGATCTTTAGATATATAAGCGATTTTAAGACCAAGTTAGTTTACTACGTAATATATACCATCCTGGGCACTTTTTTCGGTATTTTCTCTCTTGCAATGCTCTCTCCCTTTGTGTCACTGCTTGTTGCCGGAAGTGGCCCTTCACAGGCTGTGATAAAATCAAATGCAGCAGGCGGCTTCATTTCCAGCTTTCTCAACAACATCGTTGTAGAACATGGCAAAATATGGGCTTTGGCTGCTATTTGCGTTTTTATAATTATTGCAACGGCGCTAAAGAACCTCTTTATTTATTTATCCAATTTGATCTCCGCCCCCATTCGTAGCGCCATCGCCACAAGGTTCAGAAATGACCTGTATGAAAAAATACTGGTGCTTCCTGTTGGCTATTTTACTGAGAAACGTAAAGGGGATATCATGTCAAGGATGACAAATGATGTGGCTGAGATCGAAAACTCAATCGTCAGCACAATGGAAGGCTTGATAAAAGACCCGCTTACCATTCTTGGCTATATCATTTTCATGGTTTATTTAAGCCCCATGCTTTCCCTTTTCCTTTTGGTGCTGCTTCCTTTAACTGCATTCATGATCGGCCGCATAAGCCGCACTCTGAAAAAACAATCACAGGATGCGTCTGAGAAACTCGGCGAAGCGCTGTCTATAATGGAAGAAACTCTCGGCGGCATTCGCGTGATAAAGGCATTTTTGGCTGAAAACTTATTGCGCAAAAGATTCGACAGCATCAATGACAGCCTTTTCCGGGTGCGGAATAAGATGAATGCAAGGAGAGACCTTGCTTCTCCTTTAACGGAGGTTCTGGGGGTAGTGGTGCTTGCTGTCATTTTATATATTGGCGGCATCCTGGCTATACAATTCCACAGTTTTCCCGGCAATGACCTGCTCGCTTATATTGCTGTATTTGCCATCATCATCAATCCTGCAAAGAACTTGTCAACGTCCTTTTTTAATGTGCAGCGTGGTGCAGCCGCGGTGGAGCGTGTTGAGGATCTATTGAATGAACGCATCTCTGTTGAAGATAACGGTACGCAAGAACTGCACGATTTTTCTACAGCTATAGCTTTTAAGAATGTAAATTTCTTTCATGGTGATCACCATATTTTGAAGGATATTGACCTGGTCATTGCTAAAGGCAAAACGGTGGCCTTAGTTGGCAGTAGCGGGGCAGGTAAAAGTACTCTTGCAGACCTCGTACCACGCTTTCATGATGTATTTGACGGTGAACTATTAATTGACAATAAAAACATTAAAGATTATACCCTGCGAAGTTTAAGAAGCCAGATAAGCATCGTTACACAAGAGCCGATTTTATTCAATGATACCATTTCCAACAACATATCCCTGGGTAAACCGGAAGCGACTAAAGAAGAAATAGAAAATGCTGCTAAGGTGGCAAACGCCTATCAATTCATCATACAAAAGGAACATGGTTTTGAAACGAATATCGGCGACCGTGGCAGCAAATTGAGCGGAGGGGAAAGGCAACGCATTACTATAGCACGCGCTGTTTTAAAAAACCCGCCCATTTTGATCCTGGACGAGGCAACCTCTTCGCTTGATACAGAAAGCGAAAGGCTGGTGCAAGATGCTATTAATAAGATGATGCAAAACCGTACTAGCCTCGTTATTGCCCATCGCCTCTCAACAATCCGTCATGCAGATGAGATCATTGTTTTACAAAAGGGAGAAATTGCTGAGCGTGGCACCCATGAAGAATTAATGGTTGCGAAGGGAATTTATCACCGCCTTGTGGAATTGCAAGAAGTAAAATAGACAGCTCCTCACTTTCTGCGGGCCATTTCTTATAATTTGTAATAGAAACTTCTCTCTATTTTCGGTCACGGATCGCTAATCCACAGTTGTGAAAAACATTAAATCAGGCAAAAAATATTGAATGAATATATGATTCACAATAAAAAAGCCACCTTTCGGTAGCTTTAAAATTAATTTATATATAATTTATCAAGCTTTTACTATTCCCAGCTTAGCTTCGAGGCTTAATGTGGCATGGGGTACTGCGCGGAGGCGGGCTTTGTCAATCAGCTTGCCAGTTACGCGGCAGACACCATAAGTTTTATTTTCAATGCGTATCAACGCTTTCTCAAGATGGTCAATATAAGTGATCTGGCGACTTGCCATTTGGCTCAGTTGCTCGCGCTCCATGCTCATGCTGCCGTCTTCCATCGTCATATAGCGGCTTTCTGCCTCATCTCCTCCCATTTCATCTTTACGTGTAATTAAACCCTGTAAATAACCAAGCTCTTTTTTAGCCGCATCTAATTTTTTATTGATAAGCACCCTGAACTCGTTCAAATCTGCATCATTATACCTGGAATGCAAATCCCCGTTACTTTGTACTTCTTTCCTTTGATCAAGGGGCTTGTATTCAGGCGTATAAGGCACACTGGTTTTTACAGTGGTCTTAGGCACTTTTACCTCTTTTGCAGGTTCCAGCTTTTTTACTGGTGGTTTCGCAATAGGAGTATTGTCAGGTTTTGCTATAGATAGCTTTTCCTTTGCTGCCGGATGATGATTAACATGTGACTGCGTTTTAACCGGAGCCACAGGCTTTGCTGTATGTTTTTCTGCCTTTATGGGTTTGGGTGCCGGTTTGGCAGCAGCTTTTTTAACAGGAACAACTTTTTTAATTATCGGTTTGGGCACTGGTTTCTTTGCAGTGACAATTTTCTTTGCCGCTGGTTTAATTACGGATTTCTTTAGTGGTGTGGTTTTCTTTGTCATCAATTTTTTAGGTTTTGCTGCCGACTTTTTTGTAGAAATAGCTTTCTTAACAACTTTTTTTACAACATTCTTTAGAACTTTCTTTACCGCTTTTTTCGGCACTGGTTTTTTAATAGCCATCGTTTTTATCCTTTTTAATTACTTGTACTTTCAGCAAGTTATCGTTCACTTCAATTTCAGTGCCGCTATCTATCTGGGGCACAAAATAAAAATCATCTGCCAAAATTTCCGCGCAAATATAGTTTTTAAATTCAATTAAGGAATTCCTGATATTTTCCGGTGCAGAAACATCAACCTGTATACGGTCAGTAAGTGCAAGGCCGCTTTCTTTCCTGATATTTTGGATACGGTTGATAAATTCCCGTGCCTCGCCCTCTTTTTGAAGAGCTTCCGTAATGGTGATGTCGAGAGCGACGGTGAGATTGCCTTTGGAAGCGACGCTCCAACCGGGGATATCTTGAATTGTAATTTCATATTCGTCTAAAAAAGTTTCTACATCTCTGCCTTCATTATTATTGGTATTTGACAAAACTTCATTTGATTCCAAACTAATATGAAAATTATATTGCTTAGTTTGTTCAAGAAATCTAATTTCATTCTGAGTCCACGACTCGATTGCTTTTGCAACATTTTTCATTGCCTTCCCTAATTTCCCTCCCAATGCTTTGTAATTGGGTTTTATACTTTTTGTAAAATGAAATTCATTTATATCTACGACTTCTATTTCTTTTAAATTGATTTCTTGTTTAATAATTTCTTTTATTGATTCACTTTGTATTAATCTAAGATCTGATGATTGAAGAGGAACCTGTATTTTCTGAAGTGGTTGCCTAACTTTAATTTTCTCTTTTTTTCTTATTGAAAGAGCCAAAGAAGATATATCTTGGGCTAACTGCATTCTCTCTTCCAATAAAATATCAATTACATCTTCCTTTGCCTTTGGAAACTCTGTATGATGAACAGACGCGGCATTCATTTTATTTGTTATCGCTTCTAAGTTTTTAAACACTGCATCGCTGAAGAATGGAGAAATAGGAGCAATTAGCCTCGTCAATGTTTCCAGGCATTCATACAGCGTTTGGTAAGCGCAAATTTTGTCATGCTCATATTCGCCCTTCCAGAAACGGCGGCGGCAGAGGCGTACATACCAATTACTTAAATGTTCATCCAAAAATTCCTCAATAAACCTGCCTGCCTGCGTTGGTTCATAGTCATCCATTGCCGTAGTGGCTTCCTTTATTAAAGTATTGAGCGAGGATAAAATCCAGCGGTCAATTTCCGGGCGTTCTGATAACGGAATATAAGCCTCCTTAAAAGCAAACCCATCCACATTTGCATAAAGCGCAAAGAATTGATAGGTATTATACAAAGTGCCAAAAAATTTGCGCTGCACTTCCTGGATGCCTGCAAGATCGAATTTCAGATTATCCCATGGTGATGCATTGGTAATGAGATACCAGCGCGTAGCGTCCGCCCCAAAGGTTTCAATTGTTTTGAAGGGGTCAACTATATTCCCAAGGCGCTTACTCATTTTATTGCCATTCTTATCAAGCACCAACCCATTACTTACACAGGTCTTATAAGCAACACTGTCAAAAAGCAAAACCCCCAAAGCGTGCAAAGTATAAAACCATCCTCGCGTTTGGTCAACGCCTTCGGCAATAAAATCTGCGGGAAAGGCATTTTTATCAATCAGATCTTTGTTTTCAAAAGGATAATGCCATTGCGCATAAGGCATGGCACCGCTATCAAACCAAACATCAACAAGGTCAGGAACACGAGTCATTGCTTTGCCTGATTCGCTGACTAAAATTATTTCATCTACAAAAGGTTTGTGCAAATCTAAAATGCCTTCATGCAGGTAATCTTTATTCACATCATTTCCCAGCACTGCATTGGCTTTTTTAATGCCTTTGTTTAATTCATCAACACTTCCGATACATATTTCTTCGCTTCTGTCTTCGGTGCGCCACACAGGCAACGGCGTTCCCCAAAACCTGCTGCGGCTAAGATTCCAGTCAACCATATTCTCCAGCCAGTTGCCAAAACGGCCCTCTCCTGTGGATTTGGGCTTCCAGTTAATGGTTTTATTCAGCTCCACCATCCTGTCTTTCAAAGCTGTGGTCCTAATAAACCAAGCATCCAGCGGATAATACAAAATGGGCTTATCAGTTCGCCAGCAATGAGGATAGCTATGTTCGTATTTTTCAATTTTAAATGCACGGTTTTCTTTTTTCAGCTTCACACAGATGTCAACATTTACGTCAACATAATCTTTTTCATCCTTGTAATTTTTTACATAGCGGTTGCTGAATTCTCCCAAGCCATCAATAAATTTCCCCTGCCTGTCAACCATGGTTAGAATGCCAATGTCATATTTTTTACCAACCTTAAAATCGTCTGCGCCAAAGGCCGGGGCGGTATGCACAATGCCGGTTCCATCTTCTGTAGTAACAAAATCGCCTAAAAGAATTTTGAATGAATTTAGGTTGTTTATTTTGTTGGCTTCAAATGGCATTAATTGTTCGTAGGAAATACCTTCTAAATCAGCACCTTTAAAAATTAATTTTTTCGCATTAAGGATAGCAGGAACATCTTTAATTATTACGTTTATATTCTTTCTTTTAAAATTATCATGTATCCTGTCAATATCAATGGTATTAGAATCAAAATCTCTATAAATTATACACTCATTAAAATTTTCACTTGTTAATATGTCAATTATGTTTGTAGATGTAATATTATCAATTAAATCAACTAAAAAAACAGGCGTAGTATTATCTTTTTCAACTAAAAAACCATGAATAAGTGAATTTTCCTGCTGATTAGGTTTTACATTAATTACTTGCTCCAAAAGCCATTTTCTATACTTGTTCAATCCTAAAGTCGACTTTAATCTTTTCTGAGCTAATATTACATTGCTTTTTTGCTTAGTATATTCATTTATATAGTCTTCTACTAAAACATACTCAATGTTACTACCAACAGTCAATCCCAGGTTTGAAGGAAGCGTCCAAGGGGTTGTTGTCCATGCAAGGAAAAATATTTCATTCAAATCCTGTGAGGTAATGGCTTTGAATAGAAATTCATTTTGTTCATTTTCCACAGCTTTGAACATTGCCACACAACTGGTATCCTTTACTTCTTTGTAGCAGCCCGGTTGATTTAATTCGTGGGAGCTGAGACCCGTCCCGGCGGCTGGCGAATAAGGCTGAATGCTTACGCTTTCGTAGAGTAAGTTTTTATCGTACAATTGTTTTAGTATCCACCAAAGGGTTTCGATGTAATTGTTTTCAAAAGTGATATATGGTTCATTCAGATCAACCCAATAGCCCATTTTCTTTGTGAGTTCATCCCATTTGTGTTTATAGCGTAGCACTGCCTCACGGCATTTTTGATTGTATTCTTCAACAGAAATTTTCTTACCAATATCTTCTTTTGTGATCCCTAATTCTTTCTCAACACCAAGCTCCACTGGCAATCCATGCGTATCCCAGCCTCCTTTTCTTTTTACCTGGAAGCCCTGCATTGTTTTGTAGCGACATACAAGGTCTTTCAGCGTTCTTGAAATAACGTGATGAATTCCGGGCATCCCGTTGGCACTGGGCGGCCCTTCGTAAAACACAAAAGGCGTGGCACCTTCGCGTTCAGACACGCTGTTTTCAAAGGCATTATTTTCTTCCCATTGCTGCAACACTTCTTTTTCCAGAGCTGGCAAATTCAACCCCGAGAACTCTTTATATTTCGCACTCATTCCTTATAAAACTGGTTATTACTAATAAAAAATAAAGGTGGCAAAGGTATAAATATGCATTGGAGAAAAATTGGAACCTGTCTTTCATTGATCAAAAGAAAAAAAATTTGCGCCAATGAAAAAGCCGGCAAGACTACCGGCTAATTGCTTACTAACCCATTAAATTCTACAACTAAATTAGTGAAATGAGCCAAAAGGCAAAATTAATTTTGTGGTTTGTGAACAAAATTTTGGGGCAGATTGGGGGATTCGTACTAAAATAAGCTCTAAAAAGGTTTCGAAGGGGGGCATTTTACTGGGGGTGAACAATATTTATTGCATTACAGTCTTGACTGGAGCCGTTACAGTCAAGACTGGAGTCATTACTGGAGTCGTTACAGTCAAGACTGGAGTCGTTACAGTCAAGACTGGAGTCGTTACAGTCAAGACTGGAGCAGTTACAGTCAAGACTGGAGCAGTTACAGTCAAGACTGGAGCAGTTACAGTCATGACTGGAGTCGTTACAGTCAAGACTGTAAACACTCATCCTTTGACTAAAAGATTGAAAATCAATTATATTTTATAAAGGAAGGGGGTTTACTCACTTAAAGCATAGGCAAAATGAGCTCAAATTCAATTTTTTTCCACTCAAAATAAATGATAAACCAGAAAACTCATCATGTAGGCAAGGCCGGTCATATAAACGAATTGAATGACGGGCCATTTCCAGCTTCGGGTTTCGCGTTTCACGACAGCAAGGGTGCTCATGCACTGCATTGCTAAAACATAAAAGACCATTAGGGATAATGCGGTAGGCAGGGTATAAACCTTGGTTCCATCTTCGCGCACCGCGCTTTGCATTTTTTGTTTCAGGGTGGCGTTGTCTTTTGCTTCCACACTGTAGAGCGTGGCCATTGTTCCTACAAAAACCTCCCTTGCTGCGAACGAGGTAATGAGCGCAATGCCGATCTTCCAGTCGAAACCAAGGGGCCTTATGGCGGGTTCAATTGTTCTGCCCAAAATGCCGGCATAGGAGTTCTGTAGTCTTGCAGAATGATATTCTTTGGTGATGATCTTTTTGGCGTCATCTGTCTTTGCTTGTTGCTGCATGGCAGCATATTGCGTGTCCACTTTTTCCATCCGCGATGATGGACCATAGCTGCTAAGAAACCAAAGCAACAGGCTGATTACAATGATCACTCTTCCTGCATCTGTTACAAAAATTTTTGCTTTCTGTATCATGGTTATGCCTACGTTTTTCCAGCGGGGGGCACGGTAAACAGGCAGCTCCAAAATAAAAAAACTCTTTTCTTTTATTTTGATGATCCATTTCAGCACATAGCTAACAATAAGCGCCATAGCTGTTCCCAGAAAATATAGCGCCATCATCACAAGCCCCTGCAGGCTCAAAAACCCGAAGTAAAATTTATCCGGTACAACGAGGGCAAGCAGGATAGTATAAACAGGGAGGCGCGCGCTGCAACTCATTAGCGGAGTAACAAGAATTGTAAGCAATCGCTCCTTTTTATTTTCAATATTACGTGCGCTCATTATTGCAGGCACAGCACAAGCAAACCCGCTGATCATTGGCATCACGCTTTTGCCGTTCAGGCCGACCTTACGCATTAATTTATCGCTCAAAAAACTGATGCGAGCCATATAACCAGTGTCCTCAAGGATGGTTATTAACCCAAACAAGATCATTATCTGCGGCACAAATACGAGTATGCCATTTAGCCCTGCAAGCAATCCATTCACCAATAAATTACTCCACCATGCCTGTGGTAACAAAGCATTTAACCATCCTGTTATTTGTGAAAACCCCCAGTCAATGGCATTCATCGGGTATTGCGCCAGCCAAAAAATACTTTGAAATAATATAAATAATACCACCAGCAGGATCACATAACCCCAAACACGATCAAGAAAAACATCGTCTAATTTTTCAGTAAATAATTTTTTCTGAAGTATGTCCGGCTCCACCACATTCTGCTTCATCACCTGTTTGATCCTCGCATAACGCTGCACAATTTCTTCTGCCTGTGTTTTGGTAGGATTGAATTTTGTATCAATTTCTATCTGCTCCACAGCATCCTGTGCCGATGCCGCAAGCGGAAAATTTTCGTGATTAATAAGATAATGAATGGATGCGTAATCGCTCAGTTGCGGAAATAACTCCTGCACCTTTTTAATGGAAGAAAAAGCTAGCTCTTTATTCGGAATAAAATCTTTGGGGGAATAAAAGTGCTGTTTTGCAACTTGTGCAAGCGCTTTCTTTACCTGAGCCAATCCCTTATTTTTTCTGGGGTTAACAGGAATTATCGGCACTCCTAATTCTCTTTCCAAACCTGGGACATCTATGTCAATACCCTTTTTAGCAGCAATATCCATCATTGTCAAAGCCACCACCACAGGGTATTTCAAGTCAATGATCTGGCTACAGAAAAGTAAATTTCTTTTTAGGTTGCTTGCATCTGCCACAAGTAAAACTATTTCAGGTTTTACTTCGTCTGCGTTCATCAACACTTTGTAAGCTACCCATTCGTCCGCACGGCGAGGATACAAACTATATGTGCCGGGAAGGTCGATCAATGTGGAAGAAAGGCTTGGCTCAAGCAGGCAGGAGCCTGTTTTCTTATCTACCGTAACCCCGGGGAAATTGCCTACTTTTTGATTCAACCCCGTAAGCGAATTAAACAAAGACGTTTTACCGCTGTTTGGGTTTCCGACTAAAGCAATATGAATATTATTTGCACGCAATACATTCTCTTTCAGCCTTCAAAAGTAAACGCAAAGTACATGGTTGCATTACGAGTTTGGGAGAATATGAACAGTAATAAAAGTTAAGAAAAAAATACGGGTGTGCAAGAGTCAGTTTACATTTGTGTTATTCTATCGATCAATGAAAGTTTTGCGCCTGAATACCGACTCTCTCTACGATAATTTTTTTGAAAACGCCCGCCTGCTCGGAATCACGGCCTCTTTAAAGAATTACCAATTTTGCTGGCAATTGAACGCGATAGGTTATACTTTCCGCTTAAATCCTCAAATTGAGATACACCTCCGCAAAAAGAAAAGGAGCTATTATTTTGATATATATGAATATAAAGTACGCAACAATTGTTTAACGCATTATATTTACCACAATCACAACGATGGGGAATATTTGCTGCCTGAGTTTAAGCACATGGATTTTATTTGGCTCATGAAAGAGGAGTTTGTGGATGATGAACAGTGTAACCAAATTATCCACTCAGTCAAAAATATCAGCGGTGTGCAGCTCGTGGCAGAACTAACAAATGAGCAAATAAAAAACAAAGGAAACATGATCTTCTAATTTAAAAACATCATTATGTGGGAAGAAAAAAATAATTCACTGTATAGAAAATTTAAATTTAAAACCTTTTCGGAAGCCTTTGCCTTCATGTCAAGAGTGGCGCTGGCAGCAGAAAAAATGGACCACCATCCTTTGTGGACAAACGTTTACAACCAGGTAGAAATATGGTTGAGTACGCATGATGCCGGTGATATTGTCACAGACAAAGACCGCAAACTAGCGGCAACGATCGATACATTTTTGTGATCTCTTATGCTGTTAACAACTAATTCGCTAGTATAAAAATTATCTATGCCTATTGAGAAAAAAATTCACGTTAATTCAGAAGTTGGAACGCTGCGGCGGTTGATCATTCATAGCCCTGACGGCGGCATTGGCAAAGTAGTTCCCGGTAAATTTAAGGAGTGGTTGTATGATGATACTGTACACCTCCTGCAAATGCGCCGTGAATATAATGAGTACGTGAAGCTGCTGCTATATTTTCTTGACCCTGAAAAAATAGCCTACATTAAAGATTGTGAGAAAACACAGGCACATAAAAAGCAACCGGATTGCTTCAAGCCCGGGGATAAAGATTACTTCAACAGCGAAAACGTAATTGATGTACAGTTTTTACTTGGCAAAGTGCTGGAGGAAGATGCAGTGAGGCAGCGCATCATCTCAGCAGTGTGCGCATGGGAAGGCTGTAGCTTTGCAACTGAGCAAAGGCTTGAACGAATAGAAAACTCTTCAGAGCTTGCAAAGGCTCTTATCACAGGCTGGCTTTATTCGCAGGACGACAGCGCCAGCGAATTTATTTTTGCACCACTACCCAACCTTGTTTTCACACGCGACATCGGCATTACACTCAACGACCATTTTTTACTGAGTAATGCCGCTTCCCCTGCCCGTGAAAGAGAAACATTACTCATGAAATTCATTTCATTCAACAAATTATTCAGGAACGATAACGAGAAGCTCATTGAAATATCAGAGTCAAGCGATTTCTTTTTGCTAAGCGAGGAAGAGCAACGTGCCTACAAAACTTCAGTTGAAGGCGGCGACGTAATGATGATCGCTCCTAACCATTTAATTATAGGATACAGCGAACGAACTACCCCAAGCGCCATTGATGAGATCATCCATCTTATTTTTAAGAATAGTAAAACGGGCATTGAAAAAATATCGGTAGTAAAAATTCCACGCCAGCGTGCTGTAATGCACATAGACACGGTGTTCACGCATGTGCGCAAAGACACCTGGGTGCTGTATGGTAAATTTTCTGAGTATGTAAAAAAACACAAGAGCGAAAAGCAATACCCTTATTACATGGACCTGCTTGACAAACATGCAACAGAAGACAATGAACATGTAGAAATATTCCGCTACCATAAACCCCTTGCAGAAAATTATCAACCTGGCAAAAGTTACAGGCAGGATATAAGCAGTAAGGTGAAGGGCCTCGAATCTTTGCTACGCAATATCAGCATCGAAGACTTTGGCATTGCTGAAGACGAGGTGAAAATTATTTACAGCGGAAACAATGTTTTTCCTTTTGATGAGCGCGAACAATGGACCGACTCCTGCAACCTGCTTGCTTTAAAAGATGGTGTAGTTGTTGGCTACGACCGCAACGAAGAAACCTTCAAAGCCTTTGAAGCAAAGGGTTTCAAGATCATTAAAGCAAAAGACCTCTTTGAGAAATTTGACCGGAAAGAATTAACGCCCGATGAAGTACATGATACTTTAATCGTGTTGCCTTCCGCAGAATTATCCCGCGCCCGTGGCGGTGCTCATTGCATGAGTATGCCTTTGTTAAGAGATAATATTTAAATACCATTTTTTACTTTTGCTTTTTTACTTTTTACATTTACACCCGTGCCGCAACTTTCTTCCACCATATTAATGATACGCCCTGCGAGTTTTGGTTTTAATGCCGAAACTGCCGCCAACAATGTATTCCAGTCATCTTCGGAAAAGCTTACTGTACAGGAAGTACAGCAAAAGGCAATAGACGAGTTTGATGGCTTTGTTCAAACACTTCAGGAAAATAAAATTGATGTAGTTGTTTACAACGATACTCTACAACCGCCCAAGCCTGATGCCATTTTCCCAAACAATTGGTTTGCTACTTTCAGCAATGGCGTTGTGGTGGTGTTCCCTATGTTTGCCGCAAACAGGCGCATAGAAAAAAGCGACGACCTCCTGCTCATGCTCTCAAAAGATTTTCACGTTGCGGATGTGCAGGACTGGAGCGAATATGAAGCTGATAACTTTTTCCTGGAAGGCACAGGCAGCATGATCATTGACCACAACAACCGTATCATCTATGCCTGCCTTTCGCCGCGCACTCACTTAGCTCTTCTCGATCGCTTCGCAACCGCCCATCAATACAAAGTCATCGGCTTTTATGCAAAAGATGAGAACGGCATTGATGTCTATCATACCAACGTTATCATGCACATTGGCGAAGGTTACGCAGTCATCTGCCTTGAGTCGATCACAGATGAAACGGAGCGCATCGCTGTTTCGCAGTTGCTTATTGCCACAGGCCATGAAATTATCCCTATCAGTTTGCACCAGGTTCATGCTTATGCGGGCAATATGCTACAAGTAAAAAACGCCGATGGTAACAACTTCACCATCCTCAGCCAGCAGGCTTTTGAGTCATTAACGCAGGAGCAAAAAGAAATTTTCGCCATACATACCAACCTCCTTCCGGTTAATATTGACACCATCGAAACCATTGGCGGCGGCAGCGCGCGGTGCATGATGGCGGAGATATTTCTAGAGAGGAAATGACCCTACACCGTCTTTTGCATTTTCGCAACACAATCATCAATTATTTTCAATCCAACCGGGCCAAGGGTATACTGTTGAAAACGGACAGGCAGGATCATCCCGCGTTTCTTTAAGGCCATCAACTGTTTTGCCACGCCGGTTGCAGACATGCCCGTTAGTTTCCGCAGTTCCATATTTGTGTTCTTCTCTTTTTTCACCAGGTGAATGAGTATTTTGGCAGCAACATGCCTGCCTGACCTGCGTGAATTTGACATAAATGCCCGCAACGCCACTGCCACATCATTCTCATTCGGTTCAAAATCTTGTCTTGTAGCAAAAGGGTCGGCCTCAACCGTGGCATTTGTCATTATATTTTGCGATGGATGGGAATGAACTTGTTGGCCTGATTCAATATTTAGTTGGTCAGCGGGTTGAATTATCTGTTTTACATCAATTGTTTCTTGAGGATTGGAATGAAACTGCTGTGTTGTTCCAATGTCTTCATGAACATTGGAATGAGGCACTTGATTTAGGTCAATTCCTTTTTGCAGGTTGGAATGAGACGGCTGTATCGTTCCAATGTTCTCTGACAGATTGGAATAAGGCACCTGTTTCATTCCAATCTCTTCCTGAACATCGGACTGAAACAAGTGTTTTGATTGGTTTCCTTCCTGGAGATAGGACTGAGGCAGTTGATCTGGCTGAATGTCTTTTTGGGTATTATCATAATATGCATCACTTCCTTGCCCTACTTGCTGGGCAAGCAGTGAAATGATCTGTTTCAACCGTGCATTTTCTTCGCGAAGCAAAGAGATCTTCATCTTTCATGCGGGTAAATTTTCAGGAAGAAAGGTAAAAAAGATTTTTTATATAAAATGATTTTATGGAAATGAAGTAAACCATCTTTTTTCAACCTTGGCAAAAAGAAAGAAAAGCTATGAATTCTTGATTGTTTAATAAAAGATGATGGCTATATTTGGGTTGCCTTGTTTCAATTAAAATCATTAAAAAAAACATTCATGAAAACAAAAATTACTCTTTTCAGCCTTTTAATCCTTGCCTTTTTTTGCGGCAAAGCAGGCGCACAAAATTTCTGGTCAGCCGCCGATGCCGCTACCTTATCACCGCAGGCTTTTTCTACCACTTACAAACCTGCGCAGTTTGTCACGTTTCAACTGAACGAAGCCTCTTTCAGGAGCCAGTTGATAGCCGCGCC
Organism: uncultured Bacteroidota bacterium; assembly: GCA_963771435.1. Taxonomy (GTDB): domain Bacteria; phylum Bacteroidota; class Bacteroidia; order Chitinophagales; family Chitinophagaceae; genus CAVYTF01. Next base: position 64,491 of record CAVYTF010000009.1, on the reverse strand, counting down.
TTCAGAAAAAACAGTAGCTGCAGGCAAATCGCCCTTTATTATTATTGTGCCTGTTTCTTCCGGCAAAATGGAAAAGTTTAGAGTGGTGGAAGCGCCTGTAATGGAAGCCGGGCTTGCTGCAAGGCATCCTGAAATAAAAACGTATGTCGGGCAGGGCATTGATGAACCATCCTCTACCATTCGTTTTGACATGTCGCCAGCGGGTTTTCACGGGATGATTTTATCTGCCGTGAGAAGAAACCATTTATATCAACCCTATTGATAAGGCTGATCACCTTTACATCATATTCGACCGCGACCATCTTTCTGATAAAAAGGAAATTTTTAGTTGCCAGACAGAACAGGTTGCAGATGCGGACATCCAGGGCATGGATGATGAGGATAAATCTAATGCGAACGATGGTAAGCTGCGTATATACAGGTTTGCGGTAGAATCAGGCGGCGAGTTTTCTAAATTGCTTTATAATAATACCGATACTTCTGATGCAGAAAAGAAAGGCGATGTACTTGCTGCATTGGTTACTGACCTTACAAGGATAGACGGCATTATGGAAGCTGATTTTGGGGTAAGGCTTGATTATGTAGATAACGAAGACACTATTATTTTTCTTGACCCTAAAACTGACCCTTATTTAAGCAAAGAAAGTGGATATGGAAAGATATGGGGAGAAGAGTCGCAAACTACTTTGGACAGCCTGATAGGCCCGGCTAATTATGATGTTGGCCATTTGCTGATGGGCTTCCCTACCGGTGGCAATGCGGGTTGCATAGGTTGTGTTTGTGTGGATACAGCGAGGCGTGGCAATACAGCAAAAGGTGGCGGCGTGACTGGGTTTACTGATGATTTAACTTCTGACCCATTTGTTGTTGATTTCTGGATACACGAAATAGGCCACCAGTTTGGCGACAACCATACTTTTGATTTTTCTTATGAAGGAACGGGTGCGCAAATGGAGCCCGGCAGCGCGATTACCATTATGGGTTATGCAGGCACAACAGGCATGTTTGATATTGCACCGCACAGCATCCCTAACTTTCATGGAGAAAGTATAAAACAAGCATTGAAATATATCAGGAAAGGAAGCGGCAGTACATGTGGTACAGTAATAACGACAGGCGATAATGTCCCTACTGTTTCTGCCGGTGCCGACTATACCATACCAAAGTCCACGCCCTTTGCATTAACTGCAAAAGGTAGTGATGCAGATGCGACAGATGTGTTGACTTATTGCTGGGAGCAGTTTGATCCTTTGACCAGTTCAGACAGTGTTTTTGATTCTCAATTAGGCCAATATGTGAGCGTGTATGGCTTTCCTGCCTCTACTTATACTGCGTATCCTGTGTTCCGTGTGTACAGCCCTACCATTTCGCCAACAAGATATTTCCCAACCCTTGCAAACATTTTAGACGGCACCAACACCAACGAATGGGAAGTGCTGCCTTCCGTATCAAGGAAATTGAAATTCAAGGTTACCGTAAGGGACAACCATCCCGGTGGCGGCCAGAATGATAGAAAGAAAATGGAGGTAACAGTGGACAGCACGTCGGGCCCTTTTAAAGTAACTGTGGGAAATAGAGAAGGTCCTCCTGTAATAGGAGGCAACAATTACGTTGTTACATGGGATGTGGCAAACACAACTGCGCCTCCCGTAAGCTGCGCCACAGTAAATATTCTTTTATCAATTGATAGTGGGCAAACATTTACAGATACACTTGCAGCGAATGTGCCAAACAATGGCCGCGCTAAAGTTATTGCGCCAAATGTCAGCAGCACTACCTGCCGTGTCATGGTGCAAGCCGTTGGCAATATCTTTTTTGATATTAATGATTCCAATTTTGCTATCGTTTCAACATTCCCTGTTAGCTGGCTGAGCTTTACGGGCAAATTGCAGGGCACCGGCTCATTGCTTAACTGGGCAACGGCAAGCGAAGTAAATAACAACCATTTTGAAGTAGAAAGAAGCACGGATGGGGTAAACTTCACTTCAATTGGCACTGTTGCCGCAGGCAACAACCCTGCTGAAGAGCAGCAGTACACGTTTACTGATAATGCCCCGGTAGAAGGCACAGATTTCTATCGCTTAAAACAAGTAGATAATGATGGTAATTATCAATATTCTTCTACAGTGGAAATAAATATTGCAGCAACCAGTGCGCTTTGGCTTGTTTATCCAAACCCTGCCAGTAATAATACAAGTGTTGTGGTAAAAACAGATTTGAACAATATCCACCTTGCCCTCACTAACGCAAACGGTCAAACAGTTTACACCCTTAATTTGCCAAAAGCAACTGCCGGGCAGTCAATAAATATACCTTTAAGCAGCCTTGCAAAAGGAGTTTATTTACTAAAAGTGCAAAGCGATAATGGCACAAAGACTGATAAGATCGTTGTAGAATAAAAAGTATTTACCTAAACAAAAGCCATCCTTTTAAAACAGGATGGCTTTTTTATTTCGAGATCAACATATTTTTTAGTTCTTTGCAGTCAATCATGCAGAAAAAACTATCCATTATTCAGGTTATAGACATGCTCAATGTTGGTGGCGCAGAAAAAGTGCTGGTTACGCTTGCAAATATTTTAAACAGTAATGGTCACGAAGTAACAGTTTTAACTACCGTTCGAAGAGGCCCCCTTGCGGATCAGTTGCATTCAAATATTACCCAGCTAAACCTCGCCCGCAAAAGCAAATGGAACCCCTTCACTATGCGCCGCATGATAAATATTCTCCGCCGGTTTGACGTGGTGCACGTACACTCCTCTTATAACCTTCGTTATGTTTACCTGGCAGCACGAATATTCGGGCTCAATAAAAAAATATTTTTTCACGAACATTTTGGAGATATAGAAATAAACACGCGCTCATCCTGGCACCAACGCTTTATTTATCCCAAAACGATCATGATCTGCGTCTCGCGCAAGCTGCGGGAATGGGCTATTGAAAAGGCAGGAATGACCGAGGCAAACGTATTTTTATTACCCAATATTGTTGTTAAAAACGAGGAAGTAGTTTATACCGCCAAAAAAGAAAGTACAGCCATCCAGCTTTTAATGGTTGCCAACATAAGGCCAACAAAAAACATTGAATTTGCAATAAACCTGGTGGCTGAATTAATAAAATTGCGCCCGTATCATCTCACCATTATCGGCCAACAAACAGACAGGAATTATAATAAAAATATAAGTGAGCTAATTGATGAAAAGAACCTTTCGAGATCAATAACTTTCAAAAGCGATATAACAGATATACAACCTATATTGAAGGACTTTGACCTTGCCATTCACACTGCAAAGTCAGAATCAGGCCCTTTGGTTTTGATAGAATATATGGCGCAAAGCCTTCCTTTTCTTACTTTCAAAACGGGTGAAGTGGTTGACCAAATTAAATATGATATGCCCCAATTAGTAATGGACAATTTTCATTTATTTGAATGGAGAGAAAGGATAGAGAGACTGATCATCCAGCCTCAGGAGAAATTGCAACTGCAGCTATTCCCTTTGTACGAAAAATACTTCTCCCCTCAAATATATTATCAAAAATGTATCAGCATCTATGAGGCAGGTCTTGCTTAAGTTAAAAAAACAATGATTACAATTCCTCCAACTCAACACTGTCCTTTTTCATCGCTATCCTGTAAAGCATCACGCCCAATAAGACAAAAGCCAACACTCCAATAACCTGGTACACGCCGGGCGATAAAGCATTTTCAATGGCTTTCTCAAGATCAACTAACTCCAGTTTCTGCGCTATCTTGTCGCTGCCTGCTATCAATAGCGCAACTGCCACACCTGCCAACGCTCCTCCCGCCACCAATCCTGTAGCAAATAAATTCCCTTTCCCAAGATCATCTTCAGGAACTGCATCCTCCTTTTTCTTTTTCTTCCAATCTACCAACCCGCGTACTGCCCCACCTGCAAATATCGGCAGCGTAGTGCTCAACGGAAGATATGCGCCAACTGCAAAACTCAACGAGTTCACCCCGCACAATTCCATCACCACCGCAAGCGCAACGCCAACAAATACAAACTGCCAGTCAAGGTTGAACGATAAAATACCCTTTATCAAAGTAGCCATCAGCGTTGCCTGGGGGCCGGGAAACTTATCGGTACCAATAGCATGAGTAAAGCCCTGGTGCAACATTTCCGCTGTCGGCTTATCCAGCACTTTTATCGTCAACCCGATCACAAGAGAAGAAACGATCGCTCCGATAAACAACGCCAATTGCTGGTTACGCGGCGTAGCACCAACGATATAACCCGTCTTCAGATCTTGGGAAGTAGCCCCCGCATTCGCAGCCGCAATACATATCATACCCCCCACCACAAGAACCATCGGTTCATACGTTTTACCCGTCCATCCTATACCGATAAAGACCAAACAGGTAGCCATTATCGTAGCAATCGTCATCCCGCTGATAGGGTTATTGCTGGAACCGATAATGCCAACAATACGCGAAGAAACAGTAACAAAAAAAGCCCCGAACACCACCACTAAAACCCCCAGTAATAGCTTACTAAATACCGAATCACCGGGAATCATTGGTATAAATGCCATTAGCAATATCAACGCAAGGCTGCCAAACAAAACTACTTTCATGCTCAGGTCTTTTTCCGTACGCAATGTGGACACCCCATCACGCCGGTCTTTCATAGAACTGATACTTTCCTTAAAAGAAGAAATAATAGTAGGAATTGTTTTCAGCAACGTTATAAAACCGCCTGCCGCTACAGCGCCCGCCCCTATCTGCCTGATATAAGCTCTATAGATAGCGCTTGCAGAATCATCAAACAAATGCGTCAGCGGGTTCCAGCCGCCTGGGCCACCCGCAGTTTGTATATCTTTTAAATAGCCCAGCTTTACCAATTGTGCAGCAATGATGGTCTGGTCATGGATCAATGTAGCCAGCAGCGGTGTTAGTACCAGCCAGCTAAGCACACCCCCAGCCACCAATGCCCCGGATATCCGCGGCCCTATTATATACCCAACCCCTAAGTATTCAGGCGTTATTTCTCCGCTTATTTTCGCTGCCGGGAAGAACTTATTGGTCAGCTTGCTCATGTATTCCGGCGTTTCAGCGATCACGTGAAATATCCTTTGCAGGAACGCATATCCCATCGCCACCCCAACGCCCAAAAAAGCCGTCTTTGCAATATCCCCACCCTTTTCCCCTGCTTTCAGCACACTAGCGCAAGCCGTCCCTTCTGGATAAGGAAGCGTGTCATGTTCTTTAACAATTAACGACCTCCGCAGCGGTATCATCATCAGCGTTCCCAGCAGCCCGCCAAAGATGGCAAGCACAAGAATGGTCATGTAATTAAAAAAACTTGCGCCAACGCTTTGCCCGTTCGCACCTATAGATAAAAACAGGAATCCCGGCAGGGTAAACGCAACGCCACTCGCAATGCTTTCACTGGCAGATCCCGTTGTCTGGATGATATTATTTTCAAGGATGGTCGTCTTCAGCAACCTTCGTGCAATAGTAATGGCAATTACCGCAATGGGGATGGACGCACTCACCGTCAACCCCGCTTTTAGTGCCAGGTACACATTTGCCGCCCCAAAAAGACAACCCATGATGCAGCCCGTTACTACGGCTTTCACCGTAAACTCTTTCATCTGTGTTTCAGGTGCTACAAACGGGCGAAAGATTTTTTTATCAGCCATACAGATAGTTTTTATGGTTCATAAAGCAGACATTCAAATATAGGGGATCTTTTTATGAAAAATTGATGAATTATTTACGACAATGTGGCTGAGATAGGGGGACAAATTGTCGAATCTCCATGATGACGTGTCGAATCTCCATGATGACGTAGCAAATCTCCATGATGACGTAGCAAATCTCGATGATGACATGTCGAATCTCGATGATGACATGTCGAATCTCGATGATGACATGCCAAATCTCGATGATGACATGCCAAATTTCGATGATGACATGTCAAATCTCGATGGTGACGCAGCAAATCTCCATAGTGACAGGGTGGATCTCGACCTTTATCTAAAAAGATATGAGAAAGAAGTGCGCATGGCCCGGCAATAATTCTTTAAAAGATCGCCGCTTATTAAAAAGTCTTTGCCATTTGTTAAGCTATGCCTCACTGTTTGTTGTTACTGACTTGTTTTGCAATAATTTGCAAAATGCTCTTCCGGTACTATTTTATTTTATTTATCTGCTTGCTTTTCTTCTCTAACCCATCTACGGCGCAGGTGGAGAATAAGCTTTTGCTTAAACAAATAACAACTCTCCAAGGGCTAAGCAACAGCAACATCTCCGTTGTTTTTGAAGACAGCCGCGGTTTTTTGTGGGTGGGCACTCATGATGGGCTGGACCGTTATGATGGTAAAAACATTACTGTTTTCAGAAAAAACCTTAATGACACCAATTCCCTGATAAATGACTGGGTAACGGGCATTGAAGAGGATAAACATGGTAACCTGTGGATCGGCACGGGCGGGGGCTTGAGTAAGCTGAATGTACTAAATGCAACATTTGAAAATTATAACAGCACGCAGCTTTTCACGGGTAGACAGGTGTTGGCAGGAGAACAAAAAGTGTTTAGAGATAAGCAGGATAGAATTTGGGTATGCAGCGGCGGCCTGAGCTATTACGATGAAGAAAATGACCGTTTTATTGTTCAGCCCTCTATTCCGCCAACAAAGGAACATGGGGTTAGCAAAAACCAGTTGGTGACTAATGTGCGCATTGATGCCGGGGGCAATTTCTGGATGGGGACTTTTGACGGGCTATATGAATATAATGTGGCAGCAAAGACTTATACCCGCTACCAGGACAGCATAAATGCAGACCTCTACAAAAAGCAAGGCGACCTTTTTGGCTTTTCATTGGTGCTGAACGACCATCAATTGCTTGCTGCAAGCTGGGTTGAGGCCATGTACCTGATCAGCAAAGGCGATAGCGAAATGCAAAGAATACCGCTGCATGGCCTTGTTGATATAATACCATTCAGGGTGAACTGGCAGGGGCAGGAAGAATACTGGATCGCACATATTGGCGGCATCTTAAGGATGGATGCGAATTTTAAAGTGATCACTGACTGGAGATCGAAAGAAGGCGGCTTTCCGGATTATATAAATTGCATTTACCAGTCAAAACAAGGCATTATTTTTATTGGCACAACAGAAGGCCTCGTTATCCTTAACCCTTACGCGCAGGTTTTTAAAACATATTACTTTAAAGGGGGCGACGAGTTTCTTACAAAAGATGCAGGCCTCATCGGAAGTATCTTTTTTTATAAAAACAATTTGTTTGCGGGCGGTTTATACAGCAATGCGTTGTATGTGCTGAATGATAAATTCCAACTGATCCACAATATCAAAACATTTGCTCCGCTTTCGCCTACAGAAAGCAATGCGCAAACCTGTGACATGAAGCTTGATACTTCACAAAATGCATGGCTTGCCACATTCCAGGGGCTTATAAAGTTAAACCCTTCTTCACTAAGCTACACTGCTTATTTACCCGATAAAAATGACTCTCTTTTTTTCAGGCACAAACGGTTCGATGCTGTAACTGAGGACAAGACCGGTAAAATATGGCTCGCCAATTATAAGCAGGATCTCCTGAGTTTTGATACTGCTGCTAACCGTTTTACAGTTTATCGTCCGTTTGCCCATTCCCAAAATATTGAGGATGTAATGGCGACGCGGCAAGGTGAGGTTTGGTTTACATCGGGAAATATTCTTTTAAAATACGATTCCCGGCGCAACAACTTTTTGCAGTACACCACAAAGCTGGCAAAAGATGTTTTGTTTGGGACTTTGATCGAAGGCAAGGAAAATGAGCTATGGATCACCTCTTTTGATGGCATCTGGCGCTACAACATAAACACACAGCAATGGAAAAACTGGAATACAAATGATGGGCTCTGCAACAACCGTGTAAATAACCTGTTGTTTGATAAAAGAGGCCGGCTCTGGATCTTAACCTCAACCGGCATTTCTGCGTTTGACACAGCGCAAAACATTTTTTATTCCTATACCAAACAGGATGGGTTGCCTTATGATGAATGGAATGGCGCAGCATCTTTGGACGATAAGGGAAATATTTATTTAGGCAATACCAATACCATCACATTTTTTAACCCTGATGAAGCGGCGCTTCCTTCTCAAAATTATCCGGCCTATATCACGGCATTCCGGGTCAATGGCAACCCTTACAGTGTGCATAGCAGCGATCCAGTTAAGAAAATAACGCTTGCCTATGATCAGAACAACCTCAATTTTCAATTTACCGTTGTGAATTTTTTACAGCCTTTCCAAACAACTTATTATTACAAACTGGAGGGCTTTGATACAAACTGGCACCTTTCTTCAAACGGGAACATTAATTATACAAACCTTGATGCCGGCCGCTATGTTCTGAAAGTGACAGGTAACCCCAACAGTAGTGATATCTCCAAAAATGATTCGGTTATTATCATCATTCAACGGCCTTTTTGGGAAACATGGTGGTTCATCCTGTCCGTTGCCATTTTGTTTGGAGGAACAATTACGCTGATCATAGGGAACAGGATAAACAATATCCGCCGCGAAGCAGAACGAAGATCGGCGATAAGCCAGCAGTTTGCCGACCTGCGCATGAAAGCCTTACGCAGCCAGATGAACCCTCATTTCTTATTCAATTCGCTCAACGCCATACAGGAGTGTTGCCTTACCGGCCAAATAGATACTGCTACACAATACCTGGCCCGGTTTTCAAAGTTAGTGCGCGCCATCCTTGAGAACAGCGATAAGCAATGGATCTCGCTACAGGAAGAAATAAACATACTCAAACTTTATATGGATGTGGAATCACTTCGCTTTGCCAATTCTTTTCACTATGAAACAGAAATTAAAACACATACCAGCCCCGCTATGATAAAAATTCCGCCAATGCTGGTACAGCCTTTTGTAGAAAATGCCATCTGGCATGGTCTACTGCAAAAGAATGGGCAACGCAATTTATGGTTGCGGTTTTCTTCCAATGAAGAAATGCTTTTGATAGAAATTGAGGACAATGGCGTAGGCAGGGCTGCCACTCAAAAAGAAGGGCATCATTCCATGGGTACAAGCATTGTCGACGAACGCATGAAGCTGATCGAAGAATTGCAGCGATCTGCAACAACTATGGAAATAATTGATAAGAAAGATGAACATGGGAATGCTACGGGAACGCTTGTAAAACTTAAAATACCAATGCTATGATAATGCCGCTGAAAACGATCATAATTGATGATGAAGTAAAAGGGCGGAATGTATTGAACGAACTTATCACGCGCTATTGCCAAAATGTAACAGTGCTGGCAATGGCGGCAAATGCCGGAGAGGGCATTAAAGCAATAAAAGAGCATAAACCTGATTGCATCTTACTTGATATACAAATGCCTCAAACCGATGGCTTTGCCATGCTTGACCAAATTGATGACCTGAGTTGTGAAGTTATTTTTGTTACTGCCCATAATGAACATGCCATCAAAGCCTTTAAATATGCTGCTTTTGATTATTTATTAAAACCTGTGGATTCCTCAGACCTCCAACAGGCATTTGAAAGGCTGCAGCAAAAACGCGACCGCAAGCAAAGCAGCACACGGATGGACTTATTAAAAAAGATAGTGCTGCACCCGCACCAACTCCCCTCAAAATTGACCATTTCTTCGGCAGAGGGCATCATGGTTGTAAATATTGCAGACATCGTTTACCTGATGGCAGAAGGGCCTTACACCTTTTTCTATCTTTTTAACAATGAAAAGATCATAGCTTCCGTTAACCTTCAGAAATATGAAGAACTGCTGAGTGAACAACAATTCTTCCGCACACACCACAGCTACCTTGTTAACCTTAATCATGTAAAAAAATACAGCAAACTGGATAACAGGATACTGCTATCCAATGGCCAATATGCAGAAGTGAGCCGCAGGAAAAAAGACGAATTTTTGCAGGCGCTTGCTGCATTGTAATTATTTAGCTTGATTTTTCCTTTTCTTAAAATCCGTGTCATCCTTTGATCCGCTTAATCCGTGATTCAGACAAGAGATCCGTGTCATCCTTTAATCTCTCTAATCCGTGATTCAGACAAGAGATCCGTGTCATCCTTTAATCCGCTTAATCCGTGATTCAGACCTCATCTTCCCACTCTATTAACCGGCCGCAACCTTAACCCACTCCAAACATCAGTGATCGAGATCGCCGTTACCGTTGCCATCCCAAAGTCTTCCGCCGTCTCGCGGATGATATCCCGGTTAATATCCGTCTTGGTCTTTGAACTGCCTTTAGGATAAGCAAGCCACAGCACACTATCGGGTTCAATTTTTTGTAGGCCATTTTTCAGAAAGTCAAGCAATTCTTTATTGTTATTGATAAAGGCCAAAGTATTTTGGCTGAGGTCTTTTTTACTAAAAGCATTTTTAAACCCCATATCAACAAACTCTTTTTCAATATCTGCAGGTGCATTAATTACAACTCCCGCATCCTTGAACTTGAATTTATGAATAATGTCCTTCATTGTAGATTTTTACTTTTTTGCTTAGTCTTGAATTGGCTCAATGCCAGGCTCTTGCTCCTGCCTGTTTTCATTTTCGTCCAATATTTATAAAGTATCTAACATTGCCGTATGTAGCATTGCCATACCAAACCATTTGATGTTACCGTTCCTAAAATCTGTGCTATCCTTAGATCCTTAGGTCCGTGATTCAGATATATTAACTACCTTGTGTTTGCAAAACAAAGTAACTTTAATTTCTGAACGCCATAGCATTTTAATCTTTTTATTTTAATAAAGGACTCAAAAACACACAATGCAAATTTTTAACCTCAAAAAGATTTTTTTCTGCTCCATTTTCTTCTTTGCTTTTTTATCCTGCAAAAAAAGTATGTCGGGCAGCGGCAACATCCCTCCGGGAATTGATATTTACATCATCGGGCCAGCTTTTTCAGAAGATTCTACCATGGTATGGCATAACGGCGATGTAACCTATATTAGTGGTCTTTATGTTACCGGTAATACAAATACGCCGTTTTCAAATTTTTATGGCAATGATTTATACGTATGGGGACGATCGGAATTAGATTACCAATCCATTTACAGTAAAAATGGGGCTCTGAATAATTTGTATTCGCCCAGTGGCAATTATGTACCCGGGTCATTATCCTTCATTAGCGATATGTTTATATCAGGCACTGATGTGTACGCTACAGGTTCGCAGGGGTTGGCTTCTGTCAATTTAAATGACCCCAATGTGCCGGGAGTAAATGTGGCGGAATACTGGAAAAATGGTGTCGCTACTTATCTCGCCAATGATTCAATATTTTCAGAAGCAAATTCAGTATTCGTTTCGGGCAGTGATGTGTATGTTGCAGGAGCAGTAAATTTCTATAAGGTGCCCGTCCCCGGTGGTTTTGAGAATGACTTTAATTATACGGCCACAATTTGGAAGAATGGCATTCCCACTTATTTGACCAATAGTTCCGTAAACTCCATTGCCAATTTGATACAGGTCGTAGGCAGTGATGTTTATATTCTTGGTACCACAGGAAACGCTGTTACAACACTTTGGAAAAATGGCACTCCTGCATATTTTGCCGACAGTCTTAATATTTTATCAATGTTAATTAATAGCAACGATATATACCTCACAGGTTATGCATCAGTTCCCGGAGGTAGCATTTCCAGTATCAATGCTACATATATTAAAAATGGGGTTCAAACCATACTGCCTGCGCCAAATACTTCAAGAGCTTATCAAACCTATGTAATAGGTAATGATGTCTACACAGGCGGCGCTGAATACAATAATTTGGGATTAGCTAACTCCAACCAGGTTGCCACTATCTGGAAAAATGGAGTAGCGTTGCAATTGCCAAACCCGCCAATTTTCCCATCTTCGGTAACTCTATCAATTATTATAAAGTAATTCGCCTTCTACAGATCCGTGCCATCCTTTGATCCCCTAGATCCATGATTCAGAACATTGGATCCGTGATTCAGATACGCTCCAAAATATACTTGGTCAATTCACTTTCAGTATCCCCGGTGTTTAACGTTGCCGCAGGTTCAAAAAGCATCAGTGAAACCTCCTCATGAGCAACAGGCCTATGCTCCGTCCCTTTCGGCACAATGATAAATTCATTTTTATTTATTTCAACTGTTTTGTCCCTAAACTCCATTGTCAAAACGCCATCAACAACTAGGAACATTTCATCCTCATTATCATGTTTATGCCACACAAACTCCCCTTTCAGCTTAGCAAGTTTCACCTGTTGCCCGTTCAGTTCGCCCACAATTTTAGGGCTCCAGTATTCTGAGAACAACGATAGCTTTTGTGCAATATTTACTTTTTCCATGTTATTTATTTTTTTAGATCAACAAATTATTCTTACCTTCATCCTCACGCCGAAGCTACCTTTTTTTCTGTAGCAAATTATAGCTTTTCTCTGGATTTTTTTCTCATTTTGATTACTTTATTTCACCCTTATAGAGACATTATAGAGACCTTATAGAGACTTTATAGAGACCCGGTTCCCACTCAAAGCCCACCTTACTCCCACCTAAAGCCATGTCAACCCTATCATAAACTCCATTTTAATACCCTCCAAATGCCAACCAACAGTTAACTACTAACAGTCCTTCTGCCAAGTGCCATACATACTATACTTTTGCTCAAACACACATAGCATTGAGCCTTGTCATTCACACAAAAGATCTAATTAAGAAATACAGCAACCGAACTGTCGTTAACCATGTCTCCATTGACGTGAACCAGGGCGAAATAGTAGGTCTCCTTGGCCCCAACGGTGCGGGCAAAACCACCACTTTCTACATGGTAGTAGGCCTCATCAAACCCGATGAAGGCAAGGTATTTCTTAATGAAGAAGATATCACCCGCCTGCCAATGTATAAGCGTGCTCAGATCGGCATAGGCTACCTGCCTCAGGAAGCTAGTGTCTTCCGCAAACTCAGTGTGGAAGACAATATCCTCGCCGTCCTCGAAATGAAGAAGATGAAGAAGAAAGAAAGGCTGGAAAAACTTGAATACTTACTTGGGGAATTCGGGCTGATGCAGGTGCGCAAAAACAATGGCGATAGCCTTAGTGGCGGCGAAAGAAGAAGAACGGAGATAGCCCGTGCCTTAGCTGTTGACCCTAAATTTATTCTGCTGGACGAACCCTTTGCCGGCGTTGACCCCATTGCTGTTGAAGACATTCAGAGCGTTGTTGCAAAGCTTAAATATAAAAACATAGGAATCCTGATCACCGACCATAATGTGCATGAGACTCTATCCATTTGTGATCGCGCTTATTTATTGATTGATGGCAAGATCTTCAAGCATGGCACAGCGGAAGAACTTGCTGAAAATGAACAAGTGCGCAGGCTTTATCTCGGAACTAATTTTGAACTAAAAAGGAAAGACTGGATATTAGACATGGGCAGAAAAGAAAGTGTTGGTAATTTACCTCAATAGAATTTTTGTTTAAAATTTTTCCTTATCATTCCTTACTTTGCCATATCAAAATGAAGTTATTATCTCCCGCCATATCACGATTAGTTCGCCTGCGTTACGCAAAAATAGAGCAGTGGATAAATACTCCGGTCACTGCGCAGCGCGAAGTATTACAGGATTTAATTACGCATGGGCAGTACACCGAGTTTGGGCGTAAACATAATTTCAGGGAGATATTCAACATCCGAAAATTCAAACAGGCTGTGCCTTTGCAGGAATATGAGGATATAAAGCCTTACATCCAACGGCTAATGCAGGGCGAACAAAATCTACTCTGGAATACCCCTGTAAACTGGTTTGCAAAAAGCAGCGGCACTACCAGCGACAAAAGTAAATTTATCCCCATAACACAAGAATGCCTGGAAAACAATCACTTTCAGGGCGCAAAAGATGTGCTCTCCATTTATTATAATTCTAATTGGGAAAGCGATTTACTCACTGGAAAAGGTTTGGTAATTGGCGGCAGTCATCAGATCAGTTGTATTAATGAAGAATCACGTTATGGAGACTTAAGCGCAGTGCTCCTTCAAAACATGCCTTTTTGGGGGCATTGGATACGAACACCCGAACTCTCTGTTGCTTTACTGGATGAATGGGAAAGCAAGATTGAAAGGCTTGCCAACTCAACAATTGTAGAAAATGTAACTTCCATTTCCGGCGTGCCGACCTGGACCTTGGTACTAATCAAACGCATCCTTGAAGTAACAGGCAAAGCAACACTTAAAGAAGTATGGCCAAACTTGGAATTATATATCCATGGAGGGGTTTCTTTTGCGCCTTACAAAGAGCAATTTAAAAAACTTATTGGCGCACATATCCATTATCTTGATATGTATAATGCTAGCGAAGGCTTTTTTGGGGCGCAGGATAACTTGTATGAAGAAGGCATGTTGCTCTTTTTACAGCATGGCATTTTTTATGAATTTATGCCGGTTGAAGAATATGGAAAACCTGACCCGCAAACTGTAGGTTTGAACGATGTAGGATCCGGGAAAATCTATGCGCTTGTTATTTCTACTAACGGGGGGTTGTGGCGGTATATATTGGGAGATACCATTCAGTTTACCTCACTATTCCCCTTTAGGATAAAAGTGGTTGGACGGCTTAAACATTTTATCAATGCTTTCGGAGAAGAACTGATAGTAGATAATGCTGATAAAGCAATCGCAATAGCTTGTGAAAAGACAAATACACTTGTAAATGACTATACTTCAGCCCCTGTTTATTTCAGTGATGAAAATAATGGTGCCCATGAATGGCTGGTCGAGTTTGAGAAAGAGCCGGAAAGTATTGAGCAATTTGCATATGAATTAGACTGTGCTTTAAAAGCTGTAAATAGTGACTATGAAGCCAAAAGACATAGAGATATTGCTCTTCGCTTACCCATTGTACACTCTATTAAAAAAGGGGTTTTTACTGAATGGCTGCGTAGCAAAGAAAAGCTTGGAGGCCAGCACAAAGTACCGAGGCTGAGTAATGACAGAAAATATATAGAAGAGATTTTAGTACTTGTTTAATAAAAGATGAAATCAAAAGAATTATTTTAAAAGCTTAGTGGACATACCTTTGCACACAAGAAGATTATGAAATTACTTACTGATAAAATAGCTGTGGTTACAGGTGCCGCTCGGGGAATTGGCACTGCCGTTGCATTAAAACTTGCTGAACACGGTGCGAATATTGCATTCACATATGTAAGCGACAGCAGTGAACAGAAAGCATTAGCTCTGGAATCCCAACTAAAAATTCATGGTGTAAAAGCAAAAGCCTATAAAAGTAATGCAGGCGATTTTTCACAATGTGAAGCTTTTGTAAATGATGTATTGAAAGAATTTGGAGCTATAGATATTTGTGTAAATAATGCAGGCATTAGTAAGGACAATCTTCTGCTGCGTATGACAGCAGAACAATGGGATGAAGTGATGACAACTAATTTGAAAAGTGTTTTCAACATGACTAAGCAGGTGATTCGCCCAATGATAAAAGCAAAAGCAGGCAGCATTATTAATATGAGTTCTATTGTTGGTATTAGTGGAAACGCAGGTCAATCAAGCTATGCAGCTAGCAAAGCAGGTATTATCGGCTTTACAAAGTCAGTCGCAAAAGAATTAGGCAGCAGAAACATTCGCTGCAATGCTATTGCTCCGGGTTTTGTAGAAACAGATATGACGCATTACTTAAAAGAAGGGGCAGCTTCGGAAGAATTTTTGAAAAAGATTCCTTTAGGCAGATTTGGCAAAGCAGAAGAAATTGCAAACACAACTTTATTCCTTGCAAGCGATATGAGCAGTTATATTACAGGTCAGGTAATAAGCGCTTGCGGTGGTCTTAACATTTGATTGTATAGAATGAACACTTACGAAAAGTTATTGGAAGATAACAAGGCTTGGGCAGCAAGCATGTTACAGGCAGATGCCTTATATTTTGAACGTCTTGCCCATTTGCAAACACCTCAATTCTTATGGATAGGCTGCAGCGATAGCCGTGTACCTGCCGATAAGATTACAGGCACACAACCTGGCGAAATTTTTGTGCACCGCAACATTGCCAACCTTGTAGTACATACGGATGTAAACCTGCTAAGCGTCTTAGATTTTGCAGTTAATCAATTAAAAGTAACTCACGTGATTGTTTGCGGCCATTATGGTTGTGGCGGTATCAAAGCGGCTCTTACCAACCATAACTACAACCAAGTTTTAAACATGTGGCTGCGCAATATAAAAGATGTCTATCGATTATACAGCAAAGATTTGGAAGCAATTGATGATAAAGAAAAGCGAGAAGACCGTTTAACGGAGTTAAATGTAAAAGAACAAGTAACGCACCTTGCAAAAACCTCTATTATTCAGCGGGCGTGGAAAAAAGAGCAACGCCCTTTTTTACATGGTTGGGTTTATGGCTTAAAAGACGGTATTATCAATCCTATTTTTGAAATACAGCCGGGGACAGCCATTGATGCCCTTTACCAATATGATGATCTATAAAATTTACTCTAGTTCTATATGTGTTGACAGCACGGGTTGCCCAAAAAACAATTCGCCATGTATATCAAAATCTTCAACCGAATCCGTTGTAAAAAAGTTGCGCGACATGTTTTTCCTTAGTTGCATTTCCATTTCAGGATGGCGAAATAAATAATCCGCTAAACTGTTTGCAACGATCTCTCCCTGCGAAATGATTTTTATGTCAACAGGCATATGCTCTGTTATTTTTCTCAGAATCAAAGGATAATGTGTGCAGGCTAGCAAAACAGTATCAATCTCCGGTCCTTTTTGCAAGAGATGATGGATATTCTTTTTAACAAAAAAATCAGCCCCATGGTTTTCATATTCATTGTTTTCTACAAGTGGCACCCACATAGGGCAAGCCTCCTGAATAACTGTTACTTCAGGAAAGAATTTTTTAATTTCTATTTCATAAGATCGAGATTGCACAGTGCCGCTCGTAGCAAGTATGCCAACGCTGTTGGTTTTAGTATACTGCCCTATTATTTCTGATGTGGGGCGCACAATTCCAAGTACTCGTTTTCCGGGATTGATCTTTGGCAGGTCATTTTGTTGTATGGTGCGCAAAGCCTTCGCGGATGCGGTATTGCATGCAAGTATCACCAGCGGGCAGCCTTGTCCAAAAAACCATCTTACGCATTGCAATGTATAATGATAAACAGTTTCGAAGGAACGTGTGCCGTAAGGCGCGCGTGCATTATCGCCCAAATAAGTATAATTGTATTGCGGCAATTTTGTAACGATCTCTTTCAATACAGTTAGGCCGCCATAACCTGAATCAAAAATACCGATGCTAGCCTGCGGCAATGCGCTTGAGGGTAAATTTTGTTCCATAATTGGTTTATATGTATAGATCAGTTGGCAATGCCTTGTTCTTTTCTGGTTATCTTTAACAACTCCGATTTTTAAGTTAAAGTCGTGGGATCTCTAAACAAAAGTCTTAAAATCTTTAGGTTAAAGTTCTGCAAGTTTCAACTTAAAGTCCAAGACAGATTAACTTAAAAAAACTTAAGGCATAAAAACATCGTCTGTAACTTCATTAATGGGAGGATTGCATTTCAGTCAAAGTTACAATATCTGAAATAAAAAAGCATTCCCCCAATGGCAGAATGCTTTAAATAAAATTGGAAACCCTACTTGTTGATTTATTGCTTAGGTTTTGTTCCCGTTGCAGGTTTTGTTTGCGGTTTTGCAGGCGCTTGCTGGTTATTTTGTTGGCTTTGGTCATCTTCGGGAAAATTTAATTCGCGAGATAAGCTGATTTTCAATTCATTCGCCACCAATTTAAAGACATTATCAGCCCCGCCTAATGCACTGGAAAAAACCGTTCCGTTTTCCAAACTCTGTGGCTTCAAAATAAGTGTGTATTTCTTTACAGCCAGTACTTTTTGGTAAGCGTCATAAACCTGTTTTATTAAAGGCTGAGCAAGCTGCTCACGTTTTTGTTCGGATTTTTCCTGGGCATATTGCTGCCAATACACCAACGTAAGCGCTACTTGCTGGCGTTGCTGCTGTTCAAGGGATAAAACGCTTGGGGCTTTCTTAGCGATAGAATCTAATTTATAGGTGCTGTCGAGGCGGCCATATTCGCTCCTGTAAAAATCATATTCCGCAGCTAGAGAATCTCTTTCATATAGTTGAACCATACTGTCAACACTAGAGTATCCTGGCATTTGCTGTACCATTACAGAAATATCAAATACACCTATTTTAATGGGCGAAGATTGTGCATTAGCTTTATATGCAAAACTGACAATTGCAGTAAACATTAAGACAGTTAGGAAGACTTTTTTCATTTTTATTTTTGTTGTTTATTGTTTCAAATCAATTTTTTATGCCCAATTGCTTCAACACTTCATCGCTCTTATCCAATTTTGGGTCGGCAAATATAACAGTAATTCCTTCACTTTTATCGAGTATAAAATCGTAGCCGTGTGCCACGGCAATTTTCTGAACTGCATTATAAACTTCATCCTGCAAAGGCTTCACAAGGTCTTCTCTTGCCTTGAATAAATCACCTTCATATCCAAACCTTTGTTTTTGCAGGTCGCGTATTTCCTTTTCCTTATTATATATCTCGTCCTGTCTTTTCTTTTTCAGTTCATCACTAAGCATAAATTGTTCGGCATCGTAATCTTTATTCATCTGGTTCACGATGGATTGTTTTTCATCTATTTGCTGCTGCCATTCCTGGCTTTTTGCTCTTAATTTTTTTTGTGCCTCCTGGTAATCAGGCATTTTATTCAAAATATATTTTGTATCAATTACAGCATACCGTTGGGCAAAGATGGCAGTATAAACAAGCATAAGGCAAACTGCCAATGAAAATATCTTTTTCATACAATCAAATTTTATGGAAAGATAAAGGGAATTTATTCAGGCTCATAACCTAACATGAATGTAAAGCGGGAAATATCTTTTAAGCTTGTAGCGCCAGGACCATACCTATCCAGACCAATGCCATAATCAAAACCAAGCAAACCAAACATCGGAAGAAAGAAACGCATGCCCACGCCCACGGAACGCCGCAATGCAAAAGGATTATAATCTTTAAAAGTATACCATCCATTGGCCGCTTCAAAAAACGTTAACCCATAAATAGTACTACTCTGTGCAAGGCTTAGCGGGTAGCGCAACTCCATGGTATATTTATTAAATATGGTAAAATATTCCGAAGCGCCTGTCTGATCAGGATTAATTTTTGGGTCTGATGTTTGGTAAACAGGGTATCCGCGTTGTGAAATAATTTCGTATCCAAGTAATGCATAGCTGTTGCTTAAGCCCGCATCTCCCACCTGGAACCGCTCAAACGGTGAAATATCCAATTTGTTATTATATCTTCCCAAAAAACCATATTTGGCAGATAGTTTCAATACAAATTGTTTATTATGGTCCTCTCCGGTAGGCTGCCCCAAAGGCACATACCAGGTTCCGTCAAAACGCCATTTGTGATACTCAAGCAATTCATATGGATTACTGGAAGAAATTATGCTCGGGTCTACTAGAGAATATGGAGGGGTCGCTTGTACGCTTGCTATAAAATCTGAACCCATTCTTGGAAAAGTTGGCTGATCAACAGAAGACCTTTCAAGAGCAACTTTTAAGCTGATGTTATTGGAATACCCGTTATTAAATCCTGGCAGATTCACCTGGTCAATATAGTAATTGTGCAATGTATACCTTGCGTAGGCAAGGGTAAATCCAAGCTGAAAATAATCATCCGGCCATTTTAATTGTTTTGCCAGGCCAACTGACATCCCAACTGTACGAAAATAAGAAGTATCCGCTGCGCTTCCCGTATAAGTTCCTGTTAACGGATTGTAAGCATTCGCAAATCTTGTGTCAAATAAACTCACAGTAAATGAATTCCTTTTTTTGCCTCCAAACCATGGTTCTGTAAAAGATACATTATAAGAGCGGTATGAAGCCCCATTGCTTTGAAAACGAATACTTAATTTTTGTCCATCCCCGGTCGGCAAAGGATCCCATGCAGACTTTTTGAAAATATTATGAATTGAAAAATTATTGAATGTTACGCCTAATGTACCTGTTAATCCTATTGCTCCACCAAAACCTGCGCTCAACTCAAGTTGGTCGCTGGATTTTTCCTGCAATGCCCAATTAATATCAACTGTGCCATCATCAGTATTGGGAACAACGTTCGGATTTGTTTTTTCAGGATCAAAAAAACCAAGGCTTGCTATTTCCCGCTGAGACCTTACAAGTGCATCTCTGCTGAATTTCTCTCCCGGAATGGTACGCAGTTCGCGGCGGATAACATACTCTTTTGTTTTATCGTTACCGCTGATACGTATATTTTTAATCGTAGCCTGAGGGCCTTCACGCAGGTGTATCTCAAAATCTATAGTATCCTTATAAACAGCAGTTTCTATAGGGTCTGCCTGGAAGAATAAATAACCATTATCCATGTACAATCCGCTTATATCTCCACCTTCTGGTGATATACTTTTTCCTAATTTGTTATTTAGAAGATCCGCATTGTAAATATCACCTTTCTTAATTCCAAGTATTGCCGCAAGCAAAGAATCAGGGTACAAAGTATTACCACGCCAGGTAATATTTCCAAAATAATATCTGTCCTCTTCATTCACTTTTATATCTATATTTATGTTTCCTTTAATATCGATTCTGGACGTATCCTTTACAATAGTAGCATCCCTGTGCCCAAGTGAATTGTAATAGCTTATGATCTTATCCTTATCTTCCTCATATTTAATTTCATCAAATTTCGCTGAAGCAAACGGGTTTAAACGTAGGTAAGGAGCCAGAACTTTTTTTGTGTTGCTAAATGATAGGAACCCCAGGTCCTTCAAATAATGGCCGAAACTATATACTTCCAGCTTACCAAGTCCGCCAGTATCTTTTGTAGGAAATAAGGTCAGGTGAGACATTTGGTGAGTGCCTTTCATTTGCGATAATAATAATTGGCTTCTTACAGTATTGCCTATAAAATTAATATCATTAATACGCACCTTATTCCCCCTGGCAACATTAAAAATAAGATCCTCTGAATTTTGCAGCAGTGTATCTTTTTTTGGTTCAATGTGAACTGTCGCGCCTTCAAATCCTTTATCAGAATAATATTTTTTAATAGCATCAATAGCCGTGTGTTTCATATTTTCAGTGATCACTCTGCCCTTAACCAGTCCTGATTTCGTAGTGAGGTCATCCGTTTCCCCCTTGTGTACCCCTTTAAAAACAAAGTTCGCAAGGCGAGGCCTTTCAGTAACCGCTATTTCAACATCAATATTGTTCCCCTCTAACTTTGTAAGATAGATCTCAATATCACTAAAATAGTTTTGTGACCACAGTTTAGTAATACCCCTCGAAAAATTATCACCTCCTGGTATCTGTATTTCATCGCCTGTATTCAATTCTGCAATAGAAAGTAATAATGCCTGATCAAAAGATTTGTTACCTGTTACTTTAATATTTGCGATCTTATATTTTTGAGGGGTTTTGCTATCGAAAATATTCAGTAGCTCTGAGTTGATGGCAGTAATGGGCTGCCCTGTTGTATCCGCATTCCCTGTGATCTGGGCAAATCCTCTTTGGCAAAAAATAAAACTGACAATAAAGGCAGGCATTAAAAGTTTACACAGTTTCCACATCCGGATTACTATTTGTTTTTTTTACGGCTGAAAGAGTAATATACCCTTACAGCAGTTATTTTGGGATAGGGCGGCAAATTAAAGGGAATAATGAAAAGTCTTTGTTAAATACAGCTTTTACTGGTTTAATGTGTATGCTGTAGGAGCTGGCTGCTTGTTTTACCAAACCGCCGTTCGCGGTTTTGAAAATCTATAATAGCCTCATACAAGTGCATTTTTCTGAAATCAGGCCATAAGGTATTAGTAAAATATAATTCAGCATAAGCTAACTGGTACAATAAAAAATTACTTATCCTGTATTCGCCGCTGGTTCGTATCATTAATTCAGGATCAGGAAATGCGCTTGTCGCGAGATATTGCTGCAGCGTATCCTGTGTAATAGTAGAGGGCTCTACAATACCATTTTTCACATCTTTGGCAATATTCTTTACTGCATTCACCAGTTCCCACCTGCTGCTGTAACTTATTGCCATCACTAAATTTAGCCCCGTATTATGAGATGTTTCATCCATAGCATCCTGTATTTCTTTACGCGCAGAAGCCGACAGCATTTGCAGATCCCCTATAAAGTGCAGCCTGATGTTATTTTTATTTAAAATAGGCACTTCTTCACGTATTGTGTTCACAAGCAGTTCCATTAAACCAACCACTTCATACTCCGGCCTGTCCCAATTTTCCGTACTAAAAGCATATAGTGTAAGATATTCAATACCCAACTCTGCACAACCTTCCACAATATTACGCACACTATCCACCCCGTGCAGGTGCCCAAACAGTCTATCCTGGCCTTTCTCTGTTGCCCACCTTCCGTTGCCATCCATAATAATAGCGATATGCTTTGGCAAGTACGCAGTGTCAATTTTATTTTTTAACTCTGGTAAGGTCATTGATTCATGATGGAATGCAAATTTAAAAAGAATAATTGAGGGTAGAAAGGTAATAATTCTGAATAGATTATTGTGCTAAAACTGATATGCTAAGCAAACAAGGGTCGTTTTATCATCTTACTTTAGGGCAACGATAAGAAGAAATATTGAATGATACACCAATCTGGGCAAGCACATAAGCATCGTTTTGAGAACTGTTACCGCGCTGACGGCCTGCAATACCAATAACTGTTCCTTTTTCATAGCTACGGTCCTGCAGGTAATAAGCCACGTTTGGGGTACCGTCCTTATTATAAAAATTGCTGTTATTTGAACCCGCGTATGTACCGCTCACATCATCTAAGTAATCTGTTGTCGTAAACCGGTAACCTACTTCTGCAAAAAAATTAGTGGATTGGGTAATGCTGTACTTTATGCCAACTGCAAATGGAAAGCAAATAGCAGCAGACCCATAAGGTTTCTTCTTTGGATATTGAGGACTGCCCTGTCCTTCGGTTCCAAGGGGGCGCAAATAATATTTTTCGCCGTTCAGGTATGCATAAGGGTCGTAAGTAACAGCGCCAACGCCTAATGACACATAAGGCGTAAAACTATAACCCTCAACTCCGGGAATAAATCGGTAAAAATTAAAATACCCGCTCGCTGAATACTCCCATATATTGTCATTAAAACTCAGGTTCCGCTGCTGCTGAACGGAGTTGTTGCTCCATTCATCAGAATAAGCAAGGAAGGCAGAATTTACAGCAACCTTAAGGCCGACGTACCCATTAAACTGCTTAATGTAATAGGCGCCTGCGGTAAATTCAGGGTGTTTTAAGGACCCGTTTGCATCCAGATCTCCAAAGTAATGGTCAAGGCCTATCGCTAAACCAAACTCTCCCTCCTGTTTGTAATAGCTGTACATCTGCGCATCATCTTGTGCATATCCGCTGGTAATAAAAAAAGAAGAACGGGAGCGATCAATAACTTCTTAAACATGCCTGCAAAATAAATGATTGTAACAAGAACGGAGAAATGTAAGTTTTGTTATGCCATTCTATGAAATGGTATCTTAATTTGATTGAACTGAAGCCCTGCTTTTACACAATGTTTTTAATTATTTGTACTTATAAGGTCTGTTTCAGCAATTATTTCTACCAATGCGTCATGCAACCTATCCAGGTCCTGCTGCTCATTATACGCTTGTATAGAATAGCGTATAAGAGCAAGTTCACCTTGTCTCATAAGGGGTATTTCTATTTTATACCTATTAAACAGCAACTGCTGTAGTTTTTCCGGTTGGGATGATTTGATAATTGTGCTGCACATCTGCCCTAAATATTCATCTGTTATCGGGCATAGCGGTTCTGCATTAAGCAAAGCGCAAAACCGTGTGTAGCTTGAGTGTGCAAGCTGCCTGCAACCCGCTGCAACATTCTTCCAGTCATTTTCCTGTTGAAACTGTATGGCTTTTGGCACCGTTAAAAAGGCAGAAAAATCCCTCGTGCCCTGCATTTGATGATAATCTAAAAACCGGGAGCGGGAAGGAAACATACTTTCATAACCCCAGCTCACCACTAAAGGGTCAAAAAGGTTTTGAAACTCCTTTTTTACGTATAAAAACGAGCAGCCTTTTGGGGTACACATCCATTTGTGGCAGGCGCCTGTATAAATATCGGCGTTTAATTCGGCAAGGTCTAAAGGAATATGGCCGGGCACATGCGCCCCGTCCACTATGGTGAGCAAGTTTTTTGCCTTAGCTATTTCGCAGACCTCTTTAATGGGAAATATCAATGCGGTTGCACTTGTGATGTGGCTGATAAAGATCGCTTTTGTATTAGCCGTCAGGCCACTGAAAAGATCTTCAATAAACTTCTCTTTAGAAACAAGGGGAAGGCTTATAGGTTGCCGCACATAGGTTGCGCCTGCCTTTCGGCAATAATAATTCCAGGTGCGGTCAAGCGCGCCATATTCCAGGTTGGTGCTTAGCACCTCATCTCCTGCATTTAATGGAAGGCTTTTGGCAATAATATTTATGGCATAGGAGGGGTTTGTTGTATAAACAAGGTCATCAGCATTGCAATTGACATATTTGGCAAGGGCTTCGCGGGAGTTTTTCAGGTACACCGGGCCATTAACAGTAATGAACTGCACAGGTTCAGTTTCAAGCTCGAGTTGCCATTTTTGATAGTCGTCAAAAATTGGTTTTGGGCACGCACCAAAGGAGCCAAAGTTTAAATAACTGATATCCGGGCGTAACAGGAATTGTCCTTTTAAATTATTATTTTGCATAAATCAAATATATAACATTTTACCAAGCTCTCTTAAATCTAAAATGACATGAGTTCGGGATAAATATATTGTGCTAAGAATGCTTTCTAACCGCTGGCAGCAATGAGAAAATTACTCACTCCATAGGCATCGGAAGCCATTCCATAGGCATAAAAAACCCGTTACATAGGCGTCAGAAGCCGTTACATGGGCATAAAAATCCGTTACATAGGTGTTAGAACTCATTCCATAGGCGTTTTACCAATTCAAAAAAGCATTGGAAGTGCTAGTATAAACACTTTCTAATTGATGCATGGTTAATTTCTCGTATCCAGGCCCCACGTGAGCTTTGTTCGCAAGGTGGAGAGGAAGCTGTTTTCGTTAAGACGGATAAGGCGGACGGTAAACGCTTCTTTTTTAATGGCAAGCTGAACGTTTTTGCTGACTATTTCGCGGCGGGCATCGAGAACGCAGATGAAATCGTCAAAGCGGCCTTCTACCTCGAAGGAAATGATGCTCGCATCGGGGACTATAATAGGGCGGATGCTTAGGTTGTGGGGAGCTACGGGGGTGATAACAAAACTGGAGGTTTCAGGAAAAACGATGGGGCCGTTGCAGCTCATATTGTAGCCGGTGGAGCCGGTGGGGGTGGCTACGATGAGCCCGTCTGCCCAATAAGTGTTTAGAAATTCGCCATTGAGATAGGTGTGTATCTTTATCATTGGCGATATGTCGCGTTTGTGTATGGCAAATTCGTTGAGCCCGAAAGGTGTGTTGCCGAAAAGCGGCGTACTGGCATCGAGGTGGATGAGGGTTCGTTTGTCGGTGACAAAAGTGCCGTTTACAAGCGCATCGACGGCGGTGGAGAGGTCGTCTTTGCCAATGCCTGCAAGAAAGCCAAGCCTGCCGAAATTGATGCCCAGGATGGGTATGTTTGTGTTTCGGACAAGGGCTACGGAATCAAGCATGGTGCCGTCCCCGCCGAGGCTGATCAAGCAGTCGATGGTGTCATCCAGATCTTCCCAGGTGGAAAAAACTTCTTCCTCCGAAGTATAATGCTGCTGAAGGGTGGTAAATAATAAAAAATCAATGTTGTATTTTTTGAGCTCCTGCAATAAAATAGTGAGCTGTGCATCTTGTTTTTCTTCAAGGCCGCGGCTGTAGATGGCAACTTTCATGGCTGAATGTTTAGTGCAAAGTAGGGAAAAGACGGCATTAAAAATCAGAAACTGTATGGAAAAATAACCCCTGCTGGCCAAGCTGGTTAAAACTGTAATCGAACTTTAGAACAATATCATAAATGGTAACAACGTCTATTCCCACGCCGCAGGTTTCCAAAAGCCTGTTATTAAGGAGGCTGTTGCCGGGGTCCTGGTCATAAGCATAGCCCATATTTCCATACGTTTTAAGATACATGCGAAACGGGATCTTGTTATAGATCTTACTCTTAAGATGTGTATTAAAGTTGCAGGATAAGATCTGGCGCCGTGCCGTCGCCCTTACCACAGAACCGGCCACGCCATCAATAACATAATACTCCAGCCCTTGCAGAAAAATATCGCCATAACCAAAAAGCTGCTCATTATAAAATGGTTGATGGAATGGCAGTGTGAGTATGCTGCCTTCCTGGAATTGTATCTGCGTTTTGGGCGCTATTGGCATGGTATAACTGGCATGGCTGGTAAACTGCCATACATTCATGCTTGCATCGATCCCTTTTTTTATAAACGAAAGATCGGTGATGAGTCCGGTAGTAGGGTAAGCGAAATTGTCAGCTCCGTTATACTGCAGTAAATACGAAAAAACGGGGTAACGGATGGATTTTGCATTATTGGAAAAGTATCCGGGGTTAAGCAGGAAAACAGAATCGGAGAACTCATCCCGAACATAGCCAATGGTAAAGCTGTGCCTTGTTTTAACGCCCGGGGTATATAAATAACTGCCGCTGAAACCGAGATAGTTAAAGGCTACGCCGTTATCAGCAGTATAAAACTCCTGTTTGCTTAAATAGGTACCGTAATTTAACTGGTGCTGTTGGGAATAAACAAAGGCCACCTGGAAGCCATTTTTTAGAGAATTATCAGCATAAGGTTGCTTGTAGTTTAACTCAACCTCCCGGTTGTAGCCATTGATAAGCGAGATGTTCAGGTTATCGTTTCTGCCGCTTACATTATACTGGCTGAATTTTATACCATAATTTACCCTGTCCAGGCTTGCTTTGTCTTCCACAAACCAGTCATTAAAGTTTCGGTCAACCAATTTAAAATAGGGCAACGGCAATAAGTACCATCTTTCTTTTACATCTATATTAATAAACAGTAATTCGCCGTTCCTGCTGGCCACATATACCTGCACGTCAACAAAAAGGCTTGTGTTCATTAATTGGTTATGCGCCAGCTCAAGCTTTTTTTGCAGGTCTTTTTCATTAAAATAATCGCCCTGTCGAAAAGGAATGTCCCGCAGTATTAAATAGGTTTTAGTTCTTTTATTGCCATTAACGGCAATGTCTGCAACCAGGACAAGATGCTCGTGTGAAGATGTATCTGTAGGTAACAGAGAACTTTCAATTTTTTTAGGCAACGGATCGCTTTGAGCTGAGGCGCAAAAATATATGCCACATAAAATGGACAGCAACAGCATTTGTCTGTACCAAAGCGTCATCCGTAATTACAGTTTTGAAAGGTGAATTAGGGTAAAAATAGGGATTTGCCTTCTGAAATACCTGCGGCGGTCATTTTTTAACAATCGTGGTGTTTTTTACTAAGCCAATAATAAAAAAATAGAAAAAATTATATGCGCAGGTACGCCATCAGCAGATCATAATTTTCTTTCAATTCATTTTGATATAATTCCTCGCCAAAATAATACGTGATGTTGTAATCATAACGTTGCAGGGTAGCTATAATATCAGATATCTCGATCTTATTTATTTTGATAGTAACAATTATATTACCCGTTGTATTGTCTATTGAAGTATTTAACTGGGTAATGGTGGCATCATTGGTTTCTATAAGGCGGTTAAGTTCACCAAAGGAATAGTTTCTTTTTTCTATTTCCATCACAATAAGCCCCCCCGGTTCATTCTGTCCTAAAAAAGTGCTCGCGGCAGCAAGCAGGTCTTTTTGTGTTATCACCCCCACCAGCTCTTTTTCTTTTGACACAACAGGCACCAGTGTCAGGCCAAGGTCTGTACTAAGTTTTAGCGCTGCCAAAAAATGGTCATTGGGAAGAATGGACTTTTTTTCAATACTGTATTCTAAAGTTTCCAGTGTTGCTTTTTCATTTACATCAAGCAGGTCATCTTTATTGATCAACCCGAAATACATGTCTTCGCTTAACACAGGCAGGTGCTGCATGTCATAATCATTCATCAGCTGAAGGGCAAAAGAAACCTTATCATTCATCCTTAAGGCTGGGTATCTGGAATGTATTAATTCGGACGCTTGCATATTAAAACTCAAATATTAAAACTAAGACAGCAAAATCATGCAATAGTTGCAGCAGGATCTTTAATTTGTCTAAAAACTTTTCCAGTGCTTTATTAAACTCATCAGGCACTTCCATCATAGGTGCATGGCCGCAGTGTTCAATAAAATGCAGTTCGCTATGAGGTATAAGTTGGTGAAACTCCTTCGCCACGAACGGCGGGGTAATATTATCATTATTTCCCCAAATAAGTAGTGTAGGTTTTTTTATCTGGTTTAATTCTTGTCCCAAATGATTTCTTATAGCGCTTTTTGCAAGGGCGATGATCTTTATTACTTTCAGCCTGTTGTTCGTTATCTCAAACACTTCATCCACTAATTGCTTTGTTGCGTTGGCAGGGTCGTAGAAAGTGAGCTGTGTTTTGTTTTTGATATATTCATAATCGCCGCGTTTGGGGTACGTGTCTCCCATACCGCTTTCAAATAACCCCGAACTGCCTGTTAAAATAAGTGACCTGATCTTCTCCGGGTGTTTTAGAACATGCACCAATGCTATATGGCCTCCAAGCGAATTGCCAAGCAAGTGAATATTATCATATCCCCTCATCTCAATAAATCTGTTTACATATTTTTCCATGCCTCCCACGGTTGTATGAAACAGGTCAAGGTCAAACAAAGGAAGCAGCGGTACTATTATTTTGTATTTGCCCTTAAAATGATCAACAAGATCTTCAAAATTGCTCAGGGCGCCAAAAAGCCCGTGCAGCAGAAGCAAAGGTTCACCTTCACCTTCTTCAATAAACTTAAATTTTTCTATCTGTTTTATTTGATGATCCATTCTTTTTTGTGTTATGCGCAAGATATACCGCTAAAATAATAGATTTGAGTCAATTATCATCACTTATACTTTTCCACCTTTCTGTGCAACACTACTAAAAAAACTTTCTAACTGCATGAACAGGTCTTTAAATACGGGAATGAGGCTTCCAAAAGCACTGATTATCTTAGGCCCCCACGGTTCAATAAAGCCGTAAGATACGGACGAAACAATAGTTTCAGGTTTTATCAGCCGCATTTGTGCTGTATAAAATAAAACAACGCTGTACATAGTAGTGTACAATGCCGCATATAAAAGCACACCGGCAAGTTTATTTACAAAACCTAGCATGGCCATATTAATAGTACGTTCAATTAACAAAGCACACCACCGCACCAGTAGCGTCACCACCACCATTACAACAATAAACGATAAAAAAGGTAGCCACTTCGAACCCACACTCGTGTTTGATTGAACCCACGCAGCCACTACTGCAGACAGTTTAAGCGCGGCAGCAAGCCCTATAATTAACGCCAGGAATGAAAATATCGCAACAATAAAACCCTTTCGCAATCCTTTGAACACCGCAAGCAAAAGCAGTATCAGGAATATAATATCAATAACCATAGTCCCTGCTTATGGCTGCAACAGTTCCTTCACGGCAGCAGAGATCGCTTTCCCGTCCGCTTTCCCCGCAAGCTGCTTGCTCGCCGCTCCCATCACCTTCCCCATATCGGCCGGTGACGAAGCCCCGGTAGCTGCAATGATCTTCTTCAACTCTTCTTTCAACTCGGCTTCACTCAACTGCTTTGGCAAAAACTTCTCTATTACAGCAATTTCCTCTTCTTCCTTTTTTGCAAGATCCGCCCTGTTCTGTTTTTGAAATATATCAAGCGAATCTTTTCGTTGCTTCACAAGGCGCTGCAACAGTTTCATCTCTGTGTCTTCAGAAATATGCCCGCTAAACCCCGGCTCGGTCTTCGCCTTAATTATTTCCGCTTTCACAGCCCTCAATCCACGCAACCCCGCTTCATCCTTCGCCTTCATCGCATCTTTCATTTCCGCCATTATTTTTTCTTCTAAGCTCATCGTTTTTTATTTTAGTGATAAATATTTTATCTGCATGTCTGTCAACCGTCATCTAACATCTGTCAACTACAAACCTCAAACCTTCACCTGCGTTTCCCTGAACTTCCTGTTAAACTCCTTCGCGAAATCCTTCAATTCCTCTGAAAGCTTTTGCTGCCCTGTCGCGCGGGAAAAACTATCTGCCATAGTAATAAACGTCTGGTAATAAAAATCAGCCATTTCATCCACCATCATTTCTTTCGACCATAGATCGATCCTCAACGCGCTTTTGTCCGCCCCGTCCCAAAAAGCAAGCATCATCGCCTTTGCTTTCTGTTGCGTGTCTGCAGTAGTGGCGCTTGCGTTCCACAAAATTTGCTCAGGCACTTTATTCTCATCTAAATGTACATCAATTGTAATTCTTGAAACCTCCATGTTTTATAAATATATTTAATACGCCGCAAAGTTAAGCATCAAATAACGCAAGCAATATTGTTAAAAAACAATACTATCCGATTTTTGCAATTAAGTTTCTCTATGTGTCCTTTGTGTGTGTTCGTTTGTCCCCTTTGAGGTCATACTCTTCACATTATCCATCATCTGTCATCCGTCATCTGTCAACAAACTTCCACAACCTCATCGCATTCTCCTCCACATCAAACTTCGCCGCTTCTCTTAATGCCGCCTCTGCCATCTCATTTCTCAATTTCTCATCTTTATACAACTGTATCATCTGTTTGCCAAAACTTTGTGGCTCTCCGCTTGCGGCATACAATATCCCACTATCGCACATAGCAGTCAGTCTTTCCTTTTGCAAAGAGATCACAGGAACACCACATCGCAATGCCTCTAAAACGGTCATAACATCTTCCCCTTTCCCCGAATGATCCATCATACCATACGCCCCCGAAAGCATCTCCGCATATTCATCTCCTTCCGCATTGTCAACC
This sequence comes from uncultured Bacteroidota bacterium, assembly GCA_963771435.1. Classification (GTDB taxonomy): domain Bacteria; phylum Bacteroidota; class Bacteroidia; order Chitinophagales; family Chitinophagaceae; genus CAVYTF01. Next base: position 33,459 of record CAVYTF010000009.1, on the reverse strand, counting down.
AGCTTCACATCATTCCTGTATTTATACGACACCAATTTTTCCTCCAACACCCTCCCTTTCTCTCCCTTATACACAACCAGCAGTTTCATATTGCTTTGCTGCCATTTTTTAAACACCGAAAATGCCTTTAGGATATTCACAAAACCCTCCACTCCCCCCTCGCCAACAGATAAAAAATATTCCTTCCCCTCCGCATATTGCGCTTTTATTTTCTCCCTCCTCTCTGGCGCACAAGGCTTAAAACAACCCCTCACAATAGGATAAACAACTTCTATTTTCTCTCCTTTTATCCCGAACTCCCCTTCTATATATTTTTTTGCAGTCGTTGTGTCAACAATGCTCAAAGCCGCTTTGTTTAAAAACAACCCCATGTTTTTAAAACTATAATTTTCTGCAGCGCTCCTTTTCTTTTTATCCTCATGCAGGTGATCAACATCGCTTAAAAACATTGCCTGTGTCTCTTCAAGCGTCTTGCTGCAGCAACCATCAAGGCTGATCACAATGTCCGCATTTATCTTTTTCATCAACGATGGCAACTTCACCTCATGCAGCCACTTCAGCAATAAGTGGCTTTTATTCTTGTGAAAATAAAACAGCACGAACGCCTTCGGCAACTTCTTTGCTTTAACAGCAGAACCATCCAACACCTCAATAACCTCAAACGATTGCTGTCTTGCAAGTTCTTTCAACAAAAGAACCACATTATTTTTGTCGCTATCCTGCGGTCCACCTTTTCCATATCCAACAACAACCATGCGCATAACCGCAAAGATATTAGCTCATGCGGTGGGTTTATTGCAGCGCTATCCTTAATTTCATCTTTTTAAACGCTTTCAACATTCCCCATGCCTTTCAGCGCACAAACATTCAAAACACGCACGCTCACCGCCATAGTATTTGTAATAATAATGCTCGCAGGCCTGCTCATCAATGAATGGAGCTTCCTCCTTTTATTCACCATTATCCATTTCGGTTGCTGGCTGGAGTATCAAAAACTCATCGCAGCTATCGATCCTGCCTACAAACGCATCAACGCCGTCCACAAATACGCTGTGATCCTTACCGGCTGGGTCTTTATGCTTTGGGCAACAAACAACGCCTACGTGCTTGCCAACATTCCCTTCCATCAAATAACTTATTGGGTAATGATAGCACTCTTTGCAATAGCCATTCTTGCAGAGGTCTTTTTCAGCATAAAAAACACTGATTATTCCATCCTGGGCCTCCTCTATATATCTTTAAGTTGGGGGCTGATGATGAGCCTGCGCACTACTTATATCGCTTATTTTTCATGGCATATCCCCCTCTTCCTCATCGCATCCATCTGGATAAACGATACCATGGCCTACATCGTCGGTTCCTTCATCGGCAAAACGCCCTTCTCTCCCATATCCCCAAAGAAAACCTGGGAAGGCACCATAGGCGGCGCCCTCCTTGCCATCGCAACCGTTACCTTACTCGGCCATTATGTTTTTGGCATCCCTGACTACACGCCGCTCATCGTCATCTCTTCCATTGCAGCCGTTGTCGGAACCCTCGGCGACCTCCTCGAAAGCAAGCTCAAACGCATGGCAGATCTCAAAGACAGCGGCAGCATCATGCCCGGCCACGGCGGCTTCCTCGACCGCTTCGATTCCCTCCTCCTCGCCACGCCCTTCGTGTGGTTATACGTACACCTTTTGCTGTGAATAATATAACTATCCGCTTGCAATTAAGTTTCTCTTTATGGGTATTTCTTTGTGGCCATTGTGGTTCAATTGCTTCCGCGCTTCTTCCATGTCTTCTTAGTGCTCTTCGTGCCTCCCTTCTCCACCATGCCTCTTAGCATAGCCCGTGTACAGCAAGGACATTGTGGCTGCCCATTAATTGCACTGCTTTGTACTCACTACTCACCATTCACCACTCACCACAACTCACTCCTTCACAAACCTCCCCCTCGCCACCTCCACATCGCCCTCCACCAACCCCACCACATAACTCCCCGCCGGAAAACTAGATACATCAACCCTCTGCACTCCATTCCCCAGATTCACTGTCTCTAGCCTCCTCCCCGAAAAGTCATAAATAACCAACTCATTTGTTTGCGTAACCCCGTTCACCTCCACCAGCAGCACACTCCTCACAGGGTTCTGCATAATAGTCAGTGCCGTACCCCCCGCCATTTTCACCACCAGCACATCCGAATACATAAAGTGCCCGTTAAAGTCCACCTCTTTCAACCGGTAATAATTCACCGCCAGCGGCTCCTCATCAACAAACCCATACTGCTTCAGGCTCCCGCTGTTCCCTGCTGCCGCCTCTTTCCCAATAGCAGTAAAGTTCACCCCGTCCCCGCTCCTCTCTATCACAAAATAGTCACTGCTTATCTCCTCCGCTGTCTGCCATTTCAGTTGCACCGTTTTATTAACCAAGTCATAAGAAAAGTTCAGCAACTCCACCGGCAGCAAACAGTCCGAACCAAATGTTTTAATATTATTAGGCAAACCAGAATGGCATTCGTTATTTAATACAACACCAGTATCAGAAAAATTACAAAGCGCGCCTAGTAAATTGGGTTGGGCAATAACACTTAGTATGTCCTACTCTGCCCTATCTGAGTAAATTTTATTATCGGGTCCAAGTTCTAATGCACCACCACGTTCAAGTTCAGTTGTATCTTGATTATACAATTCATTAACAATTTCTGTTGCAGAATTTTGAATAGCAGCGGGAGAACCGGCAGACAGGTTATACTGCGTAATAATATACGGGTCATTACCTGTTGCAACATATACTTTACTATTATCAGGGGAAAACTCAACGCCATATCCCATCAAATCAACTAATGACACATTATCGGACACAACACCTGTAACATTATTAAAATCAAATAATTGGGAGGTTGTGTCTCCAAATGTATTTGTATAACAAAGTTTTGACCCGTCCGATGATATTTTCATATACCCCAATACATCAAATACTCCACCATTAGCAGCATTTATTAAAGGGCCGGAATATGAGGTCACTGGAGTTGTATTTACGCCAGCAGAAGTAACAGAATAAGCTAAAAATTCATTGCTTCCGTATGCTTGGGCAACTATCCAATAATCTTCTCCATTGCTTTGTAAAGTACCGGTTAGCCTTTCGGTTACAGGGGTATGCAGGGGAATATTTTTTGAACTAACATCTCCCAATCCTCCATCTAATGCCATGTCTACAACATTATAGCATAGAGGGATAGTGGTATCTTGAGCCGGCGCTGTAAAAATATAATATACATTGCAATTACCTGGTTCAGGTACTATTAAAGCTGATTGAGTGGTAGAGCTATTGCCTTTAAGCCCAGTCCCATTGGGCATTTTTACAAGGTTTCGGTTCCAGACGGAAACGCCATCAGTAAAAAATAAAAGGTTGCCGTTATTATCAGACATAACGGCGCATCCTTCATCTTGGTTCATCACACCATTCGTTAAGGCTACAGGTATACCTGAATTAAAACTTACGCCAGTGTATTCTCCAAAATACCAGATATTATTTTGTTTTTGAGCAAACGAAGCTTTGCTAAAAACGGTTAACAAGGCAACAACAAGAAATCTTTTCATACTTTATATATTGAACGTATTTAGATTGTTTAGAGTGCCACTCCTGCAATTGCGAGTACAACAAAGTAATTTAATATCTCCTACTATACTTGTCCGTCATAAAAAGCACCAGGAACTTCAAATCTAATATTAAGGCAATATTAAATATTTTCCCTTCTCCGCAATATCTCTTAACATAGCCTGTGTATAGGAACATTGCGGCTGCTCATTAATTGAACTGCTTATACTCACACTTTCCTTCGCTGCAAGGTCTGCCCGGCGCCCTTCATTTTTCCTCCCTCTCCTTTTATACAGGTATTGGGTATTCTCGGTTTTGCGGCACTTGCCCAGATCGATCCCACACAAACCAACAGCAGGGTCTTTTTATTAACTAATTTGCTTTTCTAAATACCTGCACATGAGGCCCCTTTTTACCTTTTTACTTCACCTCAACAATAAATATTTTGTTGCCCGCCAACTTTCAACTAAATTGCACTCAACCTCAACCTTTTCTCCTTTCTCATCTTTATTTCCATACCCTTATAGAGACCTTATAGAGACAATATAGAGACCTTATAGAGACCCTACTCCCACTCAAAGCCCACCTCGCTCCCATCCAAAGCCCACTCAACCCTATTATACAGCCATCCGGTATCCCGCTTTAGCGCCTGTCAATGCCCGCATAACTAGCCTGAAACCACTTTGGCCGGGGCAGGTCTCCCCACTATTTCGCCAGAACGCATTTTGGCAGGTAACTCCATTTTTAGCACTTAAGTTCATCGGGCAAAAAATAAATCTGCATTAATTTTTTGTTAATTGGATTCTTCCATTTAATTTGAGCCCAAAATCAAAAATTATTGCTATGCAAAAAAAATTCCACTTTTTAAGACTATTTTTTCTTGTTTGTATGCCTGTTTTGTGCCTTTGGCAACAAGTTGGGGCCCAGGAAACAGTATCAAAACAAACTGCTTCAGATCTGATTGCTCAGAATGCTGGCAGGCTCCATCTATCAGCAAAAGACGAGCAGAACCTGCGCGTCAGCGATGTCTATGTAGATAAACTATCCGGCGCTGTTATGGTGTATGCAACGCAAACTTTTAAGGGCATTGATGTGTATAATACCATGCAGGTAATGGCTTTTAAAGACGGCAAGCTGGTTTCATTAAGCGGTGGGCGTATTCAAAATATGGAATCGGTTGTAAATAGCCCCGAAGGTGTTGCAAAGGTCCAGCCTGCAGATGCTGTAAAGGCTGCCACGGTCCATTTGAAGCTGTCGCTACAAGAACCTGTTCTTGCATTGGCATTGAAAGAAGATGGGCAAAGCCTTTCGTTTGGCAAGCTTGGTATTTCAAAGGAAGATATTACCACAACGCCTTTATGGTATCCTACGGCCGACGGGAAGGTGACCCTTGGATGGCAAGTGTATGTTGCGCCTAACGGGAGTTCAGATTACTGGCATGTTAAGGTGGACGCTACGAACGGAACTATTTTGGGTAAAGACAACGAGACTGTAAACTGTAACTGGACGAAGCCGGCAAAAGCAGGGAATCTTGTTCAAACAGGAGTAATTTCTGAAAAAGGAACTAATGCAGAAGCTGCACAAGCGGAATATAATTTTGGCCCCGAAGTAGTTACAGGAGCCAGTTACAATGTTGTGCCTTTTCCGGTGGAAGCGCCAAGCTTTCCGGGCGGAACGCCTTCTTTGCAAACAGATCCCTGGAATTTAGCAGGAGTTGGGAATAACGCGACCTCCCTTTTATGGAATTATGACGGCACAACATATTATGATGCAACCCGTGGAAACAATGTATATGCGGCAACCGATACTGATGCGAACAATATACCCGATATGACCGCTCCTTCGCTGACGCCGGAGCCAACACTGTCTTTTAATTATATTCCGCAGTTTAACCAACAGCCTAATACACCAAATAATAAAAATGTTGCAATGACTGATCTGTTTTACTGGAATAATATCATGCATGATATGTCTTATCAATATGGATTTGATGAGGTTTCAGGAAATTTTCAGGCAGACAACCAGGGAAGAAAGGGGATAGGCAATGATTTTGTGTATGCCGATGCTCAGGATGGCTCTGGTACTAATAATGCGAATTTTGCAACTCCTGTTGATGGAAGCAACCCGCGTATGCAAATGTTTCTTTGGTCGGGCGTTGCCACAGGCAATTTTGTTGTAAATTCTCCGGCGGACATTGCGGGGCCCTATACAGCTGTTGAAGGCGCTTTGAGCACTAATAATCTTCTTGCCAATGTTGGCCCTGTAACTGCTAATATTGTTAACTATTCTGATCAGGGAGACGGCTATCAGAATGCCTGTGTAGCAGCAGGTAACAGTGCAGCTTTGAAAGGCAAAATAGCATTGATAAACAGGAGCACCTGCACATTTGTTACTAAAATTGACAATGCCCAGGCTGCCGGAGCAATTGGTGTAATAATGGTTGATAGCATACCCCAACAAGCTCCTATAGTAATGGGAGGAAGTGATAATACCATCACAATTCCTGCAGTAATGATAAGCATGGCAGATGGCAGTACCATCAGAGATGAAGTAAATGTTAATGTTACTTTGAAAGCTGGGACAGCTATTGAAATTGACGGGGATATGGACGCTGGTGTGATGTGCCATGAATATACGCATGGTATTTCTAACCGTTTGACGGGAGGGCCTTCTAATACAAGCTGCCTTGCTAACGCGGAGCAGATGGGTGAGGGATGGAGCGATTATGATGCAATAATGATCACAACAGACTGGAGCAAAGCATTGTTGACCGATGGAACAAAAGCGCATCCTTTGGGTACATATGTTATTGGAGAAACCCCATCGGGAAGCGGAATAAGAGAATATCCTTACTCTACCAATATGACCATCAACCCGCACACTTATGCAGATGTTGCAACAAGTGGAGGGGAGGTACATGCTATTGGAGAAATATGGACAACGATGCTGTGGGACATGACCTGGGATATTATTCAACAGGATGGTCTGATCAATACCAACTTTTTTGATGCGACTGCAGCAGGAGGAAATACTGTGGCAATGAAACTGATGTATGAAGGACTTAAGCTACAGCCATGCAGCCCTGGATTTGTGGATGGAAGAAATGCAATATTAAATGCGGATACTTTATTATACGGAGGGAAATACAGTTGTTCTATATGGAAAGCCTTTGCGGGGCGTGGAGTAGGCATCAATGCCTCTGAAGGGAGCTCAAACAGTTATACTGACCAGACCGTTGATTTTACAGTTCCTGCTTCCTGCGAAACCTTTCCTGTTGTATGGGGTAATTTTACAGCTGCAAAGAAGGGGAATACAGGAGCGCTGAACTGGAATACTCTGCAGGAAATCAATACAAACAAATTTGTAGTGGAGAGAAGCACTGATGGTATCAATTTTTCAACTATCGGCACAGTTGCCGCATTGGGAAACAGCAGCACATCAAAAAGTTATTCCTTTACTGATGTTACGCCTTTGAACGGCACAGACTATTACCGTTTGAAGCATGTGGATAAGGATGGCAGCTTTGTTTATTCTGCTGTGAGAAGCCTAACTTTTTATGGAGCAAATTCAATTGTTATTGCTCCAAACCCTGCGAAAGACGTATTGAATGTTACAGTTAGCAACAATACACAATTGCTAAACCTTTATTTTGTGAACGCAGAGGGGCAAACTTTACGGCAATACACCATGACCGATGAAACACAGCAGTTAAGCCTTCCGCAATTATCAGCGGGTATTTATTACCTGAAAATAGTTAATGCCAGCGGTAATGTTACTACTCATAAGGTTGTGATACAATAAATATTGAAACGATAGTAGCTTTAAAAAAAAAGAAGCGCCCTACTCAACCGGGCGCTTCTTTTTTTGTTTGTTAATTCAAGCTATAGCAGCATGAGGAGGGAGGAAATCGGGCGCACGGATCTGAAGAAACTCGCTGGGGTAATCACTTCCGGTAGACCCTTACCCAATCCACATACATTTTTGCAGGTAAAAGGCTGTCATTGATGGTTTGCTTTGGCCAGTCGCCGCCAATGGCGAGGTTAAGGAGGATAAAGAAAGGTTGGTGAAATTCTTCTGTACTGTTGCCAGTAATGGCTACTGCGTGGTATTGGATATCGTCAACATACCACTTTATAGAGTCTTTACCCCACTCAACACTATAGATGTGCCAAGCGGAAGGAGAAGATGGCATGTGGCCGCCATCAGAAACGTGTGTAGTGTTTAACCAATGAGCGGTGCCATAAATGATGCTATCTGTGTTGATGTGTTCCATTATGTCAATTTCGCCGCATGCAGGCCAGGGAGTGGTATCAATATTAGCGCCCAACATCCAGAAAGCAGGCCATAAACCGAGGCCGACGGGGAGCTTGATGCGGGCTTCTATCTTGCCATATTCAAATGCTTTTGCGCCTTGTGTTTTCATGCGGGCGGAGGTGTAAGGATGCGGACCGGAGGCTTCTTTTTTTGCAGTGATTACCAAGTTGCCATGCTGCACAGAAGCATTTGCTGCCTGGTAATATTCCTGTTCGTGGTTGCCCCAACCGTTGTCGCCTATTTCAAAATGCCAGAGGGTTGTATCAATACGATGGCCATTAAACTCATCAGACCAGACTAAGTGGTAGGCAGCGGAAGTAGTTTGCTGGGCGTGTGAGGCTTTGGCAAAGCAGAATAGGAATAGAAGGAACAAGAACCGATTTGCGATTGTAAAGGAAGGCTTCATGATACAGTGTTTTAAAAGTAAAGTTAGAGGCTTTTGTTGCTAATATGCCGGGAGGATGGTTTTTATTTGATCATTCTTATTTTAAAATGAATTCGGGAGAAGAAGAGCAAAAAAGTGTGGGATAGGTGGATAGTAAACAGAATAAAATTTGTATATTTACTGCCCTAATTAAGTTGCTATTTTTCCTTACTGCAGGATTGATTTTACCTACCAATTTAAGCCTAAAAAGACGAAGGATGAACGAAGGATGGACGAAAGACGAACGAAGGTATATGGGGGTTGGGTAGAATTTGCGGTGAAGCATCCATGAAGGTAGGTGGGAGTAAGGATGGCTTAGTGATAAAGATGTGGTTAAAGGGGCAGCTTGATGGGGCTTGAAAGGCTACTGAAACAGAACTCACTTTAATATATCGTTCCTGAGGGCGTTTTTACGTCTTATAAGACGTATTTCAATCACTGTTTTGCTTATTTGAAGCGAAAAAAATAACCTGGGTAAAGGGTTAATTACTTTCAGAAGGTGTTGGTCAAAAAACTTAATAAACTTTCTTTTTACTGTTTACCAAATTCTTTTTACTTTCACCTATTCATCAAACCAAAAAACTTCTCTTATGTCTATTTCCGATCGGCTTTCTAATGGCTGGACGATTGCCAGCACGAGCTTTAAAGTTCTTAAAGCAAACAAGACGCTTATTATCTTCCCTATCCTGTCGGCGGTTTCGCTGATACTGATACTGGGTTCTTTTTTTGTTGCTGTGTTCGCCAGTGCAGGTTGGCAGGTTAGCAATATCCGCGACAGCGAGAACCGGGCAATGTATTATATACTGCTGTTCCTGTTTTATGTGGTGAACTATTTTATCGTGGTGTTTTTTAATATGGCGCTTATGCATTGTGCAAGGTTATACTTTAAGGGCGAAGAGGTTTCTGTGATGGATGGCATTAATTTCAGCCTGAGCCGTATTGGTTTTATCTTTTTATGGGCAATACTGGCGGCGACGGTGGGGCTTATATTAAAAGTGATACAGGAAAATGTAGGTAGTTTAGGGAAAATAATTACAGGGCTTATTGGCATTGTGTGGAGCATTGCGACGTTTTTTGTTGTGCCTGTTTTGGCTTATGAAAACCTTGGGCCTATTGATGCTTTAAAACGAAGCATGCAACTGATGCGCGAAAAATGGGGGGAAAGCCTGGGCGCTGGTTTCAGCTTTGGGCTTATACAGTTGCTTGCCGTTATACTGCTTGCTGTACCAGCGTTTTTTATAGGCTCATTAGTGAATGTAATTGCAGGCGTGGTTGTTTTTATACTCGGAATATTTATCCTATCTGCCATATTCAGTGCTGTACGGGCTATTTTTATAAGCGCTGTGTACAGCGATGTTACCGGCAACCCTTCTGAGTATTTTAATGAAAGCCTGGTTGATGGTTTGTTTGTGCAGAAAAGGAAGGGTGGGGTTTGGGGATAGCGCTAACAAGGCACGGTATATTATACGCAGGGTCCTTACTGTATGCCTGAGCTAATGGATATTTTTGCAGAGAAGATAAATTTTAAAGAAAAGCATGACCTTGCTGCATAGGGGAAGAACATGGGTAAGATGTAGGAATACAAAAAGGCGAAGACTAAAACGCTAATTATCAATAGAAAAACTAATTTGGTAATACGTCTAATATCATAAATATTTGCGTTGGCTGCAAGGCTATTTGACAACCTACTATTGCAAAATCAAAACTTTTATGGGAGTTGTAATTTTTATTATTGTTATCATCATAATTATTGCAATTGTCTCCAATAGTGGTAATTCAACAAAACCGACGGTTGGAGAGACAGAACAACAAAGATTAGCGAGACTTCAAAGAGAACGCGAAGCAAGAGAACGACAAACAATTATTAATAGACAACGCCAAGCAGAAAACGAAAGACAAGCATCTTTACAAAGACAGCAAGCACAACAACAGCAGCAAAGATTAGCTTTACAAAGACAACAATTTAAAACAAACAGACTTGCTTTACAGGAGACAGGCACGGATTATGCAAATGCTATATCTAATTTAATGCAACCTACACCGAGCTTTTGGAGAATTTATGAATACAACGTATCAAAAACCACACATTTATCAGTAAATCAAATTTTGAATAATAATAATGGAGTTGCTATAATTCAAAACTCTCAGAATTTAATAAATTACATAGCTGCTTATGCTGGAATGCATTATCACAAATTGCAGACATCTTTTACTACAATATTTTCGCAGCTTCCAAACAATGCACAGATTAATATTGTAGATTACGGTTGTGGTCAGGCTCTGGCAACAATAGCTTTTTATGATTATGCGATACGACACAATAAAAATTTTCAAGTTGATAAAATAATATTAATTGAACCTTCCGATATTGCTTTAAAGCGTGGAATTTTAAAACTTAACTATTTCATTGACTATACAAATCAACATACAGAAATTTCAAAAGTGAATAAGTCTCTTGACCAACTTTTAAACAATGATTTGATAACATCTAATACAAATATTAAAATTCATCTGCTTTCAAATATTCTTGATGTTGATAGCTTTAATTATATACAACTTGCAAATAAGATTAGAGCAACACAAAGAGGAATAAATTATTTTATTTGTGTTAGCCCCGATAGATTTAATGCTTTGAATAGAATAGTCGGTTTTCAAAACTGTTTTAATCAGCAAAATATCCCATGTGAAACTGGAACACTTTATAAGAAAATATATCGTGTAGCGAATCAAAGATGGATTGAAGCACATCAAATAACTATGGTGCAAAAAATTTTCAGATGTAATATTTAAATTTACCTTTCAAATAATTTGTATGGACTTATTTAATCAAATACAAGACAAAAAACTACTTCCTTTCTTATTGCCTGATAAAGAAGGTTACAGTTATTATTGGAATGATGAGTTGAATGGGTTTATTATTACTATTCCAAATGGAGATTTATTTTACTCAGAACATTTTTTTGATAAAAAGATAAGCGATAGAAGTATTGAATATTTTTTGGAAAATGACACTAATGATTGGAGAACAACTGATTGGCGAACGTTTGATAAAGAAGCACTTTCTCAAGTAAAATTTAAAAATATCAACTGGCATCATGACCAAGTGAAGATGTTTGGTAAACCTGTTTTTCTTCCAAGATATTCTGCATGGTACGGTGACAGCAATAAGCCTTATACTTATTCTGGTTTGACATTGCAACCAAACTTATGGAATAAAGGACTTTTATTCATAAAAGAACAAATTGATAAAGTCGCCGAAGTCAGCTTCAATAGTGTTTTAATGAATTGGTACAGAGATGGCGAAGATTATATTGGTTGGCATTGTGATGACGAAAAAGAATTAGGCAAAAACCCAATAATTGGCTCAGTTAACTTTGGTGCAACACGACGTTTTCTTTTACGGAGGCTTGACAACAATGATGAAAAAATAGAAATACCATTACGACACGGAACATTTCTTTTAATGCGTGGAGAGACACAACATTTTTGGCAACACTCTGTTCCTAAAGAAAAAAAAGTGAAGGAAGCAAGATTTAATTTGACATTTAGAATTATAAATCATAAAGCAGTATAAAATTCAACAGCCCAGCAGCCAACAATCGTATTGCCAAAAGGTGGGCTGACGGAAGCTGTGTTTCAACTTTTTGTTTTTCAATTTAGCTGCACATCCAGCCCGACGTTATAAATTTGGCTTATGAATAAATCATCAATAAAAAATCATTAATCAACTTCGGTTGCCGGGCTTGACGGAATGCTATTTCCCACCCTTCGGCAATACCGAGCCGTTAGCGGTCAGGCTATAAGACCCCACAATTTTGACGAATAAATTTTTATTAAATGACAGATATAAATTTTGCACCTTTTCCAGTTTTGACAACTGAAAGTCTAACCCTTAGACGACCAACAACTGATGACCAGCGAGATATTCTTGCTTTGCGTTCTGACCCAGAAATAAACAAATATCTTGGAAGACAACCAAGTAGGACAATTGAAGACGCAATAAACTTTATCAACAAGGTTAACGATAACATTGAGAAAAACAACTCAATTTATTGGGTAATTACTTTTACGAAGACAAAAGAATTTGTTGGGACAATTTGCCTATTTGACTTTTCAAAAGAAAAAAATAGTTGCGAAATTGGTTATGAACTTATGACAAAATTTCAAGGACAAGGAATAATGAAAGAAGCCACCAAAAAGGTTATTGATTATGCCTTTCACACAATGCAGTTTCAAAAAATAGTAGCATTTACTCATAAGGATAATCAGAATTCAACTAAACTATTGGAAAAGTTTGATTTTTTAAAATCAGGCGAGGCTGACAAAGAAAACCCTGGCCTTAATCTTTTCACATTGACAAACTCAAATTGACAACAAGTAGCAAAATATAGTAAGAATAAAAGCCCGAACCGCTAACATGGGGTTTGCTGCTATGCTGGCGGACGAATATATCCTCGCCTTTTGTTCGCTATCAGCTTTTGTTCCAGCTCGACGTTTTTCAATTTAGCTTTTAGTTGTTATCTTCAACTTTAGTAAAGATTTTAAGCTTTGGTTCCGGGCTTGACGAATAAAGCCCAGCAGCTTATTCATTTTGGGAGCTGCTATTTCTTAAGAGAGGTTTTCTTTGTGAAACAATGGTTATATAAACCCTTTCTGCGTTACAATCCGATAGTGAAACATAAACCAACAGCATGATGTTAACAATGCTATTTCCAGTGTATAAGTGCCCAATTATTTATTTTTTGTGAGGAAAGAAATAGAATAAGAAAGCGGTTTTTGCAGTTTTGGGGATTGCTTACCAAACTCAGCACATTTTTCCTCCTCTTAATTAACAGTGGACTATTTGTTAATTGATGAAAAATAAAATTCTTATTATCTAAATAAACATCCTGTGTACAACATCGTTTTATCCGTACCGTTGGTGCATTTCATTTTGTGAATTGTTTGTTTATTTCTGTGTACTAAGGCCGCTGTAATTAACTTTGCATGATGGGGATAAAAAACTTTTCAAGATATTCACACCCCTATTAGTAATAGTTTTTTTAAATTAAAGTATTATTATAAGAATACTACCATGGATATTAACATTGCCAAGGCGAAAGGAGAATTAGAGCGAAAGGGGTTTCTTGATATAGACCTGGATCCATCGCTTGACCTGTTTTCTGAAATAGGCCGGCTGAAAAAAGAAAAGAACGCCGTGCTGCTTGCACATTATTACCAAGAGCCTGATATACAGGATGTGGCAGATTTTATTGGGGACAGTTTAGGCCTGGCACAACAGGCTGCAAAAACTAAGGCGGATATGATCGTTTTTGCGGGAGTGCATTTTATGGCGGAGACAGCTAAAATACTGAACCCAACCAAAAAAGTATTATTGCCTGATCTGAAAGCCGGTTGTTCTTTGGCGGACAGTGCACCTGCGGCGCTGTTTAATCAATTCAAACTAAAACATCCAGACCATGTTGTTATTTCCTATATCAACTGCAGTGCTGAAATAAAAGCACTGAGCGATATTATCTGCACCAGCAGCAACGCAAGGGCAATTATTGAAAGTTTGCCTGTTGAGCAACCAATCATTTTTGCTCCAGATAAAAATCTTGGCGCCTATTTAAACAAAAGGACAGGGCGAGATATGGTGCTTTGGAACGGGGCCTGTATGGTGCATGAGATATTCAGCCTTGAAAAGATAACCAAGCTAAAACTACGCCATCCAAAAGCAAAGCTTATTGCTCACCCTGAGTGCGAAGAATCTGTTTTGAAAGAGGCAGAATTTATTGGTAGTACCACAGAGCTATTAAAATTTGCAGTGAAAGACGAGGCACAGGAGTTCATTGTGGCTACAGAAGCGGGTATCCTGCACCAGACGCAAAAAGATGCTCCAGAAAAAACATTTATTCCTGCGCCGCCCAACAATGCCTGCGCGTGTAATGATTGCCCCTACATGAAATTAAATACGCTGGAAAAGCTGTACCTGTGCATGAAGTATGAACTGCCTGAAATATTTATGGAGGAAGGGCTGAGACAAGCAGCGTTGCTGCCGATACAAAGGATGCTGGAGATAAGCAAAGCAGCGGGACTGGGAGGGTAATTAATAATTAGGGAGGCGAATTTGAACCATATTAAGACTATGCTGCGCTATTTACAGACCAGCAGGAGGAAGGCAGGCGTTAAGAGTTGGTTGCCGGCTGACGGAACAATCTTGCCCTCCCATAGCAAATATTGATCGTTAGCGATAATTAAAAAACCTGAGTTAACTTTGATATGTCAAACGCAAATGGACAACTTTATGTCAGCATTAAACTTCCCCCCTTCGCCCGATGAATCTGCGATAGATACCTGGCAACACTGCTCTGAACATTCCGCCCAGCGGTGGCAAGTTCAATGGGAAATGCGACCATCAAACAACAAACGGAATCTTCCTCACTGATGCCCTGCTTCACTATTCCTGCCGCGGGCATTGCCTCTTCTTTTTTCTTTATTGAAAGCGGCAGCAAAGGCTATTTACTGATACCAAAAAGCAGTATTACCAATACTGAGGTGAAGAAAAGCTTTTTAAATAAAAGTGTTGCTTTAACGCTGGACGATGGACAAGTACACACTTTCAGTTATGGCGCTATGAATATTGATAAAGTGGTGGATGCCATTAATTTGCGATAAGAAAAATACCGCTAACATTGGGTTTTGTGCAAGTGGGGCAGATGGAATAACAATGAGCATTTGTAATTCTGTTCAGTTTTTTGTTCGGGCAGGACAAACACCGCTGAACTTTTTACTTAAATTTAATCAACAGCAGTTGATAAGGATATGGAAAAAAGCCTAAAGAAAATAAAAAAAATTTTTAAAAGGGATGATTGTTTGTCAACCGTGTGTCATATTTTTGCCCCGTCAGGAAAAATTTCCAATTCCGAATAATTGCAGGAGAATATGACCAATTATAAAAGAACTGTTCAAAGACTAACGCTTTTGTTTATTATTTTTCTAAGCGAATCCTTACAAATAATCTTTTTGCACAGGACGGGAAAACTCTGTTTTCTAATAATTGCGCTCAATGCCATGCTGTTAATAAACAGCTTACAGGCCCTGCACTGGCAGGAGTTCAGGAGAGATGGCACAACAATACGAAAAACCTACATGCGTGGATCCATAATAACGCCGCTTTTCGTGCAACCGGCGATGCATATGCTGTTAATTTATACAACCAGTTTGGACATGTAAATATGTCTTTGTTCCCAAGCCTGAGCGATGCTGATATTGATGCTATACTTGCTTATATAAAATCTGTACCAGCAACACCTCCTCCAGCTGATAACGCTACAGCCAACGGAGAGGTAAAGGGGAATGACAATACTTTACTTTTTGGTATTTTAACTTTAATTCTTGCTATTGTTGCATTGACATTACTGCAAATAAACAGCAGCCTGAAAAAGCTTGCTGATGATAAGGCCGGCGTGCCAAGTATGGAGCCGGTGCCGTTCTGGAGAAATAAAACATATATAGGTTTAATAATAGCGGTGTTGTTCCTTGTTGGCGGCTATCTTACCGCACAAGGAGCAATCGGGTTAGGCCGCAGCCAGGATTATGAACCTGTTCAACCCATTTTTTATTCTCATAAAGTTCATGCAGGCATTAACCAGATAAATTGTATGTATTGCCATGTAGGGACTTACCAAGGGAAACAAGCGACAATCCCTTCTGTAAATATTTGTATGAATTGCCACATGGCGATCAACGAATATAAAGGCCCTAAAATTTATAATGGGGAAGGAGAAGAAGTGGACGGCACGAGAGAAATACAGAAACTTTATAAATACGCAGGGTTTACTTTTGGCCAGCCATGGGATGCTACTAAAGCAAAGCCTATAGCATGGACAAGGATACATAATTTACCTGACCATGTTTATTTTAACCATTCACAACATGTGGTTGCAGGAAAAGTGCAATGCCAAACCTGCCACGGAGAGATACAAAAGATGGATGAGGTGAAACAGTTCGCACCGCTGAGTATGGGATGGTGTGTTAACTGCCACCGTACCACAAAAGTGAATTTTAAAGACAATGGGTTTTACAGCATTTACGAGAAATATCATGAAGACCTGAGAACTGGAAAAAGAGATAGTGTAACTGTGGAGGATATTGGAGGTACCGAATGCCAGAAATGTCATTATTAATTCAAGCGAAAATTGCCTGGTTTATTATAGGAGGCAATCAATAGTATAAATTATGAGCGAAATAAAGCATTGGCAAAGTTTTGGCGAAATGAGGAGATTCAGGAGAGTTTCAGCAATCTTCAAAAGACGAGTTCCGTGAAGAGCTTCCTTTTGAAGTGGAGGAAAACAGCAATCTTCTTAAAGCCGCGACACCACGCAGGGATTTCCTAAAATATCTTGGCTTCAGTACTGCAGCAGCAGCATTGGCGGCAAGCTGTGAGATACCTGTAAAAAGGGCTATTCCTTTTGCTAATAAACCCGAAGATATTGTTCCGGGTGTTGCTAATTATTATGCTACTACTTATGTTCAGGATGGAGATGTTGTAAGCGTTTTAGCCAAGGTGAGAGACGGCAGGCCGATAAAAATAGAAGGAAATGAACTTTCGCCAATAACCAAAGGAGGAACTTCTGCAAGAGTACAGGCCTCTGTGCTTGATCTGTATGATCTGGCGAGGCTTCGATACCCCACGATCAAGTAATAATGAAGTAACTTTTGAAGCTATTTGATAAATCAGTTGGAGAAGCGCTTGCAGGATCGGGTGGCACCGATCGTTCTGTTGACAAGCACTGTGAATTCTCCTACGACCTACAAGTTATTGCTCAGTTTTTAGCTAAATATCCAGGCAGCAGGCATGTAATGTATGATGCTGTTTCTTATACAGGAATGTTACTTGCAAATGAAGCTAGTTATGGCAAAAAAGCCATTCCATCTTACCGGTTTGATAATGCAAAAGTAATTGTAAGCATTGGAGCAGATTTTCTTGGGACTTGGTTAAGCCCTATTGAATTTACAAAACAATATGCACCAGGGAAAAGGATAAATGAAAAAAATCCTGCAATGACCAAGCACATTCATTTTGAAAGTGTGCTGAGTTTGACCGGATGCAAATGCTGATGAGAAATATTTGCACAAACCTTCTGAACAAGGAGCTGTTGTGCTTGGCTTTATTAAATGCAATTAACGGCAAGGCGTAAGCGGAATCAGCGATGCATAAATTAAAAGCAGGTATTGCAAAAGCAGCAAAATCATTAACCGATAATAAAGGCAGCGCATTGGTTGTTTGCGGAAGCAACGACCCGAATGTTCAAATAATTGTAAATGCAATTAACGAGGCCTTGGGTGCAAACGGCAAAACAATTGACTGGAGCGCAACACTTAATTACAAACAAGGTGTTGATGCGGATCTTGCGAAACTGATTGACGATATGAATGCGGGATCGGTAGGCGCGTTACTTATTTATGGCGCAAACCCTGCATATACATGGTTTGACAGTAAGAAATTTACTGATGGGTTAAGTAAAGTAAAGGTTACGGTTTCTTTTAATCCGAAAGCTGATGAAACAACACAGCTTTGTAAATATGTGGTTCCCGACCATCATTATCTTGAAAGCTGGGGTGATGCGGAACCAAAAACAGGGTATTTTTCGTTACTTCAACCAACAATCAATCCATTGTTTAAAACGAGACAATGGCAGGATAGTTTATTGAAATGGAGCGGTGGTGCTACAGAATATGCGGCTTTTGTGAAACAATACTGGATAACAAAAAATGCGGGGGGCGAAGCTGCCTGGGACCTGGCGTTGCAAAATGGGGTTATTAACCCTTCTGTTCCTGCAATTGCAGTTGCTGCAACGGCGTTTAATTCGGGCGGAGTTGCTGCTGCAACATCTGCAATAAATAGTGCGCCAAAAGGGGGCAAAAATGAATTGTTCCTTTATCAAAAGGTTGGAACGGGAATAAATGGCACGAGCAATCCGTGGTTGCAGGAATTGTCAGACCCTGTTACGAAAGCAACATGGGATAATTATGTGATCGTTTCTCCTGCAATGGCAAAAACATTGCTGAACATTGATATATCAAGAGCCGGCGATGCTGATGATTATGAGGTACATCCTGATAGAAAAATTGTGAAGGTCTCGGCAAACGGCAAGACCGTTTTGTTGCCGGCGATCATTGTTCCCGGGGTGCAACCTGATACGATCGGAATTGCGTTAGGTTATGGGCGTACTGAAAAAATCGGGAAGGCGGCTGCAAATTCAGGTCAAAATGTTTTCATGTTTGCAAGCATGAACGGAAGTGCCGTGAGCTTTGAAAATTATAATGTTACAATTGATAAGCCAACGGGAGATACCTATAAAGTTGCGATAACTCAAACGCATAGTGTATATACGACGCCGCAGGGCACGCGTACGGAAGTGATGAAGGAAATGACGTTTGCGGATTTTAAAAAAGAGCCAAGCGCTGTTTTAGACGACAGGGAAAAAGAACTGGCACCATTTGGCGGACTTGCGGATTTTGAAAAGCAGGGCACTATTTATAAATATTATGACAAACCCGGGATCCACTGGGGGATGAGTGTTGACCTGAATACCTGTACCGGATGCAGCGCCTGCGTGGTGGCCTGTATGGCGGAAAATAATGTTTCTGTTGTGGGCAAAAGCGAAGTGCTGCGTTTTCATGATATGGCATGGATAAGGATCGACCGCTATTACAGTGGCGACCCTGAAAATCCAAAAGTTGTATTTCAACCGTTGATGTGCCAGCATTGTGATAATGCACCCTGCGAAAATGTATGCCCCGTTGGCGCTACCAATCACAGCAGTGAAGGCCTAAACCAAATGGCATACAACCGCTGTATCGGAACGCGTTATTGTGCCAATAACTGCCCTTTTAAAGTAAGAAGGTTTAACTGGGCGGATTACACAGGAGCGGATAGCTTTCCTAATAACCAAGATCAGACAATAACAGGTGTTTTAGATCCGGTAGTTCATGATATGAATGATGATCTGACAAGGATGGTGTTAAACCCTGATGTTGTTGTACGGAGCCGTGGTGTAATGGAAAAGTGTACTTTCTGTGTTCAGCGTTTACAGGAAGGAAAATTGAAAGCTAAAAAAGAAAGCCGCCCACTTAAAAGTGGCGAGAATGATACAGATGTAAAAACAGCTTGCCAACAGGCTTGCCCGGCAGATGCTATTGTTTTTGGAAATATTAATGACAGCAAAAGTGCTATTGTAAAGGAAAGAGTAGATAATCATTTAAGGGTATTTCACTCCCTAGAACAGTTGCATGTTTTGCCCAATGTAAATTATCTTGTCAAGGTTAGAAATATTGAAGAACTGACGGAAGCAGAAGGTTAAACCGGAATAAAAAAATAAATATCTATTAAAAATAGAGTTTAAAATAACGAAAACCACATGTCATTATTAAGATACGAATCACAGCTTAGAGAACCGTTGGTTACCGGCAATAAAAATTATCACCAGGTCACTGAAGATATTTGCAGGCCAATAGAAGCGAAGCCAAGCAAGTTATGGTACATCGGCTTTTTTATTTCTGTAGCGCTATTGTGTTTTGGGGTTTACAGCGTATACAGGGAAGTAGTTTATGGGGTCGGGCAATGGAATTTGAACAGGACGGTTGGCTGGGGCTGGGACATCACTAATTTTGTGTGGTGGATCGGTATCGGGCACGCCGGAACACTAATTTCTGCTATCCTCTTATTATTCAGGCAGGGATGGAGAACGGGAGTTAACCGTGCGGCAGAAGCCATGACAATTTTTGCTGTAATTTGTGCAGGCCAATTTCCTATATGGCATATGGGACGAGTTTGGTTATGTTTCTTTATATTTCCTTATCCTAACTCCCGTGGCCCCGTGTGGATCAATTTTAATTCAGCTTTGTTGTGGGACGTGTTTGCGATATCGACATACTTCACCGTATCGTTGTTATTTTGGTATTCAGGATTGCTGCCTGACCTGGCAATGATTCGCGACAGGGCAAAAACAAAACTCCGTAAATGGTTTTATGGCATTGCCTCCTTTGGTTGGAGCGGCTCAACCAAACACTGGCAGAGGCATGAATCCCTGTCATTAGTACTTGCAGGCCTGGCAACGCCACTGGTATTATCTGTTCATACAATAGTATCTTTTGACTTTGCCACTTCAGTTGTTCCGGGATGGCATACAACCATATTTCCGCCATACTTTGTTGCCGGTGCTATCTTCTCCGGGTTTGCGATGGTGCAGACCCTTTTGTTAATTGTGAGAAAGGTTTTTTCGCTCGAAGATTATATTACCCTTGGGCATATTGAAGCGATGAATAAAGTAATTGTCCTGACCGGGTCTATAGTTGGTTGCGCATACTTAACAGAATTGTTCATGGCTTTTTATAGCCAGAATAAATATGAAGGGTATGCATTTTTTTATAGCCGTGCCAACTTATTCAGCCCTTATGGCTGGGCCTATTATGGAATGATGACCTGTAATGTATTATCCCCACAAATTTTTTGGTTTAGGAAATTGAGGAGGAATCTTACTGTTACTTTTTTTATGAGTATCATTGTAAATGTGGGAATGTGGTTTGAACGATTTGTTATTATTGTAACATCGGTTTTCCGCGACTACCTGCCTTCTGCCTGGTCAACATATTACAGGCCAACGATATGGGAAGTGGGATTTTATCTGGGTACATTTGGATTGTTTTTTACCTGCTTTTTCCTTTTTGCAAAATATTTTCCAGTGATCGCAACGGCAGAGATCAAACATATTTTAAAACAGACGGGGGATAACTATAAAGGCAGGATGGGAAATATAGAATCAGAAGGAGCGGAAGAATTTGCACATGAGTACGCGCATTAGAAAAGAGGTTGAAAGAGAAAGTATTGCTTTTTACTATGGTTTGCGGACATAAATAAAAATTATGGCAAAAAAGAAGTTTGTTGTTGGGAGCTTTGATGACGAAGTGGTTTTATTTCCTGCCGTGAAAAAGGTTCGTTCCGCAGGATATAAAATTCATGATGTTTACACTCCCTTTCCTATTCATGGTTTAGACCACGCTATGGGGCTAAAAGAAACAAGCCTGCATACTGCCGGGTTTATTTATGGAATTACAGGGACGGCTACAGCACTTAGCGGGATAGGCTGGATCTTTAATGTGGACTGGCCTTTAAACTATGATGGCAAGCCACACTTTGATCTGCCTGCATGGATCCCTATTACCTTTGAATTAACGGTATTGTTTGCTGCTGTAGGGATGGTTCTTACATTTTGTTATTTGTGTCAAATGTCCCCATTCGTAAAAAAGCATGTTTTTAATGCTCGTGCAACGGATGATCTGATTGTAATGGTAATAGAATGCACACCAAAAACAAATGTTGCTGATCTGGTGGGGTTTTTAAAGGCAAGTGGTGCGGTAGATGTAGAAGTACAGGATGCAGAGCCGGGATGGTGGATTGGAACATATGATAAAGAACAGAAATTAATTATAGACAGGCCTGTTGAAGTTGCATAATCTGAATTAAAAAAATGATGAAAAAAGTAGTTATCTTATCTTTTTTTGCAGCAGTTATTCTAATGCAGAGTTGCAGTGATGTGAGACGGAATCCCGGGACTATTTATATGCCCGATATGGCGTACAGCCGCGCATTCGAAACTTATGCAGAAAGAGATTCAATGAGGTTTACAACGGATACATTAGAGGCCGGGGGTAAAATATTTTATAACAACCTGCCTGTTGCCGGTACTGTGGCAAGAGGAGAAGAAATGCCTTTTTTAGTGGCAAAAGATGCACAGGGAGATACGGCTAATTATGTTGCAGCTAAGCTTATTCCAAATCCGTTACCGCCATTGGATTCTTTGGATATGAAAGAAAGTGAAAGATTGTTTTTAGTGAACTGTGCCATTTGTCATGGTGTAGCGTTGAATGGCAATGGCCCTTTATATAAAGACGGCAATGGTCCATTTCCTGCAAAGCCGGCGGCTTTAGTTGGCGATGCGAAATATGCAGCAATGCCGGACGGGCAAATGTATTATTCCATCATGTACGGAAAGAATCTGATGGGAAGCTACGCTTCTCAATTAAGCCGTAAACAACGCTGGATGATCATTCATTATATAAAATCAAAACAGGCAGAAGCGGCCGCAAGTGCATCGCCTGCAAAGGATAGCACGGCAACGACAAAAAAATAATTCTATTCGGTCCTTTTGCTTTGCAAGAGCGGCGGAGGAGGATAAAAAGAAAAGAACAATGGCATCAATTAAAGAACAATTTGAAATTCCTGCAAAATTAAAGACATGGTCTTTTGCACTAATTGGCATCGGCCTGTTGGCTTTTATTGTTGGGCTTGTTACAAAAGGCTTCAGCGGAGATGAACAGGAAAAAGCGATCTTTTGGGGCACGATAATGTACAACAGCATTTTCTTTACGCTTATTTGCAATGCCAGCATGTTTTTTATTTGTGCTACTACCTTAGCAATGGGGGGCTGGCAAACAACTTTTCGCCGCGTGCCGGAAGCCATTTCTGTTATGGTTCCCATTTTTGGTTCTATAACATTGCTTGTTTTTGTTTATGTGGTTTTCATTTCTCATAATACGCACATTTATCAATGGCTGGATGCAGATGCGATCAGGAAAGGCCATGATAAAGAGTTGAAGGGAAAGCTTGGTTTTCTTAATCCTCCATTTTTTATTATTTGGTCGGTTTTGGCAATTGGATTGTGGTCTTTGCTTGGTGCAAGAATGCGTAAGTTAAGCAGCGAAGCGGATGAAGCTTCTTTGAGAGGAGAAGAACCCGGCAAAAGCTTTGTATGGCGCAATACTGTCACAGCTTCATTATTTATCGTATGGTTTGGCTTAACCGTTGGTTCAACCGTTCCCTGGTTTTGGATGATGAGCCTTGACGCTGATTGGTATAGCACCATGTATAGTTGGTACACTTTTGCAAGTTCTTTTGTTTCCGGGGTAAGCCTGATCGTTCTATGGGTGATCTATATGAAAAACAAAGGATACTTAGGATATACAAATGAAGAGCATTTGCATGACCTTGGAAAGTTCATGTTCGCATTTTCTATTTTCTGGACGTATTTATGGTTCTCCCAGTATATGCTTATCTGGTATGCAAATATCCCTGAAGAAACTATTTATTTTAAATCACGTGTTCAGGGGGCTTATAAAGGCATATTCTTTTTAAATTTAATTATCAATTTCGTTTGCCCGCTGCTTATTTTAATGAAGCGCGCAGCAAAAAGAAATTATACCTTAATGGTTTTTATGGCTGTGCTTATCCTCTTTGGCCATTGGATCGACTTTTACCAAATGACAATGGGGAGTATCTCTAAAAATCAGGTGACATTGAGTTGGTTAGACTTTGGTATTGCAGCTTTATATATTGGTATAATGATATTTTTTGTGGCAAGGGCTTTGGCAAAAAAGCCGCTTGTTCCCAAATATCATCCTTTCCTCAAAGAAAGCATTATTCATTATACATAATATTAAGAACATAGAATTTATTGATTTACGAATAGAAAATTAAGATAGCATCATGTCAATGTTTTTTACCATCGCAGTAATCGTACTTGTGTTCTTGGTTATTTTTCAAATTGCCAAGGCTGGGGAATATGTGGCTGTGCTGAAAGGAGAAGAAAGAGCATTTAAGCAGCATAATAAGATCAATGGCTTCTTAATGATCTCTTTTTTAATTTTAGGTCTTATCGGTGTTTATTGGTGTAATTCAATGTTCTATCCCAAAACATTGTTTCCGCAAGGGGCGGCAAGCGTTCAGGGTCAGAGAGTTGACAGCATGTTTATGTGGACGATTGTCATTACAGGTATTGTTTTTTTTATCACGCAGATTGCCTTGTTTTGGTTTGCATTTAAATACCAGGCAACAGAAAAACGCAAAGCACAATTTATTGCACACAACAATACATTAGAATTAATATGGACAGTTGTTCCTGCGATCGCCTTGACTATTTTAGTTGTAATTGGCTTGCGCAACTGGTTTAGCTTTACAGGGGAGGCACCTCCAACTGCGCTACAGGTAGAAATTACCGGAAAGCAATTCAATTGGATCTATCGCTATCCCGGTCAGGATAAAATATTTGGGAAAAAATATTACAAAGTAATTGATGAAGCTGCCGGGAACCAATTGGGGCTTTTGTGGCGCGACAGTGCTGCATTAAACCTGAAAGCAGACCCGGACGGATACGATGATATTGTTACTTCAGAAGCGCTTTATGTGGTTAAAAATAAGCCGGTAAAGCTAATTATTGGTTCCAGGGACGTTATACACGATGTAGGCCTGTCCCACTTCAGGATGAAGATGGATGCTGTGCCCGGAATACCTACAACCATGTGGTTTACGCCAATATACACCACAAAAGAAATGAAAGACCGAACCAACAATCCTGATTTTGAATATGAAATAAGTTGCGATCAGATGTGCGGCAACGGGCATTATTCAATGCGGGGGTTGATAAAAGTGGTAACCCAGGAAGAATTTGATATTTGGATGGCAAAACAAAAGCCGGCATATTTCACTGCCTTTCCAGATAAAGATCCGGCAAACCTAAAAACGGCAACTATTGTTTCTTCAACAGATACCACAAAGAAGCTGGCGCTTATAAAGCCGGCTGCATCAACTAAAAAAGCAAAACTGTAAAACAAATGCAACAGGCATTTCACAACAGCGTTATATAAATAATATTGTTTTAAAAGAATTGATATGAGTAACGAAGCGGTTTTACAAACAAGTGCGGGTGCCGCAGTCCATACAGAAGAACATCATGATGGCCACCATGAACATCATCAATCATTTGTCAGCAAATATGTTTTCAGCCAGGATCATAAAACAATTGCAAAACAGTTCCTTATCACAGGGATGATCTGGGCTGTTTTAGGCGGCCTGATGTCTGTTTTGTTTCGTCTTCAACTGGCATATCCTGACGAAAGCTTCCCTTTTTTAGAAACACTTTTGGGCAAATGGGCGCCAAATGGGCACATAAGCCCCGAAGCATATTATGCTTTAGTTACCACGCACGGTACGGTGCTTGTGTTTTTTGTGTTAACGGCAGGGTTAAGCGGCACATTTGCTAACTATTTAATTCCTCTTCAGGTTGGCGCACGCGATATGGCCTCGCCGTTTCTAAATATGCTTAGTTATTGGTTTTTCTTTATGGCAAGTGTGGTAATGCTCTCCTCTCTATTTGTAGAAACCGGCCCATTTAGCGGAGGATGGACAGCGTATCCCCCTCTTAGTGCATTAAAAGATGCTTCTCCTGGCTCTGGACGAGGCATGGACTTATGGATAATCTCAATGGCGCTCTTTGTAATTTCTTCTTTGCTGGGGGGGTTAAATTATATTACTACCATCCTTAACATGCGCACAAGAGGAATGAGCATGACCAGGTTACCGTTGACCATTTGGGCTTTGTTCTTTACTGCTGTGCTTGGTGTATTATCTTTCCCCGTATTATTATCAGGGCTTATTTTATTGATTTTTGACAGAAATTTTGGAACCAGTTTTTATCTCTCTGATATTTTTGTGAATGGAGTAGGTGCTTTGCCTAATGAGGGCGGTAGCGCCATCCTTTTCCAGCACTTATTTTGGTTCCTTGGCCATCCGGAAGTATATATAATTTTGCTGCCCGCTTTAGGAATGGTTTCTGAAATAATATCCGTGAACGCCCGCAAACCTATATTTGGTTACATGGCAATGGTTGGCTCATTATTCGCAATTGCCATCCTTTCCTTTCTTGTTTGGGCGCATCACATGTTCGTAACCGGGTTAAACCCCTTCCTCGGATCTATATTCGTATTGCTGACCCTGCTTATTGCGGTTCCTTCGGCAATTAAGGTATTCAACTGGCTAACCACTTTGTGGCGTGGAAACATCCGCTTCTCTCCTGGGATGATGTTTGCCATTGGCTTTGTAAGCCTCTTTATCTCTGGTGGGTTAACGGGCGTTTTTCTTGGCAATTCAGCGCTGGATATTCATTTGCACGATACTTATTTCGTAGTTGCCCACTTCCACATTGTAATGGGCGTAGCGTCTATGTTTGGCATGTTTGCCGGCATATATCACTGGTATCCGAAAATGTTTGGGCGATACCTGAACAGTACATTCAGGATACATTCATTTCTGGATAACAATGATCGGCGCATACCTTATTTTCTGGCCTATGCACTACGAAGGGCTTGCTGGCATGCCCCGCCGCTATTATGATTTCAGCAACTGGGTAAGTTTTAACCAGTTTGGCGGCCTCAACAGGTTCATAAGCATTGTAGCAATGGTCGTGTATGCTACCCAGATCTTATTCCTCCTCAACTTCTTTTATTCTATATGGAATGGCAGAAAAGTAACCACTCAAAACCCTTGGGGCTCTAATACCCTTGAGTGGACAGCCCCGATTCGCCCCGGTCATGGCAACTGGCCTGGAGAGATCCTGAAGTACATCGTTGGGCTTATGATTATGCAAAAGATGGCAACGAATTTATAGCTCAAAACGTTCCTATAGGCGCAGAAGAAACAAGCCATTAACAAATCCATCCTTAATTTATATTTACCCAATGCCCTGATTCGATCGGGGCATTGGTGTTTTAAAAGAAGTATTATACACAGGAAATGATTTTAAAAACAGGAAGCAAATTAATTTTTAAAATAATACTAAACAAAACCCTGCCACAGCATAAGAGATGTATCATTTGTCATTAATGATAAAAAAACAAAAGAACACTAAAAATAAGGGTCAAGATCCTCTTTTTGTACAAGGAACCCTCTTTCTGATCTACAACCACAACCTGACAATTATTCAGAGATCCTAAGGAGTTCTTATATATTTTCACCCTAAAATGCTTTTTTTCGCCTTAAAAACCCTGTGGCAATTCCATAGTAACTCCATTCAGGTTCCCACTCAATTCCCACCTAAAGCCCACTCACCCCCACTTATACACAATAAGCATATCCTTCTTCATCTCCACTGCCATTATTGCTTTTCCATATAATTAAACACTATAGGCCACCGTTATCCTGAAGGATGCTTTAACTTTGCCCCTTCAATAATGATCAGCGCATTGAATACCCCTCAGCAAAATTCTTTCCCGCTTAAATTATCTCTCAAAGTGAAAGATTATATGCAGCTTTCAAAGTTCACTTTAAGCTTTACTGTAGTTTTTTCCTGTGTTGTATGTTACCTGCTCGCGCCGGACATAATTGTCAATAACATTGATACTCTTGTTAAAATAATTGAACTATTCATAGCAGGGATGCTGGTGACTGCTAGCGCCAACGCTATTAACCAGGCAGTAGAGAAAGATACGGACGCCATGATGAAGCGTACATCAAAAAGGCCTGTCGCTAGCGGACGTATGAGCCAGCAGTCAGCATATATTTTTGCGATTGTATCGGGATCGATAGGCGTAATAATGATGTTCGTATGCTTTAATCTTGCCTCGGCGTTTCTTTCTGCTTTCAGTTTATTTTTATACGCATTTATTTATACGCCATTAAAGAAAGTAAGCTCCATTTCTGTTTTGGTTGGCGCCTTTCCAGGGGCACTTCCCTGTTTGATAGGCTGGGTAGCAGCGACTAATGATTTCAGCAGCGGTGGATGGATATTGTTTGCCATCCAGTTTCTTTGGCAGTTTCCGCATTTCTGGGCAATTGCATGGGTTGCACATAATGATTATACGAAAGCAGGCTTTAAATTGTTGCCAAGTGATAAAGGCCCGACAAAGGTCACAGCCATACAGGCAATTTTATATGCAATGCTGATGGTGCCCATAGGGATGCTTCCCTTTTATTTTAATATGAGCGGGCAAATAAGCTTTTGGATAGTGCTGGCTTGTAATTTATTTATAGTGTTGCAATGCGTAAGATTATATATAGACATGGACACCAAAGCCGCGCGCAGGGTGATGTTTAGCAGTTATATTTATTTACCCGTTGTGTTTCTATCCTTGCTTGCCGATAAAGTGTACCCACATTTACAATAGGTAGGGGAATAAAAAACTTGATATTTTTATTTGTAAGAATAGTATGAAAGAAATAAAAACAGAGCAATCAAAAAATGCGGTATTTGGAAGCAGAGGGAAAATACATCCACAGAAATTTGTTTTGTGGGTGGCTATTGCTGCGATAATAATGATGTTCGCCGGATTAACAAGTGCGTATATGGTACGCCGCAGCCAGGCGAACTGGTTTGTTTTTTCCATGCCCATAATTTTCTGGTATTCTACAGGGGTTATTTTGTTGAGCAGCCTAACCGTTTATCTTGCTTTAAGATCTTTTAAGGCCCGCGAAATGCAACGATACAGGTTATTAATATCAATAACAGCAATACTGGGGGTGCTTTTCAGTATTATGCAATGTATTGGTTTCTTTGACCTGCAAAAAAATGGCGTGCAGTTGCTCGGACAGGGAAGCAATCCCTCTGCATCTTTTCTTTTTATTATTACAGGGCTGCATGTACTGCATGTCTTAGGAGGAGCAATAGCGTTGCTTATCATTTTTTTCAGAGCGTTCAATACAAGGCTAAAAAATTATAACAGCGTGCCAATTGAGATCGTCAGCATCTATTGGCATTTTGTAGATATTTTATGGATATATCTATTTATATTTTTTAATTTGATAGGCTCATAAAAAAATTAAGAATAATTCTGTTTATTTAAACATCTACCAATAAATTTGCAACGAAACATTATCTAAACAAATGGCAACAACAACTGTAGCGGCAGAAGCAAAACTCTGGAACGGCGGCAAAAGCCCTTTCAAAGTAGAATATGGCAAATTGATGATGTGGTATTTTTTAATGAGCGATTCCTTTACTTTTGGCGCTTTGCTTATTGCTTATGGTACCACACGTTTTGCAACAAACGGGTGGCCTAACCCGAATGAAGTATTCAGCTCTTATCCTTTCAAACCTTTTGGTTCTTCTCCAGCTCCGTTGATATTTGTAAGTATTATGACTTTCATTTTGATCATCAGTTCTGTTACCATGGTATTAGCCGTTCATGCAGGGCACAAAATGCAGAAAAATAAAGTTGTAATTTACCTGGTACTGACAATTTTGGGAGGGCTTGCATTCTTAAGTTGCCAGGCATGGGAATGGACTCATCTATTTAATGAAGGCGCATGGTGGGGCCGCAACCCCTTCCTAATGCGGATGGAACACATTTCCACAACAAACTTTACTAATTTCTTTTTTACTATAACGGGCTTCCATGGCTTTCATGTATTCTCGGGAGTAGTAATAAATACTATTATGCTGATAATGACGCTGGGCGGATCTTTTGAAAGGAAAGGTCATTACCTGATGATTGAAAAAGCTGGCTTCTACTGGCATTTTGTAGATCTGGTTTGGGTGTTTGTATTTACTTGCTTTTACCTTATTTAAAATTTTCAAAGAAAAATAATCAGAATGGATCATTCAACAGTAGCAATGCCACATGAGCAGCATGAGGCTGGTGGGGGAACAAAAGAAATTTTGAAAGTAACCCTTATTTTAACTGTGCTTACTTTGCTTGAACTTGCTTTAGGCTTTAGCATGATGGGTATGCCTGACGGAGGAACAAAGCATTTTATTAAAGGGGCGATCATCATATTAATGCTTGCAAAAGCATTTTATATTGTTGGTTATTTTATGCACCTGAAGCATGAAGTGAGGAATCTTATTATGACCATTGTAGTGCCGCTAATTTTATTTGTATGGTTCATTATTGCTTTCTTAAGTGATGGGGATTCTTATAATAAACTTCGCAACAGGTACAATCCTGAATATAAAGCAAGGACTCACGAACAAGCGCCTCCCCGCGAAGAGCCGAAAAAGCTAACGCCGGAACAGCGATAATTTATTTTGAAAGTATTTTATACAAATTAGATTTATTTCAGTGACCATCGCTCAAAGCGGTGGTTTTTTTATAAAAAATTAGATGACTAAAAAAGCGCTTCTTGCATTATGTGTAGCTTTGCTTATTCCACTGGTTAGTTATTTTCTTGTGAAGTATGAAAGTGGCAAGGCAGTTATAATGCCACGAAAATATTTACTTGACAGCGTCACAAGCATTATAAAAGACGGCAATCAAACAGACGACAGCATTTGGCACACAACGGCAAACATCAGGCTGGTGAACCAGTTGGGGGATACAGTAAGTTTGTACGACATTAAAGGAAAAGCCATCATCATGGATTTTTTCTTTACAAGCTGCGCTTCTATTTGCCCGACGCTTACAAAAAATATGGCCATGCTGCAGCGTGGCTTTTTAAAAGGTGGCGACCCAATGCAGCCGCTTGACAGCAGCGTGGCCCAATTCCTTTCTTTTTCTATTGACCCGGAAAGGGATTCCGGTGCACGCCTAAAAGCGTATGCAGACAGGTTTGGCGCAAAGCACGACAGTTGGTGGTTCCTCACAGGAAATAAAGACTCCATTGACAATTTCGCCTTCCAGGAATTGAAGGTTGATAAATTTTCCACAGAACCGATAGATCCTAACTTTGTGCATACCAGCCGGTTTGTACTGCTGGATCAGTATTACGTTGTGCGCGGCTATTACGACGGCCTCGACTCCAATTCGCTGAACAAGCTGGCGCATGACGTTGGCCTGTTAATGATGGAAAATAATGCAAGCCATCCCTCACCGCTGCCGTTCGACCCCAAAGCCATGAGCCTGTTTTTCCTCGCTACATTCATTATCGTTATCGTCGGCCTATTTTTTATTTTTAAAAAGAAACCATGAACCAAAACCCCTTAGCGCCGGTTTTAAAAAAAAATGATCCTAAAGCAAGGGTGCTCATTTTCACTTTTTCATTTGTGGTATTTGCCGCGGTTGTTTTGCTCGGGCGGTTTAAGCTGAATATCCACCCGGGATTTGACCCCAATATTTTCGCTGCTTTCAATGCAGTGGTTAACAGCGTTGTGGCGTTGCTGCTTCTTGCCGCGCTTTATGCAGTGCTGCATGGCCGCTACCTGCTGCACAAAAATATTATGCTTACCGCGCTGGTTCTTTCCGTCCTGTTCCTGCTTTCGTACATCACGCATAGGTTGCTATCCGGCGATGCGGTTTTTGGCGACAGCAACCATGATGGCGTTTTAAGCGATGCGGAAAAAAGCGCTGTTGGCAGCCTGCGCACCGTTTATCTTATCATATTATCTACCCATATTTTTTTAGCGGCTATTATTCTGCCATTTATTTTGTTTACGGCTTACCGCGCACTGACGGCAGAATTCCCACTACATAAAAAACTGGCAAAATATACCTGGCCGCTTTGGCTGTATGTTGCAGTAACAGGGCCGGTGGTTTATTTTATGATAAAGCCTTATTACCGATAAAAATTAAAATTCATAGTATAACCCGGGTTTACGAAATGAAAGAGCATAGCCTTCACCCGAAAGGGAAAGAGACGATCTTAATACAAAAAAGTGAGGCTTTGTAGCGTAAAAGGCCTTACCCATACAGAAAAGGTAGGTACCTGCGCAGAAAAGTGAAGTACCCGCAGGAAAAAGGGGCGTACCTGGAGACGAAAGGTAGTCCCCGATGAAAAAAGGGACGTACCTTTTAGAAAAAGGGAGCTACCTGACCAGAAAAGGGATGTACCTGAACGCACAGGGGACTACCCGCAGAGAAAAGGTAGGCCACTTTTCTCAACGGGGAAACACCAAAAAGACATAAACAGTAAGTTTACAAGCAGAAAACAGGCATGAACCAGCAAAAAACAGTTAAACAGCTTGGCATTTTTGCCTCCGGCGCAGGAAGTAATGCCAGGAAGATAATTGAGCATTTTTCCGATAGCGAAATGGCAAAAGTTTGTTTAATTGTGTGCAATAGACCCGGCGCAGGGGTGGTAGATATTGCACGGGGCCATAAAATACCTGTTTTATTTATTGAAAAGGAAAGATTTTTTCATGCGGATGCTTACTTGCCGGAATTACAGGATGCAAAAATTGACCTGATCATTCTTGCCGGATTCTTATGGAAAATGCCTGTGTCGCTGATCAGTGCCTATCCCGGCAAGATCATCAACATTCATCCTGCGTTGCTTCCAAAATATGGTGGTAAGGGAATGTATGGAGAGCGGGTTCATGAAGCTGTATTAAAAGCAGGAGATAAAGAAAGCGGCATCACGATCCATTTGGTGGATGAGGAATATGACAATGGAAAGGTAATTTTTCAGGCGATCTGCAGTGTTGACAAAGACGATACGGCTGAATCGCTGGCAAAAAAGATACACGCGCTGGAACATGCGAATTACCCAAGGGTCATTGAAGAATATATTAATGGGATGGATGAAAAAATAAATAGTGAACTTTGACGAATGGCAAGCCTTAACGCAGAAAGATGGGTGAATAATTACGGGGATATGCTGTACCGCTTTGCGCTGCCGCGCGTGAACGATGCTGACCTGGCCAAAGACCTTGTGCAGGACACTTTTTTGGCGGCATGGCGCAACGCGGAAAATTTTAAAGGGGAGATATCTGAAAAGAACTGGCTGTTTACTATTTTGAAAAATAAGATCATTGACCATTACCGCAAAGCATCTACGCGGCTGACCGAAAACTTTTCTGACAAGGCTGGGGAGGATGCTTTTTTTGATGAGGACAGTCACTGGATGGCCAATGCCGCGCCAAAAGACTGGAAGGCTGATGAACCAAAAAATATAGAACGGAAAGAATTTTATACGGTGCTGGATAGCTGCAGGAAGCGGTTGAAGGAAATGCAAGCGAATGTTTTCTCTATGAAATACCTGGACGACCTTGAGAGTGAAGAAATATGTAAGGCGCTTGGCATAACGCCGTCTAATTACTGGGTGCTGCTGCATCGCGCCAAGCTGCAATTGCGCAGCTGCCTTGAAAAAAACTGGTTTACAAAATAGAGGAGCATGATAAAGATGACGATCAGTTGCAAAGAGGCAACAGAATTTATTTCAAAAAAAGAAGAAGGGAAGCTCACCTTCGGGCAACAGCTACAGCTATGGCAACACCTGGGTATTTGCGGCTTATGCAAATTGTTTGCGAAGCAAAATAAGATAATAACCAAGGTGGCAAAAGACCTTCAAGATCATATCCAGCTTTCTCTTTCCGAGAACGAGAAGAAATTAATTATTGATAAATTACAGAGCAGCTAATTAGCAATACGATGAGTTGAAGGAATATGATACATAA